>NZ_JBVHWQ010000011.1:211542-256279 GCF_055564315.1 Streptomyces sp. NPDC029151
AAAACAGGGCGATCAACAACAACCCCCAGACCACCACCCCCCCCCCCATCCCCCCCCCCCCCCCCCCCCCCCCCCCCCCCCCCCCCCCGCGCCCGCTTCGCGCGTCGGTCACTCGCCCGCCGCGGCACCCACGCCGGCCGGGGCGTCCATGAGGACGGTGCGGCGGGGGTTGGCCGTCTGGGCGGGGAGGTCGACGGAGTGCTCCGGCAGCTCGGGCGTGTGCAGCTCGCCGGCGTCCTTCAGGTGCGCCAGGGTCGTGCGTCGCGGGTTGGCTATCTTGCGGAACATCATCGTCGTCTTCACCGTTGTCGTCCTGTGCCCTCTGAACTGAGCGGGTTGGCAGAGTCATACGTTCTGTAAAGCGTCAGGCTAAACATCCGGTTCCCCGGCCAAGTCGCCAACTCCGCACGGGAAGCATGTGAGTTTGCTCACGAACTCACGGGCAAACCGGTCAATTCCGGCCGACAACCAGCGTCGAAGAAACGGACATTGACCCCCTGAAGCCACCATTCCGCTCCTGATCATGGCGACTGGGACACGGGGCACCGAGCGACGACTCGCAGGGATGTGCCCGTTATGCCCCGGAACCGGTTAGACGGCCGGTAATCCACCCCTCACGCGCCGTCACGGAGGTCACAGCTCGGCGCACTGCCCTTGTTGGAGATCCTGCACTGTGCTGGAATTCCACGGACCGCCGCAGGATCGAGCCGGCGCGCAGGGGGCGCAGCAGCGCCGAGTGGCGGCGAGATAGGGGGGAACCAGCGCCGGTCACTCCAGACCACGGGGGGCGTATTCAGGGCGCTCTCCACGACGCCGACACCGTGTCCCTCCGTTCGCGCGGAGGGGCGCCTGGTCCAGAGGTTGCGACGCTAGTGCAGGGACGTTTCAAGAGGGATGGCAGCGCTTCGGCGGAGCCGGAGCCGCACGGCGGGACTGGCCCCATGGCCGTCAGCTCCTCGCCCCAGCACGCCCAGAACCCGGGCCAGGCCCCGGCCGGAGACGGCGGTGAGCGCGGCGGCCGTCCCGGCGCGTCCGGCGCGACGGCATCCACGACCGCGGCTCCCTCGGGCAACCCCACCCCGACGGTGAAGCCCTCGCAGGGCCCGGCCAGCACCGGTTCGCGGCTCGCCCTGCGCAACTGGCGCATCTCCACCCGTCTGGTGTCGCTGCTCGCGCTGCCCGTGGTGGCGGCGACCTCGCTGGGCGCGCTGCGCATCAACGAGAACATGGACGACATCCAGCAGCTCGACAACATGAAGCTGCTGACGGACATGACCAAGCAGGCCACCGAGCTGGCCCACGCGCTCCAGGACGAGCGCGACCAGTCGGCCGGCCCGATGGCGCACGGCCTGAAGGCCAGCGACTACACGATCAAGGGCTACCAGGAGAAGACCGACCGGGCCCGCGAGAACTTCCTCGACGCCTCCGAGCAGATCGACGCGGCCAGCAAGGACGGCAACCTCCAGGGCGTCCGCGACGCGCTGGTCGGTCTCGCCAACCAGCTCGACGACCTGGCCAAGATCCGCAAGTCCGCGTACACGTCGAAGGACAACGCGACCCAGACGGTCGAGTCGTACCACCGGCTCATCACCCAGCTGATCGGCCTCTCCCAGGACATGGCCGAGGCGTCCAGCAACCCGGAGATGATCTCCCGTACCCGTGCCCTGGCGGCCTTCTCCACCGCCAAGGAGTACGCCTCGGAGCAGCGCGCGCTGATCGCCGCCGCGCTGCCCGCGACCACGGACACCAAGGGCGACCTCTCCGAGAACGACCGCCTCTACGGCCAGTCGGCGTACGAGAGCGAAGGCTCCGAGCTGGCGATCTTCCGCAAGATCTACGCCAACCACGACGCCGAGGACCTGCTCAAGCCGATCACCGAGAACAACGCGACGATCCAGACCGCGGACACCTACGCCAAGCGCTCCTTCGACTCCCCGGACGGCCTGCAGCAGCTGCCCGCGCGGTCGTACAAGGACTGGATGGACGACAGCTCGACCAAGATCGAGCAGATGAAGAAGATCGAGCGCACGCTGCTCGAGGAGATGGAACAGAAGGCGCGCGAGCTGAAGAGCGAGACGCAGCGCGACGCCATCATCTCCGGTGCGCTGATCCTCCTCGTGCTCGGTGTGTCGCTGGTCGGCGCCTTCGTCGTGGCCCGGTCCATGATCCGCTCGCTGCGCCGCCTCCAGGAGACCGCGACCAAGGTCGCCCAGGACCGTCTGCCCGAGCTGGTCAAGCAGCTGTCGGAGTCGGACCCGCAGGACGTCGACACCTCGGTGGAGTCGGTCGGTGTGCACTCCCGGGACGAGATCGGCCAGGTGGCCGCGGCCTTCGACGACGTGCACCGCGAGGCGGTCCGCCTCGCCGCCGAGCAGGCCCTGCTGCGGGGCAACGTCAACGCGATGTTCACCAACCTCTCGCGCCGCTCCCAGGGTCTGATCCAGCGCCAGCTGTCGCTGATCTCCGAGCTGGAGTCCCGCGAGGCCGACCCGGACCAGCTGTCCTCGCTGTTCAAGCTCGACCACCTCGCCACCCGTATGCGCCGTAACGGTGAGAACCTCCTCGTCCTCGCCGGTGAAGAGCCCGGCCGCCGCTGGACCCGCCCGGTCCCGCTGGTCGACGTGCTCCGTGCCGCCGCGTCCGAGGTGGAGCAGTACGAGCGCATCGAGCTGGCCGCCGTGCCCACCACCGAGGTCGCCGGCCGGGTCGTCAACGACCTCGTCCACCTGCTCGCCGAGCTGCTGGAGAACGCGACCTCGTTCTCCTCCCCGCAGACCAAGGTCAAGGTCACCGGTCACGCGCTGCCCGACGGCCGTGTGCTGATCGAGATCCACGACACCGGTATCGGCCTCTCCCCCGAGGACCTCGCGGCGATCAACGAGCGGCTCGCCTCGCCGCCCACCGTGGACGTCTCCGTCTCCCGCCGCATGGGCCTCTTCGTGGTCGGCCGTCTGTCGCAGCGGCACGGCATCCGCATCCAGCTCCGCCCGTCCGACTCCGGTGGTACGACCGCGCTGGTCATGCTGCCCGTCGACGTCGCCCAGGGCGGCAAGAAGCCCGCTCCGGGCAAGCCCGGCGCGCCCATGTCCACCGGTGGCCCCGCCGCCGCGCAGGCCGCCGCCGGTGCGGCCGCGGCCAGGCGGCAGAACGGCACCAACGGCACCAACGGCGGAGGCTTCGGTTCCGGGCCGGCCGGCGGCGGTCTGCTCGGTTCCGGTCCGGGCCCGCGCGGCCAGGTCGGCTCAGGCCAGGGCCCCCGGGCCGCGCTGCCCGGCACGGGCCAGGGCGGCCGTCCGGGTGCACCGGGCGGAGCGCGCGGCCCGCAGGGCGGCCCCGGCGGCCCCCAGCAGAACCGTCCCGCACCGGCCGGCTTCGGCGCCCAGGCGCCCGGCGCCCCGCAGGGCCTGCAGGCCGCCCAGCCGGGCGGGCCGCAGCAGGACGCCTTCGGCGGACGCGGCCGCGGTCGCGGTCCCAAGCGACCCGGTGCCTCCGCGGACCAGGGCCGCCAGCCCCAGCTGCCGCCGCGCGGCGGCCCGCGGGCCGAGCTGCCCGGCGGTGACCCGCAGTCCCGCACCCCGGACTGGAGCGACGCCCAGGCCCCGCTGTCGCGCGCCTCGCTGGACACCCCGCGCGGCCACGACGAGCAGGACCCGGCGCGGACCGGGCACATGCCGCGCGTGGACGACCGGCAGGGCCCGGGCGCGACCGCGGAGATGCCCCGCATCGACGCCCAGGGACCGGCCGCGACGGGCGAGTTCCCGCGCGCCGAGCTGAACGGCGCCTCGCACACGGGCCAGTTCGCCCGCCCGGACGAGGCCCAGCAGACCGGCCAGTTCGCGCGCCCCGACCTCGCCCAGCAGACCGGCCAGTTCGCGCAGCCCGACCTCGCCCAGCAGACCGGCCAGTTCGCGCAGCCCGACCTCGCCCAGCAGCAGGGCGGCTACGACGCCCCCGGCGGCCGGCAGGACACCGGCACCGGCTCCTTCGTCCGCAACGACGTGTACGGCACGCAGGTGCCCGGACGGCAGGACGACGGCGACCGGAACAACACGGGCCAGTTCCCGGCCCCGCAGGCCCCGCAGGCCTACGACGACAACGGGTACAACGGCGGTTACGACAACGGCTCCACCGGGCAGCACGCCCTGCCCGGCCGCCAGGACCCCGGTCACACCGGTCAGTTCGAGCGTCCGCAGCCGCCCGCCCGCGACGACTTCGGCGCCCCGCGCCCGCAGGCGCCGCAGCAGCAGCGTCCGGCCCGCAGGCAGCCGGAGGCCCTGCCGCCGGCCAGCGGTCCGGGCGACGGCCGTACCCCGCTGTACGACACCCTGGAGACCAACTGGTTCCACGGTCAGCAGCAGGAGAGCGCGCCGGCACAGCAGCCGCAGGCGCCCGCGCCGGCCGCTCCGCAGCGGTCCGCGCCGGCCAACACCGGCTCCTGGCGCACCTCGCCGAACGACGAACTCGTCCGGCAGGCGGAGCGCGTCCGGCAGCCCGCGGCGGGCGGGGTCACCACCTCCGGCCTGCCGCGCCGGGTACCCCGGGCCAACCTCGTGCCCGGCACCGCCCAGCAGCAGCAGCACCAAACCGGTCCGCAGGTCTCGCGTGCGCCTGACGACGTGCGCGGACGGCTGACCAATCTTCGTCGGGGCATCGCTCAGGGCCGTCAGGCCGGCAGCGGCCAGACCGGCAGCTTCCCGAGCCCCACTCACCAGCAGGAGCGTTAGTTGAGTCCGATGAGCCAGGCGGCACAGAACCTGAACTGGTTGATCACCAATTTCGTGGACAACACCCCCGGGGTGTCCCACACCGTGGTGGTCTCCGCCGACGGCCTTCTGCTGGCGATGTCCGAAGGTTTCCCGCGGGACCGCGCCGACCAGCTGGCGGCCGTCGCGTCCGGACTGACCTCCCTGACGGCCGGGGCGTCCCGGATCTTCGAGGGCGGCACGGTGGCGCAGACGGTCGTCGAGATGGAGCGCGGCTTCCTCTTCCTGATGTCCATCTCGGACGGGTCGTCCCTCGCGGTACTGGCCCACCCCGATGCGGACATCGGTCTCGTCGGCTACGAGATGGCACTGCTCGTCGACCGCGCGGGGGCGGTACTCACCCCGGACCTGCGCGCCGAACTCCAGGGCAGTCTGCTCCACTGACCGCCCCCGGCACCACCCACCTCACGAAAACACCGTCCGGCCGCCACAATCCCCCCACCGGCCCCGTCAGACGGCTTGACTGACCGACTTGCTGTCCCGCCCGGAGGATTCATGACCCCGCCCACCGCCCATCATGATCCGTACGCGGAGCCGTACGGGGACGAGGGCGACCAGCCGCTGGTGAGGCCCTACGCCATGACCGGCGGCCGGACCAGGCCCCGCTACCAGCTCGCCATCGAGGCGCTGATCAGCACCACGGCCGACCCGGCAGCGCTCATGGGGCTGCTTCCCGAGCACCAGCGCATCTGCCACCTGTGCCGCGAGGTCAAGTCGGTCGCGGAGGTCTCGGCTCTGCTGGCCATGCCGCTCGGTGTGGCCCGGATCCTGGTGGCCGACCTCGCCGAGGCCGGCCTGGTCGCCATCCACCAGCCGGGTGGCGACGAGAACAACGGCGGCGCTCCGGATGTGACGCTGCTCGAAAGGGTGCTCAGTGGACTTCGCAAGCTCTGACGCGGGTCGGGCCACCACCTCCGCGAAGATCGTGGTGGCGGGCGGCTTCGGCGTGGGCAAGACCACGTTCGTCGGCGCCGTCTCGGAGATCAACCCGCTGCGCACAGAGGCCGTCATGACGTCCGCTTCGGCCGGCATCGACGACCTCACCCACACCGGGGACAAGACCACCACCACGGTGGCCATGGACTTCGGCCGTATCACCCTCGACCAGGACCTGATCCTCTACCTCTTCGGTACGCCGGGCCAGGACCGCTTCTGGTTCATGTGGGACGACCTGGTGCGCGGTGCCATCGGCGCGGTGGTGCTCGTGGACACCCGGCGCCTGGCCGACTGCTTCCCCGCGGTCGACTACTTCGAGAACAGCGGCCTGCCCTTCGTCATCGCCCTCAACGGCTTCGACGGCCAGCAGCCCTACGCCCCCGACGAGGTGCGCGAGGCGCTGCAGATCGGGCCGGACACCCCGATCATCACGACGGACGCCCGCCACCGCGCGGACGCCAAGAGCGCGCTGATCACGCTGGTGGAACACGCCCTGATGGCGCGGCTGAAGTAGCACCCAAGTACGACGGGTCGTACGGCAGTTGTCGTAAAGGATTCGGGAGCCGACTGTGGCCTTTGACACGGTCGGCTCCGGTGTTCATAACAGTTCGGCAGAGGAATCTCCCGACGCCACCACGCGACGCGGTCGCGCGGTACCGCTGCGCGCACGAAGGCCCCGCCTTTTGGCGGGGCTCGCTCTGTATGACCGTTTTATCTGGCCCTTACAAGTGCGCGCTCCGCCGGTTTCCGCTGTTTGGAATCGCGCTGGTCCACGTGCTGGAATGCCTGAACTGCCCAATGGTCGACGACGTACTGAGGGCGTACCGCGTACGCACTGGTGGTCGATGGCGAACCGGGCTCTGAGAGACTGCGGCACGACGTAGGTGCCGACCGCCGAGAGGTTGTTGGTCGAGTGAGGCGAAGCAAGAACGGTCCCGAGCCGTCGGCACGGGGCAACTTCACCCCGCCGCCGCGCGCTGCGGCGCCCACCCCCGTTCCCGGTGCGGAACCGGCGGCCACTCCCGCGTCCAGCGGCGGCCGTCTCTCCCCGCGGAACTGGCGGGTGCCGACCCGGCTGAACGCCATCCTGCTCATACCCGTGGCGGTCGGTCTCGTCATGGGCGGCTTCCAGGTGAAGAGCTCGATCGACACCTGGCAGGAAGCCCGCGACGCCGAGAACACCGCCCGTCTGGTGCGCGCCGCCCTCACCTACGCCGACGCGCTGGAGAGCGAGCGTGACGTCACCGCGGCGCCGCTGCTCCTGAAGAAGAAGGACGCGGCCAGCAAGCAGACGGTTGCGGACGCCCGCAAGGCCACGGACCAGGCCGCCGCCGCCTTCAAGGAGGCGACGGCGAGCATGCCGTCCGACGCGGGCCTCGAACGCCGGCTGAAGCTCTTCCACGAGGTGGAGCCGCACCTGGCCGATCTGCGCCAGACCGCGTACACCTCCAAGCGGATCGGCGTGCAGACCGAAGAGGGCTACGTCGACATCAGCCACCCCCTGATGGAGTTCGCCAACGAGCTCGGTCTGGGCACCGGCAACATCACCTCCTACGGCCGTACCGTCTACGCCATCTCGCTGACCAAGGCGGCGCTCTCGCTGGAACGGTCGATCGGCACCCACCTGCTGGTCAAGCCCGGTCCGGACGACCCGAACCTGACGACGCAGCGGACCTCCCTCGGCTCGTACGCCTACCTGGAGCGCATCGCCCGGGAGGAGTACATCGGTGGTGGCACCGAGGCCGACGCGCAGAAGCTGACGGACGCCGAGACCCAGATCAAGACGGACGCCGCCGGTATGGCCGCGAAGGCCAAGGCGAGCAACCCCAAGTACGTCCCCCCGCCGTCCGACCCGGTCCGGATGGTGACGCTGGTCGCCAACATGAAGGACACCAGCGCGCTCACCCGTGAGCAGCTGGCGGCGAACGGACTCACCGCCGAGAACTGGTGGGCGGTCAACACGCTGAAGTACAAGGCGTACCGCCAGATCGAGTCGGACATGGCCGACAAGGCGGTGAGCGAGGCGTCGAGCATCGCCGACGACGCCAAGACCTCGGCGTTCATCACCGGTGCGGTCGTCGTGATCGCCCTGCTGGCCGCGTTCATCCTGGCCGGGCTGGTGGCCCGCCAGATGAGCCGCTCGATGCGCCAGCTGCGCAACGCCGCCTTCGGCATCGCCGAGCAGCGGCTGCCGATGCTGGTCGACCAGCTGTCCCGTACCGACCCCGGCCGGGTCGACACCCGGGTCGCGCCGATCCCGATCACCACGAAGGACGAGATCGGCGAGGTCGCCCGCGCCTTCGACCAGGTCCACCGCGAGGCGGTCCGGCTCGCCTCCGAGCAGGCGCTGCTGCGGGGCAACATCAACGCGATCTTCACCAACCTGTCGCGCCGCAACCAGTCGCTGATCGAGGGCCAGCTGACCCTGATCACCGACCTGGAGAACAACGAGGCCGACCCGGACCAGCTGGAGAACCTCTTCAAGCTGGACCACCTGGCCACCCGTATGCGCCGCAACGGCGAGAACCTCCTGGTCCTCGCCGGCGAGGAGCCCGGCCGCCGCTGGGACCAGCCGGTCCCGCTGGTCGACGTGCTGCGCGCCGCCTCCTCCGAGGTGGAGCAGTACGAGCGCATCGAGCTGTCCGGCGTCCCGGAGGCCGAGATCCACGGCCGCGCGGTCACCGACCTCGTGCACCTGCTGGCCGAGCTGCTGGAGAACGCCACCACGTTCTCCTCCCCGCAGACCAAGGTCCGCGTCACCGCGACCCGTCTCCCCGACGGCCGCGTCATGATCGAGATCCACGACAAGGGCATCGGCCTGACCGCCGAGGACTTCGCGGACATCAACCACAAGCTGGCCAACCCGCCGACCGTGGACGCCGCGATCTCCCAGCGCATGGGTCTGTTCGTGGTCGGCCGGCTGTCCGACCGGCACGGCATCCGGGTCCAGCTGCGCCCCTCCGGCGAGCAGGCCGGTACGACCTCCCTGGTCATGCTGCCGGACGCGATCACGCACGGCGGTGGCGGCGAGATGCCGCTGGACCGCGAGGAGTTCACCGTCTCGCAGATCATTCCGGAGCAGCAGTTCCGGGGTGAGGAGTTCGGTCAGGTGCAGCCGATGCGCACCGCCGCCGAACTCGGCTTCGACGACAGCCAGTACACGGAGGTCCCCGACGACCCCCGTGACCTGGACCCCGTCGGCCGCTCCCTGATGCGCGAGGAGCGCCGCGCCGCCCTGGAGGCCCAGACCCACGGCCAGCAGCCCGGCGAGCAGCAGGCGTACGAGGAGCAGCACCAGCAGTCGTACGAGACGCCGTCGTATCAGGAGCGGCCCCGGCAGCAGTACGAGGAGCAGCACCGGCAGGCGTACGAGGCGCCCGCGTACGAGGAGCAGCAGCACGCCTCGTACGAGCAGCAGCAACAGCAGCAGTACGACGGGCAGTACTACGCGTCGAACGGCGAGCAGCAGCAGGCCGACGGCTACCTCGGCCACGGCGGCTACCCGGAGCCCTCGTCCGCGTATGCGGAGCCTGCCCAGGAGCCGTCCTACCAGGACGACTGGCCCCAGCAGGACGGCTACCAGAACGGCTATCCGGCCCAGTACGCTCCGGAAGCGGAATCCCCGCAGGCCACTGACGCGAGCGAGCGGAACGGCGTAGGCTTCGACCGTCCGGGAACGGCCTCTCCCGCCGCACACGCGCTGACCGACGCCGGGCTGCCCCGCCGCGGGTCCCCCGCGAGCGGTTCCCACGGCGCCGGTTCCCCGAACGGCACGGCGCGTGCGCAGCAGGAAGCGCCGGCTCCCGCACCGGGCAACGCGCCGGGGGCGAGCGGCGAGAGCGGCTGGCGTTCGGCGAACGACGAGCGGTGGCAGCAGGCCGCGCAGCTCCGGAAGCCCAAGGCAGGCGGGGTCACCGCCTCCGGTCTGCCGCGGCGGGTCCCCAAGGCCAACCTGGTCGAGGGCGCCGCCGAGACCACCCCCCAGGGAGGCCCACAGGTCTCCCGCGCCCCGGAGGACGTCCGGGGCAGGCTGAGCAACCTGCGCCGGGGCGTCCAGCGCGGACGCAGCGCAGGCAGTGAAACGAACGGCCAGGGCTTCGGTCCTGACAGCACCTACGACCAGGAGCGTTAGTGTGAGCCCGATGAGCCAGGCGGCACAGAACCTGAACTGGTTGATCACCAACTTCGTGGACAACACCCCGGGGGTGTCCCACACGGTGGTGGTCTCCGCCGACGGACTCCTTCTGGCGATGTCCGAAGGCTTCCCCCGCGACCGCGCCGACCAGCTCGCGGCCGTCGCCTCCGGTCTGACGTCTCTGACGGCAGGCGCCTCCCGGATCTTCGAGGGAGGCAGCGTGAATCAGACGGTTGTGGAGATGGAGCGGGGATTCCTCTTCATCATGTCCATCTCCGACGGCTCCTCGCTCGCGGTGCTGGCGCACCCGGAGGCGGACATCGGCCTCATCGGGTACGAGATGGCCCTTCTGGTGGACCGCGCGGGCACGGTCCTCACCCCGGATCTCCGCGCGGAGCTCCAGGGAAGCCTTCTCAACTAATTAACGTACGGTGCGTATTCGCGTCCCGGGGCCGTAAGGTTTCGGGACGCGGCTCCACACGGATGGGTGCCCGGCGCAGTCGGAGGAGGAGAAAGTGGCAACACCCCCAGGCGGTTCGTCTTCGGGCAACTGGTCGTACGGCCCTGCCCAGGGTCAGGGCGATGGTTCGGCGAACCGGTACGACTTCCCCTCCACCCCCGCCCACCGGCAGCCGTACGCCCCGCAGGGCCCCGGCCCCTCGCCGTACGACCAGCCGCCGGCCCCGCGCATCCAGCCGGTCCAGCCGCAGCGCCGACCGGAGCCGGCTCCCGCCGCGGCGTCCAACAACCCCCTGGTGCGTCCGTACGCCATGACCGGCGGCCGGACCCGCCCGCGCTACCAGCTCGCCATCGAGGCACTGGTGCACACCACCGCCGCTCCGCACCAGATGCAGGGCCAGCTGCCCGAGCATCAGCGGATCTGCAACCTGTGCCGGGAGATCAAGTCAGTGGCCGAGATCTCGGCCCTCCTCACGATCCCCCTCGGCGTGGCCAGGATCCTCGTCGCCGACTTGGCGGAGGCGGGCCTGGTCGCCATCCATCAGCCCGGCGGCGACGAGAACGCCGGTGGCCAGCCAGACGTGACACTGCTCGAAAGGGTGCTCAGTGGACTTCGCAAGCTCTAGCGGCGGTCCTTCCCGCTCCACCACCTCCGCGAAGATCGTGGTGGCGGGCGGCTTCGGCGTGGGCAAGACCACGTTCGTCGGCGCCGTCTCGGAGATCAACCCGCTGCGCACAGAGGCCGTCATGACGTCCGCTTCGGCCGGCATCGACGACCTCACCCACACCGGGGACAAGACGACGACCACCGTCGCCATGGACTTCGGCCGCATCACCCTCGACCAGGACCTGATCCTCTACCTCTTCGGTACGCCGGGCCAGGACCGCTTCTGGTTCATGTGGGACGACCTGGTGCGCGGCGCCATCGGCGCGATCGTCCTGGTCGACACCCGGCGCCTGGCCGACTGCTTCCCCGCGGTCGACTACTTCGAGAACAGCGGCCTGCCCTTCGTCATCGCCCTCAACGGCTTCGACGGCCAGCAGCCGTACTCGCCCGACGAGGTGCGCGAGGCGCTGCAGATCGGCCCGGACACCCCGATCATCACGACGGACGCCCGTCACCGCGCGGACGCCAAGAGCGCGCTGATCACGCTCGTGGAGCACGCGCTGATGGCGCGGCTACGCTAGCCGCCCGCCTGCCGCGAGGGGCCCTTTCCGGCCGGAGAGGGCCCCTTTGCCGTACCCCGCTGCCACACTGGCTCCGGACGCGATCGACGGGGTGACCGATGGGGGCGGGCGATGACGGCCGAGGCGGCGGCATTCCGGCTGGGGACGACCGTGGCGAAGGCCGCGGCCCAGACGTGGCTCGGGGGCAGGCGGCGGGAGCAGGAACGCCGGATGGACATGGCCGGGCTGGTGCGCCTGCGCGTGTCCGGCCTGCGCTTCCAGCGGAGCGTGGAGCGGCAGTTCGAGGAGATCGCGGACGCGGTGTACGACCGGCTGGCGCCGTTCCTGGAGCGGGAGTTCCCGGGGCTGGAGGAGAGCAGCCGGCAGGCCGTGATCGACGCGGTGTGCGACACGTTCGCGGCGGCGGACCTGTCGGACGCGGCGGTGCTGGCGGCGGACGTGAACCCGGCGGAGATCGTGCGCCGGGTGACGGGGGCGGTACGGCCGCCGGTCGGGCTGGGCGAGGCGGAAGGCAGGCTGTACGAGCGGCTGTTCGTGGAGTGCGTCGAGTACTACGTGCGGATCGTGCGGGGGCTGCCGGTCTTCGAGGAGCGGGCACTGACCGAGTTGCTGACGCGTACGACGTCCCTCGGCACCGAGATCGCCCGGGTGCTGGAACGGCTCCCCGACCGCTCCCTGTTCGCGCCGGAGGGCACGGACCGGGACGCGGGGTTCCGGCGCCGGTACCTGGAACTGGTCAGTACGACCCTGGACGAGGTGGAGCTGTTCCGGCGCACGTCGGACCGGCCGGGGGCGCAGGTCCGGCTGTCGGTGGCGTACGTGAGCCTGCGCGCCACCGGTGACGACGGGAGCCGGCGCCGCACGGTCCGCTCCCTGCCGATGCTGCGGCCCGACATGAGCGACTGGGAGGAGCCCGGGGGCGAGAGCGCGGGGATGCGGGTGGAGGCGGCCCTGGGCGGAGCCACCCGGGTGCTGCTGCGCGGTGAGGCGGGTTCGGGCAAGACGACGCTGCTGCGCTGGCTGGCGGTCACGGCGGCACGCGGCGCGTTCACCGGCGAGCTGGCGGCCTGGAACGGCCTGACACCGGTGTTCGTGAAACTGCGGGAGTACAGCGGGCGGGAGCTGCCGAGGCCGGAGGCGATGCTGGACTCGGTCGCCGGGCAGATCACCGGCGTCATGCCGAAGGCGTGGGTGGAACGACAGCTCGCCGACGGCAGGGCGCTGCTGCTGGTCGACGGGGTGGACGAGCTGCTGGACGGCGAGCGGCGGGGGGTGCGGGAGTGGCTGCGCAAGCTGCTGACCGCTTACGGGGACGTGCGGGTGGTCGTCACCTCGCGTCCCGCCGCCGCTCGTGCCGACTGGCTGCGCCGCGAGGACTTCACGGCGCTCCACCTGGACCGCATGACCCCGCCCGACCTGGCGGCCTTCGTACGGCAGTGGCACCAGGCGGTACGGGAGCTGGACGACGACCTGCCGTGCACGGTGGAGGAACTCCCACGCTACGAGCAGTCGTTGCTGACGAGCCTCAAGGACCGCCCGCACCTGCAGTCGCTGGCCGGTACGCCGCTGCTCGCCGCGATGCTGTGCGCGATGCACCTGAACCGGGGCAGCCGGCTGCCCCGGGACCGGATGGAGCTGTACCGCAACGCGCTGCACACCCTGGTCCACGAGCGGGACGCGGACCGGAACGTGCCGAGCGCGATGGACGGCCGGCTGAGTCTGAACGACAAGCTGGTGCTGCTGCGGGACCTGGCGTGGCGGCTGTCCGACAACAACCGCAGCGAGATCGGGCTGGAGCAGGCGGCCGTGCACGTCGGCAAGCGGCTCGCGGGGATGCGCCATCTGGACGAGCAGGACGGCGGCAAGGTACTGGAGCAGCTCAGGGACCGCTCGGGCATCCTGCGCTCCCCCGCCGAGGGCCGCCTGGACTTCGTGCACCGGACGTTCCAGGAGTACCTGGCCGCCGAGGAGGCAACGGAGGAGGACCGCATCGGCAACCTGGTCGAGCGGGCCCACCTGGACCTGTGGCGCGAGACCGTCATCATGGCGGCGGGCCACGCGAACCGTCCCCAGCGCGAGGAACTCCTGGGCGGCATCCTGGACCGGGCGCGGCAGGAACCCCGGTACGGCAGGAAGCTGCGGTTGCTGGCGGCGGCTTGCCAGGAGACGGTGCCGGAGGTCTCCGACGGTTTGGCGGGGCGCCTGGAGGAGGCGGTGTCCGCACTGCTGCCACCGCGCCGGCAGACGGATCCGCCGGCGCTGGCGATGGTCGGTTCGAGTCTGCTGCGCCGGCTGCCCCGCTCCCTGAGCGAACTGACGTCGAAGGCGGCGGTGCAGACGGTGCGGACCGTGGCGCTGATCGGCGGGGAGGAGGCGTTGCGGCTGCTGGAGGGATACGCGGAGGACGAACGACGCGATGTGGTCGCCGCTCTCATCGACGCGTGGGACTATTTCGACGCGGACGCTTACGCCGATCGGGTGATGAGCGGACTGCCACTGGACCAGCACTGGGTGGCCTTGACGCACTCTGCCCAACTGCGGGCGGCGCTGCGGCTGAGGTCATTGAACTCGCTGAACATCCGTTTCGAGCTTCAGGACCTGTCCGCCGTCACTGAGCTTCCGCCGCTCCAGCATCTGACGTGCTGGGGTGTCCGGGGCACGGCCGACCTGTCCTTGCTGGAAGGGCACCCCGGGCTGGAACATCTCCAATTGATCCGTGCCGGGTCGCTTCGGCACCCGGAGGCCCTGGGAGATCTGCACGCGCTGCGTCTCGTCCAGTTGCCGATCCCCGACCCGGCCGGCATCGGAGGTCTCCCCGTCCTGCCGCGCCTGGTCCATCTGGTCTTCTCGGGCGTCACGGAGGAGACCGAATTCGGCTTCCTGGCCCAGTTCGGCAACGTGAAGAACCTCTACCTCCTCAGCCCTGGGCACAGCCGACTACCCGAGACCGGCCCTCTGTCCGCGCTGACGGCGCTGCTCAGCCTGACGTTCTACAACTTCGACGTCCGGGACCTGACTCGGCGGCTGATATCGGACTGCCCACAGCTCACCGGCCTGCACCTGTACGGCTGTCTTCTGCCCGACAGGCTCGACGACCTGCGTGCCATGACCCGGCTGAAATGGCTGGAGCTGGTCGACTGCAGAACCGATGACGGGGCCGTCCCTGAACCGCGCCTCCCCGGTGTCAGCGTCGACGTCCGCTGAACACACCACGGCT
This sequence comes from Streptomyces sp. NPDC029151, assembly GCF_055564315.1. Taxonomy (NCBI): domain Bacteria; kingdom Bacillati; phylum Actinomycetota; class Actinomycetes; order Kitasatosporales; family Streptomycetaceae; genus Streptomyces; species Streptomyces sp. NPDC029151. The sequence goes on from NZ_JBVHWQ010000011.1 coordinate 226,241, forward strand.
CCGCCACCCACAGGGGGTCGGCGGGGCCGCGGTGATGTGCGCTGAACCTCAGTGCCAGCTGTGCGGCGCCCGGAAGCCGGGCTCGCGCTCCAGGCGGCGCCAGCCCGCCTTCGCGCGGATCCGGTGAGTCGCCGAAGGCTCGGGGCGGGCGGCGGCGCGGGCCATGAGGACGGCCGTGATGGCGGCGACTTCCTCGGGCTCGGCGTGGCCCTTCTCGACGCGGATGTCAGGAGTGCTCATGGTGTCAGTCTCCGTGAGAGTGAGGTCCGCGGGATTGCCGCGGTGGGTCCGCGGGGTTACTGCGGGGGGTTGCCGTGCTTGCGGGAGGGCAGGTCGGCGTGCTTGGTGTGCAGCATGGCCAGGGACTTGACCAGCACCTCACGGGTCTCGGCGGGGTCGATGACGTCGTCGACCAGGCCCCGCTCGGCCGCGTAGTAGGGGTGCATCAGCTCGGACTTGTACTCCTTGACCATGCGGGCCCGCATGGCCTCGGGGTCCTCGGCGTCGGCGATCTGGCGGCGGAAGATGACGTTGGCCGCGCCCTCCGCGCCCATCACGGCGATCTCGTTCGTCGGCCACGCGTAGGTGAGGTCGGCGCCGATCGACTGGGAGTCCATGACGATGTAGGCACCTCCGTACGCCTTGCGCAGGATGAGCGAGATCCTCGGCACGGTCGCGTTGCAGTAGGCGTACAGCAGCTTCGCGCCGTGACGGATGATCCCGCCGTGCTCCTGGTCGACGCCCGGGAGGAACCCGGGGACGTCCAGGAAGGTGACGATCGGGATATTGAAAGCGTCACACATCTGGACGAAGCGCGCAGCTTTTTCCGACGCCTCGATGTCCAGCACACCGGCGAGGACCTGCGGCTGGTTGGCGATGATGCCGACCACCTGGCCGTCCAGCCGGGCGAGGGCGCAGATGATGTTGCGCGCCCAGCGCTCGTGGACCTCCAGGTACTCGCCGTCGTCGACGATCTCCTCGATGACCTTGGCCATGTCGTACGGCCGGTTGCCGTCGGCCGGGACCAGGTCGAGCAGGACGTCGGAGCGGCGGTCGACCGGGTCGGACGACTCCACGCGCGGCGGGTTCTCGCGGTTGTTCTGCGGGAGCAGCGAGAGGAGGTAGCGCACCTCGGCGATGCAGGTCTCCTCGTCGTCGTACGCGAAGTGGCAGACGCCGGAGGTCTCCGCGTGGACGTCGGCGCCGCCCAGGCCGTTCTGGGTGATCTCCTCGCCCGTCACGGCCTTGACCACGTCGGGGCCGGTGATGAACATCTGGGAGGTCTCGCGGACCATGAAGACGAAGTCCGTGAGGGCGGGGCTGTAGGCCGCGCCGCCCGCGCACGGGCCGAGCATGACCGAGATCTGCGGGATGACACCCGAGGCCTTGGTGTTGCGCTGGAAGATGCCGCCGTAGCCGGCGAGGGCCGAGACGCCCTCCTGGATGCGGGCGCCGGCGCCGTCGTTCAGCGACACCAGCGGGGCCCCGGCCGCGATGGCCATGTCCATGATCTTGTGGATCTTGGTGGCGTGGGCCTCGCCGAGGGCGCCGCCGAAGATCCGGAAGTCGTGGGCGTAGACGAAGACCGTACGGCCCTCCACCGTGCCCCAGCCGGTGATGACACCGTCGGTGTACGGCTTCTTGGCCTCCAGGCCGAAGCCGGTCGCCCGGTGCCGGCGCAGCTGCTCGACCTCCTGGAAGGACCCGGGGTCGAGGAGCAGCTCGATCCGCTCCCGTGCCGTCAGCTTGCCCTTGGCGTGCTGCGCCTCGGTCGCCTTCTCGCTCGGGCCCGCCACGGCCCGGGCACGGATCTCGTGCAGTTCGGCGACCCGTCCGCGCGCGTCCGTCGGCTCGCCGGTCGGCTCACCCGTCGTCTCTTCCAAAACGGTCATGTAGCGACCTTACGAAGGACCCGAAGAAAAGCGAGCCGTCGACTCTGTACAGTCTCCGGCCCGTTTTCCTGGTACGAGTGAACAGAACCGTGGCGACATGCAGCCGTTCCGACTGCTCAGGAGGCCACGCTGTTGTAGGAGGACCACAAAGGCGTCACCTGAGAGCCACCTCACATTCATGGGTGGAGCATGCCATCCCCGGAGTGACGAGGAGCCTCAGACGGCGGTCCGCCGAACGGACCTCCACGCTGTCGTCGGCCCGGACCACCGCGCGTACCGGATGGTCCCAGACCAGCTCCAGCGGGGCTCCGGTGCGGGGCGGCTCGCTCACGTGGAGGGTGGCCGTCCGCCCCCGGCGGACGACGAGCACGCTCGCGCCGGCCGAGACGGTGAGGTCTCCCACCGTACCGGCCCGCCAGAAGGTGTACGCCGTCACCCCCGAGCCGGGTACGGCGACGGCCTGGGCGTCCGTGCCGTTGGCGAGGACGGACAGCCGGCTCCGGTCGGCGGCCCGCAGGGCGGTCTCGGCGCGGGTGGCGCCGGGCAGCAGCACGTAGGTGTAGCGGGCGGCCACCGGGTCGGTGCCGTGGTCGAGCCAAAGGGTCTGCCAGCGGCGGGTGCGCCGCTCGTCGGTGCCGGCGGTGTTGATGTCGGACCAGGCGCCGGTGCGGTCCTCGCGCAGGGTGCGCAGCTCGCCGCCGTACGGCAGGACCCACCCGCCGTGCCCCTCCAGATGAGCCCAGCGCGCGGCCCGTACGAAGGCCTGCCCGCCTCCCTCGCCCAGGTTCCGGTTGTCCACGACCGTCTCGACCGGGACACCGTCGGCGCAGCTGATCCCGGCACCCAGGCAGACCACGGCGTCGGTGAGGAAGAACCACGACTTGCGGGCCTCCAGGGTGGATCCGAGCCCCTTCAGGTGCTGGCCGACCGCCGCGTACGTACCGTCCGTCACCCCGCCGACCCAGCGGACGTCCGGCTTGGGGGCACCCCACTCGCCGCCGGCGCGGTCGGCGAGGCGCCGGGTGGAGACGGTGGTGCCGGGCAGCCGGTACCAGTCGACGGTGGGCCAGTACCAGTCGGTGTACTGGTCGCCGCACCCCCGTGGCCACCAGGAGAGCATGCCGGACCCGGTGTGCCAGCCGCGCGGGTTCTCGCCGTTGCCGCACTCGTAGTGGGCGATGCGGTCGCTGGCCATGGCGAGGGCGGCCGTGAAGCGTGGGGTGCGGTGGACCGCTCGGTCCATGGCGGGGAAGAGCCGGTGACCGAGGGGCTCGGGGGCGGAGGGCACGGGCGAGGCGACGACGGCGTGCAGCCGCGCGAGATCGGCGACCCCGAACTGACTGGACGTCAGCGCCGGTACGACCGTGTCCCGTTCGACCCATCCCTTGATCATCCCGTACCAGCGTTCCCGTTCCGCCCCGCTCGCACCGTCCGCGAGGAGGGCGATGGCGGCGATCAGGGCCTGCCCGTGGTAATGGTCGGAGCGGAGCACGTGCAGGTCGTCGGAGCGGAGGTAACCCCGGCTGATGGCACGCCCGTTGACGCAGTCCATCACCAGTCCGTCGTGGATCAGGGGCGCGTAGGCGTGCTCGACGCTGTCCAGGACGTGTCGCCGCGCCGGGTCGACGACCTCCCACTCGGATCCCGCGAGCAGCGCGAACAGCCGCCCGAGACCGTCGAGCAGGACCTGGCCGTACGTCCCGGAGTAGGCGACCCAGGTGTGCTGGACGAAGGACCCGTCGGCATGGAGCCCGTCGCCCCGGGTCACGTACGGGAAGACCGGTGAGAGCGCGTCACGGGCGAGGGAGATCTTCCGCGGGTCGCGGCCCAGGATGCCGCGCAGGGCGACCGAGCGGCACAGGTCCACACGGTTGGCGCCGGTGGAGGTGCCGGAGTAGTCGGTGAGCACGGCGTCCGGCACGAAATGGTCGACGGCCGCGCAGGCCGCCGCGATCCGCTCGGGGCCGAGCCGTTCGTACAGGGCGGCGGTGATGTCCATCAGCAGCCGGGGGCTGCCGATCTGCCACTCCCACCAGTTGCCGTAGCGGCTGGTGGACGGGTTGTAGACGGTGGCGGAGAGGTGGTCGAGCCCGCGCAGCACGTCGGCGAGGAGCCCGGGATCACCCGTGCCGCCGGTGCCGCCCTGCGCGTAGGCCTGCGCCATGGTCCACAGACGGCCGTAGCTGAAGGTGATACCGGAGGGCGGGTCGAAGGGGTGCCCGGGCCAGAGGGAAGCCGGGGCGGGGGCCATGGTGCCCTGGAACTCCCGCGCCCGCTGACCGAGTTGGGCGAGCCGGGAGGCGTAGGGCTCGACACCCGGGTCGTATCCGCCGCCCAGCGCGATGTCGAGCCACCGGCGGCGCAGCGTGTCGTAGGCGTCGTCGGCCGCCCGGGCGCCGGCCGCCGGGGTGGCGGCGAGGGCGGCGGCCAGCAGGAGTGCGCGTCGGGTCAGACCCATGGGGCCGGTCACCGCCCTCCGCCGGCTCAGCAGCCACCGCAGTTGTAGTAGAGGACGTCCCAGTGATTGCCCTCGTCGGCGTAGATGTTGCCGGAACCGGACCGGTACTGCGGGGCGCCGTCGCCACGGAGGCCGATGTAGGTGAAGGTGTTCTTGATGTACGACGTCACGCACGTGTTCTTGCCGTAGTCGAGCTTGTAGCCGTTCCAGTGGGAGTAGGTGCCGGAGGCGTGGCCGGTCTCCGTGCCTCCGGTGATGTTGAGCGCGCAGCCGGCGGCCCGCTTGAGGGTCTGGGCGCCCTGGGCGGTGGCCAGGTTGAGCTGCTCGAAGGAGGTACAGGCGGGGTTGTTGCGGTCGGAGCAGTTACCGGAGGACGACCAGGTGATGCCGACGTCGCGGAACATCTGGGTGGCGGTGGCGTGACTGATCTTGGTGACGGCGAAGGCGTCCGTCGCGGTACCGAGGACGGCGACACCGGGAGCGACGACGAGGGCGAGCGCGGTGAGGAGGGCGCGGGGCTTCAGCGGCTTCATGGGGACCTTCCTGCGGCGGGCCGTGCTTTATGGGGGCGGCTGTGCAGGTGGTGCAGGCAGATGGTGCCCGAGTGGGCGGGGTGTCCGCCAGAGGGCGCGCACAGCGACTGTGCGCGAACACGTGGACACACTCCGGTACAAGTTGAAAACTGAACCGAATGGGTCTACCTTCTGAGTCACGAGTTCGTTCAACGTTCAACCATCATCCTCAGGAGCACGTCATGGGCATCTTCGGCCGCAAGACCGCCACCCCCGCCCCCGCCGCCCAGCCCGCCGCCGGCCCCGACCTGACCGCCCTGACCGGCGACTACACGATCGACCCGGCCCACAGCTCGATCGGTTTCGTCGCCCGGCACGCCATGGTCACCAACGTCAAGGGCGGTTTCGAGGACTTCACCGGCACGCTCCACCTGGACGGCGCCGACCCCGCCCGGTCCACCGCCGAGATCGACGTCCAGATGGCGAGCATCGAGACCGGCAACGCCGACCGCGACGGCCACCTGAAGTCCTCCGACTTCTTCCGGATCGAGGAGTTCCCGACGATGACGTTCCGCTCCACCAAGGCGGAGGCCCTCGGCGGCGGCGAGTTCCGCATCACCGGCGACCTGTCCCTGCTCGGCGTCACCAAGCCGCTCACCATCGACCTGGAGTTCAACGGCTCCGCCACCGACCCCTTCGGCAACGAGCGCGTCGGCTTCGAGGGCAAGGCCGAGATCCTGCGCTCGGAGTGGGGCCTGACCTGGAACGCGGCGCTGGAGACCGGCGGCGTCCTGGTCTCGGACAAGATCAAGCTCGTCTTCGACATCTCGGCCATCAAGCAGGCGTGAGCCGTGCGCACCGCCGGCGCCGCCCCGAGCGGCGTTCACCAGTGACCGTGGGACCGCTCGCTTCCCGGCCAGTGTCGGGCCTCCGCGAGGTGAGTCAAGGGCGCTCCCGTTCCGCTGCGCTCCACTCCCGCGTCGGCTCCGCCGATGGGCCTCCGGCCCACCCTTGACACACCCCGCTCCACCCCGGGGAAGAAGCGAGCGAGCGGCCCGGAAAGACGGTGGCCCAGCCCGGCACCGGGCCCCGAGGTCGGCTGCGTGCGTGGCGTGGGTGAGGGGGCGCGGGAGCGGATCGCGGGCACGCCGGGTGGGATCGGCGAGTGCCGGGCCGGAAGGTGGCGGGCGCGCGCGGGAGCCGATCGCGACGCCGGGTGGGATGGGCGGCGAGCGGTCGGTGGGATGAGGACGCGGTTCCGCCTTACACACGTCTGGTGGGACTGGAGGGTCTCCCTACCCCAAGTGACTGGCGGACCTGGGCCAGGGAGAGCAGCACGAGGGCTGGATCGCGGGGTGGGGCGTCGGCGGAGGTGGCCCAAATCCGCCAGATACCGCCCTCGTGTGACTTCCGGGGCCGATGGGGCGCCGAAGCAGGGCCCCAGCCGCTGCGCGGGGGCGGAGTGCGCCCCGCCTTTGACCAGCTGTCCGCCACCGCACCCACCGCGCATGCGCACGCCGGTCACCCGCCGCCAGACCCACCACGGGAAGCCGCCCATCTCACCCGGCGTGCCCGCGAAGCCTCCCGCGCCCCCTCACCCACGCCACGAACGCAGCCGACCCAAGGGGGCGGCGGGCCTCAGCCGGCCACTTTCCCCGGGCTGCCCGCTCGCTTCTTTCCCGGGCTGGAGCGAGGTGTGTCAAGGGTGGGCCGGAGGCCCATCGGCGGAGCCGACGCGGGAGTGGAGCGCAGCGGAACGGGAGCGCCCTTGACTCACCTCGCGGAAGCCCGACACTGAGAGAAGAAGCGGGCGGCCCCACAGCCACGTCGTCGGCAGACAGTCACCTCGGCCGGCCCGGGACGGTCGCCTCGCCACCGCGCACCGCGAACTCACACCACACGATCTTGCCGGGGTTCCGCTCCCCCACGCCCCACTTGTCGGCGAGGGCGGCGACGAGGAGCAGGCCCCGGCCGTGTTCCGAGTCCGGAGACGTCTCCGGGGCGCGGACCTCGCCCGGGCCGCTGTCGTGCACCTCCACGCGCAGCGCACTGTCGCGGTGCAACTCCAGCCGGAGCAGGAAACCTCGCCCCGCGGGAACGCCGTGCAGGAGGGCGTTGGTCGCCAGCTCGCTCACACAGAGCAGTACGTCGTCGCCGCGCTCGGCCGTGGCCCACTCCGCCAGCGTCCCGCGTACGAACTCCCGCGCGAGCGGCACCGACCTGCGGTCCCGGCGGTAGAACGCCTGGCGCGTGCGGGGGTGTTGGGGTTCTGCGTTCATGAGGCGAGTGTCACTAAGCGTCACTACAGTGGGTCAGTGAGTGAAGTCGTAGTTCTCATTCCTACGAGTCCACTACGAGAGCTCGGCGTGCGTACGGGGGAAGGGAACGGCCATGCACGAGGCAGCGAGGCCCAAGAAGGTCGGTTCGTGGTACGCGGTCGGTGCGCTCGTGGCGCACTTCAGGCGGAAGGCCCGTCTCACCCAGGAACAGTTCGCGGAGAGGGCCAGCCTCTCCGTCGACACGGTGAGGTCGATCGAGCAGGGGCGGTTAGCCCTCCAACCGGACCGCGCCGAGCAGTTCGACGAACTCCTCGACACCGGCGGCGCGTTGGCGGTGGTGGTGGCCAAGCTGCCGGTGCGGGACCGGATCGTTCAGTTCGCGCAGGGGCTCATCGATCACGAGCAGGAGGCGGTGAGCATCCTGTCGTACGAGACGCAGATGGTGCCGGGATTGCTTCAGACCCGGGAGTACTGTCTGGCCGCCTTCGACTCTCGTTATCCCGCACTCGGCAGCGAAACGGCCGAACAGTGGGTGAACGCCCGTATGGACCGGCAGTTGATCTGGCAACGGGATCGACCGCCCGTGGGTCACTTCGTACTGGAGGAGAGCATCCTGCGGCGGGAGGTTGGCGGTCCGGAGGTCATGCGAGCTCAGATCCGTAAGATCATTGAGTACACAGAGCCGATTCACATGAGCGTGCAGATCATGCCCATGGATCGCATGCCGCACGCCGGGCTCGCGGGCCCCATGACTCTGCTGGAAACGCCCGAGTACGAGCGTCTGGTGTACCTGGAAGTGCAGCGCGCGAGCTTCCTCGTCGACGACCCGAACGAGGTCAGCGATTATCACCTGAAGTATGGAATGCTGCGGTCACAGGCCCTCTCACCCGGCAAGAGCGTGAGCCTGCTGAGCGAACTGCTAGGAGAGTCATGAACACCGCAGCACTGGCGTGGTTCAAGTCCAGCTACAGCGGCAGCCAGGGTGGCGACTGCCTCGAACTCGCCTACACGTGGCGCAAGTCCAGCTACAGCAGCAACGAAGGCGGCAACTGCGTGGAGGTCTCCACCCACCCCGCCGCCATCCACATCCGCGACTCCAAGAACACCACCGGTCCCGTCCTCACCCTCTCCCCCACCACCTGGAGCGAGTTCCTTGACGGCATGGCCCGCTGAAAGCGCATCCGAAACCGCCGAGACCTCACCCGCACCCGCGCCCGCACCCGCACCCGCGCCCGAGTGGATCCACATCACCTCGTACGCGAACGTGCCCGGGCGCCGCAACCCGGTCCACGTGCTCCTCGGTTGACTGCGTGAGCGCGGCATCGACTGGATGCCGTTCGCCGAGGACGAGGTGCGGATCGATCTGATGTGCCGGGTCGGCGACGACGGGCACTGGCACGGCACGCTCGGTGTGAGTGTCGAGGCCGGTGCCCTGTGGCGGCTGGGGCTGCATCCCGGCCAACCGGCGTCCGTCGTGGCCGGGCCTTCGCCGCCGGGCTGGTGGCATGCCGCCGGTGAGCGTTACGCCACTCGGCGGCGGGTCGTCCGCCGTCACGCGCGCTGACCGGACTTTCAGAAGCCGCCGCCGAAGTCCCCTCCCCCTCCCCCGCCGCCTCCGTCGAAGCCGCCTCCGCCTCCGTCGAAGCCGCCCCCGTCCCCGAACCCGCCCCCGAAGTCCCCGGCGTCGAAGTCCGTCCCGGAGACGTCGCCGCCCTCGTAACCGCCCCCGAAGTCGCCGTACCCGGTGCCGTAGTCGGCGGCGTACGTGGGTGTCGCCATCAGGCCGCCCAGGACCGTGCCGACGAGGAGGCCGGGGAGGAGGCCGCCGCTGAAGTAGCCGCCCGCCCAGGGGCCGTAGGCGGGGCCCGCGTCCCAGTAGGGGCGGCGGCCGTACTCCGTGTCCACCTCGCGGATCACGGGGTCGCGGCCGTCGGCCAGACGGGTGGCGTCGGCGGCGCAGACGGGGACCTGGCGCGGGGTGCCGCCGGGCGGGGTCCAGGTGGCGTCGGAGACCGAGGGGCCGTGGCGGGGGTCGAAGAAGCACGGCGGGCGGCGTTCCGGCAGGGGGCGGTGTTCGCGGCGGGCGGCCAGCTGGGCGAGGGAGAAGCGGCCGTCCTCCAGTGCCTCGGTGACGAGCCGGACGTCCTCCGGTCTCCTCGCCTCGGCCATGCGCTGCTTGGCGGTCTCGTAGGCGTCCAGGGCGCGCTCGTAGTCGGCGCGCATCGCGTTGTCGGCGCCCGGTTCCGAGGGGTGGAAGTCCAGGCGGTCGAGTTCCTCGCCGAACGCGGTGATGTCCTCGTCCACGACCACGCGCAGCCGGTCCAGGGCGGCCCGCTGCTCCTCCTCCCGGCGCCGGCGGCTGCGCCGGACAAGCGTGTACGCGCCCGCGCCGGCGGCCGCCAGGACCGCGACCGTGGTGATCAGGCCGGTGGTGGACATACCGCCGCCCCCGGCCGAGCCGCCCCAGCTGCGCGGCGCGTGGCCGCCCATGTTGGCCAGGGCCCGGTCGGTGAAGTCGGTCAGCTGGGCCTTGGCGTCCTCGCCCTGGACGCTGCGGACCAGGTTCCGCCGGGCCGTGGACGACATGACGGAGGAGTCGGCGCGGGCGTCGAAGCGGTCGCCGAGGCGGATGCCGTACAGGCCGGTGACGCCGGTGGCGGAGCGGAGGTCGGAGAAGAGGTTCGCGGTGGGGTAGCCGGCCGGGAGGACGGCGATGAAGAGGGGTTTGTCGGCGTCCTTGATGCGGTCGGCGAGGGTGGCGGCGTCCGCGGCGGACAGCTGGCCGCGGGCCGCCGGGTCGACGTAGACGGGGCTCTGGCGCAGGGCGCGGGCGATCGTGGAGACGCTGCTGTCCGCGCTCGCCCCGGGTGCGAAGAGGGTCGCCAGCGCCAGGACGAGGGCGGCCAGCAGCAGAGCGGGGAGGCTTCGGGTCCGCGGGACGGCCTTCATGCTTCGACGCTACCCGAAGCTTCCCCAAACCGGTCGTTTCTGGTCCTCCCGGGAGCAGGCCGCCGGAAACCGGCTCCCCGGCCCCCGGAAGTCGGCTCCCCCGGCGATCAAGCCGCCCGGTAGGCCTCCGCCAGCTTCTCCACCGCCTTTCCGTACCGGCCGGTCAGCAGCAGGTGGTCGGCGTCCGCGAAGGGCTTCGCCACCGCCTCCCTCATACGCCCGTCCGCCTTCTGCTGGACGAGCAGCCGCGCCCGGGTCACCAGGGCGCGTCCGGTGCGGGCGTCGCCGTGGCGTTCGGCCGCGGCCGCCCGGGCGGCGAGGTCGCGCAGGGTGGCCGTACCGCCCTTCGGGGGCTCGGTCAGGGTGGTCAGGCCCCAGCCGTAGGGGAACTGCGGGTCGTACGCCGGGTCGCCCACGTTGATCGGCAGCTGGGACTCGGACCTGGGCCAGGTGACGGGGAGCTGTCCGGTGAAGGGGCGCCTGCCGTAGAGGACGTCGGCGACGCCCTCGCCCTCGGTGCCGGGGAGCCAGGAGGCCACCAGGGCGTCGATGTCGTCCAGCCGGTCCCCGATCAGCTGGGGGCGGCCGGAGACGATCAGCACCGCGCACCTCATGGCGGCGCACACCTTGTCCACGGCGGCCCGGTCGGCGGCGGACAGGTTCAGGTCGTGGCCGTTGCCGACGTCTCCCACGCCCTCGGCGTACGGGGTCTCGCCGACCACGACCACACCGACGTCGTAGCCGCCGGTGGGAGCGGAGGCGTCCTCGGAGTAGGTGACGTTCCCGCCCGCCTCGCGCAGGCCCTGGAGGACGGTCGTGCCGGGGACGGTGTTCCCGGAGGCGCCCTGCCAGGTGAGGGTCCAGCCGCCGGTCTGGTTGCCGATGTCGTCGGCGTTGGACCCGGCGACGTACACCTTCTCGCTCTTCTTCAGCGGCAGCAGTCCGCCCGCGTTCTTCAGCAGGACCTGCGACTCGGCGGCGGCCCGGCGGGCGACCTCGCGGTGGGCCGGGGAGCCGATGGCGGCGGCGCCGCGTGTGTCGGCGTAGGGGTGCTCGAAGAGGCCGAGCCGGAACTTCTCGGTGAGGATGCGGGAGACCGCGTCGTCGATCCGCCGCTCGCTGATCCGGCCCGCCTTCACCTCGTCGGCGAGCGTGGTGGCGAACTCCTTGTAGCCGTACGGCACCATCATCATGTCCACGCCCGCGTTCACGGAGGCGCGGACGCGGGCCGCGTAGTCGCCGGGGAGCTGGTCGATGGCGTTCCAGTCGCTGATCACGAAGCCGGAGAAGCCCATGCGGTCCTTGAGGACGCCGTTGATCATGTCGCCGCGGGCGTGCATCCTCACCGCGCCCTTGCCGTCACCGGTGATGTCCAGGGAGGAGTACGACGGCATGACGGTGCCGATGCCCCGGTCGACGGCCTCGCGGTACGGCGCCAGGTGGATGTCCTCCAGCTGCCGGCGGGTGACGGTGGTGACGCCCTGGTCGATCGTGTACGTCCCGGTGGTCGAGGAGCCATAGGCGGTGCCTCCGTCGCCGACGAAGTGCTTGGCCGTGGCGAGCACCTTGTCGTTGCGGCTCAGGTCCCTGCCGTCCGCGCGGCCCTGGAGGCCCTGGATCACCGTCTCCATGGACTCGACCAGGGCCGGGTCCTCGCCGAAGGACTCGTAGGAGCGGCCCCAGCGTTCGTCGCGGCTCACGCACAGGCAGGGCGCGAAGTCCCAGGGGACTCCGGTGGCCCGGACCTCGGCCGCCGTCACCGCGCCGGTCTCCTGGGCGAGCCGGGGGTCGCGGGTGGCGCCGATGCCGATGTTGTGCGGCATGACCGTGGCACCGGAGAGGTTGTTGTGGCCGTGGACCGCGTCGACGCCGTAGAGCAGCGGGATCTGGAAGCGGGTCGCCTGCGTGCGGAGCTGGAAGGCGTCGGTCATCTCCGCCCAGGCGGCGGGCGTGTTGGGTGTCGGGGTCGAGCCGCCGCCGGAGAGCAGGGAGCCGAGGGCGTAGGCGGCGATGTCGTCCGGGCGGCTCATCGCGCCGCGCTCGGCCTGGGTCATCTGGCCGGCCTTCTCCGCCAGGGACATCCGGCCGAGCAGGTCAGCGACGCGCTTCCGCACCGGCAACCGGGCGTTCAGGTACGGCAGTCCGTGCGCGTCGATCACGATCCGGGGGGACTCCGCGGGGGCCTTGGCACCGGTGGTCGTGAGGTTCAGGGGGATGGTCTCGGCGGCTTCGGCCGTGCGGTCCCGGCGGGTGGGCACCTCGATGGTCCGGACGGTGCCGGAGGCGGTGCCGGCCGGGAAGGTGAGGGTGCCGGAGACGGGGGTGTAGTCCTCGCCGGCGGTCGCCGTGCCGTCGGCCGTGGCGTAATGGACGGTGACCGGGTCGGTGAGGGGCGCCTCGCCGGTGGTGGCCACGGTGACCGCGACCTTCGCCGTCCGGCCCTCCCGGACCGGGATCACGGGGGCGTCGGTGGTGACGGAGGCGCGCAGGGCCTGGTCGGCCTTGCCGTACAGCTCCACGCCGTCCATGGCGAAGTCGCCCTTGGTGCCGGGCGGGAGGGTGACGGCGTAGCCCCACATCTCCTTCAGGCCGAGGACGTGGTCGATGCCGCCGACGGGCTGGTAGTCGGTGCGGTAGGTGAAGTCGGTGAAGGGGAGGCTGATCTGCTTCCAGCCGGTGAAGTCGTCGGTGAAGGAGGTCGTCCAGAGTTCGGAGGCCTCGCCGTGGGCGCCGCCGTCCTTGATCTCGAAGGTGATCCTCCGGCCGTTGTTCCGGCCCTCCCACCACAGCCGGACGCCCTGGTGGGCGGACCAGTCGTGGGCGGGTGCGGTGGCGGCGAAGTCGTGGGTGAAGCCGCCGTAGCCGCTGATGTCGTAGCCGCCGGTGAGGACCTTGCCCCCCTCGGGGGCGTCGGCGCGGTCGGCGAGGCGGAGCGTGGGCGGGTCGTCGGTGTCGCCGCCCCAGGTGAAGAGGCCCTCGGCGGGCTGGGCGGCGAAGGGCACCTCGCCTTCGAAGCGGTCCACGGGGACGGGGGCGGGTTCGTCGGCGGCGCGTGCGGTCGCCGCCCACGGCAGCAGACCGGCGAGGAGTGCGGCGGAGGCGAGCAGGGCGGTTCTTCGCATGGACCTTCCCTCGGCTCTCGTGGTTCACTCGGTTCACTCAGGGCTTAGCTCACGCCGTGAGTTAACTAGGGGCCGTCCGCCCCGTCAAGACGCTCCGTCAGCTCCGCCGATCGCAAGAGGAAGGGCGACGCACCATGAGGAGATCCCCCCGCACGGTCCGGCTGCTGCTCGCCGGGCTGCTCTCCGCCGCCGGCCTCGGCGTGGCCGTACCCCCCGCCCACGCGGCCGGTGAGCAGGTCACCGCCTGGCTCACCACCACCGACGACTCCGCCGGCCGGCACGTCGTACGCGGCCTCCAGCCGCAGACGCCGTTCGCCTTCCAGCCCGGGACGGGCGGTGGCGGCGAGAACATCACCGTCGACGAGAACACCCGGTACCAGACGTTCACCGGCGGCGGCGCGTCCTTCACGGACACCGCCGCCTGGCTGATGAACAGCAGCGGGGCGCTGTCCCCGGCGACCCGGGACGCGACCCTGCGCAAGCTGTTCTCGCCGACGGACGGCATCGGTCTGTCGTTCCTGCGCAACCCGATGGGCGCCTCCGACCTCGCCCGCTACGGCTACACCTACGACGACGTGCCGGCCGGTCAGACCGACCCGTCCCTGGCGAGGTTCTCGATCGCGCACGACCTGGCCGACGTCGTGCCGCTCACCAGGCAGGCGCTCCAGCTGAACCCCTCTCTGACTGTCATGGCCTCGCCATGGACGGCACCGGCCTGGATGAAGGACAGCGGCTCCCTCAACGGCGGCTGGCTGAAGGCCGAGGACTACGGGGCGTACGCCTCGTACTTCGTGAAGTACCTCCAGGCGTACAAGGACCAGGGCATCGACGTCCGTTACGTCACCGCACAGAACGAGCCGACCTGTTGTTCCGGCTATCCGTCGATGAGCTGGAACGCGAACGGCCTCGCCTACTTCACCAAGAGCGAGCTGCTGCCGGGGCTCCAGGCGGCGGGCCTGACCACCAAGGTGCTGGCGCACGACTGGAACTGGGACGTCTACGACTCCTACGCCGCCCAGACCGTGGACGACCCGGCCGTCCGCAACCACCCCAACTTCGGCGGCATCGCCTGGCACGGCTACGGCGGTGACGTCGGCAAGCAGACCGCCGTGCACGACCGGTACCCGGCGCTGGACGCCTTCGGCACCGAGCACTCCGGCGGCACCTGGATCGCCGACCAGCAGCGCGAGGACATGAACAACATCATCGACTACACCCGCAACTGGGCGAAGTCGGTGACCAAGTGGTCGCTGGCCGTGGACCAGAACATGGGCCCGCACAACGGCGGCTGCGGCACCTGCACCGGCCTGGTCACCGTGCACAACGGCGACGGCGCGAGCGGGACCGTGGACTACACCGTCGAGTACTACGACATGGGCCACCTGACCAAGTTCGTCCGCCCCGGCGCCCAGCGGATCGCCTCCACCGCGTCCACCGCCGTGCCCAACGTCGCCTGGCGCAACCCGGACGGCAGCAAGGCGCTGATCGCCTACAACGCCTCCTCGGCGGCGAAGACGGTCACCATCAACTGGGGCTCGCAGCACGCCACTTACGCGCTGCCCGGCAGGACCTCGGCCACCTTCACCTGGTCCGGCACCCAGTCCGGCGGCGGCGCGCGGACCGGCGCCTTCGTGGGGCTCGCGGGCAAGTGCCTCGACGTGGCGGGCGGTTCGGGCGCCAATGGTACGGCGGTGCAGCTCTACGACTGCAACGGCACCGCCGCCCAGCAGTGGACCGTCCAGGCCGACGGGTCGGTGCAGGCGCTCGGCAAGTGCCTGGACGTCACCTCCGGTTCGACCGCCGACGGGGCCAAGGTGCAGTTGTACGACTGCAACGGAACCGGTGCCCAACGGTGGTCGTACGACGCGTCCACCGGTGATGTGGTGAACACGGCGGCGGACAAGTGCCTCGACGTCACGGACAACGCGTCCGCGAACGGGACCCGGATCCAGATCTGGTCGTGCACCGGCGCCGCCAACCAGAAGTGGCAGCTGAGGTAAGGCGGAGCATGAGACGTACGGGGGCCGTGGCGGCGGGGATCGTCGGCGGGACGCTGCTGCTGAGCGGCTGCGGCGCCGTCGACCTGCCGCTCGCGGGGGTGCGGGTCGCGGCGGACGGGACACCGTACGCGGTGGTGCGGCCCTGCGGGGACGACGGCTACCAGAGTCCTTACCTGGACGGGCGGGCCCACGCCGGCGACGAGGGCCCCGTCACCAGCGGGTGGGACACGAAGAAGGAGGGGCTGCGCGGCGACGCCGACTTCCCCCTCTTCGACCCGCCCGCCCGCTGGCGGGCCCGGCACCGGGGGACCCAGCGCCTGCTCCCTGGGCACCACTACGTCCTGGGATTCGGGCACTACGCCGGCGGCGACTCCTACAACGGGACCGTGGAGTTCACCGGCGAGCAGATCGGCCGGCTGAAGCCCGGGCGGGTGTGGGCGGACGGCCGGGCGATGAGCCTCGCCGCGTTCGAGCGGCTCGCCGACGACTCGTGCTGAGCGCGGGACGGTGTGGCGTGCTGCGGATCGGCCGTCCGGGGACCAAGGTGGGGGTATGACCACACCGCAGGATCTGTTCCTCGTGAGCCTGGACGTCTCCGGCGAGCAGCCCGTCGAGCAGGGTGATCTGGCACTGGCGCTCGCCGGGGCCGAGCTGATCGACCTGCTCGGGGTGCGGGCGCTCACGCTGGACGGCGAGCGCATCGTGCCCGGGCCGGTGCTGACCACGGGTGACCGGATGCTGGACGAGGCCGGGGCGCGGCTCGTCCGCGAGGAGCCGTACGAGACGGTCGAGGACTGGCTGTGGCGGCGCGGCGAGGGGCTGGCCGTGGCCTACCGCGACGTGCTGGAGGCCGAGGGGCAGATCACCGGGAGGCGCCGGCACTGGTGGCCGGTCCGGGGCGGCGACGGCACGCCGGCCGGTACCCCGGCCGACACGCCCGCCCGGCGGCACGCGACCGACCGCTGGGAGTCCCGGGACCCGGTCCTGACCGGTCTCGCCGCCACCCTCGGCGTCCAGCCGGACCCGCCGGCCGACGCGGAGCCCGACGACCAGGCGGCGCTCACCGTGCTGCTGGCGGTCGGCGACGCGGTCACCGAGCTGGAGGCCGTCCGCGAGCGGCGCCGCATCGAGAACATCGCCTTCGACAACATCTGGCGGGCCCCCTGAACCTCCCGGCCGCCGCCGGCCGCAAGGGACCGGCCGGCCTCACAGGACCGGCCGGCCTCACAGGACCAGCCGGCCTCACAGGACCAGCCGGCCTCAGAGGATCAGCTGGCCGATGCCCAGCAGGTTGCCCTCGCTGTCGCGGAACCACGCGCCGCGCTCCCCGCTCGCGCCCTTGCTCGGGTAGTTGCCGTCGATGTCGGCGATGCCCCCACGGGTGCGCAGCCCGGGCACGTCGACCTCCTCGAAGACCACGCCCCGCCGGCGCAGCTCGGTCACGACCCCCTCGATGTCGTCCACTTCGAAGGCCATCTGGGTGAAGGTGCCGGGCGAGGCCCCCGTCGAGCGGAACACGACGAAGTCCACGCCCGCGCACCGGTACAGCAGCCCGCCGGGCCGCTCGTCCACCGGGTACAGGCCGAGCTTCTCGGCGTAGAAGCGGCGGGCCCGGTCCAGGTCCCGCGCGGGCAGCCGGGTCGCGACGCGGGCCCCGGACAGCACGTCACCAGTGTGTGAGGTCATACCTCCACTGTGGCTACTCGGCCGGCTCCACGCCCGCGCGGAGCAGGCCGTAGGTGTACGCGTCCTCCAGGGCCTGCCAGGAGGCGGCGATGACGTTCTCGGCCACGCCGACCGTGGACCACTCGCCGGAGCCGTCCGAGGTGGAGATCAGCACCCGGGTGGTGGAGGAGGTGCCGTGCTTCCCCTCCAGGATGCGGACCTTGTAGTCGACCAGGTCCAGCTTGGCGAGCTGCGGGTAGATCTTCTCCAGTGCCACGCGCAGCGCCCGGTCCAGGGCGTTGACGGGGCCGTTGCCCTCGGCGGTGGCGACGATCCGCTCGCTCTTGGCCCACAGCTTGACCGTGGCCTCGTTGGCGTGGGTGCCGTCGGGACGGTCCTCCACGATGGCCCGCCAGGACTCCACGTCGAAGTACTTCAGCGGCCGGCCCTCGACCTCGGCGCGCAGCAGCAGTTCGAAGGAGGCGTCGGCGGCTTCGTAGGTGTAGCCCTTCAGCTCGCGTTCCTTGACCCGCTCGACCACCCGGCCGACCACTTCCCGGTCGCCGCCCAGGTCGATGCCGAGTTCCTTGCCCTTCAGCTCGACGGAGGCGCGGCCGGCCATGTCGGAGACCAGCATGCGCATGGTGTTGCCGACCTGCTCGGGGTCGATGTGCTGGTACAGGTCCGGGTCGACCTTGATGGCGGAGGCGTGCAGGCCGGCCTTGTGCGCGAAGGCGGAGACGCCGACGTAGGGCTGGTGGGTGGAGGGGGTGAGGTTGACGACCTCGGCGATGGCGTGGGAGATGCGGGTCATCTCGCGCAGCCGGCCGTCGGGCAGCACCTTCTTGCCGTACTTCAGCTCCAGGGCCGCGACCACCGGGAACAGGTTGGCGTTGCCGACGCGTTCGCCGTAGCCGTTGGCGGTGCACTGGACGTGGGTGGCGCCCGCGTCGACGGCGGCCAGGGTGTTGGCGACGGCGCAGCCGGTGTCGTCCTGCGCGTGGATGCCGAGCCGGGCGCCGGTGTCGGCGAGGACGGTGGAGACGACCGCGTGGACCTGGGCGGGGAGCATGCCGCCGTTGGTGTCGCAGAGGATGACGACGTCGGCGCCGGCCTCGGAGGCGGTGCGGACGACCGCCTTGGCGTAGTCGGGGTTGGCGCGGTAGCCGTCGAAGAAGTGCTCGCAGTCCACGAAGACCCGGCGCCCCTGGTCCTTCAGGTACGACACGGTGTCGCGGACCATCTCCAGGTTCTCGTCCAGGGTGGTGCGCAGCGCCAGCTCCACGTGCCGGTCGTGCGACTTGGCGACCAGGGTGATCACCGGGGCGCCGGACTCCAGCAGCGCCCTGACCTGCGGGTCGTCGGCGGCTTTGGCGCCGGCGCGGCGGGTGGCGCCGAACGCGACCAGCTGGGCGTGCCGGAAGTCGATCTCCGCCTGGGCGCGGGCGAAGAACTCGGTGTCGCGGGGGTTGGCGCCGGGCCAGCCGCCCTCGATGAAGCCGACGCCGAAGTCGTCCAGGTGCCGGGCGATGGCGAGCTTGTCCGCGACGGTGAGGTTGATGCCCTCGCGCTGCGCGCCGTCGCGCAGCGTGGTGTCGAAGACGTGGAACGAGTCGTCCAGCTCGTTGGTTGCCGTCTCGGTCATGGTGTCAAGGCTCCTGTTGTGGATCTTCGGTCTGTACCGGAATGACCGGCTCCACCGTTCCTCCATGCTCCCTCGCGCTCCGCCTCCGGCTGAAGGTGGGCCGGAAAACGAAAAAACCCCTCGCGGGTGCGAGAGGTCTGCGCGCGGGTCGAGGACGACGGTGGCCACCCGCACCTGGTCGTACGAGGTGGTCACTGCGGACCGGCGCGCCTGCTGCCCATAATCATGGCGAACGAGAGCACGGGGGCAGTCTGGCACAGCACCGCCCCCGGCTCACCGACCGTCTCAGGATGCGGGCGTCAGGCTGGACTCCCCGGAGTCCTCGGCGGCGTTCACCCGGGCCAGATCCAGGTCCTTCGTCTCGCGCATGGTGACGTACACCACGAGGGAGACGGCGGCACAGGCGGCCACGTACCAGTAGAAGCCCGACTCGATGCCGCCCTTCTTGAACCACAGCGCGACGTATTCCGCCGTGCCGCCGAAGAGGGCGTTGGCGATGGCGTACGGCAGGGCGACGCCGAGCGCGCGCACCCCGGTCGGGAACAGCTCGGCCTTCACACAGGCGTTGATGGAGGTGTAGCCGGTGACCACGACCAGCGCGAGCAGGGCGAGGCCGAGGGCGGGCCAGTAGCCGTCGGCGTGCTTCAGCAGCGTCATGACCGGCACCGTGAGGAAGGTGGAGCCGACGGCGAAGGTGATCAGCAGCGGGCGGCGGCCGATGCGGTCGGAGAGGGCGCCCGCGAGCGGCTGGAGGCAGGCGAAGACGATCAACGCGGTGAAGGAGACGAGGGTCGCGGTCTGCTTGGACAGGCCCGCCGAGTTGGACAGGTACTTGGTGAGGTAGGTGGTGTACGTGTAGTACGCCACCGTGCCGCCCATGGTGAGGGCGACGACGAGGAACGCCTCCCGCTTGTGCTGCCACAGCGCGCGCAGCGTGCCGCGCTCCTCGGAGTGCGAGGTGTCCTCCGCGTAGACCTCGGTCTCCAGCATGTTCCGGCGCAGGTAGAAGACGACGGCCGCGCCGAGCGCGCCGACCACGAACGGGATGCGCCAGCCGTAGCTGTGCAGGGCGTCGTCGGACATGGTGCGCTGCAGGACGATCTGGAGGCCCAGGCCGACGATCTGGCCGGCCGTCATGGACACGTACTGGAAGCTGGAGGCGAAGCCGCGCCGCCGCGGGTCCGAGGCCTCGGTGAGGTAGGTGGCGCTGGCCGCGTACTCGCCGCCCACCGACAGGCCCTGCAGCAGCCGGGCGACGAGCAGCACGAGGGCGCCGCCGTAGCCGGCCACCCCGTAGGTCGGGGCGACGGCGATGAGGACCGCCGAGGCCGACATGAGGCTGACGGTCAGCGTCAGCGCCGCCTTGCGGCCCTTGCGGTCACCGACCCTGCCGAGCAGCCAGCCGCCCACGGGGCGCATGAAGAAGCCGACGGCGAAGATGCCGGCGGTGTTCATCAGCTGGGCGGTGGGGTTGCCGCTCGGGAAGAACGCGCCGGCGAAGTACGTGGCGAAGCTCGCGTACACGAACCAGTCGAACCACTCGACCATGTTGCCCGCCGAGCCGACCCAGATCTTCTTCCAGTGTTGTGGTCCCATGGGCCGTTACTGCCCGAAGACGGAGCCGACGATTCCTTCGGCTACGACGCCACCAGCGCGTCCTCGACGAACTCCCGCACGTGCCGCAGGACCTGCTCCCGGTCGGTGCCGCGCAACCCGATGGCGACGTGGATGGAGAACCCGTCGAGCAGCGCGCGCAGCCTCGCCGCGAAGCGGTCCGCGTCCACCCGCCGGAACTCCCCGCGGGAGGTGCCCTCGGCGATCAGCGCGACCAGGTCGCGGTGCCAGGCGCCCTCGATGGCGGCCTGCCGGGCGCGGGCGTCGTCGTCGGCGTTCTGCGAGCGGTTCCAGACCTCCAGCCAGAGCGTCCAGTGCGGGTCGCGGTGCCCGTCGGGGACGTACAGGTCGACGTAGGCGGACAGACGCTCACGGGCGGTTCCCGGCGCCGCGAGGAGGCGGCCCCGCTCCGCGCCCAGCCGGCCCTCGCTCCACTCCAGGGCCTGCAGCAGCAGCTCGTCCTTGGAGCGGAAGTAGTACAGGAGATGGCCGCTGCTCATGCCGACCTCGCGGCCGAGCCCCGCCATGGTGAGCTTCTCCAGGCCGCGCTCGGCGATCATGTCCATGGCGGCGGCGAGGACCTCCTCGCGCGGCGGCGCGTTCCTGCGCGCCCGGCCCGCACCGGCCATCTGCTGCTCCTGTACGTGTCGGATACGTGTCAGACCTTCGGCTGCTGTTGCGTGATGCAGTGGATACCGCCTCCGCCCGCGAAGATCGTACGCGCGTCCACCAGGGTCACGGTCCGCTCCGGGAACAGGCGGCGGAAGATACCGGCGGCGATCTCGTCGCGCGGGTCCTCGAAGCCGCACAGGACCAGGCCGCCGTTGCAGAGGTAGTGGTTGATGTAGGAGTAGTCGGCCCAGTGGCCGTCGGCCTCCAGGACGGTGGGCGCGGGTACCTCCACGACCTCCAGGCGGCGGCCCCGGGCGTCGGTCGCCGACCTCAGCAGGCCGATGACCTCCCGGGTGACCTCGTGGTCGGGGTGCGCCGGGTCCGGCTGGTGGTGGGCGACGACGACACCCGGGCGGGCGAAGGCGGCGACGATGTCGACGTGGCCGAGGGTGCCGAAGCCGTGGGGAGGGTAGTCGCCGGTCAGGCCGCGCGGCAGCCAGATCGCCTTCTCCGTGCCGAGCTGGGCGTGGATCTCCGCCTCGACCTCCGCCTTCGTCCAGTGCGGGTTGCGCTCGGGGCCCAGCTGCACGGTCTCGGTGAGCAGCACGGTGCCCTCGCCGTCGACGTGGATGGCGCCGCCCTCGTTGACCAGCCGCGAGGCGTACGTCTTCGCGCCCGCGAGGTCGCCGACGTACGCGCCGATCGTGGAGTCGTGCTCCCAGCGGGCCCAGTCCTGGGCCCCCCAGCCGTTGAACGTCCAGTCGACGGCGGCCAGCCGGCCCTTGCCGTCGGTGAGGAAGGTGGGGCCGATGTCCCGCATCCAGGCGTCGTCCAGCTCCCGCTCGACGGTGTCGACGCCGGGGCCGAGGAGGGCCCGCGCCCCGGCGGACTGGCCGGGCCCGCACACGACGGTCACCGGCTCGAAGCGGCGGACCGCGCGGGCGACGGACGCCCAGGCGGTCCGGGCGGCGGCCAGGTCGTCCGGGTCGTCGAAGGTGGGGTTGGGGCCGGGCCAGGCCATCCAGGTGCGCTCGTGCGGGGTCCACTCGGCGGGCATGCGGAAGCCGTCGGCGGCAGCAGACATGGTGATCCTCACAGGAAGTACAGGCGGTTGAGGGAGACGGAGTCGGCCGGCTCGGAGCGCAGCGGGTCGCCGTCGAGGGTGACCAGGCCGGTGCGCTGGTCGACGTCGACCGCTCCGGTGCGCGAGTTCAGGCGCAGGTCGGCGGGGCCGATGCCACGGGTGCCGCGCACGGCGACCCGGCGGCGCCGGGTGGGCATCGCGTCGCCTCCCTGGTCGACGGCGGCCTGGGCGACGAACGCCACCGAGATGTCGGCCGCGGTCGCGCCGTACGCCCCGAACTGCGGGCCGAGGACGAGGGGTTCGCAGGTGTCGGTGGCCGCGTTGGGGTCGCCGACCACGCCGTAGGCGGGGAACCCGGCCTTGAGGACGAGCTGCGGCTTGGCGCCGAAGTACTCCGGGCGCCACAGCACGATGTCGGCGAGCTTGCCGGCCTCGATCGAGCCGACCTCGTGGGCGAGGCCGTGCGCGATGGCCGGGTTGATCGTCAGCTTGGCCATGTAGCGCAGGACGCGGGCGTTGTCGTCGCCGTCGCCGTCACCGTCCAGGGGACCCAGCTCGGCCTTCATCTTGGCGGCCATGGCGAAGGTGCGGCGGACCGTCTCCCCGGCCCGGCCCATGCCCTGGGCGTCGGAGGAGGTGATGCCGATCGCGCCCAGGTCGTGCAGCACGTCCTCGGCGCCCATGGTGCCGGCCCGGATCCGGTCGCGGGCCATGGCGGCGTCGCCGGGCAGGTCGGGCTTGAGGTCGTGGACGGAGACGATCATGCCGTAGTGCTCGGCGACCGCGTCCCGGCCGAAGGGCAGGGTGGGGTTGGTGGAGGAGCCGATGACGTTCGGGACGCCGGCCATCTTCAGCACGTTCGGGACGTGTCCGCCGCCGCAGCCCTCGATGTGGAAGGCGTGGATCGTGCGGCCCTCCAGGACGCGCAGGGTGTCCTCGACGGACAGGCACTCGTTCAGGCCGTCGCTGTGCAGGGCCACCTGGACGTCGTGCTCCTCGGCGACCCGGAGCGCGGTGTCCAGCGCGCGGCTGTGGGCGCCCATGTCCTCGTGCACCTTGAAGCCGCTGGCCCCGCCCTCGGCCAGGGCCTCGATCAGCGGGGCCGCGTGGGAGGAGGAACCCCGGCCGAGGAAGCCGATGTTGACCGGCCAGGCGTCGAAGGCGTTGAAGGCGTGCCGCAGCGCCCAGGGCGAGTTGACGCCGACGCCCCACACGGGGCCGAACTCCTGGCCGATGACCGTGGTCACGCCGGAGGCCAGGGAGGCCTCCATGATGCGCGGTGACAGCAGGTGGACGTGGGTGTCGACGGCGCCGGCGGTGGCGATCAGCCCCTCGCCGGAGACGATCGAGGTGCCGGTGCCGACGACGACGTCCACACCGTCGAGGGTGTCCGGGTTGCCGGCCCGTCCGATGGCGTGGATGCGGCCTTCGCGGATACCGATGGACACCTTGCGGATGCCCTGGACCGGGTCGATGACGACGACGTTGCTGATGACGACGTCACAGGTGTCGCGGACGGCGGCGGCCTTGAGGTGCAGTCCGTCGCGGGCGGTCTTGCCGAAGCCGGCGAGGAACTCGTCGCCGTACTTCTGGGCGTCGGACTCCACCCGGACGGTCAGCCCGCTGTCGCCGAGCCGGATGCGGTCGCCGGCGCGGGGGCCGTGGGTGGCGGCGTACTCGTAGTGGGTGAGACGGCGGGCTTCCGCGGGGTGTCCTCCGGGGCGGCTCATCGGTTGCCCTCCTCACGGGAGACTCCCAGGTATCCGCAGGCGGCGGCCCTGCGCAGGGCTTCCTCGCGGGCTCCGGGCGCGTCCAGCGGCCCGTCGACCAGTCCGGCGAAGCCGATCGCGATCCGGTCGCCGCCGATCGGCGTCAGTCCGACCTCGGCGCTCTCCCCCGGTCCGAAGCGCACCGAGGACCCGGCGGGCACGGCGAGCCGCATGCCGTAGGCCCGGGCGCGGTCGAAGTCGAGCCGCGGGTTGGCCTCGAAGAAGTGGAAGTGGGAGGTGACGGAGACCGGGACGGTCGCGGTGTTGGTGACGGTGAGGCGCAGGGCGGGCCCGGGCTCGGGGTGCTCGGGGCCCGGCAGCAGCGCACCGGGCCCCTCCGGGCCCGAGCCGCCGCCGATGGGGTCGGAGACGACCGCGAGCCGGGAGCCGTCGTCGAAGACGGCCTCGACCATCACCTCGGTGACGACGTCGGCGACGCCCGGCAGGACGTCCTCGGGGCCGAGCACCGAGCGGGCCGCCTCGATGGCCTCCGCGAGCCGCCTGCCGTCCCGGGCCGCCTCGCAGACGGTGTCCGCGATCAGCGCGGTGGCCTCGGGCACGTTCAGCCTCAGGCCGCGCGCCCGGCGGGCACGGGCCAGCTCGGCGGCTCCGAAGAGCAGCAGCCGGTCACGTTCCGTGGGAGTGAGTCTCACGACCCGGCACCTCCTTGCCTCCAGCAGATTAGAGCACCACTCTAAACACAGATTTCACGGAACAGAAGCATTGACCGAGAGCCGGGCCACACGTCACATTGAACGTCGCTCTAAACCAGTGAGGCGGCCGTCGAAGGAGACCAGCCATGCCGATTGAACAGCGCGGTGTCGACACCATCCCGGACGGGGAACGGACCAGCGGGCCACGCGACCTCGTGTCGATCCTGCTCGGCTCCAACCTCTGCCTCGGGGTGATCGTCTTCGGCTGGCTGCCGGCGTCCTTCGGGCTCGGCTGGTGGGCGTCGGTGAGCGCGATCGCGGCGGGCACGGTGATCGGCACGCTGTTCACGGCCCCCCTGGCGCTGGTCTCCCTGCGCACCGCGACCAACCTGTCCACCTCCTCCGGCGCCCACTTCGGCGTGCGCGGCCGGCTCGTCGGCTCGGTGGTCGGACTGCTGCTGGCGCTCGGCTACACCGCCCTGACGGTGTGGATCGGCGGCGACGTCATGCTGATGGTCCTCGGCCGGCTCTTCGGGGTGCCGGCGGACGGGGTGTCGTACGCCCTCGTCTACGCGGTGCTCGCCGCGGCGACCGTCGCGGGCGCGGTCTACGGCTACCGGGTCCTGCTCGCCATGTCCCGGATACTGGCCGTCGGCATGACGGCCCTGCTGCTGCTCGGCGTCCTCGCCTACGGGCCGCACTTCACCACCGCCGCCCTGCCGGACGCGGGCGGCTACCTGCTGGGCTCCTTCTGGCCCACCTGGTTCCTCGCGGCGGTGGCGGCGGGCCTGTCCGGCCCCATCGCCTTCATCACGCTGCTCGGCGACTACACCCGCTACATCTCCCCGGCCCGCCACTCCTCGCGCCGGGTGCTGCACGCCACCTGGCTCGGCCTGGTCCTCGGCCTGCTGGTCCCCCAGCTCTTCGGCACCTTCACGGCGTACGCGGCCCGCGCGGCCACCGACTACGCGGGCCCGCTGGTCGCCGCCTCCCCCACCTGGTACCTGGTGCCGCTGCTGCTGTCGGCGTCGGCCGGCTCGGTCGGCAACGCGGGTCTGATGCTGTACTCCATGGGCCTGGACCTCGACGCCATCCTGCCCCGCGCCTCCCGCGCCCGCGCCACCTGCACCGTGGCGGTCGTGGCCACGGCCTGCGTCTTCGCCGGCCACTACGCCTGGGACGCGCAGTCCGCGATGACGTCCTTCGTGCTGCTGCTCACCGCCCTCGGCACGCCCTGGGCGGTCATCACCCTCATCGGCTTCGCCCGCTGCCGCGGGGTGTACGACCCCGACGCCCTCCAGGTCTTCAACCGCCGCTCGCGGGGCGGGACCTACTGGTACCGGGCGGGCTGGAACCCGCGGGCCACCGCGTCCTGGGCGCTGGGCGCGCTGGCCGGCCTGCTGGCGGTGTCCCTGCCGTCGTACGAGGGCCCGCTGCTGGCCTGGACGGGCGGGGTGGACTGCAGCTTCCTGCTGTCGGGCGCGGTCGGCGGGGCGGCCTACCTGCTGCTGGAGCGCCCGGAAGGGGCGCGGGGAACCACGCGACAGGCCACGGCGGACGCTCGGGCGGCCGACCGCCTGTCACGCGGTTCCCGCTGAGCCGTCAGGCGATGCGGTGCATCCAGTCGTGCTTGTCCTCGGCCGTGCCCCGCTGGAGGTCGAGCAGCGCCTGACGCAGCCGCAGCGTGACCTCACCCGGCTCCCCGCCGCTCTGCCGCCACTCGCCGCCGGCCCGCTTGACGGTGCCGACCGGGGTGATCACGGCCGCGGTGCCGCAGGCGAAGACCTCGGTGAGGGTGCCGTTCTCGGAGTCGCGCTGCCACTGGTCGACGGAGACGCGGCCCTCCTCGGACTCGTACCCCAGGTCACGGGCGACGGCCAGCAGGGAGTCGCGGGTGACGCCCTCCAGGATGGAGCCGGTCAGCGTGGGGGTGATGATCTTGTCGCCGTACACGAAGTACAGGTTCATCCCGCCCAGCTCCTCGACCCACGTGTGCTCGACCGCGTCGAGGTAGCAGACCTGGTCGCAGCCCTTGGCGGCGGCCTCGGCCTGGGCGAGCAGGGAAGCGGCGTAGTTGCCGCCGGTCTTGGCGTCGCCCATGCCGCCGGGGACGGCGCGGACGCGGTCCTCGGAGACCCAGATGGAGACCGGCTTGACGCCGCCCGGGAAGTAGGCGCCGGCCGGGGAGGCGATGACGATGAACAGGTACTCGTTGGCGGGCTTGACGCCGAGGCCGACCTCGGTGCCGATCATGAACGGGCGCAGGTACAGCGACTCCTCGCCGCCGTGCGCGGGCACCCAGTCGACGTCCTGGCGGACCAGGGCGTCACAGGCCTCGATGAAGGTCTCGACCGGCAGCTCGGGCATGGCGAGGCGGCGGGCGGAACGCTGGAAACGCTTGGCGTTCTGGTCCGGGCGGAACATGGCCACCGAGCCGTCGGGCTGACGGTAGGCCTTCAGGCCCTCGAAGATCTCCTGGGCGTAGTGCAGGACGTTGGTGGCCGGATCGAGGGGGATCGGCGCGTACGGGACGAGCTGGCCGTCGTGCCAGCCCCGGCCCTCCGTCCACTTGATCGTCACCATGTGGTCGGTGAAGTGGCGGCCGAACCCGGGGTTGGCCAGGATCGCCTCGCGCTCTGCGGCGGCGAGCGGGCTGGCGGAGGGCTTGAGCTCGATCGTGGGCGTCGTCATGTGTTGTCCTTCACCGGTTGTAGTGACGGGCCGCGCTCACGCCTGTACTGCTGGTCGCCAGTGCTAGGACGTCCGAGCATTCCCTCATACCGCGGCTCCGCGTTCGATTATCGCGCGGGGGCGGTGGCGGACGGAATCGGGGTGAAGCGGCCCAGGGGTTGATGGTGGCACCCGGCGAGGCACAGGAAAAGCCGCCGGGTGCGGTCGCGACCCGGCGGCTGGAGGTGAGCGCGGCGGGTCAGCCGGCTACGCGTACGGCGAGCGCGTCGCCGATCCCGGAGGTGGAGCGGGCCGGCTTCCCGGCACGCTCGGTGAGGTCGGCGGCGACCGCCGCGTCGATGCGGTCGGCCTCCTCGTCGTAGCCGAGGTGGCGCAGGAGCAGGGCGACGGACAGGACCGTGGCGGTCGGGTCGGCCTTGCCCTGGCCGGCGATGTCGGGCGCGGAACCGTGGACCGGCTCGAACATCGAGGGGAACTCGCGGGAGGGGTTGATGTTCCCGCTCGCGGCGACGCCGATGCCGCCGGAGACGGCCGCGGCGAGGTCGGTGATGATGTCGCCGAAGAGGTTGTCGGTGACGATGACGTCGAAGCGGGCCGGGTCGGTGACCAGGTAGATGGTGGCCGCGTCGACGTGGATGTAGTCGGTGGTGACCTCGGGGTACTCCTGGGCCACCTTGTCGAAGACGTTCGTCCACAGGTGTCCGGCGAAGCTCAGCACGTTGTTCTTGTGGACCAGCGTGAGCTTCTTGCGCGGGCGGGCCTGAGCGCGCTCGAAGGCGTCGCGGACCACGCGCTCGACACCGAAGGCGGTGTTGACGGACACCTCGGTGGCGACCTCGTGCGGGGTGCCCTTGCGGATGGTGCCGCCGTTGCCGGTGTACGGGCCCTCGGTGCCCTCGCGGACCACGACGAAGTCGATCTCCGGCTGGCCGGCGAGCGGGGTGGCGACGCCGGGCAGGAGCTTCGACGGGCGCAGGTTGACGTGGTGGTCGAAGGCGAAGCGGAGCTTGAGCAGGAAGCCGCGCTCCAGGACGCCGGACGGCACCGACGGGTCGCCGATCGCGCCGAGCAGGATGGCGTCATGCTGCTTGAGCTGCGCCAGGTCGGCGTCGGTGAGGGTCTCTCCGGTCGCGTGGTAGCGCCGGGCGCCGAAGTCGTATTCCTTGGTCTCCAGCTTCACATCCTGCGGCAGGACGGCGGAGAGGACCTTGAGACCCTCGGCCACGACCTCCTGGCCGATGCCGTCACCGGGGATCACTGCGAGATTGATGCTGCGAGACATGCGGGCACCCTACTCCTCGTCCCATCCGCTGACACACCCTGTCCGCCATGCGGACACCCGGACGGGTTGCGGAGGTCATCCCGTCGGCCGCTGTTCACCCTTGCGCGGCAGGGAAGTTGGCGTCCGGTGGAAGGTTCCCGGACATGGACACCCCTGACGTCGGCATCCCCCGCCCGCTCGCCGGGCGACTGACCATGGCCGAGCAGTACGAGTACCTGCGCACCCGTGTGCTCCCGCGCCGCACGCTGGTGACGGCGGCCGCGGTGGCGGGCGGCCTGCCGACCGGGTGCGGCGCCGCGTCCGCCGGGAAGCCGGGGCCGGCCGCCTCCGGGGTGCCGGGCTGGGCGGCGCGCCCGTTCGGCCGCCACCTCGCCCTCGGCGCCGATCCACGGAGCGGGATGCGGATCTCCTGGCAGGTGCCCTCGGCGGTGCGGCGGCCGTACGTACGGGTCGGGCTGCGGCCCGACGACCTCGGGCACCGGATCCCGGCCGAGGTCCGCCCGCTGCGCACGCCCGGGGTGGCGGGGGTGCGGCCGGCACTGGAGCAGTACTACGTGCACGCGTCCGTGGCCGGCCTCGCGCCCGGCACGACGTACCACTACGGCGTCGGCCACGACGGCTGGGACCCCACCGCCCCCGCCCACCGCGCCGCCGTCGCCTCCTTCCGCACGGCGCCCGCGCGCCCGGAACGGTTCGTGTTCACGGCCTTCGGCGACCAGGGCGTGAGCCGGGCGGCGGACGCCAACGACCGTCTGCTGCTGCGCCAGGAGCCCGCGTTCCACCTGCACGCGGGCGACATCTGCTACGCGGACGTGAGCGGGACGGGCCGCACGACGGACGGCTACGACCCCGCCTCCTGGGACCTGTTCCTGCGGCAGAACGAGCCGGTCGCGCGGTCCGTGCCGTGGATGGTGACGACCGGGAACCACGACATGGAGGCCTGGTACTCGGCGGACGGCTACGGCGGCCAGCTGGCCCGGTTCGCCCTGCCGGAGACCGGCTTCGACCCGCGCGGCACGCCGGGCGCCTACACCTTCCGCTACGGCAACGCCGGCTTCGTCGCGCTGGACGCCAACGACGTGTCGTACGAGATCCCCGCCAACCTCGGCAACAGCGGTGGCCGGCAGACGGCCTGGCTGGACCGGACGCTGCGCCGGCTGCGCGCGAGCGCGGACGTCGACTTCGTGGTGGTCTTCTTCCACCACTGCGCCTACTCCACCTCCCGGCACGCCTCGGACGGGGGCGTGCGCCGGGAGTGGCTGCCGCTGTTCGCGGAGCACCGGGTGGACCTGGTGATCAACGGGCACAACCACGTGTACGAGCGCACGGACGCGATCAGGGGCGGACGGGTCGGCCGGGCGGTGCCGGTCGGCGGCTCCACCGACCCCGCCCGGGACGGCACGGTGTACGTCACGGCGGGTGGCGGCGGCCGTGACCTGTACGGCTTCCCCACGGGCGTGAGGGACAGCTACGAGGGTCACGTCACCCGGCACGAGGCCGTGCGGACCTTCGCCTGGACGAAGGGCGGGGGCCGCGCGCCGGAGACGGCGGAGTGGTCGCGGGTGCGCTACACCGGCTTCTCGCTGCTGTCGGTGGAGGTCCGGGCGGGCACCGCACCGCGGCTCGCGGTGTCGGCACTGGCGCAGGACGGGCGGCGGATCGACCACTTCGAGGTGCGGCGCGGCGGGTGAGGGCCGCGGGGAAACCCAAAAAGGGGGGGTCCCCGATGGGGGGTGCGGCCGAAGGCCAAACCCACGGACAAGGGGGCCGCCACCGTCCCCGCAGTCCAAAAAACACCAGAGCAAAACAGAG
>NZ_JBVHWQ010000012.1:0-106326 GCF_055564315.1 Streptomyces sp. NPDC029151
GGTACTGCAGGGGGGACCCTGTGGGAGAGTAGGACGCCGCCGAACAATCTTTGGGAAAACCCCCGCATCGGGTCGATGCGGGGGTTTTCTGCGTTTACGGTGGCCCCATGACAGTTCTCGCCAGGAATGACTACACCGTTCGTCCGATACGTCCCGACGAATGGGAGCGGGTGAAGGAGCTGCGACTGGACGCCCTTCAGGACCCGGTCGCGCACCTGGCCTTTCTGGAGACCTACGAGAACGCCGCGGCCCAGCCGGACTCCTTCTGGCAGGAACGGGCCGTTCGCTCCGGTGTCGGCTCCACGACGGCCCGGCAGTTCATCGCCGAGGCACCGGACGGGACATGGGCCGGCTCGGTCACCCTGCTCATCGAGGAGGGCGGCAGCAAGGACTGGGCCGGGTTCCCGGTCGAACGACGGCAGGGACACATGGTCGGGGTGTTCCTGCGGCCCGAGCACCGGGGCAACGGGCTGATCGAGGCACTCTTCGAGGCCGGTGTGGCCTGGGCGTGGGAGCGGGAGGCCGAACGGGTGCGGTTGTTCGTCCACCGGGAGAACACGCGGGCCCAGGCGGCGTACCGGAAGCTGGGCTTCGAGCCGAGTGGCCGGGTCGTCGCGTTCTCCAAGAACGAGGCCGAGACCGAATTGGAGTTCGTGCTGGAGCCGCGGTCCTAGACGGGCAGCTCCTCGTGCGGCCAGCGGGAGCGGGCCTGTTCGCGGGAGCGGAGCAGAGCCAGCGTCGGCAGGCCCTGGTCCGCTCCGGAGGCCAGCAGGGCCGGCAGCTCCGGGAACGGGGCCACGGCCGCGATGTCGTCCAGGACCAGGGTGAGTGGTGGGTCGAGCCGACCGGAGGATGACCGTTCGGCCATGCGCCGGCCGCGCTCGACCACGCTGGAGACGAGGGCCGTCAGGAGCGGCATCGCGCCCGGATCGCTCCTGGGGTCCTCGATGGATTCACCGACCACATACAGCGTGCCCGCTTCGTGGACGAAGGAATCCAAGGCCAGGGCATCAGTTCGGTTCGGAGTGCACGCCTCGCGGACGTTGACCGTGGAGAGGGCCGCCAGGGCCCTCCCGGTCAGCTCCTGGGCGATGTCACGGCGTTCGGGATGCGCCGTGAGGGCGGCCTCCAGCTCGCCCGCGGCGCCGGGGGCGGCCTTCGGGTGGGTCCGGAGGGTGCGGACGGCCTCTTGGACCTGGGTGCCCTGCGACCAGCGGTGGACGTGGCGGACGGTGCGGCTCTCCAACGCGGCCGCGTGCAGATAGCTGCGCAGGAGGGTGGTCGCCGTGTCCGCCACCGCCTGGTCGATCCTGGCGGTGGGCCGGACGGGGGCGAGCAGGGCCGTCGCCCGGTGCAGGGCCGTCTGCCTGTCCTCGCAGCCCGCGGTGGGGGACCAGTGCAGGCGGGCCGGGGTGTCGCACAGGTGCGTCGGGTCGTAGAGGAGGACGGGGCCCAGTTTGGCCTGCGCGTCCTTCGTCTCCGACCAGAGGGCGGGGTTCGAGGTGACGACCAGCGTGGGGCCGGGGGCGTCCTGGACGGCCCGGGCCGCGGTGGCGTGGCGGCTCTCCCTGGGCGCGATGACGAGCCTTTCCCAGCCGTCCGCCGGGCCGCCGGCGGCGGCCGGGACCGGATCCGCGGCCCGCGGTACCGCTTCGCTGCGGGGCACCGGGATCTCGTGCAGCGGCGGCCCGGGGGCGGGGGCCGGTGCCGGCGCTGGTGTCGGTGCGGGTGCGGGTGCGGCGGGCGTCACCGGGGGGACCGTCTCGGCCGTACCCGCCACGTCGGTGGCCGCCCGCACCGCCTCCACGTTCCGGACCGTGCCCCGTCGCGCCTTCCCCGCCCGCCACCGTGCCACCGCGCCCAGCACGAACACGGTGAGGACGACGAGCATCATCAACTGGCCGATGAACAGGCCCCAGAACAGGCCCCAGCCGGACAGCTGGGCCGGTGGGGTGCCGGGCCAGGCGCCGGTGAGGTCGTGCGGCCGGCCGATGAGGTGGCGCATGGCCAGCGGGGTGCGGGTGAAGGTGACACCGGTGGGCCAGGCGCCCTGGGCGAGCAGGGCGGCCAGGCCCGTGGCCGTCCACACCAGCACGGTCATGCCGAGGAGGAACGCGAGCATGCCGATCAGCAGGCCGTCGGGAATGCCGCCCTGGCCCTCCCGACGGCTGTCACGGCGGTCGTCGCGGCGGTCGTCCGGTCTCACCCTGCGCTCCCCTGCTATGCCACCGTCGACTCGGAGTCGCCCAGGTGCTGCTCCACGAAGGCCGCGGCCCGCTGTTCGGCCTCCAGCTCGGCCGCGTGCAGGGCGTCGTCGGCCCTGAGGTCGCTGGAGGACTCGGTCATCGCGCGGTCGGTGAAGACCAGGGGCCGTTCCGTCTCCGTGATCAGGTGCTTGACCACCTGCACGTTGCCGTTGACGTCCCAGACCGCGATGCCGGGAGTGAGGGTTGGGATGATCTCCACCGCCCAGCGGGGCAGGCCGAGGACGCGGCCGGTGGCCCGTGCCTCGTCGGCCTTCTGGGCGTAGATCGTCCTGGTCGAGGCCATCTTCAGGATGGCCGCGGCCTCCTTCGCGGCGGCGCCGTCGACCACGTCGGACAGGTGGTGGACGACCGCCACGAAGGACAGGCCGAGCCGGCGCCCGAACTTCAGCAGCCGCTGGAACAGCTGGGCCACGAACGGGCTGTTGATGATGTGCCAGGCCTCCTCGACCAGGAAGATGCGCTTCTTCCGGTCGGGGCGGATCCAGGTGTGCTCCAGCCACACGCCCACGATCGCCATGAGGATCGGCATGGCGATGGAGTTGCGGTCGATGTGGGAGAGGTCGAAGACGATCAGGGGCGCGTCGAGATCGATGCCGACCGTCGTCGGGCCGTCGAACATGCCCCGGAGGTCACCGTCGACCAGGCGGTCCAGGACCAGGGCGACGTCCAGGCCCCAGGCCCGTACGTCGTCTATGGCGACGTTCATCGCCTCCGCCGACTCGGGCTCGGGGTGCCGTAGCTGCTCCACGATGTCGGAGAGGACCGGCTGGCGGTCGACGATGCTCTCGTTGACGTACGAGTGGGCGACCTTCAGGGCGAAGCCGGACCGTTCGTCCAGGCCGTGGCCCATCGCCACCTCGATGATGGTCCGGAGCAGGGCGAGCTGCCCGGTCGTGGTGATCGCCGGGTCCAGGGGGTTGAGCCGGATCCCGTGGTTCAGGGCGGCCGTCGGGTCGAGCCGGATCGGCGTTATCCCCAGCTCCTGGGCGATCAGGTTCCACTCGCCGACGCCGTCCTCGCCCTGCGCGTCCAGGACGACGACCTGGCGGTCCTTGAAGCGGAGCTGGCGCAGGACGTACGTCTTCTCCAGCGCCGACTTGCCGTTGCCGGACTCGCCGAGGACGAGCCAGTGCGGGGCCGGCAGCTGCTGGCCGTACAGCTGGAAGGGGTCGTAGATGTAGCCCTTCCCGGAGTAGACCTCGCGGCCGATGATGACGCCGGAGTCGCCCAGGCCGGGCGCGGCCGTGGGCAGGTAGACGGCCTGGGCCTGGCCCGTGGAGGTGCGCACCGGCAGCCGGGTCGTCTCCACCTTCCCGAAGAGGAAGGAGGTGAAGGCCTCGGTGAGGACGGACAGCGGATCCCGCATCGGCGACAGCCCCTACCTTCGGATGCCGGTGGCGAACGGAAGTGTGTTCACGAAGGCGCGGTGGTGCTCCCGGTCGCACCACTCCAGCTTGAGGTACGACTTGCCGGCGGAGGCCCTTATCGTCCGCTTGTCGCGGGCGAGGGCCTCCGGGGAACGTGAGGAGACGGTGATGTAGCCGACCAGGTTGACGCCGGCGGCGCCGCTGGCGAGGTCCTCGCCGCGCTGGTCGAGCCGGTTGTGCGCGGCGATGTCCCGGGGGTCGACGGTCCGGTTCATCTTGGCGGCGCGGGACGCCTCGGCCTCGTCGTTGGTCTTCTCGGTCAGCATGCGCTCGATGGCGACCTCGGTGGGTTCGAGGTCCATGGTGACGGCGACCGTGCGGATGACGTCCGGGGTGTGGACGAGGAGGGGTGCCAGGAAGTTCACCCCCACCGGCGTCATGGGCCACTCCTTCACCCAGGCGGTGGCGTGGCACCAGGGCGCGCGGGTGCTGGACTCGCGGGTCTTCGCCTGGAGGTAGGTGGGCTCCATGGCGTCCAGCTCGGCCGGCCAGGCGTTGCGCTGGGTCATCGCCTGGATGTGGTCGATGGGGTGGTCGGGGTCGTACATGGAGTGGATGAGGGAGGCCAGCCGTCCCTGACCGAGCGGCTGGCGTACCCGGATGTCGGCTTCCTGGAGGCGGGAGCAGATGTCGGTCAGCTCGCGTGCCATGACGACGGCGAGCCCGGCGTCCCGGTCGACCTTGCCGCCGCGGGCGCGGACGGCGCGGGCCATGGCGTGGGCCTCGGCGGCCAGTTCGCGGGTGTAGTGCATGCAGGCGACGAGGTAGGCGCGGTGCTGCTCGCTGCTGGTGGACACCATGGACTGCAGCTGGTCGTACGACTGCTGGAGCCAGTCCGGGGAGCGGGCGTCGCCGCGCAGGGTGACGTCCTTGGCGTGGGCGTCCGGGTCGGCGGGCAGCGTCCGGGCGAGCATCTGCAGCCGGGTGACGAAGCCGTCGCCGTTGGCGACGTGCTTGAGCAGGGTGCCGAAGCGGTCGACCAGGGCCTCCTGGTCCTCGGAGTCGCGCAGGCCGACGCCGGGGCCCTCGATCTCGATGGCGGCGGTGACCGTCTTGCGGTCGGCGTGCAGGAGTACGGCGATCTCGTCCGGCCCGAAGGGGGCGGCGAGCCAGGTGATGCGGCCGATGCCGGGCGGCGGGCCGACCTCGATCTCGCGTCCGTCGATCCGGGTGCCCGCCTCCATGGCGGCGGAGCGGTAGACGGCCCTGCCGCCCTTGACGGTCCGCTTGTACGAGCGGTTGATCTCGAACCACTTGTAGAAGGTGCGGCGCTTGTACGGCACGTAGACCGCGGCGAGTGCGAGCAGCGGGAAGCCGGTGAGCAGCACGATGCGCAGGGAGAGGACCGGGACCAGGAGGCCGCACATCATGCCGAGGAACGCGCCGGCGATGATCAGGGCGATCTCGCCGGATTCGCGGTTGCGGCCGACGATCGCGTTCGGCCGGGCGCGGCCGATGAGATACGTACGGCGGGGCGTGACCGGATGGGACAGGTGGGACTCGGTCGTCAACGCCCTTCACCTCCCGAGCGGTTGTTGCGGGTGTTGCTGGCGTGCGGGGTGTTGACCGGGCTGGCCGCGCGGGGCGCGGGCGTGGCGGAGGGGACTGCTCCGCCGGTGCTCCCGGTCGGGGTACGGCTGCTGTGCGCGGCGACGCCGCCGGTGGCGGGGTTGGCCGGGCGGGGGGTGCTGGAGCCGCCCTGGGCGGCGTTGCTGTCGGCGCGGGTGCTGTGGGTCTTGATGCCCTGGGCGACGAGGGTGGCGGGGGAGCTGATGACGGCGGCGGCCTTGCTCTCGGCGCCCTGCATGATGCGGTTGCTGCGGGAGCCGGCGATCTCGTCGCCGAAGCCGGGGACGAAGCGGTAGATCATCGCGCTGGCGAAGATGGCGAGCAGGATGATGGCGAGACCGGAGACGACGGCGCCGAAGGCGTCGGGGCCGTTGTCGCCGGAGAGCGCGCCGGCGAGTCCGAGGACGATGACGATGACCGGCTTGACGAGGATCACGGCGATCATGATTCCCGCCCAGCGGCGGACGTGTCCCCACAGGTTCTTGTCGACCAGGCCGGCGTAGACGACGGTGCCGAGGAGGGCGCCGACGTAGAGCAGCGCGGCGCGGATGACCAGCTCCAGCCAGAGGACGCCGGCGGCGAGGATGCTGACCAGGGAGACGACGATCAGCATGATCGGGCCGCCGCCGATGTCGTTGCCCTTCTTCAGGGCGCCGGAGAAGGTGCCGAAGAACGTGTCGGCCTGGTCGCCGGTGGCCTTCGCGAGGACGTCCGTGACGCCGTCCGCCGCCGAGACGACGGTGTACAGGATCAGGGGGGTGAAGGCGGAGGCGAGCACGGTCAGCCAGAGGAAGCCGACGGCCTCCGAGATGGCGGTGGTCAGCGGCACGCCTCGCACCGCGCGCTTGGCCACGGCGAGCAGCCACAGGAGGAGGGTGAGGATCGTGGAGGCGGCGAAGACGATGGCGTACTGCTTCAGGAAGGCCTGGTTGGTGAAGTCGACGTTGGCGGTCTCCTTCACGGCGTCACTGAGCTTCCCGATGGTCCACGAGGCGGCGTCCGCGCATCCCTTGGCGAGGGAGGCGAGGGGGTCGAGGGTTTCGGTGAGGGGGTTGGTGGGGGTGGTGCCGGAGGTGCCTGAGGAGCTGTTGTCTTTTTCGCAGAACTCCCGAGCAGCGCCGTGGATCAGGTCGCAGGCGTCGCCACTCTTCGTAGCCGTCGGCGTGGGTGACGACGGGGCGGTGGGATCGGCGAAGGCCCGCGTGGCCGTGAGAATCGCGGCTGTTTGGACGGCGGTGACCGCGCCGGTCAGCATGAGTACGCGGCGGTTAGCGGGCATAGGTGAACCCTCCGTACTCATCGATGGCCTTTGACATCTCTTCGGCACTGGAGGCCCTGTCGTCGCCGGGCACAGGAGCGGGGCCTTCCTTCTGGGAATGCGAGATGATCTTCCAGTCGTCGGCGGCCCACTCGAGCTTCATCGTGATCGTGAACCAGCTGTTGGTGACCGGGTTCGTGGAATGTTCGCCCGCGAGACCGAGTAGACCGCTGCACCACACCTCGACCGTGGCCGTGTTTCCGGTGGACTCGGTGAGCTTCGTGCCGATGGGGCTCGTACGTGAGACGAACGTGTTGCCCTTCGGCGCGGTGCCGTCGTCGTTCAGACCCAGGCTCTTGCTGAAAGCAGGGGTGTACGCCTTGTCGAACGCCGCCTCGGAACTGGCCACTCCGGACGGAGTCATGATGACCTGCAGGATCGAGTCACGGCTGGCCTTGTTGAACATCTCGGCCGACCCCAGCGCCACCGCATAGTTCGCCGCCGCGCTCTGTGCCCCCTGGTCCGTGTGGGGGAAACCGGTGGGGATGGTGCCGGGTTTCGTGTCCACCGGCTTGGTTCCGCTGGCCGCGGTCGTCGCGGCCTTGGGCCGGTCGTTCTTGGTGGCCGCGTCACCCCCTCCCGACCCACCCCCCCGATTGGCGAAGGCGATGGCGGCGATGAGGAGGACGACCACGCCCACCACCGTGACCAGGCTGCGGGAGGAGGAGCGGTGGGGGCGGCGGGGGGCGCCGCCGTAGGGGTCGGGGTCGGGGAGGCGGGTGCGGGTGTGGCCCGTCTCGGTGTAGCCCTGTTCGTCTCCGGGACTCATGCCGTGTGCGCTCCCTCACCCTCGTAGGCATACGACGGTAGCCGTGCTGGCTCCCGCACGGGCGCGGTGTGGTGACTCGACATCAGGGAAACGCAACCTCGGGTTGAGGGGGCCGGGGCTAGACCGCCATGCCGTACACGATGGTGAACAGTGTGCCGAGGGAGCCGATGATGAACACCCCGGTGAGACCGGCGATGATGAGGCCCTTGCCCTGTTCCGCGCTGAAGGTGTCCCGGAGGGCCGTGGCGCCGATGCGCTGCTTCGCCGCGCCCCACACCGCGATGCCGAGGCAGAGGAGGATGGCCACGGCCATGACCACCTCGATCATCACCTTGGCCTCGTTGCCCAGGCTGCCGAAGGGGCCCCAGTCCGGAGCGATTCCGCCGATGATGGTGTTGATGTCTCCCTTGTCGGCCGCAAAGAGCATGTAAGTCACCGCCCCTGGTGGGTAGTTCCGCGAGTGCCCCTGCGGTGTGCAGAGGTCAGGCCTCATTGTCGCCGACAACGTCGCCAACGTATGTCGACTTGACGTCATTGACTGGCGGGTTTCGTACGAATAGCGCGTATGGTGACTCTGTGTATCACGGCGGTTCACGCCGGGCAACGAGGTCGGAGCGGAACCTGGTGTGTGGTTCGCTCGTTGTGCCACTTCACTGCCTGGCGCGGTTTCTGACGGCCGGTCGGGTGAAGCGCCGCGTCGATGTTCTCACGCGGGGTGGTGCGTCCGGTCGGTCGCCGGCGGGGCTCAGCGGGGGCGCAGGCCGTGCAGGAGCAGGTGGACGTGGTCGTCCAGGCCGGCCAGGGCCTCCTGTGCGTCCAGTGCGCAGCCGGCGATGAGGGCGGCCAGGCCGTGCAGGGTCGCGGCGGCGACCAGGGTGATGCGCTCGGGGTCGCCGCGGACGATCTCGCCCCGGTCCTGGGCGTCCGCGACCAGCCGGGTGAAGGAGCCGAGGGAGCGGTCGACGGCCGCCGCGAGCTGGGCGGTCCGGTCGGGCTCGTGCTTGCGCGCGAACATCAGTTCCAGGAGTGCGGGGTTCTCGACGGCGAAGCCCAGGTAGGCGCGGGCGAGGGCCGTCATCCGCTGTTCCAGGGGGCGGTCCGGGGGCGCGTCGGCGGTGGCGAGGGCCTGGTTGAGGCGTTCGTACCCGTCCAGCGCGAGGGCGTCGAGCAGGGCCTGCTTGTCCTTGAAGTGCCGGCCCGGGGCCGCGTGGCTGACTCCGGTGTCCCGGGCCAGTTCGCGCAGCGAGAGCGCGCCGACCCCCTTCTCCCGCAGGGTGCGCTCGGCGCTCCTGAGCAGGGCGGCGCGCAGGTCTCCGTGGTGGTAGGGGCGGCTGGCGGGCGACGGGGGCATGCGCATCATCGTATCGCGATGTTGACGTTGTCATCTTTGTTGTCATTGACAGCATTGTTGTCGCTGCCTACTTTGGGGGCATGGCTGATACGACCGTGACGCGCGGCAAGCGCGGCAAGTGGAACGCGACCCACCTTCCCGACCTGACCGGCCGTACGGCCGTGGTCACCGGCGCCAACAGCGGCATCGGCTTCGCCGCGGCCCGGGCGCTGGCCGGAGCCGGGGCCCACGTGGTGTTCGCGGTACGGGACCTCGCCCGGGGCGGCGCCGCCGCGGCGCGGGTGAGCGGCAGCACCGAGGTGCGCCGGCTGGACCTGGCCGACCTCGACTCGGTGCGGGAGTTCGCCGCAGGCTGGGACCGCCCGCTGGACCTGCTGGTCAACAACGCGGGCGTGATGATGCTGCCGGAGCAGCGCACCAGGCAGGGCTTCGAGATGCAGTTCGGCACCAACCACCTGGGGCACTTCGCGCTGACCAACCTGCTGCTGCCCCAGGTGACCGACCGGGTGGTGACGGTGGCGTCCGGCGCGCACCGCTGGGGCGGCAAGGTGATCCACTTCGAGGACGTCAACCTGCGCGGGAACTACCACCCCACCCGCGCCTACGCCCAGTCCAAGCTGGCCAACCTCCTGTTCACGCTGGAACTCCAGCGGAGGCTGACCGAGGCCGGCTCCGCCGTGCGGGCCCTCGCGGCCCATCCCGGATGGGCGGCCACCAACCTCCAGAGCCACAGCGCGAACCCGGTCGTACGGACGGCCATGCGGATCGGCAACAGGTTCCTCGCCCAGGACGACACGGCAGGCGCCCTGCCCACCCTCTACGCGGCCACCCAGGACCTGCCCGGCGCGGCCTACGTCGGCCCCGACGGACCCGCCGAGATGCGGGGCGCCCCCACCCTGGTCGGCCGCAGCGCGGCGGCGAGCGATCCGGCGGCGGCGCGGCGGCTGTGGACGCTGTCCGAGGAGCTGACGGGCGTGGAGTGGCCGCTGAAGGCGACGGTACGGTGACGGCAGGGGCGTGATCCGGGCGGCCCACCACGGAGAGGCGGGGGATGACCGGTTTCGTGCCCGCGCCGTTCCGGCTGACCGGCCGTACCGCCCTGGTGACCGGCTCGGTGCGCGGGCTCGGGCTGGAGATGGCGCGCGGGCTGGCCGCGGCCGGGGCCCGCGTCGTACTGAACGGCCGTGACCCGGGCGCGCTGGCCGGGACGGCGGCCCGGTTGCGGGACGAGGGCGGGTACGAGGTCACCGCGGCCGCCTTCGACGTCACCGACCGGGACGCGGCCGAGCAGGCGCTGACGGCGCTGGACGGCGTCGACATCCTCGTCAACAACGTCGGCCACCGCGACCGGCTGAGCCTCGCCGAGCCGGCGCCGCACGAGCTGACGGCGCTGCTCGACACCCATCTGACCTCGGCGTACACCCTGAGCCAGCTGGTGGCGCGGGGGCTGGCCGAGCGCGCGGTGGCGGGCCGGATCATCAACGTCTCCTCGGTGGTCGGCCGCCTCGGCCGTACCGGGAACGTCGGCTACGCCACCGCCAAGGCGGGCCTCGACGGGCTGACCCGGGCGCTGGCGGCGGACCTGGGGCCGAGCGGTACGACCGTGAACTCGGTCGTGCCGGGCACCTTCGCGGCCGAGGCCGACGCGGAACTCGCCGCCGACCCGGAGTGGACGCGCTGGCTGCGCACCCGTACGGCGCTGGGCCGCTGGGGACGGCCCGAGGAGATCGCCGGCATCGTCGTCTTCCTGGCGAGCGACGCGGCGTCCTTCATCACCGGGCAGACGATCGCGGTCGACGGCGGGATGACGACGACGTTCTGACCGGACCTGGCTCTTCGGCCGGTTCACAGGAAAATCTCAGGGAAGTCGCAGCAGGTTTCTCACCTTCGCGGGAAAGAGTGACCCGTGATGAAGCGCACCTCACGCCTCTCGCTCACCTCGCGGCCCGCGCTGCTCGGCACCGTGGTGATGCTCACGCTGACCTCGGCCTCCGTGGCCGCCGCCGACGACGGGCGGGGGCCCCTCGGGGTCACCGCGGACGCCGCCGCGACCCGGCAGAGCGCGCGGGTGGGCGCGCTGTTCGGCGCGGACCGGGTGGACCGGCCGGCCGGAAGGCACTTCTGCACGGCCTCGGTGGTGCACAGCCCGCGCGGCGACCTGATCGTCACCGCGGCGCACTGCGTGGCCGGTGCCGACGACGACGGGCTGGTGTTCGTGCCGGGCTACCGGGACGGGCGGGCGCCCTACGGGGTGTGGAAGGTGACGAGGCGCTTCCTGCCGGAGGGGTGGGCCGAGGGGCAGGACGAGGACAGCGATGTCGCCTTCGCCGCCGTCGCCGAGCCGGGCGGCAGGCGGCTGGAGGACGTGGTCGGGGCCGGGCGGTTCGCGACCGGGACGGCCACCGGTGCCACCGCGGTCACCGTCACCGGCTACCCCGACTCCCGCGAGACCCCCATCACCTGCACCAACAGGCCGACCCCGCACAGCCGCACCCAACAGCGCATCGACTGTCCGGAGTTCACCGGCGGCACCAGCGGCAGCCCCTGGGTCAACGGCGACGGCCAGGTCGTCGGCGTCCTGGGCGGCCACGACCAGGGCGGCACCACGGCCGACACCTCCTACAGCGTGGTCCTGGGGGACGAGGCGGCGGAACTGTACCGGGACGCGACGACCGCCGGCCGCTGAGGGCGCGTCACCCGGGCGGCCGCGGCTGTGAAATGCCGCCACTTCGCGCGCAAAGAGCCTTGAAAGGCGCCCGCATGGGGGAAAGTTGAACCGTGCGGAAGGTATGGGTGATCGGTGGGGCGGCCGTCGCGCTCGGCATGGGGTTCGTCATGCTGCTCGTCGTCGGCGTGTATCTCGTGGCGGGGAACCTGCTGGGCGGGGTGACCGCCGGGAGCCGGGGGCTGGCGAAGGGGGCCGTGCCGGCCGCCTACAAGTCGCTGGTGCAGAAGTGGGGGAACCTGTGCCCGGCGCTCAGCCCCGCGCTGCTCGCCGCCCAGCTGTACCAGGAGAGCGGGTGGAACCCGACCGTCGTCAGCCCGGCCGACGCGCGCGGCATCGCGCAGTTCATCCCGAGCACGTGGGCGACGCACGGGATCGACGGCGACGGTGACGGCAAGCGGGACATCTGGGACCCGGACGACGCGATCCCGTCGGCGGCCTCCTACGACTGCGAACTCGCCAAGTACGTCAAGGACGTTCCGGGCAACGTGTCCGACAACATGCTCGCCGCCTACAACGCGGGCGCCTACCGGGTCATCCGGGCGGGCGGGGTGCCGGGCATCAGCGAGACGCAGAACTACGTCAAGCGGATCCGCAGCCTGGAGAAGAGCTTCGCCGCGCCGGTCACCCGGATCGACCCCACCCGGCAGGCCGCTGGTGCCATCGCCTTCGCGCAGAGCCGGCTCGGCACGCCCTATCTGTGGGGCGGCGACGGCACCGCCGAGCAGGGCGGGCGGTTCGACTGCTCGGGCCTGACCAAGGCCGCGTACGAGAAGGTCGGGATCACCCTGCCGCGGGTGGCCAACGACCAGTACAACGCCGGGCCGCACCCCTCGCGGGACCAGCTGCTCCCGGGCGACCTGGTGTTCTTCTCCGACGACCTCACCGACTCGCGGGCCATCCGGCACGTGGGCATCTACGTGGGCGGCGGCTACATGATCGACGCCCCGCGCACGGGTGCCGTGATCCGGTTCGACCCGATCGACACCCCCGACTACTTCGGCGCGACCCGGGTCACCGAAGATGGCGCAAAAGCGCTCCCCACGGCGGTGTGAACCGAGCGTGAACCCACCCCCTGAGCTGCGGCGATGAGTCTCTCTTCGATAACGTCTGCGTGATCATTCCGTGGAGAGTGGAACGTATAGACGGGGGCCGTGCGTTCCTGTTGACGTAGCCGAGCGGACGTCAGTGCGGGCAGGACGGCAGTACAGCGGAAGCGGATCTACGCAACACGGGGGCAGGAGCGGCGCACACGAGGTGCGTCCGGTAGACGACGAAGGGGCCGCAGCACCATGGCTGTACTCGCCGATTCCGGATCGAACCCCGACGTCGACCTGCTCTACGACATCAACGGCCTGGCCAAGGACGCACCGCACTGGTTCGACCGGGTCATGGAGTTCGTCGGCGAGTACGGCCTGCTGCTCGCCATGGTGCTGCTCGTCCTGTGGTGCTGGTGGTCCGTGCGGCGCCGGGGCGGGGAGGACGCGCCGTCCTCGATGGCCGCGCTGGTGTGGGCGCCGCTCGCGGCCGGCCTCGCCGTCCTCGTGAACGTCCCGATACGGGGTTTCGTGGAGCGCCCCCGCCCGTTCGTGGACCACCAGGGTCTGGACGTCCTGGTCTCCGGCAAGAGCGACTTCTCCTTCGTCAGCGACCACGCGACGATCACGATGGCGCTCGGCGTGGGGCTCTTCGTCGCCAACCGCCGCTTCGGCCTCGCCGGCATCGGCCTGGCCCTGCTGGAGGGCTTCTGCCGGGTCTACATGGGCGTGCACTACCCGACGGACGTCGTCGGCGGCTTCGCGCTCGGCACCGCGGTCGTCCTGCTGCTGTGCCCGCCGGCCACGGCCCTGCTCACCCCGCTGGTCCGGGCCGTGGAGCGCTCGCCGCGGCTGGGCCGGCTCGTGCGGCGCCGCCCGGCGGCGGGGAACGGCGGCGACAACACCCTGCTGCCCGGCGCCCGGAAGCCGGTGGAGACCGAGGAGCGGGACCTGGCGGCCTAGCCGCGGGCGAAACCCGGGGGCGCCGTGCGGCGGCGGAGCCGTACGCTCCCGCGCATGACCAAGTTCTACGCCACGGTGTGCCTGCCGCCCACCCCGCCCGAGCGGGTGCCGGACGCGACGGCCGTGGCCATGGCGCCGTACGACATGAACGGCACGGACGACTGGAACCCGGTCGGCGAGTGGGACGGGTGGGCCGTCCACGTGCCGTTCGACAGTCCCTTCCTCGTCCGGCCCGCCCACGACGGCGACCCCCGGCTCCTCACGCCCGCCAACGTCCCCCACTACCGGCCCGAGGAGTCGCTCGGCCCGCTGGAGTGCTTCGGCGGCCCCCGCGGGCTGCTCGACTTCGAGGCCATGCGGCGGCAGGCGGTCCAGGCGTACGACGCGCTGGGCGCCGCCTGGGACGAGCTCGTCGCGGCGCACCCGCCGGCCCGTCCGCTCGCCGCGTTCGTCGCCCGGCACGAGGCCGACCCGGAGGGGTGTCCGCTGGACCGGGCGAAGGAGGAGCACCTGCTCCAGCCGCTGGTGCAGGAGGTGGTGCAGCGGGCGCTCGCCGGCGATCCGCACTTCGGCAGGGGCTTCCTGACCACCGACCCCGTCGCCTACTTCGCCGGGGAGCACA
The DNA here is from genome assembly GCF_055564315.1 of Streptomyces sp. NPDC029151. Taxonomy (NCBI): domain Bacteria; kingdom Bacillati; phylum Actinomycetota; class Actinomycetes; order Kitasatosporales; family Streptomycetaceae; genus Streptomyces; species Streptomyces sp. NPDC029151. The sequence goes on from NZ_JBVHWQ010000012.1 coordinate 14,049, forward strand.
CCGCGGCCCGCGAGCGCGCACTGCGCACCGCCGTCCCCTCGTACGCCCTGCTCACGCTGGAGGGGCGGTGGCGGGACGGCGCCGACGAGGGCTACTGGGAGTGGGCCGACGACTATCTGGAACACCTCGATCCGGAGGCCGTCGTGGTCGGGGTGATCTGCCACTGCTGAGGCCGCCCACGCCGGGTCCGGCCCGCCGGGAGGCCTGGTCGGCTCCGGGGGGGCGTCCGTGGGGTGCGGTCGGTTGCAGGTCTGGTTCGGCGGGGAGGCCTGGTGTTTCGGGGTGGCCGGTGTGGGCCGGTGTGTTCCAGGGGCCCGGCTCGTCCGTGAGATTCGGTGCGCCGACGAGGCCCGGTCCGCCCCGGGGGTCGGCCCGTCCGTGGGACCTGGTCCGCCGGGGAGGTCTGGTCCGCTCCGGGGGCCCGTCCGTGGGGTGCGGTCGGTTGCAGGTCTGGTTCGGCGGGGTGGCCCGGTGCTTCGGGGTGGCCCGGTGCGTCCCGGGGGTTCGGCCGGTCCGTGGGTGCGGTCGGTTGCAGGTCTGGTTCGGCGGGGAGGCCCGGTGCTTCGGGGTGGCCCGGTGCGTCCCGGGGTGGCCGGGTATGAGGCCCGGGCCGCCGGGGAGGCCTGGTCCGCTCCAGACGGGCCGCCGGCCCGTGGGTCCGGCCCGTTGCAGACCGGGTCGGCGACGAGGCCGGTGCTTCGGGCGGCCGGTGTGTTCCAGGAACCCGGCTCGTGCATGAGATTCGGCGCGCCGACGAGGCCCGGTCCGCCCCGGGGGGCGGCCCGTCCGTGGGGCCTGGTCCGCCGGGAGGCCTGGTCCGCTCCGGGGGTTCGGCCCCTCCGTGGGATCCGGCCCGTTGCAGGCCTGGCCGCCGGGGAGGCCCGGGTCGGGAGTGAGGTCCGGTCAGGGCCTCGGCCGTTTGCGGGGCGTCCGCTACAGGCCCTGGGCGTACGAGAAGAAGCGCTGGGGGTCGTAGCTCTTCTTCACCTTCGCGAGCCGGGCCGCCGCGTCCCCGTAGTAGGCCTTCTTCCAGTCCTTCAGGGTCGGGTCGGTGTAGTTCTGGTAGGCGGCGCCGGAGGCGTACGGCTTCATCGCGGTGTGGGCCGAGGTCAGCCAGGACTGGGCCGTGGAGCCGGAGGACCCCGCGCCCCAGGAGGCTATGTACTGGGCCAGCATCCGTGAGCGGCGGTGGACGAAGGCTGTCGCGGTCGGGGAGACCCGGTTGACGGCGCCGCCGAGCGCGGTGAACGCGATGCTGCCCCCGCCGCCCCGCACCGAGGCGATCTGCTTCAGCACGGTCTGGATGCCGGCCGCCGACAGCGAGCGGTCGAAGAAGTCGGAGCGGGCCGCGTACGTCTCCCGGCCGAGCTTGCCCTGCGGGGAGCGGCCCGGGGTGGAGCCGGGCAGGTGGCACTGGGCGTCGGTGGAGAAGGAGGAGCAGCCGGCGTAGATCTCCATCGCCTCCTCGTAGCCCCGGCGGCGCAGGGTGACGGAAGCGGCGTTCGCGCCGGCGAGGTGGGCCAGGCGGTCCACGGCGTTCTGCAGCTCGCCGTAGGTGCCGAGGGAGAAGCAGGCCACGGAGATGGTCGGGGTGCGGCCCGGGGAGCAGGCCAGGTGCAGGGACGACCAGATCTCGTCGGGCTGGCTCGGGCCCCACTCCTGCCAGGCCTTCAGCACCTTGGCGGCCTTCGACCACGGCCAGGTCAGGTATGCGGTGATGGCCTGCGGTGCCGCGTGGGTCGTGAAGTGCAGCTCGGTGACGACGCCGAAGTTCCCGTTGCCGGCGCCGCGCAGCGCCCAGAAGAGGTCGGAGTGGTGGGTGGCGTCGGCGGTGACCTGGGTGCCGTCCGCGGTGATCAGGATGGCCTGGGTGAGGCTGTCGCAGGTGAGGCCGTAGGCGCGGGAGGCGACGCCGTGGCCGCCGCCGAGCACCAGACCGGAGACGCCGACGGTGGGGCAGGAGCCGGCGGGGATGGTCACGCCCTTCGCGGCGAGCGCGCGGTAGACGTCGATCAGCTTCGCGCCGGCGCCCACGACGGCCTGGCCGCCGCTCGCCCGGACCCGGTTCAGCTTCGACACGTCGAGGATCAGCCGGTTGTCGCCGGAGGAGTAGCCGGCGTACGAGTGGCCGCCGTTGCGTATGGAGACCTTGATCCGGTGCGCCTGGGCGTACGCCAGCGTCGTACGGATGTCGTCGGCGTGCGCCGCGTAGGCCACCGCGGCCGGTTTCAGACCGTCGAAGCGGGTGTTGTACAGCTGGTGGGCGGTCTTCCAGGAGGCGTCACCGGGCCGCACCAGGGTGCCGTCCAGGTCCCGGGCCAGGGCCGCCCAGTTCGCGGCGGCGCTCGCGCTGGTGGTCCTCAGGGCCGTGAGCGAGGAGGAGCGCGCCGGCGTGCCGCTGTGCGCCGACGCGTGGGCGGACGTGCCTCCGCCCGCACCACACGCGGTCAGTGCGGTCGTCGCCAGGGCGGCCGCGCCACCCGAGATGAACGTACGCCGTTCCATGTCCGTCGCCTTTCCTCGGCTCTCCTGGAACGAGACGACGTGCCGGGGCACAGGGTTCCCCCGGACGGGTGAAGAACATCGGGGACAGGCCAGGGCGATGCCGGTCGTCGGAACCTCCATGTGCTCTCCCCGTAAGCATTCCGTGACCTCACCGCACTGACGGCAGGGGTTCACTCCCCGTTCACTTCCGGCCATCGGCGGCTTCACCTGTTCTGCCTAATTTCGGCCGTACCGGGTGCCGAGTGCGGCCAGGAACGGCGCACACGGACCTCTATGACCTCGCGCGCCGCCGACAGCGGCGGCTCCTGGAAGGAACCTCCGAAAGTGAAGCTTCAGCGCAAGAACCGGCTGCGCGCCCTCTCCCTCGGTGCTGTCGCCGTATCCGGTGCCCTGGCCCTGACGGCGTGCGGCTCCGACGACAACGGCGGCAAGGACTCGGGCAACCCGTCGACGTCCGCCAACGCCGGCTCGATCAAGTGCGACGACGCCAAGGGACAGCTGCTCGCAGACGGCTCCTCCGCGCAGAAGAACGCGATCGACGCCTGGGTCAAGGCGTTCTCCCAGGCCTGCGGCGTGCAGATCAACTACAAGGGCGGCGGCTCGGGCGCCGGTGTCACCGCGTTCACGCAGGGCCAGGTCGCCTTCGCCGGTTCCGACTCCGCGCTGAAGCCCGAAGAGGTCACCGCCTCCAAGAGCGTCTGCAAGGGCGGCCAGGGCATCGACCTGCCGATGGTCGGCGGCCCGATCGCCGTCGGCTACAACGTCCCGGGTGTGGACAACCTGGTCCTGGACGCCCCGACGCTCGCCAAGATCTTCGACAGCAAGATCACGAAGTGGAACGACCCGGCGATCGCCGCGCTGAACAAGGGCGCCAAGCTGCCCGACCTGAAGATCCAGGCGTTCCACCGCTCGGACGAGTCCGGCACCACGGACAACTTCACCAAGTACCTGATCGCCACCACCCCGGACAACTGGAAGTACTCCGGCGGCAAGGCCTGGCAGGCCAAGGGCGGCCAGTCCGCCCCGCAGTCCGCGGGTGTGGCCCAGCAGGTCAAGCAGACCTCCGGCGCCATCGGCTACTTCGAGCTGTCCTACGTCAAGGACGGCATCAAGGCCGTCTCCATCGACACCGGTGCCAGCAAGCCGGTCGCGCCCAGCTCCGAGAGCGCCACCGCCGACATCGCCGCCGCGAAGGTCGTCGGCACCGGCAAGGACCTGTCCCTCCAGCTGGACTACAAGACCAAGGCCGAGGGCGCCTACCCGATCACCCTGGTCACCTACGAGATCGTCTGCGACAAGGGCAACAAGTCCGACACCCTGCCCGCCACCAAGGCCTTCCTGCGCTACATCGCCGGCGAGGACGGCCAGAAGATCCTCCCGGGCATCGGCTACGCGCCGGTCCCCGCCGAGATCATCGCCAAGGTCCGCACCACCGTCGAGGGCCTGAGCTGACCTGATCCGAGAGTGCGGTCCGGTACCCGACAGGGCCGGGCCGCACCGTCCGGTGCACCGCCGCCATGAGCCGGATCCCCGACCGGGGGCACGGCTTTGCAGACCGGAGAACCCGATGGACATATCGACGACAACCGACGTACCTCCCTCCGCCACCCCCTCCCAGGCCGCCGAGCAGAAGCGCGCGGCCCGTGGCGCCACCCGCCCCGGCGACCGCATCTTCCTGGGGCTGTCCCGTGGCTCCGGCATCCTGCTGCTGGCGATCATGGCCGCGATCGCGGTCTTCCTCACCTACCGTGCCGCCCTCGCGATCGGCAAGGACCACGCGAACTTCCTGACCACCTTCGAGTGGAACACCAACGTCCTCGAACCGAAGTTCGGCATCGCGGTCCTGGTCTTCGGCACGATCGTGTCCTCGGTCATCGCCATGGCCGTCGCGGTCCCGATCGCGGTCGCCATCGCGCTGTTCATCACGCACTACGCGCCGCGCCGCATGTCCGGCCCGGTCGCCTACGTGATCGACCTGCTCGCCGCCGTACCGTCCATCGTCTACGGCCTGTGGGGCGCGCTCGTCCTCGTGCCGCACATGAACGGCCTGTTCGGCTGGCTCGACGACTTCTTCGGCTGGACCGGCGTCCTCTCCTGGGACGAGGGCGCGCCCCGCTCGATGCTCACCGTGGGCATCCTGCTCGCGATCATGATCCTGCCGATCATCACCAACGTGAGCCGCGAGGTCTTCCGCCAGGTGCCGCGGATGCACGAGGAGGCGGCCCTGGCCCTCGGCGCCACGCGCTGGGAGGTCGTCCGCATGTCCGTGCTGCCCTTCGGCCGCTCCGGCGTCATCTCCGCGTCCATGCTCGGCCTCGGCCGCGCGCTCGGCGAGACGATGGCCGTCGCCACGGTCCTCTCCCCGTCCTTCGACATCCAGGCCAGCCTGCTCAACCCGGGCGGCGGCACCTTCGCCCAGAACATCGCCAGCAAGTTCAGCGAGGCGAACGAGTTCGGCCGGGACGCGCTCATCGCCTCCGGCCTGGTCCTGTTCGTCATCACCCTGCTGGTCAACGGCGCGGCCCGGCTGATCATCGCCCGTCGCGCGGAGTACTCGGGGGCCAACGCATGAGCAACGCCGTCGTCACCGACAAGCGCCCCAGCACGCTGCGGGCCGCCAGCCTGCCCACGTGGACACCGTGGGCGATCGCCGCGGGCTCCCTCGCCCTGGGCATCGGCATCAGCGCGGCCGCCGGCCTGGGCAGCAGCATCCAGTGGGCCCTGATCGCCGCCGTCCTGTTCGTCCTCGGCACCTACGGCGTCGCCGCCCGCGTCGAGGGCCGCCGCCAGGCCAGGGACCGCGTCGCCACCAGCCTCGTCTGGGTCGCCTTCCTGCTCGCCGTGATCCCGCTGGTCTCCCTGATCTGGGTGACCGTCGCGCGCGGCGTGAAGGTCCTCGACGTCTACTTCCTGACCCACTCGATGGGCGTCGTCGCCGACACCGAGCCCGGCGGCGGCATCTACCACGCCATCATCGGCAGCCTCGAGCAGGTCGGCCTCGCCACCCTCATCGGCGCCCCGATCGGTGTGCTCACCGCGATCTACCTGGTCGAGTACGGCCGCGGCCGGCTCGCCAAGGCGGTGACGTTCTTCGTCGACGTCATGACGGGCATCCCGTCGATCGTCGCCGGCCTGTTCATCCTGTCGCTGATGCTCATCTTCGAGATGCAGCCCTTCGGCTTCGCCGGTTCGCTCGCCCTGGCCATCCTGATGATGCCGGTCGTCGTCCGGTCCACCGAGGAGATGCTCAAGCTCGTCCCGAACGAGCTGCGCGAGGCGTCGCTGGCGCTCGGCGTGCCGAAGTGGCGCACCATCCTGAAGGTGGTCCTGCCGACCTCCATCGGCGGCATCACCACCGGCATCATGCTCGCCGTCGCCCGTATCGCGGGCGAGACCGCGCCGGTGCTGCTGCTGGTGTTCGGCAACCCGTTCATCAACAACAACCCCTTCGAGGGCGCGCAGGCGTCGCTGCCGCTGTACATCTACCAGCAGTTCGCCAACAGCGCGGGCTCCGGTGCGGCGTACGACCGCGCGTGGGCGGCGTCCCTCACGCTGATCGCCTTCGTGATGATCCTCAACCTGGTGGCCCGCGGGATCGCCCGCTGGAAGGCCCCCAAGACCGGTCGCTGAGGCGACTACCCACGGCTCCGCCGGGCGGGGCCACACAGCGACCGAGCTTGAACTTTCTGGAAGTGAAGTAGACGACATGGCCAAGCGAATCGACGTAAGCGGACTCACCGCCTACTACGGCTCCCACAAGGCGATCGAGGACATCTCGATGACCGTCGAGCCGCGCTCGGTGACGGCGTTCATCGGGCCGTCCGGCTGCGGCAAGTCGACGTTCCTGCGCACGCTGAACCGGATGCACGAGGTCACGCCCGGTGGCCGCGTCGAGGGCAAGGTGATGCTGGACGACGAGGACCTGTACGGCACCGGGGTCGACCCGGTCTCGGTCCGCCGTGAGGTGGGCATGGTCTTCCAGCGTCCGAACCCGTTCCCCACGATGTCGATCTTCGAGAACGTGGCGGCGGGCCTGCGCCTGAACGGCAGCTACAGGAAGTCGGAACTGAACGACATCGTCGAGAAGTCGCTGAAGGGCGCGAACCTCTGGAACGAGGTCAAGGACCGGCTGAACAAGCCGGGCTCCGGCCTCTCCGGCGGCCAGCAGCAGCGGCTGTGCATCGCGCGGGCGATAGCGGTCGAGCCGAAGGTCCTGCTCATGGACGAGCCGTGCTCCGCCCTGGACCCGATCTCCACGCTCGCGATCGAGGACCTGATCGGTGAGCTGAAGGAGCGGTTCACGATCGTCATCGTGACGCACAACATGCAGCAGGCGGCGCGTGTCTCGGACCGTACGGCGTTCTTCAACCTCGCGGCGGTCGGGCAGCCCGGCCGGCTGATCGAGATCGACGACACCGAGCGGATCTTCTCCAACCCGTCCGTCCAGGCCACGGAGGACTACATCTCCGGGCGCTTCGGCTAGGCCGGACGGCACAGACCCCTCGCGGTGCTGCATGGCGGTGCCACCGTGAGGACGCGATGGGCCCGCCCCTGGCTTCCGGGGGCGGGCCCACTGCGTTGCCACTGCGTTCGGCTTCGGCGCCGGGGGTCTTCGGGGCTTCGCCCCTCGCCCCGTTCTTTTTGCCCACCCGCCCACCCGACTCGGTCGGCTGGAGGGTGGGCGTAGGGGGTGGGGTGTGGATCTGCCGGTTGGGGGCTCGCGGTGTGGGGGTGGGAGCGCGGCTCGGTCGGCTGAGGGTTGTGGTGCGTGCGGGGGCGGGGTCGCGGCTCGGTCCGGCCTGGCTTGTGGTGGGGGTGGGGCGCTGGGCGAGGTGGCTCGGCCGGTTGGAGCGCCTGCGGTGGGGGGTCGGAGCGCGGCTCGGTCGGCTCAGGGTTTGTGATGCGTGCGGGGGCGGGGTCGCGGCTCGGTCCGGCCCGGCTTGTGGTGGGGGGCGGGGGCGCGGTTCCGTCGGCTCAGGGGTCGCGGTGTGGGGGTGGGGTCGCGGCTTGGGCCGGCCTGGTTTGTAGTGGGGGTGGGGTGCTGGGGGGAGGCGGCTCGGTTGGGTGGGGGGCTCGCGGTGTGGGGGTGGGGGCGCGGCTCGGTCGGCTGAGGGTTTGTGGTGCGTGCGGGGGCGGGGCCGCGGCTCGGTCCGGCTTGGCTTGTGGTGGGGGTGGGGCGCTGGGCGAGGTGGCTCGGCCGGTTGGAGGGCCCGGGGTGGGGGGTGGGAGCGCGGCTTGGTCGGCTCAGGGTTTGTGGTGGGGGGTGGGGGCGCGGTTCCGTCGGCTCAGGGGTCGCGGTGCGGGGGCGGGGGCGCGGCTCGGTCGGCTGTCCGGCTTGTGGTGGGGGAGCTAAGGGGCGGTCCGGGTTGCTGGAGGGCCGTGCAGACGGGGTCGGGGGGAAGGTGGAGCCCGCCGGTTGTGGGACTCGGCGGGGTCGGGGGGAAGGTGGACCCCGCCGGTCGTGGGACTCGGCGGGGTCGGGGGGAAAGGTGGAGGCTGCCGGTCGTGGGACTCGGCGCGGTCGGGGGAAAAGGCGGACCCCGCCGGGCGTGGGACTCGGCGGGGTCGGGGGAAAAGGCGGACCCCGCCGGTCGTGGGACTCGGCGGGGTCGGGGGCGGGGTGGGGGTGGGGGTCAGAGGGCCACCAGTTTGACCAGGCCGAAGGACAGGGCCGCCACCAGGGCCGCTGCCGGCATCGTGATGAACCAGCCCAGGACGATGTTCTTGGCCACGCCCCAGCGGACCGCGTTGACGCGCTTGGTGGCGCCGACGCCCATGATCGCGGAGGTGATGACGTGGGTGGTGGAGATGGGGGCCTTGAAGAGGAAGGCCGTGGTGAACATGATCGACGCACCCGTGGTCTCCGCGGCGAAGCCCTGCGGCGGGTCCAGCTCGATGATCTTGCGGCCGAGCGTGCGCATGATGCGCCAGCCGCCCGCGTAGGTGCCGAGGGACAGCATCACGGCGCAGACGATCTTCACCCAGACCGGGATCGGGTCGCCGTACGTCTGGTGGCCGGAGATCACCAGTGCCATCACCACGACACCCATGGTCTTCTGGGCGTCCTGGAGACCGTGGCCCAGGGCCATGCCGGCCGCCGAGACGGTCTGGGCGATGCGGAAGCCGCGCTTGGCCTTGTGCGGGTTGGAGCGGCGGAAGAGCCACAGGATCGCGGTCATGACCAGGTAGCCGGCGATCAGGCCGACGACCGGCGACAGGAACATCGGGATGACGACCTTGTTGACGACCCCGTGCCAGATCACGGTCGTACCGCCCGCCAGCGCCGCCCCCACCATGCCGCCGAACAGGGCGTGCGAGGAGGAGGACGGCAGGCCGAAGTACCAGGTGACCAGGTTCCAGACGATCGCGCCGACCAGGGCGGCGAAGAGGATGCCCATGCCGGTCGAGCCGGACGGGGTCTCGATCAGACCCTCGCTGACCGTCTTGGCGACGCCGGAGCCCAGGAAGGCACCGGCCAGGTTCATCACCGCGGCCATGGCGAGCGCCGCCCGCGGGGTCAGTGCCCGTGTCGACACCGACGTCGCGATCGCGTTCGCCGAGTCGTGGAAGCCGTTCGTGTACGTGAAGAAGAGCGCGACCGCGACGGTCGCGACCAGGGCGAAGGTGTCCATCGACGCCTCAGGACTCCTTGACGGCGATGGTCTCCACCGTGTTCGCCACGTGCTCGAAAGCGTCCGCCGCCTCTTCCAGGACGTCCACGATCTGCTTGAGCTTCAGCACCTCGATGGCGTCGTACTTGCCGTTGAAGAGGTGCGCGAGCAGCTTGCGGTGGATCTGGTCCGCCTGGTTCTCCAGACGGTTCACCTCGATCCAGTACTCGGTGAGGTTGTCCATGGTGCGGAGGTTCGGCATGGCCTCCGCCGTCAGCTCGGCCGCGCGGGCCAGGACCTCGATCTGCTGCTCGACGCCCTTCGGCAGTTCCTCGACGTTGTAGAGGACGACGAGGTCGACGGCCTCCTCCATGAAGTCCATGATGTCGTCCAGGGAACCGGCGAGGGCGTAGATGTCCTCGCGGTCGAACGGCGTGATGAACGAGGAGTTCAGCTGGTGGAAGATCGCGTGCGTGGCGTCGTCACCTGCGTGTTCCGCGGCCCGCATACGCTCTGCGATCTCGGCCCGGGCGGAGGAGTCCGCCCCGAGCAGTTCCATCAGGAGCTTGGAGCCGGTGACGATGTTGTCCGCGGACGCGGCGAACATGTCGTAGAAGCTCGTCTCCCTGGGGGTCAGACGAAAGCGCACGTGGGGTCCTCGGGGTGCTTCGGTTTCGGTCAGGCTGATGCTAGGCGCATCATCCGGCCACGGCTATCGGGCCGCATCCCAGTGTCGCCCATCGGGCACAGTGGTCGGCACGGGGGCGGACGAAGGGCCCCCTACCCCGGAAAGTTCGTTACCATATACCCAGTAGGGGTATATGTCCGGCGGGGTGTCCTCAGGGCCCCCGGTGTCCACAGCCCGTCCCGACACGGAGGCCCGCGATGACGACGACGACCGAGGCCGGCGCCACGCACGGCTACCACAAGCAGAAGGACGAGCACCTCAAGCGGCTGCGCCGGATCGAGGGGCAGATCCGCGGCCTGCAGCGGATGGTGGACGAGGACACGTACTGCATCGACATACTCACCCAGGTCTCGGCCTCGACCAAGGCCCTGCAGTCCTTCGCGCTGCAGCTGCTGGAGGAGCACCTGCGGCACTGCGTCGCGGACGCGGCCGTCAAGGGCGGCGACGAGATCGACGCGAAGGTGGAGGAGGCCACGAAGGCGATCGGACGGCTGCTGCGCAGCTGAGCCGCCCGGCCGGCGTCAGGCCTTGTTCCGCTCTTCCGCCACGCGCAGCACCTCGTCGATGCTCTCCAGGCTGAGCCGGTCCTCGGCCGCCGAGGCCGCGATGATCAGCTCTCCGCACAGCTCGATCTCGGCGAGGGCCACGTGGTCCTGTACCGCCGTGCCGCCGACCGGAGCCACCCGCCTCACCTCTTCCCTGCCGTCACCGCTCCCTAGGGTAGGCAGGGCTGTACACACCGCGCATGGCACGGACGGGCTACTTACGAGGTGGCGTCCCGGACTAGTGACTGGCCGGTTTCAGGCCCCGTCGCCCCCGTCGCCCCCGTCGTCCCCGTCGTCTGCGTCACCGCCGTCGCCGTATTCGGCGATGCGGCCCGCGTAGATGTCCGCCGGGGCCGGCAGCGGTACGTCGACGGGGATGCCGAACTCGTACAGCAGCAGGGTCGAGGCGACGGCGACGGTGGCCTTCTGGCGGCCGTTGACGAAGCTGAACCGCTGCCGCAGCTTGCGGAGGCGGCCCTGGTCGTCCAGGTAGGCGTCGAACGGCACCGAGGCCGTGGCGAAGCCCTTCGCCGCGGCGGCCAGGGCGGCCCTGTCGCCCGGGGAGGCGAAGCGGGCCGCGCGGCTCAGGTCGGCGGTGCCGCGGTAGTGCCGTACGGGCGTGCCGGCGAGCACGGTCCGGCCGACGAAGACCGCCTCCCGCGTGCCGCGCAGCACCTCCGCCGCCGTGTACGGGTCGGTCGCGCCGCCGGTGACCAGGTTGCCGTCGGACAGCGTCGAGGTCTCCACCCGCACCCACTTGTCGGCGGGGACGCCCGCGCCCCGGTTCTTCATGTAGAGGGCGCCCGGGGCGAGGAGCTCGGTGATCGGCCGGTGTGCGGAGGTGCCCGTGGGGTCCTCCGGGAGCATCACGGTGAGCCGGCCGAGGCGGCGCCGGTAGTCGTAGACCCCCCGGCCGCGGATGGTGACCCGGGTGCCGCCGGTGGCCATCTCCATCGAGGTGCCGGCCTTCGAGGTGCCGGCGTCGCGCAGCGCGTCGGCGGCCCGGTGCAGGGCGGTGACGGGGTCGCCCGCGCCCTTGACGTCCTCGGCGGCGGCACCGCTGCCCGCGCAGCCCGTGGCCCCGGTCCCGAGGCCGATGAGGATGCCCACCGCGGCGACCGTCCTGCCCGCGCGCCTGTGCTGCCGCCGATCCATCGCCTGCCTACCCCCAGCCGGTGTGTCCGTCACGGGCCCCGTGTCCGGTTAACGACGGGTAGGGGGCGCCGTCACGCGCCGCCGGTGCGCCGGGGACCCGGCCCGGACCCCCGACCGTGGCTGGGTAACGTTGTCGGCGTGGCAGTCACCGCGGTACCGGAGGACGGGCCGGAGCGTGTCCGGTCCGGGCAGGAGCACCTGACGACGACGACCGAGCAGGGGCGCTTCTGCGTGGCCCGCTGCACGTGCGGCTGGCGCGGCCCCGCCCGGCGCGCCCGCAGCCAGGCCCGCGCGGACGCCGAGGGGCACGGGGAGGGCCGGTAGCCGTGCCGTGCCCCCGGCGGGCGGCCACCGGGGCTCGTGCCCCGGCGGGCGGCTACCGGTGCTCCAGGGCCCGCAGGAGCGCGTCCACCAGGTCGCCGTCGCGGGGCTGGGTGAGCCGGGACCGGGCCGCGGCCGGGGAGAGCCACACGACGCGGTCCACCTCGGAGTTCGGCGTGAAGTGGCCGGAAACCGCCTGGGCCGCCCAGTACCGCACCCGCTTCGGGCGGCCGCCCGTCGAGTAGTGCACGGCCGGCAGCTCGCCGCCGGGCTCGGCCGTGTACCCGGTCTCCTCCGCGACCTCGCGCAGGGCACCGGCGAGCGGGTCCTCACCCCGTTCGAGCTTGCCCTTGGGGTGGGACCAGTCGTCGTACTTCGGCCGGTGGACCAGGCAGATCTCCAGGCCGCCGGAGACCGGCGAGCGGCGCCACAGCACGCAGCCGGCCGCTTGGACCAGGGTGTCGTCCACCCCGCCTCCTCGTCTCGTGGGTTCAGGGCGCGTTGACGGTCCGTCTCTGCCAGGCCTGCTGGAAGGCGAACCGGGCCGCCTCGACCTCGTGCCGCTGGTCGGCGTGGAGCACGCCGAGGGCGTAGGCCGTCGCCGGGGTGATCCGCGGGGTGCGGGCCGCCTGTGCCGCCGCCGCGGCCGCCTCGGAGGCGTCGCGGTGCCGGTTCAGGGCCTGGCCCGCCGCCAGCAGCCGTACGTCCACCGGGGCGTTGCCGCCGTGCAGCACCTCGCGGGCGTACCGGTGCAGGCGCAGCAGCAGGCGGACCTGGTGCCAGGGGCCGTCCTGGGGGTGCGGGGCGGGGTCCGGGGACAGGCCGTGGACCAGGGCCTCGGCGTTGTACGGGTGGCCGGCGGTGATCAGGGGGAGCGCGGCGACGGCGTCCGTGAGGCGTTCCTCCGCCGCGGCGGCCAGGGGGCGCAGGCCGGTGGTGGCGGCGGTGGCGGTGAGGGGGACCTCGCTGGCCAGTAAGGCGACCTTGTCCGCCACGGCGTGGAAGCGGGAGGAGCCGAGGGCCTGGAGCGCGGTGGAGTGGGCCCTGGTCCGGGCGAGGGTGAGCTGGCGCTCCAGCAGGGCGCCGGCCTTCGCCGCGCCGACGGTCAGGTTGCCGCGCTCCGCAGCCGCCGTCGCGCCGGCCGGACCGCCGGGGCCGCCCGGTGCCGCCCTCACCGGGGCGGGCGCCGCCCCGGCGGCACGACTGCCCGCGGCCACGGCGACGTCCACCGCCTGCGCGGGCAGGACCGCCGCCCCCGACAACCGGTGCAGCGCCAGCAACAGCCGTTCCAGCCGGGCCTCGTACGCGTGCTCCAGGGCCAGCGTGCCGGAGAGCCAGGCCAGTTCCGGGCGCATCTCCTCCGACCAGTCGGGGTCGAGGAGGGAGCGGAAGGTGTGCAGGCTGCCGCTGATGCGGCGGGCCGAGCGGCGCAGGAGGCGGGCCGCGTCGACGGACTCCTCGGCGCCGTTCGCCGTACCGCCGCCCGTCTCCCGGTGCGCCCGCAGCGCGCGGAGGAACTCCGTGGCCTGGGCGCGCAGGTAGCCCGCGAGGGCGTCACCCGTCGCCACCCCGGCCGTGGAATCCGTCGGGTCAAGGTGTTGCTGTGCCACGCCGGCGCCTCCGGGCGTCTATGAGCATCTCCTGGACGTTGCGCAGGGGTTGGCCGTCCGCGTCGGTCGCCCGCCGCGTCCACTCGCCGTCCGGGCCGAGGTGCCAGGAGGCGGTGGTGTCGGACATGCCGGTGTCGAGCAGCCGGTTGAGGGCCGCGCGGTGGCCGGGGTCGACGACCCGGACCAGGGCCTCTATCCGGCGGTCGAGGTTGCGGTGCATCATGTCGGCGCTGCCGATCCACACCTCCGGTTCGCCGCCGTTGCCGAAGGCGAAGACCCGGCTGTGTTCGAGGAAGCGGCCGAGGACCGAGCGGACCCGTATGTTCTCCGACAGGCCCGTGACGCCCGGGCGGACGGCGCAGATGCCCCGCACCCAGATGTCGACCGGCACGCCCGCCTGGGAGGCCCGGTAGAGGGCGTCGATGACCGCCTCGTCCACCATCGAGTTGACCTTGATGCGGACGAAGGCCGGACGGCCCGCACGGTGGTGCTGGACCTCCTTGTCGATCCGCGCGACCAGGCCGTCCCGCAGGGACTTGGGGGCCACCAGCAGACGGCGGTAGGTCTCCCGGCGGGAGTAGCCGGAGAGCCGGTTGAAGAGGTCCGAGAGGTCCGCGCCGACCTGCGGGTCGGCCGTCAGCAGGCCGAGGTCCTCGTAAAGGCGGGCCGTCTTCGGGTGGTAGTTGCCGGTGCCGACGTGGCTGTAGCGGCGCAGGGTCTCGCCCTCCTGGCGGACCACCAGGGACAGCTTGCAGTGCGTCTTCAGGCCGACCAGGCCGTACACCACATGACAGCCCGCCTCCTCCAGCTTGCGCGCCCACTTGATGTTGGCGTGCTCGTCGAAGCGGGCCTTGATCTCGACCAGGACGAGGACCTGCTTGCCGGATTCGGCGGCGTCGATGAGCGCGTCGACTATGGGGGAGTCGCCGGAGGTGCGGTACAGGGTCTGTTTGATCGCGAGGACGTCGGGGTCGGCCGCCGCCTGCTCCAGGAAGGCCTGGACCGAGGTGGAGAAGGAGTCGTACGGGTGGTGCAGGAGCACGTCCCGGGCGCGCAGGGCCGCGAAGATGTCGGGCGGGGACGCCGACTCGACCTCGGCGAGGTCGCGGTGGGTGCCGGCGACGAACTTCGGGTACTTCAGCTCCGGCCGGTCGAGGCTGTGGATGCGGAAGAGGCCGGTGAGGTCCAGGGGACCGGGCAGCGGGTAGACCTCGGCCTCGGAGATCTTCAGCTCGCGGACCAGCAGGTCCAGCACCTCGCGGTCGATGGACTCCTCGACCTCCAGGCGCACCGGCGGGCCGAAGCGGCGCCGCATGAGTTCCTTCTCCAGGGCCTGGAGGAGGTTCTCGGCGTCGTCCTCCTCCACCTCCAGGTCCTCGTTGCGGGTGATCCGGAAGGCGTGGTGCTCCAGGATCTCCATGCCCGGGAACAGCTCTTCCAGGTGGTTGGGGGCGGCGATGACGTCCTCGATGGGGACGTAGCGGCCCGGGGAGGCCTCCAGGAAGCGGGACAGCAGCGGCGGCACCTTCACGCGCGCGAAGTGCTTGTGCCCGCTGACCGGGTTGCGCACGACCACGGCCAGGTTCAGGGAGAGCCCGGAGATATACGGGAAGGGGTGCGCGGGGTCGACGGCCAGCGGTGTGAGGACCGGGAAGATCTGGTGCCGGAAGAGCGTGAAGAGGCGGGCCTGTTCCTTGTCGGTCAGCTCCGACCAGCGGACCAGGTGGATGCCCTCGTCGGCGAGCGCGGGCGCGACGTCCTCGTGGTAGCAGGCGGCGTGCCGGGCCATCAGCTCGCGGGAGCGGGCCCAGATCATCTCCAGCACCTCGCGCGGCTGGAGGCCGGAGGCGGACCTCGTCGCCACTCCGGTGGCGATACGGCGCTTCAGACCGGCGACCCGGACCATGAAGAACTCGTCCAGGTTGCTCGCGAAGATGGCGAGGAAGTTCGCGCGTTCCAGCAGGGGCGTGCCGGGGTCCTCGGCCAGCTCGAGGACCCGCTCGTTGAAGGCCAGCCAGCTGCGCTCCCGGTCGAGGAAGCGGCCCTGGGGCAGCGGCGTGCCGTCGGCCTGGGCCTCCTCGTACGCGTCGAGACCCGCGTCGAGATCGGGTTCCAGGTCGGAGACCACGGCGGCCACGGCGTGCTGGCGGTGCGCGGCGATGGAGCCCACGGAGGGCTGGGGGTGCTGTACCTCTGCCTGGGTGTCTCGCTGACTCATGAACCCATTCTTCCGCGCCACGGGCGACACGGGCGCGTCGGAACGTGCGGGCGGGAGCGTCACGGCCCCGTTCCCCACGGGCCCCTCGGGGGGCGGCGAAGGCTCTGGCACGGCGGGCTTCATTGGCCGAGCGTCGCAAGCCTTGCTGAATCAATGGTTACGGCGACATGACGTCCGGGATAGCGCGGGGCGGCCCGAAGGGTTCCCGGATGCGAAAACACCGGTCCGGTACGTCCCTCCCGCCGTGGAGGGACGTACCGGACCGGCGTGGATCCGGACCGTCAGGCGGTCCGGCGGCGCAGCACGGCGTACGCGGCGGCACCGGCGGCCGCGGCGACGGCGAGGACCACGCCGGTGGCGGCCAGGTGCGCGGGCCAGAACCCGGTCAGCGGGCCGCGCGGCGGACGCCACAGCTCGCGCAGGTACAGCCGCAGGACGAGCGTGGCGGCGCCGGCGGCGGCGAGCGCCGGGAGGGTGCGGCGCAGGACCAGGCCGGCGAGGGCGCCGAGGGCCAGCGCGCACAGCACCAGGGCCGGCAGCAGCGGGCCGCGCGGCACGAAGACGCGGTCCCACGTCCAGTCGGTGACCAGCACGTCCTGGTCCGCGGACCACACCCGGCCGTAGACCAGGGCGAGCAGCGCGGCCCCGCCCAGCAGGGGCCAGGCGGCCGCGGTCAGTTTGGCGGTCAGCCAGCGCACCGGGGTGACGGCCTGGGTCCAGGCCAGGTGCGCGGTGCCGGATTCCAGCTCGCGGCCGACCAGCGCGGCCCCGGCCCAGGCGGCCACCGCGCAGGGGGCGTAGGAGAGGGCCTCGCCGAGGAGGTTCATGACGTTGTTCGTGTCGGTGAAGGCGGTGTAGGTGCACCAGTGGCCGGGGAGCGCGCAGGCCCGGTCGCGGGGGGCGGCCGCGTAGTGGACCCAGAGCAGTTCGCCGGCGGTGAGCAGGACGAACGCGGTCCAGACGAGCAGGGCCGGCCGGTGCAGTCGCAGCAGGGTGCGGTGGGTGGGGGCGAATGCGGTGCGGTGGGTGGGGGCGAGTGCGGTGCGGTGGGTGGGGCCGAGCGCGGTCATACGGCGCCTCCCGCGGCGGCTCCCGCGGCGGCTCCCGCGCCGGGGGCGGCCGTCCCGCCGGCCCGGGTGACGGTGGTCATGCGCCGTACCACCAAGAGGGCGAGCCCGGCGAGCAGGGCGGCCAGGGCGAGCAGGGCGCCGGTCGTGACGAGCTGCAGCGGCCAGTAGTGGGAGTAGGGGTGGTAGTCGGTGTAGAAGCCGGCCGCGCCGCGCCGGTCGTTCAGGGCCCGGCAGCCGGTGCTGAGGTCGACGGTGCAGGTGGAGGCGGGCCGGTGGGCACCGGACGAGGTGACGAAGCCCTCCTCGACCTTGATGCCCGAGTACGACGGGAACGCCCGGCGTCCGCTGACGCTGGTGGCGACCGGCCACAGGTGCGGCAGGGTCAGGTGGACGGCGATCCACAGCGCGGCGACGGCGAGCGCGGAGGCGCACAGCGCGAGCAGCGAGCGGCCCAGCAGCAGACCGATGAGGGCGCCGAGGACGAGGCCGGCCAGCGCGAGCCCGGCGACGATCGGGCCGCCCGAGTAGAAGGTGGGTACGTCGTCCCAGGGCTTGACGGAGTCGATCCGGTGGTACCCCGCCGACCAGACCACGTGGTACAGCAGCGCGAGCAGACCGGTGCCGGCGGTGACGAGGAGGGCGGGCACGGTGAGCCGCGTGGCCAGCCAGCGCACCGGCGACACCGTCTGCGTCCAGGACAGCCGTGCCGTGCCGGTCTCCAGCTCGCGGCCGGTCAGGGCGGCGCCGGCCCAGGCGGCGGCCAGGAACGGGACCGCCAGGACGGCGAAGGTCGTGTACTGGTGGAGGTCCTTGTATCGCAGGATCGCGTCCTGGTCGTACCGGCACGGGGTGAGGCGCCAGCAGCGGGTGTGGTACTGGTGCCAGCCGGTGGCCGCGGCGTCGGTGAGCGGGCCCCACAGCCACAGCAGCGTGGCGGCCAGGCCGACGACGAGGACGGCCCAGGCGTACAGCGCGGGGCGGTGCAGGCGCAGCAGCCAGCGGATCTGGCGGGGGGCGGTGGTCACCCGGGCCGGGGCGCTCGGAGTGGCGGTCACGCGGCGTGCTCCTCGGTCTCGGCCGGGGTCAGGGAGGGCGCCCCGGGGTTGCGCAGATGGGCGAGGACGAGTTCCTCCAGGGAGGGCGCGGCGGTGTGCCAGTCGCCGGGGAGCGGTCCAACCGGGCGGATCAGCGCGTTCACCTGGCGGCCGGTGACCCGGGACTCGACCACGGTGTGCCCGCCGAGGCCGGCGGACTCCGCGGCGCCGGACACCCGCAGGTGGGCGGCGAGCAGGTCGTCGATCTCACCGGCCAGCCGGATCCGGCCGTCGCCGACCAGCAGCAGGTGGTCGCAGGAGTCCTCCAGCTCGGCGACGACGTGGGAGGACATCACGATGGTGGTGCCGTACTGGGCGGCCTGCGCCATCAGCGTGCCCATCAGCTCGTGCCGGGCCAGCGGGTCGAGGTCGGCCATCGGCTCGTCCAGCAGCAGCAGTTCGGGCCGCTTGCCGAGGGCGAGGGCGAGCGCGACGCGGCTGCGCTGGCCGCCGGAGAGGGCACGGACCCGGGCCCTGGGGTCCAGGCCGCCGTCCCCGACGACCCGCTCGGCGCCGGCCGCGTCCCAGTGCCCGGGGTTGAGGTCGGCGCCCATGCGCAGGGTCTCGGCGACGGTGAGCTGCGGGTACAGCGGCTTGTCCTGGGCGACGTAGCCGACCCGGGGGCGGGCGGCGGCCGGCGTGGTGCCGAGGACGCTCACGCTGCCCTCGGTGGGCGCGGTGAGCCCGGCGGCCAGGGCGAGCAGGGTGGACTTGCCGGCGCCGTTGGGGCCGACGACCGCGCACACGCGCCCGGCGGGCAGCCGGAACGAGCAGTCCCGCAGGGCCCAGCGCGCACGGAGGCCGAACCGTTTCCCCAGAGCCTCGGCCCTCAACGCCGTGTCGCTGCTCATGTCGAGTCTCCCTGGAAGTGCGTGTCGAGTACGGCAGTGAAGAGTGCGGCGACGTCGTCCCGCTCCAGCCCGGCGGCGCGGGCGCGGTCCGCCCACTGGTCCAGCTCCGTGCGCAGCGGGGAGTCGGCGGGGGCGGTGCCCAGGGACCGCCGGACGAAGGTGCCGAGTCCGCGCCGCGCCTCCACCAGCCCCTCGCGCTCCAGTTCGCGGTACGCCTTCAGGACGGTGTTGGGGTTGATGGCGGTGGCCTCCACGACCTCGCGTGCGGTGGGCAGCCGGTCGCCCGGCTTCAGCAGGCCCATGCGGAGGGCGTGTTTCGTCTGCTGGACGATCTGCACATAGGTGGCCACGCCGTTGTGCCGGTCGATGCGGTACTCGACCATCCGGTACACCACCCTTTCACTAATTGAGTAGTGAAAGGGTGGTGCAAGAGAGGGGCGGTCGTCAAGGCGACCGCCCCTCGCACCCCTGTGCCGGGGGAGATGTCAGGTCTCGGCGCGGTACATCAGGTCCGTCTCGTGCACCGCGAACCCCAGCCGCTCGTACACCGACACCGCCGCCTTGTTGTCGGCGTCGACGTAGAGCATCGCGGTCGGCAGCTGCTGGGCGGCCAGGTGGCGCAGCCCGATCGTGGTGAGGGCCTTGCCGAGGCCGCCGCCCTGTTCGCCGGGCCGCACCCCCAGGACGTACACCTCGCCGAGCCCCTCCTCGGCGTGCACCTTGGTCCAGTGGAAGCCGACCAGCTCCCCGCGCCGCTCGGCGAGGAAGAACCCGGCCGGGTCGAACCAGGGCTCGGCCTTGCGGTCGTCCAGGTCGCGCTGGGTCAGCGAGCCCTGCTCGGGGTGGTGGGCGAAGGCGGCGGCGTTCACCGCGAGCCAGGCCGCGTCGTCCTTGCCGGGCATGAAGGCGCGCACGGTCACGCCCTCCGGCAGCACCGGATCGGGCAGCTCCAGATCGGTCAACGACCGTCGCATCTGGCGCAGTTCGCGGAACAGGGTCAGACCGAGCACCTGGGCCAGATGCCGGGCGGCGGGGTGGCCGCCGTGCGCCCACACCCGCAGCCGCTTGCCGGAGGCGGCGAGCAGGGCCGCGCCGAGCGCCCGCCCGTGCCCGTGACCGCGGTGCGCGGGGTGCACGACCAGCTCGGCCGCCGGCGCCTCCACCGGGTCGGTGTCCTCCAGCTGGGCGTAGCCGACGAGTTCGCCGTCGACGGACAGCAGCAGGTGCGAGACGCCCTCACGGCTGCCCCCGCGCAGCTGCAGCCTGCCCTGCTCGGACACCGGCTGCTGTCCGTCGACCCGGGCGGCCTCGCCGAGCAGGCGCAGCACGGCCTCGGCCCGGTCCGGGGTGAGCGCGGAGAAGGTCTCGATGGAGCGGGCGGGAAAGCCCCGTACGGTGTCGTCGCTGCTCATGCGTACGAGAGTACGGGGCCACCGGGGCGAAGTCCCGGCACACCGGCCGCAAAAGGATCCGCAAAGGGAAACCAGGATGTAACCCCGAACCCCCTGTCGCGCTACGCGCGTTGACCCTAGGCTGCGCCGAGCCACCACAGCCGACCCACAGGGGGGTCCCATGCCAGCCGCGCCCCGGCGCACCGGACGCCGTACGTACGCCCTTCTCGCCAGCGCAGCGACCCTCGCCACGGCGGCGGCGCTGGCCGCCGCCCTTCCGGCGGACGCGCACGAGAGCCACCACCGGCCGGGCCGCTACCAGGACGTCCAGCTGCTGTCCTTCAACGACCTGCACGGCAACCTGGAGCCCCCGTCCGGCTCCTCCGGCCGGGTCAGCGAACTCCAGCCGGACGGCACGACGAAGACGGTCGACGCGGGCGGTGTCGAGTACCTCGCGACCCACCTCCGCCAGGCCCGCGAGGGTCACCCGTACTCGGTCACCGCGGCCGGCGGCGACCTCGTCGGCGCCTCCCCGCTGCTGTCGGGCCTGTTCCACGACGAGCCCACCGTCGAGGCGCTGAACAAGCTGGACCTGGACGTCACCTCCGTCGGCAACCACGAGTTCGACGAGGGCGCCCGGGAACTGGCCCGCCTGCAGAACGGCGGCTGCCACCCCACGGACGGCTGCTACGGCGACCAGGAGTTCCAGGGCGCCGACTTCCCGTACCTGGCCGCGAACGTCCAGGACGAGAAGACCGGCAAGCCGATCCTGAAGCCGTACTGGGTCTGGAAGAAGAAGGACGTCAGGATCGGCTTCATCGGGGTCACCCTGGAGGGCACCCCGGGCATCGTCTCCGCCGACGGCGTCAAGGGCCTGACCTTCAAGGACGAGGCCGAGACCATCAACAAGTACGCCAAGGTCCTCCAGCGCCAGGGCGTGCAGTCGATCGTGGCGCTGATCCACGAGGGCGGCTACCCCGCCTCCGGCTCCTACAACTACGACTGCGACTCCCCGGGCCCGGGCAGCGGCATCTCCGGCCCGATCGTGGACATCGCCAAGAACGTCACCCCGGCGGTGGACGCCCTGGTCACCGGCCACACCCACCAGGCGTACGTCTGCACGGTCCCGGACCCGTCCGGCCGCCCCCGCATGGTGACGTCGGCGTCCTCCTTCGGCCGCCTCTACACCGACACCACGCTGACCTACGACCGCCGCACCGGCGACATCGCGCGGACGGCGGTGCGGTCCGCGAACCACGTGGTCACCCGGGACGTCCCCAGGGCGGCGGACATGACCGACCTGATCTCCCGCTGGAACGCCCTGGCCGCCCCCATCGGCAACCGCCCCATCGGCTGGATCTCCGCCGACGTCAACAACACCGGCACCGAGTCCCCGATGGGCGACCTGATCGCCGACGCGCAGCTCGCCCACGGCCGTGAGCTGGACCCGAGGACCAGCCTGGCCCTGATGAACCCGGGCGGCGTCCGGGCCGGCCTGACCTACGCGGCCAAGGGCGCCGAGGGCGACGGTGTGGTCACCTACGCCGAGGGCTTCACCGTGCAGCCGTTCTCCAACACCGTGAACCTCCAGGACTTCACCGGCGCCCAGCTGGTCCAGGTGCTGAAGGAGCAGGTCAGCGGCGTCAACGCGGCGGCGCCGAAGATCCTCCAGCCGTCCGCCGGCCTCACCTACACCCTGGACCTCACCAAGTCCGGCGCCGACCGCGTGGTCACCGGATCGATCCGCCTGAACGGCGCCCCGATCGACCCCGCGGCCACCTACCGCGTCGCCACCAACAGCTTCCTCGCGGGCGGCGGCGACGGCTTCCCGACGCTGGGGCAGGGCACGAACGACCTGGTCGGCTCGGACGACCTGAGCGCGCTGGAGAAGTACCTGACGGCGCACTCGTCGGCGGCGAACCCGATCGCCCCGCCGAAGGCCGACCGGGTCACCGTCGTTCAGTAGGACCCTGAACCGCCCCGAAAGGCCCCTGGGACCATCCGCAGGGGCCTTTCCCTTCGGCGTGCCGAGAAGAGGGTCAGAGCGCCACCAGGTCGATGACATTGATCACGACATGCCGGTTCGAGACCACGTACGTGATGAAGCCACCTGTGAACGGCGCTGACCAGCTGTTGTCACGATTGCTGATCGCGGGAGGGCCGAACGGATTGAGGCTGAGCCGCTTCTCGAGCGTCTCAAGCGACGTGCGTTGCGGACCCGCCAGCGCGGCTTTGCGCTGAGCCGCTCGGTCCACGTACCTGATCGAGTACGAGCTCACCTACACCTGCTAGCGTCGATGGGGTGGTTGTCGGCGTCGTAGACGTCGCCGTCCGTGTCGTGGAAGACCATGCCCTCCGTGTCGCCCTCCGTCATGCGCTTGACGGTCTGTTCCACCTCATCGAGGTAGCCCGGTGTCGCACAGGCGCAGGCGAAGGGCAGCCACTTGTCGATTACGCCGTCCAGCTCAGAATGATCGAAGTCCGCGGCTGCGCTCAGCCAATCCTGCTCGAACGCCTGCAACCAGTCGGGGCGCCGCTGCAGAGCCGCACGGATCGCCTCCGGAGTTCTCTCGCACGCGTTCGGATCCACCTCGTGGGCCATGATCGGGCTCTCTTCTCCGGCTGGGGTGGCTGGGGTACCTGGGATCCACCGTAGAGGGTGGCGGGACACAGGCGCGGGCGGACGCGTCACTCAGCGCTCGTGCGGGGGATCCGCGAGCCTCTGCTGATCGCGATGCGGAGCACCTCCCGCAGGGACTCCAGCGCCCTGGTGAGCGCGAAGCGCACGGCCTGTTCGCCCGCGTCGGTGTCTCCGACTACGGCCTTCGCGCCGGCCAGAACCCGCTCGGCCGAGACTAGCTGGGCGGCCTCGACGTCGTCGGCGAGGAGGGAGAGGCGACTGTGGTCGTTGTCGGTGCTGAGGTAGCACGGTTCGCCTTCTGGAGTGGTCCAGGGCAGGAGCCGGAGTCCGTCACTCACACGGACACCGCCACCTCGTGGAGGTACGGGCGCACGAGAGGGGTGTCGTAAAGGAAGAGGTGTGCTTCGAGGCCGTGGTGCGGGCGGCGGCGGTACAGGGGCAACGGCGGCCCGGTGTCCGGCAGTCGGGGCGGACTCGCGCGGCGGCGGCCACGGGCGGGGGGCAGGGCCCGGATGAGCAGGAGCAGCAGCGATTCGATGAGTCCGGGGATACATGCGCGCACGTCGGCACTCCGTGGGGGCAGGGGGCTTGACGAGCGGTGATTACCGTTCGTGTCTCGATCGTCACAGCTTCGGCGTACGCCGTGGAAGAGGTTCGGTGTTGCCCGGGGCGCCAGGCAACGGGGAGGGGTGACGTGGGCGAGAACGTTGACGCGGAGCCGGTTTCCGGGCGGGTCATGATGGGCCAGACGCTGAGGGTGCTGCGTGAGAAGGCGGGCAAGTCGCTGGGTCAGTTGGCCGACGAGACGGGGTACGACAAGAGCTATCTGAGCCGGTTGGAGTCCGGGGAACGGCTGTCCAAGGCGACGGTCATGGAGGACCTGGACGCGTATTACGGCACCGGTGACCTGCTGTTAAGCCACTGGAAGGCGGCTCGGCTGGACGCGTTCCGGAACCGGTACAAGGAGTTCATGAAGCTGGAGGCGACGGCTCGGATCTTGTGGATGTTCACGCCGGGTGTGCCGGGGCTCCTGCAGACCGAGGACTTCGCCCGGGAGGTGTTGTCTGGGCCCCAGACAACGCTGGAGGGTGACGACTGGGTAGAGGAGCAGGTGGCGGCCCGCATCGGGCGGCAGTACCTGCTGCGGCAGAAGCCCGAGCCCAGCGTGCGCATCATCATGGACGAGTACGCGTTCCGCCGCCCCGCAGCCGTTCGGCAGACCTGGGAGGAGCAGCTGCTCCGCATCGAGGCCGTCGCGATGCTGCCGAATGCGACGCTTCAGGTGCTGCCCTTCGCCGCCGGGGTCCACCACCATATGCACGCGTCACTGACGCTGCTGTGGCAGAAGGACGCGAGCGGTGTCGCCTACGTGGAAGGCGACACCCGGGGCGAGTTGACCGAGGAACCGGACGGCCTCCTGCGGCACCGACTGTCCTACGATCGGCTCCGGGACATGGCGTTGTCCCCGTCGGACTCGCTCGCGTTCGTCCGGGACGCACTGGAGGAGCACAGATCATGAACCACACCCCCGACCTCAGCACCGCCGCCTGGCGCAAGTCGAGCTACAGCGACGGGGGAGCCAACAACTGCGTCGAGGTCGCCGACGGTTACCCCGGTGTCGTCCCCGTCCGGGACAGCAAAGCCCCGACGGCGCGTCCGCTGGTCTTCTCCGCCGCTTCCTGGTCGGCGTTCGTGACGCAGGTCAAGGACGAGGCAGGGCACTGAATTTCTTCACCCGCTCAGGGCTACGAGCGTGGCGGTCACCGCGGCGATCAGTGTGAGGGCGGCGGCGAACGCGGCTGCCGCGCGGGTGGCGGCGGCCGGGTAGGAGCACCGTTCGCGGCGTGCGAGGTAGCCGGCGCCGGCTGCGACGAGGACGGCGGCGAAGACGGACAGGGTAAAGCCGAGCAGGATCACAGCAGTGTGGTCGGACACGTAACGAGCTCCTTGGAAACAGCAGGTGATGTCGTCGTGCCGAATCTCTCGGAACCGCTGTCCACTGTGGTTCGCGTGAACAGAAACAAACTCTGGTGAACACAGGCCAGGCACAGGGGGGTGAGATGACTCGAGAGGGAGCGGCCCTGAGCCCTGCCGATGCCCTTGAGGAACTGCGCAGGGAGTTGAGGGACGCGCTCGACCGGACCGGTTGGACGCAGGCGGCGCTCGGGGACTTTGCCGGACTCAAGCGAACAACAGTTAACCAAGCCCTCAGCTCGAAGGTAGACAAGTCCCCATCCCGAAGGACGGTCACAAGGCTGATCAAGGCCCTCAAGCTCCAGGACAAGAAGGACCACTTGCTGGGTCTGCACACTGCTGCCGAAGCCCCGAGCTCCAGAAACCCGACTGCCGAAGCACCCGCACCGCTCGGCCTGCCCATCGCGGAACTGGACGACGCCTACGCGCTGGAGCACCTGGAGGTCCACCGCAGCATCGACCCGGGTCCGCCGACTCTGAGCAGGCTCACCCCATACATCCACCGTGGGCATGACGTCTGGCTTGCGGGCGTCGCTCGCGAGGCGCAGACCTCAAGCCGGATGGCGGTGCTGATCGGAGACTCATCGACGGGCAAGACCCGGGCCCTGCACGCTCTGTTGCTGCTCAACCAGTTCGCCGAGTGGCGCCTGTGGCAGCCCTACGACTCGGAGGGATTCCTCACGGCGTACAACCGGGGCGAGATCGGGCCACGCACCGTGCTGTGGATGAACGAGTCCCAGCGCTATCTGGACGGCCCTCGCGGAGAGGAGACCGCCCGTGCGCTGCTCGGCCTACTGGCTGACCAGGCAGTCGGGCCCGTCCTTGTCCTCGGGAGCCTGTGGCGCGAGAACCACGCCACCCTGACGGTACGGCCGGAGCGCAACGGGCCCGATCCCCACGCGCAGGCGCGCAGGCTGCTGGACGGCCGCTGCCGAGAGGTGCCCGGGACGTTCGACGACGACGACATGGCGGAACTCGCCCGGCTCGCCCAACAGGACCGGCGCCTGACCCTCGCCATGGAGTGCGGAGGACGACAGATCCCCCAGTTCCTGGCCGGCGCCCAGGAACTCGTACGGCGTTTCGAGACCGCACCGACAGGGGCCAAGGCGGTGATCCGCGCGGCCATCGACGCACGGCGCCTCGGGCATGGCCTGCTCATCGGCGACGCGTTCCTGCGCGCTGCCGCTCCCGGCTATCTCACCGATCAGCAGTGGCAGTTACTGGGAGAGAAGTGGTTCGAGGAAGCCCTCCGGTATGCCGGAAAGGAGTGCAAGGGAGTCCCCGGTCCCCTCACGCCTCATCGACCCCGCCCCGGTGAGGCGACGCCGTCGGCTCCGGTCTACCGGCTCGCCGACTATCTGGAGCAGTACGGCCGGGACACCTTCCGCCACGACGTGCCGCCGGCCGGCTTCTGGGCCGCCGCTGAACGCGCCGTGACCGACCCGTCCGATCTCCTCGCACTCGCCGGTTCCGGCAAGGCCAGGCTCCTGCTGCGCCAGTCGGCGGGGCTCTACCGTGCCGCCGCGGAAGCAGGACGGCCGCGCGGCTGGCTTCGACTCGGTGAACTGCACGAGCAGGCCGGCGACTCCGAGGGCGCCGCACGCTTCTTCCGGACGGCGGCCGATTGCGGGGAGTTCCACGGTCACCTGGCGCTGGCCCATGTGCGCAGGAAGGCCGGGGACAGTTCCGCGGCGTTGCGTCTCTGCCAGACCGCGGCACGGATCGCGGCGACCGCCGCGAATCCCTCCGAAGCTGACCTCCTCGTGGTGTCCCTGGCTGATCCCCTCGCCAATGCAGGAGACTATGAGGGAGCGGAGGAGTTGTGCCGCGCCTTGATCGCTCTGGGCGGTGACCACCAATGGCTGTGGTTCTACGCAGCGAGCCTGCGCCTGCGCGCAGGAGACCGGGAAGGCGCCGAACCATACGCGCGGGAAGCGGCCCGCAGGGGTGACGACAGCGCGCTGCTCAGCCTGGTCGACGCTTGGCGGTCGGCCGGAGACGAGGCCCGAGCCGACCGTCTGTACGACGAGGTGATCGACCTCAGCACATCGTTGTCGCTGGGGGAACTGGCCCTGTCACTGGAGAAGAAGAACCCGCCGGAGGCCGAGCGCCTCTTTCGCATCATCGACGAGCGAGAGGGAGACAGCGCCGCCGCCCTGTGGATCAGAGCTGTCCGGCTCCTCGAAGCAGGGGACCGCACCGGCGCCGAACGACTCTTCCGTGCCTCGGTCGACGCCGGGGACCCCGCGGGGTTGTACAACCTGGGCAGTCTGTGCCTGGACGCCGAGGACTGGGACGGAGCCGAGCAGTACGCGTTGCGTGACATCGCCGAGACGGGCGGCAGTCTGCTCCTGAACGATCTGGACCTGACGTACCGCGACACCGGGCGGACGGACCGCCTTCGCACGCTGTTCGAACAGCTGATGGAAGCCGGTCACACCGATGCCGCCGCCCGCCTCGCCAGGCTCCTGGACGACGCGGGTGAGCATGCCGAGGTCGACCGTCTTGTGTTCCGGGCGGTCGCCGCGGGTGATTCCGTAGCGCTCCGGATGCTGAACCGACCCGACGACCCGCGCCACCGACGGATGCTCCAGTACGGACTTGAGCCCGACGGCAGCATCGCGGACCCATGGTGGTGACGACCGACCGCACCCTGCCGGTGCGAGCCGGAGCCGCGGGCAGTGGGCGATACCTCGTCGGGTCATTCGATCAGGTGTTCTTCCTTCGGTCGAACCAGATCGTCGCCGCCGTCGGGGCCAGCCCCGCCCAGAAGAGGAGCTGCGGCACGGTCCGCTCGCTCCACGGCACCTGGGTCAGCAGCAGGGCGCAGAGCATGGCCCAGGCGGCCTGGCCGAGCACGATCCGGGGCCAGCGGCGGCGCCGGACCAGGGAAAGGAGGTTGTAGCGGACGCCCTTGCGCAGCCGGCGGTAGCGCAGCAGGGCACCCACCCCCCACAGGGCGGCGAACGGCACGAGCGCCCACAGCCGTTGGCCGACGGGGACGGGCAGCGCGCGCCGGGGGTCGCCGTCGGTGGCGAACAGGTCGAGCATCACCCCGGCCAGCGCCACGCACAGCAGGGCGAGCCAGCGCACCCCGCGCAGCAGCCGGTACGAGGCGTCGTCCAGCCCCTCCCGCAGGGGGGCGGAGTCGGGGGTGACGGCGAGGGCGTCGGCGTAGAGCGTGGCGGCCTCGGCGGCCTTGACGCCCGGGGCGGCGGCGGCCTGTTCGGTCCGCCGGGCCAGGGCCCCGGGGTGGTTCGGGTCGAGCCGGAGGATGAGCCGGTCCATCTCGTCGGCGAGGGCCCGGTCGCCCGACAGGTGGGCGATCGACCGGCGCACCTCGTACGGGAAGACCTCCCCGGGCGCCAGCCGGACGGCCTCGCGGGCCAGTTCGTCCGCCTCCCGGCAGAAGACGTCCATGGCCTGCCGGGTGACCCCGCCGCCGTTCGCCTGTCCGTGACGGAGGGCGCGGATGGCGGGCAGCCACTGGGCGAGCTGTGCGTAACCGACCCAGTAGGCGGGGTCCAGGCGGATGACCTCGCGGAGCACGTCCTCGGTGTCCGCGATGCGGCCGCAGACCCGCAGGGCGTGGGCGCGCTGGACGAGCGCGGGCACGTGGTGGGGGGCGAGTGCCAGCGCCCGCTCGGCGGCCTCCAGCGCCCGGGCCTCCTCGCCCTTCACGGCCCGGTGGCAGCGGGCGAGGCGGACCCAGGCGCCGACGTCCTCCGGGTCCTCGGCCAGCCGCTGTCCGAGCAGCGCCTTCTCCTCGTCGTGACGGCCCAGTTCGAAGAGCGCGTCCGCCCGCTCCAGGGCCGGGTGCAGTCCGGTGCTCACAGCCTCCGCCGCTTCTTCAGATAGGTGATCAGATCGTCGTACGTCCCGCCCTCGTTGGCGAACATGGCCACGTTGCGGGCGGAGGCGAACCAGGGTTCGGTGGAGGGGGCGACCTCGCCGGCCGCGGCCAGCAGGTCCTTCATGCCGATCAGCCGGACCGTGCCGGTGCGGGCCGAGTCGAGCAGGGCGCGTTCGGCGGCGGCCTCGCAGATGTGTGCCAGGTCGGCCCCGGACAGCCCCTCGGTGACCTTGGCGAGCTTGCCCAGGTCGATGTTCTCGATGGGCCGTTCGCGCAGGTGGTAGCGGAGGATCGCCTCGCGGGCCGGAGCGTCCGGGGGCAGCACGAGCAGGGTGCGGTCCAGCCGGCCGGGCCGGCGCAGGGCGGTGTCCACGTCCCAGGGCACATTGGTCGCGGCCAGCACGAAGACGCCCTCGTTGGCGGCGGAGTCGATGCCGTCCAGCTCGGTCAGCAGCTGGTTGACGGTGGTGCGCATCCCGCTGTGCGCGCTGCGGCCGCGCTTGCCGCCGAGCGCGTCCAGCTCGTCCAGGAAGAGCACGCAGGGTGCCTGCCGGCGGGCGGTCTGGAAGACCTCGTGCATGTTGCGCTCGGAGTTGCCGGTCCACATGTCGAGCACGTCGTTGACGGACACCGACAGGAAGGAGGCGCCGAGTTCCCCGGCGACGGCCCGCGCGATGAACGTCTTCCCGCAGCCCGGCGGGCCGTACAGCAGCAGTCCGCCGCGCAGGCTCTTGCCGTACAGCCTGCGCAGCTCGGGGTTGCGCAGGGGCGCGAGGAAGGCGGCCTCCAGGCGGTCCTTGACCTCCTGCATCCCGCCGACGTCGGCGAGCCGCACCCCGCCGGGCCTCTCCACGTCCCAGGCGCCGGCGTCCCCGGGACCGTCCTTCCCGTCGGCCCGCTGCGGTGCCTGGGGCGTGACGAACCGGGGCGGTACGACGTCCCCGACCTGCTGCTCGGCGGCCCGCCAGTCGAACCGGGCACGGTCACCGGCAGCCGGTGCCCGCGGTGTCTCCTGCACCGGTGCCTGCGGGGGCGTACCCATCGCCCGTGCCATGAGCTGCCGCGCCTGCGCGTCACCGGGCGCGTGCTGCAGGGCGACGGCCGCCTCGGCGACCGCCGCCTCGCTCTGACCGGCGTTCAGCAGCAGCTCGGCCAGGTGCAGTCGGAGCGGTACGTCGGCGGGCGCGGCCGCAACCGCCGTACGCAGGCTCTGTATCAGGGGGGAGTCTTCCTGCATGGCGGACACCCTACGGAACCGGCCCGGGTCAGGAGGCGGCAGGCGTCCAGTCCCCCAGCCAGTCCGCGACCTCCTGGTTCGCGGCCTGGGTGTCGGTCAGCTGGGGACGGTCGCCGCTCGCCGGGCCCGAGCCCGCGCCGGTGTTCCGGTACTCGGCGAAGCGGTCGTCCTTCCAGGAGAAGCCGCTCATGTCGGTCCAGGGGGCGGTCTTGATCGCGGCGCTCAGCGACGTGTTGCGGACGGTGGTCTGCGGGTCGAGGGTGGCGTCGCCGCCCGCGTGCCAGGGCCGGCCGAGGTGGAAACTGTGGTCGGAGACGCTGCCGGTCACGGCCGAGTTGGCGATCAGGATGCCCTTGCGGCCGGCCGCGGTGCTGGGGGCCGTGACATAGCCGGCGGAGCTGCCGTCCCAGCGCTTCTTCAGGGTGATGACCGACCTGTCGATGACGGCGGTGGCCCGTCCGAAGACGAAGTCGACGTTGCCGGTGACGTAGGAGCCGGTCATGTAGACCCGGCCGAGCCTGTCCTTGGCGGCGGTGTCGAGGAGCAGCGTGTCCTGATCGCCGCTGACGACGACCCCGTCCAGGAGGACCTTGTCGGCGGCCGTGCGCAGGGCGACGGCCTGCTGGGCGATGTCCTGGTGGGCGCCCTCGTCGAAGTCGTTGGAGATGCTGAGGTTGCGGGCCTGGAAGTCGTCGGCCTCCACGGCGACGGTGGCACTGCCGCCGGTGCCGTACGTGCCGCCGCCCGGCTTGGGCGTTCCTGAGGCGTTGTCGTAGACGATGACGGTGTCCTTGCGGCTGCCGCCCGTGCCCTGGATCGTGACGTGCGGCTTGGTGGAGGGGACCTTGACGGTCTCCCGATAGGTGCCCGGCTTGACGGCGATGACGACCCGGGAGGGGTTGTTCGCGGGGACGGCGTTCACCGCGGCCTGCACGGTCGTGTACTGCCCGGAGCCGTCCTTGGCGACGGTGAGGGTGGTGACGGCGGCCTTCGTGGCGGCCGTCGTCGTGCCCGGCGAAGTGCGCGGCCCGGCCTCGGCCTTGACCACCGACGGCACGTCGGCCGCCTTGTCGGGGGTGTGGCCGTGGTGGCTCCCGGGGTCCCGGGCGGCGCCCGTGGCGGTGGTGGCGGCGGAGGCCCGCGGCTGGGCGCCGGGGGCGAGGAGGCCGTAGCCGAGGGCACCGCCGGCGGCGAGCGCGAGCGGCAGTCCGAACGCGAGGGGCTTGTGGCTTCTGCGGTGGCGGGGCCTGGGCGTGCTGGGGTGCTGACTCATGCGGAGCTGCCTTTCCTGCGGGTGAGGGACCGCTGGGCAGTCGTCACGGAACGCGGGAAGGTTGCCGCCCCTCGGCGTTGTGCGTCATGCGCTCCAGGACGTGGACCGCGGTGCGGTACTCGTCGAGCGTGATGCCGGTCATGGACAGGTCGCGGAACGCCCGCACCCTGTCGGTGACGGCGGCCGTCCTGCGGTGGCCGTCCGGGGTGAGCGTCAGCCGGTGCGGGGCCGTGCGGGTCGCCCAGCCGCCGGTGAGCACGGCGTCGACGGAGGCCTTCAGCGCGGGGACGTCGGCGTTGGCGGCGAGTGCCGACAGGACGCCGGAGTCCGTCGCCCCGGGTGCCGTGTCACGGATGACGTTGAGGACCTGCCAGTCGAGGCGGGTGAGGCCGAACTCCGACAGCACGTCGTTCATCGCGCGGGTGAGGGCCTTGTCGGTGCGGTTGAGCCAGTAGCCGATGGGTTTCACGCGGGGGTCCCTCCGGTGCGGGGCGTGGTGTTCAGCAGGGCGGGCCAGTCCTGTCCGCCCGCCCAGTCCGCGAAGGTCTGCCAGCCGGTCCCGGGGTGGGCGCGGCGCAGGGCGGGGACGTCGACGTCGAGGCCGGTGCCGGCGAAGTAGGCGAACATCGCCGCGAGGTCGGCGGAGTGGGTGCGGACTTGGGCGAGGGGGACCTCCTGGTGGGTGACCGGGCGGCCGAGGGCGGCGGTGAGGGCGGCCGCGATCTGCGCCGGGGTGCACTCGTCGGAGGCGATGTCGATGCGCCGGCCCGCGAAGTCGTCCCGGCGGCCGAGGACCAGCGCGGCGAACGCGCCGATGTCGGCGGCCGGGATGAGGGTGAGGGGCCGGTCGGCCGGCATGGGCCAGGCGAAGACGCCGGCGCGCAGCCCGTCGAGGCTCCAGCCGGTCGCGAAGTTGTCCATGAACGCGACCGGTGCGATCACCGTCCAGGGCAGCCCTGAGGCGCGCAGGTGCTGTTCGACCACCCGCTTGCTCTCGTAGTGCGGGATGCCGGTGCCCCGGTCGGCGTGGGCGGCGGAGGTGAGGACGACGTGGCCGAGGCGGGCCCCGGCGGCGGCGTCCACGAGGGCCGTGCCCTGCCGGATCTCCGTGTCGGTGCCGGTGCCGGTGCCGGTGCCCGGGCCGAACGGGGTGGTGACCGCGAAGAGGGCGTCCGCGCCGGCCAGCGCGGCGTCGAGGGAGGCGCGGTCGTCGAAGTCGGCGTGCCGGACCTCCGCGCCCAGGGCGCGCAGGGCGTCGGCGGCGGGTGAGGCGGGCCGGCGGGTGAGAGCGCGGACGCGGTGGCCGGCGGCCAGCAGGGCGCGGGCGGTGGCCCCGCCCTGGGCGCCGGTGGCGCCGGTGACGGCGATGGTGAGCATGGGTGTCCCCCTGACGGATAGCATTGCTGTGTGACGCATCTGCTGCGCCGCGCAGCAGACTATCCAGGATTCGCTGCGCCGCGCAGTGTTTTTTGGAGCAGCGGTGTGCAGTGGTTTTTCGTGAGCAACCAGGGAAGGAGCCCGCCGTGCCAGACCCCGACCGCGCAACGCTCCACGAGGAGCTGGCCATGGAGTCACGGCGCCATCTGGCCGCGTACGTGCTGTTCAACCAGGCCGTCGCCGACCACCTGGGGATGCACCCGACCGACGTCCAGGCCCTGAGCCTGCTGACCGCCGAACCGGAGCCGCTCACCGTCCGCCGGCTCGCCGACCGCACCGGGCTCACCACCGGCTCGGCCACCCGTCTCGTGGACCGGCTGGAGCGCGGCGGTTACGTCACCCGCACCCCCGACCGGCAGGACCGCCGCCGGGTGCTGGTCACCCCGGTCCCCGAGCGGATCGCCCGCGTCACCGCGCTCTGGGACGACCTCGGCCAGGCCTGGCAGGCCCTCCTGGACGACCACAGCGATGACGAGCTGAGGGCGATCACCCGGCACATGCGCCGGGTGCACGACCTCAGCCACGCCCAGATCCAGCGCCTGCGGGCCATGCCCAAGCCGGACTGAGCAGGGACCGAGCAGGGCCGGGCCGTGCCGGAGCCCGGCTTCCGGATCAGCCGGCCGGCGGCTCCGGGGTGCCGGCCGCCTCCCGCTTCTCGGGCATCTCCGGCGGCGGCGTGGGCGCCCCCGGCAGCCGGACCGTCGCCACCGTGCCGCCGCCCTCCGCGCGGGCCAGCGTGACCTCGCCGCCCGCCTGCTTCACCGTACGGGCGACGATGGACAGCCCGAGGCCGGAGCCGGGCAGGGCGCGGGCGCTGGGGGAGCGCCAGAAGCGGTCGAAGACGTGCGGCAGCTCGTCCTCGGCGATGCCGGGACCGTGGTCGCGGACGGTCAGCACACCCCCCTCCAGGCGCACCTCGACGGTGCCGCCCTCGGGACTGAACTTCACCGCGTTGTCCAGGATGTTGACGACCGCCCGCTCCAGCGCGGACGGCTCCGCGCGGACGAACCACGGCTGGAGGTCCGCGCCGATCGACAGCTCGGGGCCGCGCAGCCGCGCCCGGCGCAGGGCCGACTCGACGACGTCCTGCAACGCGACCACCTGGACCCGCTCGCCGCGCTGCCCCTCCGAGCGGGACAGCTCCTGGAGGTCCCCGATCAGCGCGGCCAGTTCGGTCATCTGCGCCTTCACCGAGGCGAGCAGCGCCTTGCGGTCCTCCGGCGGGAGCGGGCGGCCCGTCTCCTCGCTGCGGGTGAGGAGTTCGATGTTCGTCCGCAGCGACGTCAGGGGGGTCCGCAGTTCGTGGCCGGCGTCCGCGATCAGCTGCTGCTGGAGGTCGTGGGAGCTGGCCAGCGAGGCGGTCATCGAGTTGAACGACCGGGACAGCCGGGCCACCTCGTCCTCGCTGAGGTCCTCCACGGGGATGCGGATGGTCAGGTCCTCGGTCCGGGCGACGTGCTCCACGGCCTCGGTGAGCTTGTCGACGGGGCGCAGCCCGGCCCGGGCGACCGCGAGGCCCGCCGCCCCGGCGCCGACGACGCCGACGGCGGACACCAGGAGCAGGATCAGGGCGAGGTCGTTGAGGGTCTTCTGCGTGGTCTTCAGCGGTAGCGCGATGAGCACACCCACGTTGGGTCCGCGCCCGCCGCTGATGGTCGCGGTGGAGCCGACGGGCTTGGTGAGGATCCGCAGCTCGTTGCCCTCGTCGTCGCTGCCGTTGCGGAAGTACAGGATGTCGGGCGCGAGGTCCTTGATCTCCGTCCTGTCCGCCTGGGTGACCCTGATCTTGCCCGAGGCGCCGCCGAAGAGGCAGACCTTGCCGTCCTCCGTGACCACCTGGGAGTACCGGTCCCGCAGGAGGAAGGTGCCCGGCTGCGGTGTGTCCGTGCAGTGGTTGAGGGTGAACTCCAGCTGGTCCGTCTGCGTGGTGTTCCGCAGGGACTTCTGCAGGTCCTGGTCGAGCTGGTCGTAGAGCTTGCGCTCCACGATGAACCAGCACGTCACCGAGACCGCCGCCACCGCGAACGCCACCGCCGCCGCGACCAGCATCGCCAGCCGGGCCCGCAGCGGCAGCGCCCGGTACCGGCGCGCCAGCCGCTTCACTCGGCGCCGCCCTGCCTCAGGACGTAGCCCACCCCGCGCACGGTGTGCACCAGGCGCGGCTCGCCGCCCGCCTCGGTCTTGCGGCGCAGGTACATGACGTAGACGTCGAGGGAGTTGGAGGAGGGTTCGAAGTCGAAGCCCCAGACGGCCTTGAGGATCTGCTCGCGGGTGAGGACCTGGCGCGGGTGGGCCATGAACATCTCCAGCAGGGTGAACTCCGTGCGGGTCAGTTCGACCGGCCGCCCGCCGCGCGTGACCTCCCGGGTCGCGAGGTCCATGCGCAGGTCGCCGAAGGTCAGCGCCTCGTCCTCCTGGGCCTCTGCGGACACCGCCGCCGCGTACGAGCTGCGGCGCAGCAGGGCGCGGATGCGGGCGAAGAGCTCGTCCAGCTCGAACGGCTTGACCAGGTAGTCGTCCGCGCCCGCGTCCAGTCCGGTGACCCGGTCGCCGACCGTGTCGCGGGCGGTGAGCATGAGGATCGGGGTGGTGTCGCCCGCACCCCGGATGCGGCGGGCCGCCGTCAGGCCGTCCATGCGGGGCATCTGGATGTCCAGCACGACCAGGTCGGGCCGGTAGGCCGTGGCCTTGTCCAGGGCGTCCGCGCCGTCGACGGCGACCTCGGTGTCGTACCCCTCGAAGGCGAGGCTGCGCTGGAGCGCCTCGCGTACGGCCGGCTCGTCGTCGACGATCAGGATGCGCTGGGGGTCACGGTCGCCTTCGGCGGGGCTCATCGCTCGCTTCCTCGGGGTGCGGGGGACGGGTGCCTCTCAGCGTGCCATGTCGGGGCGCCGGGGACACACGGGGCGGCCGGACGGCCACCGGTTCCCGCGCGGCCACGGGGGCGGGCGGCCGTCGTGGTCAGGCGGCCACCGTGGTCAGCCGGTGCAGCGGGACCTTGCGGCGGTGCGGCCGGGCGGCGGAGGTGCGCAGGCCCATCAGCTGGGGGACCGGCGTGACGGTCGGCTGCTTGGGGGCGCGGGGCGCCGGAACGGGCACCTGCGATTCGGAGGCGATGGACAGGGCCAGGGTGAGACCGGCCGGGCCGCGCTCGCTGAACCGGGGGGAAACGTTCTCGATCATGACCTGCTCCTTGCACTGGTGTGTTGCTAACTGCCGGAGCCCGCCCGCAGCTTGGCCAGGTCGGACTTGACGGTGTCGACGGGGATGGCGAAGCCGAGGCCGATGCTGCCCGCGTCCGAGGACGAGGAGGCCTGCGAGCCGGAGGAGTACATCGCGGAGTTGATGCCGATGACGTGCCCGCTCGCGTCTATCAGGGCGCCGCCGGAATTGCCGGGGTTCAGGGACGCGTCGGTCTGGATGGCCTTGTAGGTGGTGGTGGACGAGCCGGTGTCGCCGTTGAACTCACGGCCGCCGAACTGGAACGGCCACTGCCCGTCGCCGCCGTCCTGGCCCTGGCCCTGGTTCTCGTCGGTGGAGACGGTGACGTCCCGGTCCAGGGCGGAGACGATGCCGCTGGTGACCGTGCCGGTCAGGCCCTCGGGGGAGCCGATCGCGACGACCGTGTCGCCGACCTGGACGCCATGGGAGTCGCCGAGCGCGGCCGGCTTCAGCCCGGAGGCGCCGTGGAGCCTGATCAGCGCGAGGTCCTTGGAGCTGTCCGTGCCGACCACCTCGGCGGTGTAGCTCCTGCCGTCGCTGGTGCGCACCTTGATCGAGGTGGCGCCGGAGACGACGTGGTTGTTGGTGACGACCTCGCCGCCCGACGTGATGATCACGCCGGAGCCGGTGGAGGAGCCGCCCGCCAGCGTCGCGTTGACCTCGACCACGCTCGGGGTGACCGCGGCGGCGATCGTGGCGACGTCACCCCTCTTGCTCGACGGCACCACGGTGGTGCTGCCGCCCGCGGTGGCGACCGTGTCCTTGCCGGCCAGCTCCTGGAAGGCGTACGCCGTGCCGCCGCCGACCGCCGCCGCGACGATCGCGACCGCCGCGAGCAGGGCCACCGGGCCCCGGGGCCGCTTCTTCTTCGGCCCGGGAGCCGTGGCCGCCGGCGCGTACGGCGGCGGGGGCGGCCACTCGGGGTTCACGGGGGCGGAGTAGGAGTGGTGCGGCTGCTCGTACGTGCCCTGGCTCTCGGTCATGGGAAAAGACTCCCCCGTGACCATGAGAGCTTCCTGAGTGTGCCCTGAGAAGCCCGGCAGAACCTCGTTTGCCCCATATAAAGACGCGCACGAGAGCGCCCCGCGGGGGCGCGAGGAAGGGTGCGGCCGGCCGGCCCGGCGGAGCTACACGCAGCCGCAGCTCGTGCGCACCACCAGCCGCGACGGGAACGTCTTCAGCCGCTCCCGCCGGGACCCGGCCACCCGCAGCCCGTCGTCCAGCACCAGGTCGACCGCCGCCCGGGCCATCGCCGAGCGGTCCGAGGCGACCGTGGTCAGCGGCGGGTCGGCGAGCGCGGCCTCCTTGATGTCGTCGAAGCCGGCCACCGCCAGCTCCCCGGGCACGTCGATGCGCAGCTCGCGCGCGGCCCGCAGCAGACCGATGGCCTGGTCGTCGGTGGAGCAGAAGACCGCCGGCGGCCGGTCCGGCCCGGACAGCACGTCCAGGGCCACGCGGTAGGCGTCGTAACGGTTGTACGGCGCCTCGAACAGCCGGCCCTCGATGCCGAGGCCCGCCTCCGCCATGGCCCGCTTCCAGCCCTCGACGTGGTCGGAGACCGGGTCGCCGACGGCCGGCGTCTGCGCCGTACCGCCCATGCAGGCGACGTACTCGTACCCGTGTTCCAGCAGGTGGCGCACGGCCAGCTGGGCGCCACCGAGGTCGTCCGTCACCACGGCGACGTCGTCGATGGCCTCCGGGCGCTCGTGCAGCAGCACCACGCGGGCGTCCCAGGCGTCGATCTCGGCGGCGGCCAGGTCGTTCAGGGCGTGGGAGACGAGGATCAGGCCCGAGACGCGCATGCCGAGGAAGGCGCGCAGATAGTGGACCTCGCGCTCGCCGATGTAGTCGGTGTTGCCGACCAGGACCATCTTCCCGCGCTCGGAGGCGGCCTGTTCGACCGCGTGCGCCATCTCGCCGAAGAACGGCTGGCGGGCGTCGGGGATGATGAGGCCTATCAGGTCGGTCCGCCGGGAGGCCATGGCCTGGGCGACCCGGTCGGGCCGGTACCCCAGCTCCTTGATCGCGGCGAGGACACGCTCGCGCGTGGCCGGGGCGACCGGCCGGGGTCCGTTGTTGATGACATAACTGACGACGGCGGTGGAGGTTCCCGCCAGCCGTGCCACGTCATCCCGAGTCACCTTGGCCACGCGCGGAGTCTACGCGGATTGACCGGCTCTGGGCAGGGCGTATCACATGGCGGCCGGACGGCGATCCCCCGGGAGGACCGGGCCGCCCGGGCGCCGTGCGCGCACCCACCGCGTCCCGGCTACGCCTCGGCGTGGACCTCGATGCCGTCCAGCACGGCGGCCGCGTCCGCATCCTCCGGCTTTGCCCGGCCGGTCTTGGCCCCGGCGCCCTCGGCGGGGCGGGCGGACCGGTCGGCGGAGCGGTCGCTCTTGTCGGCGGAGCGGTCGGGCTTCTCGGGGGTGACGAATCGGTAACCGACGTTCCGGACGGTCCCGATCAGCGACTCGTGCTCGGGGCCGAGCTTGGCGCGCAGCCGCCGTACGTGCACGTCCACCGTCCGGGTGCCGCCGAAGTAGTCGTACCCCCACACCTCCTGCAGCAGTTGGGCGCGGGTGAAGACGCGGCCCGGGTGCTGGGCGAGGTATTTGAGCAGCTCGAACTCCTTGAAGGTCAGGTCCAGGACCCGTCCCTTGAGCTTGGCCGAGTAGGTGGCCTCGTCCACGGAGAGGTCGCCGTTGCGGATCTCCATCGGCGAGTCGTCGTTGACGATCTGCTGGCGTCCCATGGCGAGCCGCAGCCGTGCCTCGACCTCGGCCGGGCCGGCGGTGTCCAGCAGGACGTCGTCGATGCCCCAGTCGGCGGTGACGGCGGCGAGGCCGCCCTCGGTGACGACGAGGAGCAGCGGACAGCCGGGGCCGGTGGACCGCAGCAGCTGGCACAGGCTGCGCACCTGGGGCAGGTCGCGGCGGCCGTCGATCAGGATGACGTCGGCACCCGGGGTGTCGACGAGGGCGGGGCCCTCGGCGGGGGCGACCCGCACGTTGTGCAGCAGCAGGCCGAGCGCGGGCAGCACCTCCGTCGACGGCTGGAGGGCGTTGGTCAGGAGCAGCAGAGAACTCATACGTCTGGTTCCTCCTCGGTCCCTGCGAGGACTGTGCGGACGGGCACTGCTCTGCGATCCCGAAGGCCCCGTACACCGGCGGTCACCTGGGGTTCCCCGCTTCGTATACAACGCTTCCGAAAGCACAAAAGGACCCGGGGGCTACGCTGCCCGAGTCCTCTGCCCAGCAGAATAGCCCACATGAGCAACCGTCCGGCAGATGATGTGGCCCGTTCCACCGTTCGTCCGCATTCCGAGACGGGCAGACGGGGCCCTGTGCGGACATTCCTGCGCACCCCCGACGGAATTCCGATCGATTCCGTATACGATCCCGGCGCCGCCGTGCGCGGCACCCTTGCCGACACCCCCCGTCCGTCCGCCCGTGACCTGGTGTTCGTGATCGCGCACGGCTTCACCGGGGACGTGGACCGCCCGCACGTGCGCCGCGTCGCGGGGGTCCTGCGCGGCTACGGCGCGGTCGTCACCTTCTCCTTCCGCGGCCACGGACGCTCGGGCGGCCGTTCCACCGTCGGTGACAAGGAGGTGCTGGACCTCGCCGCCGCGGTGGAGTGGGCCCGCGGCCTGGGACACACCCGCGTGGTGACCGTCGGCTTCTCCATGGGCGGCTCGGTGGTCCTGCGGCACGCGGCGCTGTACGGCGGCACGGACGCCGTCGTCTCCGTCAGCGCCCCCGCCCGCTGGTACTACCGCGGCACGGCCCCCATGCGCCGCCTGCACTGGCTGGTCACCCGCCCCGAGGGCCGCCTGGTCGGCCGCTACGGCCTGCGCACCCGCATCCACCACCGGGACTGGGACCCGGTGCCGCTCTCCCCGGTCCAGGCGGCCTCCAGGATCGCCCCGGTCCCCCTGCTGATCGTGCACGGCGACCGGGACGGCTACTTCCCCCTCGACCACCCCCGGACGCTCGCCGAGGCGGCCGGTGACCACGGCGAACTCTGGATCGAGCCGGGCATGGGCCACGCCGAGCACGCGGCCGACGACGCCCTGATGGCCCGGATCGGGCACTGGTCGGTGTCGGCGGCGGGCTAGCCTGCCCCACACTGTTCTTATCTTTCTCTTGGATTGTTCTTGTTCCCTGCCGTCGATTGAGGATTCAGATGCCCCAGGTCACGGTCCGCTACTGGGCCGCCGCCAAGGCCGCGGCCCAGGTCGCCGAGGAGCCGTACGAGGCGGACACGCTGGCCGACGCGCTGGCCGCCGCCCGTGCGCGGCACCCCGGCGAACTGACACGCGTGCTGCAGCGATGCTCCTTCCTCGTCGACGGCGACCCCGTCGGGACCCGCGCGCATGAGACGGTACGGCTGGCCGAGGGCGGCACGGTCGAGGTGCTCCCGCCGTTCGCAGGAGGGTGAGCGATGACCGACCAGCCGTATCAGGGCGGCCCCTACGAGGGCTACGA
Source organism: Streptomyces sp. NPDC029151 (assembly GCF_055564315.1). NCBI lineage: Bacteria > Bacillati > Actinomycetota > Actinomycetes > Kitasatosporales > Streptomycetaceae > Streptomyces > Streptomyces sp. NPDC029151. Next base: position 54,235 of record NZ_JBVHWQ010000012.1, read on the forward strand.
CCCCTACCAGCAGCAGTGGCCGGCGCACGACCAGCAGTACGCGCAGGCACCGGGCCACGACCCGGAACTCACCCAGCAGTGGCAGGGCCAGACCTGGGAGACCCAGACGCACGCGCCGGTGCAGGCGGCGGAGACGGCGTACCTGCCCCGGCAGGAACAGCAGCAGGCGCCCGCGCAGTACCAGCAGGCCCAGTACCCGCAGCCGGAGCCGCAGCCGCAGTACCAGCAGCCCCGGTACCAGGAGCCGCAGCAGTACGCGGAGCCGTACCGGGAGCCGTACGCGGGGGCCTATCCGGAGCCGCACGCGCCGCGGACCGGAGGGTACGCGCAGGCACCCGCGGAACCGGCGCGGCCGGCGCCGGCCCCGGCGCCCGAGCCGCCGGCCGAACCGGAGGCCGGTGCGGTGGGCACGGCGGACGAACCGTCCTACGGCCCCGCCACCCTCGCCGGCAACGCGCGCATCACCGACGCCCAGCGGGCCCGCCTGGAGGGCCGTTCCCCGGTCATCGAGCCCGGCATGCAGCCGGCGCTGCTCACGGCCGTACTCGGCCTGCTGCTGGCCGCGGCGGCACCGATCGCCTCGTACGCCCTCGTCGTACCGCTCGTGGTGCTCCAGGCGGTGACGGCGGCGGGCTGGTTCCGGCTGAACGGCATGTGGCCCGCCCGTCAGGGCATCGCGCTGGCGTTCGCGGGCGCGCTCACGTCGGACGTGGCGGTCCTCGCGGCCGGCCGTGACCACGCCCTGCCGGCCATCCTCGGCCCGCTCGCCCTGTGGGTCCTGCTCTCCCTGGTCCTCCAGCTGCGCTCGCACGCCTCGCCGGACGAGCGGATGTACGGCCTGATGGCGACGGTCGTCTCGGCGGCGCTCGCCGTCCTGGCCACGGGCTACCTGGCCGCCGACCCGCACGCGGTCTCGGTCGGCGCGGCGGCGGTCGCGGTGGCCGTCCTGGCCCGCGCCCTGCCCCTGCCCACCCCCGTCTCGGTCGTGGCCGCCCTGCTGGCGGCGGCGGGCGCGGGGATCGCGGCGGGCGGCATGACGGACTTCGGCTCGAAGGGCGCGCTGCTGGGCGCCGCGGCCGGAGCGTGCGCCCTGATCGGCCACCGCGTCGCGAGCTACGACTACCCCTCCCGCTTCGTCCACTTCACGGCCGGCGTCGCGCTGCCGCTGTCGGCGGCGGCCCCGGCGGTGTGGGTACTGGGGCAGGTGCTGGGCTAGCGCAGCGCGGCTACTCCGACTTGATTCCGTCCACGAACGCCGCCCAGGTGCCCGCGTCGAAGACGAGGGCGCGGGAGGGGGCCTTGCTGTCGCGGACGGGGACGAGGGTGGGGATGCCGTCGGCGACCTCGACGCACTGGCCGCCGTCCGAGTTGCTGTAGCTGCTCTTGCGCCACGTCACGTTGCTCAGGTCGATGGCTCGCACGTCACTTCCTCCAACATCTGCAGGATGAACTTGCGCGAGTGGGCCGGGGACAGGGCTTTGTCGCGCACCGCATCATAAGTGCGCTGGTAACGCTCAACTCTGCTCGGTTCTGAGATCAGTTCACCGTGTACGTCGTTTTCGGCGTAGGCCACGCTCCGGGTGTCCAGCAGTCGCAGGAACATCAAGTCAGTGCTCGCCAGGCCGTGGAAGCTGTCGCTGAACGGCAGTACCTGGAGCGTGACGTTCGGGCGTTCCGACATCTCCACCAGGTGCTCCAGTTGCTCACGCCACTCGCCCTGGTCGGGTAACGGGGTCCGCAGGACCGCCTCGGAGAGGATGCTGCGGAACGGCGGCGCGTCTCCTCCCTCCAGCAACTCCCGCCGACCGATGCGCGCGTCCACCTGCTGGATCAGCTCCTTCCCCTTGAGTCCGCCAGCCGTGAGCGCTTCGCGGGCGTACGCCTCGGTCTGGAGCAGTCCAGGGGGCCTGCTCACGCCGTAGTGCCACAGGCTCACCGCCTCGGCCTCCAGGACCATGTACCGCCGGTACTGCTCCTTGAACTGCGTGGGATCCGCCATGGCCAGCTCCCACAGCGTCACCAGTAACCCTGGCGTGCCGTAGAACTGATCCAGCGCCTGGACGATCTCGGGTCCGCCCAGCGACTGCCCGCTCTCCATCCTGCTGAACTGTGACGAGTCCCAGCCCACCTCCTTTGCCAACTCGCGCAGACTCAGTCCGCGTTCGCTCCTCAGACGCCGTAACTCCTCGGCGAAACGTGCCCTCGGCTCCTGACTCCGCCCTGTGAACACCAACCGCTGTGGCATCGCGCTCCTGTTGAATTTGTTGAATTTGGCAGGCCCAGCGTTGAATTTGGGCCGCTCAACAGCCCGGACGCCCTTTCCGTGCGCCATGCTCCAAGCATCGCCCGAACACGCAGCGTAGCCGCAGGCTCGCGCTGCGCTCACTCGTTCTCGGAAAGGAGCCGGCCGCATGACCCACGAGCCGGGACAGCTGCTCTACGACCCCGCGACCGACAAGGTCGGTGAGTACCGGGACCGGTCCGGTCCCTACGTGATACTGCGTCCCGTCGGCGGTGGCGTGGAGTGGCAGGCCGATCCGCGGGCGGTGCGGCCGGCGACGGACCGGGAGCGGCTCGGGGCGGGTGTGCGGGCGGCCAACCACCGTGCGCGGAGCCTTCCGTCGCCGTTGGACGAGGCGAGCCGGCCGCCGCGGCCCGTGCCCGGCTGTGCCGCCTGCCTGGAGCTGGCGGAGCGGCGGGAGGCGGCGCGGGTGGCGTACGACCGCAGCGCGGAGAGCGACGCGAACGTGCTGCTGCGCCAGCACCAGCGGACGGAGCACCGCGCATGACGGCCGCGGAGGGCACCGGGGCCCGGGAGGAGGGGACCCTGTGGCTGGGCTACGCGGTTCCGCCGTTCCATCCCGCGTACGCGCCCAGGGCGCAGGGTGCGGCCGACGCGCCCGTCGCCGGCCCCGCGCCGGCTCCCGCCCCGGGCGGTCGCTCTCGCCCCCGCCCCCGCCGCCGCCGGCGCCGGCTGCCCGACGGGGCGGCGGTGAGCGGTCTGCTCGCCGCCCTCTGCGTGGCCTCGCTGCTCGCGGCGATCGGGCTGGCGGCCGTACGGGCGCGGTGCTGACGGGGCCCGGGGAAAGCCGAAGGGCCGCACCCCCACTGGCGTCCAACCCAGGGGGTGCGGCCCTCAGCCGTCACAGAGCCCGCGCGCGGGCCGCGCTCAGACCGCGATGGCCACCTCGGCCAGGCCGCCCTGCTGGGCGACGACCGTGCGGTCGGCGGTGGCGCCCGGCACCAGCGCGCGCACGGTCCACGTGCCCTCGGCCGCGTAGAAGCGGAACTGGCCGGTCGCGGAGGTGGGGACCTCCGCGGTGAACTCGCCGGTCGAGTCGAGGAGACGGACGTAGCCCGTCACCGGCTCGCCGTCGCGGGTCACCTGGCCCTGGATCGTGGTCTCACCGGGCTTGATCGTCGAGGCGTCGGGGCCGCCGGCCTTCGCTCCGCACATGTGGCAACTCCTTGAGGGGTAAAGGTCGGGAAGGTCTTACTTGTTGGCGCCGAGCTCGATCGGCACGCCGACGAGGGAGCCGTACTCGGTCCAGGAGCCGTCGTAGTTCTTGACGTTCTCCACGCCGAGCAGCTCGTGCAGCACGAACCAGGTCAGGGCCGAGCGCTCACCGATGCGGCAGTAGGCGATCGTGTCCTTGGCGAGGTCGACGCTCTCGTCGGCGTAGAGGGCCTTGAGCTCGTCGTCCGACTTGAACGTGCCGTCGTCGTTGGCGTTCTTCGACCACGGGATGTTGCGGGCGGTCGGGACGTGGCCCGGGCGCTGCGACTGCTCCTGCGGGAGGTGGGCCGGGGCGAGCAGCTTGCCGGAGAACTCGTCGGGCGAGCGGACGTCGACCAGGTTCTGCGAGCCGATCGCGTTCACGACGTCGTCGCGGAAGGCGCGAATCGAGGTGTCCTGCGGCTTGGCCTTGTAGTCGGTCCTGGCGCGCTCGGGGACCTCGTCGCCGGCGACCAGCTCGCGGGCGTCCAGCTCCCACTTCTTGCGGCCGCCGTCGAGGAGCTTGACGCTCTCGTGGCCGTACAGCTTGAAGTACCAGTAGGCGTACGACGCGAACCAGTTGTTGTTGCCGCCGTAGAGGACCACGGTGTGGTCGTTGGCGATGCCCTTCTCCGACAGGAGCTTCTCGAAGCCCTCCTGGTCGATGAAGTCACGGCGGACCGGGTCCTGCAGGTCCTTGGTCCAGTCGATGCGGATCGCGTTCTTGATGTGGTTCTTCTCGTAGGCGGACGTGTCCTCGTCCACCTCCACGATCGCGATGGTCGGGTCGTCCAGGTGGTCCTGGAGCCAGTCGGCGTCGACCAGGACGTCGCTGCGGCTCATGCTCTTTCTCCTCCGGGGCAGTCGCGGCGGGGCGTGCGAGTAGAGAGGGGCGCGCGTTCGGGGCTCGAGCGGCGCACGGATGCCCTGGCAGCAGGGCGGGGAGACGCGGGAGCCGTGGCTTCCGCTCAGAAGGGGCGACAGAGCATGGCGGCAACGCGGCACAGGTCCACTGCCCGCCGCTTCGTGAGATCCGCCTGTCGCTTCATGGGGCCGATCGTAGGGACGTCCGGGCGGACATGTCACCGGCGTGTCATATGGCGAGACGCGATCGTCCGAATGGCGGGAAAGGAAAAGCGCCCGAAGGGTCGGTGGACCGCTCCGGGCGCTCGTGTGCGTCCCTGCATCTGCGTTACGGACGTGATCGTCTCGCCAGTCGGACAGACGGGGTCCGCCGGCCCTTCTCGCCTACCCGGCGAGCCTGACGTCCGAACCCTTCACGGTGATCTCCACGCCGTCCGGCGCGGCCTGCACCTTGTCCAGCTTGATGCCGCCGGGCAGCTGGTCGATGGCCTGCTGGAAGTCGGTGATCTCGCGGATGCGGTTCTCGGCGATCGCGGCGGCGCCCAGCTGGGGCAGCGAGTCCGCGTGCACCTCGACCTTGTTGTTCACCACGCTCACCGAGCTGAGCACGGACACGGTCTGCTGGAGCCCGAGTGAGGAGACCGTCCCCTCCACCTTGACCTTGATCTTCCCGTTGCCGCCGTCGGAGAGGCCCACGACCCGGGCGGTGACGCCGGGGGCGACCTCGGTCGGCTCGGACTTGGCGGTCTTCAGCAGCTCGGCGTAGGAGACCGTCGCGGTGCCCGTCGCGGTGTCCGCGGTGGCGGAGCTGTAGTCGCCGGAGAACGAGACGCCCTTCATGTCGGCCTTGAGGTCGTCGATCCGGATGGTCTTGCCGGGCTTGCCGGTGGCCGCCTCGTAGTCCTTGATCTTCACCTCGACGTCGTCCAGGGAGCCGCCCGCGACCTGGGTGAGGAACGGGAAGCCCTTGATGTCCACGTCCGGGGTCGAGGCCAGGTTCTCGGTCGACTTCAGCTTGTCGGCGGCCTTGCCCTCGGCGAAGTGCACGGCGACCCGGTCCGCGACCACGAAGAGTCCGCCCAGGATCACGACGATGATCAGCAGTATTCGCAGGGCGCGCATGTGGTGGTTCCCCCGGTCGGCGACGGTTCGGTGGCTACGGTGCTCGGATGCGACGGTGTTCGGAAATCGGTGCTTCTACGTCACGGTAACCCTGCCGGGCCCCGGCGAACGGGAATTGTGGATCAGTTGTGACAGGGCGCACCGGGCCTACCCTGTACCTATGTACGCCCGGCGACGGCACGCCTACTTCGCCATGATGGGGGCCTGCATCGGGCTCTTCGTCCTGGCCTGGGGCGTCGTGCGCCTGTGGTCGGTACCGGCGGCCGTCGGCATGTGCGTCGTCGCCATGGTCATCCCGCCGGTCGCCGCGATGATCGCCAACCGCCGGGGGCCGGAGGACCGCTGGTGGGACGACCCCTCCGGGGACCCGCAGTCGGACGAGTGGTGGGACGAACTGGACGGCAAGAAGCGCCCGCGGCCGTGACCGGGCGGGCCGTCGGCTCCAGACCGGCGCGGCTCAGTAGACGAGCGCCTGCGTCCCGTCCGCCAGGGACTCCTGCACGAACACCTGCGCGCCCGCGATCCGTACGCCCTCGATGACGTCCTTCTCCGTGATCCCCCGCCGTGCGGCGCACTGCGTGCACAGGGTGAGCCGTCCGCCGGCCAGGACCGACTCCAGCAGGTCCGGCAGCGGAGCGGCGTGCGGCAGCTCGAACTCGGCGGCGCGTCCCGGGAGCGCGAACCAGGAGGACTCCCCGGTCAGCCACAGCGAGACCTCGACCCCGCTGGCCACGGCCACCGCGGCCACCGTGAACGCCTGCGAACACCGCTCGGGAGCGTCCGCCCCGGCCGTCACCTTGATCACGAGCTTCTTCGCCATGCGGGAAGCGTAGCCCTCGCGCGGGCGGTGCCCCTCGCACGGAGCGCCCGCCCCCGGCCGCGTAAGCTGGGCAGCGGCTCTGTCGTTCGCTCACCCCCGCTCAAGGAGCACCCGTGGAGATCTTCTTCGAAACCCTGCTGGTCCTGGTCTGCGTCGGCGTGCTCGCCTTCGCCGGTCTGACCGTGAAGAAGCTGTACCAGGGCCAGCGCTGACCCACCCTCTAGGAAAGCTTCCGCTCATGATCGAGATCCCGTCCGACCTGCACAAGGACCTCGTCCCGCTCGCCTTCCTGCTCGGCAACTGGGCCGGCGCGGGCGTGCACGACTTCCCCGGCTCCGAGAAGTGCAACTTCGGGCAGGAAGTCAGCTTCACCCACGACGGCCGGGACTTCCTGGAATACCACTCGTCCACCTGGGTGCTGGACGAGAACGGCAACAAGGTGCGCCCGCTGGAGACGGAGCACGGCTTCTGGCGGATCGACGCCGACCGCAAGGTCGAGGTGACGATGACCCGCGACGACGGTGTCATCGAGATCTGGTACGGCGAGATGGCCGACAAGAAGCCGCAGATCGACCTGGTGACGGACGCCGTCGCCCGCACCGCCGGCTCGGGCCCCTACAGCGGCGGCAAGCGGCTGTACGGCTACGTCAAGAGCGACCTGATGTGGGTCGGCGAGAAGCAGACCCCGGAGGTCGCGCTGCGCCCCTACATGTCGGCGCAGCTGAAGAAGGTCGTCACCCCGGAGGACGTCGAGCGCTGGGCCAAGGCCCTCCCCGACGACCTGCCGGACGACGGCATCGCCTTCTTCAAGTGAGCCGTCCCTGCCCGTGGCTCTAGACTCGTCGGTGTGGTGAGCACCGACTGGAAGAGCGACCTCAGGCAGCGCGGCTACCGACTGACGCCGCAGCGGCAGCTTGTCCTCGAAGCCGTGGACACCCTTGAGCACGCGACCCCCGACGACATCCTCGTGGAAGTGAGGAAGACGGCGTCGGGGGTCAACATTTCCACCGTCTACCGGACGCTGGAGCTGCTGGAGGAGCTGGGCCTGGTCAGCCACGCCCACCTCGGGCACGGTGCCCCCACCTACCACCTGGCCGACCGCCACCACCACCTCCACCTGGTGTGCCGGGACTGCGAGAACGTGATCGAGGCGGACGTCGAGGTGGCCGCGGAGTTCACGGACAAGCTGCGGCGGCAGTTCGGCTTCGACACCGACATGAAGCACTTCGCGATCTTCGGCCGGTGCGAGGACTGTCTGCTGAAGAGTTCAACTACCACGTCGTAGGCTGGCGGTATGAAGAGCCCCCTGCTGTCCCTGCCCGGCGCCGTCCCCGCCGAGGGCGTGGACGAAGGTGTCGCCGCCCACTACGGCGACCTGTTCCGCGAGCAGCGCGCCCTCGCCGACGGCGCCGGTTTCGTCGACCTGTCCCACCGCGGTGTCATCACCGTCAGCGGCGACGACCGGCTGAGCTGGCTGCACCTGCTGCTCACCCAGCACGTCAGCGAACTGCCCGTCGGCGAGGCCACCGAAGCCCTGATCCTCTCCGCGCACGGGCACATCGAGCACGCGCTGTACCTGGTGGACGACGGTACGACCGTCTGGGCGCACGTGGAGCCCGGCACCCAGGACGCGCTGATCGCGTACCTGGAGTCGATGAAGTTCTTCTACCGGGTCGAGGTCGCCGACCGCACCGGTGACATCGCCGTGGTCCACCTGCCCGCCGGTTCGATCGCCGACGTCCCGGACGGGGTCGTCGTGCGCGAGACGCCGTACGGCCGTGACCTGTTCCTGCCCCGCGCCGGTCTGGAGTCCTTCGCGGCGACCCACGGCCCCGCCGCCGGCCTCCTCGCCCACGAGGCGCTGCGCGTCGAGCACCACCGTCCCCGCCTCGGCTTCGAGACCGACCACCGCACCATCCCGCACGAGCTGGGCTGGATCGGCACCGCCGTCCACCTCCAGAAGGGCTGCTACCGCGGCCAGGAGACGGTCGCCCGCGTCCAGAACCTCGGCAAGCCACCGCGCCGCCTGGTCTTCCTCCACCTCGACGGCAGCGAGGTCCACCTCCCGGCCCCCGGTACCGGGATCCGCCTCGCCGACGAGGGTCCGGAGGGCCGCAAGATCGGCTTCGTGACGACCTCGGCCCGCCACCACGAGCTGGGCCCGGTCGCCCTGGCCCTGGTCAAGCGCAACATCCCCCTCGACGCGAGGCTCCTGGCCGGGGAGACGGCGGCGGCCCAGGAGGTCGTGGTCGAGCCCTAGGCACGGCCACGGGCAGGCCGGGGGGCGGCGGCTGGACCGTCGCGCGGGCCGCGGCACAGCCCCCGGTCCGCTCGCCGGCGTTCCCGGCTCACATCTCCAGCAGCACCGTGAACGGGCCGTCGTTCGTCAGCGACACCCTCATCTGCGCGCCGAAGCGGCCCGTCGCCACCGTGGCGCCCAGGGCGCGCAGCTGGGCCACCACCTCGTCCACCAGGGGCTCGGCGACCTCGCCGGGGGCCGCCGCGTTCCAGGTGGGGCGGCGGCCCTTGCGGGCGTCGCCGTAGAGGGTGAACTGGCTGATCACGAGGAGCGGGGCGCCGGTGTCGCTGCAGGACTTCTCGTCCTGGAGCACGCGGAGCGTCCAGAGCTTGCGGGCCAGCCGGGCCGCCTTCTCCTCGGTGTCCTCGTGGGTGACCCCGACCAGGACGCACAGGCCCTCGCCCTCGATCTCGCCGACCGTCTCGCCGTCCACGACGACGCTCGCGCCGTCCACCCTCTGCACCACCGCACGCATGCGGACCATCATGCCCGGTGCCCCGCACCGGCCCGCACGGGGCCCAATATGGATCTGTTGGCGCCTATCTAGGGCCGTTCGGGGGCACTCGGTCACATAGCGGCCGGTTGGGGTGGCACGATGCTTCCCACACGCCGGTCGAGGGGACGGTCACAAGCAGATGAGCACACCGAGTACCAGCGGGCGGCTGGGGGCACAGGGGACGTACCGGCCGCCCGCGCAGCGCGCCGACGCCGTCGCGGAACCGGCACCGCCCACCGATCCTCCCGAGCCCGAACTGGCCCGGCTGAGCCTGCCCGAGCTGCGCGCGCTGCGCCGCGACGCCCAGCGGGACGAGGCGGACCTCAGCTATGTGCGGCGGCTGCTCCAGGGGCGGATCGACATCCTGCGCGCGGAACTGGGCCGGCGCGGTCGGGCGTCGGTGCCGGCGCCGGTCGACGGGTCCGTGGTGGACCGGCTCCCGGAGATCCTGAAGGACGCTCCGGCCCGGCAGCGTTCCTCGGCCCGCCACGTCACGCTCGGCACGCCGCACAACGAGGAGTACGGGCGGCTGGCCGCCGAGATGCTCGCCGAGGTCGAGCTGTCGGACCTGACCGCGCGGACCGACCTGGAACTGAGTGCCGCCATGGGACGGCTGGTCCGGTACGAGCAGGAGGTCTCGCGGTGCCGCCAGCGGTTGCAGCGTACGGCCGACGACTGCAGCGGGGAGATCGCGCGCCGGTACCGGGTGGGCGAGGCGCAGGTGGACGACCTGCTGATGTGACCGGCGGCGGGGGGAAACGAGAGGGCGCCGCCTCGTGGAGGCCGGCGCCCTGTTCATCCGTAGCGAGCTGTTCAGTTGTGGCTGTGCGATGTCGGTATTCAGATGTCGCTGTTCAGTTGTGACTGTGCGCTCCGGTGGCCGCCCCCTGCCCGGGCTCCCGGCTCCCCTCCGGAGGGGAACCCGGTCGGCCAACCACTGGGAAGCTCGACCATGTCCCACAAGTTGGCTGCCAACTTCACTGTACTTATCTCCGTCGGGATGCGGCTTATAACCAGCTGCACAGGAACTGCCGTAAGTTGGCGCGAAGTTGTACGGTTTGTTCGTGGACCCGGAGCACGTCTCCGCCAGTGGGCGGACGAAGCCCCAGCGGCACCGTTCGTCCCACCGCGAGATCGCCGACGAACTGCGCAGCCGGATCAGGTCCGGTGTGCTGCGGCCGGGTGAGCGCATGCCCACGCAGGCCAAGCTGGCCGACGAGTTCGGTGTCGAACGCGGTGCGGTACGGCAGGCCTTGCGCATCCTGCAGTCGGAGCACCTGCTCACCGACGTTTCCAAGGGCAGCCCCGCCACGGTGGCGGGCGTACCGGGGCCCGCGCGCCCCCCGGCGGGCCCGGCCGCGCCGCCGCAGCCCACCATGGTGGGCCTCGCCCCGCGCATCGCCGCCGCGTTCGCCGCCCCCCACGTGCGCATCGACGCGCTGTGCCTGACCTCGGTCTCGCTGACGCTGGCGGTCGGCGAGCCGCTGCGGCAGATCCACGCGGGGCGGCTGAAACCGGCCAAGATCGACGTACGGCTGCTGCTGCCCGGCCGGGACATCGACCTCGCCTTCCCGACGCCGGTGGACGCCGACGACGGGGGCCTGCTGCACCGGCGCTGGCTGTCCCAGCGCAACGCCCAGGGCCTGGTGCTGCGGCAGAACCTGCTGGCCCTGTGCACCACGCACGGCGTCGACGTCCGGGTCTCCTTCCGGGCCCTGCCGTTCACCCCGCCGGTGAAGCTGTACCTGCTCAACGGCTCGGAGGCGCTGTTCGCGTACTACACGCTGGGCCGCCGGGAGCGGGAGATCGGGCAGCGGCACGTGGAGACGTACGACGCCGACGGCACCCGGTCGATGCTGTTCGCCTTCGACGGGCGGGCCGGGCGGCGGGACGCGGCCTTCGTGGAGCAGTCGCGGCTGTGGTTCGACGCGCTGTGGGAGACGATCAGCTCGGAGCTGGTGCTGACGTCGTGACGCGGGGCGCCGGCGCCACGGAGCCGCGCGCTCCGGCCCGCCGGCCCGCCAAAGTTGGCAGCCAACTTCGCCTCACATGCGCCCACTTGGCGACTGTCCACAAACAACTTTCCAACAACTGCCTCCAGATGGATCAGGGTTGTAGCGTTTGGTCGTGACCCAGGAGAACGTGGCAGTGAACGGCAGCGGACGGCTCACGCCCCGGCAGATCGCCGACACCCTGCGCGAACGCATCCGCACCGGCGTCCTCCGGGTGGGCGCGCGCCTGCCGACCCAGGCCGAGCTGGCCGAGGAGTTCGGCGTGGAGCGCGGTGCCGTACGCCAGGCCCTGCGCGTGCTCCAGGAGGACGGCCTGCTCAGCAACGTCAGCAAGGGCAGCCCGCCCCGGGTCGCCGAACCGGCTCCCGCGCGCGAGGATCCGCAGCCCACCATGGTGGCCCTCGCGCCCCGGCTGACCGAGGCGTTCTCCGTCCCGCACGTGCGCATCGACGCCGTCTGCCTGACCGCGCAGAGCCTGATACCCGCCCTCGGCGAACCGCTGCGCCTGATCCACGACGGCCGGCTCAGACCCGGGCGCATCGACGTCCGCGTCCTGCTGCCGTCCCGGGACATCGACCTCGCCTTCCCGGTACCGGTCGACTCCGGCAGCTCCGACGACGCCGTCCACCAGCGCTGGCTGGCGATGCGCAACGCCCAGGGGCAGGTGCTCCAGTACAACCTCCAGGCCCTGCGCGGCACCCACGACATCGACGTCCGCGTCGCCTTCCGGGCCCTGCCGTTCACCCCTCCGGCCAAGCTGTACCTGCTCAACGGCGCGGAGGCGCTGTTCGCGTACTACATGGTCGAGCGCCGCGAGGAGCCCACGGAGAGCGGAACGCTGGAGATGTACGACACGCTCGGCTCCGAGTCACTGCTCTTCTCCTTCGAGAAACGGGCGGGGCAGCGGGACGCGGCGTTCGTGGAGCAGTCGCAGATGTGGTTCGACGCCCTCTGGGAAACCATCACGACGGACCTGACACTCTCCTAGTGACTTCTGATGCGACTTCTGATGCGCCTTCTGTTGCGAGTGAGAACGAGAAGCTTCGGGAACTGATCACATCGGCCCGGGTCGTGCTGTGGGACTTCGACGGGCCGATCTGCCGGCTCTTCGCCCGCCACCGCGCCGAGCGGGTGGCCGCCGACCTGGTCGACTGGCTGGAGCGGCAGGGACTGCGCGGGCTGCTCAGCGAGACCGAACGGGAGACGCTGGACCCCCAGGTGGTGCTGCGTGCCGTGGGCCGCCGGCGGCCGGGCAGCGACCTCGTCACCGGCCTGGAGGAGCGGCTCACCCAGGAGGAGGAACGGGCCGCCGCCTCCGCGCTGCCCACCGCCTACGCCGACCCGCTCATCCGCACCTGGACGGCCGTCGGCGCCCGCCTGGCCGTCACCACCAACAACTCGCCCCGCGCCGCCCGCACCTACCTCGAATCCCGCGGCCTGACCGGCTGCTTCGCCCCTCACCTGTACGGCCGCACCGAGCACCTGCACCACCTCAAGCCGCACCCGCACTGCCTCAACCGGGCCCTGAACGCGATGGGCGCCGCCCCCGGCACCGCCCTGATGATCGGCGACTCCCTCGCGGACCTGGCGGCGGCCCGCGGCGCGGGGGTGCCGTTCCTGGGGTACGCGCGCGACGCGAGCAAGGAGAAACACCTGCGGGCGGCGGGCGCGAGGCACGTCGTGCAGTCGCTGGAGCCGCTGTTGCGGCTGCTCCGGAGGGGGCGTCCGGTCGGCTAGCATTCGCCTCGTCCGAGTCACCGCTCGGGGCGCGTGCCCATGTCCGTGACGCATGCGCGTGCCCGTGCGCGGGGGACGGCGACGAGCCGGCCCCCGGGCGCCCGCCGGCACGGACGAGTGGCGGACCACCCGCACGGCTGCTCGACCGGCCCTTCGACCCTTCCTTCCCGCACCCGTTTCGCCTCTTCTGCGTACCCTTTTCACACCCTTTCGCACCCTCTCCACACCCTTTCGCACGATCGACCCCGGAGCGGCCAGTGGGCGCACCGCCTGTTCCCCCTGCCGCCCGGACGGACGCCGTCCTCCGGGAGTTCGTGGCCCGCGCCGTCAGGGAGGGCCGGTCGAGCAGCGGCTTCCACCATCACAACCACGTCGTGCCGTTGACCGGACCGGTGGCCGGGCTGCTGGGCCGCGAGCCGGGGGCCCTGGTGACCGTGCGGGTGCCGCGCCCGGACGCGGTGCCGGTGGTGATCCGGACCTGGGCCGACGAGCCGGAGATCCTGCGGGCGGTGCGCGGGGTGCTCCCACGGGTGCCCGAGTGCCTGGCCGCGGGGCCCGGCTTCGCCGTCCACAGCTTTGTGGACGGCACCGTGCTCGCCGACGTCTGCGGTCCCGGCAAACCGGTCGACGGTCCGCTGCTGACGGAGCTGGCGGAGCTGCTCGCCGCCGTCGTCCAGGTCCGCGGCGGCGCCCTGCCTCCCCTCCCGGCCCACTGGCCCCGCAACCACACCGACTCCCAGGGCTTCCTGCGCACCCTCGCCCACCTCGCCGACCAGCAGATCCGGCGGCCCCACCGGCAGCGGTACGGCGGCCTGTTCACGGCCCTCGGCGTGCCCGAGGACGCCCTGGCGCGGTTCGCCGACCGGGTCCCCGCGATGACCCGGCGGCCGTACGGACTGCTCCACGGCGACCTGCACCGCGACAACCTGGTGCTGCCGTCCGGCGGCGGGCCGCCGCACTGCGTGGACTGGGAACTGGCGTGCTACGGCGACCCGTTGCACGACCTCGCCGTCCACCTGGTGCGCATGCGCTACCCCGGGCACCAGCGGCGCGAGGTCGTCGACGCCTGGGCCGAGGCCGTCCACCGGGTACGGCCCGCCGCCACCGCCGGACTCTCCCGGGACCTGCGGCACTACGTCGCCTTCGAGCACGCCCAGTCCCTGTACGCCGACGTGATCCGGGCCGCGCGCTCGCTGGAGCGGTCCTTCGGCCGGGAGCGGCTGGCGCGGGCGACGGCCGCCGTCCGGGACGCCCTGCGGGCCGCCGCCCGGCCGCTGCGGCTCGGCCGGGTGCCCGAGGCGGACGAGATCGAGCGGATCCTGTTCCGGCGCGGGGCGTCGGCCGGTCCGGGGCGGCGGATCATCGGCTGGACCCCGGACCGGCGCGTCCCCGAACATCCCGACTTCCCCCGCTCCGCGGTCGCCGACGCGCTGTTCCTGGAGGGCGCCGCCCCGGCCGGCCGGGTGTTCAAGGGGGCCGCGCACCTGAACACGGTGCTCCGGGTGCCCGGCACGCCGTTCCCGGTCGTCGTCCGCCGCGAGGCGACCGTCGTGCTGCGGCGCGAGACCGGCTTCCTCAGCGAGCACGCCGTCCTGCGGGCGATCGAGCGGTCCGGCGTGCCGGTGGCCGCGCCCCGGGTGCTGGCGCTGGGGAAGAGCCACGCGAGGGACCCCGGTCTGCCGTACCGCGGGGACCGCTTCGCCGTCCACACCTACGAGGGCGCCGCCGACCTCGGCCGCCGCCCGGAGCACCCGGTGCACGGCCTGCGGCCGCACGAGGCGGACTGTCTGGTCGACCAGCTGGCCGCGCTGACCCGGGTCGACCACGCGCCGCTCGACCCGCTCGGCGGACCGCCCCGGTTCTACGACTGGCTCAGCGACCAGCTCGTGGCCCTGGTCGCCGCGCTGCCCCGGGCGTCCCGGCAGCTGGCCCGCCTGCTCGGGCTGCCCGACGCCCCCCGGCTGCGCGAGATCCTCGCCCGGCACCGGGTCGCCCACCGCGCCCCCGCCCTGCTGCACGGCGACCTCAACCCCTGGAACCTGGTGCGCCGCGACGACGGCCCGCCGCTCACCCTGATCGACTGGGAGATGGCGCTGGTCGGCGACCCGCTGTACGACCTGGTCCGGCACATGCACCTCACCCCGACCCGCCCCGAGATCCGGGACCGCATGTTCCGCCGCTGGGAGACCCGGCTGGCGCCCCGCTTCACCCGGGGCTGGCAGCAGGACTGGCGGGTGTACCGCTGGACCGAGATCGTCCGTTCCGCCTACGTCGACCTCGACCGCCTGGTCACCGGGGCCGCCCTGGACGCGCCGAACGTGCGGCGCGCGGTGGAGTCGTACGCCATGACGCTGGCCGCGGCCACCGCCTCCCTGGGCCTGTCGTCCCGGCGGCGCGGCGGTACGGACCTGGCGTGGCCGCCGGTGCCGGACGGCGCTGCGTAGGCTCCCCCCATGGGCGAGATGGGTCTGCGTGAGCGCAAGAAGCAGCGGATGTACCAGGACGTGTCGGACACCGCCGTACGGCTGTTCCTGGAGCGGGGCTTCGACGCGGTGTCCGTGGCGGAGGTCGCCGCCGCGGCCGGGATCTCCAAGCCGACCCTCTTCCGGTACTTCCCGGCCAAGGAGGACCTGGTCCTGCACCGGATCGCGGACCACGAGACGGAGGCCGCGCACGTCGTCGCGGGGGCGGCCGACCCGGTCGACGCGCTGCGCCGGAACTTCCTGGCCGGCCTGGACCGGCGCGACCCGGTCACCGGGCTGAACGACCACCCCGACGTGCTCGCCTTCCACCGCCTGCTCTACGGCACCCCGTCCCTGGTGGCGCGGGCGTACGCGCACCAGGAGCGGTCCGAGGAGGCGCTGGCCGAGGCGCTCGGGGGCGGTCTCGACGCGCGGCTGGCCGCCGGACAGATCATCGCCGTCCAGCGGATCCTCGCCCAGGAGAACTGGCGGCGGATCGCGGCGGGGGAGCCGGTCGAGGAGGTGGCCCGGGACGCGGTGGGGGCGGCCGAGCGGGCGTTCCGGCGGCTGGCGGAGGGGCTGCCGGACCTGAGGCCCGGCGGCCGGGGCCCGGTCGCCGAGGGGATCGCACCCAACGAATGAAACTCGGTTAAAAACTTAACTCGGTAACATTTCTGCCGTACGCTGACGGCATGACGTCACTCGATCCCGCCCTCACGGACGCCCTGCACACCGAGCGCGCCTACCACGACACCTGCCGTACGGCCCTCGCCGCGATGGTCGAGGGCGCCGCCGAACAGGTCGTCGTCGGCGAGGACGTCTCCGCCTCCGGAGCCGACGCCGAGGTGCTCGGCTACCGGCTGCGCAGCCGGGCCAAGGCCATGCGCGAACTCCCGCCCGGCCCGCTGTTCTTCGGCCGCCTCGACTTCGCCGACGGCGACCCCGCGCACGGCGGGCAGAGCTACCACGTCGGCCGGGTGCGGATCACCGAGGACCCGGCCGCCCCGCCGCTCGTCGTCGACTGGCGGGCCCCCGTCTCCCGCGCCTTCTACCAGGCCGACGCCCGCGACCCGCAGGGCGTGGCCGTCCGCCGCCGGTTCGGCTGGGCGCCCGGCAGCCGGGGCGACTCCGCCGACCTCACCGGTCTGGAGGACGAGCACCTGGGCCGGGGCGAGAGCCGGGCCAGCGACATCGTGGCCCGCGAGATCGAACGGCCCCGCGTCGGACCCATGCGGGACATCGCCGCCACCATCCAGCCCGAGCAGGACGACCTCGTCCGCGCCCCCCTCGCCGACTCCGTGTGCGTGCAGGGCGCCCCCGGCACCGGCAAGACCGCCGTCGGCCTGCACCGCGCCGCCTACCTGCTCTACACCCACCCCAAGCGGCTCCAGCGCGCCGGCCTGCTGATCCTCGGCCCCAACCGCACCTTCCTCTCCTACATCGCCGAGGTGCTGCCCTCCCTCGGCGAGACCGCCCGTCGCGGAGCGACCGGTGGGGGCTACCGCCAGTCCACCCTGCTGGAGGAGATCGCCCGCCACCCCGTCACCGGCACCGACCCCCTGGAGACGGCGACGGTCAAGCACGACCCGCGCATGGCCGAGGTGCTGCGCAGGGCGCTCTACGCGCGCGTGAGCACCGCGGGCGTCGGCGACCTCGCCGTACCCGACGGGTCGTACCGCTGGCGGGTGCCCGCCGCCGAACTCGCCGACCTCGTGGCCGAGGTGCGCGCCGAGGAGCCGCCGTACGCCGTCGGACGGGAGCGGGTGCGCACCCGGGTGGTACGGCGGCTGCGCGACCAGGCCGAACGGCGCTCCGGAGTGCTGCCCGCCTCCTGGGTCCGCCGCGTCGAGCGCTGCCGGCCGCTGACCGCACAGCTCGACGCCCTCTGGCCGAAGGCGCGCCCGGAGGAGGTCCTCGCCGGACTCCTCACCGACCCCGAGGCGCTGGCCCGCGCGGCCGACGGCCTGCTGGACCCCGACGAGCAGGCGGCACTGCTCTGGCCCCGCCCGCCGCGCTCGTACAAGTCGGCCCGCTGGTCGGCCGCCGACCTGGTCCTGCTGGACGAACTCGCCGGACTCGTCGAACACCCCGAGGGCTACGGCCACCTCGTCGTGGACGAGGCGCAGGACCTCTCGCCGATGGAGTGCCGGGCCATCGCCCGCCGGGCCGCGTTCGGCTCGCTGACCGTCCTCGGCGACCTCGCCCAGGGCACCACCCCGTGGGCCGCCCGCGACTGGTCCGTGCAACTGCGCCACCTCGGCCGGCCGGACGCGGCCGTGGTGCCGCTGACCACCGGGTTCCGGGTGCCGGCGGCCGTGCTGGAAACGGCCAACCGGCTGCTCGCCCGCCTCGACGTCGCCGTGCCCGCCGCCACCTCCCTGCGCACGGACGGCGAGCTGACCCTCCGCCCTACCGACGACCTGCTCGCCACCACCGTGACCGCCGCGCGCGAGGCTCTCGCCGGGGAGGGATCGGTCGGGGTGATCACGGCCGACGCGGACACCGGCCGGGTACGCGAGGCGCTCCACCGGGCGGGCCTGGACCCGGCCGGCCCCGACACGCTCGGCGCCCGCCTCGCCGTCGTCCCCGCGAGCGTGGTCAAGGGCCTGGAGTACGACCACGTCGTCGCCGTGGAACCGGCCGCCGTCGCCGAGGCGGAGGCGCGGGGCGCGCACCGGCTGTACGTGGTGCTGACCCGGGCGGTGTCCCGGCTGGACGTCGTCCACAGCCGGCCGCTGCCGTTCTGACCGGGTCGAGGCCCTGGACGGAGGGTGCTCCAGGGACGGAACCCGTGGACGGTGCTGCTCTTCCCCGACGTGGACGGCCCGCTCATCCCCTTCGGGGCGGCGGACCGCCGCTACCCGCTGTACGACGGCCCGCCGGTGCCCGCCGCCGACCACCCGCTGCCGGCCCGCGTCGACCCGGCGCGGGGCCCCCGGCTGACGGAGCTGGGCTGCGCGCCGGTGTCGGCCACGACCTGGACGGACGACGCCGACGACTGCGTCGCGCCGTGGCTGGGGCTGCCGCCGCTGCCGGTCGTGCGGTGGCCCGACGCGCACGAACGGCCGGGCCCGCTGCACGGGAAGACCCGGCCGACTGGGCGGCTGTCTGCACCCTCGGCAGCGGCGGAGGTGGTGCCTTCCGTCCGGCACCGTGACCAGGAGCACCGCCCAGGCCGCGGAGCAGACCGAGGAAGGGGCGGTCACCGGCACCGCGACGGCCACCGCCGCCCGGCGCCAGCAGCCCAAGCGGGCCGGCCTTCGTCCGGGTGGACCGACGAGATCACCGAGGCCGACCGCGCCTGGAGCGCCGTCCACCCCCGGCACCGGCCCTCCTGCACCGCGTCGACCACCGGTACGGCCTGACGGTGGCCGACTTCACGGTGCCGCGGGAGTGGCCGGCCGCCAAGGACGTCACGCGCCGACGTACTCCGCGAGGTGCTCACCCGTGATGGTGGAGCGGGCCGCGACCAGGTCGGCGGGGGTGCCCTCGAAGACGATCCGGCCGCCGTCGTGGCCGGCGCCGGGGCCGAGGTCGATGATCCAGTCGGCGTGGGCCATGACCGCCTGGTGGTGCTCGACGACGATCACCGACTTGCCCGCGTCGACCAGCCGGTCGAGCAGGCCCAGCAGCTGCTCGACATCGGCGAGGTGCAGACCGGTGGTCGGCTCGTCCAGGACGTAGACCCCGCCCTTCTCCGCCATGTGCGTGGCCAGCTTCAGCCGTTGCCGCTCACCGCCGGACAGCGTGGTGAGCGGCTGGCCGAGGGTGAGGTAGCCGAGGCCCACGTCGGCCATGTTCCGCAGGATCCGGTGGGCGGCCGGGGTGCGGGCCTCCCCGCCGCCGAAGAACTCCTCCGCCTCCGTCACCGGCATCGCCAGCACCTCGCTGATGTCCCGGCCCCCGAGGCGGTACTCCAGCACCGAGGAGTCGAACCGCCGGCCCTCGCACTCCTCGCAGGTGGTGGCCACCCCGGCCATCATCGCGAGGTCGGTGTAGACCACCCCGGCGCCGTTGCAGGCCGGGCAGGCGCCCTCGGAGTTGGCGGAGAACAGCGCCGGCTTCACGCCGTTGGCCTTGGCGAACGCCTTGCGGATCGGCTCCAGCAGGCCGGTGTAGGTCGCCGGGTTGCTGCGCCGCGAGCCGCGGATCGGCGCCTGGTCGACGGAGACCACGCCCGCGCCGGCCGGAACCGACCCGTGCACGAGCGAGCTCTTCCCGGAGCCGGCGACACCGGTGACGACGACGAGCACGCCGAGCGGGATGTCGACGTCCACGTTCCGCAGGTTGTGGGCGGTGGCGCCGCGGATCTCCAGCGCTCCGGCCGGCTTGCGCACCGTCTTCTTCAGCGCCGCCCGGTCGTCCAGGTGCCGCCCGGTGAGCGTGCCGCTCGCCCGCAGCCCCTCGACGGTGCCCTCGAAACAGACGGCACCGCCGGCCGTGCCGGCGCCCGGACCGAGGTCCACCACGTGGTCGGCGATCGCGATGACCTCCGGCTTGTGCTCCACCACGAGCACCGTGTTGCCCTTGTCCCGCAGCCGCAGCAGCAGGTCGTTCATCCGCCGGATGTCGTGCGGGTGCAGCCCGGCGGTCGGCTCGTCGAAGACGTAGGTGACGTCGGTCAGCGAGGAACCGAGGTGGCGGATCATCTTCGTGCGCTGCGCCTCGCCGCCCGACAGCGTCCCCGCGGGCCGGTCGAGGGAGAGGTAGCCGAGGCCGATCTCCACGAACGAGTCCAGCGTCCCGCCCAGCGCGGTCAGCAGCGGCGCCACCGACGGCTCGTCCAGCCCGCGCACCCACTGGGCGAGGTCGCTGATCTGCATCGCGCAGGCGTCGGCGATGCCGATCCCCTCGATCTTCGAGGACCGGGCCGCCTCGCTGAGCCGGGTGCCGTCGCAGTCCGGGCAGGTCGTGAAGGTGACCGCCCGGTCCACGAACTCCCGGATGTGCGGCTGCATCGCCTCGCGGTCCTTGGCGAGCATGGACTTCTGGATCCGCGGGAGGAGCCCCTCGTACGTCATGTTGATGCCCGCGATCTTCATGCGGGTCGGCTCGCGGTGGAGGAAGTCGTCCAGCTGCCGCCGGGTGAACGCGCGGATCGGCTTGTCCGGGTCGAAGAGGCCGGACTCGGTGTAGAGGCGGTGGTTCCAGCCGCCGGGCTTGTAGCCGGGGATGGTCAGCGCGCCCTCGCTGAGCGACTTGTCCTCGTCGTAGAGCTGGGACAGGTCGATGTCGGTGACCGTGCCGCGGCCCTCGCAGCGCGGGCACATGCCGCCGGTGACGCTGAACTCGCGGCGCTCCTTCACCGTCTTCCCGCCGCGTTCCACGGTGACCGCGCCGGCCCCGCTGATCGAGGCGACGTTGAAGGAGAACGCCTTGGGCGAGCCGATGTGCGGGGTGCCGAGCCGGCTGAACAGGATCCGCAGCATCGCGTGGGCGTCGGTGGCGGTGCCGACCGTGGAGCGCGGGTCGGCGCCCATCCGCTGCTGGTCCACGATGATCGCGGTGGTCAGCCCGTCGAGCACGTCCACGTCGGGCCGCGCCAGCGTGGGCATGAAGCCCTGGACGAACGCGCTGTACGTCTCGTTGATCAGCCGCTGCGACTCCGCGGCGATCGTGTCGAACACCAGCGAACTCTTGCCGGAGCCGGAGACACCCGTGAACACCGTCAGCCGGCGCTTGGGGATCTCGACGCTGACGTCCTTGAGGTTGTTCTCGCGTGCCCCGTGCACACGGATCAGGTCATGCGTGTCGGCGGCATGCTGTGCGATGGCGTCGTCCATGCGCGCCACGGTAGCGGCGGCGGTCCCCCGACGGCTTCTCCATTCCTGACCTTCGTCGTCCCTCGGCGTCCCTTGTCCTCTCCCGTCACCCCTCGTCCTCCCGGAAGCCGGGACACACTGTTGCAAGCAGGGTGCTTGCAATTGTTAGCGACGGTGGGGCATGGTGGAGGCATGGCATCGCTGAACGTCGGCAATCTCGGTGAGTACCTGCGCGAGCAGCGCCGCAGCGCCCAGCTGTCGCTGCGGCAGCTCGCCGACGCCGCCGGGGTGTCCAATCCCTACCTGAGCCAGATCGAGCGCGGGCTGCGCAAGCCCAGCGCGGAGGTGCTCCAGCAGGTCGCCAAGGCCCTGCGCATCTCCGCCGAGACCCTGTACGTCCGCGCCGGCATCCTCGACGCGGAGCGGGGGCGGGACGAGGTGGAGACGCGCGCCGTCATCCTCGCCGACCCCACGCTCAACGAGCGGCAGAAGCAGGTGCTGCTCCAGATCTACGAGTCCTTCCGCAAGGAGAACGGATTCGGGACCGGCGAGCCTGCCGAGGACGACGGGCCGGGGCACGGGAGTGTGGACCAGGGGACCGGTGGCGGCAGCCGCACGGCCGGCGCGGGCGATGCCACCGGAACCGACACGGACGCCGGCCCGCGGCGGACGGCCGGCTGACGCCGGACCAGGGCACCGGACGCCCGCCGCGGACCACACCGACCCAGCCGAACGCGAATCCGATCCGGGAGGACCCTCACCATGGCCATCACCGACGACCTGCGCAAGACCCTCAGCGACCCGACCCCGCTCTACTTCGCCGCCGGCACCGCCGACCTGGCGCTCCAGCAGGCCAAGAAGGTGCCCGGCCTGGTCGAGCAGCTGCGCGCCGAGGCCCCGGCCCGCATCGAGGCCGTGCGCAACACCGACCCCAAGGCCGTGCAGGAGAAGGCCGCCGCCCGCGCCAAGGAGGCGCAGGAGACCCTGCAGACCAAGGTCACCGAGTTCATCGGCACCCTCGACGTCGACCTGAAGAAGCTCGGCGAGACCGCCCAGGACTTCGCCCTGCGCGGTGTCGGCGTCGCCGCCGAGTACGCCGTCAAGGCCCGCGAGACCTACGAGCGGGTCGCCGAGCACGGCGAACAGGCCGTGAAGACCTGGCGCGGCGAGGCCGCCGAGGAGATCGAGGAGCTGGCCATCGTCGTCGAGGGCAAGCCCGAGACGGCCGAGACCAAGCCCGAGACGGTCGAGACCAAGCCGGAGTCGGCCGGGGCCGCCGAGGACAGCAAGCCCGCGGCGAAGAAGACCCCGGCCGCCCGCAAGGCCACCCCGGCGAAGAAGACGGCGCCGCCGGCCCAGTGACCATGGCCGGCGAGACGGGTCCGGGCCGGGCACCTTTGGGGTGTCCGGCCCGTTCTCTGGGTACGGTGGCGTAGCAGGGTTCGGCGATCAACGGGCGGTGGGCAGCATGCTGATGTTGGGCTTCGCGGGGTTCATGGGCATCCTCAAGATCATCCTGATGGCCATCTCCGCGTTCGGGCTGTTCGACGCCGCGTTCCGGCGCGAGGACGCCTTCCGCGCGGCCGACAAGCAGAACAAGGTCTTCTGGCTGATCATCCTCGGCATCGCGCTCGTGGTCAGCTACCTGTTCTCGATCCTGTCCATCCTGCCCATCGCCGGCGCCGTCGCGAGCATCGTGTACCTCGTGGACGTGCGCCCCGCCCTCCAGCGGGTCGGCGGCGGCCGCGGGTGGGGGCGGCGGCGGGGGAGCAGCAGCGACGGTCCGTACGGACCGTACAACGGCGGCCGCTGAGCGCACCGCGTGAGCGGGTCGCGGGGCGGCGGGCTCGTTACGGCGCCCGGTCCAGCAGGACCACCGCGACGTCGTCCGTCAGCTCCCCGCCGTTCAGCTCGCGCACCTCGTGGACCGCGGCCCGCAGCAGTTCCTCGCCCCGCAGCCCCTCGGAGAGCTGCCGGCGGACCAGCTCCACCATGCCGTCCTGGCCGAGGCGCTCGCCGCCCTCGCCGACCCGGCCCTCGATCAGACCGTCGGTGTAGAGCATCAGGCTCCACTCGGGACCCAGCTCCACCTGCATCCGCGGCCAGCGGGCGCCGGGCAGCAGGCCGAGGGCGGGGCCGTTGTTGTCGTAGGGCAGCAGCCGCGCGGGGCGGCCGGGGCGGGCGATCAGCGGAGCCGGGTGGCCGGCCAGGCACAGGCCCGCCCGGCGGCCGTCGGGGGCGATGTCCACCGTGCACAGCGTCGCGAAGATCTCCTCGTCGGCGCGCTCGTGCTCCAGCACCTGCTGCAGAGTGTTCAGCAGCTCGTCCCCGCACAGCCCGGCCAGGGTCAGTGCCCGCCAGGCGATGCGCAGCTCCACGCCGAGCGCGGCCTCGTCCGGGCCGTGCCCGCAGACGTCGCCGATCATGGCGTGCACCGTGCCGTCGGGGGTGCGGACGGCGTCGTAGAAGTCGCCGCCGAGCAGCGCCCGGGACCGGCCGGGGCGGTAGCGCGCGGCGAAGCGCAGCTGGGAGCCCTCCAGCAGCGGGGTGGGCAGCAGACCGCGCTCCAGGCGGCGGTTCTCCTGCGCGCGCAGCCGGCCCTCGGCGAGCCGCCGCTCGGCCGTGTCGGACCGCTTGCGCTCCACCGCGTACCGGATGGCACGGCTGAGGAGCCGGCCGTCCAGCTCGTCCCGGAAGAGGTAGTCCTGCGCGCCCACGCGCACGGCCTCGGCGCCGCGCTCGGCGTCTCCGGAAGCGGTCAGCGCGAGCACGGCGTGCCGGGGCGCGAGCTGGAGGACGTGCCGCAGCACGGCCAGCTCGTCGTCGGCGTCGGTGCCGCCCGGCGCGGGGAGCGCCAGGTCCAGCAGGATGCAGTGGACGTCGTCGGTGAGCAGCCGCTCGGCCTCGGTGAGGTTGCGGGCGGTGCGGACGCGGATCGGCTTGCCGGACGGGTCCAGCAGGTCGGGCACGATCGGCGAGCCGGCCGGATCGTCCTCGATCAGCAGCAGGGTGAGAGTGGCGCCGGTGCCGTTCACGGCCGTGGCGTCGCGGTGGGCCTCTTCCTTGAGGGGGCCGCCCACGGTGCGGGCGGCCTGAGCCTGACCACTCTCCACGGCCGGGATCGCTCTCTGCCGCGGTACGGGTACGGGCATTGTCCTGGGTTCCTTCCCTCCCCCCGAGGGCACGGGGCGGTGTCGAGGAGTCTCGACCCACCGACCGGGACCATAGCGGCTCGGGCCACCCCGATGGAATGGTGTGAGCCGCGTCGCTCCGGTGCCCGCCACTGTCATATGCCGCGTTCCGTACCGCAGTTGGACACGGCGCCCGCCCTGAGGTGATGACGAAGCTCACGTCCTGCCCCGGTTTGGGCGGAGGTTGGCCGTGCGGTGGGTCACATGAGTCACGTCACCCGGGCGCACGAGCCGCGCCGGCGGGCGGAGATCGCCGGGAGGCGCCTCAGGCGTCCGGCCGTACGACCCCCAGGATCGGCATCGAACCGGCGCCCGCGATCGTCACCGTGCGGCCGGGGCGCGGGGCGTGGATGATCGCGCCGTCGCCGATGTACATCGCGACATGGCTGGCGTCGTCGAAGTAGATGACGAGGTCGCCGGGGCGCATGTCCTTCACGTCGACGTGCTTCAGCTGTCTCCACTGCTCCTGCGAGGTGCGCGGGACGGGGTGGCCGGCCGACGCCCAGGCCTGGGAGGTCAGGCCGGAGCAGTCGAAGGAGTCCGGCCCCTCGGCGCCCCACACGTACGGCTTGCCGAGCTGCCGGGTGGCGTACTCCACGGCCTTCTCGCCCTGCGCGGAGGCCGTGCCGTGGACGTCCTTGAGGACACCGGTGTCCAGCCAGGCGGTCTGCGCCTTGTCCGCCGCCTCCCGCTCCAGCCGGGCGAGCCGCTCCTTCTCCTTCTTCTCCAGCCGGGACTGGAGCTTCTCGGCCGCGTCGATCTGCTTCTCGACCCTCTTCTTGGCGGCGGCCTTCGCCTTGCGGCCCTCCTCCAGCTTCTTCCAGCGGGCGGAGGCGTCCTCGGCGTACTCCTGCAACTCCTTCTGGGTGCGGGTCTTCTCCGCCATCAGCTTCTTCGCCGCCTGCTGGCCCTGGAGCACCCGGCCGGCGCCGTCCAGGAACTGCCCCGGGTCGTCGCTGAGCAGGAACTGGGCGGTGGCGGACAGCCCGCCGGTGCGGTACTGGTCGCGGGCGGCGGCGCCCGCCTGGTCCTTGAGCCTCTCCAGCCTCTGTTGTCCCTCGACGATCTTCTTCGCCAGTGACACGATCTCGGCGGACTGCTTCCTGGCCTTCTCCTCGGCCGCGTTGTAGGCGTCGGTGGCCACGGCCGCGTCGTGGTAGAGGGCGTCGAGTTTCCTGCGGACCTCTTCAAGGTCCTTGCCGGGGGCGGGAGTCGCCGTCGGGCCGGGAGTCCCGGTCGGGCCGGGGACGGGGTGGGGGGCCGCGAACGCCGTGCCGGGCGCCGACAGGACGGTCACCGCGCAGAGCACGGTCAGAGCGGCCGTGAGCAGGCCACGCTTGCCCGAACGCATACCTCTTCCCCCAAACTGATTTACCGTCAGTAACTTACGGTCGCCTGAGGGATCGTGCCACGGCCGCGTGCAAAGCGACAGAGGTCGTCGGAAGCCGGAATGCCCCGCTCACCATCGGATACGACGATCTCCTCGCCGGTGTGACGAACGGCGCACGAGGATCGTTCCGTACTCCGTTCCCTCGAACGGGTGATCAGCCCCGGGGTGCCAACGCCCCCCACGCCACGGTCACTTCCCCCTGCCGCCACCGGGCCGGGGAGTCCGTCACCGGCCAGTCGGACCGCAGGTCCCGTACGGCGCGCATCCAGCGCTGCCGGGCGCCGTAGGAGGCGTACGGCGCGGCGGCGGCCCAGGCGCGGTCGAAGTCGCGCAGGAAGGCGTGCACCGGCTCGCCCGGGACGTTGCGGTGGATCAGCGCCTTCGGCAGGCGTTCGGCCAGATCGGAAGGGCGGTCCAGGGAACCGAGCCGGGTGGCGAAGGTGACCGTGCGCGGGCCCTCGGGCCCCAGCGCCACCCACACGTGCCGCCGCCCGATCTCGTCGCAGGTGCCCTCGACCAGCAGCCCGCCGCGCGAGCCGCCGCCCGCCGGGGCGAGCCGCGCGCACAGCTGCCGCCACACCGCGGCGACCTCCGCCTCGTCGTACTGGCGCAGGACGTTCGCCGCCCGGATCAGCAGCGGGCGCCCGGGGACCGGCACCTCGAAGCCGCCGTGCCGGAAGGTGAGCCCCTCCCGCTCGTACGGCCGGGCTCCCGCGACCCGCTCCGGGTCGATCTCGATGCCGACCACGCGCGCGCGGGGCGCCGCCGCGCGGAGCCGGGTGAGCAGCTCGACGGCGGTCCAGGGCGAGGCGCCGTAGCCCAGGTCGACGGCCACCGGATCGCCCGCGCGCCGCAGCTCGGCGCCGTGCACGGCCGCGATCCAGCGGTCCATGCGGCGGAGCCGGTTGGGGTTGGTCGTCCCGCGCGTCACCGTTCCCACGGGCCGGCGGGTCGTGGCGCGGGCTGTCATGCGTACGAGGGTAAGCGGGTCCGGGAGTGTGCTCCGTCGACGCCTTCCGCGTTCGAACGGTTGACCGATAAGAGGTAATGATTCGGCAAAGCCGCTTGAAGGGGAAATGGCCGGGCACCCCCTTGCTGTTGGACCCCCGTGGAGGGCGTGGTCGGTCCTCCGGCAGGCATGGCCGCAGCGAGGAGGAACGCCAAGGTGAGCCAGTACGTCAGCAGGCTCGGGCGACGCTCCCCGTCGGCCGGCGCGCGGCTGAGGCTGTACCGCAGGCCCCGCCGGGTCGCCATGCTCTCCGTGCACACCTCCCCGCTCCACCAGCCCGGCACCGGCGACGCCGGCGGCATGAACGTCTACATCGTGGAGCTGGCCCAGCGGCTGGCCGCGCTCAACATAGAGGTGGAGATCTTCACCCGGGCCACGGCCGGCGGCCTGCCCCCCGCCGTCGAACTGTCCCCCGGCGTCCTCGTCCGGCACGTCGACGCGGGCCCCTACGAGGGGCTGGCCAAGGAGGACCTCCCGGCCCAGCTGTGCGCCTTCACGCACGGCGTGATGCAGGCGTGGGCCGGCCACCGCCCCGGCCACTACGACCTCGTCCACTCCCACTACTGGCTCTCCGGTCACGTCGGCTGGCTCGCCGCCCAGCGCTGGGGCGTGCCCCTGGTGCACGCCATGCACACCATGGCCAAGGTCAAGAACGCCAGCCTGGCCGACGGCGACACCCCCGAGCCGGCGGCCCGGGTCATCGGCGAGACCCAGATCGTGGCCGCCGCCGACCGGCTCGTCGCCAACACGGCCGAGGAGGCCGGCGAGCTGGTCCGGCACTACGCGGCCGACCCCGCGAAGGTCGCCGTCGTCCACCCCGGCGTGAACCTGGAGCGCTTTTGCGCCGCCGACGGCCGGGCCGCCGCACGCGCCCGCCTCGGTCTCCCGCAGGACGCGCTGATCCCGCTCTTCGCCGGCCGCATACAGCCCCTGAAGGCGCCGGACGTCCTGCTGCGCGCCGTGGCCGTCCTGCTGGACGAGCGCCCCGAGCTGCGCTCCCGCATCGTCGTCCCGGTCGTCGGCGGCCCGAGCGGCAGCGGCCTCGCCAAGCCGGAGGGGCTGCAGAAGCTCGCGGCCCGGCTGGGCGTCGCGGACGTCGTACGGTTCCGCCCGCCGGTCGGCCAGGAGCAGCTGGCGGACTGGTTCCGGGCCGCGTCCGTGCTCGTCATGCCGTCGTACAGCGAGTCGTTCGGACTGGTCGCCGTGGAGGCGCAGGCGACCGGCACCCCGGTGCTCGCGGCCTCGGTCGGCGGCCTGCCCGTGGCGGTGCGGGA
Source organism: Streptomyces sp. NPDC029151 (assembly GCF_055564315.1). NCBI lineage: Bacteria > Bacillati > Actinomycetota > Actinomycetes > Kitasatosporales > Streptomycetaceae > Streptomyces > Streptomyces sp. NPDC029151. The sequence continues at coordinate 82,169 of NZ_JBVHWQ010000012.1, forward strand.
CGGCGAGACCGGCTTCCTCGTGCAGGGCCACGATCCGGCCGACTACGCGCGCGTGCTGTGCCGTTTCGCCGACGACCCCGAGCTGTCCGCGCGCATGGGCGCGGCCGCCGCCGGGCACGCCCAGTCCTTCGGCTGGGACACGGCCGCCGCCGCCACCGCGGACGTCTACACGGCCGCGACCCAGTCCCACCGCCGTCGCGTACGCTCCCACCATGGGTGACGTGGAGAAGGCCGGGCAGGTCCTGGAGGGCGTCTTCAAGGACGCGGAACTGGAGTGGGAGAGCCCCGAACCCGGGAACTACGTGGTCAAGCTCCCCGGCAGCCGCAAGCTGGCCACCACGGTGTCCTTCCTCGTCGGCCGCCACTCCCTGTCGCTGAACGCCTTCGTCATCCGCCACCCCGACGAGAACGAGGCCGGCGTCCACCGCTGGCTCCTGGAGCGCAACCTCAAGCTGTACGGCGTGAGTTACGCCGTCGACCGCCACGGCGACGTCTACGTCACCGCCCGGCTGCCCCTCGCCTCCGTCACTCCGGACGACGTCGACCGCCTCCTCGGCCAGGTCCTGGAGGCGGCCGACGGCGCCTTCAACACCCTCCTGGAGCTGGGCTTCGCCTCCTCGATCCGCAAGGAGTACGCCTGGCGGGTCTCGCGCGGGGAGTCCACGCGCAACCTGGAGGCGTTCCGGCACCTGATCGAACGCCCCGAGGGCTGACCCGGGCTCAGCGCGACCCGCTCCGGTAGCGCCCCGGCGTCACCCCGACCAGTCTCCTGAAGTGCCGGGTGAGATGGGCCTGGTCGTGGAAACCGGCCATCGGGGCGACCTCGCCCGGCGGCACCCCGTCGAGCAGCAGCCGCCGGGCCCGGCCGACCCGGCGTGACGTCAGGTACCGGTGCGGGGCGATGCCGTAGGCCCCGCTGAACGACCGGACGAGATGCGCCGGATGGGCGTGCAGCAGCCGGCCGGCCTCCTCCAGCGTCAGGCCCTCGACGACCCGCGCGTCCAGCAACTCCCGCAGCCGGCGGGCGAGTACCGGATCCCGGGGCCGTGCGGCGGGCGTGCGCCCGCGCAGGTGGTCCCGCAGCCGCTCCGCGACGAGGGCCAGCCTGCTCTCCGCCTCCAGCTCGTCGCCGGGCCGGGCCAGGGCGGAGTGCAACCGCCCGACGCGCAGCCGCAGCAGGGGGTCCCGGAGGTCGGGGGAGTCCACGGCCGGGCCGATGAACTCCTCCCCGAGCCGGCTGCCGTCCAGGTAGACGACCCGCTTGCGGAACCCGCCCGGCGTGGCCGGGGAGCCGTTGTGCGGCACGTGCGGCGGCAGCAGCGACACGGTGTCGTGCGGGGTGCCGTGCTCCTGCCGGTCGAGGTCGTACCGTACGGCCCCGTCGTCCACGATGAGCAGCGTCCAGGCGTCGTGGACGTGCATCGGATAGGCGTACTCGGTGAAGCGGGCGTGGAACACCTCGGTGACGCCCGGGACCCGGGGGCGCCACGCGGTGACGTCCTGTCCGGCGGCCATGCAAGGAACGTACAAGACCGGCCCGGCGGGCGTCGGCCAGTCTCGTCCCATGAACAGCGAACCCCTCCGATTCGACACGAAGATCGCCGTCCTGCTGCGCGCGGACCTGGCGCCCTGGCAGCGACTGAACGTCACCGCGTTCCTGGTCAGCGGCCTGGGCACGGCCGTCCCGGAGGTCATCGGCGAGCCGTACGAGGACGCCGGCGGGGTGGCGTACCTGCCGATGTTCCGGCAGCCGGTACTGGTCTTCGAGGGCACCGAGGAGGTGCTGAGGGCCGCCCATGGCAGGGCACTGAGCCGTGCCCTGCCCCGAGCGGTGTTCACGGCGGACCTCTTCGCCACCGGCAACGACCGCGACAACCGCGCGGCGGTGCGCGCCGTCCCGACGGCCGCCCTGGACCTGGTGGGCCTGGCGGTCCACGGGCCCCGGAACGCCGTCGACAAGACCCTCAAGGGCGCCCGGATGCACCCGTGAGTGACCTGCCGTCCCTCAGCCGAACATCCCGGGCACGTAGTCGCCGGCCGGCTGGCGGACGATCACGTTCGCCCGGTTGTAGGCGTTGATCAGGGCGATGAGGGCGACCAGCGCGGCGAGCTGGTCCTCGTCGTAGTGCTTGACGGCGTTCGCCCACACCTCGTCCGGGACCCCGCCGGCCGCGTCCGCGATCCGCGTGCCCTCCTCCGCCAGCTCCAGCGCGGCCCGCTCGGCCTCACTGAACACGGTCGCCTCGCGCCAGACGGCGACCATGTTCAGCCGGGTCTGCGTCTCCCCGGCGTCCAGGGCGTCCTTGGTGTGCATGTCGGTGCAGAACCCGCACCCGTTGATCTGGCTGGCCCGGATCTTCACCAGCTCCTGCGTGGCGGCGGGCAGTGCCGACTCCGCGATCACCTTCCCGGCGGCGTTGAAGTGCTTGAACAGCTTCCCGGCGAACGGGTTGGCGAGGAGGTTGAGCCGAGCTTCCATGGTGTGCTCCCGGGTCGTTGCGGCTGCTTGCACCTCATGGACGGAGGGGAGCGCGGGGATGTGACACGGGCGGACGTGGTGTGCGTCACGCCGGCCGGTGCGCGGGCAGCGGAGGTGACAGGTGGGTCGCACCGCGGGCTCACCTGTCACCCGTCACCCGCCACCCTCACCGAAGGGCCGGCGGGTCCCGCTCAGGGCGTGCCGGACTTGTTGAACCCCTTGTCCAGGTAGGGGGACTGGTCGACGACGAAGCCGTCGTCGGCGACGAGGCGGGCGATGCCGCCCTGGTCCCGCCAGACCTCACCGGAGGAGCCGAAGGAGAAGCCGCCGTACTCCGGGTGGTTCTCGTCGGTGTAGACGCGGTAGCGCACGCCGGGCTGGATCACCGTTCCCGGTGGGAAGGGGAAGGAGTGCCCGGTGGGCTTGGCCTCCACCTTCCAGCCGGTCAGGTCCTGCGGTGCGCCGCCCCGGTTGAGGATCTCGACGTACTCGTCCGCCTGGCCGGTGCCCGTGCCCTGGTAGCGCAGGCCGGAGATGATCACGTCCGGTTCCTCCAGCGTGAACATGCACACGATTTCGGCGAAGTTGATGCCGCCCTCCGGGCTGCGGAACCGCCGGACGATCTGGCCGCCGCGCTTGAAACCGCTCAGCACCGCCCGGTACTGCTTGCCGTCGATCGTGACGGGCTGCGGGTGGACGAAGGTCTGCAGGTCGACCAGGTCGTCGTCCGCGGGGCTGGTACCGGTGCTGTTGGGCGTCTCGTTGTGGTGGAAACTGAAGTCGAGGTCGGTCGTACTGCCGTCCTCGAACATGACGTTGACGGTCAGCCGGACGTCGAACTGGCTCGGGCTGAGGTTCGTGGGCTTGTTGCGGTGCACGAAGGTACCGATGACGAACTCGGTGCCGTCGAGCTGGACGTCCGCGGCGGCACCGCGGAACTGGTACCCGCTCTGGCTGCCGGCGCTGCCCCACTGGATGTAGTCGGTGCCCACGCCGTTGACCGGCGAGATGGGCGGCGTGGTGGACGTGAAGACGCCGGAGGTGACGACGGTGGTCATGGTGTCCGGATCCCCCTCTCTCAGTCCTCGTCCTCGACGACCTCGGCCTTGAGCTTGGCCGGCGGCGCGGTGCCGATCTGGGCGACGCCGTCGGTACGACGGCCGGGCCCGGCTCCGTCGACGGCTTCGAGACCGCAGGTGTAGACGATGCAGTCCTTGTCGTCGCTGCCGGTGTTCAGGTGCACGTGGTAGGTGAAGGTCAGGGTGCGCCCGTCGGCACTCACCTTGGCCTGGACGGGGGGCAGGTCGCCGCCGGTGGTCTGGTCGATCCGCTTGTACTGGGCCCCCACCGTGCCGTTCCAGCGGAACCCGCTCGGAGCGGTGAAGACGTGCTCACGTTCGCCCGCGTCGACCGTCTCGCTCCAGTTCGGTGTGCGGACGCAGATGTTGATGGTGGTGCCGAGGCCGCCGGGAGCGTCCTCGACTCCGCCCTCCTGCCACACCACGAGGTCCAGCTTCTGGGCCCGTCCCTGTTCGTAGCCCCAGTCGTACCCGTTCGCGTACTGGTCCTTCTCGCCGCGGGTGCCGTCGCGCGGCGGGTCGGCGTAGGGCTTTCCGGCGAGTGCGTCGGCGCGGCCCTGGTCCTCTCCCCGTTTGTAGGCTTCCTTCTTGGTCTGCACGTCGGTGCTCATCTCCGGGTCCTCCTGGGCTGTGGTCGAGGCGTGGGACGGAAGAGAGAAGAGGTGTCCTGGTGCGGCTCACCCCGGCCCGCGGGAAGCGAGCGGATCACGGGGGCTGCGTCCGGGAGGCGGAACGCGGGACGCCGTCCACGGCTCGCGAGCGGGGCGTCCGCGTGGCTGCCGGGGCACGCACCGGACCTTCATCCGGCTCCATCGTTAGCCAGGACCCGCCGGCGCTATGCAGGCGTTCCCCCGTTTGGAATGCCGAATCGATTCCGCGTCACTTGTTCGAGTGCAGTTGAGGCAGGGGACGGCGCAGAAGGGCGGAGGGAAGCACACCGGCCGGGGCCCTGCCGAAGGCCCCGGGACCCGACGCCGTGTCCCGCACGTCCCTCGCTCCCGGTTTCCTCGCGGCTCCTCCCCCGTGCGGGTGGAGAGTGCGGTGCCTGCTCCTGCGGTGCCCCTCCGGCCGGTATGCAGGAGAAATGCCGACGACAGCGCGGAAGGAGACGGTGATGCGGGAGACGAGGCCGTGGACGGGGGAGGTGCCGGGCACCATCGGGGCCCGGGCGCGCTCGTGCCGGGAGGCGGCGGCGTGACGGCCGAGGCCGTGGAGCGGCGGCGCACGCCGGACGCGGGCGGGCCGCCGGTCGTCGTGGCGGGCGACGGCACGCCCGGATTCTCCGGGGACGGCGGGCCCGCGCCGGACGGGCGGCTGGCCTTCCCCGCGGACGTGGCCGTGGGAGGCGACGCGGTCTTCGTCGCCGACCACGCGAACCACCGGGTCCGCCGGATCGACGGCACCGGCACCCTGACGACGGTCGCCGGGGACGGGCTGCGGGGTTTCGCCGGGGACGGCGGCGACGCGGTGCGCGCCCGCCTCGGTTTCCCGTCCGCGCTCGCCGTCGCCCCGGACGGAGGCGTGTTCGTCGCCGACGAGATGAACCACCGGATCCGCCGGATCGACCCCTCGGGTGTCATCGACACCGTCGTGGGAGACGGCTCGCGCGGTGGAGGTGGGAGCGCGGGCGGAGGGGCCGGGGCGGACGAGGGCGACGGTGACGGCGGCCCGGCCCGCCGCGCCCGGCTGGACGCCCCCTGCGCCCTTGCCGTGGACGACGCCGGGTCGCTGTACGTCGGGGAGGCGGGCACCGCCCGGGTGCGCAGGATCGACGGCGGCGGTGTCGTCAGCACGGTGGTCGCGGCGACCGGCCGGTCCGGAAGCCCAGGCGGCTCGGGCGACTCCGGCGCGGCCGACGCGGGCGAGGCGTTCCTGCCCGCCGGCCTGGCGGCCGGCCCGGCCGGCCGGCTGTACATCGCCGACCCGGTGGGCCGGAGGCTCCTGCTGCTCGGCCCGGACGGGGCACTTCGGGTACTGGCGGGGCCGCCGGACGGGAGCACCGGCGCCACGGTGGTCGACTGGGGCGCACCGTGCGCGGTGGCGGTCGACGGCGAGGGCGCGCTCTACGTCGCCGACCAGACCGGACACCGGGTGTGGCGGCTGGCGGACGGAGCGGCCCGGGTCGTCGCGGGGCAACCGGATCCGGCGGCCGGTGAGCCCGCCGAGGCGGCCGGTGACGCGGCCGGCGCCGTCGTACACACCGCGCTGCGATACCCGTGCGGCCTCGCCGTGGACCCGGCCGGGCGCCTGCTCGTGGCCGACAACTCGAACCACCGGATCGCAGCCGTACCGCTGACCACGGCTTCCTCGCCGGTCACCGACCCGGTACGGGAGGACGAGCGGGAGTCGGAGTCCGGGTCGGAGGGGGAGCGGGAGTCGGAGTCCGGGTCGGAGGGGGAGCGGGAGTCGGAGTCCGGGTCGGAGGGGGAGCGGGAGTCGGAGTCCGGGTCGGAGGGGGAGCCGGGACCCGAACCCGAGCCCATCCCCGCCCCGCCCGCCAACCTGGTCGTCCGTCAGGAAGTCGGCCTGGAGGTCCCCCGGGGCGGCAGCGAACTGCTGCACGTACGGGTCTCCTCCACCGACCCCTGGGAACCCGGGCGGGTGGAGCACCGGTTCACGGCTCCGACGGGGTTCGTCTTCGACGGCCGGGTGACCTGCGCGTACTACCGCGCGGACCGTACGGTGCTCCCCGGCGGGTCTCCGACGGCGACGGTCGGGGACGGCGGCAGGGCGTTGGCCGTCGTGGACGAGCCCCGCCTCAACACCACCGGCCACCCGGCGGCGGCCCTGGTCTACACGCTCGGCGTGCGGGCCCTGAGCGACGCCGAGCCGGGCCGGTACACCGACGGGCGGGCGGTGATCGCGGGCCGGCCCGACGTGCGCCTCAAGGCGAGTGTCCTGGGGGACGACGAGGACTGACGAGGAACACGAGGAACACGAGGAACACGAGGAACACGAGGAACACCAGGAACAGGCGGAACATGAGGGACGCGAGGGACATCAGCGACATACCGGACCCTGAGCCGCCCGTGGCGAACCGCCCGCCATCGGCGGCTCTTCGCGTTCCCAAACCCGATATGCGCAGGTAATCGTTTCTGTGCTCCCAGGTCACCCTCCCGCCGTCACGCGTTGCAATCAATACGTGACTTTGGGTTAGCGTTCGAAATGTGTCCACGCCCGCCCTCCCGAGGCTCGGCCCGCCGGGCCCCTTCCCGCACGCCCCGCTTGCCCATCCGCTCGACCGCAAGTGGCTGCACTACGCGTTCCTGTCCCGGTGCGGCCGGCAGGCACTGATCGCGAACCTGTCCGTCCTCGGCTCCTCCACCGGCTCGGTCTACGCGCACCCGGGCGCCCCGGCCACCGGGCGCCGCAGCGGTACCGGCACGGCGGCCGAGGGACAGCACATGGCGATCCTGCTCCTCTACGCGGAGGGACATGGCTGGAGTGCGACGCAGTTCAACGCCGAACAGCCGGAACTGCCGTGGTCGGCCTTCCGGTTACCGCACCCGCACGGGGAGCCCGGCGCGTTCCGGGTGGCGGCCCGGTCGGCGGTCCCGGCAATCGACGTACGGCTGACCCGGACCAGCAGGCCGTGCACCTCCCAGTGCGCTCCGTTCGGGGACGACGAGCACCTGCGCTGGCAGTCGGAACCCGGCGTACGGGGCTCCGGAACCCTGCGGCACGGCGACGGCACGGCCACGGAGACGGACCTGCTGGGCTACCACGAGCGAGTACGCGGCCGGTGGTCCTGGCCCACCCTCGGCGGCTGGGTGTTCGGATTCGTCAACGATCCTGCGGGTCCGGTCGACCAGGCCCCGCCGTCGGCGGTCGTCTTCACCCTGATCCAGCCCGCGTACCCGGCGGACGCGGCCAACGGATCGGTGATGCTGTGGCGCGACGGGCGCATGGTCCGCCACTTCCCCCGGCGCAACCTGCGCGTGGCGGTGAGCGGCACCCTGGACCGCGACCGGGTGGCGATGGTGCCGCCCCTGGCGGGCCTGCTGGGCACCCCGCCGATGGCCGCCGTACCCGGCCGCCTGCTGATCACCGCCCGGCTCGGCGACGACCGGCTCGTCCTCGACTTCCGCGCGGCCACGGCGGGCCGGATCATCAACCCTTCCGAGACCAGCCTGCGCCCGTTCAGCGTGCACGAGACCCTCGGCCCGTGCACGGTGGAGGGCCGGGTCGCCGGGCGCCGCATCGGCTTCACCACCGGGGGCATCGTGGAGTTCGCCGGGGGTGCCCGTGACTGAGACCGTCCCCGCGTTCACCGGGGCCCGGCTGCTGGACGAGACGGTCGCCGCCCTGTCCGACCGGGCACCGGCGGTCCTCGCCGCCGCGGCCGGCCAGCTGCGCGGCATCCGGCTGGGCCTGCACTTCAACGACGGCAGCCACGCCACGCTCACCGCGCGGCACAGCCGTATCGTGGTGGACCGGGACCGCTGCCCGGACCCCGATGTCGAGGTGGCCTTCGACGACCGGGCCATGAACCTGCTGTTCGACCTCCAGCGCCGGCCCGTCGACCAGGTCCTGCCCGACAGCCTCGACGTCCGCGGCTCCCGCGACGACGCCCTCGCCGTGTGGCGGGCCTTCACCCTGCTGTCCCAGCGTGCGGCGGGCCTGCGCAGCATGCAGGAACTGTGGGGGGCCTACCGCGAACAGGCCCCCCGGCTGTGGGGCAGCGCGGCACCCGCCGCCCGTGAACCGGCCGCCGACCCGGTCGACTGGACGGCGCTGGACTTCCTCGCGCGACGCTCCCCCGAGGACGCTCCGGCGTCACCCGCGCTGATCGGCGACACCACCATCACCGCACCACGCCTGCTGTGGGACGGCCGCACCAGCACCGACTGGTCGCTGGAGGACGTCGTCCGCGACGCGGACCTGATGGAGACCATGCGGCGGTGCCGGGCCCGCACCAACGAGGAGATCGAACGGCTGCTGCCGGACCGCGAACCGCGTGCCGAGCTGTACGACCTCATGCGCTCCTACCCCGCCCGCCAGGGCAAGGGCCTGCGGCCCACCCTGACCATCGCGGCCTGTGCCGCCTTCGGCGGGCGCCCCGACGACGCCGTACGCGCCGCCGCCGCCCTGGAACTGTTCCACAACGGCTTCCTCGTCCACGACGACATCGCCGACGAGTCCACGCACCGGCGCGGCTTGCCGACCATGCACGAGGAACACGGCCTGGGCCTGGCCGTCAACGTCGGCGACGGGCTGAACCTGCTCGCCGTCGACGCCGTCCTGTCCAACCTCGAGACGCTCGGCCTGGTCCGCACCCTCGGCCTCATCCACGAGGCGGTGCACATGTGCCGGGAGTCCATCGAGGGCCAGGCCATGGAGCTGGGCTGGATCCGCCACGAGGTCGTCCCCGAGGCCGACGACGCCTACTTCACGATGAGCACCAAGAAGACCGGCTGGTACACCTGCATCAGCCCGTGCCGCATCGGTGCCGTCTGCGCCGGCGTCACCGACCCGGAGGTACTGGGCCGCTTCGACGAGGCGTTCCGCATGATCGGCATCGCCTTCCAGATCCAGGACGACATCCTGAACCTGGTCGGCGAGGAGGCCCTGTACGGCAAGGAGCCCCTCGGCGACCTGCTGGAAGGCAAACGCACGGTGATGCTGATCCACCTCTTCCGCACCGCGCGGGCGTACGAGCGCCCACGCCTCTTCGACATCCTGCGACAGCGCCGTACCGACAAGACCCAGCAGCACGCCGAGGAACTCCTCGCCGCGATGCGCCGGCACGGCTCCATCGAGTACGCCACCGACCTCGCCGACCGGCTCGCCGCCGAAGGCATCGCCCGTTTCGAAGAAGACCTCCGGCTCGTCCCCGAGAACGAAGGCAAAGCCGTCCTGCGGCAGATCGCCCACTACGTCACCTCGAGGCCACTGTGACCACGACCGCGCCCCCGCCCCCGCCCGCCGACGCCCCCGCCGCCGGCCCGCTGACCCCCACCGACCACCGGGCTTTCGCCTTCCTCGGCCATGTCAACGGCAGCCTGCGGGCGTGCCTGTGCACCCTGGCCAGACACGGCGTGGCACTGCGCCGCCAGGACCCCGAACGGGCCCGCCTCCTGCTCGACACCGTCCGGCCCTGGCCCCTCTACAAGGGCGGCCAGTTCCTCTTCGACCTGATGGAGTGGGAGGACCTCATGGTCGACGGCGACCCGCCGCCCGTGATGCCCGCCGAGCGGATCGTCTCCGCCTGCACGCTTCCCGTGCAGCTGCTCGCCGCCGCCACCGCCGAGGCCCCCGGGGCGACGAAACTGGTCCCCGGCCAGCGCACAGCCGGCGTTCTCGACCTCCCGCTGCGCCTGCTGACCACCACCGCCCGCAGCACCCTCCTGGGCGCCGCCCAGGACCTCACCGACCTCCTCGGCACCCCGGCCTCCCGGCCCGGGACCGAGAACGGCACCCCCGCCTCCCGCCCCGGGACCGAGACCGGCGCCCCCGCCTCCCGGCCCGGAACCGAGAACGGCACCCGCACCCCCGGGGCCGGAACCGGGAACGACGACACCCGCACCCCCGGGGCCGGAACCGAGACCGGCACCCCCGCCCCGGAGAACCCCGAAGCCCGACTGCCGCCGCTGGAGGCGGGCTTCTACCTGTACGAGGACATCGCCCTCGGCGCCCTGTCCGTCCTCGGCCCGCTCCTGGCCGACCACGCACCGCCGGCCGACTCCGCGACGTCCGCCTAGCCCACGACGCGCGTCTCCGCTCCGCCCCCGGCGGGGCAGGAGCGGGGCCCGTCCCCAAGACCGCCACCGGCGGATCCGCTCCGCTCTCGCGGGCACATCCATCCACAGAAGGGACAACCATGGCCACGCAGACTCAGGCTCCCGTCCAGCCGGGTTCCGAGAACAAGCTCTACATCCTTCAGCAGGGCATCGTCGAGGACGCCCCCGGCGGGGTCCCGGCCCACCTCAGCTTCGGCATCCTCAGCACCGTCCCCGACCCGGTGAACCCCGGAGACATCACCTTCACCCTGAAGGCACCCACCGGCTTCGTCTTCACCGGCTGGCTCTCCTGGGCCTACCACGACGTCAACACGCTCCAGGCGAAGGGGAACCTGGAGACCACCCAGGGCACCCTCGGCGACGGCGGCCGCACCCTGACCTTCACCCACAACCCGTACCTGTCCACCAACCAGGAGTGCCTCGGCTACGGAGCCCAGGTGACCGCCGTCGACGGCGCGACCCCGGGCCGCTACACCGACGGCCAGCTCAAGGTGGGCGCCGCCAACCCGATCAAGCTCAAGGGCCGCGTCCTCGACCCCAACGAGGACTGACGGCCCCGGCGCGCCGACGGGTAGAGAGGAACGGAAGGGCCGAAGAGTGCACGGAACAGAGAACCGCCAGGGCCGTCGGGGAGCACATGCCCTGGGGGCGCTGATCGCGGCGATGCTGCTGACGTCGTCGTTCCCCTTTCCCGCGAACGCCTCCACGGCGCCGACGGCGCGGCCTGCCGCGCCGTCGCGGGCCACGGCAGTGCGTGAGCCGGAGTGCGTCCAGCCGGGGAACGCGTGGCTCGACCCCCGCTTCTACTGGCGGAACGTGTTCGGCAGCCGACTGGGCGAGGGCGTGATCCACGAGTCGTCGTCACCGAACCCGTTCGGCGGACGCATCGCGCCGGGGTCGACGTTCACGTTCAGGTGGCGACCGGACACCACACGCAATCCCGTGGGAGCGCAGCACCACGTCCACCGGGTCGATCTCGCCTCGATCATGGCGGTGGCCCACGTCGAATCGGTGACCGGGCCGGGCAGCCTCTCGGGGACGACCCTGAGCGCCCAGGAGACACCACCGCACAAGCTGGGCGACACCGTGGTGAGGTTCCGGATCCGGCCCGGGACGGAGGGCCGGACGGCCACCCTCTCCTCGGCCGACCACAGCCTGACCACGAGGTGGCTGTTCTCCAACATCAACAACATCTGGGAGAACACCGGGAGCATCTCCTTCACCGTCGCCTCCCGGGCCGCCCTCGGCTGCGACTCGTCCTCCGTTCTCGGCTGACGGGACGGTCAGGCCGCCGCGTCGGTCGGCCCCTGACCGACCGGCGCGGCAACGGCGTACGTCGTCGCTGTCAGGGCTGATGTCGTTCAACAGCGGGACGGTGCCGGTGAGGACCGGCAGGAGGCCTCTGCCCCCGCCGGCACCGTCCCCTCAGCACCTCACGGGAGACATGCCCCGGCTTCCGGCCAGGGGCATGCCGTCGTTCAGGAACCGCCCCCCTCCGCATCCTCCGGTTCCCGAAGCTTCGCCCGCAGCAGCTTCTCAGCGTCCTGGGCGCGTTCCTTACGGGCCTTCTTCGCGCCCCTGAAGTGACTGGTCACGGCGACTGCTCCACCGACCACCAGCGTGCCGGCCACTGCCATTCCGGCACCTTGTGCGCGCAGCTTCAGGGCCATGTCATCCACGGCGGCCTTCTTGATGGCATCGATGAGCATGTCGACGCCACCAGCCTCCTTCGCCGCAGTCGTGATGTCCTGATACCGCCCGAGATTACCCATCCGACCCCCCATGGCCTGCTTCCCGAATCCACCGGGACCTTCGAGGATTGATCATCCTCCAACTCATCAGGGTTTGTTCGCCTTTTGACCAATGAACCAGGTGAGGTCCCCGGGCCGGCGACCCGATCGTCCGCCCGCCGACGGACGGCAGCTTGTCAGGGGGCGCCGTCGTCGTCTCGGAGGCATCCTGGGAGCACGGTGAGCGGCGGGGCAGCCGACGGGAAGGGTCCGGTCATGCGGGAGCCCTCGCAGGGCGTGACGGTCGTGACTCTCCTGGCGGATCCGGACGCGCCGACGGAGATCGCGCGGCGCATGGCCGAGGTGCTTCCTGCTCGACTCGCCGACAGGTCGGGCCAAGGACGACGGTTCGACGTCGAGGTGGTCAGTGAGCCGTTCACCGGGGGGACCGAGGACCTGTCGACGCTGACGCGCCGCATCATGGACCGCAGGCGTGCGGAGCACTGGGACATCGTGGTCGCCCTCACCGATCTGCCGCTGCACTCGCACGGGCACAAACTCGTGGTGGATCTGAGTCACGAGCACGGCGTGGCCCTGCTGTCCCTGCCGTCGCTGGGGGGTCTGCGGTTCCGCGGGAGGGCCCTGCGTGCGGTGGAGGAGACCGTGCTCAGCCTGGCGAGCCGGCAAGCCGCCGGAGCCGGGGAACCCGCGCAGCGCCAGTCGCTGGGACGCTTCGTCAGCCGTCTCGCACCCGTTCACCCGGGCCCGATCGGTGAGGAGGAGACCGCCGATCTGCGGTACGTCGTCAGCGGGCCGGGCGGCTACCTGAGGGTCCTCGGCGGTATGGTCCGCGCCAACCAGCCCTGGCGACTGGTTCCGGGCCTGTCGAAAGCCCTGGCGGCCGCCCTCGCCACGGGAGCCATCGCCACCGTGAACTCCACCCTCTGGAGCCTGTCCGAGGCGCTGAGCACGCTGCGCCTCGTGATCGCCATGGTCGGGTCCGTCGTACTCATGATCGGCTGGTTGATCGTGGACGCGCACCTGTGGCACCGGTCAGCCGACGACTCGCCGGAGGAGAGGAAGAGGACGGCTCTCTACAACGCGTCCACGGTCGTGACCGTGGGCATCGGCGTGGTCGTCTGTTACGCGGGTCTGCTGGTCGTCAACATGGTGTGGGCGCTGTTCATCCTCAACGACAAGGTCTTCGCCTCGATGACACGGACTCCGCTGCACGCCACGGAGTACTGGACGCTGTCCTGGTTCGTGGCGTCGATCGCCACGGTGGGCGGTGCGCTGGGATCCGGTCTGGAGAGCGACGAGGCGATCCGGGCAGCCGCCTTCTCCAAGCGGGAGCAGGAACGTCGCCGCATGCTGGCGGACGACCACGACGACCAGCCGGTGAACTGAGTCGCGGACGTGCCTCGGACCGGTGGCCGTCCGAGTGCGACGCATCCGCTGATCGATCGATGAAAGGTCGTTTCCGCCGGGAGGGCTGTTTCCGCCTGAAGAGCTGTTTCCGTCGGAAGAGCTGTTCGCGCCGGAAGGGTTGTTTCCGTCGCATGGCGACGGGGACCCGCACCGCACGCCGCCGGAGTGCCGGCGCTCCGCCGAGCAGGCCGACGGCCGAAGCACCGTTCCGCCTGATCCGGGTGAACGGCCCGCAGAGGTGTGCCGGACCCACGGCCCCCTCACGGCAACGTCCGGGAGCCGGGCTCCTTGCGCCGCCTCACCATCGCCGTGCCGCGGTCATGCCGCGACACCGAGGGAAGTCACCATGAAAGCAGCGGTATATGAAGGACCGCGAACGGTCACAGTGAAGGACGTACCGGACGCGAAGATCGAACACCCCTGCGACATCATCGTCAAGATCACCACCACCAACATCTGCGGGTCGGACCTGCACATGTACGAGGGCCGCACCTCGTTCGAGTCCGGCCGCACCCTGGGCCACGAGAACCTGGGCCAGGTCGTGGAGGTCGGCCCGGCCGTCCGCAAGGTCCAGGTCGGCGAGTACGTGGTCCTGCCCTTCAACATCGCCTGCGGCTTCTGCAAGCAGTGCGAGCAGGGCCTGACCAACTACTGCCTGACCATGCAGCCGGAACCCGCCCTCGCCGGCGCCGCCTACGGATTCGCCGACATGGGCCCCTACCAGGGCGGCCAGGCGGAACTGCTGCGCGTGCCCTACGGCGACTTCAACGCCCTGCGTCTGGGCGAGGACGCCGCCGAGCGGCAGACCGACTACGTGATGCTCGCCGACATCTTCCCCACCGGCTATCACGCCACCGAGATGGCGCACGTCAAGCCGGGCGACCAGACCATCGTCTTCGGCGCCGGTCCCGTCGGGCTGATGGCGACCTACTCCGCCCTCCTCAAGGGCGCCGGCCGCGTCTGGACGGCCGACCACCAGCCCGACCGGCTGCGCAAGGCGGAGGAACTCGGGGCCATCCCCATCAACACCGCCGAACAGGACCCGGCGGAGGTCGTCAAGGAGGCCACCCTCGGTCTGGGCGCCGACAACGGCTGCGAATGCGTCGGCTACCAGGCACACGACCCGCAAGGAAACGAGGACGCCAGCCTCACGCTCAACGGACTGATCGACTCGGTCAGGTTCACGGGCCACATCGGCGTGGTGGGCGTCTTCCTGCCCCAGGACCCCGGCGGCGCGGAGGCCCAGGGAGAGCTGGAGGCCCAGGGCAAGGTCCCGATCGACTTCGGGAAGATGTGGTTCAAGGGCCAGCACATGGGGACCGGGCAGGCGCCGGTGAAGAAGTACAACCGGGCCCTGCGGGACCTGATCGCCGGCGGGAAGGCGGAGCCGAGCTTCGTCGTCTCCCACGAGCTCGGCCTGGACGAGGCCCCCACCGCCTACGAGCACTTCGACGCCCGTGACGAGGGCTGGACCAAGGTCGTCCTGCACCCCGACGGACACGGCAACGGCCACAAGCGGTAGGGAGCACAGGGCCGCCGCCCGCCCGCTTCCCCGAGACCGGCCGGCCGGTCTCGGGAAAGCGGGACCGGCCGGCCGACGAGCGGCGGCCGACCCGGCTCCGGCCGGGGGCGGACGGGGTTGGACGGGCAGCCGTCGCCTGCGCCCCTGTCGTACCCGGCAACGGCGGCCGACCGTCTCCGCTCACCAGTGCCACGCCGGTGGGTGACGGAAGCCGAGGATTGGCCGCGGTCAACGCGGAAACTCCGCCGTAGTCCACTTCGCTCCGCGCCTTCCGCCTTCACGCTCGAGCGACCCGCCTTCCGTTCACCTCACCGCACGTGGGGAGCACTCATGAAGACAGACACCCGTTCCACCTCCCGCCTCCGGCACGATCCGCTCGTCCGCGGGCTCGGCTGGGCCAGTGCGCTCCTGGGCGTGCCCCAGGTCGTCGCCCCGGCGGGGTTCGCCCGGGCCCTGGGCGTGGGCGACGCCTTCCGGCACCGCTCGGCGACGACCGCCGTCGGTGTGCGCGAGCTGGCGGCGGCCTCCGGGCTGCTGGGGCGACCGCATCCCGCCTGGCTCTGGGGCCGCGTCGGCGGCGACCTCATGGACCTGACGGTGCTGACCCGGGCCCTGAGGAACCACAACGGCCGCGGCCTGGGCCGCACCGTCGCCGCCACCGCCGCGGTCACCGCCCTCACGGTCACGGACGTCTACGCGGCCGTGACCCGCACCCGTAGGAGCACCCCCATGGAACTGACCGCGACCACCACCGTCAGCCGGCCCCCGGACGAGGTCTACGCCCTCTGGAGGGACCTGGAGCGGCTGCCGGACTTCATGGCGCACCTGGAGGAGGTGCGCGTCACCGGCCCGCGCACCAGTCACTGGCGGGCCGACGCGCCGTTCGGCAGGACGGTCGAATGGGACGCCGAGACCACGGAGGAAGTCGCCGGCCGGCTGATCGCCTGGCGGTCGGTGGACGGCGCCGACATCGACAACTCCGGCGAGGTCCGTTTCGAGCCCGCCCCCGGCGGCCGGGGCACGGAGATCCGGGTGGCCCTGCGCTACGACCTGCCCGGCGGGGCGCTGGGCCAGGCCGCGGCGCGCTACTTCGGCGAGGAACCGCACCAGCAGCTGGACGACGACCTGCGCCGCTTCAAGCAGATCGCGGAGACCGGCGAGGTCGTCCGCTCCGAGGGCGCCCCCGGCGGCAAGCGGGCCCGCGGAGAGTTCCCGCAGCACCCGGCCCGGCCGCTGACCGAGGACGAACTGAAGGAGGCCCTGGCATGAAGGCGAACTGCTGGACGGGACGCAACTCGGTCGAGGTGCAGGACGTTCCCGAACCGTCGATCCTGAACAGCCGCGACGCCATCGTGAAGATCACCGCGACGGCGATCTGCGGCTCCGACCTCCATCTGCTCGACGGCTACGTCCCCACCATGCAAAAGGGCGACATCATGGGCCACGAGTTCATGGGGGAGATCGTCGAGGTCGGCTCCGGCATCAGCGGCGACAAGCTGCGCGTCGGCGACCGCGTCGTCGTGCCGTTCCCCATCGCCTGCGGCGCCTGCGCGTCCTGCCGTGCCGAGTTGTACTCGTGCTGCGAGAACACCAACCCCAACGCGGGAATCTCGGAGAAGTTCTTCGGCCACCCCACCGCCGGCATCTACGGCTACTCCCACCTCACCGGGGGCTTCGCCGGCGGCCAGGCCGAGTACGCCCGCGTGGTGCTCGCCGACGCCAACGCCCTCAAGATCGAGTCTGACCTCACCGACGAGCAGGTGCTGTTCCTGTCCGACATCCTGCCGACCGGGTACATGGGCGCCGACATGTGCGACATCCAGGAAGGCGACGTCGTCGCCGTCTGGGGCGCCGGTCCGGTCGGCCAGTTCGCCATGGACAGCGCCCGGGTCCTGGGCGCGGAGAAGGTCATCGCGATCGACAAGGAGACCTACCGGCTCGACATGGCCGCCGCCCAGGGCTACACCACCGTCAACTTCGAGGACACCGACGTACGCTCCGCCCTGCTCGAACTCACCGGCGGCCGGGGCCCCGACAAGTGCATCGACGCGGTCGGCCTGGAGGCCACCCACGGCGCCTCCCACGTGAACCTCTACGACCGGGCCAAGCAGGCGGTCCGCTCCGAGACCGACCGGCCGCACGCCCTGCGCCAGGCCATCCTGTCCTGCCGGAGCGGCGGCGTGGTGTCGGTCATCGGCGTCTACGGCGGACTGATCGACAAGTTCCCGGCGGGTGCCTGGATGAACAGGTCCCTGACCCTGCGCACCGGGCAGTGCCACGTGCACAAGTACATGAAGCCGCTGCTCGGCATGATCGAGCAGGGCAAGATCGACCCCACCCGGGTCATCACCCACAGGCTGCCCCTGACCGAGGCACCGACCGGCTACGACCTGTTCAAGAACAAGAAGGACCACTGCGAGAAGGTCGTCCTCACGCCGTGAGGGCAGCACCGGCGAACTCCGCCGCCACCTCGCGCCGACGCCGACGAGCCGAGCCGGCTCCGGGCGTGACGGGATGATCTCCGGGTCGGAGACGCGTGCGGCGGGGTTTGAACCCATCGATCACGACTCGGTGCGACCTCCCCTGCTGACCAGGGAGCCGGCGTCGCTGTGACCTTGGCTCCCCGCTGTTTCCCGTCCGGTCGGTGGAAGAAGCGTGCACCTTCCTACAGCCTGGCCGGCGGCGCGCTGACCGGTGGCCTGTACGGCTACTCGATTCCCGCCTTGATCTCGGTGGTCGTCGCCACTCAGGTCCTCGCGGTGGTACTGCCGGCGGCAACGCGAGCCATGCGATGACCTCGATTACGGACCGTCTCTTCCTGCCGCTGACGGGTCGATCTCCTGGGACGGGTGGCGAAAGATTGGTCGTCTGCTGGTCTTGCTCTCTCTTTTTGCTGGGCCGGCTATGTACGTCGTCTCCCTAGGGTCGTTGGCGTCCCCCGGAGGTCACGAACCCGGATCTCCGAAGCGCCATTACCTGGAGATGACTGATGCGCGCACTGCCCCGTCGTGCCCTGGCCGCCGCTCCCGTCGCCGTCCTGCTCTTCGCCCTGACCGCGTGCGGCGGCGGCTCTGACTCCGGCTCCGGTGATTCGAAGGCCGCGGATACCCAGCAGTCGGCCCAGAACGGGGGCGGAGCTCAGGCCGCCGACGAGGGAGACGGTGACGACAAGCCTGAGCCGCCACTGACCGGCGAGGTCAAGCAGAAGGCGGAGGCAGCGGCGCTGGCCAAGTACCCGGGCACGGTCGTGAAGTCCGAGGAGGACGCGGAGAAGCCCGGCATGTACGCGGTGGAGGTCAAGAAGGCGGACGGCTCGACCGTCGAGGTCTACCTCGACAAGTCGTACAAGGTCAGCGGCACCAAGCAGGAGGGTACCGAGGAGAAGGACGCGGAGAACGGCGGCTGAGACACATGCCCGTCCCTGAAGCGGATGCCGGCCGACCCTCGAAGCGGAGTTCTGCCGAGCGGTGATTCGACGGCAGCTCCTCCCGGCAGGGGCGGGCGGATGGAGACGGCCCTACGGCACAGTTCGCCCCTGTCGGTTGCCGGGCGCTCGCCGGCTTTGGTTTCACCTTCCCGGCGGTCAGCGCAACCACTGACCTCCCGGTCCGGTTCGTCACCGCCCTCCGAGTGCCGTCCGGCCGGTCCCTCCCAGCGCGCAGACCCGGCCGGACGGCACCCTCGCCTCTCAAGTCGCAGGCGGCTTCCATGAACAGCACAACTCACCTGGTACAGCTGTGCGAACCTGGCGCCATGCGCCTGTTGCTCATCGAAGACGACGACCGCATCGCGGGCCCACTCACCGAGGGCCTGGGGCGTTACGGCTTCAGCGTGGACCACGTCCGCACCGGCGCTGCCGGCCTGGCCGATGCCACGGGTGCACCGGACCTGGTCCTGCTCGATCTCGGCCTGCCGGACATGGACGGCCTGGACGTGTGCCGTAGCCTGCGGTCCCGTTCCGCCGTGCCGATCATCATGATCACTGCTCGGGGCGAGGAGGCCGACCGCATCGTCGGCCTGGAGCTGGGCGCCGACGACTACCTCGCCAAGCCGTTCGGGGTACGGGAGCTGGTGGCCCGTATTCGCGCTGTCACTCGCAGGGCCAACGCCCAGCCCTACGCGATGGCCACTCCCTCCGAGGCACGGGAGACACCACAACGGCCGGATGGAGAGCAGCGCTTGGGAGCGTTGGCGCTCAACCGCCGTACCCGCGAAGTGCACGTCGACGGGGAGCTGATCGCCTTGACGCCCCGAGAGTTCGACCTGCTCGCCTACCTCGCCCGTGACCCGGAAGCCGTGCACTCCCGCCGGCAGATCATGGACGCGGTGTGGGACCCGCACTTCTTCGGTCCCACCAAGACTCTGGACGCTCACGTCGCCGCCCTGCGCCGCAAACTCGGTGATCCGGCCTGGATCACCACCACGCGCGGCGTAGGATTCCGCTTCACCGTCCCCGGCGACGGCGCGGACGCGAGGGCATAGGGATGACCCGCCGCCTGCTGCTCAGCTACCTCGGCCTGGCCCTGCTCGTGCTGGCCGGCCTGGAGATCCCGCTCGGCTGGATCTACGCCCGCGGCGAGATCTCTCGTACGTCGCAGAGCGTCGAACGCGACGCTTCCATGCTCGCCGAGGTCGCTGAGGAGAACATCGAGAAGGGCAATCTCGCCGCGCTGCCCGACCTGGTGGGCGACTACGCCACACGCACCGGCGGCCGGGCCGTGGTCACGGACCGCGCAGGGCTCGTACTGGCGGACTCCGGCGCCCGCGACGCCGTCGGCACCGACCTCTCCGCCGAGCCGGACATCGCCCGGGCTCTGAGCAACACCCCGACCGTGACCTCCGGCGACGACGCACTCTCGGCGACCATGCCCGGCTCTTCCGGCACGACCGTCCGCGGCGCCCTGCGCCTGACCTACCCCATGGCCGAAGTCACCGCCCGGGTGCACCGCATCTGGGCGGCCTTGACCCTTGCCGGCGCCTGCGTCCTGGCCTTGGTCGCGCTGGTCGCCTTCGCCCTCGCCCGCTGGATCACCCGACCCCTGCGCACCCTGGAAGCGGCCACCACGCAGCTCGCCGACGGCCGCTTGGACAGCCCGCCGGACACCCATACCGGTCCGCCCGAACTCCGCCGCCTGGCGACGCAGTTCACTCGTACCGCCACCCGGCTCCAGCACCTGCTCAAGGCCCAGCACGCCTTCGCCGCCGAAGCCTCCCACCAGCTCAAGACGCCGCTCACCGCACTGCGCCTGCGCCTGGAGAACTTCGAGCCCTACCTCGACCCGCGCGCCCACCCAAGCCTGGAGGAGAGCATCGGTGAGGTCGAGCGCCTCAGCCGCATGGTCCAGGGGCTGCTCGCCCTGGCCCGCTTGGAGAACGCCGCCACCACACCCGAACCGGTCGACCTCGACACCGTCATCGCCGACCGCGCCGCCATGTGGGAGCCCCTTGCCGAAGAACAGCATGTGACCGTCGCAGTCACCGGCCGGACCATCGGCCGAGTCTGGGCCATCCCCGGAGCACTGGAGCAGATCATCGACAACCTGCTCGCCAACGCCCTGCGCGTCTCCCCACCCGGGACCACCATCACCCTCGCCCGCGGCCCCGCCGCCGAACTCCACATCGTCGACCAAGGCCCCGGGATGTCCCCGGCTGACAGGCAGCGTGCCTTCGACCGCTTCTGGCGAGCCTCGGACTCCCACCACGACGGTACCGGCCTCGGTCTGCCCATCGTCCGCCACCTCGTCCATGCCTCCGGCGGGGACATCACGCTCCACACCGCACCCGGCGGCGGCCTCGACGCTCACATCCGCCTGCGTCCCGCGACCATAGGCGGACCACGATCCCGGAACGGCCTGACCCGACCGGCTCGCGTCTCGGCACCGGCACGCTGACGTCCCACCCGTAACGTGAAAGGAGCGGAGGACCACCGCCCCGGCCGATCGGCGGAGGACGGAACACGACTCGGCTCGTCGGCCATCCCGGGACCGCCGTGACCGAGGAGGTCTACCGGAAGCAGATCCGCCCCGTGATCCAGACCGGTGCCGTGGTCATGGACGGCATCTTCGGCACGCAGGAGCGACGGTCGTAGACACGCGGAAAGCGTCAGTCACGCAGAGAGACACGCACGCAGAAACAGATCAGCCACCTCCCAACGTTGGGAGGTGGCTGATCTGCTATTTCGGCTGTCGGGGTGGCGGGATTTGAACCCACGACCTCTTCGTCCCGAACGAAGCGCGCTGCCAAGCTGCGCTACACCCCGGTGTCGCTGCTTCCCGCGGCGACGTCGTTTACTTTAGCCCACTGGTGGCCGGAGACGAAATCCGGTTCAGACGCCGTGGCGGACCGGGGTCGGGCGGGTGTGGTCCAGGGCCACCAGGAGAACGGCCAGGGCGTAGATCGCGAGGCCGAGGAGGAGGGCGTTGGCCAGGGTGCTCCGGTAGCCGTGGGCCGTCGCGTCCAGGAAGGGATAGAGGTAGCGCGACGGACTGGTGGGCGGCAGGAAGGCGGCCCGGGTGAGGGAGAAGGTCAGGTAGGCCAGGGGGTAGAGGAGCCACGCCGCCGTCTGGCGCAGGTGGAGGCGGGGTGCGGGGGTGAGCAGGAGCCAGTCCAGCAGGGCCGCTGCCGGGACCAGGGTGTGCAGGACCTGGAGGGCCGCCCACTGGGCGTGCCAGCGCTCGGGGGGCGTCGTCGCGCCGGTCATCGAGAACGGGGGCGTCGTGTGGCCCAGGAGCAGGTGGTAGACCAGCGCCGAGGTGAGGGCGTAGAGGAGTCCGGCGCCTGTCACCGCCGGGGGGAGCGGGCGGCGGGCCCGCCAGGCCCGGGTCGCCGACAGGAACATGACCAGGGCCAGCAGGATGCCGGTCTGGACGCTGAAGTAGCTCAGCATGCGGGCCGGGGGGCCGATGAGGAGTTCCAGGGCGACGCCGCCGGCCGCCGCCACGGCGGTCAGGAGGCGGAACACCGCGGCCACGGGGCGGCGGACCGGGCCCACCACCGCCGCGGCCGGGACCGGGGCGGGCAACAGCAGGGGCGGGCCCGGGACCGCGGGCAGGTCCGGGATGTCCCTGGGTATCGGGGCGGTCATGCCCTCACGCTAGGAGCGGGGGAGGGGCGCGGCCACGCGGACTCGTCCAGGTGGGTTACGCCCCTGGCGGCACCCGTCTCAGGCCCGCCCCCTCGCGGCACCCGCCTCAGGTACCACGCGTCGCGCGCCCACCTCAGGTCCCGCCCCTCGTGGCACTGCTCAGGCAGCGCCCCCTCGCGGCACCTACCTCAGGCACCGCCCCTCACGGCACCCTCATCCCTCCTTGCTCACCAGCGTCAGCAACGTCGCCTCCGGCGGGCACGCGAAGCGGACGGGGGTGTAGCGGCTGGTGCCGCAGCCCGCCGAGACGTGGAGGTAGGAGGTGCGGCCCTCCGCCGTGTGCGTGGAGAGGCCCTTCACGCGGTCGGTGTCCAGGTCGCAGTTGGTGACCAGGGCGCCGTAGAAGGGGATGCACACCTGGCCGCCGTGGGTGTGGCCGGCCAGGACCAGGGGATAGGCGTCCGCCGTGAACGCGTCGAGGGCGCGGAGGTACGGCGCGTGGACCACGCCGAGCGAGAAGTCGTACGTGCCGGACGGGCCGCCGGCCACCTGGGCGTAGCGGTCGCGCTTGATGTGCGGGTCGTCCAGGCCGGTCAGCTCGATGGAGACGCCCTCGACCTTCAGCACGCCGCGCGTGTTCGTGAGGTTCAGCCAGCCCGCCGTGTCGAAGCCGTCCCGGAGGTCCTCCCACGGGTTGTGGACCGCGCCGACGACCGGCGGGTTGCCGTTCAGGCCGTGCTTGCCCTGGACCTTCTCCAGCAGGTAGCGGGCGGGGTTGCGGGGCCGGGGGCCGTAGTAGTCGTTCGAGCCGAAGACGTACGCGCCCGGGAACTCCATCAGGGGGCCCAGCGCGTCCAGGACCTCGGGTACGCCCTCGGGGTCCGACAGGTTGTCGCCCGTGTTGATCACGAAGTCCGGGCGCAGCCCGGCCAGCGACTGCAGCCAGCGCTGCTTCTTGCGCTGCCCGCTCACCATGTGGATGTCGGAGACCTGCAGCACACGCAGCGGGCGCATGCCCGGGGGCAGGACCGGGACGGTGACCCGTCGGAGACGGAAGGAGCGGGCCTCGAAGCCCGCCGCATACACCAGGCCGGCAGTGCCGGCCGCCACGATTCCCAGCGGAATTCCGTATCGCGCGCGCATGTCTCCATCGTGTCAGACCGGTTGGCCGGTGTGAGACCGGCCGCCGGTTAAATGGGCGGGCGTCGCCGGGCGTACACCTGCGACAATCGGGCCATGACCACCACGCTCAAGTCGAAGCTGCACGACGACCTCAACGCCGCGATCAAGGAGCGCGACGAGCTGCGCTCCTCCACGCTCCGGCTGACGCTCGCCGCGATCACCAAGGAGGAGGTCGCCGGCAAGGAGAAGCGGGAGCTGTCGGACGACGAGGTGCTCAAGGTCATCACCCGCGAGGCGAAGAAGCGCCGGGAGGCCGCGGACGCCTTCGCGCAGGGTGGCCGTGCCGAGCAGGCCGAGCGGGAGAAGGCGGAGGGCGAGGTGCTCGCCGAGTACCTGCCCAAGCAGCTGTCCGACGACGAGCTGAACGCGATCGTCGCCCAGGCCGTGGAGGAGGCGAAGGCCTCCGGTGCCGAGGGGCCGCGGGCCATGGGCGCCGTCATGAAGATCGTGAACCCGAAGGTGGCCGGCCAGGCCGAGGGCGGCCGGGTCGCCGCCGCGGTGAAGAAGCTGCTCCAGGGCGGCTGAGCGCCCGCCTTTCCGCTACGACGGCTCCCCCGGCGAGGCCTTCTTCCACGACGGCTCTCCGGCGGGGCCTTTCCGCTACGACGGCGGGGCCGCGTCTCGGTCTTCGTCTATGGCGGTGGGGCGCAGCTCGGTCTTCGTCTACGGCGGCGGGGCGCGTCTCGCCCTACGGCGGTCAGGCGTCCGTCTGCTCACTTCTTCTCGCGGGGCCGCGGGCCGTGCCTCTGCCCGCGGTGGTTGGCCGAGCCGCGCCCTTCCCACGGCTTCCCACGACGGCGGGGGGGGGGGGGGGGGGAGGGGGGGGGGGGGGGGGGGGTGAGGGGGGGAGGGGGGGGGGGGGAGGGGGGGGGGGAGGGGGTGGGGGGGGGGGGGGGGTGGTTGTATTTTCTTGT
>NZ_JBVHWQ010000012.1:106336-248858 GCF_055564315.1 Streptomyces sp. NPDC029151
CCCACACCCCCCCCCCCCATCCCCCCTCCCCCCCCCCCCCCCCTCCCCCCCCCCCCCCCCCCCCCCCCCCCCCCCACCCACCCCCCCCCCCCCCCCCCCCCCCCCGCCGTCGTGGCAGCGAACTCGTACGGCGAACTCGTACGGCGAACGGGTCAGCGCCGGCCGCCGCCGTTGCCGTTCCCGTTGTTGCCGCCGTTCGTCTGGCCCTCGATGAAGTGCTCGGGGAGGGAGAACGTCGGCGTCGGGAACGTGCCGCCGGTCGTGCCGGTGGTCGTACCGGAGGTCGCGTCACCCGTGGTTGCCCCGCCGGCCGCTCCCCCCTGCGTCGGACCGCCGATCAGTCCGCCGATCAGCTGTCCCGTCGTGTCCCCGTTGTCCCCGTTGTTCCCGTCGTCCCCCCGGCGTCCTTTTCCCTGATCATCCCCCTCGTGGGTGTCGTCCGGGATGTCGATCAGATGGAAGTCCTCCACGGGTTGGCCCTCCAACGCGCCGCTCATCATGTCGCGCCAGATCGGGCCCGGGACCTCACCGCCGTAGACCTTGGCGTGCGGGACGCCGCCGATGGTGATGTTGGTCATCTTCCGCTTGTGCTGCGGGTCGCCGACCCACACCGCACCCGCCATGTTCGGGGTGTAGCCGACGAACCAGGCCGCGAAGCGCTCATCCGTCGTACCCGTCTTGCCCGCGCTCGGGCGGCTGCCGAGGCCGGCCTCCTGGCCTGTGCCGTCCTCGACCACGCCCTTGAGGAGCGTGCTGACCGTGTCCGCGGTGTTCTCCGACATCGCCCGCGAGCAGGTCGACTTGGGCACCTGGAGGGACTTCTGTTCGCTGCCGGACTTGCGCATGACCGACTCGATGGCGACCGGGGTGCAGTACATCCCGCGCGCGGCGAAGGTGGCGTACGCGTTCGCCATGGTCAGCGGGGACATCTCCTGGGTGCCGAGGGCGATGGACGGCGCCTGGTCGATCTTGCGGCCGTCGGCCCGCTTCACCCCCATCTTCTTGGCCATGTCGATGACCGGACAGATGCCGATGTCGCTGATCAGCTGCACGTAGTAGGTGTTGACCGACTTGGCGGTCGCCTCCTCCATGCCGTACGGGCCGCGCTCGGACTCGTTCTCGTTCTTCAGCTTGGCCGGCCGGTACGGGTCGTTGCGCCACACCTTGCCGTCGCACGCGGAGATCGGGCTCGGGTACGGCATCTCGTACGGCGACGAGTACTCCTGTGTCGGGGGCTTGCCGCCCTCGACGGCCGCCGCGGCGACGATCGGCTTGAACGTGGAACCGGGCTGGTAGCCGGCGCCGCCGCCCATGTCCGAGTTCACGGACAGGTTGATCGTCGTCTCGTCGTTCTTGACGTTGACGCCGTACGGCCGGGACTGGCCCATGGCGAGGATCTTGCCGGTGCCGGGCTCGACGACGGTCGCGGCGGTGGCCACCGCGTCGCTCTTGTAGACGTGGTCCTTGATGGAGGCCTGCGCCGACTTCTGGGCCTGCGGGTCGAGCGTGGTGCGGATCGTCAGGCCGCCCTGGTTCCAGAGCTTGGCCCGCTGCTCCCTGGTCTTGCCGAAGACCGGGTCGGTGAGGACGACCTGGCGGACGTAGTCACAGAAGAAGCCGGCACCCTTGGCGGCAGTGATGCAGCCGTTCTTGGGGCGGCTGGTGTGCAGGCCGAGCGGCTTCTCCTTGGCCTGGTCGGCCTCCTTCTGGGAGATGTCGCCCAGCTCGGCCATGCGCTGCAGGACGATGTTGCGCCGCTTGGTGGCCTCCGCCTCGTCGTTCACCGGGTCGTACCGGCTCGGGGACTGGACGATGCCGGCCAGCAGCGCCGACTCCTGGACGTTCAGGTCCTTGGCGTGTTTGGAGAAGTAGCGCTGGGAGGCGGCCTCGACGCCGTAGGCCTGCTCGCCGAAGAAGGTGATGTTCAGGTAGTTCTCGAGGATCTTCTTCTTGCCGAGCTTGTCCTCGATCTGGATCGCGTACTTCAGCTCGCGGATCTTGCGGCCCAGGGTCTGCTGGGTGGCCTCGGCGACCTTGGTGGGGTCGTCGCCGGCCTCCTCGATGAAGTAGTTCTTCACCAGCTGCTGGGTGAGGGTGGAGGCGCCCTGGGCGACCCCGCCCTCCTGCGCGTTCTTGTTCACGGCGCGCAGGACGCCCTTGAGGTCCACGGCGCCGTGCTTGTAGAAGCGCGAGTCCTCGATCGCGACGATCGCCTTCTGCATGTACGGCGAGATGTCCTTGAGGTCGACCACCGTGCGGTCGCGGGAGTACACGGTCGCGATCTGGCCGCCCCGGCTGTCCAGGATCGTGGTGCGCTGGCTCAGCTGCGGGCTCTTGAGGTTGGCCGGGATCTCGTCGAAGCCCTTGACCGAGCCCTTGGCCGCGAGGCCCAGCGCACCGGCAGCGGGCAGCGCGATACCGGCCATCACGGCTCCGGCGAGCACACTGACGCCGAGGAACTTGGCGGCCTGCTGCATGGGCGACAAACCGCCGCCCGGGCGCTTCTTTGGCATGGGGGCAGCCTAATCCGTACTGTTGAGCGTTCCGAAGGAGCGACCGCGTCACGGCACGGCAAAGTGGCGGGCTCTCCGTACCCATTCGCCGGACACGCGCGCAGGCCTTGGCCTAAGCTGCTCTCGACTGTCACAGCAGCGCGGTCGTCCATCCATACGTCCGGCTACCCCGAATCGTTCCGGACGTAGCCCGAGATTCCCAGGGCGCACCCAGGGGACGGGCTCCGTCTCCTGAGAGGGGCGAGTCCGGTTCCGCCGCGTGTGTCACCTGGCGTCCGGTGTGACGTACCACGAGTGTCCCCGTTTGCCGGGTAGATCGCGTATGTCGCCAGCTCACTCCCGCGGGTGATCTGCCGCTTACCCATAGTCCGTTCGGG
Organism: Streptomyces sp. NPDC029151; assembly: GCF_055564315.1. Classification (NCBI taxonomy): domain Bacteria; kingdom Bacillati; phylum Actinomycetota; class Actinomycetes; order Kitasatosporales; family Streptomycetaceae; genus Streptomyces; species Streptomyces sp. NPDC029151. Next base: position 109,227 of record NZ_JBVHWQ010000012.1, read on the forward strand.
CCATTCAAGATTGGGCCCGCAGGGGGTGTTGCGCTGTCCCCACCTTCCGTAACGTCCTCAACTGGCGGCGGTGAATATGCCGCTGCCGCCGTGGGGGAGCCTCGATTCGGGAGAGGACGGCGCCGGTATGGGCTGGGTAACCGACTGGAGTGCGCAGGCTGCCTGCCGCACTACCGATCCGGATGAACTGTTCGTTCAGGGAGCAGCGCAGAACAGGGCCAAGGCGGTGTGCACCGGATGCCCGGTACGCACCGAGTGCCTGGCGGACGCGCTGGACAACCGCGTCGAGTTCGGCGTGTGGGGAGGCATGACGGAGCGGGAGCGGCGCGCGTTGCTGCGCCGGCGGCCCACCGTGACCTCGTGGCGCAGGCTGCTGGAAACCGCCCGCTCGGAGTACGAGCGGGGCGTCGGCATCGTGCCCCTCGACAACGACGAGGTGTACGAGAACTACGCCGCGGTCAGCTGAGGGCACGCACCCGGGGCGTAGTCCCCGGGCACATCACGGGCCCATAGTCCTTGGGGCGGCCGCCGCGAGCTGTCTGCGCCGTGCCCGCCGCACGCGCCACGCCACGCGAAAGCGCGGAAGCACCCACGCGTAACCCTGTGCTGTCCGTGTGCCGTGCGCGCCGCGCCCACTGCGCACGTGGTGCGTACCGCGCGCCCGCCTCGCGCCCGCCTGGCCTACGCCTCCGTGTCTTCCGGTCGTCCGGCCGCCAGGCGGTGTCCGATGTCGCGGAGGCCCGCGAGGTCGTGGACGTCGCCGGGCAGCGCGGGCACCTCGACCACCGCCACCTCGGGGTGGCGGGCGGCGAAACGGTCACGCGTGCGCTGCTCACGGGAGAGCACCTGCATGCGATCGGCGTGCAGTCTCAGCAGGCCCGCGGTGAGCCGGTCGACGGAGCTGTCCGTGTCGGCGGGGGAGCCTTCCTCGGAAGCGGTGACTGCGGTCTCGGGTGCGGGAGGTTGTGAACTGCCGTACGTGTCGGGAGAGTTACGAAGTCCAGCTTTCCCGTCCGCCTGATCCACAATGCGGGGGTCCTCAAGATTTTCCGCGGCGGCGAGAGCCCGCTCGGCCGACAGCCGGCCGGCGCCGCTGCCGTGGACCCGGTTGAGGACCAGGCCCATCAGTGGCATCTTCTCCGCGGCCAGCCGCTCCACGAAGTAGGCGGCCTCGCGCAGCGCGTCCCGTTCCGGCGCCGCCACCACCAGGAACGCCGTGCCGGGCGCCTGGAGCAGCTTGTAGGTGGCGTCCGCGCGCGTACGGAAGCCACCGAAGGTGGTGTCCATCGCGGCCACGAAGGTCTGTACGTCCTTGAGCAGCTGACCGCCCAGCAGTTTGCCCAGCGTGCCGGTCATCATCGACATGCCGGCGTTCAGGAACGCCATGCCCGCGCGCCCGCCGAGCTTGGCCGGGGCGGTCAGCAGGCGGATGAGGCGGCCGTCCAGGAAGGAGCCGAGCCGCTTGGGCGCGTCGAGGAAGTCCAGCGCCGAACGGGACGGCGGGGTGTCGACCACGATCAGGTCCCACTCGTCCTTCGCCCGCAGCTGGCCCAGCTTCTCCATCGCCATGTACTCCTGCGTGCCCGCGAAGCCCGCCGAGAGCGACTGGTAGAAGGGGTTCGCCAGGATCGCGGCGGCCCGCTCGGGGTCCGCGTGCGCCTCCACGACCTCGTCGAAGGTGCGCTTCATGTCGAGCATCATGGCGTGCAGCTCGCCGTCGCCGTCGGTGCCCTTGACCCTGCGCGGCACGTTGTCGAGGGAGTCGATGCCCATCGACTGGGCCAGCCGCCTGGCCGGGTCGATGGTCAGGACGACCACCTTGCGGCCCCGCTCGGCCGCCCGGAGACCGAGGGCCGCCGCGGTCGTCGTCTTGCCGACCCCGCCCGAGCCGCAGCACACGACGATCCGCGTCGTCGGGTCGTCCAGCAGCGAGTCGATGTCGAGCACGCGCGCGGGGGAGAGACGAGGGCGGGCGGCGTCCTGGGCCTTGGTCTCCTCCGCACTCATGACAACCCCTGCTTCCGCAGCTCGGTGGCGAGTTGGTACAGGCCCGCGAGGTCCATGCCCTCGGCGAACAACGGCAGTTCGTGCAGCGGCAGGTCCAGCTCGCCGAGGGCCGCGCGCTGCTCGTGCTCCAGCGCGTACCGCTCGGCGTACTCCGCGGCCTGCTCCAGCAGCGGGTCCACCAGGCGCTCGGCGTTCCCGCCGCGCCGGGCCCCGCCCAGACCGGCCGCCGAGAGCGCCTCTGCCACCGATGAACGCTCCACGGTCCGTACGAGTTCCAGATCGGCCGCGTCCAGCACCTCCGGCCGCACCATGTTCACGATGACCCGGCCGACCGGGAGCCGTGCCGCGCGCAGTTCGGCGACCCCGTCGGCGGTCTCCTGGACCGGCATCTCCTCCAGCAGCGTCACCAGGTGCACCGCCGTCTCCGGGGACTTCAGCACGCGCATCACCGCCTGCGCCTGATTGTGTATCGGGCCGATCTTCGCGAGGCCCGCCACCTCGTCGTTGACGTTCAGGAAGCGGGTGATGCGGCCGGTCGGCGGGGCGTCCATGACGACGTAGTCGTACACGAACCTCCCGGACCTGTCCTTGCGGCGCACGGCCTCGCACGCCTTGCCGGTCAGCAGGACGTCTCTGAGCCCGGGCGCGACGGTGGTGGCGAAGTCGATCGCGCCGAGCTTCTTCAGCGCCCGGCCCGCGCCGCCGAGCTTGTAGAACATCTGGAGGTAGTCCAGAAGGGCCAGTTCGGGATCGATGGCGAGGGCGTACACCTCGCCGCCGCCCGGAGCGACCGCGATCTTCCGCTCCTCGTAGGGAAGTGCCTCCGTCTCGAAGAGCTGGGCGATGCCCTGCCGACCCTCGACCTCGACGAGAAGCGTCCGCTTCCCCTCGGTCGCGAGGGCCAGCGCGAGTGCGGCGGCGACCGTCGTCTTTCCGGTCCCGCCCTTGCCGCTGACGACCTGGAGCCTGCTCACGTATTCGAGACTAACCAGTCCGGCCGACACTCACGCGGGAGGCTGTGGATAACGGGGGCGTGGTGGCCGGCCGGGCCCCCCGGGTCACAGCGGCTACAGTCGCCCCCATGACCAAGAAGTGGGAATACCAGACCGTGCCGCTGCTCATCCATGCCACCAAGCAGATCCTGGACAGCTGGGGCGACCAGGGCTATGAGCTGGTCCAGGTCGTGCCCGGGCCCAACCCGGAGTCGCTCGTGGCGTACCTGAAGCGGGAGAAGCCGGAGCAGGGCGCGTGAGCGCGGTCGAGGCCAAGCTGGCCGAACTGGGACTGACCCTGCCGGACGTCGTACCGCCGCTGGCCGCGTACCAGCCGGCCGTGCAGTCCGGGGTGTACGTCTACACCTCCGGCCAGCTGCCGATGGTGGAGGGCAAGCTGCCGGTCACCGGCAAGGTGGGCGCCGAGGTCACGCCGGAGGAGGCCAAGGACCTGGCCCGCACCTGCGCGCTGAACGCGCTCGCCGCCGTGAAGTCCGTCGTCGGCGACCTGGACCGCATCGCGCGCGTGGTGAAGGTCGTCGGCTTCGTCGCCTCGGCCGCCGACTTCACCGGGCAGCCGGGCGTCCTCAACGGTGCCAGCGAGCTGCTCGGCGCGGTCTTCGGCGACAAGGGCGTGCACGCCCGCAGCGCGGTCGGTGTGGCGGTGCTGCCGCTCGACGCTCCGGTCGAGGTCGAGATCCAGGTCGAGCTGGTCCCGTAGTCCTCCGGGGCGGCTCCCACGGGCCCCGGGTACCTCTCGAACATTCGCCCTACACGGGATAGCCTCCGGCCATGGCGAACGGTCAGTGGTACCCCCCGGAGTGGCCCGACCGCATCCGCGCGCTCGCGGACGGCACTCTGACCCCGGTGTCCCCCAGGCGCGCGGCGACGGTGCTGCTGCTGAAGGACACCCCGGACGGGCCGGTCGTCCACATGCTGCGCAGACGCGCCTCCATGGCCTTCGCCGGAGGCGCGTACGCGTACCCCGGGGGCGGTGTCGACCCGCGGGACGACGACCGCCGGGTCCGCTGGGCGGGCCCCCCGCGCGCGTGGTGGGCCGAGCGGCTCGGCGTCGACGCGGCGGGCGCCCAGGCGATCGTCTGCGCGGCCGTGCGGGAGACGTACGAGGAGGCCGGCGTCCTGCTCGCCGGGCCCGACCCGGACTCGGTCGTCGGTGACACCACCGGCGACGACTGGGAGGCCGACCGCGCCGCCCTGGTCGCCCGGGAGCTGTCCTTCGCCGAGTTCCTCGACCGGCGCGGCCTGGTGCTGCGCTCGGACCTGCTGGGCGCCTGGACCCGCTGGATCACCCCGGAGTTCGAGGCCCGCCGCTACGACACCTGGTTCTTCGTGGCCGCCCTCCCCGAGGGCCAGCGCACCCGGAACGCCTCCACGGAGGCCGACCGCACGGTGTGGATCCGCCCCGGGGACGCCACCGCCGGGTACGACAAGGGCGAGCTGCTGATGATGCCGCCGACCGTCGCGACCCTGCGCCAGCTGCTCCCGTACGGCACCGCGGCCGAGGCGCTGGCCGCCGCGCCCGCGCGCGACATGACCCCGGTGCTGGCCCGGGCCCGCCTCAGGGACGGCGAGATCGTCCTGTCCTGGCCCGGGCACGACGAGTTCACCAAGCACGTCCCGACCGCTCCGACGAAGGCTCCCGCGACCGCCGGGCCGACCGCCGAGGCGATCGCCGGGACGCCCGCCGAGACGACCGGTGGAGGCCCCGCATGACCGACGCGAACGTCCTGCCGGGCCAGCCCCGGGGCGGTGTGCTCTCGGGCCCGGCCACCGAACGGGCCGTCAACGTGCTCGCGCCCAACGCCTCCGTGATGACCCTGGACGGCACCAACACCTGGATCCTCGCCGAGCCCGACTCCGACCTGGCCGTGGTGATCGACCCGGGCCCGCTGGACGACGGCCACCTGCGCAACGTCGTCGACACGGCCGAGAAGGCCGGCAAGCGCATAGCCCTGACCCTGCTCACCCACGGCCATCCCGACCACGCCGAGGGCGCCTCCCGCTTCGCCGAGCTGACCGCCACGCGCGTGCGTGCCCTCGACCCGGCACTGAGGCTCGGCGACGAGGGCCTGGCCGCCGGGGACGTGATCGACGTCGGCGGCCTGGAGCTGAGGGTCGTACCGACACCCGGGCACACCGCGGACTCGCTGTCCTTCCACCTCCCGGCCGACCGGGCCGTGCTGACCGGTGACACCGTCCTCGGACGCGGTACGACGGTCGTGGCGCACCCCGACGGACGGCTCGGTGACTACCTGGACTCCCTGCGGCGGCTGAGGTCCCTCACGGTGGACGACGGCGTGCACACCGTCCTGCCGGGCCACGGTCCGGTCCTGGAGGACGCCCAGGGCGCCGTCGAGTTCTACCTGGCCCACCGCGCCCACCGGCTCGCCCAGGTGGAGACCGCGGTCGAGAACGGCCACCGCACCCCGGCCGAGGTCGTCGCCCACGTCTACGCCGACGTGGACCGCTCGCTGTGGCCGGCGGCGGAGCTGTCGGTCCGCGCCCAGATGGACTACCTCGGCGAGCACGGGCTGATCTAGGGCCTTTCTTCCGGATCTTGCCGGGGTCGCGGGGTCTGGCACGCGCATCTGCGGCGTTGTCGTCGGTTGCCGGCTGTCCCACGCTCGACGTCGCTCGCGCGGGGGGACCCCCCTCGCGTCGACGCCCTCCTCCGCCTTGCGGCTGCACGCACCAGACCCCGCTCGGGTCGGCCGACAGGCACCGTCGCCCGGAGCCGGCCTGATCCGAAGGAGAGGCCCTAGTCCGGGCGGGGCGCCTTGGTGCCGTGCACGCGCGCGTACTCGCCGGCGAGCCAGGGCCCGAGGTCGTCCACGTAGGACCGCAGGACGTCCGGGTCGCCGACGGGCTCGTAGCCGTACTCCGCCGCCGTACGCAGGTGTGCGGCGCGCCGGGGGTGGTAAGCGGCGAACGCCCCGGCCATCTCCCGCAGGTCGCTGGTCCAGCCCTGCCAGCGGGGCATGACGAGCGTGAAACCGGTGCGTACGAGGTGCCGGGACATGAACCGTACGAGGGGCCGGCGGGCCTCCTCGGTGTCCGCGGCGGCGTCGATCCGCTCCCGCCAGCCGGGCAGCCGGCGTGCGAGGTCGCCGTTGGTCTCGCGGGCCAGCAGGGAGTCGGGGCGGTAGCGGGGCAGGTGCGCGGCGAGGTCGTCGCCGAGCAGCGGGGTGCACAGGCAGGCGACGAACCAGGCCAGGTCGTACCGCTCCAGGTCGCTGAGCAGCCGCTCCCGGCTGTACAGCAGGGTGCCGACGCCGTCAATCTGCTCGAACTCCTCGTCGAGCGCCTCGCCGAGGGCGCGTACGGCGGCCCGGTCGGCGTCGTCCGGTTCCTCGCGCAGGGCGACCAGCAGGTCCAGGTCGCTGCGTCCCACGCGCGCGGTGCCGCGCGGGATCGACCCGTAGAGGTAGGCACTGTGCAGACGGGCGCCGAGAACGGCCGGCAGCCGGTCGCGGGCGGCTGCCACGACCGCGTCGAAGGCGGGCTGCACGCGCGCGAGGGAGCCTTCGCGGAGGAAGTACCCCTGGGCGTCGAGGCCCGGGCGGGGCGTGGTTCCGGGCGCGGGGCCGGGCTCGGGCACGGGGGCGGTGTCGGGCATGGGGCCACTGTGCCCTCCGCCCAGGCCCTGAGGCAGGCGGTTTTCCGGCGCGGGCGGCCGACGGCCGCCCGTGGTCACGACAGCGGGGGCCGGCTTCCGTGAAGCGGGCCCCCGGGGCGTACGGCCGGGACCGGGGGCGGCGGGAGCGCCCGGCGGGCCGCTGGGGTCAGCGGGAGCGCTTCGCGAGCCGCTCCACGTCCAGCAGGATCACGGCCCGTGCCTCCAGGCGGAGCCAGCCGCGCTGGGCGAAGTCCGCCAGTGCCTTGTTCACGGTCTCGCGGGAGGCGCCGACCAGCTGGGCCAGCTCCTCCTGGGTGAGGTCGTGGACGACGTGGATGCCCTCCTCGGACTGCACGCCGAAACGGCGGGACAGGTCCAGCAGGGCGCGCGCCACACGGCCGGGGACGTCGGAGAAGACCAGATCGGACATGGCGTCGTTGGTCTTGCGCAGACGGCGGGCGACGGCGCGCAGCAGGGCGCCGGCCACCTCCGGGCGGGCGTTCAGCCAGGGCTGGAGGTCGCCGTGGCCGAGACCGAGCAGCTTGACCTCGGTCAGCGCCGTCGCGGTGGCCGTGCGGGGGCCCGGGTCGAACAGCGACAGCTCGCCGATCAGCTCGCCGGGGCCGACGACGGCGAGCATGTTCTCGCGGCCGTCGGGGGAAGTCCGGTGCAGTTTGACCTTGCCCTCGGTGACGACGTACAGCCGGTCCCCGGGGTCGCCCTCGTGGAACAGCGAGTCGCCGCGGGCGAGGGTCACCTCACTCATGGAGGCGCGAAGCTCCGCGGCCTGCTCGTCGTCGAGAGCCGCGAAGAGCGGGTTGCGCCGCAGAACGTCGTCCACGAGTTCTCTCCTTGTCGACCTGCTCAGGGGATCTTGCTCCCCCGTGTGCCAGGGGACCGTGTTCCCCATTTTGCCGGACGGTCCAAACAGTGTGATCTGTCACAAGGATGCCGCACAGGTGTCCCGGGGTAAGCGTCAGGGGTCCAATCGGGGGCCGCTGGGACGGGCCCGGGGCGGATGTCGGTGCCGGGCTTTAGGCTGGCCGGGTGTCCAAAAAGCCGGTGAGAGCACAGGCCAAGGGGGCTGGGCGGGTGGTTGCACGTCGGGATTCCGCTGTGGGCGAACAGAACCCCGGAGGAAGTAATAAAACAGGCAAATCATCTGAAAAGACTCCTGCTGTCGAGGAGGGGGCTTCGACCGAGGTGAAGAAGGCTCCGCCGGCGGCGAAGAAGACCCCGGCCGCCGCCGGGAAGACCTCGGCCGCGGGCGCGAAGGCCCCGGCTCGCGCCGCCGCGAAGAAGACTCCTGCCGGCGCGAAGAAGGCTGCCGCCGGCGCGAAGAAGGCTGCCGCCGGCGCGAAGAAGCCCCCCGCCGCCAAGAAAGCCCCCGCCGGCGTGACGAAGACCCCCGCCGTGGCGAAGAAGCCCCCCGTCGCCGTGAAGACGGACGCAACCGTCGGGAAGCCCGCCAAGAAGGCCGCCACGGTCAAGAAGATCGCCGTCACGCCGCCGTCCGGCGAGTCCTCCACCGCCCTGGTCCGCCGCGCCCGCCGGATCAACCGCGAGCTGGCCGACGTGTACCCGTACGCCCACCCCGAGCTGGACTTCGAGAACCCCTTCCAGCTCCTGGTCGCCACCGTCCTGTCGGCCCAGACCACCGACCTGCGCGTCAACCAGACCACCCCGGGCCTCTTCGCCAGGTACCCCACGCCCGAGGACCTCGCCGCCGCCAACCCGGAGGAGGTCGAGGAGATCCTGCGCCCCTGCGGCTTCTTCCGTGCCAAGACCAGGTCGGTCATAGGGCTCTCCAAGGCGCTCGTCGAGAACTTCGGCGGCGAGGTGCCCGGCAGGCTGGAGGAGCTGGTCACGCTGCCCGGCGTGGGCCGCAAGACCGCCTTCGTCGTCCTGGGCAATGCCTTCGGCCGCCCCGGGATCACCGTGGACACCCACTTCCAGCGGCTGGTGAGGCGCTGGCAGTGGACCGACGAGACCGACCCCGACAAGATCGAGGCCGCCGTCGGCGCGCTCTTCCCGAAGAGCGACTGGACGGACCTGTCCCACCACGTGATCTGGCACGGCCGCCGCATCTGCCACGCCCGCAAGCCCGCCTGCGGCGCCTGCCCCATCGCACCGCTCTGCCCGGCTTACGGCGAGGGCGAGACCGACCCCGAGAAGGCGAAGAAGCTGCTGAAGTACGAGAAGGGCGGCTTCCCGGGGCAGCGGCTCAAGCCCCCGCAGGCGTACCTCGACGCGGGCGGTACTCCTGCGCCCCCGCTGGGGGCCGCGTGACACAGCGGTCTCGGAGGCCTCCGGCGTGGCAGACGGAACGATCTCGGAGGCCTGGGGCGTTGGAGAGGGTGGAGCGACGGGGGTGGCGATGACGAGGGCGAGCGAGACACAGGGCGGTCCGGTGACGCTCAGCAAGGAAGGCCTGCCGGACTGGCTGGAGCCCGTCGTGCGGGCCGCCGAGACGGTCGAGCCGCTCCAGCTGAGCCGCTTCCTGCCGCCGGAGAACGGCTCGGGCCGGCAGTCGGCCGTGCTGATCCTGTTCGGCGAGGGGGAGCGCGGTCCCGAGCTGCTGCTCATGGAGCGCGCGGGGTCGCTGCGTTCCCATGCCGGGCAGCCGTCCTTCCCGGGCGGCGCGCTGGACCCGGAGGACGGCGATCCGCAGGGCGACGGCCCCCTGCGGGCCGCGCTGCGCGAGGCGCGGGAGGAGACCGGGCTCGACCCGTCGGGTGTGCAGCTCTTCGGCGTGCTGCCGCGGCTGTACATCCCGGTCAGCGGTTTCGTCGTCACGCCGGTGCTCGGCTGGTGGCGTGAGCCCAGCCCGGTCGGCGTGGTCGATCCGAACGAGACCGCGCGGGTCTTCACCGTCCCCGTGGCGGATCTCACGGACCCCGCCCACCGCGTCACCGCGGTCCACCCCCGTGGCCACACCGGTCCGGCGTTCCTGGTCGAATCGGCCCTGGTCTGGGGGTTCACTGCCGGAGTGATCGACCGCCTGCTGCACTTCGCGGGCTGGGAGCGGCCCTGGGACCGGGGGCGTGAGGTCCCGCTCGACTGGCGCGCATGACAGGGTGTCGCTTGTGAACGTGGTGGACATCCTGTTGCTGGTCGCGGCCGTGTGGTTCGCGGTCGTCGGCTACCGCCAGGGCTTCGTCGTCGGCATCCTGTCGGTGATCGGGTTCCTGGGCGGTGGCCTCGTCGCCGTGTACACGCTTCCCGTGGTCTGGGACGCCGCGACCGACAAGGCGGACGTCGGCACCACCGCCGCCGTCATCGCCGTGGTCGTCGTCATCGTCTGCGCCTCCGTCGGCCAGGCCCTGACCACGCACCTCGGCAACAAGCTCCGGCGGTACATCACCTGGACCCACGCCCGCACCCTGGACGCCACCGGCGGCGCGCTGGTCAACGTCGTGGCGATGCTGCTGGTCGCCTGGCTGATCGGCTCCGCCCTCGCCGGTTCGACCCTGCCCACACTGCGCAACGAGGTCCGCGGCTCCCAGGTGCTCCACGGGGTCCGCAGGGCGCTGCCCGCCGAGGCCGACACCTGGTTCGCCGATTTCTCCGCGGTCCTCGCGCAGAACGGCTTCCCGCAGGTGTTCAGCCCCTTCGCCAACGAGCCCATTCCCGACGTCCGGCCGCCCGACCCGGCCCTCGCGCACAGCCCGGTCGCCTTCCGCGCCCAGCGCTCCATCGTCAAGGTCACCGGGACCGCCCAGAGCTGCGGCAAGGTCCTGGAGGGCACCGGCTTCGTCTTCGCCGACCGCCGCGTGATGACCAACGCCCACGTCGTCGGCGGGGTCGACGCGCCCCGCGTGCAGATCGGCGGAGAGGGCCAAAAGTACGACGCGCGGGTCGTGCTGTACGACTGGAGGCGCGACATCGCGGTACTCGACGTACCGGACCTGAGGGCGAGCGCGCTGCGGTTCAGCACCCAGGACGCGACCGGCGGCGACGACGCGATCGTCGCGGGCTTCCCGGAGAACGGCGCGTACGACGTGCGCGCCGCGCGCGTGCGCGGGCGCATCGAGGCCGACGGGGCGGACATCTACCACCGCGGCACGGTCCGCCGGGACGTCTATTCCCTGTACGCCACCGTCCGTCCGGGCAACTCCGGCGGCCCCCTGCTCACGCCGGACGGCAAGGTGTACGGCGTGGTCTTCGCCAAGTCCCTCGACGACGCGGACACCGGCTACGCCCTGACGGTGGACGAGATCCGGTCCGACATCGAGCGGGGCCGTACGGCGAACGAGCAGGTGGGTACGGACAGCTGCGCCCTGTAGGACGACGCGGGGGCGTTCAGCCCCGCGGGTGACGCAGGCGCACCGAGACCCAGCGGGCCCGGCGGCGCAGGATGCGCGGGATTCCCACCCGGAGGTCGGTTTCCGCGAGTTGCGGGGTGCCGCGCTGAGCCGTGCCCAGGCCTGTGGCCGAGCGACGGGTGCGGGGTGCGTCACTGTAGTCGTGCGTCCAGCCCATACCCCGACGTGTGCCCCCGCCCCAAGGTCGATAACCGCCCGCGCGCCCCCCAATTGGCCTATGCGGCAGGCATGTGGCCGTTCGGGGGACAACTGTCCAGGAACCGGATACTCCCCGCACAGTTCCGGCACCCGACCGTCACCGGTCGGGCTCGGGATCCCCGAGCCAGTTGATCAGCTCGGTGGAGAACGCCCGCGGGTCCTCCTCGTGCGGGAAGTGACCGAGACCGTCGAACAGCCGCCAGCGGTACGGCGCTTCGACGTACTCGCCCGAACCGGCCGCGCTGCGCGTACGGGTCACCGGGTCCAGCGAGCCGTGCAGATGCAGCGTCGGCACCCGCACCGGCCGCTTCATCCGGCGGTAGAACTGCACCCCGTCCGGGCGGGCCAGCGAACGCACCAGCCAGCGGTACGGTTCGATCGCGCAGTGCGCGGTCGAGGGGATGCACATCGCCCGCCGGTACGCCTCCACGGCCGCGTCCTCCGGCGGCCGCGGCCCGGACCAGTCCCGGATCAGCCGGCCCGCCAGCGCGCCGTCGTCGGCGGTCAGTTGGCGCTCGGGGATCCAGGGCCGCTGGAACCCCCAGATGTAGGAGTTGGCGGCCGTCTGCCGGGCGTCCCGCAGCATCGCCGCGCGCCAGCGCCGCGGATGGGGCATCGACACCACGGCGAGGCGCCGTACGAGCTTGGGCCGCATGGCCGCCGCCGTCCACGCCAGATAGCCGCCGAGGTCGTGGCCGACCAGCGCCGCGTCCGGCTCGCCGAGCGAGCGGATGACACCGGTGACGTCCAGCGCGAGGTTGGCGGGGTCGTACCCGCGGGGCGTACGGTCGCTGCCGCCGACGCCCCGCAGGTCCATCGCCACCGCCCGGTAGCCCGCGTCGGCCAGCGCGGTCAGCTGGTGCCGCCATGTCCACCAGAACTGCGGGAAGCCGTGCAGGAGCAGCACCAGGGGGCCGTCGCCGAGTTCGGCGATGTGGAAGCGCGCGCCGTTGGCGGCGACGTCCCTGTGACTCCAGGGACCTTCGATCCGTACGGCCGAGGGGGCGGCGGGGTCCGTCATGACGACGAGCGTGCCACAGCCTCGATGGCGGCGGGACCCTGCTCCTCGGGCAGCTCCCGGCGCGGGTGCGGCTTGGCGTTCTGCAGGACGCCCGCGGTCTCCTTCATCGAGGCGGCCACCTTCTGCGGCCCCTGGCCCTTCTTCGCCTTCTTCGCGAACGTCACGCCCATCAGGGCGAGGAGGCCGGCGACCAGGACGTTGGCCGCGAAGGACAGCAGGAAGCAGACGGCCAGGTTCCAGCCGCTCCAGGTGCGGATGCCGTACGCCAGCGCGAAGTTGAGCATCGGCAGGGAGAACACCAGCACCGCGCCCGCCACGGAGAAGGCGCCGCCGCTCACCGCGCCGCGCTTCACGTCCTGCTTCAGCTGGGCCTTGGCCAGCGCGATCTCGTCGTGCACCAGCGCCGACAATTCGGTCGTCGCCGAGGCGAACAGCTGGCCGATGCTGCGTTCGGCGCCGACCGGGCTGCCGTCGGGTGCGCTCATCGCGTTCTCCCTCAGAGGTCTCTCGTGGGTCCTACGTACCGTCTTGCGTACCGTCTTGATTTGTACCGTCTCGTCAGATCATGCCGGACGACCGTCCTCCTCGCCTGCCCCGCCCGGTACTTCGGCAAGCCCGTGGCGCCCCTCGGCCGCCCGCTCGGCGGCCAGCCGCCGGTGTTCGGCGGCCTTGCGCTCGTGGATCTCGGCCATCCGGAGGTGGTACGCCGGGTCGTCCTGCTCGTAGATGTCCGGGATGCCGTCGAGATCCTCGTCACGCTCCTCCTCCGCGCACAGCCTGCGGTACTTGGCGTTGCGCAGCTTCAGCAGCACTGTGGCGCACACCGCCGCGATCAGCGAGCCGGTGAGGACGGCCGCCTTGACCTCGTCGGTCAGCACCGTGTCGCCGTCGAAGGCCAGCTCGCCGATGAGCAGCGCGACCGTGAAGCCGATCCCGGCGAGCGACGCCACCGCGAAGACGTCGGCCCACGCCAGGTCGTCGCTGAGCTGCGCCCGGGTGAAGCGGACGGTCAGCCAGGTGCCGCCGAAGATGCCGAGCGTCTTGCCCACGACCAGGCCGAGCACCACGCCGAGCGTCTCCGGCCGGGTGAACACGTCCCCGAGCGCCGGGCCGGATATCGACACACCGGCGCTGAACAGCGCGAACAGCGGTACGGCGAGCCCGGCCGACAGGGGGCGCACCAGATGCTCGACGTGTTCGGCCGGCGAGCGCTCCTCACCTTCCCGGGTGGTGCAGCGCAGCATCAGGCCCATCGCCACACCGGCGATGGTGGCGTGCACGCCGCTGTTGTACATCAGCGCCCAGACGACGACCGCGAGTGGCACGTACACGTACCAGCCGCGTACGCCGCTGCGCAGCAGCAGCCAGAAGAGGACGAGGCCGGCCACGGCCCCGCCGAGCGCGGCGAGGTTCAGCCGGTCGGTGAAGAAGACCGCGATGATCAGGATCGCGAAGAGGTCGTCGACGACCGCGAGGGTCAGCAGGAAGGCGCGCAGGGCGCTGGGCAGCGAGGTGCCGATGACCGCGAGGACGGCGAGCGCGAAGGCGATGTCGGTGGCGGTGGGCACCGCCCAGCCCCGGACCGAGCCGCCTCCGGTGACGTTGGTGAGCGTGTACACCAGCGCCGGTACGGCCATCCCGCACAGCGCCGCCGCCACGGGCAGCACCGCCGCCCTGGGGTCGCGCAGGTCGCCCGCGACCAGCTCGCGCTTCAGCTCGATCCCGGCGACGAAGAAGAACACGGCGAGCAGCCCGTCGGCGGCCCAGTGGGCGACGGAGAGGTGCAGTCCCAGGGCGGCGGGGCCGAAGTGGAAGCCGGCGACGGTCTCGTAGGCGTGCTGCAGGCCGGGTACGTTCGCCCAGGCCAGCGCTGCCAGGGCGGCGAGGAGCAGCAGTACGCCGCCGACGGTCTCGGTGCGCAGGGCGTCCGTGACGAAGGTCCGCTCGGGCAGGGACAGACGGCCGAGGACCTTGCGGGCCACGGTGTGGGAGGCGGTGCGGGGCGCGGTCACGGGAGACCTCCGGGGGCAGGCGGAACTCACTTGCCGACCAGACTTCCCGGCGCACCTTGCGTGCCGCGTCGTAGGGCACGTACGGCACTTTGTTTACTTTACCTAAAGTGCCGGAGCGAGGCCCGGTGGCGCTGGTCCCACGGATTCGGTGACGCGGGTCCGGTGATCTTCACCGTAGACGCCCGAGGGGCACCCGGCACGTTCGCCGTCCGGGTGCCCCTCGGGGGGACGCTCAGTCCCGTGTCGCTCAGTCCTCGCTGGGCGCCGCGGGCAGCTTGGCCTGGATCAGGTCCATGACCGTGGAGTCGGTCAGGGTGGTGACGTCTCCCAGCTGGCGGTTCTCGGCGACGTCCCGCAGCAGCCGGCGCATGATCTTGCCGGAGCGGGTCTTCGGCAGCTCAGCCACCGGCAGGATCCGCTTGGGCTTGGCGATCGGGCCGAGCGTGGCGCCGACGTGGTCGCGCAGCTCACCGAGGAGCGCCTCGTTCTCCGAGGCGGTGCCGCGCAGGATCACGAAGGCGACGATGGCCTGGCCGGTGGTCTCGTCCACGGCGCCCACGACGGCGGCCTCCGCGACCGACGGGTGCGAGACGAGCGCCGACTCCACCTCGGTGGTGGAGATGTTGTGCCCGGACACGAGCATCACGTCGTCCACCCGGCCCAGCAGCCAGATGTCCCCGTCGTCGTCCTTCTTCGCCCCGTCCCCGGCGAAGTACTTGCCCTCGAAGCGGGACCAGTAGGTGTCGAGGAACCGCTGGTCGTCGCGCCAGATGGTGCGCAGCATCGACGGCCACGGCTCGGTCAGGACCAGGTAGCCGCCGCCACCGTTCGGTACCTCGTTCGCCTCGTCGTCGACGACGGTGGCGCTGATGCCGGGCAGCGGACGCTGGGCGGAGCCCGGCTTGGCCTCGGTGACACCGGGCAGCGGCGAGATCATCATGGCGCCGGTCTCGGTCTGCCACCAGGTGTCCACGACCGGCGTCCGGTCGGCGCCGATGTGCTTGCGGTACCAGACCCACGCCTCGGGGTTGATGGGCTCGCCCACCGAGCCGAGGACACGCAGGGAGGACAGGTCGAACTTGGCGGGGATGTCGTCGCCCCACTTCATGAACGTCCGGATCGCGGTCGGCGCGGTGTAGAGGATCGTGACCTTGTACTTCTGCACGATCTCCCAGAACCGGCCCTGGTGCGGGGTGTCCGGCGTGCCCTCGTACATGACCTGCGTCGCGCCGTTGGCCAGGGGGCCGTACACGATGTACGAGTGCCCGGTGACCCAGCCGACGTCGGCCGTGCACCAGTACACGTCCGTCTCCGGCTTGAGGTCGAAGATCGCCCAGTGGGTGTAGGCCGTCTGGGTGAGGTAGCCGCCGGAGGTGTGCAGGATGCCCTTCGGCTTCCCCGTCGTACCGGAGGTGTAGAGGATGAACAGCGGGTGCTCCGCCTCGAACGCCTCCGGGGTGTGGTCGGCGGACTGGCGGTCCACCAGTTCGTGCCACCACAGGTCGCGGCCCTCGGTCCAGGCGACCTCCTGGCCCGTACGGCGCACCACCAGCACGTGCTCGACGTTGTCGACCTTGCCGATCGCCTCGTCCACGGCCGGCTTGAGGGCGGACGGCTTGCCGCGCCGGTAGCCGCCGTCGGAGGTGATGACGACCTTGGCGTCCGCGTCCTGGATCCGGGTCGCGAGCGCGTCGGCCGAGAAGCCGCCGAAGACGACCGAGTGGGCCGCGCCGATCCGGGCCGAGGCCAGCATCGCGATCGCGGTCTCCGGGATCATCGGCATGTAGATGGCGACCCGGTCGCCCTTGCGCACACCCAGCTCCAGCAGGGCGTTGGCGGCCTTGGAGACCTCGTCCTTCAGCTCCGCGTAGGTGATCGCGCGGCTGTCGCCGGGCTCCCCCTCGAAGTGGATGGCGACGCGGTCCCCGTGCCCGGCCTCCACGTGCCGGTCCACGCAGTTGTACGCGACGTTCAGCCGGCCGTCCTTGAACCACTTCGCGAACGGCGGGTTCGACCAGTCCAGCGTCTCGGTCGGTTCCTCGGCCCAGGTCAGCCGGCGGGCCTGCTCGGCCCAGAAGCCGAGCCTGTCAGCCTTGGCCTGTTCATACGCCTCCGCGGTGACATTGGCGTGCGCTGCCAGGTCGGCGGGCGGCGCGAACCTGCGTTCTTCCTTGAGCAGGTTGGCCAGGCTCTCGTTGCTCACGACATCTCCCTTTCCAAGGGTGTCCGTTGTGTCCCAGGCCACAGCTCATCAGACGCGGGGGTCGGATGACAAGGGTCGACCGGAAAATTGGTTTAGACCTGTCTCGGACTCGCCGTCCGCACCCGCCCGTATGCCTCCTCACCTCCCTCGACGCTTCCCCCGGCACCTTCGCCGACGCCCCCGCCCGTACCTCCGCCGACGCCCCCGACGCCCTCCGCGACGTCCTCGAACACCGTTCCTCCTTCCGTGCGCGCGAGCAGGTACGCCTGTGCCTCGCCCACGTGGAAATACATGCCGTGCAGCTCCAGCCGGCCCCTCGCCAGAGCCCGGGCGACCGGCGGGTGCACCCGCAGGTGCTCCAGCTGCTGGACCACGTTGGTCAGGCAGAGCAGCTCCACCGCGTCCGCGGGGTCCCGCCCGGCCAGCCGGGCCCCGCTCCGGCCGTCGCCGGACATGCGGGCCAGACTCGGCAGCCCGTGCCGCAGCCACCGCCGCAGCGGGGTGGCCTCCTGCCCGGTCCCACCGGCCAGCAGCGCCTGCATCGCCCCGCAGCCCGAGTGCCCGCAGACGGTGATGGAGCGCACCCCGAGCACCTCCACCGCGTACTCGATGGCGGCGGCCACCGAGTCGTCGCCGTGCCCCTCGTCGGGCGGCGGCACCAGGTTGCCGACATTGCGGACGACGAACAGGTCACCCGGACCACTGGCGGTGATCATCGACGTGACGAGCCGGGAATCGGCGCAGGTGAGGAAGAGCTGGGACGGGCGCTGGCCCTCCCGGGCGAGCCGCGCCAGCTCCTCCCGTACCAGCGGCGCGGTGTTGCGCTGGAACGAGCTGATGCCACGGGCCAGTTCGTGGCCCGCCTCCCGGCCCGCCGGAGCGGCGGGGGCCGCGGTGAAGCAGGACTGGTGGTTGCGCCAGGGGGTCCAGGGGTGGCACCGGCACCCGGTGGACGGGGCCCGCCCGGCGGTCCGGATTCCGCCGCGCCGGCCCGCCAGTTCGGCCGTGCCTCCCCGTGCGGTGTGGGCGGTGCGCCAGTCCTGCAGTGACTCGTACGCCGCGTGGTCCATGAACGAACCGTCCAACTCCACTACCGCCTGGGCGCCTTGGGGCACGAGATGCAGGGCTCTGCTGAGCCGGGGCACCGCGAGGAAGGTCAGCTGGCCTCGGACACGTACGTGGTGGACTCCTTCCTTCTCTTCGTGGGTGATACGGGTGCGGGCGAGGCGGCGCAGGGCGAGGGCGACCGCCACGGCGACACCGAGGAGTACGCCCTGCAGGACGCCGAGGAACACCACGCCGAGTGTGGTCGCGGCGTAGACCGGCACCTCACGGTGGCGCGTCACCGTGCGGATGTGGTGCAGGGACACCATCTGGATGCCGACGGCCATCACCAGGGCGGCGAGGGAGGCGAGCGGGATCTCCTCCAGGATCGGGACCATCAGCAGCGCGGCGACTACTACGAGAACGCCGTGCAACATCGTGGAGTTCCGGCTGAGGGCACCTGATTTCACGTTCGCGGTACTGCGCACGGCCACCCCCGCGATCGGCAGTCCGCCGAGGGCCCCGGAGACGATGTTGGCGGCGCCCTGACCGAGGAGCTCGCGGTCCAGGTCGGAGCGGCCGAGACGGTGGTGCGGGGTGGGGCGGGACTGCGGGCCGGGACGGTGCTGCGGGCCCGGGCGGGCGGCGATGAGCTTGTCCACGGCCACCGCGCCGAGCAGTGACTGCACGCTGCACACCAGGGTCGTGGTCAGCACGGCGGCGACGACGCCGAGCACCGGGCCGTCGGGCAGTCCGGCCAGGGCGTGGCTGTGCCAGGAGGGCAGTTCGACCCGGGGCAGGGCAAGGCCGGCCAGGCCGGCGGTCGCGGCGGCTCCGGTGACGGCGACCAGGGCGGCCGGCACCCTGCGCAGCAGCCGTCCGGCGCGGCCGGGCAGGCGCGGCCAGGCCAGCAGCAGGGTCAGGGTGAGCACGCTCGTCGCCACGGCCGCCGGGTGCAGGTGGGCCAACTGCGCGGGCAGGGCCCGCACGTTGGCGAGGACGGAGCTGTCGGGGCTGCCGCCGAGCACGATGTGCAGCTGCGCGACCGCGATGGTGATACCGATGCCGGCGAGCATGCCGTGCACCACGGCCGGGCTGACCGCGAGTGCGCCACGCGCCACCCGCAGGCAGCCGAGGCCGAGCTGGGCGAGGCCGGCGAGGACGGTGATGCCGCAGGTCGCCCGCCAGCCGTAACGGTGGATCAGGTCGGCGGTGACGACGGTGAGTCCGGCAGCCGGCCCGCTGACCTGGAGCGGGCAGCCTCCCAGCCGGCCGGCCACGATCCCGCCGACCGCGGCGGCGACGAGGCCCGCCTGGAGCGGGGCGCCGGTGGCCAGGGCGATGCCGAGGGAGAGCGGCAGGGCGATCAGGAAGACCGCGACGGCCGCGGACACGTCGGCGCCGGCTACGGGGAAGCGGCGGCGAGCGGGTGCGGGGCCGTGCGGCGGGCGGGGGTGCTCGATGTGAGGGGGTGCGCAGGCTGGCATGTTCCCGTCTCCTCCGGGGCGGCGCGGTCGCGGACTGGGTGGGGGCCCGCGGCGATGGGCGGGCTCGGTCGCGGCCGTGGGTCACGGCGTGCAGCGGCGGGATGGATCCTCGTTCGGTAAAAGAACCGTAATGCCAAGTAAAGCTAGAGCATATCTTTCCGGGGCAAATGGGGTACGCGATCGCTCACTGGGGTGAAGCGAGCATTTCATCGGCTTGTCGTATTAATTCCCTCTCGGTCCCCGTGGGACCTTGGCCGGGCTGCCGGTGCAAACCCGGCATCCCATCACAGAACGGCCCTCGTCAACGTGTGCCTGAGAGAAGGAAGAAGGTGGGCGGAACATGGCCGCCACCCAGAGGATCGCCGTCGGCGCCATGGTCGCCACGGCCTGTGCGGTGTCGCTCGCCGGTTGCGCGACCGACTCCAGCGGCACGAGAGAAGGGGCGCCCGGCCCGGACCAGGGGGCGCCGGCGCCGGGCAGCGTGCTGCGGCTGATCGGCGACGGATCCACCGCGTACACCGGGTCCCAGCCGCATCTGACCAGGCCCGAGCGCCTGAGTCCCGGAGAGAAGCCCCCGCAGTTCGTCGTGTTCTCGTGGGACGGCGCGGGTGAGGACAGCCAGAAGCTGTTCTCGCACTTCCGCAAGGTCGCCAAGGAGAACAACGCGACGATGACGTACTTCCTCAGCGGCGTGTACATGCTGCCGAAGGAGAAACGCGACCTGTACAAGCCGCCCCAGCACGACCCGGGCAGTTCCGACATCGGCTTCAACGACGAGCAGGGCATCACCGACACCCTGAAGCAGGTCCGGCTGGCCTGGCTGGAGGGCAACGAGATCGGCACCCACTTCAACGGCCACTTCTGCGGACCCGACGGCGGGGTCGGCACCTGGTCGGTGGACGAGTGGGAGAGCGAGGTCGCCCAGGCCAAGGAGTTCGTGAAGTCCTGGAAGACCAACACCGGCATGAAGCAGGCGGCCCCACTGCCCTTCGACTACGACAAGGAGCTGATCGGCGCCCGTACCCCCTGCCTGGAGGGGCGGAAGAACTTCGTGAAGGCCGCCCGCCGGCTCGGCTTCCGCTACGACTCCAGCGGGGTCAACGACCAGGTGTGGCCCAAGAAGAAGGAGGGCCTGTGGGACCTGTCGATGCAGCTGGTGCCCTTCCCGGGCCACACCTATGAGCAGCTGACCATGGACTACAACTTCATGGTCAACCAGTCCGGCACCGAGACCCAGGGCGACCCCGACAAGTTCGACTACTGGGGCGACCAGATGCGTGACGGCCTCCTCAAGGGCTTCTACCGCGCCTACGACGGCAACCGCGCGCCTCTGATCATCGGCAACCACTTCGAGTCCTGGAACGGCGGCACCTACATGCGCGCCGTCGAAGAGGTGGTGAAGGAGGTGTGCGCCAAGCCGGACGTGCGCTGTGTCTCCTTCCGTCAGCTGGCCGACTGGCTGGACGCCCAGGACCCGAACGTCCTGGCGAAGCTGCGCACCCTGGAGGTCGGCGAGGCACCCCGGCAGGGTTGGGCGTCCTTCCTGTCCGGCCGCCCGGCTCCGGCGCCCAAGGGCGTGCCAGGGGCGCCGGCGGACAAGCCGTAACCGCCTGTACCAACGGAGGCAGGCCGGCGTCAGACCGGTGTCGCCACGCTCTCGCCGAGCACGAAATGGGGGTCGACCTGCGCCGCCAGGTCGACCCCGGTGCGCTCGTTGCCCCACGACTCGGCGTTCTTCAGGTGGAAGTGCACCATCTGGCGGGTGTACCGCTCCCAGTCGCGCCGCTCATGGGTGGCGTCGACGGCGGCCCGAAGCGTCTGAAGGGCGCGGGAGTTGGCCTCTTCCAGGAGGTCGAACCGGGGCGGGCGGCCCTTCTCCATGGCGCGCACCCAGTCGGAGCGCCCGACGGTCACGAGCAGGTCGTCGCCGACCTCCGCGCGCAGGAAGTCGACGTCGTCCGGCTCCTGGATCTTGTTGCCGACGACCTGCAGGGCCACGCCGAAGTCGCGGGCGTACTCCTTGTACTGGCGGTAGACGGAGACCCCCTTCCGGGTCGGCTCGGCGACGAGGAACGTCATGTCGAAGCGGGTGAACAAGCCGGAGGCGAAGGAGTCCGAGCCGGCGGTCATGTCGACCACCACGTACTCGTCGGGGCCGTCGACGAGGTGGTTCAGGAACAGCTCCACCGCTCCGGTCTTGGAGTGGTAGCAGGCGACCCCCAGGTCGGCGTCCGTGAAGGAGCCCGTGACCATCAAACGGACGGCACCGCCGTCGAGTTCCACCGGACGTGCGCAGGCGTCGTAGACCGGGTTGGGCTCGCGCACACTCACCAGCCGCGAGCCCTCGCCGGGCGGCGTGGTCTTGATCATCGTCGCGGCCGAGGCGATGCGCGGGTTGCTGCCGCGCAGGTACTCCTTGATCAGCGGGAGCTGTCCGCCCATCGCGGGCAGCGCCGCGGCCTCCTCCTCGCCGAGGCCGAGCGCGGGACCGAGGTGCTGGTTGATGTCCGCGTCGATGGCGACCACCGGGGCACCGGCGGCTGCCAGATGGCGGATGAAGAGGGACGAGAGCGTGGTCTTGCCGCTGCCGCCCTTCCCGACGAAAGCAATTTTCATGTTCACCAAGCGTAGTGGCTCCCTTGCTCTGCGTGTCAGGGGGCGTGAAGAAGACCACTCCTTCGTGGGGTCGGCCGGTGGGGTGCGTAGTGTCGTACTCATGAGTACGACAGGCGCGACCGCCGACCCTCTCTCGGCCCTGGGTTCGCTGCCCGGCGTGGCCGAGTCCGTTGAGTCCGTGCGCAAGGCCGTGGACCGGGTCTACGGGCACCGGATCATGCGGCGCCGCAGCAATGCGATCACCTCCGAGGCCGCCCTGCGCGGCGCCCGCGGTTCGGCGGCGCTGTCCGGCGCGGACTGGGCCCTGGAGGAAGTGCGTCGGCGCACCGACTTCGGTGCCGACCCCGAGGCCCGCGTCGTGGGTGCGGCCCTGCGGCTCAGCGCCGAGGCGGGGCAGCTGCTGTCCATCTGGCGCCAGTCGCCGCTGCGGGTGCTGGCCCGGCTGCACCTGGTGGCCGCCGCGAGCGGTGACGACCAGGTGGGCAGGCCGCGCCAGGCCGGCGAGCCGGTGGACGAACCGTTGGTCGAGCTGCCGTTGCCGCAGGCCGGAGAGGTGTCAGGCCGACTGGAGGGGCTGGCGGACCTCATCATCGCCGGTACGTCCGCGCCCGCGCTGGTGACGGCCGCCGTGGTCCACGGTGAGCTCCTCGCGCTGCGTCCCTTCACGTCCCACAACGGCCTCGTCGCGCGCGCGGCCGAGCGGATCGTGCTGATCGGCAGCGGCCTGGACCCGAAGGCGATCTGCCCGGCCGAGGCCGGCCACGCCGAACTGGGCCGCGCCGCCTACCTGGCGGCGTTGGACGGGTACGTCTCCGGCACGCCCGAGGGCATGGCCGCCTGGATCGCCCACTGCGGCCGGGCGGTGGAGCTGGGCGTACGGGAGTCGACCGCGGTGTGCGAGGCGCTGCAGCGCGGCGCGGCCT
The DNA here is from genome assembly GCF_055564315.1 of Streptomyces sp. NPDC029151. Classification (NCBI taxonomy): domain Bacteria; kingdom Bacillati; phylum Actinomycetota; class Actinomycetes; order Kitasatosporales; family Streptomycetaceae; genus Streptomyces; species Streptomyces sp. NPDC029151. The sequence continues at coordinate 131,692 of NZ_JBVHWQ010000012.1, forward strand.
GAGGAGGCGTCCGGAGGGCAGGGAGGCCCGGGCTCCGGGAAAAGGGTTGCGGCGGTACGAATGCTCGTACCGCCGCTGGCATGCTCACCGGGTTACCAAGCGTCCTCGATATGCGCCCATCAGGCCGGGATGCTTTGCCCGTCACCTGGTGCGGCTGGCCCGTAATCGACGGGTCGACGTCGCGTGGGTGCCCGGTGTTCATGCGGGGTCCGTGGGGCCAAGTGCGTAGTGGTAGGGGATCCTCGCGGATGTCCTTTGGTCTCGCGGGCCTACGTTCTTTGTACCGCGAGCCGGGAGGAAGTGGAACCCCAGCCCACACTTCTTTACTTTTAGGTTCAAACGACGTGAAAACGGGCCCGCTCAGGCGGTGCCGCGGCGACGGCTGGCGTACCAGACGAGGCCGGCGGTCGCCGCCGCCGCTCCCACGGCCGCCGCCGCGACCAGGGCCGGGCGCGGCGGGACGGAGAACGCGGGGAGCCGCTTCTTGAGCGGGACGGGGCGACGGAAGGCCAGGACCGGCCACCCGCGCGCGAGTGCCTCGCGGCGCAGTGCACGGTCCGGGTTCACCGCGTGCGGGTGCCCGACCGCCTGGAGCATCGGCAGGTCCGTCGCCGAGTCGCTGTAGGCGTAGCACCGGTCGAGGTCGTAGCCCTCGGACGCGGCCAGCTCCCTGATGGCCTCGGCCTTGGTCGGGCCGTAGGCGTAGTACTCCACCTCCCCGGTGAAGCAGCCGTCCTCGCCGACGACCATGCGGGTGGCGACCACCCGGTCGGCGCCCAGCAGCTCGCCGATCGGCTCGACCACCTCCGCGCCCGAGGTGGACACGATGACCACGTCCCGCCCGGCCGCGTGGTGCTCCTCGATGAGGGAGGCGGCCTCGTCGTAGATGATCGGGTCGATCAGCTCGTGCAGGGTCTCGGCGACGATCTCCCGCACCTGCTGGACGTTCCAGCCGCGGCACAGCGCGGAGAGGTACTCGCGCATCCGCTCCATCTGATCGTGGTCCAGGCCGCCGACGAGGAACACGAACTGGGCGTATGCGGTGCGCAGAGCGGCCCTGCGGTTGATCAGCCCGCCTTGGTAGAAGGACTTGCTGAAGGTGAGGGTGCTCGACTTCGCAATGACCGTCTTGTCCAGGTCAAAGAAGGCCGCTGCGCGAGGCAAGGAGTGGTTTTCCACGCCCTTGAGCATAGGCGCCCACCATTCGGCGTAAGGTGTGGCGCGTGGGTTTGCCTGAGAGGGCTCTCGGGTACACCATGGAAGTCACGGATCGTTCGCGACCGTGCTAACCCGGCCCGACTCCTCCCCCCCCGAGTCGGCCGTGGGGACGACCCCCGCTCTCCCCCCCGGCGGGGGTCGTCGCATGTCCGGATGCGTTTTCCGCTCCTCCCCCCTCTTTCCGCGGTCCTACGGCCGGCAGTGCGCCGCCGTGGCCGCGCCTCCTGCATGTCCGTGATCCGCTACGCAGAGTAATTGTCGGACTGCTCTGTGGAAGTCGCACACGGACCGTACTGGGATCACCGGTATGGGTGACGGAGATATTCACAGGGGCCGGGGTTGTCCACAGTTTTCCACCAAGATCCACATTATTTCGCGGATCACCGCACCGTGATTCCAGCGCACTCCCGCCGCGGCGAGTTCATGGCCGGTTCCGATTGCCGGAGTGCGTATGGCCGGTTCCTGTCGGCCGTTCATATGGAGGCCGCTTGCCGGTTCTCCACACCTTGGGGAATCGCGTGGCCGCGGGGGCTGCGCGGCCCGCGCAGTGAAGGGGGAACAGCCATGACCGGAACCGTCACCCACGACCCGCCGCCCGGCTCGGCGGAGCGGCCCGGACGACCGCTCATCGTCACCGAGGACGCCGTACTCCTGGACGATCTGCTGCGCCTGTGCGCCGCGGCGGGCGCCACGCCCGAGGTTCACCATGGCGTACCGGAATCCGGCGACGGCTGGGCGGCCGCCCCGCTGGTACTCGTCGGCGACGACGCCGCCCGCCGGGCGCGCGGGGCCGCCCGCCGCCCCGGTGTGGTGCTGGTGGGCCGTGACCAGGACGACTCGGGGGTGTGGAAACGAGCCGTCGAGATCGGCGCCGACCACGTCCTGATGCTCCCCGACGGCGAGGCGTGGCTGGTCGACCGGATCGCCGACGTCGCCGAGGGCATCGGCCGCCCCGCACTCACCGTCGGGGTGATCGGCGGCCGGGGCGGCGCCGGCGCGTCCACGCTCGCGTGCGCGCTCGCCGTCACCTCCGCGCGCGAGGGACTGCGCACCCTCCTCGTGGACGCCGATCCGCTCGGTGGCGGACTCGACGTACTCCTCGGCGGCGAGAGTGCCGAGGGGCTGCGCTGGCCCGCCTTCGCCGCCTCCCGAGGCCGGGTCGGCGGCGGCGCCCTGGAGGAGTCGCTGCCCGAACTGCACTCCCTGCGCCTGCTCAGCTGGGACCGCGGCGACTGCGTGGCCGTTCCGGCCCCCGCGGTCCGCGCGGTGCTGGCCGCCGCCCGGCGGCGCGGCGGCACGGTCGTGGTCGACCTGCCCCGACGGCTCGACGACGGGGTCGCCGAAGTCCTCGCCCAGCTCGACCTCGCCCTGCTCGTCGTCCCGGCCGAACTGCGTGCGCTCGCCGCCGCGGGCCGCGTCGCCTCCGCCGTCGGCATGGTCGTACGCGATCTGCGGGTGGCGGTCCGCGGACCGTACGCACCCGGTCTGGACGGTCACGAGGTGGCCCGGCTGCTCGATCTGCCGCTGGCCGGGGAGGTGCCCGTCGAACCGGCGCTGCTGCGCCCACGGGGCGGCGCGAAACCCCCGGGAGCGTCCGGGCGCGGTCCGCTCGCCCGCTTCTGCGGGAACTTCTGGGAGCGCGCGCTGGTCGAGGCCGGAGGCATCCGATGACCCTGCCCGGACTCGACCGGGCCGACGGCGCGGCCCTGCTCGACGGCGTCCGCCGCCGGCTCGCCGAGAGCGGTGCCGAACCCACCCCCGCGCGCGTGGCCCAGGCACTGCGCGAACAGGGCCGGGTGCTCGGCGACGCGGAGATCCTCGGCGCGGCCGCACACCTGCGGTCCGAGCTGGTCGGCACCGGCCCCCTGGAGCCACTGCTCGCCGATCCGGACGTGACCGACGTCCTGGTCTCCGCGCCGGACCGGGTGTGGGTGGACCGTGGCGGCGGCCTGGAGCTGACCCCGGTGACCTTCCCCGACGCGGCGGCCGTACGACGTCTCGCGCAGCGGCTGGCCGCCGTCGCCGGACGCCGGCTGGACGACGCCCGCCCCTGGGCGGACGCCCGGCTGCCCGACGGCACCCGGCTGCACGCGGTGCTGCCCCCGGTGGCCGTCGGCTGCACCTGCCTGGCCCTGCGGGTGGTCCGGCCCCGGGCCTTCACGCTGGAGGAACTCGTCGCGGCGGGCACGGTTCCGCCGGGCGGTGACCGGATCCTGCGGGCACTGCTCGCGGCCCGGCTGTCCTTCCTCGTCAGCGGCGGCACCGGATGCGGCAAGACGACCTTGCTGAGCGCCCTGCTGGGGCTCGTCGGGCCGGGGGAGCGGATCGTGCTCGCCGAGGACTCGGCCGAGCTGAGGCCGGACCATCCGCACGTCGTCCGGCTGGAGACCCGACCGGCCAACCAGGAGGGCGCCGGCCTGGTCACCCTGGAGGACCTCGTGCGGCAGGCGCTGCGGATGCGCCCGGACCGGCTGGTCGTCGGCGAGGTGCGCGGGCCGGAGGTCGTGCACCTGCTCGCGGCCCTCAACACCGGCCACGAGGGCGGGTGCTGCACGGTCCACGCCAATGCCGCCGGGGACGTACCCGCCCGGCTGGAGGCGCTGGCAACGGCCGCCGGGCTGGACCGGGCCGCGCTCCACAGCCAGCTGGCGGCCGCCCTCTCGGTGGTGGTGCACCTGGTGCGGGGCCGGTCCGGGCGGCGCCGGATCGCCGAGATCCATGTGCTGGAGCGGGACGCCACCGGGTTGGTGCGGACGGTACCGGCGCTGCGCTGGGGCGAGCGCGCGTTCGCGCGGGAGCGGGGGTGGGAGCGGTTGCGGCACCTGCTGGGCGAGCCGGCGGGGGCCGGGAGCGAGTGAGGTGCGGCGGGGGGCGGTGGTGGGTTCGTGCGCAGGCGGAGCGCGCGGTACGGGCCGGAGGGGGGGCGGGCGGTGAGCGCGGGAGTGGGGCCGCGGTGTGGGCCGGAGCGGAGTGGGTGGAGAGGGCCGGGGCGCAGCCGGCGGTGAGGTTCGGGCGTGAGGTTCTGACGTGACGTTGGGGAGTGAGCGGAGAGGTGACCGAAGTGATCGGTGAGACGTCCATGGGGGCCGCGCTGGTCTGTCTCGGCGCGCTGGTCTGGACGCAGGGCGGACGGCACCAGGGGGTGCGGCGGGCGCGGCTGTTGATGGCCGGCGGTGGGGTGGTGGCGACCGGGCCTCCCGCCTGGGAGCAGGTCCTCGCGGGACTGCGGCTGCGGTGCGGCAGGTGGGGAGCCGAGTGGTGGGCGCTCCTCGCCGGACTGGTGGTCGCCCTGCTGGGCGCCTCGGTGATCCCGGCCGTCGCGGGGGCGGCCGGTGTGCCGGTGCTCCGCCGGGTACGGCTGGCGCGGACGGCCCGGCTGGCCCGCCGGCGGCGGGCGGACGCGGTGATCGCCCTGTGCGGGGCGCTCGCCGGGGAGGTGCGGGCGGGACGGCAGCCCGGGGAGGCGTTGCTGTGGGCCGCGCGGGACTCCGGCGGACTCGGTGACACGCAGGCCGCCGTGGTGGCGGCGGCCCGGTTCGGCGGAGACGTGCCCGGTGCGCTCGCCGCGGCGGCACGTCAGCCGGGCGCCGAGGGCCTGCTCGGACTCGCCGCCTGCTGGCGGGTGGCCGTGGACCGGGGCGCGGGACTCGCCGCCGGCCTGGACCGGCTGGAGGGGGCCCTGCGTGCCGAGCGCGACCAGCGGGCCGACCTGCGTGCGCAGTTGTCGGGTGCCCGCGCCACCACGGTCCTGCTCGCCGCACTGCCCACCCTCGGCCTGCTCCTCGGCACGGCCCTGGGCGGGGACCCGCTGCGGGTCCTCCTGCACACCGGAGCCGGCCTCGGCTGCCTGACGGCGGGGGCGGTGTTCGAGACGGCCGGGATGTGGTGGGCGGTGCGGATCGTGCGGCGGGCGGAGGCGGTGTGAGGCAGCGAAGTGGGTGCCGAGGCGGTGCGAGCGAGGTGATGGGGATGAGCAGAGCAGGGCGGGTGTCCGAACGGCGGGGAAGGGAGCGAACGGCATGAGCGGGGAGGTCGTCCACAGGCTGGGGATGACGGCGGCCGTGATGCTGGCCCTCGGTTGGGGTGCCGGGCGACTGGAGTCGGCGCGGCGGCGACGGCGGACGCGGCGCCGGGTGGCGGAGCTGTTGGGGCTCGAAGTACCCACGGCCGTAAAGCCCCTGGTGATCCCGGATGTGGTGCGACGGAGGCTGCCTCCGGTCGCCGCGGGGTGCGGCGTGTGGGTGTTGATCGGCGGCGTCACCGGGGTCGTGCTGGGGCTGGGCGTCGGTGTCGTGCTCGCACGCCGGCGGGTCCGGCAGGCCTCGTCGGCCGGCCGGGAAGGGGAGATCGACACCGCCGAGGCCACGCGCCGACTCCCGCTCGCCGCGGATCTCCTGGCCGCCTGCATCACCGCCGGTGCCGGCCCCGTGATCGCCGCCCAGGCCGTCGGGGAAGCCCTCGGCGGACCCGTCGGGCAGGCGCTGGCGCGGGGCGCGGCGGAGGTCCGGCTCGGTGGTGAACCGGCGGACGCCTGGCGGAACTTGGCCGCGCTGCCCGGTGCGGGTCCGCTGGCGCGGCTGCTGGAGCGGGCCGGCGAGTCAGGGCTGCCCGCTGCCGGCCCGGTCACCCGTCTCGCGTTGGACGCGCGCGCGGAGTGGGCGCGTACGGCGACGGTACGGGCGCGCCGCGCGGCGGTGCTGATCTCCGCACCGGTCGGCCTCTGCTTCCTGCCCGCGTTCATCGCGGTCGGGGTGCTGCCCGTCGTGATCGGACTGGCGGGCGGGCTGATGGAGGGGAGGTGAGACGGCGGGAGCGGACGTGGGCGTGCGGAGGGATACAGGGCGAGTGCCGAAGAAATCGACAACAGACGAGAACCTCACGGGGGTTGGAATGTTCAGCAAGATCAGGAAAGCGGCGGTCCGGTTGCTCGGGGCGGGTCGGCAGGACGCCGGAATGGTGACGTCCGAGTACGCCATGGGAATCATCGCGGCCGTCGCGTTCGCGCTGGTGCTCTACAAGGTCGTTCACAGCGGCCAGGTACAGGCGGAGTTGCAGGCGATCGTGAAGCGGGCCCTCGGTGCGCGGATGTGAGCGAGGGGGAGACCGCGGGTTCGTGACCGCGGAGGCGGCCATGGTGCTGTCCGTGCTGGTGGCGTTCACGATGGCGCTGGTCTGGATCCTGCTCGTGGCGGCGGCAGAGATCAAGTGCGTGGACGCGGCCCGCGCGGGCGCCCGGGCCGCCGCCCGTCAGGATCCGGCCGACGTGGTGGTCACGGTGACCCGGGGAGCGGCACCGCGGGGAGCACGGGTGACCGTCGCCCGGGAGGGCGACCGGGTCCGGGTGACGGTGGTGGCCAGGCCGCCACTGCTGAACGGACTGCCGTTCGAGCTACGGGAGGAGGCTGTGGCGCTGGCCGAGGAGTCGGTGGCGGAAGTGGGGACCGGGGACGGTGCTGAGGGGCCGGGAGGGGTGCGTGAGGGTGTGGGAGGGGTGCGCGAGGGTGCGGGACCGGGTTCCTGAGGGACCGGAGCGGAAGGACCTGGACCGGGGATCCGCCACCGTGTGGAGTCTCGGGCTGATCGCTGTGCTGTGCGTGGTGTTCGGCGCCGTGCTCGCTGTCGGACAGGCCGTCGTCGTACGGCACCGGGCGGCCGGCGGTGCCGACCTGGCAGCGCTCGCGGCGGCGGACCACTGGGCCGAGGGCGGCACGGCGGCCTGCGCCCGGGCCGGGCGGCTGGCGGCGGCCCAGGGGGTGCGGTTGGTGCGGTGCGCGGTCGAGGGCGACACCTCGGACGTGACGGCGGCCGCGGGGCGGGGGCCGTTCGCGGCTCAGGTCAGGGCGAGAGCGGGTCCGGCGGGGCCGGTATCGCCTGGCGGGCCCGACGGGACCAGGTTCGTGCCACCGGCCGCCGTACCCGCGCCGCCCGCGGGTCCCGCTCCGGGAGGCGATGAGCGACCCGGGCCGTGAGGAGGCTCCCCACCCGGTGGTGCCATGACGACGGTGCCACACCGGCGGTGGCACACCGGCGGTGGCACCCCGACGGTGCCGACCCGGCGGCGCCGCCATCCATCCCCCTCGCCTGCCCAGGCGCCTGCGCATCCCTTCCTCGCCGTCCCGCCTCAGCCGACCCCCTCTGGATCCCTCGCCGGCTTCTCCTCCGGCGCCCCTCGCAGCAGTGTCGTGAGGAGTCGTACAGCGCCCCGCTTGTGCAGGGGGTCGTTGCCGTTGCCGCACTTGGGGGACTGGATGCAGGACGGGCAGCCGGAGTCGCACTCGCAGGAGGCGATGGCCTCGCGGGTGGCGGTGAGCCAGCCGCGGGCGGTGTGGAAGGCGCGCTCGGCGAAGCCCGCACCGCCGGGGTGGCCGTCGTAGACGAAGACCGTGGGCAGGAGGGTGTCGGGGTGCAGCGGGACCGAGACGCCGCCGATGTCCCAGCGGTCGCAGGTCGCGAAGAGGGGCAGCATGCCGATGGAGGCGTGCTCGGCGGCGTGCAGGGAGCCGCCGAGGATCTCCGGGGTGATCCGGGCCTCGTCCAGCTGGTCCTCGGTGACCGTCCACCACACCGCGCGGGTGCGCAGCGTACGAGGAGGGAGGTCGAGTTTCGTCTCGCCCAGCACCTCGCCGGTGATCAGGCGTCTTCGGAGGTAGGAGACCACCTGGTTGGTGACCTCGACGGAGCCGTAGCACAGGCGGCCGGAGCCCCAGGGGATCTCGGTGTCGGTGTCCAGGACGGAGATCGCCGTGGTGTCGCGGGCGACCGTCGAGTAGGGCGGGTCGGCCTGTTCGACCAGGGCGACGGAGTCCTCCAGGTCCAGGGCGCGCACCAGGTAGGTGCGGCCCTGGTGCAGGTGGACGGCGCCCTCGTGGACCGCGGAGTGCGCGGAGCCCGCGTCGACGGTGCCGAGCAGGCGGCCCGTGCCGGCCTCGACGACCTGCACCGGACGGCCGCCGGCGCCGCGGATGTCGGTGAGGTCGGCGGCCCGCTCCCGGCGGGTCCAGTGCCAGGCCTTCGTGCGGCGGCGGAGCAGCTTCGCGGCCTCCAGCTGCGGCAGCACGTCCGCGCAGGTGGGACCGAAGAGGTCCAGGTCCTCCTCGGTCAGCGGCAGCTCCGCGGCCGCCGCGCACAGGTGCGGGGCGAGGACGTAGGGGTTGTCGGGGTCGAGGACGGTCGATTCCACCGGTTGGGCGAACAGGGCCTCGGGATGATGGACGAGGAAGGTGTCCAGCGGGTCGTCACGGGCGACGAGGACCGCGAGGGCGCCCTGCCCGGAGCGGCCCGCGCGGCCCGCCTGCTGCCACAGGGAGGCGCGTGTGCCCGGGTAGCCGGCGATGACCACCGCGTCCAGGCCCGAGACGTCCACGCCCAGCTCCAGGGCCGTCGTGGCGGCGAGGCCGAGGAGTTCACCGGAGTGCAGGGCGCGTTCCAGGGCGCGGCGCTCCTCCGGGAGGTAGCCGCCGCGGTAGGCCGCGACACGCCGGGCCAGTGAGGGGTCCACCTCGGCGAGTCTCTCCTGGGCGATCACCGAGATGAGTTCGGCGCCGCGCCGGGAGCGGATGAAGGCGACCGAGCGCACGCCCTGCACGGTGAGGTCGGTCAGCAGGTCGGCGGTCTCGGCGGTGGCGGTACGCCGTACGGGTGCACCCTTCTCGCCCTGCAGTTCGGTGAGCGGGGGCTCCCAGAGGGCGAAGACCAGTTCGCCGCGCGGGGAGGCGTCGTCGGCGACCTCCACGACCGGCAGGCCGGTCAGCCGGCGGGCGGCGACCGCGGGTTCGGCGGCGGTCGCCGAGGCCAGCAGGAATACGGGGGAGGAGCCGTAGCGGGCGCAGAGGCGGCGTAGCCGGCGCAGCACCTGGGCGACGTGGGAGCCGAAGACGCCGCGGTAGGTGTGGCACTCGTCGATGACGACGTAGCGGAGGGACTTCAGGAAGGAGGACCAGCGCGGGTGGGAGGGGAGTATCCCGCGGTGCAGCATGTCGGGGTTGGTGAGGACGTAGTTGGCGTACTGGCGGATCCACTCCCGTTCCTCGAACGGAGTGTCGCCGTCGTACACGGCTGGGCGTACCGAGGTGCCGAGAGTTTGTGAAAGTTCCTTCACCGATCGGCGCTGGTCCGCCGCGAGCGCCTTGGTGGGGGCCAGGTAGAGGGCGGTGGCGCCGCGGCCGTTCGGGGCCTCGGCACCGTCCAGGAGGGTGGACAGGACGGGCATCAGATAGGCGAGGGACTTGCCGGAGGCGGTGCCGGTGGCGACGACCACCGAGTCGCCGTCCAGGGCGTGCTCCGCGGCCAGCGCCTGGTGCGCCCAGGGGTGCTCGATGCCGCAGGCCTGCACGGCCGCGATCACCTCGGACCGAATCCGGTGAGGCCACAGGGCATGGCGACCCGCCCGCGGGGGCAAGTGCTCCGTATGAGTGATGCGCGCAGCCCGGCTCGGCCCGGAGGCGAGCCGGTCCAGGACCGTGCCCGGAGACGGGCGGGACGCCGCGTGGGCCTGGGGTCGATCGGATCGGTGATTCTTGGCCATTGGCACCGAGTGTGTCACTGGAGTGACGGACAATGGAGTCAAGGCGTCGTGCACGCCCGTCCGTAAGTGATTGAATGCCATCGCGGCTGGCGAAGCGTCCCGGGGGCCGTAAGCCGAGTGCCCTAGGGCGACCGCTCGATAGCAAGGTGCTGGAGGATCCGTGGACCTGTCCCTGTCGACCCGTACCGTCGGCGATCGTACGGTCGTCGAGGTCGGTGGCGAAATCGACGTATATACCGCGCCCAAGCTGCGCGAGCAGCTGGTCGAGCTGGTGAACGACGGGAATTTCCACCTCGTCGTCGACATGGAGGGCGTGGACTTCCTCGACTCCACCGGGCTCGGCGTTCTGGTCGGCGGCCTGAAGAGGGTGCGTGCCCATGAGGGCTCGCTGCGCCTGGTCTGCAACCAGGAGCGCATTCTCAAGATCTTCCGCATCACCGGCCTCACCAAGGTGTTCCCGATCCACACCACGGTCGAGGAAGCGGTGGCGGCCACCGACTGATCGGCCACCGACCGATCCCGGACCGGTCGCCGGCGTCGGGCCCCTGCCAGGGGCCGGGCGTCGGCCGGTCCCGTCCTGGGCCGGTGCCGACGCGCCGGTCCGGGGTACAGATGTACACCAGGGGGTGCGGGCGCTCGGCGACCCCGCCCCCGACCGCACGCCCGTAGTCGCGAGGGGGATGCATGGCCACCGTCGAACTCCGATTCAGCGCGCTGCCCGAGCACGTTCGTACCGCCCGGTTGGTGGCGGCAGCGGTGGCGCGCAGGGCCGGAGTGGACGAGGCCGTCCTGGACGAGGTGCGGCTCGCCGTGGGCGAGGCCTGCTCCCGTGCCGTCGGACTGCACCAGATCAGCGGCGTCACGGCACCGGTGAAGGTGGCGTTGATCGAAGACGAGAAACAGTTCTCCATCGAGGTCGGCGACGAGGCCCCGCATGCCACGCCGGGCGGCGACACGCCCGGCGCGCAGGACGGAGACGCGGACGTCGAGGAGGACGAGATGGGCCTCGCGGTCATCAGCGGCCTCGTTGACGACGTGGAGGTCACCACCGGGCAGGGCGGCGGTCTGATCCGCATGACCTGGCCGACCGCACCGCCGGCCACCGCACTCGCCTGACCCCCCAGCACGACCCGACAGGGGCCCTGCCTGAGCAGGGCCCCTGTCGCGTTCCCGGCGGCCTGTTTTCCAGCCTCTTCTCAATTCGTGAAGGAATTCACGATCAAAACCCCGATAATTTGATCAAGCACCCATCTGATCGTCAACGGTTTTGAGGCATTACTTCTTTCGGGTTCGCTGTCCGTGCATGCAGGCCAATTCCGTTTACCGTCCCCTGTTTAGATCACTCACGGGTACCTACAATCCGTCCACATCTTGAGCTCAGCCCAAGCGTCAAGGAGGACGAATGGCGGGGCTTTCTACCCCAGAGCAGTTGGGTCACCCCTCATCCCTCGCAGCCGCGGTACTGACCGACGACAATCGGATCATCGTGGCCGTCATCGCGGCCGTCGCCCTGGCCGCTCTGGTGGTCGCGGGGATCCTGGTGCGCCAGGTACTGGCGGCGGGCGAGGGAACCGACAGCATGAAACGGATCGCCGAGGCGGTCCAGGAAGGCGCCAAGGCGTATCTCGCACGGCAGCTGCGCACGCTCGGCGTATTCGCCGTCGTGGTCTTCTTCCTGCTCATGCTGCTGCCCGCGGACGACTGGAATCAGCGAGCCGGCCGCTCGGTGTTCTTCCTGATCGGCGCGGTGTTCTCGGCGACCACCGGCTATATCGGCATGTGGCTCGCCGTGCGCAGCAATGTGCGGGTCGCCGCGGCGGCCAGGGAGGCAACTCCGGCGGAAGGCGAACCGGAAAAGGATCTCACCACCGTCTCGCACACCGCGATGAAGATCGCATTTCGCACCGGCGGCGTCGTCGGCATGTTCACGGTGGGGCTCGGCCTGCTGGGCGCCTCGTGCGTGGTGCTGGTGTACGCCGCGGACGCCCCGAAGGTGCTGGAGGGCTTCGGCCTCGGCGCCGCCCTGATCGCGATGTTCATGCGCGTGGGCGGCGGCATCTTCACCAAGGCCGCCGACGTCGGCGCCGACCTGGTCGGCAAGGTCGAACAGGGCATTCCGGAGGACGACCCGCGCAATGCCGCGACCATCGCCGACAACGTGGGCGACAACGTCGGCGACTGCGCGGGCATGGCGGCCGACCTCTTCGAGTCGTACGCCGTGACCCTGGTGGCCGCGCTGATCCTCGGCAAGGCCGCCTTCGGCGATTCGGGGCTGGCCTTCCCGTTGCTGGTGCCCGCCATCGGCGTGATCACGGCGATGATCGGCATCTTCGCGGTCGCCCCGCGCCGCGCCGACCGCAGCGGCATGAGCGCGATCAACCGCGGCTTCTTCATCTCCGCGGTGATCTCGCTGGCACTGGTCGCGGTCGCGGTCTTCGTCTACCTCCCGTCGACGTACGCCGACCTCGACGGCGTCACCGACGCGGCGATCAAGGGCAAGGACGGCGACCCGCGTCTCCTCGCGCTGGTCGCGGTGGCCATCGGCATCCTGCTCGCCGCCGTCATCCAGCAGCTGACCGGCTACTTCACCGAGACCAACCGCCGCCCCGTGCGGGACATCGGCAAGACCTCCCTCACCGGCCCCGCCACCGTCGTCCTCTCCGGCATCTCGGTGGGCCTGGAGTCGGCCGTCTACACCGCGCTGCTGATCGGGCTCGGCGTGTACGGCGCGTTCCTGCTCGGCGGTACGTCGATCATGCTGGCGCTGTTCGCGGTCGCCCTGGCCGGCACCGGACTGCTCACCACGGTCGGGGTGATCGTCGCCATGGACACCTTCGGGCCGGTCTCGGACAACGCCCAGGGCATCGCCGAGATGTCCGGCGACGTCCAGGGCGCGGGCGCGCAGGTGCTCACCAACCTGGACGCGGTCGGCAACACCACCAAGGCCATCACCAAGGGCATCGCCATCGCCACCGCCGTCCTCGCCGCGTCGGCGCTGTTCGGGTCGTACCGCGACGCGATCACCACCAACGTGCACGACGTCGGCGCGAAGCTGACCGGTCCGGGCGCGCCGCTCAGCCTGTCGCTGGACATCTCGCAGCCCAACAACCTCGTCGGCCTGGTCGCGGGCGCCGCGGTCGTCTTCCTCTTCTCCGGACTGGCCATCAACGCGGTGTCGCGTTCGGCGGGTTCGGTGGTCTTCGAGGTGCGGCGGCAGTTCCGCGAGAAGCCCGGGATCATGGACTTCACCGAGAAGCCCGAGTACGGCAAGGTCGTCGACATCTGCACCAAGGACGCCCTGCGGGAGCTGGCCACGCCCGGTCTGCTCGCCGTCATGGCCCCGATCTTCATCGGGTTCACGCTCGGCGTCGGCGCGCTCGGCTCCTACCTCGCCGGGGCGATCGGCGCGGGCACGCTGATGGCGGTGTTCCTCGCCAACTCCGGCGGCGCCTGGGACAACGCCAAGAAGCTGGTCGAGGACGGTCACCACGGTGGCAAGGGCAGCGAGGCCCACGCGGCCACGGTGATCGGCGACACGGTCGGCGACCCCTTCAAGGACACCGCCGGGCCCGCGATCAACCCGCTGCTGAAGGTCATGAACCTGGTCTCGCTGCTCATCGCACCCGCGGTGATCAAGTTCTCCTACGGGAACGACAAGAACCTCGGCGTGCGGATCGGGATCGCGGTCCTCGCGCTCCTGGTGATCGTCGTGTCCGTGTACGTCTCCAAGCGGCGCGGGATCGCCGTCGGCGACGACGAGAGCGCTGAGCGGGTCGCCAAGTCACCGGGCGCCGCGGTGGTTTCGTAGCCGCGGTCGAGTAGGCCTGGCCAACGGGCGGGCGGGTGGCGCGTACTGACGCGCCGCCCGCCCGCTCCGTGTGTGCCCGCACCGTCCGGGACCGGTGTCGCGGGCCGGCGGCGCGCACCGGTGTCGTGAGCCTTGTCTCCCGTGGTGCGAATAGTCACAAAAGCCGACTTACGACACCTTCGGCTGGGGGAGCGGGTGCGTTCGCCGTGTAGATTCCGGGGGCCGAGAGCCATGGAAGGGACCGATCCGGTGAACAAGAAGCTCGCGGCCGCACTGTCCGGCGGTGCGGTACTGGTAATGGCGGTGTCGGGATGCGGCAGCAGCGGTGAGAAGGGGCCCGACCCCAAGCTGGTGTCCTGGGCCAAGACGGTGTGCGACGCGGTGCCCGGCCCCAACGCCAAGATCCGCTCGGCCAACGCCCAGATAGCGGCCATCGCCACGGACAGCAACCTCCCGCCCAAGAACGCGCAGAAGACGTACGCCGCCGCCTTCCAGGACATGGCCGACGGCTACAAGGCGCTCGCGGACGCCCTCGACACCGCTGGCGCGCCCCCCGGCGTCGACGGCGGCGCCAAGCTGCAGAAGGACGCGGCCAAGAACCTCGCCGGTCTGGCCACGTCGTACGCCGACCTGAAGAAGAAGGTCGACGGGCTCGACACCAAGGACCAGGGGAAGTTCGCCCGTGGTCTCAAGGAGGTCGCCGCCCAGTCGAAGGAGATCGGCAAGCAGAGCGACAGCGGCACGCAGGCGCTGAAGCGGCTGGAGCAGGAGGACGTCAAGAAGGCCATGGCCAAGCAGCCCAGCTGCAAGGTCGCCGCCTCCTCGTCCGCTTCCGCGCCGGCACCGGCGACCTCGGGCTGACGTCGGAGGACGCCGCGCGCGCAGTCGGCCCCGGGCAGCCGCCCCGGGCCACAATGGGGACGTGACTGACTCCGGACTCGCTCCCCTGCCCGCTTCCGACCGGCCCGACATCGCCGCGCGTCTGAGGGACGCGCTGCTCGCCGCCTCCTTCACCGCCGACGGGCTGCTCGACCTGCTCGGCGCCGCCGCCTACGCGGCGCTGGCCCGCAGCGAGACCGTGCCCGCGCTCCGGGTGACCCGCGGCGACACGCCGCTGGAGACGCTCGTACGGCTGTTCCTGCTGCAGCAGCCGGTGCCGCACGCGCGCGTGGCGGCCGTACTGCCGGTCGAGGAGGCCGTGGAGGCCGGCTGGCTCGCGCGCGTGGGCGGCGACGAGGTGGCCGCCACCGTGGACGTACGGCCCTACGGCGGTCCCGGCGGCGAGGACTGGTTCATCGTCTCCGACCTCGGCTGCGCGGTCGGCGGGGCCGGCGGCATCGGGCAGCGCGCGGAGGGCGTCGTGCTGGGCGTCGGCGGCGCCTCGACGACCCTCGCCGGCATCACCGTCCGCACACCCGTCGCCTCCGCACTCGACCTCGGCACCGGTTCCGGCATCCAGGCCCTGCACGCCGCCCAGCACGCCACGCGCGTGACGGCGACCGACCTCAACCCGCGCGCGCTGCACATCACGGCGCTCACGCTGGCGCTCTCCGGCGCGCCCGCCGCCGACCTGCGCGAGGGCTCGCTGTTCGCACCGGTCCGGGACGACGAGACGTTCGACCTGATCGTCTCCAACCCGCCGTTCGTGATCTCCCCGCGCGCCCGGCTGACGTACCGGGACGGCGGCATGGGCGGGGACGATCTGTGCCGCTCGCTCGTTCAGGAGGCGGGGGAACGGCTGAACGAGGGCGGGTTCGCGCAGTTCCTCGCGAACTGGCAGCACGTGGCAGGGGAGGACTGGCAGGACAGGCTCAGGTCATGGGTGCCGCGCGGGTGCGATGCCTGGATCGTGCAGCGCGAGGTGCAGGACGTCACCCAGTACGTCGAGCTGTGGCTGAGGGACGCCGGGGACCACCGCGGGGACCCGGCGGAGTACCAGGCGCGGTACGACGCCTGGCTCGACGAGTTCGAGGCGCGCAAGGTCAAGGCGGTCGGCTTCGGCTGGATCACCCTGCGCAGGACCGGGTCCGCCGAACCCGTGGTCACCGTGGAGGAGTGGCCGCACCCGGTGGAGCAGCCGCTCGGGGAGACGATCCGGGCGCACTTCGACCGGCTCGACTACCTGCGGACGCACGACGACGCGGCGCTGTTGGACAGCCACTTCAAGCTCGCCCCCGAGGTGGTCCAGGAGCAGGTCGGGCTGCCCGGCGCCGAGGACCCGGAGCATGTGGTGCTGCGCCAGCACCGCGGGATGCGCCGGGCGACGAAGGTGGACACGGTCGGGGCCGGGTTCGCCGGCGTGTGCGACGGCACGCTGAGCGCGGGCCGCATCCTGGACGCCATCGCGCAGCTCGTCGGCGAGGACCCCGTGCTGCTCCGCGACCGCACGCCCGCGCAGATCAGGCTGCTGGTGGAGCAGGGCTTCCTGGAGCCGGTGCGCTGAGCGGGGCGCGGGGGCGGGAGCCCCGCGGGGACCGGGGCACCTCTGCGGGGAGCGGCGCAGCCCCGCCGGGGACCGGCGCTGCTCCGGTGCCGTAGCCGGGGCGCTGCTCACTGTCGCCTGTTTCGCGTGCTCGGTTCGTCCCCGGGGCGCCGCTCCGCCGGCGTCCCCCGGGTGCTCCCCCGATGTCACGTGCCCGGGGGAGCCCGTGTGCCGTCGTAGGCGCGGCGCGCTCGTCTTCCGAGCGGGCGCCGGCGTCGTCGTATGCCGGGGGCATAGGACCGGAGACGGGGCCTGCTGTGGCCGGCACCGGGCCCCTTTCGCAAAACGGCCGGAAAAATATGTGCGCCGTGCCTCGCACGCCCCCGTTCGACCGAACGTTCGAATAGGTGTCGGCCGTCCGTTCACTCCGAAGTCGCCTGCCCGTCTCCCGCGCGTGCCACCCTCCCGGCGCTGGGCGGAGCCGGTGGCAGAGAAGGGGCGGGCGGGCGATGGAGAGTGGTCCGGCGATCTTCGCGGGAGTGGTGTTCGCCCTGTTCGGGGGCGGTCTGCTGGCCTGGACCGGCACCCGCCTCAGGCGCCGGGAACCGGTCGCCCTCGGTGTGAGTCGCGTCGCATCGGCCGTGTCCGCGAGCGCGGCCGGAACGCTGGCGCTGGCCCTCGGTGTGTACTGCCTGACCCGGCTCTGAGACCGGTCGGCGCCATGTCCGCGCGGTAAGGGGAGCGTCACGCTCCGGACAGGGGTGCAGGGTTGGCGTGGCAGTCCGGGCGGCAGGAATGGCGGTAGTCGGGTTACCGTTCGAGTGGCCGTTGTGGGCTTTTCCCGTTTGACACGGGGGCGGGATGTAGCGTCACACTCCGCAGCGTCACACGAGCCAGTAGTACGCCGCGACCCCGGGACGAAGGCCTGGGGAGGCCCCAGCGTCGACCGGAGAGAAGAGCGAAGTTGTCCCCGACCAGCGAGACCGCACAGGGCGGTCGCCGACTCGTCATCGTCGAGTCGCCTGCCAAGGCGAAGACGATCAAGGGCTACCTCGGCCCCGGCTACATCGTCGAGGCGAGCGTCGGGCACATCCGCGACCTTCCCAACGGCGCCGCGGAGGTGCCCGAGAAGTACACCGGTGAGGTGCGTCGCCTCGGTGTGGACGTCGACCATGACTTCCAGCCGATCTATGTGGTCAACGCCGACAAGAAGGCCCAGGTCAAGAAGCTCAAGGACCTCCTGAAGGAGTCCGACGAGCTCTTCCTCGCCACCGATGAGGACCGGGAGGGCGAGGCGATCGCCTGGCACCTCCAGGAGGTCCTCAAGCCGAAGATCCCGGTCAAGCGCATGGTGTTCCACGAGATCACCAAGGACGCGATCCGCGCGGCCGTCGCCAACCCGCGCCAGCTCAACCAGAAGCTGGTCGACGCCCAGGAGACCCGCCGCATCCTCGACCGCCTCTACGGCTACGAGGTCTCCCCGGTGCTGTGGAAGAAGGTCATGCCCCGGCTGTCGGCCGGCCGCGTGCAGTCCGTCGCCACACGACTCGTCGTGGAGCGGGAACGCGAGCGCATGGCTTTTCGTTCCGCTGAGTACTGGGACCTGACGGGCACCTTCGCGACCGGCCGCGCCGGAGACCCGTCGGACCCGTCGTCGCTGGTCGCCCGCCTGCAGACCGTCGACGGCAGGCGGGTCGCGCAGGGCCGCGACTTCGACTCCCTCGGACAACTCAAGAGCGCGAACACCCTCCACCTCGACGAGGCGACCGCCCGCTCCCTCGCCGCCGCCCTGGAGAACACCCGCTTCTCCGTGCGGTCCGTCGAGTCCAAGCCGTACCGCCGCTCGCCGTACGCCCCGTTCCGTACGACGACGCTGCAGCAGGAGGCCAGCCGCAAGCTCGGCTTCGGCGCGAAGGCGACCATGCAGGTCGCCCAGAAGCTGTACGAGAACGGCTACATCACGTACATGCGTACGGACTCCACGACCCTGAGCGACACCGCGGTCTCCGCGGCCCGCGCCCAGGTCACGCAGCTGTACGGCGCCGACTACCTGCCGCCGCAGCCGCGCACCTACGCCGCCAAGGTCAAGAACGCGCAGGAGGCCCACGAGGCGATCCGCCCCTCGGGCGATCGTTTCCGCACGCCCGCGGAGACCGGCCTGACCGGCGACCAGTTCAAGCTGTACGAGCTGATCTGGAAGCGGACCGTCGCCTCCCAGATGAAGGACGCGACCGGCAACAGCGTGACGGTGAAGATCGGCGGCACGGCGGCCGACGGCCGCGACGCCGAGTTCAGCGCCTCCGGCAAGACGATCACCTTCCACGGCTTCCTGAAGGCCTACGTCGAGGGTGCCGACGACCCGAACGCCGAGCTGGACGACCGTGAGCGCCGGCTGCCCCAGGTCACCGAGGGCGACGCGCTGTCCGCCGAGGAGATCACCGTCGACGGCCACGCCACCAAGCCCCCGGCCCGCTACACCGAGGCCAGCCTGGTCAAGGAGCTGGAAGAGCGCGAGATCGGCCGCCCGTCGACCTACGCGTCGATCATCGGCACGATCCTGGACCGCGGCTACGTCTTCAAGAAGGGCACGGCCCTCGTGCCGTCCTTCCTGTCCTTCGCCGTGGTCAACCTCCTGGAGAAGCACTTCGGGCGGCTCGTCGACTACGACTTCACCGCCAAGATGGAGGACGACCTCGACCGCATCGCCGCGGGCGAGGCCCAGGCCGTGCCGTGGCTGAAGCGGTTCTACTTCGGCGAGGGCCACGACGGCGTCGGCAGCGCCGCCGAGGCGGGCAACGGCGACGGGGACCACCTCGGCGGTCTCAAGGAGCTGGTGACCGACCTGGGCGCGATCGACGCGCGCGAGGTGTCCTCGTTCCCGGTCGGAAACGACATCGTGCTGCGGGTCGGCCGCTACGGCCCGTACATCGAGCGCGGCGAGAAGGACACCGAGCAGCACCAGCGCGCCGACATCCCGGCCGACCTGGCGCCGGACGAGCTGACCGTCGAACTGGCCGAGGAGCTGCTGGCCAAGCCCAGCGGTGACTTCGAGCTGGGCGCCGACCCGGCCACCGGCCACACGATCGTCGCCAAGGACGGCCGCTACGGCCCGTACGTCACGGAGATCCTCCCCGAGGGCACCCCGAAGACCGGCAAGAACGCGGTCAAGCCGCGGACGGCCTCGCTCTTCAAGTCGATGTCACTCGACACGGTGACGCTCGACGACGCGCTGAAACTGATGTCGCTGCCGCGGGTCGTCGGCACCGACGCCGACGGCGTGGAGATCACCGCGCAGAACGGCCGGTACGGCCCCTATCTGAAGAAGGGCACGGACTCGCGCTCGCTGCAGTCCGAGGACCAGCTCTTCACGATCACGCTGGAGGAGGCGCAGGCGATCTACGCCCAGCCGAAGCAGCGTGGCCGGGCCGCCGCCAAGCCGCCGCTGAAGGAGCTGGGCGAGGACCCGGTCTCCGGCAAGCCGGTCGTGGTCAAGGACGGCCGCTTCGGCCCGTACGTCACCGACGGCGAGACGAACGCGACCCTCCGCTCCGGCGACAGTGTCGAAACGATCACTCCGGAGCGCGGTTTCGAGCTGCTCGCCGAGAAGCGGGCGAAGGCTCCGGCCAAGAAGACCGCGAAGAAGGCGGCGGCGAAGAAGACCGCCCCGGCGAAGAAGACGGCCGCCAAGAAGACGGCCGCGAAGAAGACGACGACCGCTGCCGCGAAGAAGACGACGGCGAAGAAGACCACCGCCAAGAAGGCGACGGCTTCCAAGACGGCGGCTTCCGACGCGGAGGACTGACGGAGGAACCCGCGCCGGGGACCTGACATGGGTCCCGGCGCGGGGCCCGAAGGCGGGGACGGCGCGGGGGACTGATGGCAGGGCCCGATGAACGCCCCCGTCCTCGCGGGGCCGCGGACTTCGCCACCGAGCCGCTGAGGCGTTCCCGCCGAGCCGCTGAGGTGTTCCCGCCGAGCCGCTGAGGTGTTCCCGCCGAGCGGCTGAGGCGTTCCCACCGGGCCGCTCGCCCTCCTCCCACACGGGCCGCGCGCCCTCCCACCGAGTCGTGAGGCCTTCCCGGCGGGCTGCCGACCGCCACCAGCCCGCCGGTCTCCTCGCGAGCTCGGTGGGTGTCCTTCCGGGTTCGCCGAGCGAGCGGGCCGGCGTCGTCCGGCGCAGGGGCGGGCGGACGGCCGGACACGCGAGGTGTGGTGTCAGCGGCTGCGGATAGGCTGAACGCATGACGCGAGCCGAGCAGCCAACGGCCCACACCACAGCACCGGACGACGCCCTGGTCGCGGACTCCCGCGAGCGCGCCGTCCGCTCCCTGCTGCGCCGACCGCAGTTGAGGCGCCTGTGGAGCGCGCAGCTGGTGAGCGGTGTCGGCGACACCCTGTCCCTCCTCGTGCTGGTCCTCCTGGTCCTCCAGGCGGCCATAGCGGAAGGGGCCTTCGGCGGTGGATACCGGGGCGTGGCGTTCGCAGTGGCGATCGTCTTCGCGGCGCGCATCCTCGCCGCGTTGCTCTTCGGCGCCGTCCTCCTCGGCCCGCTGACCTCGCTCACCGCCCAGGAGGGCCCGCTCGACCGCCGCTGGACCATGGTCGGCGCCGACGGCGTGCGCGCCGCCCTGCTGATCGTCGCGCCCCTGTGGATCGACTGGACGCAGCACAACGCGCTCGCCTTCCTGCTGGTCACCGCCTTCGTCACCGGCGTCGCCGAGCGGCTGTGGACCGTGTGCCGGGAGAGTGCCGCCCCCGCCCTGCTGCCGGGGCCGCCCCCGGAGGGCGCGACGGTACGACCCCTGCCGGACCACCTGGACGCGCTGCGCCGCCTGTCGCTGCGGACGACCTTCCTGGCGGTGCCGCTGGCGGCCGCCGCCCTGGTCGTCGCCGCCCTGCTGAACAACCTGCTGGGCACGGGCATGGCCTGGTTCGACCAGCACCAGGCGGCCCTCGGCTCGTATGTGGCGGCGGGCCTCTTCGCCGCCTCGCTGTCCGTGCTGACCTACCTGGAACTGCCCGACACGCGCACCCCGCGCGCGCGGTCCCCCCTGGAGGGCCTGCGCCGTCCGCGTACCGGAACCGGCGTTGACAAGGGCCGTACGGGCGCCATCCCGCTGCTCGTCCCGGCCTGTGCCGGAGTCGCCGGCGCGATCGCCGCGGCCGTCTCGGTGTGCGTGCTGCACGCCAAGGACCTCGGCGGCGGACCGGTGCTCTACGGCCTGCTGGTGCTGGGCCTGACCGGCGGTGTCGCCGTCGGTGTCCGTACCGCCCCCGCGCTGCTGCCCTCGCTCTCCCGCCGCCGCCTCCTGGCCCTGGCGATCGCCGTCACCGGCATCGCGCTGCTGGCCGCCGGGCTGGTCCCGGACGTCACCACGGTCCTGCTGATCGTCACGCTGGCCGGTGCCGCCGCGGGCGTGGCCGCCAACACCGGGCACACGCTGCTCGACCAGGAGACCGAGGACTACCGCCGGGCGCGCACCACCGAGCACCTGCACGCGGTGGTCCGCGTCTTCATAGCGCTCGGTGCCCTGGTCGCGCCCCTGGTCGCCGCGCTGATCGGCCCGCACCGGCTGGAGAACGGCCGGTTCGTCTTCGCGCACGGCGGTGCCGCCTTCACCCTCATGCTGGTCGGCGCGCTGCTGCTGCCGGTGGCCGCGCTGGTGCTCGCCAAGGTCGACGACCGTTCCGGCGTACCGCTGCGCCAGGACCTCAAGGACGCCCTGCTCGGCGGCGACGACCCGGTCACCGCCCCGGCGGCCACCGGCTTCTTCATCGCCCTGGAGGGCGGCGACGGCGCCGGCAAGTCCACCCAGGCCGAGGCCCTCGCCGAGTGGATCCGCGGCAAGGGACACGAGGTCGTGCTCACCCGCGAGCCCGGCGCCACCCCGGTGGGCAAGCGGCTCCGCTCGATCCTGCTGGACGTCTCCTCGGCGGGCCTGTCGCACCGCGCGGAGGCGCTGCTGTACGCCGCCGACCGCGCCGAGCACGTCGACACGGTCGTACGTCCCGCCCTGGAGCGCGGGGCCGTGGTGATCTCCGACCGGTACATCGACTCCTCCGTCGCCTACCAGGGCGCCGGGCGCGACCTGTCCCCGACCGAGATCGCCCGCATCAACCGCTGGGCCACCAACGGGCTCGTCCCGCACCTCACCGTCCTGCTGGACGTCTCCCCGGAGACCGCGCGCGAGCGGTTCACCGAGGCGCCGGACCGGCTGGAGTCGGAGCCGGCCGAGTTCCACGCGCGCGTGCGGGCCGGTTTCCTGACGCTCGCCGCCTCCGACCCGGGCCGCTACCTGGTCGTGGACGCCGGGCAGGAGCCCGAGGCCGTCACCACCGTGATCCGGCACCGCCTGGACACCGTGCTGCCCCTCTCCGAGGCCGAGATCAAGGCCCAGGAGGAAGCCCGCAGGAAGGCCGAGGAGGAGGCCCGCCGCAAGGCCGAGGAAGAGGCCGCCCGCAAGGCCGAGGAGGAGCGCCTGGAGCGTGAGCGCCAGGAGCAGCTCGCCAAGCTGCGCGCCGAGGAGGAGGAGCGCAAGCGCCGCGAGCTGGAGGAGGCGCAGCGGCGCGAGGCCGAACGGCAGGCGGAGGAGGCCCGGCAGCGGGCCGAGGAAGCGCGCCGGCGCGCGGAGGAGGAGCGGCAGCGGCTGCTCGCCGAGGAGAAGGCACGCGCCGAGGAGGAGGCCCGCCGCAGGGCCGAGGAGGAGCGGCGCCGCAGGCAGGCCGAGGAGGAGGCCCGGCTGCGTGCCGAGGAGGAGGCCCGCCAGGCCCGGCTGCGTGCCGAGGAGGAGGCCCGGCGTCTGGAGGCGCAGCGCAAGGCCGAGGAGGCGCTGCTGCGCGCGGAGGAGGCCCGCCGGCAGGCCGCCGCGGCCGCTGCGGCCGCCGACGACGCGGCCCGCAGGCCCAGCGCCCCCCTGCCCAAGGCACCGGTCGTGGTCCCCGACGCGACGACGGTCCCCACACCGGTGGTGTCGCCCGGGGCGGCCGCACGCGGCACGGGCACGCGGGGCACGGACGACGACACGACGGTGCTGCGGCCGGTGCGCGAGGAGCGCGGCGGCCCTGCCGAATCCGAGGTGACCGCCGAGCTGCCGCAGCCTCCGGCGCCCTCCGGGGCGGTCGACGAGACCGCCGTACTGCCGCCGGTGCCGCCGGGCGCGGCTGACGAGACGGCCGTACTGCCGCAGGTGTCCGCCGACGAGACGGCCGAGCTGCCCGCGGTGGCCCCGGGCGCGGCCGACGAGACCGCCGTCCTGCCGCCCGTACGGAGCGACATCCCGGCGGACCGGGTACCGCCCGGCTTCTTCCGCGACGAGCGGCCCGCCCCGGGACCCGACGGTTCCGAGCCGCGCACGCGTGAGATGCCCCAGATCGACGCCGACGGCACCCCGCGCGGCCGACCGCGCTCCGACTGGGCCGAGGAGACCCCCCTGGACGACCTGCCCACACTGGCCGACGAGCTGCTGGGCTCGTACGACGAGGGGCAGCACGGCGACCGGCCCGGCGGCGAGGAGCAGGACCGCAACGGCCGCGGACGCGGCCGGGGCCGCCGAGGCTGACCGGTGCGCGCCTTCCGGGTTGCCGCGCGCCGGTGACCCGGAAGGCCGGCCGACCGGTGCTCCAGGGCACCGAAGACGACCGACGGCCCGCCACTGCCCGCGGTGTCCGGGGAGCGCAGGGTCGTCGCCATCTGCTGTCGGTGGCACCCGGGCGCGCGCACGACCGTCGGCTCCGTCACCCCGTCGGTTCCCTGGGCCCGCCCCCCGGCGTCGGCTTCGTCACCTCCGGCCCCCTCACCCCCACGACCGCCCCCCGTTGTCAGTGCACACCCTCACAATGGATTCCGTGAGGCGGAGTGTGACGGAAGGGCGGCGTGACCCGTGAGCGTGTGGGACGACCTCGTCGGGCAGGAGAAGGTGAGCGCGGTGCTCGACGCCGCCGCGCGGGACGCCGACGCCCTCGTCACGGCCGCCGCCGCGGACGAACCGCTGCCCGAGGCGTCGAAGATGACGCACGCGTGGCTGTTCACGGGCCCGCCCGGCGCGGGCCGGAACCAGGCGGCGCGGGCCTTCGCCGCCGCCCTGCAGTGCGTGAGCCCCGACCGCGCGCTCGGCGGCACCCCCGGCTGCGGCTTCTGCGACGGCTGCCACACCGCGCTGCTCGGCACCCACGCGGACGTCACGACGGTCGCGGCGGTCGGCGCCGAGATCCTGGTCAAGGACATGCGGGACACGGTCCGCAAGTCCTTCACCTCCCCGGCGAACGGCCGCTGGCAGATCATCCTGGTCGAGGACGCCGAGCGGCTGAACGAGAAGTCGGCCAACGCCGTCCTCAAGGCGGTGGAGGAGCCCGCACCCCGTACGGTCTGGCTGCTGTGCGCCCCGTCCATCGAGGACGTCCTGCCGACCATCCGCTCCCGCTGCCGCCACCTCAACCTGCGCACCCCGTCCGTCGAGGCGGTCGCCGACATGCTCGTACGGCGTGACGGCATCGAGCCCGAGGTCGCCACCTCGGTCGCCCGCGCCACCCAGGGTCATGTCGACCGGGCCCGCCGCCTGGCCACCGACCCGGCGGCCCGCGAGCGCCGTGCCGCCGTGCTGAAGCTGCCGCTGCGGCTGGACGAGGTCGGCGCCTGCCTCAGGGCCGCCCAGGAACTGGTCGACGCGGCCGCAGAGGACGCCAAGCAACTCGCGGAGGAGGTGGACGGCAAGGAGACCGAGGAGCTGAAGGCGGCGCTCGGCGCGGCCCAGGGCGGCCGGATGCCGCGCGGCACGGCGGGGGTGATGAAGGACCTGGAGGACATGCAGAAGCGCCGTAGAACCCGTACGCAGCGCGACAGCCTGGACATCGCGCTCGGCGACCTCACGGCCTTCTACCGCGACGTCCTCGCCCTGCAGCTCGGCACGCGCGTCGCGATCGCGAACGCCGACGCCGAGGACGCCCTGGAGAGGCTGGCCCGCGCCAGCACCCCGGAGTCCACGCTGCGCCGCATCGAGTCGATCGCCGCGTGCCGCGACGCCCTGGACCGGAACGTGGCGCCGCTGCTGGCGGTGGAGGCGATGACGATGGCCCTGCGAGCGGGGTGAGGCGCCCCCACGCACCGTCCCGTCCCCGGGGCACCTCCCTCGACGCACCCGGCCCGTCCTCCGCGCCCCGGCCGTCCCTCCCTCCCCGCACCACCCGCCCCTGCCCGGCCCCGCAGCTCGTCAGCGCCGTCCCTCGTACGGGCGACGAAGACCCGGCGTCCTCCCGCGTCCTCCGTACGAGCCATAATCACCACGCAGCGCACTCACCACATCGCTCAGGGTTACGCTCGTGCGATGCAGACCAGGCCAACCCCCCGTCCGCCCCGTCGGCACCGCAGCACCCGCACCGGCACCGGCACGGGCACCCGTACGGGCATCCGCACCCTGCCCCGGCCGGTGATCCGTCTGGCGACCGGTTTCCTGGCGGCCGCCGCCCTGCTGGTGACGGGCTGTTCCCCCGGGACCTCGACGGCATCGGCGGGCGAGCCCGTGGAGGCGGCGCTCGCCGCGCTGCCGCGTTCGACGCCGTCGGCGCTGACGTCGTACTACGCCCAGCGGCTGCGGTGGCGCGACTGCGGTGCCCCCGGATTCCAGTGCGCGACGATGAAGGCCCCGCTGGACTACGACAAGCCCGACGCGGGGGACATCCGGCTCGCCGTAGCCCGCAAGAAGGCCACCGGCAAGGGCGAGCCACTCGGCTCGCTGCTGGTGAACCCGGGCGGTCCGGGCGGTTCGGCGGTCCAGTACCTGCAGCAGTACGCCGGCGTCGGCTACCCGCAGGAGGTCCGCGCCCGCTACGACATGGTGGCGATGGACCCTCGGGGCGTCGCCCGCAGCGAGCCCGTCGAATGCCTCGGCGGACGGCAGATGGACGCGTACACGGAGACGGACCAGACCCCCGACGACCAGAAGGAACGGGACGCCCTGGTCGCGGCCGACCGGAAGTTCGCGGAGAGCTGCGGGGCCCGCTCGGCACGGCTGCTGCGGCACGTCTCCACCGTCGAGGCGGCACGCGACATGGACATTCTGCGGGCGGTGCTCGGCGACCGGAAACTGAACTACGTCGGGGCGTCGTACGGCACCTTCCTCGGGGCGACGTACGCCGGACTGTTCCCCGGGCGGGTCGGCCGGATGGTGCTGGACGGGGCGATGGATCCGTCCCTGGACGCGCGCAGGCTGAACCTGGACCAGACGGCGGGCTTCGAAACGGCGTTCCGGGCCTTCGCGAAGGACTGCGTACGGCACGCCGACTGCCCCCTCGGCGGGAGGGGGACGACGCCCGCGCAGGCCGGCGCGCACCTGGATGCGTTCTTCCGCAAGCTGGACGCCCACCCCGTCCCGGCGGGCGACCCGGACGGCCGCAAGCTGGGGGAGGCGCTGGCCACCACCGGGGTGATCGCGTCGATGTACGACGAGGGGTCCTGGGGGCAACTGCGCGAGGCGCTGGCCTCGGCGATGAAGGAGAACGACGGCGCCGGTCTGCTGGCCCTCTCCGACAGCTACTACGAACGGGACGCGGACGGCCGCTACAGCAATCTGATGATGGCCAACGCCGCCGTGAACTGCCTGGATTTGCCGCCGGCCTTCACCGGCCCGGAGAACGTCCAAAAGGCCCTCCCCGAGTTCGAGAAGGCGTCTCCGGTCTTCGGCCGGGGCCTGGCCTGGGCCACGCTGACCTGCGCGTACTGGCCGGTGCGGGCGACGGGTGAGCCGCACCGCATCGAGGCGAAGGGAGCGGCACCGATCGTGGTGGTCGGCACGGTCCGCGACCCCGCGACCCCGTACCGCTGGGCCCGCGCCCTGGCCGCCCAGCTCTCCTCCGGCCGCCTCCTGACCTACGACGGCGACGGTCACACGGCGTACGGCCGGGGCAGCGCCTGCATCGACAGGGCGATCGACACCTACCTCCTCCACGGCACCCCGCCCTCCCCCGGGAAGCGCTGCTCATAGCCCCTGCCCCGGCCCCGGAGCCCTCCGCTCCGGGGCCGGTTCTGAGCACCCCCGGAAACTGTGTAGACTTACCGACGTTGCCGATCGCACCATGGTGCGGGCAGCGCGCCGCTTTAGCTCAGATGGCCAGAGCAACGCACTCGTAATGCGTAGGTCTCGGGTTCGAATCCCGAAAGCGGCTCCACTGAAGCCCAGCCCAGACATTGTCTGAGCTGGGCTTTCTCGTTCAGCGGACGCGACGGCGGCGCCGCGTGCGGGTCGCACGACTGTCCGTGGTCCCGGTATGTCCCGTACGAATGTGCTCGCATGGTGAACCCGCGGACCCGAGGCAACATCTTGGTGAACAGCGGGCATCGCGCGGTCGGCGCGTGGTGTCTTCGCCGGCCGGATGGGGTGAGGGACGTGGTGGAGCCGAGGATCGCGGTCGCGGTGGTGACCATGGGCAACCGGCCCGCCGAGGTCGACGCCCTGCTGGAGTCCGTGGCCAAGCAGGACCTCGCCCCCACCCGGATCGTGATCGTCGGCAACGGCTGCCGGCTGCCCGAGTTCGCCCGCCGGCTCTCCCTGCCCGGCGAGGTCACCACCATCGACGTGGAGGAGAACCTCGGCTGCCCGGGGGGCCGGAACGTCGCGCTCGCCCGGCTGCGGGAGTTCGGGGACGTCGACGTCGTCGTGGAGCTGGACGACGACGGGCTGCTCGTGGACGCCGATGTGCTGCGGCGCGTACGGGACCTGTACGCCGCCGATCCACGCCTCGGGATCGTCGGCTTCCGCATCGCCGACGAGCACGGCGAGACCCAGCAGCGGCACGTGCCCCGCGTGGGCAGGTCCGACCCGATGCGCGGCAGTTACGTCACCGGCTTCCTCGGCGGCGGGCACGCCCTGCGGACGGCGATGCTCGCCGAAATCGGGGACTGGCCCGCCGAGTTCTTCTTCGCCCACGAGGAGACCGACCTCGCCTGGCGGGCCGCCGATGCGGGGTGGAAGATCCTTTACGCTCCCGAGCTGCTCCTGCGGCACCCCAAGACCTCCCCGGCCCGCCACGCCATCTACTACCGGGTCAACGCCCGCAACCGCGTCTGGCTTGTCCGGCGCCGGCTGCCGCTGCCGCTCATCCCGGTGCACCTGGGGCTGTGGACGCTCCTCACCCTCGCCCGCACCCGCTCACTCCCGGGGCTCAAGGCGTGGTTCGGCGGATTCGCCGAGGGGTTGCGGGAACCGGCCGGTGAGCGGCGGCCGATGCGCTGGCGGACGGTCTGGCGGCTGACCCGGCTGGGGCGCCCGCCGGTGATCTGAGCCGCGCGGCGGCGTGCCGTGGCCGAGGGTGGAGAGAGGGGAGAACGGGACGGGGCCCCGGTCGTTCACCTCCGCCGGCCGGGGCCCTGATCGTCCCCGGACCCAGCCTGCGGCGACACTCCCCCGAGTTACGCGTCGTACGCGCGCGCCGTCGGGCCAGATCCGATGGGATGATCACATCAGGATTCGCCAACGGATCGCTAACATGTGGCCAACGGTTCGTCGGCGAGCAGCGGAGCGGTTGGCCGGAAGTCGTCCGGCGGCATCGCCAAGAGCCCGTCCGGACCGGTGAATTCCGGGGTCGGCCGGCGGCCGGCCGGCCGGCGGAAAGTGGCGGGAAACCGCCCAGGACAGGCGGATTTCCGCCAGGCGACGGTGGGCACCCGCCCACCGCGGAGCGCGGCCGGCCCCGGCCGCGCGGGAAGGCAGTGGAGCGGCGTGATGCGGCGGTGCGAGCTGCGCTTCGGACTGCTGGGACCGCCGGTCCTCTACGGCCGACCGTCGTACGAGATCTCGTACGACCCCTCCGCGGGAACCGCCGACGACACCGGACGCGCCTCCACAGGGACCGCCGGCGACACCGCGGGCACCTCCGCACCGAGTTCCGGTCACGCCGGAGGCACCTCCTGCCAGGGGCCCCGCGGGAGCGCCGACGACAGCCCCGATCACGGTCTCCGGGCCATCGGAAGCCCCAAGGTCCGCGCCCTGCTCGCCAGCCTCCTGCTGGAGCCCGGCCGAGTCGTGTCGGTCCAGGCCCTGAAGGACGCGCTGTGGGGCGGCGCACCGCCCGTCTCCGCGCAGGCCTCCCTGCACAACCACGTCACCCGGTTGCGCCGGCTCCTGGACGACCCCGAGCGGCTCAAGGCCGTACCGCCGGGCTACGTCCTGCGGGTCGACCACGGGGAGCTGGACGTGCACGTCTTCGACGCCCGGGTCGCCGAGGCGCGGTCCGCGCACGCCCGGCGCGACTGGGCGGGCGTCGCGCGGGCCTGTGCCGACGCGCTCGCGCTCTGGCGCGGCACCCCGCTCAGCGGGCTCCCCACCGACATCGGCGGCTACGCCCTGGTGCAACGCCTGGAGGAGGCCCGGCTGCTCCTGCTGGAGTGGCGGTACGACGCCGAACTCGCCTTCGGCGGCGCCCGCCTGGCCGCGCTCACTCCCGAACTGGCCGCGCTGGTCGCGGAGTATCCGCTGCGCGAGGCGTACCACCGTCAGCTGATGCTCGCCCTGCACCGCACCGGCCGCCAGGCCGAGGCCCTCGCCGTCCACCGCGACCTGCGCGCCCGCCTGGTGGAGGAGCTCGGCATCGAACCCGGCCCGGCGGTCCGCGAGGCCCATGTCGAGGTGCTGCGGGACAGCGGCGCGGGCCGGTGGGACGAGGAGTACGGCACTGCGGATCCGGCCGGTCGGGAGGAGGGGTACGGCACTGCGGACCCGGCCGACCGGGACGGCCGGGCGCGGCAGCGGCAGGGCGCACGGCCGGGCCGGGGCCGACAGCCGCGGCAGGACGAGCGGTCGCGGCAGGACGAGCGGTCATGGCCGGACGGGCAGCGCCAACGGAACGGGCAACCGCAGCAGGGCGCCGGCCTCCCCGCCGGCGCCGCGGGGGGTGCCGCCGCCACCGGTGACCCCACGTCCCCGGAGACGCCCGCACCCTCAGCGTCACCTGCGTCCCCCACTCCCCCCGAGGCCGCCGCGTTCCCCGGGACCTCCGTCTCCCCGGCGGCCCCCGCCCCTGCTCCGGACCCTGACCAGCCGACCGCGCACCAGCCCCCTCGCCCGGCCCAGCTTCCGGCTCCCCCCGCCCACTTCACCGGCCGTGCCGACGTACGCCGGGAGCTGTGGCGGGCGCTGACCGAGCCGGCTGCTCCGGCCCCTGCCGTCGCGGTGATCAGCGGTATGGCCGGCGTCGGCAAGAGCGCGTTGGCCCTGCATGTGGCGCATGAGACGAGGGAACGTTTCACCGACGGCCAGCTCTACGTCAACCTGCACGGCGCCACCCCCGGCATGACCCCGCTCAGCGCGACGCAGGCGCTCGCCGCGCTGCTGCGCGACCTGGGTGTCGAGCCGCGCACCATCCCGGAACACCCGGATGCCGCCGCCGCGTTGCTCCGCTCGCTGCTGGCGCCCGCCCGCGTGCTGCTGGTGCTGGACGACGCGGCGAACGCGGCCCAGGTGCGGCCCCTGCTGCCGGCCGGTCCCGGCTGCGCGGTGATCGTCACCAGCCGCTCCCCCCTCACCGCGCTCGACGGCGCCCGGCGCTTCCCGCTCTCCCCGCTGACCGGCGAGGACAGCGCGGCTCTGCTGCGCGCGGTGAGCGGGCGCGCGGGGCTGCACCCCGGCCACCCGCTGGTCGAGCTGACCGGCCGGCTTCCGCTGGCCCTGCGCGTGGTCGCCGCCCGGCTGGCTGCCCGCCGCGCCCTCACCCCGGACGTCCTCGCCGGACAACTCGCCGAGACCGGCGGCCGGTTGCGTCACCTGGAGTACGACGACCTGAGCGTCCGACGCTCCCTGGCCGTTGCCCATGACGCGCTCGCCGCCGCGGAGCGCGAGGCCGACCGGGACGCGGCCCTCGCGCTGCGCCACATCGGCGCGCTCGACCTGCCGACCTACGGCGCCCCGCTGATCGCCCGCCTCACCGGCACCGACGAGCGCCGCGCCGAGGCCGCCCTGGACCGCCTGGTCGACGTCGCCCTCCTTGAGGAGACGGCGTACGGCCGCTACGCACCGCACGACCTGGTCCGCGACTTCGCCCGCGAACTGGCGGACGCGCAGGGCCCCAAGGACGCGCAGGGCCTCGAAGGCGCGCAGGGCCTCAAGGACGCCAAGGTCACCGAGGACGACCAGGGCATCGGGGACGCGGCGAACCCCGAAAACCTGGAGCACACCGAGAACCGCGCCCACCCCTCGGGCGCCGGGAGTGCCGGTGGTTCACGGACGGCCACGGATCCGGCCGGCCCGCCGGGAGCTCCGGGCTCGCCCGACGTGACCGCCCTGCGCTGGTACGCCGCCGTGGCCGAGCGGGTGCTGGACGCGATCGTGGAGCCCGGGCTCGATCAGGACGACCGGCGGCAGCCGACCGAGGCGCAGCCGGAGGGGCACGCGGCGGACGTGGCCGCGCTGGCGCCCTTCGAGTCGGCCGAGGAGGCCTTCGCCTGGGGTGAGATGGAGCTGGAGAACGTCGTCGCGCTGGTGGAACGGAACGCGGAGACCGGCGACCCGCGCACGGCCGCGGCCCTCTCGGCGCTCGTACGGCTGCTGTTCCCCTATGTGCAGCGCAGCGGCCGGGTCGCGGAGATGGAGGTGCTGGGGCGGGCCGCGCTCGGTGCGGCGCGGCGGCTCGGGGACCCGGCGGCCGAGGCCTACGCCCTCGGTGACCTGGCGGGTCTGCAGTTCCTGAACGGCCGGCAGAAAGACGCCCTCGCCCTCACCGACCAGGCCCTGCGGATCTGGGAGCGGCTGGGCAGGACCTCCCGGATACGGCGCTGCCTGAACAACCGCGGGCTGCTGCTGGAGGGGCTCGGCCGGTTCGAGGAGTCGGGGGAGGCACTGCGGCAGAGCCTCGCCTACTCGCGGCTGCTCAACGACCCCTACGGCGAGGCTGTCACCCGCAGCCACCTGGGCAACCTCTACGAACACACCGACCCGCGCGCCGCCATCGAGCAGCACCGGCGCTCGCTGGCCATCGGTGACGCGATCGGCGCGGTCATCGTGCAGCACTCGGCGCACTGCAACATCGGCTACGCCCATCTCACCCTCGGCGAACCGGACGCGGCCGCCCGGCACTTCGAGGAGAGCCTGCGCATCCTGGGCGGCCACGGCGACTGGCACGGCGAGTCCCAGACCCGGCTCGGCCTGGTCCGCGCGCTGCGGCAGCTGGGGGAGACCGACCGGGCGGCCGGCGAGTGCGCCGAGCTGCTGCGCCGGGCCGACGCCCGTGCCGACCGCTACATGGGCGGGCTGGCCCTGCACCAGCACGGTCTGCTGCTGCGCGAACAGGGGCGGCGGACGGAGGCGTACGACGCCTGGCGCGCGGCCCGCGAGGCGCTGGGCGGCACGGACGAGCAGGCGGTGCTGGCCGAGCTCCTGGAGCTTCTGGAAGGCTGACCTGGCCTCGCGGAACAGCTCACTTGGCGTCGGCATAGCACTCCACCACCGCCGTCGTGAACGGGAACCGCACCGGTGTGTCGCCGAAGGTCAGGCGGCCGGCCAGGGCGGCGGCGTCGCGGATGGCCCGGACGACGGCGTCGGCCTCCTCGGCGGGGCAGTGCACGATCACCTCGTCGTGCTGGAAGAAGACCAGCTCGGCCGCCATGTCCCACAGCGACCGGCGCAGCGCGGCGAGCAGCAGCAGGGCCCAGTCGGCGGCACTGCCCTGCACCACGAAGTTGCGGGCGAACCGGCCGCGCGCGCGGGCGTTCGTGGAGGCGTACCCCGGGACCCAGGCGGCCTGGTCCTCCCGCCCCTCCTCACCGGCCGTGTCGATCGGGATGCCCGCCTCCTCCGCCGCGTCCCCGCCCGCCCCGGCGGCCGGCGGACAGGTGCGGCCCAGCCAGGTGCGCACCAGCCGGCCCTCCTCGCCCGCGCGGGCCGCCTCGTCGACGTAGGCGACGGCCCGGGGGAAGCGGCGGCGGAGCGCGGCGAGGTTCTTCAGGCCGTCGCCGGAGGTCTGGCCGTAGACCGCGCCGAGCACGGCGATCTTGGCCTGGTTCCGGTCGCCGGAGAAGGCGTGGTCGGAGACGGACTGGTAGAGGTCGCTGTCGCGTCCGGCCACCTCCATCAGGCCGGGGTCGCGGGAGATCGCGGCGAGCACCCGCGGCTCCATCTGGTCGGCGTCGGCCACCACCAGCCGCCAGCCGGGGTCGGCCACCACGGCCCGGCGGATCACCTTGGGGATCTGCAGGGCGCCCCCGCCGTTCGTCACCCAGCGTCCGGTGACCGTGCCGCCGGCGAGGAACTCGGGGCGGAACCGGCCGTCACGCACCCAGTCCTGCAGCCAGGACCAGCCGTGCGCCACCCAGATGCGGTACAGCTTCTTGTACTCCAGCAGCGGTTCGACGGCCGGGTGGTCGACGGACCGGATCTCCCAGCGGCGGGTGGACTTCACCTTGATGCCGGCCTGCGCGAAGGCCTTGATCACATCGGCGGGCAGATCGGGCCGCACCCGGCGGCCGAAGGCCGTGGACACCTCCTCGGCCAGCTCGGCGAGGCGGCGCGGCTCGCCCCCGCCGGCATACCGCTCGCCGAGCAGACCGAGCAGCAGCTCCCGGTGGACCTCGGCACTCCACGGCAGACCCGCGCGGTTCATCTCGGCGGCCACCAGCATCCCCGCCGACTCGGCGGCGGTGAGCAGCCGCATCCGGTCGGGGTGGGCGGCCTTCTCGTGCCGCTTCATCTGCTCGGCGTAGACCGCGAGCAGGTCCGGCAGGGGCAGCCGGGTGCCCGCGGGTTCGAACAGCGGGGACTGCGCTCCCGGTTCGGCCGCGCGCTGCGGCGGGTCGGGCGGTACGGGGCCGCCGCGGAGGCGGGCCAGGGCGGCGGCGGCCGAGCGTGGCTCGCCGTGCCGTCCCTCGTGGCCCAGCAGGAGTGTCTCGGCGTCCTCGATGTCGTAGCACCGCTCCACTCGCACCCCCGTGGCGAGCAGTCGCGGATAGACCTCGGGGGTCGACCGCCACACCCAGCGCGTCACCTCCGGGCGGCTCCGCACCGCCTCGGCGGGATCGCTCTCCCGCCGCACCGGCCCGGCGGGCAGCCCGTCCGGGCCGAGGGGGGCGACGTCCACGCCTCCGTCCTCGGCCGGTGCGAGTGCCCACCGGTCGGTCATGAGTGCGAGTGTGGCAGGGGGGTCTGACAAACGCTGTGACCTGCGGACTCGGGCCGTGCCAGGCGTGTCCGGGCGTCGGGGCCGCACGGACCTCCGCGGCCGCTGTGGCCTCAGGGGCCGCCTCCTACTCCTCCCGGCCCCTTAGGCGCCTCCGGCCCTCTCAGCCCTCCCCGCCCTCCCCGCCTTCATCGGTCTCCGGCTTCTTCTGCTCCAGCAGCAGTGACAGCACCTTGGCGACGTACTCCTCGGTGCCCGTCTTGGTGATGCCGAGGCCGCTGAGGACACCCTGGCCGTTCTCGTGCTCCAGCAGGGCGAGCAGGAGGTGCTCGGTGCCGATGTGGTGGTGGCCGAGTCGGAGGGCCTCCCGGAAGGTGAGTTCCAGGACCTTCTTGGCCCCGGGGCCGTAGGGGACGAGGTCGGGGACGTCGTCCGCCGCGGGCGGGAGCGCGGCTGCGGCGGCCTGGCGTACGGCGTCCGGCGGGACGCCCTGCGCGGTGATCGCCTTCGCGGCCAGGCCTTCCGGCTCGGCCAGCAGCCCCAGGATCAGGTGCTCGGGCCGGCCCTCCGCGTTGCGGGCGGCCAGCGCCTCGTTGTGCGCGGCCATGACCACGTTCCGCGCGCGGGGGGTGTAGCGGCTGAAGCCCTGGCTGGGATCGAGGTCGGCGGACTCCTTGGGCACGAACCGCTTCTGCGCCGCCTGCCGGGTCACGCCCATGCTTCGCCCGATGTCGGTCCAGGACGCGCCCGAACGGCGGGCCTGGTCGACGAAGTGCCCGATCAGGTGGTCGGCCACGTCACCGAGGTGATCGGCGGCGATGACCGCGTCCTGGAGCTGGTCGAGGGGTTCCTGGTGCACCTTCTTGATCGCCTCGATGAGGTCGTCGAGGCGAACGGATGCCGTGATGTTCGGTTGGGTCGCCATACTGTCAACCGTAGGTTGCATACACGCGAGCGTCAACCGATGGTTGACATTCCTTTCCGTCGTTCGCGGGAGGCGGCTGTCCACAGGCTGTGGACGGGCATCTCCCGGTGTCGGCCGTCCGTGGCACGATCGACGGCGTGACCAGTACCGCCAGCACCGTCGAACAGGCCTTCCGGGCCGCCCTCTACGACGACACCGACACCGGCCTCGACACGGGAGCCTCCCTGCTCGCCGCCGACCCGGCCGCCGACGCCGAACTCGCGCGTCGCGGGGAGGACTTCGTGGCGACGGCCTGGCAGCGCGGCTGGCAGCCCGCCGACGTCGTACGGCTGGTGCGGCGGGAACTGGACGAGGCGCACGTCGGCCTGGCCGCCGAGCTGATCCGCGCGCAGGCCGGACGGGACCGCCCGCGCGGGCACCGCTGGACCGGCCAGCTGGCCGCGCTGCCGGACGGCCCGGACCGCACCGCCGACCGCTTCTCGCACGCCACGGCCGTCCTGCAGCTGTACCGCCTGCTGCTGCGGCTGCCCGCCCTGGAGCCCCTGGAGGAGGAGCCCCGCCGTGTCCCCGGCCCGGGTGCCTCCCGCATGCTCACCCGCATCCGCGCGCTGCTCGCCAAGGCCGAGGCGACCGGCTACCCGGAGGAGGCCGAGGCGCTCACCGCCAAGGCGCAGGAACTGATGGCCCGGCACAGCGTCGACGAGGCGCTGCTCGCGGCCGGGGCGCCCGCGCCGGACGCCCCCGGCGCCTGCCGCATCGGCGTGGAGCCACCGTACGAACAGGCAAAGGCGGTCCTGCTGGACGCGGTGGCCACCGCGAACCACTGCCGCGCGGTGTGGAACGAACCGTTCGGCTTCTCCACGGTCGTCGGCTTCGAGGCGGACCTGGAGGCGGTCGAACTGCTCTACACCTCGCTGCTGGTGCAGGCCACGCACGCGATGACCAAGGCGGAGGCGGCCCAGCGGGCCGGCGGGCGGAAGCGGACCAAGACCTTCCGGCAGTCGTTCCTCGCGGCCTACGCGCACCGGGTGGGCGATCGGCTCGCGGCCGCCGCCGAGACCCAGGTGACCCAGGACCTGCTGCCGGTACTGGCCACGCGCGAGACAGCCGTCACCGGCCGCCTGGAGCGCATGTTCCCGGAGACCACCACGACCCGGCTCCGCGGGGTGAGCGACGCGGCCGGCTGGACCGAGGGCGCCCGCGCGGCGGACCGGGCCCAGGTCCGAGCCCGCCGACGGCTGGAGTGAACGTGCGTGCCCGGTGTGCGGGTTCCTACCCATAGTGAGACCACCGGCCCCGGGGTTCGCGAGCCGGTGCGGCGCCCTTGGGCCCGGGCTTCGGGAGCCGGAGCGGTGCCCTTGGCTTCGGGCTTCGGGCTTCGGGAGCCGGAGCGGTGCCCCTGGTCCCGGGCGTCTGGAGCCGGAGCGGTGCCCCTGGTCCCAGGCGTCTGGAGCCAGAGCGACGCCCTTGGGCCAGGGCGTCTGGAGCCGGAGCGGAGCCCTTGGCCCCGGGGGTTTGGGAGCCGGAGCGGAGCCCTTGTCCCCGGGCTTCCGGAGCCGGAGCGCCGCCCCTGGCCCCAGGCGTCTGGAGCCGGAGCGGTGCCCCTGGTCCCAGGCGTCTGGAGCCGGAGCGGAGCCCTTGGCCCCGGGGGTTTGGGAGCCGGAGCGGAGCCCTTGTCCCCAGGCTTCCGGAGCCGGAGCGCCGCCCCTGGCCCCAGGCGTCTGGAGCCGGAGCGCCGCCCCTGGCCCCAGGCGTCTGGAGCCGGAGCGCCGCCCCTGGTCCCAGGCGTCTGGAGCCGGAGCGGAGCTCTTGGTCCCCGGGGTTCGGGAGCCGGAGCGCCGCCCCTGGCCCCAGGCTTCCGGAGCCGGAGCGGCGCCCCCGGCCCCAGGCACCTGGAGCCGGAGCGGTGCCGGAGCGAGGCCACCACCCCCCGGAGTCGGAGCGCGCCCGCCCAGCCCAGGCCTCCTGAGTTCGTCCCGCGCCCACCCAGCCCAGGCCCCCGAATTCGTCCCGCGCCCACCCAGCCCAGGCCCCTGAGTTCGTCCCGCGCCCACTCAGCCCAGGCCCCCGAGCTCGTCCCGCGCCCACCCAACCCAGGCTCCCCAGAGCTCGTCCCGCGCCCACCCAGCCCGGGCTCCCCAGAGCTCGTCCCGCCCCCACCCCGCCCGCGCAGCCCCAGTGAGCCGACCCGCCGTCCGGAGCCGGAGCCGGAGCCGTGGTGACACCGGCCGGTCCGGAGCCGGAGCCGTGGTGGCACCGGCCGACCAGTCCGCGGTTCAGTCGCCGACCTGCTGGAACGCGCTCACGGAGGCGTCCGGTCCGCTGCCGTCGGACTTGCCGGCGACCGGGCCGTACTTCCAAGGGAAGGTGCGGGCGGTGTCCGTGCCGGGCAGGGTGATCTTCACGGTCTTCGCGGCGAGGGAGGTCTTGGCACCGTCCGCGCCGCGCACGTAGCTGATGGAGAAGGACGCGGAGTCGCCCTTGGCCAGCTTCAGCTTCTGGGCCTTCGCGCCCTTGAGCGCGGGCACCGCGGTGTTGCCGGCGCCGTCGCCCAGCACGACCTGTGGGAAATGGTCCAGGGTGCAGGAGGTGCTCTGGTTGGTGATGCTGACCGGGATCTCGCCGGTGTCCCCGGCGGCCGGGGCCACGCTCGCCGAGCCGATCTGCACGGAGACGCCGCCGATCTCGCAGGCGGAACCGCTCTTGCCGTTCTTGTCACCGCCGCCGCCGTCGCAGGCGGTCAGCAGCAGGGCGGCGGCGAGGGCGGTGACGGTGAGCGGAATGGCGCGCATGAGCAGGTTCCCATCGAGATAGTGACGGTCTCCTCGCATCATGGCCCCTGCACCCGGGGCGCGATCACGCGCCCCGGCCCGATTCACCGCTTCAGGGGCGCCATCACCGCTTCGGGGGGCGCCATCACCACCTCGGGGGCGCCTTCACCGCCGAGGGGCGCTTCACTGCTTCACGGGCGCCGTCGGCAGTCCCGAAGGCAGCTTGCCGCCCTCCGCCTTGGTGTACGTCTCCTGGCCGGCCTTGCCCGACCAGGTCACCTTCAGCGTCGTACCGTCCACCGAGTCGACCATGCCGGTGGTCCGGTCCTTGCTGCCGTCGGGGCAGGTCAGGTGGATCATCCGCATGCCGTTCTCGGCGCCCGCGGTCCCGCTGCACACGGTCCCGCCGGTGGCGAAGACCCCGGCCTGCTTCCCGTTGACCACCAGGGCCACGATCTTGCCGCCGCCGGTGGTGATCCAGCTGCCCTGGAGGTCGGCGGACGCGCCGGTGACCCCCGGCGAGGCCGTACCCGGGGAAGAGCCGGACGAGGCCGGCGTACCGCCCCTGTCCCCGGACCCGGTACCCCCGGACCCGTCGTCCCCGGAACCACCGCTGCACGCCGTCAGCGCCAGCGCCAGCACCCCCGCCAGTCCCGCGGCCGAGACCGCGCCCCGCACCCTCGCAGCAGTCGCACCTGTCACCGGAAAAGCTCCCTCCGCGGTAGCTGCCGGCCGCCCTCGTCGACGGCCCGCAGCGCAAGCTACCAGCTGGTTACCGGGCGTCCTCGGCGGAGTTGCCAGGAGTCCTCGACGGACCGCCGGACTCCGGGCCGACGTCACCGGTGGTCCTGCTCACGCAACCCCGCCCGGAACAGGCGGCTCCGGTCGGCCGGCGGTACCGGATGGCCTCCGTCCCGCGTCCGGGCGCCCGCTTCCCGGGCGTCGTAGAGACGGGGGCACCGGCCTACGACATCGAGCGGACGCTGTCCCTCCGCCGGACGGACCGCGATCCGGCCGGTCCCGCCGACAGGACCGTCACCCGGACCCTGGAACACGAAGGGCGCCGTACGCGTCTCTTCCTAGTGCACGAGGGGTTCGGTCCGGACGATCCGGTCCGACGGCAGCGCGAGACCATGGGCGGGGCCGGAGCGGACATGTCCTGCCTGCTCCGGGGCAGGCGCGGAACGGTTCGGTAAAGCGGACGTCAAGACTGTAACCGCGGCACCACTCCTCGTGCACGTGCATCTGCTCATGCACCAGCACGTGAACAGAGCTATGATCCGGGTCAGTTGACCAGAGCATCTATGGCCTCACCAGCCAGTGCACCACCGGGGAGCGACCTGTGGACCGCGACGTCGACGGCGTGTACGGGGGGTACGACGTGTACAACGGCATGGCTGCCACGCAGCTGAACGGAGTGGCCTGGCAGAAGAGCAGGCACAGCAACTCACAGGGTTCCTGCGTGGAGTTCGCGCGGCTGCCGGGCGGCGACGTCGCCGTCCGCAACTCGCGCTTCCCGGACGGGCCGGCGCTCGTCTACACGCGCGCGGAGATCGAGGCGATGCTGCTCGGCATCAAGGACGGCGAGTTCGACCATCTGATAGCGAGCTGACGCGGGCACCTCGTCCACGCGACGTCCCTGGCAACGATGTCGCGCGGGCGGATGCCCGCACAGGTATATGCACGTGAAAAGTGGACGCGCGTAGACACGACGCGTCCACGGGTGCCGTACCGGATCAGCCGGCCGCCTTCAGCCGGAACAGCGCCCAGACCACCTTGCCGTCGAGCGCGCCCGCGAGCGGGTGCCAGCCCCAGCTGTCCGCGAAGGAGTCCACCAGGAACAGCCCGCGGCCCGACTCGGCGGAGAAGTCGTCCGAGTCGCGCGGGACCGGGGTCTCGTGGCTCGGATCGCGTACCGCGCACACCAGCCGCTCGCTCCAGCGCATCAGGTGCAGCCGCACGCACGGCTGGTGCGGCTCGGTACGGCAGGGAGCGGAAGGCACCGCGTGCCGCAGGGCGTTGGTGACGAGTTCGGAGACGACGAGGCAGATGTCGTCGAAGCGGTCGCCGACGTCCCACTGGTCGAGGGTGGTCCGGGTGAAGCGCCGGGCCTCGCGCACCGCCTCGAAGCGGGCCGGCAGGGCGCAGGAGGCGGCATCGGACACGGCCGCGGGATCCAGCGGCGGAAGGCCCTGCCGTAACGGCTTGAGCATGGTCGATCCATTCGTCCCCATGCGAGGCACTCCCGGGAATTCGCGGTCGTTGCGATGCAGCGGTGGCGCGGCACCATGGTTTCGGAAGCGCAGAGCAGATGCAAGGGCAGATGCACGTGCACGCGACCGAAATGGCACTGCCCGTACCGCTTCTTGGCCATTTTTTCTGCCATCTTCCCCAGGGATCCTCCAGAGGTCCGGACCTCTCACCGGTCGGGATCCGGCAGAAACGGCCGGGGTCTTTCCGTTTCCGTAACCGTGCGAGTACTGCTCGGAGTGTTTTAGTGGCAGACTTCGGCCCCTGAA
Organism: Streptomyces sp. NPDC029151; assembly: GCF_055564315.1. Classification (NCBI taxonomy): domain Bacteria; kingdom Bacillati; phylum Actinomycetota; class Actinomycetes; order Kitasatosporales; family Streptomycetaceae; genus Streptomyces; species Streptomyces sp. NPDC029151. Next base: position 171,972 of record NZ_JBVHWQ010000012.1, read on the forward strand.
GACGGTTGGGGAGGCTGGCGAACGTGAGCGCGGGAGAGCCCGGATCGGTGGTGCGGCGGATGCTGCTCGGCTCGCAACTCAGGCGACTGCGTGAAGCACGGGGGATCACGCGGGAGAAGGCGGGATACTCGATCCGCGCCTCCGAGTCGAAGATCAGCCGGATGGAGCTGGGCCGGGTGAGCTTCAAGACCAGAGACGTGGAGGACCTGCTCACCCTCTACGGCATCACCGACGACGCGGAGCGCGAGTCGCTGCTCTCCCTCGCCCGGGAGGCCAACGTGGCGGGCTGGTGGCACAGTTACACCGACGTCCTGCCCAGCTGGTTCCCCACCTATGTGGGTCTGGAGGGCGCCGCCGCGCTGATCCGCGCCTACGAGGTGCAGTTCGTGCACGGCCTCCTCCAGACCGAGGAGTACGCCCGCGCGGTGGTCCGGCGCGGCATGAAGGGCGCGAGCACCGCCGACGTCGAACGCCGGGTCGCCCTGCGCCTGGAGCGGCAGAAGTACCTGCTCGCCGACAACGCCCCCGAGTTCCACATCGTCCTGGACGAGGCCGCCCTGCGCCGCCCCTACGGCGACCGCGAGGTGATGCGCGGCCAGCTCCAGCACCTGATCGACATCTCCGAGCGGCCCAACGTGCGCCTCCAGGTCATGCCGTTCAGCTTCGGCGGGCACTCCGGCGAGAGCGGCGCCTTCACCATCCTCAGCTTCCCCGAGTCCGACCTGTCCGACGTGGTCTACCTGGAGCAGCTGACCAGCGCCCTCTACCTGGACAAACGCGAGGACGTCGCCCAGTACGAGCAGGCCCTGAAGGAGCTGCAGCAGGACAGCCCCGGGCCCGACGAGAGCCGGGACCTGCTGCGCGGCCTGCTGCAACTGTCCTGACCCGCTCCAACTCCCTTTACCAGCAAGTAGGATGACGTGCGCTCAGGCATGCACGGATCTGGTGTCCGCTAGCGATTGAGGGATCACATGTCGTCCTACTTCACCGACCTGGCCCAGCAGTACATCGACGGCGAGTGGCGCCCGGGCACCGGCTCGTGGGACGTCATCGACTTCAACCCCTACGACGACGAGAAGCTGGCCTCCATCACGGTGGCCACGGTCGACGAGGTCGACCAGGCCTACCGGGCCGCCGCCCGTGCCCAGGAGAAGTGGGCCGAGACCAACCCCTACGCCCGGCGCGCGGTCTTCGAGCGGGCGCTCCGGCTGATCGAGGACCGTGAGCAGGAGATAGCCGACCTGATCATCGCCGAGCTGGGCGGCACCCGTGTGAAGGCCGGTTTCGAGCTGCACCTCGCCAAGGAGTTCCTGCGCGAGTCGGTCCACCTCGCGCTGCGCCCCGAGGGCAGGATCCTGCCGTCCCCGACCGAGGGCAAGGAGAACCGCGTCTACCGGGTGCCGGTCGGCGTGGTGGGCGTGATCAGCCCCTTCAACTTCCCCTTCCTGCTCTCCCTGAAGTCGGTCGCGCCGGCCCTGGCGCTCGGCAACGCCGTGGTGCTCAAGCCGCACCAGAACACCCCGATCGCCGGCGGCACCCTGCTCGCGAAGATCTTCGAGGAGGCCGGGCTGCCCGGCGGCCTGCTCAACGTGGTCGTCACCGACATCGCCGAGATCGGTGACGCCTTCCTCGAGCACCCGGTCCCGAAGGTCATCTCCTTCACCGGCTCCGACAAGGTCGGCCGGCACGTCGCCACCGTCTGCGCCCGGCACTTCAAGCGCGCGGTCCTGGAACTGGGCGGCAACAGCGCGCTGGTGGTGCTGGACGACGCCGACCTCGACTACGCGGTGGACGCGGCCGTCTTCAGCCGGTTCGTGCACCAGGGCCAGGTCTGCATGGCCGCCAACCGGGTCCTCGTGGACGGTTCCGTCGCCGACGAGTTCACCGAGAAGTTCGTCGCCAAGGTGAAGACCCTCAAGGTGGGCGACCCGCGCGACCCGGAGACCGTGATCGGACCGGTGATCAACGCCGCGCAGGCGAACGCGGTCTCCGGCACCGTCGAGCAGGCCCTCGCCGAGGGCGCCACGGCCCTGGTGCGCGGCGGCCGGACCAACAACCTGGTCGCGCCGACCGTGCTCACCGGCGTCCCCGCGGACTCCGCACTGCTCCGGCAGGAGGTCTTCGGCCCGGTCGTCTTCCTCGTCCCGTTCGACGGCGAGGAGGAGGCGGTCCGGATCGTCAACGACACCCCGTACGGCCTCAGCGGCGCCGTGCACACGGCTGACATCGAGCGGGGCGTGGCCTTCGCCAAGCGGATCGACACCGGCATGTTCCACGTGAACGACGGCACCGTCCACGACGAGCCGATCGTGCCCTTCGGCGGCGAGAAGCACTCCGGCCTCGGCCGCCTCAACGGCGAGACGACGCTGGAGGCGTTCACCACCGTCAAGTGGATCTCGGTGCAGCACGGTCGCAGCGGATTCCCGTTCTAGCCGGACCTTCTCCGGTGACCGGGGCCATTGAGGACAATATCTGTCCTCAATGGCCCGTAGTGTCTTCGGTGTCGGGGAAACGCCCCCCGGCGGCCCGGTCCCACGAAAGGCGGCACGACATGGTCACGCACGTTCCGGCGGAGGCGACGGGCGACGAGCGCGGTGCACTGCTGGCGTTCGTCGAGGAACAGCGCGGCGGGATCCGCCGGGCCCTGCTCGGACTGACAGAGGAGCAGGCCCGTACCCGCCCCAGCGCCAGCGAACTGTCCCTGGGCGGTCTGCTCAAGCACGTCGTCGAGGTCGAGCAGGGCTGGCTGGCCCGGGCGAAGCAGGAGCCGCCGAAGGTGGTCCGGGACGAGTCGAACTGGCACGAGACCTTCCGGCTGGTCGGGGACGAGACGGTCGCCTCGCAGCTGGCGTACTGGGAGCAGGTGGCCGCCGAGACGGAGAGGTTCATCCGCTCCGCGCCCAGCCTGGACGACACCTTCCCGCTGCCGCCCGACCCGTGGTTCCCGCCGGAGGGCCGCGTCTCGCTGCGCTGGCTGTGCCTGCACCTGATCCGCGAGTTCGCCCGGCACGCCGGCCACGCCGACATCGTCCGCGAGTCCCTGGACGGCAGGACCGCGTTCGAACTGGTGGCACTGGAGCAGGGGCGGTAGCCGTACGGCCCTACCCTGGACGGCATGTCAGCGATCCGTCTCCTCGTGCTGGGCGCGGTGCGCCGGCACGGGCGGGCCCACGGTTACCAGGTCCGGGGCGACCTGGAGTACTGGGGGGCGCACGAGTGGTCCCACGCCAAGCCGGGCTCGATCTACCACGCCCTGAAGCAGATGGCGAGGCAGGGACTGCTGCACGCGCACGAGATCGCGCCCTCCACGGCGGGCGGGCCGCCGCGCACCGAGTACGAACTCACCGACAAGGGCACCGCCGAGTACTTCGCCCTGCTGCGGGACGCGCTGGTCGGCTACGACCAGCGCGGCGACGTGAAGACGGCGGCCGTCGGCTTCATGGTGGACCTGCCGAGGGCCGAGGCGGTGGCCCTGCTGAAGGAGCGGATGCGGCGGATCGCCGCGTGGCGGTCCTCGGTCACCGAGCACTACATCCCCGAGGGCGGTCCGGAACAGCTGGGCCACATCGGCGAGATCATGAACATGTGGGTCCACACGGCCGACTCCGAGGCCGAGTGGACCCGCGGGCTCGTCGAACGCGTCGAGAACGGCGCCCACACCTTCGCCGGCGAGGGCGACCCGTTCGCCGGCCTGCTCGCCGAGGACGCGGCGCCCCAGGGGTCCCGACCGGATCAGGACGGACCCGGACCCGGCCGCCGGAACCCCTAGTGGTGGAACCCGGTCGCCGCGCCCCGGTCCCGGGTCAGCGGCCCCGGTTGCCGGCGCAGCTCCGGCAGCAGACGGGTCAGGCCGTCCACGAACAGGTCGGCCAGGTCGTGGGAGAAGCCGTTGCGGCACACGATCCGCAGCGCGGACAGGTCCTCGCGGTGGGCCGGGAAGGTGTAGGCGGGCACCAGCCAGCCGCCCTCGCGCAGCCGCCGGGAGACGTCGAAGACGTCGTACGACGTGACGTCGTCGGCCGTGGTCAGGGCGAACACCGGCAGCTGGTCGCCGCGGGTGAGCAGCCGGAAGTCGCCGAGTGCCTCGATCCGGGAGGCGAGCGAGGTCGCCACGTCCCGCGCCGCCCGCTGCACCGCCCGGTAGCCCTCGCGGCCGAGCCGCAGGAACGTGTAGTACTGCGCCACCACCTGGGCGCCGGGCCGGGAGAAGTTCAGCGCGAAGGTCGGCATCTCCCCGCCCAGGTAGTTCACCCGGAAGACGAGCTCCTGCGGCAGCGCCTCCTGGTCCCGCCACAGCGCCCAGCCGACGCCCGGGTAGACCAGCCCGTACTTGTGGCCGGAGGTGTTGATCGACGCCACCCGCGGCAGCCGGAAGTCCCACACCAGGTCCTCGTCCAGGAAAGGCGCCACCATCCCGCCGGACGCGCCGTCCACGTGCACCGGGATGTCGAGGCCGGTGCGCTCCTGGAGGGCGTCCAGGGCCGCGCACAGGTCGGCGACCGGCTCGTAGGAGCCGTCGAACGTCGAGCCGAGGATGCCGACGACCCCGATGGTGTTCTCGTCGCACAGTTCCACGGCGGCCTGCGGGTCGATGTGGAACCGCTCGCCCTCCATGGGGACCAGCCGGGCCTCCACCTCCCAGAAGGCGCAGAACTTCTCCCAGCAGACCTGGACGTTGATCCCCATCACCAGATTGGGCCGCGCCCCCGGATACCGGTCGGCGTTCCGCTTCGCCCAGCGCCGCTTCAGGGCCATTCCGGCGAGCATGCACGCCTCGCTCGACCCGGTGGTGGAACAGCCCACGGCGGCCGACGGGTCCGGCGCGTTCCACAGGTCGGCGAGCATCGCCACGCAGCGGCGCTCCAGCTCGGCCGTGCGCGGGTACTCGTCCTTGTCGATCATGTTCTTGTCCCGGCACTCGCCCATCAGCACCCCGGCCTGGGGCTCCATCCAGGTGGTGACGAAGGTGGCCAGGTTCAGCCGGGAGTTGCCGTCCAGCATCAGTTCGTCGTGCACCAGCTGGTACGCCGTGGCCGGGGGCAGCGGGGCGTCCGGGAGCCGGTGGGTGGGCGGGGCCTCGGTCATGCCGCCGACGGGGTCCGCCTCCCCGAAGAACGGGTTGACCGACACCGTCCGCGCCTCGTCGCGCTCGGGACCTTGGTGCAGGGCCATGGGATGTGCCTTTCGAAGGGGTCAGTGGACCGGGGTGCCGTCCGCCCGCAGCTGCATCTGCGGGCGGCCCGTCACCAGCAGCCAGGCGGGCAGCGAGGCCATGCACAGCAGGGCGATGACCGCCGGGGAGGCGACCAGCACGGCGGCGGTGAAAAGGCTCACCCAGCCCTGCCGGGTGACCGCCAGGAGCATGCCGAGGACGGCCGTGGCGACGCCCACCGAGGGGTGCACGGCCGGGACGAGCGCGTGGGCGGCGAGGCCCAGCGCGGTGCCGACGAAGACGGCGGGGAAGATCCGGCCGCCCCGGAAGCCGCAGGACGCGGCAACGAGCAGCGCGGCCAGCTTCACCACCGCCATCGTCACGAACTGCCCCGCCGACCAGCCCTGCGGGTCACGGGCCAGCTCCCCGACCTCGGACAGCCCCTTGAACAGCGTCAGACGACCGCCCAGCGCCGCCAGGGCCGCCAGGACCAGCCCGCCGGCCGGGAGCATCAGCATCGGGTGCCGCAGCCGCCGGAAGGCCGCGTGGACGTGGGGGAAGGCGTACACGGCGCACAGACCGAGCACCGCGGCCGCCGAGGCGATCACCAGCGCGGCCAGGACGTCACCCGCGCGCGGGTGGCCCATGGGCGGCAGGCCCAGGTCGAAGGTCGGACGGGCCACCAGGGTCGTCGTGACGGCCCCGCACGCGCCGGCGGTCAGCGGGGCGAACAGGTTGTCCCACAGCCGCCCCCGTACGGGCCGTCCCACCAGCGCCTCGGAGATGACCAGCGCCGCCGCCACCGGCGTGCCGAACAGCGCGCCGATCGTCGCCGCCTCCGCCAGCACCGGCCACAGGGTGCCCGGCGTCCGGGGCAGGAAGCGCCCGCCGAGCCAGGCCGCGAGGCCCACGTTCACGGCGATGACCGGGTTCTCCGGGCCGAGGCTCGGGCCGCCGGCCAGCATCAGCCCGGCGGCCAGCACCAGGCCCGGCAGCACCGCCGGCGGCAGGACCCGGGCGTCCATTCCCATGGTGGCGGGATCGGGTCCGGCGTGCCCGGGCACCTTCCAGACCACCAGCCCCACGACGACACCGGTGGCCGTGAGCATGATGAACATCCACGGCACCGAGTACGGGCCCATCCCGAGCGCGTGGGGCAGCGGCCCCCACAGGACTCGCTGGAGCCGCTCCCCCGCCGTGCTCACCCCGACGAAGACCAGGCTCGCGGCCACGCCCACGACGGCGGCGGGCAGGATGAACGGCAGCAGAGCCCGCGCCGGGGCGGTCGGAGCGCTCGGGGGTGCCTGCGTCGTCTCCTGGGCCACTGGCTCACCATAAGCGGACGAAACGCATGCAACATCCCGAACCGGACCCGGCTTGCACCTCACGTGACGTGAGGCCTCAGCGTGGAGGCGTACCGACGACAAGGAGCGGAAAGTGAGCTACTCCGTGGGACAGGTCGCGGGGTTCGCCGGAGTCACGGTGCGCACCCTGCACCACTACGACGAGATCGGGCTGCTCGTGCCGAGCGAGCGGACGTACGCCGGCCACCGGCGCTACGGCGACGCCGACCTCGACCGGCTCCAGCAGATCCTGTTCTACCGGGAGCTGGGCTTCCCGCTCGACGAGGTCGCGGTCCTGCTGGACGACCCGGACGCCGACCCGCGCACCCACCTGCGCCGTCAGCACGACCTGCTGACCGCCCGGATCGAGAAGCTGCAGAAGATGGCCGCGGCCGTGGAGCACGCCTTGGAGGCACGCACGATGGGCATCGACCTGACGCCGGAGGAGCGGTTCGAGGTCTTCGGGGACAAGGACCCCGAGCAGTACGCGGAGGAGGTTGAGCAGCGCTGGGGCGGCACCGAGGCGTACGCCGAGTCGCAGCGCCGCGCGGCGACCTACGGCAAGGAGGACTGGAAGCGCATCCAGGCCGAGTCCGACGACTGGGGCGCGCGGTACGCCGCCCTGCTCGCCGCCGGTGAGCAGCCGGCCGGCGAGGCGGCCATGGACCTGGCCGAGGAACACCGGCGGCACATCAGCCGGTGGTACTTCGAGGTGCCGTACGAGATGCACCGGTGCTTCGGGGAGATGTACGTCTCCGACGAGCGCTTCAAGGCGTTCTACGACTCCCTGCACCCCGGCCTCGCCGAACACCTGCGCGACGCGATCCTCGCCAACGCGGACCGGCGGGCGGCGTCCTGACGTCCTGGCGTCCTGGCCCGGGGCCCGTTCCCGGGCCAGGACACCGGTCGGCACCGCGCTGGAACCCGGGGCGGCCCCTCCACGTTGATAGTTTTGTACGGCGCCCCCCCGACGTTCAGCCGCCGTAGCCGCCTTCACCCCTCAGGAGCCCGGACCCGTGATGACACTCGCCCTCGGCCCGAGCTGGCTGGATCCCAACTATCTGCTCAGCACCTACAGCATCTGGGGTCTGCTGCTCATCGTCTTCGCCGAGTCCGGCCTGCTCATCGGCTTCTTCCTGCCGGGTGACTCGCTGCTGTTCACCTGCGGTCTGCTGATCACCTCCGGTGACCTGGACTTCCCGCTGTGGGGCGCGATCGCCCTGATCTGCCTCGCCGCGGTCCTCGGCGACCAGGCGGGCTACATGTTCGGCAAGAAGGTCGGCCCGTCCCTGTTCAACCGCCCGGACTCCCGGCTGTTCAAGCAGGAGAACGTCACCAAGGCGCACGAGTTCTTCGAGAAGTACGGCCCCAAGTCGCTGGTCCTGGCCCGCTTCGTGCCGATCGTGCGCACGTTCACGCCGATCATCGCGGGCGTCAGCGGCATGAAGTACCGCTCGTTCCTGGTCTTCAACGTCATCGGCGGCGTCCTGTGGGGCGCGGGCGTCACCCTGCTCGGCTCCTGGCTCGGCGACATCGGCTTCGTCAAGAAGAACATCGAGGCGATCCTCATCCTGATCGTCCTCGTCTCGGTGGTCCCGATCGCGATCGAGTTCCTGCGGGCCCGGGGCAAGGAGAAGAAGGCCGCGCAGAACCGGCCGCAGGCCCGGCCCGAGCCCCCGCGGCAGCCCGCCCGTCAGCAGCCCGCCCACCAGCAGCACCCGGTCATGGACGACGCCACGACCCGCCTGCGGCGCATCGAGCCGGAGCAGCCGTACCCCGCCGGGTACGACCAGCAGCAGTACCCCCAGGAGCAGCAGCAGTACCCGCAGGGGCAGCAGTACCCGCAAGGTCAGCAGTACCCGCAGGGGCAGCAGCAGTACCCGCACCACCCCCAGCATCAGCAGCAGTACTGGAACGAGGGTGGCTACGACAACCAGTACTACGACCAGCGGCAGCCCCACCAGCAGTACGACCAGGAGCCGTACCCGTACGACTACGGCCAGGGCGACCACCGCGCCCCGTAGGGCCGGCGCCTAGAACCCGCGCGTCCGCTTCGCCGCCCGGCGCTTCCCGGCGGAACCGACCCGGAGGAAGAGGCGGAAGACCTCCGAGCCCAGGTTGACCCCGATCGCGATGGCCATGGCCAGCGACGCCGCGTTCGCCAGGGACACCAGACCCTTGTCCACCTCGTTCTGCGCCATGCTCAGCAGCCCGAAATACGTCGCCGACCCGGGCAGCAGCGGTCCGATCGCAGCCGTCGTATAGGGCAGCGCCGACGCGAACCGGTACCGCGACAGCAGCTGCCCGAACAGCCCCACCAGCCCCGCCGCCGCGGCCGTGGACGCCACCGGCGAGATGTCGGCGACGTAGTGCATCGCGCCGTACACCGTCCACGCCACGCCCCCGTTGAGGGTCACCCAGAGCACGGTGGACCGTTCCTGCTGGAGCAGCACCGCGAACGTCATCGACAGCAGCATCGACGCGGCGATCTGCACCACGGGCCGCTCGTTGATGATGAGCGCCGCGTCCGGGTTCAGCTTGCCGCCGACCTTGACGCCGAAGTACAGGACGACCAGGACGCCGGTGACGATGCCGACGAAGAAGTACATGACCTCCAGCAGACGGGCGGAGGCGGTGATGTAGAAGCCCGTCAGCCCGTCCTGCACCCCGGCCACCAGCGCCCGTCCCGGCAGCAGCGCGAACAGTCCACCGGTGACGACGGCGGACGCCTTCACGTCGACGTGGGCCAGCGCGAACGCCACCCCGATCGCCGCGGGCGGCATCGCGGCCACCGTGAACTGGTAGAACTCCGGCAGCCCGCGCCCCGCGCACAGCCACGCCAGCCGGTCGCCGAGCATCGCGCCCACCGCGGCCGCCACGAAGACGATCAGGTCACCGCCGACCAGCACGGAGGCCGCACCCGCGAGCAGCCCGCTCGCCAGGCTCAGCGCCCAGCCGGGGTAGGGGTGCCGGTTGCGGCGGATCTCCGCGAGGCGCCGGTAGGCCTCCTCCAGCGAGACGTGGGTCTCCGGGTCGGTCAGGTCGTCCACCAGCCGGAAGACGGCCGCCAGCCGCGTGTAGTCGGTGCCCCGCCGCCGTACCGTCCGGGACGCCGTCACCGGGTCCTCCACCAGGGACGGCTGGTGCGAGATCGACAGCAGCGTGAAGGTGACGTTGGGCTCGCAGCGGTCCAGGCCGTAGGACCGGCACACCGCGAACATCGCGGCCTCCACGTCCTCCGCCCCCTCGCCGCCGGCCAGCAGCAGCTCCCCGATACGCAGGGTCAGGTCCAGCACGCGCGGGACGGCCGGGCCGTCCTCCTCCTCGCGCTGCACCGGCTCCGGCGCCGGCCGCTCGGTCACCGGCATGCGCAGCATCGTGCGCATCCGGTCCTGCCACGGCGCGTCCTTGACCAGGCTGACCAGCGGCACCCCGGTGGCCGGCGTGAACGCGGTCGGCGCCTCCTTCGCGCTGTAGGTGCGCGGCAGGCTGAACGCCGACCCCTCCGGCTCGGCACTCGGCGGCTGCGGCGTCTGCAGCCCCTCCGGTACGGCGAACTCGGACGTCGTCTCCGAGTCGTCGCCCCGGGGAACGTCGAGACCCCGGGGGATGGCGAACTCGGACGTGATCTCCGGGTCGTACCGCGCCTCGTCGGACCGTGGCTTGCGGTCCTCCGCCTCCGTCACCTCGCACCGCTCCCTGAACGACACCTTCCGTAGGCCTCAGTATGCGCATGGGTACGCAAACGGGCCGCGCCACCCCACACAGGGTGCCGCGGCCCGCGGAAGGCAAACCGGCCGGTCAGTGGCCGCCCTGGTCCTTGAAACGCTTGTAGGACCGCTCGATCTCGGCCTCGGCCTCGGTGCGACCGACCCAGTCGGCGCCCTCGACGGACTTGCCGGGCTCCAGGTCCTTGTACACCTCGAAGAAGTGCTGGATCTCCAGGCGGTCGAACTCCGACACGTGGTGGATGTCGCGCAGGTGCTCCACCCGCGGGTCGGTCGCCGGGACGCACAGCAGCTTGTCGTCGCCGCCGGCCTCGTCGGTCATCCGGAACATGCCGATCGCGCGGCAGCGGATGAGGCAGCCCGGGAAGGTCGGCTCGTCCAGGATGACCAGCGCGTCCAGCGGGTCGCCGTCCTCGCCGAGGGTGTTCTCGACGAAGCCGTAGTCGGTCGGGTAGGCGGTCGAGGTGAAGAGACGACGGTCCAGGCGGATCCGACCGGTCTCGTGGTCCACCTCGTACTTGTTCCGCGAACCCTTCGGAATCTCGATCGTGACGTCGAACTCCACCGGTGGCTCCTCCATGATCAACACATAGTTCTGGTGGTTAAGTGTCCCTCACGCAGGTGTGTGATCGCGAAAGGGGCTGGTGGTCGTGCCAGAGCTGAGGCCTTGGCGAGCCGCGAGACCGCAGTTGGGGCGGATCGCGAACGCCGTACGACCGCGTCTGGCGAGCGCCGTGACGGCCGCCGGACCGCGCCTCGCGCGGCTGGCGAGGGCCGTGCGCGTCGGGCCTGTGCACCTCCCCCGTCCGCGGACCGTCAGGACCTGGCAGTACACCGCGGGCGCCGCCACCGCCGGCCTGGCGCTGGCCGCCGGCGTGGTGACCGTGGCCGGTCCCTGGGACGCCAACGGTCAGCGTACGGCCGAGCGGGACCGCGCCGCCGCCCTGGAGCGAGCAGGTGGCGCAGATCACGGTCGCCCCGGTACGGCCGCGGGGGAGCCCCGGCCCGCGCCGAGCGCCGGACCCGTCCTGACCAGCCTGGGCGGCACCACGGGCGCCGTGGGCACCAAGAAGGCGCCCCCGCGCGCACAGGCCGTCTCGGACGCCCTGGGGCCCCTCCTCGACACCCCGGCGCTGGGCGACGCCCACGCGGTGGCCGTCGTCGACGTCCAGACCGGCGAACGGCTGTACGGCGCCGACGCCGGCCGGGCCCTCACCCCCGCCTCCACCACCAAGATCGCCACCGCGGTCGCCGCGCTGTCCGCGCTCGGCCCCGACCACCGCCTCACCACCCGCGCCGCCCTCGAACCCGACACCCGGGAACTCGTCCTGGTCGGCGGCGGCGACCCCACCCTCACCGCGCACCCCCGCGGCGACGGCTGGGCCGGCCTGCGCACGCTCGCGGCGGACACCGCGAAGGCGCTGGACAAGCGCGGCATCCACCGGATCACCCTGTCCTACGACACCACCCTCTTCACCGGCCCCGCCCTGCACCCCATCGGCGTCAACGACAACCTCGCCCCGGTCAGCGCCCTCACCGTCGACGAGGGCCGCACCGACGACTCCGCCGGGGGTCCGGTGCCCCGCGTGGCCGACCCGGCGGCGGACGCGGCGGCCAGGTTCGCGGGCTTCCTGAAGGACGCCGGCATCAGCACCACCCACCCCGGCCCGTCCAAGGCCAGCACGCGCGCGCAGACCCTCGCGAGCGTCTCCTCGCCCCCGCTGTCGGCGCTGGTCGAGCGGATGCTGACCAACAGCGACAACGACATCGCGGAGGCCCTCGCCCGCCACACGGCCCTGGCGAGCGGGCAGCCGGCCAGCTTCGACGGCGGCGCCGAGGCCATCGCCACCCAGCTGCGGGGGCTCGGCCTGCCGATGGCGGGCGCCGCCTTCCACGACGGCAGCGGCCTCGACCGGGACGACCGGCTCACGGCCGACCTCCTCACCGCGCTCCTGGTCAAGGCGGGCGACCCGCACCGCCCCGGCCTGCGGCCCGTCCTCACCGGACTGCCCGTGGCCGGTTTCACCGGCACCCTCAGCGCCCGCTACACCGACGGCGCCTCCGGACTCGTCCGCGCCAAGACCGGCACCCTGACCGGTGTGAACACCCTCGCCGGCACGGTCGTGGACCGGACCGGACACCTCCTGGCCTTCGCCTTCCTCGCCTCGAACACCCCGAACGCCACGGAAGCCCAGTCGGCCCTGGACAAGGCCGCGACGGCACTGACGGGGTAACCGGCGCCGGCGGACCGCACGGCCAGGCGGCCGAACCGCCGTACCACCCGCGGGCGGGCGATCGGCGGGCCGGGCGGGGCCGGGCACGGCCCGCGGGACCGGGCGGCCGGGGAGCGCCCTCCGGTCCCGCCGCCCCCGGACGGCTGCCCCAACCGGTGCCGCTCACGTACGGTTGACAGCATGACTGGCTTCGGCGGCACCGCATCTCCCGGGATGGTCGACTGGAACCTCGCGGTGGCAACCGCGACACGGCTCGTACGCCCCGGTCCCGACGTCAGCCGCGACGAGGCCAGGGCCGTCGTCGCGGAGCTGCGCCGGCACGCGAAGGCCTCGGAGGGACACGTCCGGGGCTTCACTCGTATGGGCACCGAGGAGACCCACGACACCCCCGTCCTCGTCGTCGACCGCCCCGGCTGGGTCCGGGCCAACGTCGCCGGCTTCCGGGAGATCCTCCGGCCGCTCCTGGAGAAGATGCAGGAACGGCGCGGCAACAACCCGGGCAGCGCCGTCCTCGGCGCCGTCGGCGGCAAGGTCACCGGCGTGGAACTCGGCATGCTCCTGTCATTCCTGTCCTCCCGCGTCCTCGGTCAGTACGAGACCTTCGCCCCCGCCACCCGCGACCTCCCGGCCGGCGAGAACGGCGGCGGCCGGCTGCTGCTGGTCGCGCCCAACATCGTCCACGTGGAGCGCGAACTCGACGTCGAGCCGCACGACTTCCGCCTCTGGGTGTGCCTGCACGAGGAGACCCACCGCACGCAGTTCACCGCCGTGCCCTGGCTGCGGGCCCACCTGGAGGGCGAAATCCAGTCGTTCTTGGCGGAGACCGACGTGGACCCGATGACGTTCCTGGAGCGCATCCGGGACGCCGCCCAGTCCCTCGCCGGCGGCCGTCCCGACGGCGAGGAGGAGGACGGCGGCCGCTCCCTCGTGGAGCTGGTGCAGACCCCCGCCCAGCGTGAGATCCTCGCCCGCCTGACGGCCGTGATGTCCTTGCTGGAGGGCCACGCCGACTACGTCATGGACGGCGTCGGGCCCAGCGTCGTACCGACCGTCGCGGAGATCCGCGAGAAGTTCCAGCAGCGCCGCGCGAAGGGCGCCTCCCGGCTCGATCTCGCCCTGCGCAAACTGCTGGGCCTGGACGCCAAGCTGAAGCAGTACCGGGACGGTGAACGCTTCGTGCGGGCCGTGGTCGACGAGGTCGGCGTGGACGGCTTCAACCGCGTGTGGACCTCGCCCAACACCCTGCCCACCAAGGCGGAGATCGCCAAACCGGCGGACTGGGTCGCGCGGGTGCACCGCAAGGCGGAGTCGTGAACGGCCCGGGGAGGTCGTGAAACGAATCCGGCCGACGGCAGGCGAACGCCCCTCCAATCACCCGTCCGAGGGACCGTGAGCCATGCGTAGGCGTGCAATGCTCGGGGAACGGCCCGCTTCTGTCACCATCGACGCACTCTGAGTGACCGTCTCGGGCTCACCCCCCGGAAAACTTCATGAAGGGAACCGGACATGGGTCCCCATCCTGCGGTCGCGGCGATACGCCTGGCGGTCCGCCGCGTCCTCCACGACATCCTCAACGACCAGACCTCCCGCGTGCGCCCGGGCCCGCAGCTCGTCGGCGCGCACCCGGACCGGACGCCCGAGCGGCCCCCCTCCCCGCTCGTCCTCGTCGCGTGCTCCGGCGGCGCCGACTCCATGGCCCTCGCCTCCGCCCTCGCCTTCGAGGCCCCCAAACTCGGCGTCCGGGCCGGCGGGATCACCGTCGACCACGGCCTCCAGCCCGGCTCCGACCTCCGCGCCGAGGAGGTCGTCCTGCGACTGCGCGGGCTCGGGCTCGACCCGGCCGAGTCCGTCGCCGTCACCGTCGGCCGCGAGGGAGGCCCCGAGGCCGCCGCCCGCGACGCACGCTACGCCGCCCTGGACGCCGCGGCCGAACGCCACGGCGCCGCCGCGATCCTGCTCGGCCACACCCGCGACGACCAGGCCGAGACCGTCCTGCTGGGCCTCGCCCGCGGCTCCGGCATCCGCTCCCTGTCCGGCATGGCCGCGGTCTCGGGGGCCGACGGCCGCTACCGGCGGCCCTTCCTGCAGCTCGACCGGCAGACCGCCCGCAAGGCCTGCATGGCCCAGTCGCTGCCCGTCTGGGACGACCCGCACAACGCCGACCCCGCCTACACCCGCTCCCGTCTCCGGCACGAGGGCCTGCCCGCCCTGGAGAAGGCCCTCGGCAAGGGCGTCGTGGAGGCGCTCGCCCGCACCGCCCAGCTCTCCCGCGACGACGCGGACGCCCTGGACGCCTGGGCCCGCCAGGCGGAGGCCTCGGTACGCGACGCCGCCGGCCTGCTGGAGTGCGCCAAGCTGTACGCCCTCCCGCCCGCCGTACGCCGCCGGATCCTGCGCCGCGCCGCCATCGAGGCCGGTGCTCCGGCCGGCGCGCTGTTCGCCCGCCACATCGAGGAGATCGACCGTCTGATCACCGGCTGGCGCGGCCAGGGAGCCATCAATCTCCCGGGCAGGGTCGTCGCCCAGCGGCAGGGTGGCAGACTGGTGATTCGGCAAGGCTGAATCCCGACCCTCCCGGAGCGACGCTCCGGCGGGCGGGGGCGGCCGGAGGCCGTGCGTGCGGCCGGAGCCGGTGGCCGCGCTCGCGGCCGTAAGTGCGGGACGACCGAAAGTGATGCGGGTGGACGCGAAAGACATGGGTGCCGACCTCCAGCAGGTGCTCATCACCAAGGAAGAGATCGACGCGAAGCTGGCCGAGCTGGCCGCGAAGATCGACGCGGAGTACGCGGGCAAGGACCTGCTGATCGTCGGCGTGCTCAAGGGCGCGGTGATGGTCATGGCGGACCTCGCGCGGGCGCTGTCCACCCCCGTCACCATGGACTGGATGGCCGTGTCCTCCTACGGCGCGGGCACCCAGTCCTCCGGGGTCGTCCGCATCCTCAAGGACCTCGACACCGACATCAAGGGCCGGCACGTCCTGATCGTCGAGGACATCATCGACTCCGGGCTGACCCTGTCCTGGCTGATCAACAACCTCGGTTCGCGCGAGCCCGCCTCCCTGAAGGTGTGCACGCTGCTGCGCAAGCCGGACGCCGCCAAGGTCGCCATCGACGTCGAGTGGGTCGGCTTCGACATCCCGAACGAGTTCGTCGTGGGCTACGGCCTCGACTACGCCGAGAAGTACCGCAACCTGCCGTTCGTCGGTACGCTCGCGCCCCACGTCTACGGCGGCTGAGCCACTCGGCGCAAGCGCGCCGGGATGATCGGGAACCCCAGCGGCTCCCGGGCCGTTGGAGCATGCAGAGACGGGATCCCCAGCCGCCGAAACGGCTCCGCGCGGCTTCGGGCAACAATGCTGGGGTACCGTCAGAAGAACTGTCTTATCAAACTCACTATGGCAGGAGGGACGGGGCGGCACCGCTCCGTATGGATGGACGTGAAGCGATACTTCCGTGGGCCGGTCATGTGGATCGTGCTGGCCGTCCTTGCCGTGGTCGTGTTGATGCAGGTCGTCGGCTCGTCCGGCGGCTACAAGACGGTGGACACCGGCCAGGTCGTGGCGGCGATCAACGACAACAAGGTCGAGTCGGCCAAGCTCACCACCGGTGACGAGCAGAGCATCAAGGTCACGCTCAAGGACGGCTACAAGGTCGAGGGCAGCTCCAAGATCCAGGCGAGCTACATCGGCGACCAGGGCGTGCAGCTGGCCGGGACGCTGCAGACCAAGTACCAGGAAAAGCAGATCACGGACGGCTACACGGTCTCGCCGTCCAAGCAGAACCCGTTCGTCGGCGTCCTGCTCTCCCTGCTGCCCTTCGTCCTGATCGTGGTCGTCTTCCTGTTCCTGATGAACCAGATGCAGGGCGGCGGCTCCCGGGTCATGAACTTCGGGAAGTCCAAGGCGAAGCTCATCACCAAGGACACCCCGAAGACGACGTTCTCCGACGTCGCCGGCTGTGACGAGGCCGTCGAGGAGCTCCAGGAGATCAAGGAGTTCCTGCAGGAGCCGGCCAAGTTCCAGGCCGTCGGCGCCAAGATCCCCAAGGGTGTGCTCCTCTACGGCCGCCCG
This sequence comes from Streptomyces sp. NPDC029151, assembly GCF_055564315.1. Taxonomy (NCBI): domain Bacteria; kingdom Bacillati; phylum Actinomycetota; class Actinomycetes; order Kitasatosporales; family Streptomycetaceae; genus Streptomyces; species Streptomyces sp. NPDC029151. The sequence goes on from NZ_JBVHWQ010000012.1 coordinate 188,498, forward strand.
GGTACCGGCAAGACCCTGCTCGCGCGCGCCGTCGCCGGCGAGGCGGGCGTCCCGTTCTACTCGATCTCCGGTTCGGACTTCGTGGAGATGTTCGTCGGTGTCGGTGCCTCCCGGGTCCGTGACCTGTTCGAGCAGGCCAAGGCGAACGCCCCGGCGATCGTCTTCGTCGACGAGATCGACGCGGTCGGCCGTCACCGCGGCGCCGGCCTCGGCGGCGGTCACGACGAGCGCGAGCAGACCCTGAACCAGCTGCTGGTCGAGATGGACGGCTTCGACGTCAAGGGCGGCGTCATCCTGATCGCCGCCACGAACCGCCCGGACATCCTGGACCCGGCGCTGCTGCGCCCCGGCCGCTTCGACCGGCAGATCGCGGTCGACCCGCCGGACCTGCAGGGCCGCATGGAGATCCTCAAGGTCCACCAGAAGGGCAAGCCGGTCGCGCCCGACGTCGACCTGTCCGCCGTGGCCCGCCGCACCCCGGGCATGACCGGTGCCGACCTCGCCAACGTGCTGAACGAGGCCGCTCTGCTCACCGCCCGCGGCGACCAGAAGCTGATCGACAACAAGGCGCTGGACGAGGCGATCGACCGCGTGGTCGCGGGCCCGCAGAAGCGGACCCGGATCATGTCGGACAAGGAGAAGAAGATCACCGCGTACCACGAGGGCGGTCACGCCCTGGTCGCGGCGGCCTCGCCGAACTCCGACCCGGTCCACAAGATCACGATCCTGTCCCGGGGCCGCGCCCTCGGCTACACGATGGTCCTGCCGGACGAGGACAAGTACTCGACCACCCGCAACGAGATGCTCGACCAGCTCGCCTACATGCTGGGCGGCCGGGCGGCCGAGGAACTGGTCTTCCACGACCCGACCACCGGTGCCGCGAACGACATCGAGAAGGCCACCAACCTGGCCCGCGCGATGGTCACGCAGTACGGCATGACCGAGCGTCTCGGCGCGATCAAGTTCGGCGGCGACAACAGCGAGCCCTTCCTCGGCCGTGAGATGGCTCACCAGCGCGACTACTCCGAGGAGGTCGCCGCGCTGGTGGACGAGGAGGTCAAGAAGCTGATCGAGACCGCGCACAACGAGGCCTGGGAGATCCTGGTCGAGAACCGCGACGTGCTCGACAACCTCGTCCTGGAGCTGCTGGAGAAGGAGACGCTGGGCAAGGAGGAGATCGCCGAGATCTTCGCCCCGATCGTCAAGCGTCCGCCGCGGCCCGCCTGGACGGGTTCCTCCCGCCGCACCCCGTCCACCCGCCCGCCGGTGCTCTCCCCGAAGGAGCTGGCACTGACCAACGGTGCGAACGGCGCGACGGCGTCGATCAGCACGGCCAAGTCCACGGCGTCGGAGTCCGCCCCGGTGACGGAGCAGACCCCGGAGGACCGTCCGGAGAGCTGACCGGCCGGTCGCGCGCAGAGCGGTTCCGGCCGCCAGGGCCGGAATGAATGCCGCGTCCCCCAGGTTCTAGCCTGGAGGGCGCGGCATTTCGCATGTCCGCAGACGGAACGCGAGGAAGACGCGCGTGCAAGGCACAGGAACGAGGGACCAGATGACCGACCCGGTGACGCTGGACGGCGAGGGACGCATCGGCGAGTTCGACGAGAAGCGCGCCGAGAACGCCGTGCGGGAGCTGCTGATCGCCGTCGGTGAGGACCCGGATCGCGAGGGGCTGCGGGAGACCCCGGCCCGGGTCGCGAGGGCCTACAAGGAGATCTTCGCCGGCCTGTGGCAGAAGCCGCAGGACGTCCTGACGACGACCTTCGACCTCGGGCACGACGAGATGGTCCTCGTGAAGGACATCGAGGTGTACTCGACCTGTGAGCACCACCTGGTGCCGTTCCGGGGTGTCGCCCACGTCGGCTACATCCCGTCCGAGACCGGCAAGATCACCGGCCTGTCCAAGCTGGCCCGCCTGGTCGACGTCTACGCCCGCCGGCCGCAGGTGCAGGAGCGGATGACCACGCAGATCGCGGACTCCCTGATGGAGATCCTGGAGCCGCGCGGTGTCATCGTCGTCGTCGAGTGCGAGCACATGTGCATGTCCATGCGCGGCATCCGCAAGCCGGGCGCGAAGACCATAACCTCGGCCGTGCGCGGTCAGCTGCGGGACGCGGCGACGCGCAACGAGGCGATGAGCCTCATCATGGCGCGCTGACGGCGCGACGGAACGGACGGCGCCGCAGCGCGCCGCGGGACGGTGCCGGCGGTCAGGCCGCCGGCTCCGCCCCGGGGGTGTTCTGGTCGTCGTCCTCGGGAAGCTTGCAGACCCGTTCCAGGAACACGGCGGCCACTATCACGCCGACACCGGCGAGTACCGAGAAGCCGGCGTAGATCGCCTGGTCGCGGCGGGCCGGGATGTCCAGCTGCTCCAGCAGGAAGACGCCCGCGCCGCCGTACATCCCGGCGACGAGGGCGGCCACCAGGGCGCTGGCGTGGCCGAAGACGACCGCCCGGGCGGCCATCAGCGGGTCGACGCCCTTGGCGCCGGGCCGGCGCTCGCGCTGGGCCCTGAGACGGGCGCGCAGCGAGAGCGCCGTCGAGAGCAGGACCACCGCGATCAGCGCGAGGACGATGGGGGCGGCCACGGGGACGCTGGGAAGGGTCCCGACCGAGTTCCAGAGGCGGGCGCCCGCCCAGGACAGGACGCCTGCCACGACGAACACGCCCGCCAGCACCCTGATGCGCAGCTCTCTCACGGTGTCCCTTCAGTTCCCCCGGACCGTCCCGGACGGTGGTCGTCCTGGTCTTTGCCGTCTCGACGTCCTGACCGTCTCGACGCGACCCGTCTTGACCTTAACGACTACTCGGGCAGCCGGAGTTCCAGGTCGGCGCGCGGCGCCACACCCTCGCGGGTGACGGCGGCCAGCAGCTCGGCCACCGTGCCCCGGCCGGGGAGCTGCGCCCCGGGGTCGACGTCGTGCCAGGGCGCGAGCACGAAGGCGCGCTCGTGGGCGCGCGGGTGGGGGAGGGTGAGCCCGGGGTCGTCGGAGGTGACGCCGGCGTAGGCGACGATGTCGACGTCCAGCGTGCGCGGACCCCAGCGCTCGTCCCGGACGCGGTGGAAGGCCTCTTCGACGGCGTGCGCCCGCTCCAGCAGGGAGGAGGGGGGCAGGGTGGTCTTGAGGACCACGACCGCGTTGAAGTACGACGGCTGGCTGCCGGGCTCGACGCCCCACGGCTCGGTCTCGTACACCGGGGAGACGGCCTTCACCCGGACGCCCGGGGTGTCCTCCAGGGCGTCCACGGCCCCCTGGAGGGTCTCCAGGCGGTTGCCGAGGTTGGAGCCGATGGAGATCACGGCCCACTGGGGGTTGCTCAGCGTCGTGTCGGCGGCGTCCACCTTCTCGACGACCGAGGCGGGCACCGGCTGGACGGTCGGGTCGCTGTGACCCTGGCGGAAAGGTCGGGTCATGCTCGGCTCCGGGTGATGGTGACGGTCACGTCGTCGAACGGGACGGTGATCGGCGCGTCCGGCTTGTGGACGCAGACCTCGACCTCCTGCACCCCGTCGTGCTTCAGACAGGTCCGGGCGATCCGCTCGGCGAGGGTCTCGATGAGGTCCACCGGGTCACCCTCGACCACGGCCACGACCTCCTCGGCCACGATGCCGTAGTGCACGGTCTTCGCCAGGTCGTCGTCGGCCGCGGCCGGCCGGGTGTCCAGGCCGAGGACGAGGTCCACGATGAACGTCTGGCCCTCCTCGCGCTCCTTGGGGAACACACCGTGGTGCCCGCGGGCCTTGAGGCCGCGCAGCGCGACACGATCCACGCGAATCACTCCTGCAATCGTCGGGAACGACCGGCCGGTACCGCGTGCGGGCGGCACGCCGGTCTCAGACGAATCTACCTGCGAGCCCCGGCAAAGCCGGGCCGCGGGGGCTCCGGCACCGGCACCCGCCCGGAGGGTTCACCGCGCGTTTCCCCCGGGGAACCCGGCCGTGTCACGGACTGGTAGCCGCTCCTACCCCGCGGTAGGTGATTCGAACCACTCCCGGCTCAGGCGAGCGGGCCGCCGTCCGGATCCACGCCGTTCACGTGCTGGTCGTCATCGTCGTCGTCGCCGGTCTCGGCCAGCACCGGGGAGGCGTGGTGCGACCAGAGCTTCCAGCCGGAGGGGGTGCGCCGGAACACGTTCGTGGCGACGACGAGCTGCCCGACCAGCGGCCCCAGCTCCGCGCCCTCCTCCGGGGCGGGGCCGCCGCTGAGGATGTTCTCGGTGCAGGTCACGAGCGCGGTGTCACCGGTGACGGAGACGTGCACATCGGTCAGGAAGAACTGGATGTAGTCGGTGTTGGCCATGATCAGGGCGTACGACCTGAGGACCTCGCCGCGGCCGGTGAGCACCGGCCAGCCGGGGTGGACGCACGAGACCACGCCGCTGTCCGCGGGGTCGTGGTAGGTCTCGTCCACGCCCAGGTCGGCGGGGGTCAGCCAGAGGGAGGAGACCTCCTCGAAGTCGCCGCGTTCGAGCGCCTCGTAGAAGGCGGTGTTGGCGGACTCCACCTGCTCGACGTCGGTGTGGGGGGCGCTCACCGGTCTCCGTCCGCCCCGCGCACGGCTGCGGCTTCCGGCGCCGCTCCGCTCGCACGCGCCCCCGGTTCGCGGGCGCCCGCCTCGCGCGCCCCGTCCTCGGCCGTTCCGGCCTCGCGTGCCTCCTCCACGGCCCGCGCCACCCGGACCGCGTCCGCGGTGGCGCGTACCTCGTGCACGCGCACCGCCCACGCGCCGGCGTGCGCCGCGAGGGCGGAGACGGCGGCCGTGGCCGCGTCGCGCTCCCGGGCGGGCGGGGGAGCGCCCCCGGGGCCGGCCAGGACCCGGCCGAGGAACCGCTTGCGCGAGGCAGCGACCAGCAGGGGGTGGCCGAGGGCGTGCAGGCGGTCGAGGTGGGCGAGGAGCGCGAGATCGTGCCCGGCCTCCTTGGAGAAGCCGAGGCCCGGGTCGACGACGATGCGTTCCGGGGCGATGCCGCCGGCCCGTACGGCCTCCACGCGCGCGTGCAGTTCGTCCACGACCTCCCCGACGACGTCCTCGTACACGCCCTTCACGTTGCCGCCCTGGAGGAAGCCGCGCCAGTGCATGACGACGAACGGGGCGTCCGCGGCGGCGACCACCGGGATCATCGCGGGGTCGGCGAGGCCGCCGCTGACGTCGTTGACGAGGGCGGCACCGGCCGCGAGGGCCTGTTCGGCGACGGAGGCGCGCATGGTGTCGACCGACACGACGACTCCCTCGGAGGCGAGGCCGCGCACCACGGGGACGACCCGCCGCAGCTCCTCCGCCTCGTCCACGCGCGTGGCGCCGGGCCGGGTGGACTCGCCGCCGACGTCGACCAGGTCCGCGCCCTCGGCGACGAGATCCAGGCCGTGTTTGACGGCGACGGTCGTGTCGAACCAGCGGCCGCCGTCGGAGAAGGAGTCCGGGGTCACGTTGACGACCCCCATGACCGCGCACCGGTCCCATACCGGAAGGCCGGCGACTCGGCCGCGCCCGCTGAGGTTGTTCATACGTTCAGCGTAGGCCCCGCGGGGTCCCCGGAACGCGCCGCGGCCCGGGCGGAAGCCCCCGGTGCTGGAGGGGGAGGGGGCTTCCACCCGGGCCGGTCCCGGGGGCGTACCGCTCGGCGCGGGACGGCTCACGCTGCTCAGGCCGCTCTGACGTCCCGCTCGGCCACACCGTGGGCGCAGGGGCGCTGGGCGGACGGCCGGCGCCGGCGCAGGAAGCGCGGCAGCGGCAGGGCGAGGTTGACGAAGCCCTCCGCCTGCATCGCGGCGATGCCGATGCGGGGCAGGTCGGCGGAGGCCCGGTAGACCACGAACCGCGGCTCCCAGCGGGGCTGGAACTTGGCGTTAAACTTGTACAGCGACTCGATCTGGAACCAGCGCGAGAGGAACACCAGCAGCCCGCGCCAGGCGCGCAGCACCGGACCGGCGCCGATCTTCTCCCCGCGCGCGAGGGCGGAGCGGAACATCGCGAAGTTCAGCGACACGCGCGTGATGCCGAACTTCGGCGCGGCCTGCAGGGCGGCGACGATCAGCAGCTCGTTCATGCCCGGGTCGGCGCTGCGGTCACGGCGCATCAGGTCCAGCGAGGCGCCGTCCTTGCCCCAGGGCACGAAATGGAGGATCGCCTTCAGGTCGCCGTACTCGCCCGGCGCGTCGTCCGCCTTGTGAGCGGTGGCGATCAGGCAGTCACCGTCGGAGGGGTCGCCGACGCGGCCGAGCGCCATGGAGAAGCCGCGCTCGGTGTCCGTGCCGCGCCAGTCCTCCGCCGCCCGGCGGATCCGCTCCAGCTCGGCGTCGCCGAGGTCACGGACACGCCGTACCCGGGTCTCGTAGCCGGCCCGCTCGATGCGCTTGACCATCTGGCGCACGTTGCGCATCGCGCGTCCGGCGAGCGAGAAATCCGCCACGTCGACCACCGCCTCGTCGCCCAGCTCCAGGGCGTCCAGGCCGGTCTCGCGGGTCCACACCTCACCGCCCGTCTCCGAGCAGCCCATGACCGCGGGCGTCCAGGAGTGGGCCCGGGCCTCGTCCATGAAGCGCTCGATGGCACCGGGCCAGGCCTCGACGTCGCCGATGGGGTCGCCGCTGGCGAGCATCACGCCGGACACGACCCGGTAGGTGACGGCGGCCTTGCCGCTCGGCGAGAACACGACCGCTTTGTCGCGGCGCAGCGCGAAGTGGCCGAGCGAGTCGCGCCGGCCGTGCTTCTCCAGCAGCGCCCGCAGCTTCACCTCGTCCTCCTCGGTGAGGTGCGCGGCCGGGTGCTCGGGGCGGAAGGCCAGGTAGATGGTGGTGACCGCGGTGATCCAGCCGAGGGCGCCGAGGGAGAAGGCGACCGTCCAGGAGGTGTTGCCCTGGTAGTCGACCGGGCCCTCGAAGCCGAACAGACCGTAGATGACGTGCGTCAGCCGGTCGGCCAGACTCGGGTCGCCGATCGTCCGGTTCGGGTGGACGCTGACGATGACCAGGCCGAGGGCGAGCGAACCGGCGCTCATGAGCACGAAGTTGGCGAGCGCCCGCCACCTGCTGCGCGGGTCGGGCAGCGCCGCGAACTGGTCCCGGTGGCGCAGCAGCGGCACCAGCAGCGCGACCGCGATGAGCACGCCGACGAGCGAGTGCCGGTACGCGAACTGCGCCGCCGCGCCCGCCGGGAGCAGCGCGACCGCGGCCCGCCAGGCCCGGCGCTTGCGCCGCTTGAGCCCGTGCGCGAGCAGCAGCAACAGCACGCCCGCGCTGAGCGAGAGCGCCGCCGCGAACGGGCCGAAGGAGCCCGGCAGCACCTCGGCGATGGCGTGCATACGGCTGTGCCGGAAGCGCGGGAAGACACCGGCGGCGATGTCCAGGAGGCCCACGAGCGCGGCCGCCGTGCCGACCCAGACGGGGACGGCCTCGGGGCGCGGGCCGCGCAGTATGCGCCGCGACCGGCTTGATCGGCTCGGAACCCCGTCCGACATTTCCCCATCTATCCTGACAGACATCGCATCCCGTAGTTCTGCGAGAGACCTTGGACCCGGGCCCGAGCGGGCGTCCGGCGACATTGCGCCCTCTAGGACGGTGTCACGGGGAGAGAGGTTCACTCCCCACCGGAAAGTCGGGTCAAAGGCCAAGGAAAGCCCCGGGCAAGTCCACGCGACGAAGCGTGGCCGCGGACGGGCGGAAAGCGCAGGCAGGAAGCAGCCATGGGTCTCACGAGCAACAAAGTGCTGGTGCTGGCGATACTGATCGCCCTCGTGCTGTTCATCGGCACGGTGTGGCTGTGGCCGCGCCTGGCGCGCACGAGCTGGCGGGCCGTCACCGGACGGATCGGCGTGCTGCTGTTCACCCAGGTGGCGCTCTTCGCCTGTGTCGGGCTCGCCGCGAACCAGGCGTTCGGCTTCTACGCCAGCTGGGCCGACCTGTTCGGCAAGGAGACCGACCAGGGCGTGGTCATCGACCACTCGGCCCACGGCAGCTCCGGCGGCCCGCTCCAGGTGGTCTCCACCTCCGACGTGCCGGGCGTGAGGGCCTCGCGGCCGGAGACGGGCGGGCAGGTCCAGAAGGTCGACATCGTGGGCCGTACGACCCGCATGGTCACCCCGGCGTACGTGTACCTGCCGCCGGAGTACTTCCAGCCGCAGTACCGGACCCGGACGTTCCCGGTGTCGGTCGTGCTGACCGGCTACCCGGGCACCGCGCGGTCGCTGGTGGACAAGCTGAACTACCCGAGCACGGCGCAGCGGCTGGCCAAGGACGGGCGGATGCAGCCGATGATCCTGGTGATGATGCGCCCGACCGTGGCGCCGCCACGGGACACCGAGTGCGTGGACGTGCCGGGCGGGCCGCAGGCGGAAACGTTTTTTGCCAAAGATCTGCCGGAGGCCGTCCTCAGCCACTACCGGGCCGGCAAGCGGCCGGGCAGCTGGGGTGTGATCGGCGACTCCACGGGCGGCTACTGCGCGCTCAAGCTCGCCATGCACCACCCCAACGTGTACACCGCCGGCGCGGGCCTCTCGCCGTACTACAAGGCGCCGATCGACCCCACCACCGGTGACCTCTTCCACGGCGACAAGAAGCTGCGGAACCGTTCCGACCTGTTCTGGCTGCTGCAGCACGAGGAGGCGCCGGACACCTCGCTGCTCGTCACCAGCAGCAAGGTCGGCGAACACAACTACACGTCCACCATGAAGTTCATCGAGCAGGTGCAGGCCACGAACCTGACCCGGATCTCCTCGATCATCCTGGAGAGCGGCGGTCACAACTTCAACACCTGGCGGCGCGAGATCCCGCCCACCCTGCAGTGGGTCAGCGGCCGGCTCTCCGACCGCTGAGCCGGCGGCGCCCTGACACCCCGTGACGCCTTCGGGATGGCTGTGTTTTTACGGGGCGGGCGCCCATGATTCGCCTACGCGCGGTAAGTTTCTGGCCATGCCACGTGGACGCCACCGCCATTCCCCGCCTCTGCACCGGCTGTTGCCCCCCTCGGCGATCGCCGGGGTCTCCGTCGTCTGCGCGCTGGGTCCCTGGGTGTTCTCCGAGGCCACCGTGTTGCGCGCGCTGGCCGCGGCGGCCGCCGCGACGGCGGTCGTCGGCGCGGTCGTGATGCGCCGCTGGGACGCGCAGGCGGGCAAGCAGGTCGCCGAACTCACGCGCGCGCGTGCGGGCGACGAGTGGCGGCACGAGGAACGGGTCGCCGAACTGGAGACCGACCTGGAGGAGTCCCGCGAACTGCGCGCCAAGCTGGAGCAGCGGCTGCGCGCCAAGCGGGCGGAGCTGGCCGGCCTGCGCAACGAGCACGCGGCCCTGCTGCGCCGGTACGCCACCGCGGAGACCGAGCGCGCGAGCGCCCTGGAGGGGCGGCGGCTGCTGGAGATCGAGACGTCGGTGCCCGCGTTGCCGCCCGCGCGGAGTGCGGAACCGCCGGCGCCCGGGACGCCGGCGGAGCCCGCCACCGAGGAGCGGCCGGCGGTGTTCTCCCCCGAGGGCGCCCGGCTGTACGGGCTGGCGCTGAGGGCTCTGGCCCGGTTCGGCGGGGGGACTGCGGGCGAGGCCGAGGCCGAGAGCGAGGCGGAGGTGCAGGCCGAGGCCGCCGGGGCGGAGGCTCACTCCGGGGCCGGGCGTGTCGACTCGGGAGCGGCTGAGCCCGTGGCGGCCTCCGAGGACGCCGAGGGCGTCACGGACACCGAGGGCGCGGTGGCGGTCGCGGCTCAGCGGCCGGAGGCACCGGGCGGGCCGGAGGCATCGGGCCGTTCTGAGGCGTCCGAGCCGTCGGAGGCGTCCGAGCCGGAGGGTGCGGAGAGCGCCGCCGCCGGGAGCGAGGCGGTCGCCAAAGGAGAGGGCGCCACGGCAGCCGTGACGGACGGCGCGGACGCCTCCCCGGCGGTCGAGGCCGCCCAGCCCGCGGGGCAGCCGCCCGCCGGGCACTTCACGGTGCCGACCGCGGTGGCCGTCGTACCGGCGGCGCCCGCGCGGCGCCCGGTGGTCGAGGGCGGGTTCGACTTCTTCGGCACCCAGAAGGGCGCGCCGAAGGCCACGCTGGACTCGGTGCAGAACGAGGACCTCGCCGACGTGGTCGGCCCGGAGGCGCTCGCCGTGCACAAGGCCGAGTCGGAGTCCGGGTTCAAGCCGGCCGACGCGCGGTCCCAGGAGGTCGGCCAGGTCATCGACCTGACGGCACACGACGAGACCGAGCAGATCGACGTCCACCGCCTGCGCACCGCGGCATCCTGATCGGCCGCAGCCGCCATCACGGACACCGGGCCCGGTCTCCCCGAGAGGGAGCCGGGCCGGTGGCGTCTCCGACGGGCGGATGCCGGTCAGCCGGTGGTCATCCAGCGGTCGGGCAGGGCGCGCCGGCGGCCTGTGCGAGAGCGCTCCGCCTGGTCGGTCAGGAACCGGGCGGCGTCCTGGGCGTCCCGCAGCCGGGCCGTCACCGTCTTGTCGGCCCCGGTGTCCACATGGACGTCGGCGAGGCCCCAGCGGCGCCGCCAGGGCCCCTGGGTGAGCCGTACGCTCTGCACCTTCGCGTGCGGGACGAGCGAGAGCCGGCGGCACAGCAGACCGCTCCGGGCGGCGAACACGGTGCCGGTCACCGCCAGCCGGTGCCCGCGCCACCACACCGGCACGCACCACCGTGCCCGGCGCGGCACCCGCGACAGTTCCCGGGGCACGGTCACGCCGGGCAGCACGCGCGCGACGACCTCCTCGGCGACCGCGCGCGGGGCGACCGGTACCAGCACCGAGTTCTTGGAGCCCGCGACGTCCAGTTCCACCCGCACCCAGCCGCGCCCGCGCCACAGCAGCGGCTCCACGATCCGTACGGTCTGCACCCGCCCGGGCGGCACCGTCTCGTGCGTACGGTCGAGCAGCCCGTGGTCGATGCGCAGCCCGTCCGGGGACTCGCTCACCGTCCAGTCGAACTCGGTGACGAACCGCCCCGCACTGCTCGCGCCGGCCGTGCCGAGCAGGGGCACGGCGCTCGCGACGACCGTCCACAGGTTGCCGGTGGCCAGCCACAGCACGGTCGGGACGACCAGCGCGGCGCACAGCGAACCCCAGGTGGCGCCCGTCAGCACCAGGGAGCGCGCCAGCTCGCGCGGCGGCACGCGCAGCAGTGCCCGTGCCGGCGCCTCTCCGACCTCGCGCGCCGTCTCGGGCGCGAAACCCGCCGCGCGCGCGAGCAGCTCCGCGCGCAGGTCACGCGCCTCCCGCTCGCCCAGGAACGCCAGCTCGTCCTTGTCGTCGGCCCCTACGACGTCGATCCGCAGCTTCGCCACGCCCGCCACGCGCGCGAGGAGCGGACGGGAGACGTCCACGGCCTGGATCCGCTCCAGCCGGATGTGCGCGGTCCGCCGGAACAGCAGCCCGGTCCGTATGCGCAGCTCCGTGCCGGTGACGGCGTAGTGCGTGAACCACCAGGACAGGAAGCCGTAGAGACCGGCCGCCGGCACCAGGACCGCGACCCCCAGCAGGAGCATGGTGCCGGTCAGCCGGGTCAGCTGCTCCTGGGCGCCGTTCGGGTCGTGCACCGCCCAGCCGGCCAGCACGGCGAGCGGCGCCCACGCCCGCCGGAAGGGCGTGACCGGGTGCAGGCGGCGCTCGGTGACGGGCGGGCGCTCCGGTATGCCGTCGTCGGTGTGCCCGGGGGTCGTCACAGGCCCGCCGATCGTGCCTCGCCCAGCTCGGTCAGCCGGTCGCGCAGACGTTCCGCCTCGGCCGGGTCCAGGCCGGGGACGGTCGCGTCGGTCGCGGCGGCGGCCGTGTGCAGCTGCACGGTGGCCAGCCCGAAGCGCCGCGCCAACGGCCCGGAGGTCACCTCCACCAGCTGCATCCGCCCGTACGGCACCACCGTCTCCTCACGCCACAGCACACCGCGGCTGATCAGCAGGTCGTCCGCGCGCTCGGCGTACCGCCAGGACCGCCAGTTGCGCTCCAGCAGCCGCCAGCCCCAGGCGGCGAAGGCCGGCGGCAGCAGCGCGCAGGCCGCCCACGCGGGCCCCGCGAAAAGCCCCGGCAGCACGCCCGCGGCGACCGCGAGCACCCCCGCCCACACCACCAGCAGCAGCCGGCGCACCCTCAGCAGCCCCGGCTCCAGCCCGCGCCACACCGGCTGCCGCGCCGGCGCCCCGGCCCCTGCCGGGCCGCCCGTTCCGCTCCCCGTTTCCATGAGGCCAGCGTACGTAGGGGAAACTGGGGCCATGACTCCTACGACGGAGACCACGGTCGGCATCGGCGGCGCGGCGGAGAGCACCGACATGGTGCTCAACATCGGGCCCCAGCATCCGTCCACGCACGGCGTGCTGCGGCTCAGGCTCGTGCTGGACGGAGAGCGCATCGTGCGCGCGGAGCCGGTGATCGGCTACATGCACCGCGGCGCCGAGAAGCTCTTCGAGGCCCGCGACTACCGGCAGATCATCGTGCTCGCCAACCGCCACGACTGGCTGTCGGCGTTCTCCAACGAGCTGGGCGTGGTCCTCGCCGTGGAGCGGATGCTCGGCATGGAGGTCCCCGAGCGGGCGGTGTGGACGCGCACCCTGCTCGCCGAGCTGAACCGGGTGCTGAACCACCTGATGTTCCTCGGCTCCTACCCGCTGGAGCTGGGCGGGATCACGCCGGTGTTCTACGCGTTCCGCGAGCGCGAGGTGCTGCAGAACGTCATGGAGGAGGTCTCCGGCGGCCGCATGCACTACATGTTCAACCGTGTCGGCGGCCTCAAGGAGGACCTGCCGGCCGGCTGGACCGCACGCGCGCGTGCCGCCGTCGCCGACGTGCGTTCGCGCATGGACGTCTTCGACGACCTCGTCCTCGGCAACGAGATCTTCCGGGGGCGTACCCGGAACGTGGGCGTGCTGGCACCGGAGGCCGTGCACGCGTACGGCGTGAGCGGGCCCATCGCGCGTGGTTCGGGCGTCGACTTCGACCTGCGCCGCGACGAGCCGTACCTGGCCTACGGCGAGCTGCAGGACACGCTGAAGGTCGAGACCCGGAGCGAGGGCGACTGCCTCGCCCGCTTCGAGGTGCTGCTGGCGCAGACCCACAACGCGCTGGACCTCGCCGACGCCTGCCTGGACCGGATCGCCGAGCTGCCGCCCGGGCCGATCAACCAGCGGCTGCCGAAGGTGCTGAAGGCGCCCGAGGGACACACGTACGCGTGGACCGAGAACCCGCTCGGGATCAACGGCTACTACCTGGTCAGCAAGGGCGAGAAGACCCCGTACCGGCTGAAGCTGCGCTCCGCCTCCTACAACAACATCCAGGCGCTCACCGAGCTCCTTCCGGGGACGCTGGTGGCGGACATGGTGGCGATCCTGGGGTCGATGTTCTTCGTGGTCGGAGACATCGACAAGTAGGCGGCGGGGGCCTGGGGGCCGTGGTTCACCGGTCCTGCGGGGCGGGCGGGTCCTCTGCCCCCAGGGGGTCCGTGACGCCCACCGGCTGGAGCAGCCAGCCGAAGTCGCCGAGACCGCCCGGAGCCGTCAGCTCGGCGGCCTCGCCCGCGCCGGCCAGGGCGCGGACGTAGGCGGCCGGGTCCGTCGAGGCCAGCGCCAGCGGGGGGCGTACGCCGGTGAGACCCAGGGCGCGCAGAGCGGCGCGTTGCGTGAGCAGGCGCGCGGCCGGAAGCGTGCGCGCTGTTGCGTGGGACCCATGCGCCGTGATCGGGGGCGCGTGCGCCGGGTCTCGGGGCGCGTGAGAGGGACCGTGCGCCGGACTGGGCGGCGCGTACGCCGTGTCGCGCGGCGCCTCGCAGGAAGCGCGCGCCGTGTCGGGCGCCGTGCACGCCGTGTCGGACGGCTCCCGGGTGGGAGCGCGACCCGTTCCGTACGACGTGCGCGCCGTGCCCGAGGGTGCCCGGCCCGTGCCGGGCGCCGCGGCGCACGCGTCGAGGGCGACGTGGGCCGTGATGTCGCACGACCCGTCCGGCACGGGTGCCGTCTCGCGACCCTCCCGGAACCCGGTGAGGGTGCCGAACGGCGGGCGGGTGTCCACGGTGTGGGCGTAGTCCACGGCCACCGCGAGCCCCCGCGCCACCCGGTCCACGGCCGCCGCCCAGGCCCGGTCCCGGGGCAGCCCGACCTCGGCCCGCAGCCCCTCCTCGGGCGGCAGCGGCCACCAGCGAGCGAGCCAGTCGGCCGCCGGGCCCGTCACGGGCTCCCCGAGCCGCTCGGAGCCGTCCTCCGCCACGAGCACCAGCCGGGGCACGCCCGCGGAGTCCACCTCCACGACGTCCACCGGGACGTTGTCCAGCCACTCGTTGGCGAACAGCAGCCCGGTGACCGCGTCCGGAAGGTCGCTGCGCCAGGTGATCCGGTCGTCCAGGCCGGCCGGGCGGCCCGCGATCTCCACGGCGTACACGCGCGCGCGTGCCGCCACGTCGGCCGGCAGCGCGGCGAGCACCCCGCCGGCCAGCTCTCCCCGTCCGGCGCCCATGTCGACGAAGTCCAGCACCGGGGGCCGGCCGAGCGCCGCGTCGACCCGGCACAGCAGCCGCGCCACGGCCCGGGCGAACAGCGCGGAGGCGTGCACGGACGTCCGGAAGTGACCGGCCGGGCCCTCCGGGCGCCGGTAGAACCCGCCGGGGCCGTACAGGGCCGCCTCGGCCGCCGCGCGCCAGCCGCGCCGGCCGGGATTCCCGGGCCCACCCTCCACCGTCGTCTCATCCGTCACCGGACCAGACTAGGCACACCGATGATCACGGTATCCACCTTGGGGAGTACGCGCGCCGAGCGCGGATCGGCCCAACGGTTGACCCATGCACGCATCCGGTTTCCCTACTCTGGGTTACGTGCAGCGCCTTTATGACTTCCTCCGCCGCCACCCGGCCTGGGTCGACGCCTTCTGGGCCGTCGCCCTGCTCGGGGTGTCCGCGGTGAGCGTGGTCAACCTCGACGGGGCCCCCGGCCACCACGGGACGGTCCCCCAGGGCATGGCGGTGTCCGTGGCCCTGTCCGCCGTCGTGGCGCTGCGCCGCCGCTTCCCGGAGCCGATGCTGCTGGTCGCGCTCGTGATCGGACTGGCCCAGCTGGTCCTGGACGTCGAGACGACCGTCGCCGACTTCGCCATGCTCGTGATCACCTACACGGTCGCGGCGGTCGGCGCCCGCTGGGCCTCCCGGCTCGCCCTCGTCGTCAGCCTCTGCGCGGCGACCGTGGCGCAGATGCGCTGGCCGGAGGAGCAGGCCAGCTTCCCCGGGCAGATCGCGATAGCGGTGTTCCAGACGGTGCCCTTCGCCCTCGCCTGGGTGCTGGGCGACTCCATGCGCACCCGGCGCGCCTACTTCGCCCAGCTGGAGGAGCGCGCGGCCCGCCTGGAGAAGGAGCGCGAGGCGCAGTCGAAGGTCGCGGTCGCCGCCGAGCGCGCCCGGATCGCACGCGAGCTGCACGACGTCGTCGCGCACAACGTGTCGGTGATGGTGGTGCAGGCCGACGGCGCCGCCTACGTTATGGACGCCGCGCCCGACCAGGCGAAGAAGGCCCTGGAGACGATCTCCTCCACCGGCCGCCAGGCGCTGGCCGAGATGCGCCGCCTGCTGGGCGTGCTGCGCACCGGTGAGCACCAGGAGAGCGGGGAGTACGTCCCGCAGCCCGACGTCGAGCAGATCGACGACCTCGTCGAGCAGTGCCGCAGCTCCGGCCTGCCGGTCGACTTCAAGGTCGAGGGCACCCCGCGCCCGCTGCCCAGCGGCGTGGAGCTGACCGCGTACCGGATCGTGCAGGAGGCGCTCACCAACACGCGCAAGCACGGCGGGCCGAACGCGGGTGCGAGCGTGCGCCTGGTCTACTTCGACGACGGGCTCGGCCTGCTGGTCGAGGACGACGGCAAGGGCGCCCCGCACGAGCTGTACGAGGAGGGCGGCGCCGACGGACAGGGCCACGGCCTCATCGGCATGCGCGAACGTGTCGGCATGGTCGGCGGCACCCTGGACGCCGGCCCGCGCCCCGGCGGAGGATTCCGCATCAGCGCCCTGCTGCCGCTCAAACCGGCGCACTGACCGACCCCTGTCCCTCCCCGCCCCTCCCAGATCCCGAACGGAAGAGACCCGATGACGATCCGCGTGATGCTCGTCGACGACCAGGCGTTGCTGCGCACCGGGTTCCGGATGGTGCTCGCCGCCCAGCCGGACATGGAGGTCGTCGCGGAGGCGGGCGACGGTGTGGAGGCCCTCCAGGTGCTGCGGTCCACCGCAGTCGACGTGGTCCTGATGGACGTCCGCATGCCGAAGCTCGACGGCGTGGAGGCCACCCGCCGCATCTGCGCGGACCCGAACCCGCCGAAGGTGCTCATCCTGACCACCTTCGACCTGGACGAGTACGCCTTCTCCGGGCTGAAGGCGGGCGCCTCCGGTTTCATGCTCAAGGACGTGCCGCCCGGCGACCTCCTCGCCGCCATCCGCGCCGTGCACAGCGGGGACGCGGTCGTGGCGCCCTCCACCACCCGGCGCCTGCTGGACCGCTTCGCGCCGATGCTGCCCTCCGCCGGCAAGGAGCCCCAGCACAAGGAGCTGGGGCGGCTCACCGAGCGGGAGCGCGAGGTGATGGTGCTGGTCGCGCAGGGCCTGTCCAACGGGGAGATCGCGGCCCGGCTGGTGCTGAGCGAGGCGACCGTGAAGACCCACGTGGGCCGCATCCTGACCAAGCTCGGGCTGCGCGACCGGGTGCAGGTTGTCGTGCTGGCGTACGAGACGGGGCTGGTACGGGCGGGCGGACACGGCTGACGGCGGCCGCGCGGGCCCCGGTCCGGACGCTGGCGGCTGCCGCCCGGGTTCCGGCGGGGACGGCTGTGACCCTGACTCCGGCGGGGACGGCTGCGACGTGGGGTCCGGCTTCGGCGGCGGACGTGCGGATTCGGGTCCGTGCGGACACGGCTGACGGCGGCCGCGCGGGCCCCGGTCCGGACGCTGGCGGCTGCCGCCCGGGTTCCGGCGGGGACGGCTGTGACCCCGACTTCGGCGGGGACGGCTGGCGTCCGGGGCTCCGGCTTCGGCGGCGGACGTGCGGATTCGGGTCCGTGCGGACACGGCTGACGACTGCCGCGCGGGTCCCGGTTTCGGACGGCTGACGGCTGCCACCCGGGCTGCGGCGGGACGGCTGTGACCCCGGGCTCCGGCGGGGACGGCTGGCGTCCGGGGCTCCGGCTTCGGCGGCGGACGTGCGGATTCGGGTCCGTGCGGACACGGCTGACGACTGCCGCGCGGGCCCCGGTTGCGGACGGCTGACGGCTGCGACCCCGGGCTCCGGCTCCGGCGGCGGACGTGCGGATTCGGGCCCGGACGGCCGGTGCGCCCGCTCAGCGCAGGACGCCCTCGATGAAGTCGCTGCCCAGCCGGGCCACCGCGGACAGGTTCAGCTGATGCTGGACGTACCGGCCGCGCCGGCAGTCGGTGATCAGGCCCGCCTTCTTCAGCACGCTCAGGTGGCGGGATATCTCGGGCGCCGACATGCCGTGCGCGTCGGCCAGTTCGCCGGTGGTGTGCGGGGCGCGCGCGAGGTGCCGGCACAGCCGTATCCGCACCGGGTGCGCCAGCGCCTCCAGCCGGCGCGTGAGCTGCTCCACGGACGGGGCCTGCGGCCGGGAACCGCTCGCGGGGTAGGTGATCGAGGGCTGCCAGCCGTACCGGTGCAGGACCAGCACGTGCGGCCAGCCGAGGCCGGTCGGCACCAGCACCAGGCCGCCGTCGCCGGTGGCGGCGTGGCCCACCAGCAGCTTGTCGACCGTGACGAGCCCGGCCTCCTCGTCCAGGGAGATGGCCCCGGACAGGGACGCGAGGGCCTCGCCGAGCCCCTTGCGGCGCAGCAGCTCGGTCTTGTGCCGGGCGTCCGCGGCCAGCTGGGGCTGGATGCGGGCCCAGGTGTCGGCGAAGAAGGCGTCGTCGCAGTCGTGCATCAGCTGCCGGAACCAGGCGCGCACGGCGGGCGGGTCCGCCAGCAGGCGGCGCGTGAACCGCTCCTGTACGGCACCGCGCGCGGCGGCCAGCTCCAGGGAGCGCCGGCGCAGCTCCGGGTCGCCCAGCGGGCCGGGCTCCTGGGCGTCGTAGCGCAGCTGGCAGGTGAACTCCAGGGCGGCGTTGACGAACTGTTCGTCCGTCAGCTTGTCCAGCTGGTCCAGTTCCTCGGCGAGCGTGGCTCCGGGCAGCGCGCGCCCGCCCGGGATGCCGGCGAAGGGGGCGAAGACGTCCGAGAACGTCGAACGCCACAGGAAGTCCGCCTCGCACAGCCGGTCGGCCAGGCCCGGGTCCAGCCGGGTGGACACGGCGGTGGCCCAGCCCTGCAGCTCCGGGTGGTGCCCGGGCTGGCTCAGCGCGTGCAGCGCCATCCCCAGCTCCGCCAGGGGGGAGGGCACGACGGAGACCCTCTCCGGGGGAAGTCCGGTGATGTCGATGGTCACGCTCATGCCCCCATGGTGCACCGGGCCGCCGACAGCGCCCCCCGTGGATTGACGGCAGCCGTCAATCCACGGGACATCCGCGCCGGCCAGGGGCAGCGTTGAGGGACACCGGGGCAGCCGCGGAGCCCGATCAGTCACCGATCAGACACGTCCCGAGAAGGCCGTTCGCCATGAGCATCACCCAGCAGTACCTCCTCGACACCCACCGCGCCCGTGTGCACGGCGAGCCGGAGCCGCCCGCGCCGGGCCGCCACGACCTGCGCCTCGTCCGCGAGGTGCGCGACCACCGGCGTTTCCGCGCGGTCATCGCCGGACGCCCGGTGCACGGGCGGCTCCGGCGCACCCTGACCCGCTGGCTGCGCCCCCGCGCCCTCTAGGCCCTTGCGGGCAGGCGGTCCACGAAGTCCCGTACGGCCGCGCGCACGTCGTCCGCCGTCCACTCGAGCCCCGCGGCCTGCACGCCGACCTCCGTGAACGCGAGCCCGGGCCCGCCGGCGTCCCAGGCGTTCGCGAAGAGCATCACCGAGGTCTCCTCGGCCTGGCGCACAGCCGCCTCGGCCGCCACCTCCGGCTCGTACGGCAGCCAAACCTGGAACTGGTGGGTGTGCGGCTCCTCCGGGTGGACGCGGGCCCAGGGCAGCCCGGCCGCCGCGAAGCCCTCGCGCAGCGCGGCGGCCACCACGCGCGCGTGCCGCACGTACTCGGGCAGCCGGGGCACTTCGCGCTCCAGGCCGACGAGCGCGGACAGGACGGTCGGGAACTGCTGGAAGATCATGCCGCCGTACCGGTGCCGCCAGGTCTTCGCCTCCTCCACCAGCGTCCGCGGACCGGCGAGCGCGGCGCCGCCGAAGCCGCCGACGGACTTGTAGAACGACACGTAGACGCTGTCGGCGAGGCCGGCGATCTCCGCCAGGGAGCGCCCGAAGTGCTCGGTGCACTCCCACAGGCGCGCGCCGTCGAAGTGCACCACCGCGTCGCGCTCCCGCGCCGCCTCTACGGCCTCGGTCAGCTCCTCCCAGGTGGGCAGCACGAAACCGGCGTCCCTCAGGGGCAGTTCCAGCATCAGCGCGCCGAAGGGCTCTTCGAAGTCGCGTATCTCGGCCGCAGTAGGCAGCCGGCGCCCACCGCCCACCCTCACCGGACGCAACCCGCTGACCTGGCTGAACGCCTGCCGTTCGTGCACCTCCGGGTGGGCCGACGGATGCAGGGCCACCGTCGGGTCGCCGGTGCGGGCCGCCCAGCAGCGCAGGGCCACCTGCTGGGCCATGGTGCCCGTCGGGAAGAACGCGGCGGCCTCGGCGCCGAGCAGCGCGGCGACCCGCTCCTCCAGGGCGGCCACGATGCGGTCGCCGTAGACGTCGGCCGGCTCGTCCAGGTCGTAGACCCCGTCCGCCGCCTCCGTCAGCTCCGTGAGGCGCTCGCGGAGCGTGCCCGACCAGCCCGCGCGGGACAGCGCGCGCCGCGCCTGCCGCTGGGCCGTCCGCCGCCGCTCGAACCGCTTCCGCGCCGCCTGCTCCCCGTCCTGCCCGTCCTGCCTGTCCTGTCCGTCATGCCCGTCCTGCCCGTCCTGCCCTGTGCGCTGTTCAGCCGTGTCGGTCATGCCGTGGATCATGCCGTGCCGGACCGGCGGGGGCATCGGGATATGCGCCCGGCGGCACCGCCGGGACGGCGTGGCGAAACCCACAGCCTGTGGACGGCCGGCCGCCGCGCCACCCGATAGCGTTAACATGACGAGAAATCGTCCGGTACCCAGAGCGGACTGGAACGGGAAGGCCGCCGTCGCGTGAGTACAGTCCACCAGCCAGACCTCAAGGACCGCCCCGCGCGGCTCACCGTCGGTGTCGTCGGCGCCGGTCGCGTGGGCCCCGCCCTGGCCGCGTCCCTGCAGCTCGCCGGGCACCGCCCGGTCGCCGTCTCCGGAGTCTCCGACGCCTCCCGCAGGCGCGCCGAGGCCATGCTCCCGGACGTCCCGCTGGTGCCGCCCGCCGAGGTGCTCCAGCGTGCCGACCTGGTGCTGCTCACCGTCCCCGACGACGCCCTGCCCGGCCTGGTCACCGGCCTGGCCGAGACCGGCGCGGTCCGGCCGGGACAGCTGCTCGTGCACACCTCCGGCCGGTACGGCGCCAAGGTGCTGGACCCGGCCCTGCGCGCGGGCGCGCTGCCCATGGCCCTGCACCCGGCGATGACCTTCACCGGCACCCCGGTCGACGTGCAGCGCCTGGCCGGCTGCTCGTTCGGCGTGACCGCGCCCGAGGAGCTGCGGCTGGCCGCCCAGGCCCTCGTCATCGAGATGGGCGGCGAGCCGGAGTGGATCAGCGAGGAGAACCGCCCGCTGTACCACGCGGCCCTCGCCCTCGGCGCCAACCACCTGGTCACCCTGGTCGCCCAGTCCATGGAGCTGCTGCGCACGGCCGGTGTGGAGGCACCCGACCGGATGCTCGGCCCGCTGCTCGGCGCCGCCCTGGACAACGCCCTGCGCTCCGGCGACGCCGCCCTGACCGGGCCCGTCGCGCGCGGGGACGCCGGTACGGTCGCCGCGCACGTCACCGAGCTGCGCAAGCACGCCCCGCAGGCCGTGGCGGGCTACCTGGCGATGGCCCGCGCGACCGCCGACCGCGCGCTCGCCCAGGGCCTGCTGAAGCCGGAACTCGCCGAGGACCTCCTGGGGGTACTCGCCGACGGAGGCCACGCGGGCCACACACGCCGGGGAGACGAGGGAACCGACGGCACGACCGGCACCGAGGGGAACGACCGATGACCACCGCCCTGCTGAGCACCGCCGAAGAGCTGCACGCGCGCGTGCGCCGCGGCCGCCGTGCCGTCGTGATGACCATGGGCGCCCTGCACGAGGGCCACGCGACCCTGATCCGCACCGCGCGGGAGACCGCCGGCCCGGACGGCGAGGTCGTCGTCACGGTCTTCGTGAACCCGCTGCAGTTCGGCGCGGGGGAGGACCTCGACCGCTACCCGCGCACCCTCGACGCCGATCTCAAGCTGGCCGAGGAGGCGGGCGCGGACGCCGTGTTCGCGCCCTCCGTGGACGAGGTCTACCCGGGCGGTCGGCCCCAGGTGCGCGTCTCCGCGGGCCCCATGGGCGAACGCCTGGAAGGGGCCTCGCGGCCCGGGCACTTCGACGGGATGCTCACGGTCGTCGCCAAGCTGCTGCATCTCACCCGCCCCGACGCCGCCCTGTTCGGGCAGAAGGACGCCCAGCAGCTGGCCCTGATCCGGCGCATGGTGCGCGACCTGAACTTCGGCGTCGACATCGTCGCCGTACCGACCGTGCGTGAGGAGGACGGGCTGGCCCTGTCCAGCCGCAACCGCTACCTCTCGCCGGACGAGCGCCGTACCGCGCTCGCGCTGTCCCGCGCGCTGTTCGCCGGCCGGGACCGGCACGCCGCGCAGGAGGCGCTGCGCGCGCGGGCCCGCGAAGTGCCCTCCACGCGTGCGCGTGCCGAGGCGCTGAGCGCCATAGGGGAGTCCCGCGCTGCGGCCGACGCGCACGCGGTGGCCACCGCCGCGCCCGGCGGCCCCGCGGCCGTCCGCGCCGCCGCCCGCCAGGTGCTGGACGAGGCCGTCCGCCTCGACCCGCCCCTGCGGCTGGACTACCTCGCGCTGGTCGACCCCGCCGACTTCACGGAGATCGGCGACGACTTCACTGGCGAGGCCGTCCTCGCCGTCGCCGCCCGGGTCGGCACGACCCGGCTGATCGACAACCTCCCTCTCACCTTCGGAGCCGCCTCGTGACCAGCACAGGCATACGACTGCACGCACCCGCGCCCGGCTGGGCCATTTCCGCGGACGTGGTCGTCGTCGGCTCCGGTGTGGCCGGCCTGACCGCGGCGCTGCGCTGCGAGGCGGCCGGCCTCAGCACGGTCGTCGTCACCAAGGCCCGCCTGGACGACGGCTCCACCCGCTGGGCGCAGGGCGGCATCGCCGCCGCGCTCGGCGAGGGCGACACCCCCGAGCAGCACCTGGGCGACACCCTGGT
Source organism: Streptomyces sp. NPDC029151 (assembly GCF_055564315.1). Lineage (NCBI taxonomy): Bacteria > Bacillati > Actinomycetota > Actinomycetes > Kitasatosporales > Streptomycetaceae > Streptomyces > Streptomyces sp. NPDC029151. Next base: position 210,850 of record NZ_JBVHWQ010000012.1, read on the forward strand.
CGCGGGCGCGGGCCTGTGCGACGAGGAGGCCGTACGGATCCTCGTCACCGAGGGCCCCGACGCCGTACGGCGGCTGATCTCCACCGGTGCCCACTTCGACACCGACGACCAGGGCGACATCCACCTCACCCGCGAGGGCGGCCACCACCGGCGCCGGATCGCGCACGCGGGCGGCGACGCGACCGGCGCGGAGGTCTCGCGGGCGCTCGTCGAGGCCGTCCACGCGCGCGGGGTGCGCACCATCGAGAACGCCCTGGTGCTGGACCTGCTGACGGACGCCGAGGGCCGTACGGCCGGTGTCACCCTGCACGTGATGGGCGAGGGCCAGCACGACGGCGTGGGCGCCGTGCACGCCCCCGCGGTGGTCCTCGCGACCGGCGGCATGGGCCAGGTGTTCTCCGCGACCACCAACCCGTCGGTGTCGACCGGCGACGGCGTGGCGCTGGCGCTGCGCGCGGGCGCCGAGGTCAGCGACCTGGAGTTCGTGCAGTTCCACCCGACCGTGCTCTTCCTCGGCCCGGATGCCGAGGGGCAGCAGCCGCTCGTCTCCGAGGCGGTGCGCGGCGAGGGCGCCCACCTGGTCGACGCCGACGGCGTGCGCTTCATGGTCGGACAGCACGAGCTGGCGGAGCTGGCGCCGCGCGACATCGTCGCCAAGGGCATCCTGCGGCGGATGCTGGAGCAGGACGCCGAGCACATGTTCCTCGACGCACGGCACTTCGGCGCGGACATGTGGGAGCACCGTTTCCCGACCATCCTGGCCGCCTGCCGGGCCCACGGGATCGACCCGGTCACCGAGCCCATCCCGATCGCCCCGGCCGCCCACTACGCCTCCGGAGGCGTCCGCACCGACGCCCGCGGCCGGACCACCGTGCCCGGCCTGTACGCGTGCGGCGAGGTCGCCTGCACCGGCGTGCACGGCGCCAACCGGCTCGCCTCCAACTCCCTCCTCGAAGGGCTGGTGTACGCCGAGCGGATCGCCGCCGACATCGCCGCCGCCCACGCGGACGACAGCCTCCACGCGCGCGTGCCCGCACCGGTCCCGGACCCCGGGAAGCCCGCGCACCCGCTGCTCGCCCCCGAGACCCGGTTCGCCATCCAGCGGATCATGACCGAGGGCGCCGGTGTGCTGCGCTCCGAGGAGTCCCTCGCCAGGGCCGCGGACCAGCTCCAGAAGCTGCACGCCGAGGCCCGCGACGCGCTCCAGGAGAACGGCAAGACCGCCGAGCCCGGCGTGGACACCTGGGAGGCGACGAACCTCCTGTGCGTGGCCCGGGTCCTGGTCGCCGCGGCCCGGCTGCGCGAGGAGACCCGCGGCTGCCACTGGCGCGAGGACCGCGCCGAGCGGGACGACACCCGCTGGCGGCGCCACATCGTCGTACGGCTCAACCCGGACCGGTCGCTGGCCGTCCGCACCACCGACACCGCAGACTTCCCTCCCATCCGGTAACAGCGCCCCAGGAGCAGTGACAGACGTGAGCACCGACGACCTTCCCCTCGTCCCGACCGGCGGCTGCGGCGACGGCTGCGCCTGCGGCGCGGAGAACGACGAGGAGTATCCGGAGTGCGGGCTCGACCCCGCGCTCGCCGAGCTGCTGGCCGCTGCCGGACTCGACCCCGTGGAAGTCGAGGACATCGCCAACGTCGCCATCCAGGAGGACCTGGACGGCGGCGTGGACGTGACGACCGTGTCGACCATCCCCGAGGACGCGGTGGCCACCGCCGACTTCACCGCGCGCGAGGCGGGCGTCGTGGCCGGCCTGCGGATCGCCGAGGCCGTGCTCTCCGTGGTCTGCACGGACGAGTTCGAGGTCGAGCGGCACGTCGAGGACGGCGACCGGATCGAGGCCGGGCAGAAGCTGCTCTCGGTCACCACGCGCACGCGTGACCTCCTCACCGCGGAGCGCAGCGCGCTGAACATCCTGTGCCGGCTGTCCGGCATCGCGACCGCCACGCGCGCGTGGGCGGACGTGCTGGAGGGCACCAAGGCGCGCGTGCGCGACACCCGCAAGACGACCCCGGGCCTGCGCTCGCTGGAGAAGTTCGCCGTCCGCTGCGGCGGGGGCGTCAACCACCGCATGTCGCTCTCGGACGCGGCCCTGGTGAAGGACAACCACGTGGTCGCCGCCGGCGGCGTCGCACAGGCCTTCAAGGCCGTACGGGAGGCCTTCCCGGAGGTGCCGATCGAGGTGGAGGTCGACACCCTGCACCAGCTGCGCGAGGTCGTGGACGCGGGCGCCGACCTGATCCTGCTGGACAACTTCACCCCCGGCGAGTGCGAGGAGGCCGTCGGCATCGTCGGCGGCCGGGCGCTGCTGGAGGCCTCCGGCCGGCTGACGCTGGCCACCGCGCGCGCGTACGCCGAGACCGGCGTGGACTTCCTGGCCGTGGGCGCGCTCACGCACTCCTCGCCGATCCTGGACATCGGCCTGGACCTGCGCGAGGCGGAGTAACGGCCATGCTGCTCACGATCGACGTCGGCAACACGCACACCGTCCTCGGCCTGTTCGACGGCGAGGACATCGTCGAGCACTGGCGCATCTCCACGGACGCGCGCCGGACGGCGGACGAGCTGGCGGTGCTGCTCAAGGGCCTGATGGGCATGCACCCGCTGCTCGGCGAGGAACTGGGCGACGGCATCGACGGCATCGCGATCTGCGCGACCGTCCCGTCGGTCCTGCACGAACTGCGCGAGGTCACCCGGCGGTACTACGGCGACGTGCCCGCCGTCCTCGTGGAGCCGGGTGTGAAGACGGGCGTGCCGATCCAGTTCGACAACCCCAAGGAGGTCGGCGCCGACCGCATCATCAACGCGGTCGCGGCGAACGAGCTGTACGGCGGCCCGGCGATCGTCGTCGACTTCGGCACGGCGACCACCTTCGACGCGGTCTCCGCGCGCGGGGAGTACGTCGGCGGGGTCATCGCCCCCGGCATCGAGATCTCGGTGGAGGCCCTCGGCATCAGGGCCGCGCAGCTGCGGAAGATCGAGGTGGCCCGGCCGCGGAACGTGATCGGCAAGAACACCGTGGAGGCCATGCAGTCCGGCGTCGTGTTCGGCTTCGCCGGGCAGGTCGACGGGGTGGTCGGCCGGATGGCCCGGGAGCTGGCCGACGACCCCGACGACGTCACGGTGATCGCCACGGGCGGGCTGGCACCGGTGGTGCTGGGGGAGTCCTCGGTGATCGACGAGCACCAGCCGTGGCTGACGCTGATCGGGCTGCGCCTGGTCTACGAGCGGAACGTGTCGCGGCTGTGAGGGACGGCCGGCGCCCGGACGGGCGCCGGTCTTCCGCGGTGACACCGGACGAGGGAAACCCGGAGCGACACGCGGCGAAACAACATCCGGATTCGTCAGTTTTGTCCGATTAGTTCGGTAGCGTCGCCGCATGCCCACGCCATACGGATCCCGCGGCGGCATGGCGTTCGGCGTGGAGGAGCTGCGTGTGCTCCGCCGCGCCCTCGCCCTCGCCCTCCACCCCGGCCACGCCTCCGCCGAGGACGTGCAGGACTGTTTCCGCCTCGCCGAGTCGCTCGACGAGGCGATGTGCGAGGGGGCCAGGCTGCGCGCCTTCCTGGTGGCCGACCTGGGCCGCTACCGGGCCGCCCTGCCGGGTACCGCCACCGGCTACCTGGGCCTGCTGGAGGAGGCGCTCGGCGCCGGGCACCGGCCGACGCCGGACGACCTCGCCGCACTGCGGGCGCTGCGCGGAAACCCCGCGGCTGCGGCCCTGCTGGACCGCTGCCGGGCGCTGGCCGAGCAGGACGTAAGGGCCCGGTTCGCGCAGGGCGCCCGCAAGGTGCCGGCGCCCGCCGTACCGCCCGCGCGGACCCGCCTGCTGGCCCTTGCGGGCGGCGCGGGGGACCCCGGGGCCCGCCAGGGCGAGGGCGAGGCCGAGGAGCCGTCCAGGGCCCCGCAGGAGCCCGCGGAGAAGCCCGGCCCCCAGCCGGCCCCCGCCCCCGGGGAGCGCCCCGCCCCCAGGCGCCCCATCCCCACCCCGGGCGAGGTCTTCCCCCGCCGCAAGCCGGCCCCGCCGTCCGACCCGGAGTCCCGCCGCCTGGCCGCGGGCTAGCCCCCGCCGGACGCCCGCCGCACGCCTCCCCGAGGTTCCGTCGCCCAGCCGCACCGGCCGACCCGCCGTGTGGCTTCCCGGGGTTCGTCGATCAGTCGCACCGGTCGGCCCGCTGGATGGCTTCCCGGGGCCCCGTCGGCCAGCCGCAACGGCCGGCTCACCGCACGGCTCCCCGCGACCCGTCGATCAGTCGCACCGGTCGGCCGCCGTGCAGCTTTCCGGGCCCGTCGGCCAGCCGCACCGGCCGACCCACCGCACGACTCCCGAAGGTTGCGTCGCCCAGCCGCATCGGTCGCCCCGCTGCATGGCTCCCCGGGCCCCGTCGGCCAGTCGCACCGGTCGGCCCGCCGCATGGCTCCCCGGGCCCCGTCGGCCAGTCGCACCGGCCGGCCCGCGCATGGCTCCCCGGGCCCCGTCGGCCAGTCGCACCGGCCGGCCCGCGCACGGCTCCCCGCGCCCCGTCGATCAGTCGCCCCGGCCGGCCCGCCGCACGGCTCCCCGCGCCCCGTCGATCAGTCGCCCCGGCCGGCCCGCCGCACGGCTCCCCGGGCCCCGTCGCCCAGCCGCACCAGCCGGCCCGCTGCACGACTCCCCGCGCCCCGTCGCCCCGGCATCGGCCGACCCGCTGCATGGCTTCCCAGCCGCACCGGCCGGCCCACCGAACGGCTCCCCGCGCCCGTCGCCCAGCCGCATCGGTCGCCCCGCCGCACGGCTCCCCGCGCCCGTCGCCCAGCCGCATCGGTCGCCCCGCCGCACGGCTCCCCGCGCCCCGTCACCCAGCCGCACCGGCCGGCCCACCGCACGACTCCCCGCGCCCGTCGCCCAGCCGCATCGGTCGCCCCGCCGCACGGCTCCCCGCGCCCCGTCACCCAGCCGCACCGGCCGGCCCGCGCACGACTCCCCGCGCCCCGTCGATCAGTCGCCCCGGCCGACCCACCGCACGACGCCCGCAGGTTCCGTCGACCAGCCGCACCGACCGACCCGCCGCACGGCTCCCCGTGCCCCGTCGGCCGGGTGTGCCGGCCCGCTCACCCGTGTGGCCTCCCGGGCTTCGGCGATCGGGTGCACCCCGTACCTTTCGGGGCTTTCGGCCTGGCTACTCTGGAGGCATGGACTATGTCTCCGCGCTCGTGCCCCCGGTCGTCATGGCCGTGTTCTTCATCGGTGTGGTCAGGGTGATCGTGAAGACCCAGGGCGGGGCCGCCAAGGCCAAGGAGGACGCGGCCGTCGACGCCGCCCTCGCGCGCGCGGAGGCCGCTCCCAAGACCTCCGCGGGCGATGCCTGAGCGACTTACGAGCGGTTGCTGAGCGGGCGTGACCGGGCGGTCCCCGAGGGGCGTGACCGGGTGAGCCACCCCCGGGTCGTACGCCCTTTTTGTTCGCGTTTGTGGTCCTAGTGCACGTCCGGCACGCCATTGCCGGGATCTCCCACTATTGTTCTGAGGTGTGCCTCGCCCATTGGGAGAACTCGAAGACGCGGTCATGACGCGGGTGTGGAAGTGGAACCGCCCGGTGACCGTTCGAGAAGTCCTGGAAGACCTCCAGCAGGAACGCTCCATCGCGTACACCACCGTGATGACGGTTTTGGACAATCTCCATCAGAAGGGCTGGGTGCGCCGCGAGGCGGAAGGCCGGGCCTATCGATATGAAGCCGTGTCGACTCGCGCCGCGTACGCCGCCGCCCTCATGAACGACGCCTGGTCGCAGAGCGACAACCCCGCCGCCGCACTCGTCGCCTTCTTCGGCATGATGAGCGAGGAACAGCGCCAGGCCCTCAGGGACGCCGTACGCATCGTGCAGGGACCGGAAGAAACCCGGGAAGCCCCCGAAGCCCGTCGGCAGGAAGCCCCGGATGCCCGCCGAGAGGAGAACCCCGGCTCGGCGGAGGGCGCGGACGGGCGATAGCGTCCGCTCATGTCAGCAGAGCGTCCCGAAGTCCCCGCAAAAGCCATCACCGTCCGCCGGGCCCGGACCAGCGATGTCCCCGCCGTGCGCCGCCTCCTCGACGCCTACGCCCGCGACCGCATCCTGCTCGACAAAGCCACCGTCACGCTTTACGAGGACATCCAGGAGTTCTGGGTCGCGGAACGCGACGACAACGCCGAGGTGGTCGGCTGCGGCGCGCTGCACGTCATGTGGGAGGACCTCGCGGAAGTCCGCACGCTGGCGGTGAAGCCCGGCCTCAAGGGCGCCGGCGTCGGACATCAGGTGCTGGAGAAGTTGCTCCAGACCGCGCGTTGGCTCGGCGTTCGGCGCGTTTTCTGCCTGACCTTCGAAGTGGACTTCTTCGGGAAGCACGGCTTCGTGGAGATCGGCGAGACGCCGGTCGACACCGATGTCTACGCGGAGCTCTTGCGTTCCTATGACGAGGGCGTCGCGGAGTTCCTGGGTCTCGAACGAGTGAAGCCGAACACCTTGGGCAACAGTCGGATGCTTCTGCATCTGTGATCGCCATTGCCCCGGTTCCCTATGTCCGAAACGCGCATGTTTCCGGAGGTGGGCGCTCCGCTGGTCCACTCCCGAGGGTTTGTGTTTTTCCGGCAAAAGCGGTTTGCTTTCCGACGTACTGCAGTACTGCATATAACAGGGGCGGCGAAACGGCGGACGCCGCACACCCCTGGTCCTCAACGTTATCGATGAAAGGAAATGCGGTGGCACAGAAGGTTCAGGTCCTTCTTGTCGACGACCTCGACGGCGGCGAGGCGGACGAGACCGTGACGTTCGCGCTGGACGGCAAGACGTACGAGATCGATCTCACGACTGCCAATGCGGACAAGCTGCGCAGCCTTCTTGATCCTTACGTGAAGGGCGGCCGGCGTACCGGTGGCCGTGCTTCCGGTGGTCGTGGAAAGACGCGTGCCGCTTCCGGCGGCAACCAGGACACCGCGGCGATCCGCGCCTGGGCGAAGGAGAACGGTTACGAGGTCAACGACCGCGGTCGCGTTCCGGCGTCCATCCGCGAGGCCTACGAGAAGGCCAACGGCTGATCCCGCCGGTCGGCGGGGTGCCCGGCGCGCACGCGCCGCAGCCGGACCCGGTGGCACCGCGCTGCCACCGTGTCCACCAGTCGTACGAGATCGGGGGCGCTCCCCTCGCGCCCCACGGGAGTGGCCGGTCCGGCCGGCATGGCCGGCAGCGAGGCCTCGACCCCGCGCCCCGGCCCGGGGGGCCGCAGCCACACGGCGGCCCCCTGCACGGACCCGGGCGCCGCGGCCGGCCCGGTGGGCGGCCTCGGCGCCTCCAGCGAGCCGCCCGCCCCGAGCACCCGCAGGTCCAGGGGCAGGGCGCCCCACTCCAGCCAGTCCAGCAGCCCCGGCAGCTCCTCCGCGCTGCCCGCGGCCACCAGCAGCTCCATCCGGTCGCCCCGAAGGGCCACCGGTGAGCCCGGTGCGAGATGCCGGAGCGCCCCTGCGCCCGCCTCGGCCGGAACGTCCAGCACGTCGAACAGCACCCCCGTGAGCAGCCGCGGCGGCCGTCCCGGCGGGCCGGGCACTGTCGGCCAGCCCAGATCGTTCTCGTACCAGTGCCGGACCCGGGCCTCGGGGCCGGCGGAGGAATCAGCGGCGGCCGGTGCGTCCGGATCGACGGGCCGGCGGGGAAGGGGGACCGTGGAGGTCATGGGGACCGAGCGGGCCATGCCCCGTCCAACCCCACGAACCCCCACCGGGTTACGCTGGGTGCACTGTCGACTGCGCACGGTGCCGGAAAAGGGGGCGCTCGGGGGTCCGGAGAGGCGCAAGGTTGTTCGCCCATAGCGGAGGGAACCGGTGCGCGCCGCATGGAGTGTCAGTCCCTGCGGGTAAGACATGCCTAGTGGGAGGGGGCGACACGCAGGAAAGGCCGTCTCACGTTCGCCATCGGCGTACTGGCGACTGGGGTAACTGCCTGGCCTGCGGGAACATCGTCTCGCACCATCGGGTTGGAGCAGATGTCGGCGTCACGGGTCAGGAGGCCATCGACGGTGTCGGCAGTTGGAATGAGCGGTCCCCGCTTGCGGGACTAAGCTGCGGAAGGACAGGGAGGGGAAGTTCCCCCCACTGCCTGACCGCTCTGAGGAGCGATTAACGATGTTCGAGAGGTTCACCGACCGCGCGCGGCGGGTTGTCGTCCTGGCTCAGGAAGAAGCCCGGATGCTCAACCACAACTACATCGGCACCGAGCACATCCTCCTGGGTCTCATCCACGAGGGCGAAGGTGTCGCCGCTAAGGCCCTGGAGAGCCTCGGCATTTCGCTTGAGGCGGTCCGCCAGCAGGTGGAGGAGATCATCGGCCAGGGCCAGCAGGCCCCGTCCGGGCACATCCCCTTCACCCCCCGTGCCAAGAAGGTCCTGGAGCTGTCGCTCCGCGAGGCCCTTCAGCTGGGCCACAACTACATCGGCACGGAACACATCCTGCTCGGCCTGATCCGCGAGGGCGAGGGCGTCGCCGCCCAGGTCCTGGTCAAGCTGGGTGCAGACCTCAACCGGGTGCGGCAGCAGGTCATCCAGCTGCTCTCCGGTTACCAGGGCAAGGAGACCGCCGCCGCGGGCGGCCCCGCCGAGGGCACCCCCTCGACCTCCCTCGTCCTGGACCAGTTCGGCCGGAACCTCACCCAGGCCGCTCGTGAGTCCAAGCTCGACCCGGTCATCGGGCGCGAGAAGGAGATCGAGCGGGTCATGCAGGTGCTCTCCCGCCGTACCAAGAACAACCCGGTGCTGATCGGTGAGCCCGGCGTCGGCAAGACCGCCGTCGTGGAGGGCCTCGCCCAGGCCATCGTCAAGGGCGAGGTGCCCGAGACCCTCAAGGACAAGCACCTCTACACGCTGGACCTCGGCGCCCTGGTCGCCGGCTCCCGCTACCGCGGTGACTTCGAGGAGCGCCTGAAGAAGGTGCTCAAGGAGATCCGCACCCGCGGCGACATCATCCTGTTCATCGACGAGCTGCACACGCTGGTCGGTGCGGGTGCCGCCGAGGGCGCCATCGACGCTGCCTCCATCCTGAAGCCGATGCTGGCCCGCGGTGAGCTGCAGACCATCGGTGCGACCACCCTGGACGAGTACCGCAAGCACCTGGAGAAGGACGCGGCCCTGGAGCGCCGCTTCCAGCCCATCCAGGTCGCCGAGCCGTCCCTGCCGCACACCATCGAGATCCTCAAGGGCCTGCGCGACCGCTACGAGGCGCACCACCGCGTCTCCATCACGGACGAGGCCCTGGTCCAGGCGGCCACCCTGGCCGACCGCTACATCTCGGACCGCTTCCTGCCGGACAAGGCGATCGACCTGATCGACGAGGCCGGCTCCCGGATGCGCATCCGCCGGATGACCGCTCCGCCGGACCTGCGCGAGTTCGACGAGAAGATCGCCGCCGTCCGCCGGGACAAGGAGTCCGCGATCGACTCGCAGGACTTCGAGAAGGCCGCCTCCCTGCGCGACAAGGAGAAGCAGCTCCTGGCCGCCAAGGCGAAGCGGGAGAAGGAGTGGAAGGCCGGCGACATGGACGTCGTCGCCGAGGTCGACGGCGAGCTGATCGCCGAGGTCCTCGCCACGGCCACCGGCATCCCGGTCTTCAAGCTGACCGAGGAGGAGTCCTCCCGCCTGCTCCGCATGGAGGAGGAACTCCACAAGCGGGTCATCGGCCAGGACGACGCCGTCAAGGCGCTGTCGAAGGCGATCCGCCGTACCCGTGCCGGTCTGAAGGACCCGAAGCGTCCGGGTGGTTCGTTCATCTTCGCCGGCCCGTCCGGTGTCGGTAAGACCGAGCTGTCCAAGGCGCTCGCCGAGTTCCTCTTCGGTGACGAGGACGCGCTGATCTCCCTCGACATGTCGGAGTTCAGCGAGAAGCACACGGTGTCGCGTCTCTTCGGTTCGCCCCCCGGCTACGTGGGCTACGAGGAGGGCGGCCAGCTGACGGAGAAGGTGCGCCGCAAGCCGTTCTCGGTCGTCCTCTTCGACGAGGTCGAGAAGGCCCACCCGGACATCTTCAACTCGCTGCTGCAGATCCTGGAGGACGGTCGCCTGACCGACTCCCAGGGCCGGGTCGTGGACTTCAAGAACACGGTCATCATCATGACGACCAACCTCGGCACCCGGGACATCTCCAAGGGCTTCAACCTGGGCTTCGCCGCCTCGGGTGACACGAAGACCAACTACGAGCGCATGAAGAACAAGGTGTCGGACGAGCTGAAGCAGCACTTCCGCCCCGAGTTCCTCAACCGCGTCGACGACGTGGTCGTCTTCCCGCAGCTGACGCAGGCGGACATCCTGCGGATCGTCGACCTGATGATCGGCAAGGTGGACGAGCGCCTGAAGGACCGGGACATGGGCATCGAGCTGTCCCAGTCCGCCAAGGAACTGCTGTCCAAGAAGGGGTACGACCCCGTGCTGGGCGCCCGGCCGCTGCGCCGTACGATCCAGCGCGAGATCGAGGACTCGCTGTCAGAGAAGATCCTCTTCGGCGAGCTGCGCCCCGGTCACATCGTGGTCGTGGACACCGAGGGCGAGGGTGACTCCCAGACCTTCACCTTCCGCGGCGAGGAGAAGGCGGCGCTGCCCGACGTCCCGCCGATCGAGCAGGCCGCGGGTGGGGCCGGGCCCAACCTGAGCAAGGACGCGTAAGCCTCCGGCGGTTCAGCCGACCGGGAAGGGGCCGGTGCCTTCGGGCACCGGCCCCTTCCGGCGTTCACGGGGGCGGAGCGGGGAGACGTCCGCCTGCGGGAGGAACCGGGCATCGCGCGAGACGGGGAACCGGCTCCCGGTCATGGTGCGCGGGGACACCGAGCGCGGCCCCGGCGACCGGGCCGCCGGGGCGGAGAGTGCCCCTCGCCGCGCAGGACGGCGACCCGCGGCACCTCGATGCCGGGCAGCCTGGGCACGTGCTCGAAACAGCGTGGGACGGCGCGTGGGACGGCGCGGGCGATGTGCGCGCTCACGAACGGCTCGGTCGGCGCGGGCAGCTCGGCGAGGTCGCCCGGTCGGCGGCCGTCACGTTCCTTGGCGAGGTGTCCGAGGCCGGACCTCTCCAGGCGCCTCCCGTGCCGGAGCCCGCGGAGCCCGTGTGGTCGGTGCGCCCCCGTCCCCGGGTGATTCCTTCGGACGGGGCCGTCGGCCGGCAGGCTGTCGGTGAGGTTCGCGGCCGGGCAGCACCTGCGACACCGGCGAGACGCTTGAGCGACCGGCGACAGCGAGGGCCGCAGCCCCGCCAGGGCTCCAGGCCCGGGTGAGGAGGAGATGGTCGAGCGGAAGCGCGGACGGCGGTCCAGGCCCTCGGCGGCCGGGCAGTGGGCCAGGCCCGGCTCGCACGGCGAGCGGTAGGGCGGGAGCGGGCCGAGGCCGGTCGGATGAGGGTCGTCCCGCGGTACAGCCCCGGCACGGCTTCGGGTTCCGGCACGGCGGCGAGGATGCCCTCGACGCGGTGCGGGCCGTGGAAGGAACAGCCGCACCAGGGCCGCGTCCCCGGCCAGGACCGCGCGCTGCCCGGCCGAGGAGCGGGTCGGAAGGACGTCCGCGCGGTCCAGGTGCTCCAGGACCTCGGCCACGTACTCCTCGCTCCGGAAACGGTCCCGGGTGCCCGCCGACCGCCGGCGTACGGCGAGGCTCGGGTGCTCCCCAAACCGCCGCGGCACCGCCGGCGCGCCCTCCGGCCCCCTCGCCGAGCGGTGACGCGGCGACCGCCGCACCCCGTGCCACGGCGTACGGAGGGAGCCTGGCCGGCGCCTGCTCCGCGCGTTACGACAACTGCCCGCCGTAGTCCGGCAGTTTGAAGGTCTTCTCGGCGTGCCCGCCGGACAGGTCGGTGGCGCTGTTGCCGATGTTGGCGATGATCGTGTAGCCGTCGTTCTCGATGCCGACGCGCTGGGCCGTCTTGTAGGCGGCGACGTCCTTGAAGAGGTCGAGCAGGCCGCGGACGTGGAGGCCGGAGACGTCGTAGCCGTCGTGTTCGAGGTTGTACTCGGTGGGCCAGTACAGGACGCCGGGGCGGGCGGTGACGAAGAAGAGCGAGACTCCGTGCTGCTGGGCGTACCGGGCGACGTCGAGGACCGGCTTGTTGGCCGGCTGGGGGTAGCTGAAGCCGAAGTCGGTCTCCAGCGCGGTGTTGTCGATGTCGAGGACGATGGCCTGCTTCTCGCCGGGCCCGGCGGCGGCGATGCGGTCCTTGAGGTACGGCAGGGCCTGGTCCATGACCGCCTGGCAGTCCTTCTGCCAGGTGTCGTAGTCGACCTTCGCGGAGGAGATGCGCGCGGCGGAGGCGCTCGCGGCGGAGGTGCTCGTGGTCGCGGCCTCGGCCGGGGCGGCCATCGCGGCCAGGGCAGCCACGGAGACGGCGGTCACGGAGATGCGGCGCGCCCAGGGGCGTCTGGTCATCGGTGGGGGTCCTCTCGCGTCCGAATGTCAGGGGCATGATCTGAGGCGAGGATGGCGCGAGGGGAACCGTAGGGTTACCGGACGGTAGGTGCCTAGAGGCCTGCGTCACATTTCTGCGTTCGCCGACCGGGGTCGCCGGTGATAAGGGGCACAGCCGAAATGTCCGGTACTAGACGGCATAGTGGGATTCTTTGACACGGCAAAACGGGATATAAGGCGAGATATCGGACCTTGGGGCCGGAATTCCACCAGGGAGAAGACCGTCGTCAGTGGCCGGATCCACGAGGGGTGCGGCTGTCAAGAAAGTCGTCGGCTGTGCGGTGCGCTACTAGCAGATGCCGTAGATGGGCCGTTTTGGGCTCGATGTGCTGGTCGGTTACCAAAGAACAGCCGCTTCGGTGGGCGTCTCCGTGGACGTCCGTGCGCCGGGTGGCCGACCTGTTCCCGAGTTCACGAGGTCCCGATGTTCCGACGCTTCACGTCCCGCTCCGCCCGTTCGTCCTCGCTCCGTGCCCGCATGACCGTTCTGGCTGCCGGAATCGGCGCCACGGCCGTGCTGGGAACCGGGGTCGCGAGCGCCGCCACCGCGTCCCCCGCCGCGTGGGTCGACCCGGTGAAGAAGTACACGCTCTCCGCGAGCTTCGCGCAGGCCGGCAGCCACTGGGTCGCCAAGCACAGCGGCCAGGACTTCGCCGTGCCGACCGGCACCGAGGTCATCGCCGCGCACGGCGGCACCGTCGTCAAGGCCGGCTCCAACGGCGCCGGTGACGGCCCCGCCTACGGCAACGCCATCGTCATCCAGCACGGCAACGGCACCTACTCGCAGTACGCGCACCTGTCCCGGATCGACGTCCGGGTCGGCCAGGTCGTCGCGACCGGCCAGCACATCGCCCTGTCCGGTTCCACCGGCAACTCCACCGGGCCGCACCTGCACTTCGAGATCCGTACGACCCCGAACTACGGCTCCGCCGTCGACCCGGTCGCGTTCCTGCGCGCCAAGGGTGTGACCGTCTGACCGACCGACGGTCGGAACCGGGGGGTCTACTCCCTGCGGGCGCGCTCGTGCGCCTGTGAGATCAGGTCCAGGGCGACTTCGAGAACGGCCTCGCGCTTCTTCCCGGAGTCGCCCACCAGGTCCTGCATCACGAACATCCCGGCGTGCAGCGTGAACAGCGCGCTGACGGAGCGCACCTGGTCGACCAGGTCCGCCTCCGGGTCGATCAGGATGTCCCGCAGTCCGCGCATCCGGTCCTTGAACGTGTCGCCGATGCGCAGTTCACGAACGGTCGCCTGGTTCTCCTGCATGAAGCGGAACAGCGGCTCCGCGCCCGCGAGCGCCTCGCTGTAGCGGCGGATGATCTCCTGCTTGGTCTCCAGGGTGTGCGGCTGCAGCCTGCCCCACTCGATCAGGTTCTCGATCGGCTTCGTCAGGTCCTCGAAGAGGCTGACGATGATCTCTTCCTTCGTCTTGAAGTGGTAGTACAGGGCCGCCTTCGTGACGTCGAGGTGCTCGGCGATCTCCCGCAGGGATGTCTTCTCGTAGCCCTGCTCCGCGAAGAGTTCGAGCGCCACGTCCTGGATGCGCTGGCGGGTGTTGCCGCGGCGCTGTTGTTTGGTGCCGTCCATCGTGACGCCCATCCTCGTACTCCTCGCGCTCCCGCGGAAACTTACTTGACGCCCGGCTAGTAGCGCGTCTACCTTCCCAGTGTAGTGAGTACTAGCCGGGCGGCAAGTAAGTAGTCGCCGCAGGGGGAAACGGGAAGACGATGGCGGACAAGGCCGAAAACGAGACAGAGGGCAAACAGCCCAAGAGCGTGCGCGTGGTGCTGCTCGCACTCATGATCGCGATGATGCTCGCGATGCTGGACAACATGATCGTGGGTACGGCGATGCCCACGATCGTGGGTGAACTGGGCGGCCTGGAGCACCTCTCCTGGGTCGTCACCGGGTACACCCTGGCCACCGCGGCCTCCACCCCGATCTGGGGCAAGCTCGGTGACATGTACGGGCGCAAGGGCGCCTTCCTGAGCTCGATCGTCATCTTCCTCGTCGGCTCCGCGCTGAGCGGCATGGCCCAGGACATGGGCCAGCTGATCGGCTTCCGGGCCGTGCAGGGTCTGGGTGCCGGCGGTCTGATGGTCGGCGTCATGGCGATCATCGGCGACCTGATCCCGCCGCGGGAACGGGGCAAGTACCAGGGCATGATGGCCGGCGTCATGGCGCTGGCCATGATCGGCGGTCCGCTGGTCGGCGGCACCATCACCGACAACTGGGGCTGGCGCTGGGCCTTCTACATCAACCTGCCGCTGGGCGCGGTCGCCCTCGCGCTGGTCACCGCGGTGCTGCACCTGCCGAGGAAGCGGTCGAAGGCGGGCATCGACTACCTGGGCGTCATCCTGCTGACCGTCGGCATCACCGCGATCGTCCTGGTCACCACCTGGGGCGGCACGGAGTACGCCTGGACCTCCGCGCGGATCATGGAGCTGATCGGCATCGGCGTGGCCGCGCTGATCGGGTTCGTGTTCTGGCAGACCAAGGCCGCCGAGCCGGTCCTGCCGCTGCACATCTTCAGGAGCCGCAACTTCACCCTGATGTCGGTCATCGGCTTCATCACCGGCTTCGTGATGTTCGGCGCCACCCTGTTCCTGCCGCTGTACCAGCAGGCCGTGCAGGGCGCCTCCGCGACCAACTCCGGCCTGCTGCTCCTGCCGATGCTCGGCGCGATGCTCGTGACCTCGATGGTCGCCGGGCGGGTCACCACCAACAGCGGCCGGTACAAGATCTTCCCGATCGCCGGCGGTGCCCTGATGATCGTCGGCATGTACCTGCTGTCCACGATGGACACCGGGACGACCCGGCTCACCTCCGGCGTCTACATGGCCGTGGTCGGCGCCGGCATGGGCTGCCTGATGCAGATCACCATGCTGGTCGCGCAGAACAGCGTGCAGATGAAGGACATGGGCGTGGCGTCGTCCTCCACCACCCTGTTCCGTACCCTCGGCTCCTCCTTCGGTGTGGCCATCATGGGCGCGCTGTTCAACCACCGGGTCCAGGACGTCATGGCCGAGCGGGCCGGCGCGCTGGGCAAGAACATCACCGAGAAGTCGGCGCAGCTGGACGCGAAGAGCCTGGAGAAGCTGCCCGCGGCGGCCCGCGAGGCCTACCAGCACGCGGTGTCCTCCGGTACGCACTCCGCGTTCCTGCTGGGCGCCGTGATCGCGGTGCTGGTGCTGCTCGCGTCGCTGTTCGTCAAGGAGGTCCCGCTGAAGGGCGGGCCGCAGAAGCCCTCCGCCGACGGTGCGGACGCGACACCGCCGGCCGTGGTCGAGGCCGTCTGACGTCTCCCTCGGTGCGAAGGCCCCGGTGCGTGTCCGCCGCACCGGGGCCTTCGGCCTTTCCACGCGGGGCGTCCGGACGATGAGCGTGCGGGTCAGGGCGCAGGCCGTCCCGGTCCACCCGCCGATGCCGGATTCCCGTGCCACCGTCGGCTGCTGGACAGGATCCCGCCGACCGCGCCCGACCGCGCCCGACCGCGCCCGACCGCGTTCGACCGCGTCCGACCGAGGATGCCACGGAGGGGCCCGCCCCGTGCGGGGAGCGGGCAGCCGCAGCGGTCCTACGCGGGCCCCGAGCTCCCCCCGGACGTCGGCAGCATGGGATAGCTGCCGGTGCTGGTGGGCGCGTGTTCCGGTAGCCACAGGACGGCGACCGCTCCCTCGGCGGGGAGGTGGGCGGGGGTGCCCGCGGGGCGTACGTTGCGGAAGGTCAGCCGGGCGCCCAGGACACGGGCCTGGCCCGCCGCGATCGTGAGGCCGAGCCCGTGCCCCTGGCCCGCGCGGTCCTTGCTGCCGGTGCGGAACCGGCTCGGCCCCTCCGCGAGCAGCTCCTCCGGGAAGCCGGGGCCGTGGTCGCGGACGCGGATGACCCGCCCCTCCACGCTCACCTCGACGGGCGGCCGGCCGTGCCGGGCCGCGTTGGCGAGCAGGTTGAACAGCACCCGCTCCAGCCGCCGCGGGTCGGTCGTGACCTCCGACTCGTGCACCACGCGTACGGCGACGTCCGGATCCTTGGCCGCCACCCGCCGCGTCACGAACGCGCCGAGCATGATGTCCTGCAGCTCCGCCCGCTCCGAGGCGCTGTCCAGCCGGGCCACCTCCAGCACGTCCTCCACCAGGGTGCGCATGGCCTTGGCCCGGTCCAGGACGAGTTCCGTGGGCCGGCCGGGCGGCAGCAGCTCGGCGGCCGTCAGCAGTCCCGTCACCGGGGTGCGCAGCTCGTGCGCGATGTCCGCGGTGACCCGCCGCTCGGCCTCCAGCCGCTGCCGCAGCGTGTCCGCCATGGCGTCCACCGCGCGCGCGAGTTCGTCGGTCTCGTCCCGTACGACCCCGCCGATGGCCGTTTGCACCCGGACGCCGGTCTCGCCGGCCGCGGCCTGGTTCGCGGCGGCCGCCGCCTTGCGCAGCCGGCGGGACAGCTGCCCGCCGATCAGCACGCCCAGGGCGCTCCCGCCGAGCACGACCGCGACCGAGCCGATGACCAGCGCCTGGTCCAGGTCCCGCAGCATGTCGGTGCTGCGGGCCGGCAGATGGCTGTGCAGGGACAGCACATGCCCGTCCTTCACCGGTACGGCCGCCCAGATGTCCGCCTCCCCGTTGTGCTCGGAGACATCGCTGGCCCGCCGGCCCCGCTCGACCTTCTCGCGCAGCGCGGCCGGCAGTTCCGAGTCGTCGACCCGGATGTAGGGGAAGACCGGCCCCCGGTTCAGCTCGTAGTTGCGCTGGGCCATCAGGATCCGGTCGTTGGCCAGATCGCGCGCGTTGTCCAGCATCGAGACACGGGCCGCGTTGTGCACGACCAGGCTCAGTACGATCGCCACCAGACCCGCCACCAGCGCGATCGCCGCGCTGACCTTCCATCTGAGTCCGGTGCGCAGGCCCACGCGCTCCATGCGCCGGACCGGGTGCCGCAGAAACCCCCGCATGCCGTCGCCCCGCTCAGGCCTTCAGCTTGTAGCCGAAGCCGCGGACCGTCTCGATCCGGTCCTGGCCGATCTTCTGCCGCAGCCGCTGCACGTGCACGTCCACGACCCGGGTGTCACCGCCCCAGCCGTAGTCCCACACGCGTTCCAGCAGTCTGTCGCGGGAGAGCACGGTGCCCGGCGCGGAGGAGAACTCCAGCAGCAGGCGCATCTCGGTCGGCGTCAGCGCCACCGGCTGCCCGGCCCGGCGCACCTCCATGCCGTCGGTGTCGATCTCCAGGTCGCCGAAGGCCAGCGTGCCGCCGCCGACCCCCGACGCGGAGTCCTCCGCCTGCGCGGCCCCGCCGGCGTGCCCGAAGCGGCGCAGCACCGCACGGATGCGGGCGACCAGCACGGCACCGTCGAACGGCTTGGTCACATAGTCGTCGGCCCCGGCCTCCAGGCCCAGGACGACGTCGATGGAGTCGGCCCGCGCGGACAGCATGATCACCGGCACGGTCGACTCGTCGCGGATCCGGCGGCACAGGCTGACGCCGTCCAGGCCCGGCACCATGACGTCCAGCAGCGCGATGTCGGGGCGGTTCGCGCGGAACGCCTCCAGGCCCGACAGTCCGTCGGGCATGGCGGTGACCGCGAAGCCGTCCCGCTCCAGCGCCAGCTGGGTGGCCTCGCGGATGACGTCGTCGTCCTCGACGAACAGGACGTGGGTCTGGTCTGCCATCCCGGTGCTCTCAGTCCTCGTGGTGACTCGTGATGACGCGTGACGTCACCGGTTCTACAGGGGTACGGGTAGGGACGCGGTCAGCTGTCCGGCACGGGCGTCGGCCCCCCGCCCGCGGACTTGCTGTACTCGTTGCGGGTGGGCTTCCCCTCGGCGAACCGTCCCGCCTTCCACCGGTAGGGCGTCACGATCTCACCGGAGGGGTTGGAGATCGGGTCGCCCTTCTCGTAGAACTGCCTGGTCACCGACAGGGTGCCCCGGTCGATCTCGGCGTAGACCGGGGACTCCTCGCTCTTGAAGACGTTCCGGAACGTGCCGTCGTCGTCCCGGTACACGTACGAGCCGATACCGACCGCGTCGGCGCAGGTCAGCACGTTGACGACGACGTCGTCCACCGCTCCGCCGGTCAGGTCGCCGTAGGAGACGTCGACGGGGTACTCGTCGCCGCTGCACGGCTGGAGCAGCCGCTTCACCGCGCCCGACACCTTGGGATCGTTCATGACCAGCGCCACCGGATCCACCCGGTGGTACTTCCCCGCCCGGCTCGGAGAGGGGGAGTCGACGGCCCCGGCCACCGCCGAGGCGTGCGCCGGGCCCTCGTCCCGCGCGCCCGTGCCCCCGCTGCCGCACGCGACGACGAAAAGGGCGAGGGCGGCGAGCGCGGCCCCCGCCGCGATCACCGCCTGCGAACTTCCTCGGACCCATACGGGCCGGGCCCCGGTCAGGCCGCGCAACGCTCCCGCTCCTCACGCTCCAGCGCGCGTGCGTCCAGATCGCGGGCCTCCAGCTCCTCACGGAGCCGGGCGAGCGCCCGGTGCAGCGTGCTCTTGACCGTACCGGCCGACATGCCGAGGGCAGCGGCCGTCTCCTCTGTGGACATCTGCTCCCAGTGTCGCAGCACCACGACACTGCGCTGCTTCGGTGCGAGCACCTTCATGACATCCATCAGCAGGGCCCGGTCGGCGTGCTGCTCGGTCGAGTCCTCCACGGAGGCGTCCGGCAGCTGCTCGGTCGGCACCTCCTCCAGCTTGCGCGCCCGCCACCACTCGGTGCGCGTGTTGATCATGACGCGGCGCAGGTAGGCGTCGGCGAGCCGCTTGTCGGCGATGCCCTCCCAGCGGCCGTACGTCCGCACCAGCGCGGTCTGCAGCAGGTCCTGGGCGTCGACCGGGTCCGGCACCAGCCGGCGGGCGCTGCGCAGCAGCGCGTCCTGCCGGGTACGGACGTACTCCTCGAATTCGAGCACCTCGCCCTGCGCCATGACCAACCGCCTCCGTTCCCCGTTGTGCTTCCGGCTCACTGCCTGAAGTTCCGCTGTCCCCGCACCCGGTGGTCCGCCGGGCACGGAGAAGAAGCTACGGAGTGGTTGTCACGAGGCTGTGCGGACCAGCCTGCGGCTGGCAATCGGCTATCCGTCGGTTGTGTAACGGAAGCAGAAGAGGGGTAAGGCGAGGGGGGTGAATATCCCTTTATGCACCGCTTTGTCAGTGTCGGGCGCTCCGTAACGGAGCCCCCGGGACTGTGACCTGTCTGTGCGTCAGCCCAGCGGCAGCCGGTACAGCCCGTGCGGCAGCGGCTCCACCAGACCGTCCGCGACCAGACCGTCGAGCGCCCGCGCCCGCTGCACCGGCTCGTGCCACACCCGGTCCAGCACCGCCTGCGGCACCGGCGCGTGCGCCTCCCGCAGCACGGCCAGCAGCTTGCCGCGCACCTGCCGGTCCGTACCGGCGTACGTCTGCCCGCGGCGCGGCGGGCCCGCGTGCTCGGGCTTGCCCGCGAGCCGCCACGCGCACTGCGCGGCGATCGGGCACCGCGGGCACCCCTCGTTCTTCGCCGTGCACACCAGCGCGCCCAGCTCCATCGAGGCGGCGGCCCACCGCGCCGCGGTCCGCTCGTCCTCCGGCAGCAGCTCCCGCGCCAGCCGCCGCTCGGCGGCCGTGGTGGCGTTCGGCGGGTACTGCACACCCGTCACCGCCCGCGCCAGCACCCGGCGGACGTTGGTGTCCAGCACCGCGTGCCGCTGCCCGTACGCGAAGGAGGCCACCGCGGCGGCCGTGTACTCGCCGATGCCCGGCAGTGCCAGCAGCTGCGCGTGATCGGTCGGCACGTCCCCGCCGTGCCGTTCCGTTATGGCGACCGCGGCACCGTGCAGGCGCAGCGCGCGGCGCGGATAGCCGAGCCGCCCCCAGGCGCGCACCGCCTCGCCCGGCGCCTCCTTCGCGAGGTCGGCCGGGCGCGGCCAGCGGGCCAGCCACTCCTCGTAGACGGGCAGCACCCGGTTCACCGGGGTCTGCTGGAGCATGAACTCGCTGACCATCACGCCCCACGGGCCCGCCTCCGGGCGGCGCCAGGGGAGGTCGCGGGCGTGGGCGTCGAACCAGGCGATCACGGGGGCGTGCAGCATCTCAGTCATGGCCTTCCGATCCTGCCACGGGTTGGCGGACATCGTCGGTGACCGCGTGTTCACCGAGCGTGGCGAAAAGTGAAGAGCCGTGCCGTCCACGGCAGTTACCGGGATGATGATCCGGAAAAGTTGACGTCGGCGCGGCGGGTGACGCGGGCGAGCGCGGAGATCTCTCGTACAGTTTGCGCCGTGGGATCTCTGCGCAATCCGGTCGGGCCGCTTCCCTCCACCATCTACTGGCGTCGGAGGGTCGTACTGCTGTCCGTGGTCGCCCTGTTGGCGCTGGTGATCACGTGGATCGTCACCGCCGGCGGCGGGGGCGGCAAGAAGAACGCCGACGGGTCCAACGGCAAGAACCCCACGCACACCATCACGCCCGGACCGACTCCGTCCGGTTCGGCGATCAGCCAACACCCCGGCGGCCGCGAGGGTTCCGGGGGCGACTCCGGCGGCGGGACGGGCGGCGGCAGCGACGCCGGCAGCGGCGGCGGTTCCGGTTCGGCCTCCGGCGGGGGCGGCGGCTCGACCGAGGGCTCCTCCGGTGCGGGCGGCGGCTCGGGCGCGGCGTCCGGTGGCGGCGGCGTCGGCGCGGGCGACGCGCTCCCGGCCTCCTCCACGCTGCCCGACTGCACCTCCGGCGCGGTGGCGTTGAGCCTGCGCAGCACGCACAACTCCTACTCGCCGGACCAGACCCCGACCTTCGAACTCACCGCGAAGAACAGCTCGTCGGCCGACTGCAAGGTCGATCTGGGCCCGAAGAACGCGGTGTTGACGATCACCCCGGCGGACGGTGACGACACCTTCTGGTCCTCGGCCGACTGCCCCAAGGGCGCACGGAACCTGGTCTTCCGGGTGCCCGCGGGCCAGAGCATCACCTACACCGTGCGGTGGGACCGGGGTCCGAGCGCTCCGAAGTGCGCGAAGCCCTCCGGCGGTTCGGCGAAGCCGGGTACGTACCTGCTGGAGGCGAAGACCCCCGGGTTCGCCAAGGCGCAGGCTTCGTTCGTGCTGTCGGCGGACTGAGGACCCGGGCGGCGCGGTGCGTCGCCGGTTGCGGTTGCGGCTGCGGCGCGAAGACCTCCCCCGCAGCCGTCGTACGGCACACCCGTCCGAGCGCCTGGGCGCTCGGCCCCACCCTCAGACGTACCGCTCCAGGATCGACGACTCGGCCAGGCGGGACAGCCCCTCCCGCACGCTCCTCGCCCGTGCCTCGCCGACCCCGTCCACGGTCTGCAGGTCGTCCACACTCGCGGCCAGCAGCTTCTGCAGGCCCCCGAAGTGCTCCACCAGCCGGTCGATGATGGCGCCCGGAAGCCGCGGGACCTTGGCCAGGAGCCGGAAGCCCCGCGGGGACACCGCGGAGTCGAGCGTCTCCGGGGACCCGGTGTAGCCCAGCGCACGCGCCACCGTGCCGAGTTCGAGGAGCTCCGCGTGGGTCAGCGCGTCCAGCTCGGCCAGCGCCTCCTCGACCGTGCGGGACCGCTTGGCCGTCGGCTCGGGGACGTAGTCCCGGACCACCAGTTCGCGGTCGGGCTCGACCCCGGCGATCAACTCCTCCAGCTGGAGCGCGAGAAGCCGGCCGTCCGTACCCAGCTCCACCACGTACTCGGCGATCTCGGTGGCGATGCGGCGGACCATCTCGAGACGCTGCGCGACCGCCGACACGTCCCGGACCGTCACCAGGTCCTCGATCTCCAGCGCCGACAGCGTGCCCGCGACCTCGTCCAGCCGGAGCTTGTACCGCTCCAGCGTCGCCAGCGCCTGGTTCGCGCGGGAGAGGATCGCCGCCGAGTCCTCCAGGACACGGCGCTGCCCGCCGACGTACAGCGCGATCAGCCGCATCGACTGGGAGACCGAGACCACCGGGAAGCCGACCTGCTTGCTGACACGGTCCGCCGTGCGGTGCCGCGTGCCCGTCTCCTCCGTGGGGATCGTCGCGTCCGGCACGAACTGCACGCCCGCCCGGAGGATCTTCGACAGGTCGGACGACAGCACGATGCCGCCGTCCAGCTTGCACAGCTCGCGCAGCCGGGTCGCGGTGAACTCCACGTCCAGCACGAAACCGCCCGTGCACATCGCCTCGACCGTCTTGTCGGAGCCGAGCACGATCAGCCCGCCGGTGTTGCCGCGCAGGACCCGCTCCAGGCCGTCACGCAGCGCCGTACCGGGAGCCACGGCGCTCAGCGAGGCGCGCATC
Source organism: Streptomyces sp. NPDC029151 (assembly GCF_055564315.1). Lineage (NCBI taxonomy): Bacteria > Bacillati > Actinomycetota > Actinomycetes > Kitasatosporales > Streptomycetaceae > Streptomyces > Streptomyces sp. NPDC029151. The sequence goes on from NZ_JBVHWQ010000012.1 coordinate 233,559, forward strand.
AGGCGATCGGAGCCGGCACTCCCACCGGACTTTCCGGGAGCTGCTGCCCGGTCGTTGGCTGCCACTGCACTCCTCCGGTCGCAGGTTCTGACGCGCCCCCCTCCCCGCACTCGGTTCGTACGGACGGGCGAGACCAGGGCAAAGTCTACCGGCGCTCCTCCGCCTCCCGTGGGGCCTCTCGGCGACGTGAGCGCGGCAGAACCCGGAGCGCCTCCCCCATGTCGGCGACCTCGAGGACCTTCATGCCGGGCGGCACCTTCCCCGGGTCGGCCGGTACGAGCGCGTGCGTGAAGCCCAGCCGGTGCGCCTCGGAGAGCCTGCGCTGCACGCCCGTGACCCGTCTGACCTCGCCCGCGAGCCCCACCTCGCCGATCGCCACCAGGTTCTTCGGCAGCGGGGTGTCGCTGGCGGCGGAGGCCAGGGCGAGCGCGATGGCGAGGTCGGCGGCCGGCTCCGACAGCTTCACACCGCCGACCGTCGCCGAGTAGATGTCCCGCTTGCCGAGCGCGCTGATCCGGCCGCGCTGCTCCAGGACGGCCAGCATCATCGACACCCGGGAGGTCTCCAGACCGGATGTCGTACGACGCGGTGAGGGGATCTGCGAGTCGACGGTCAGCGCCTGCACCTCGGCCACCAGCGGGCGGCGGCCCTCCAGGGTGACGGTCAGGCAGGTGCCCGGGACCGGCTCGGCGCGGCGGGTCAGGAACAGGCCGCTGGGGTCGGCGAGGCCCGTGATGCCCTCGTCGTGCAGCTCGAAGCAGCCGACCTCGTCCGTCGCCCCGTACCGGTTCTTCACCCCGCGCACCAGGCGCAGGCGGGCGTGCCGGTCGCCCTCGAAGTGCAGGACGACGTCCACCAGGTGCTCCAGCAGGCGGGGTCCGGCGATCGCGCCGTCCTTGGTGACATGGCCCACGAGCAGCGTGGACATGCCCCGCTGCTTGGAGGCGCGGATCAGGGCACCCGCCACCTCCCGGACCTGCGCCATGCCTCCGGGCGCGCCCTCGATCTCCGGGGAGGCCACCGTCTGCACCGAGTCGAGGATCAGCAGGGACGGCTTCACCTCGTCCAGGTGGCCCAGGACGGCGGCCAGGTCCGTCTCGGCCGCCAGGTACAGGTGGTCGTCGAGGGCGCCGATGCGGTCGGCGCGCAGCCGCACCTGGCTCGCCGACTCCTCACCGGTCACGTAGAGGGTGCGGTGCTCGGCGCTCGCCGACTTCGCGGCCACGTCCAGCAGCAGGGTGGACTTGCCGACGCCGGGCTCGCCCGCGAGCAGGACGACCGCGCCCGGTACCAGGCCGCCGCCGAGCACCCGGTCCAGCTCGGGCACACCGGTGGAGCGGGCGGTGGCCTGCCGGCCGTCGACCTGGCCGATGGGCAGCGCGGAGGTGCTCACGCGGCCCGGGGCCGTGGTCCGGACCGCGGGCGCGCCGTACTCCTCGAACGTGCCCCAGGCCTGGCATTCGGGGCAGCGGCCGAGCCACTTGGCCGTCTGCCAGCCGCACTCGGTGCAGCGGTAGGACGGACGGTCCTTGGTCGTCTTGGTACGGGCAGCCATGCGGAAACCGTAGCCCGCGGCACTGACAACGGGGTCCGCGGGACCGGGCGCGGCGGGCCGGGGACGGGGGGTGAGGAGCGGCGAGGGAGCGGTGAGGGAGGGGTGAGGGAGCGCTGAGGGAGCGCTGAGGGAGCGGTGAGAGGGGGGAACACGGGAGAGTGATCCGTTCTCGGTCGGCACCCGCCCGGATCCAGCCGCGGAATAAAGCGTTCCTGTCCCCTTATGAGGGATCGTTTCACCCGTACGGATTAAAAGTGCTCAAGGTTCCAGAACGGGCACTCCGCCGCCGCCTACGGTCGCACGGGTGATGAGCAGCAGTCCGGAGACCACGACCCGCACGACCGGCGCGCATCGGGCGCATCGCGAGGGACGCGAGGCACGTGAAGCGCGGCGTGAGGCGCGGGAGGCCCGCGAGGCCAGGAAGGCACGGGACCGTGCCGCCGCGCGCACCGTCGCCCAGCAGCCGCCGGCGCGCTACGAGCCGTACCTGGACGGGCTGTTCACCTACTGTCTGTCGGTCCTGTGCGACCACGACACGGCCACCGCCGCCCTCGGCGACGCCCTCGCCCTGGCCGAACGGCGCGGCCGCCGGCTCCCCGTGGCCGCCGGCGACCGCCGCGCCTGGCTGTACGCCCTCACCCGCTGGGCATGCCTGCGCAAGCTGGCCGAGGCCAAGCAGAAACGTCAGGCCACGCACGCGGCGGGCCGCACGGGAGCCGGGCGGGCAGCGGGGACGCCGAGCGGGGGAGGGTCCGGGGCGGGACCCGAGGCAGGGCCTGGAACGCCCCCCGGGGCACAGGCCGACTGGTACGGGAGCACCCCGGGCGCCGCCGGCCGCACCGGCACCACGGGGAAGACGGCCCCTGACGCGTCCCCCTCCCTCGCCCTCTCCCCGGACGTCCAGGAGCAGCGGCGCCGGGAACTCGCGCTGCTCGCCTGGCCGGAGGCGGCCGGTACGACGCCGGAGCAGCGCGAGGCCCTGGAACTCGCCGTCCGCCACCACCTGACCGCCCACGAGGTCGCCGCCGTCCTCGGCATGGAACCCGCCGCCGCGCGGGAGCTGCTCGCCTCCGCCGCCTGCGAGGTCGAGCGCACGCGCGCGGCCCTCGCCGTCGTCCGGACGGGCGGCTGCCCGAGCGTGGCCCACCTCACGGGAGACAGCAGGCTGGTCCTCAGCACCGCACTGCGCCGCGAGCTGGTCCGGCACGTCGACGACTGCCCGCGCTGCCGCCGCAGCGCAGAGCGCGCCGCCCCCGACCGCTGGCCCGGCGCCACGGTCACCCCCGCCGAGCTGCCCGTCCTCCAGGCCCCCCGTGCGGCCCTGCACACGGCCCTGACCCACCACACGCGCGTGCGGGGCGGGGCCGTACCCCGCTTCGACCGGCGCGGTTTCCCGATGGACCCCAAGGACCGCGCGGCCCGCCGCGACCGCCTGCGCGCGCGTGCCGTCACGACGACGGTGGTGGCCACGGTGGTGGCGGCGCCCGTGCTGGCCCTCTGGGCCGCCTACCGGGGCGGACCTGCCGGGGACGACGACGGCCGTTCCGCGACCGCGCGCGAGGCGCAGGGCCCCGAGGCGCTGGGCGGCGACACGACCGGCGGCTACGAGAACGCGGGGAACGCCAGCGTGCGGTCGGGCACCCGCTTCGGCAAGGACGGCAAGGCGGACGTGTCCGTCGAGGTCGTCAGCGTGGGCGGCGCCGGCGAGAAGGGCACGGGACAGCTGGCGGTCAGCGCCGCCAACGACGGCGACACCACGCTGATCACCCTGACGGCGTCCGGTGCGTCCGAGGTGCGCTGGTCGGTCTCCACGTCGGCCGCGTGGCTCTACTTCAGCCGGTCCGCGGGAACCCTCGCACCCGGGCAGACGTCGACGGTCAAGGTGTACGTCGACCATCTGCGCGAGCCGTCCGGCCACTGGCGCGCGCGGGTGGCGGTGGCTCCGGCGGGAGCGGTGGTCACGATCGACGGCTACGGCACGGCCCCCACCCGTCCGACCCCCCGGACTCCCTCCGCACCCCCCTCTCCGCCCCCCGGCACACCCCCCACCGAGCCGACCCCGACCCCGACCCCGCCCTCCACGGACCCGACCCCGACCCCCACCACCCCGTCACCCACCGACACCCCGCCGTCGACGCCGACCCCCACCGCGACGGAGGACCCGAGCCCGTCGGACACCTAGGAGCGGAGAGGCAGCCGTGCCCCCGGCCGCGCGGCGGCGACCGCCCGGCGCACCGGGGCGGGCCGGTGATGCCGGGTCAGGGAGCCGGATCGGCGGGGTGGGGAGCCAGGAGGGGGAGCCGGGACGCCAGGCGCTGTTCGCACAGCTCGACCAGACGGTCGTAGCCCGCCTTGCCCATCAGCTCCGTCAGTTCGGCCCGGTAGGACACGTACACCGGCTCACCCGCGCCGTGCGCCGAGGTCGCCGAGGTGCACCACCAGTGCAGGTCGTGGCCGCCGGGACCCCAGCCCCTGCGGTCGTACTCGCCGATGGACACCTGCAGGACGCGCGTGTCGTCGGGCCGGTCGATCCAGTCGTACGTCCGCCGGATCGGCAGCTGCCAGCACACGTCCGGCTTGGTCTCCAGCGGCTCCCGCCCCTCCCGCAGCGCCAGGATGTGCAGCGAGCAGCCCGCGCCGCCGGCGAACCCGGGCCGGTTCTGGAAGATGCACGAGCCCTGGAAGGGCCGGGTCTGCCGGGAGCCCTCGTCGTCCTCCGAGACCCATCCGTTCCGCGTGCCCTCCGCGTGGTGCTGCCAGATGTCGGGCGTGAGCCGCGCCACATGCCCGGCGACCCGCTTCTCGTCGTCCTCGTCCGAGAAGTGCGCCCCCAGCGTGCAGCACCCGTCGTCCGCCCGGCCCGCCTCGATGCCCTGGCACCCACTGCCGAAGATGCAGTTCCAGCGAGAGGTCAGCCATGTCAGGTCGCAGCGGAACACCTGCTCCTCGTCCGCCGGATCCGGGAACTCCACCCAGGCGCGGGCGAAGTCGAGCCCCTTCTCGTCGCTCATCTCCGCCTCCCTGGAGATCATGACGGCCTTGCGTACTTTGCCGCCCTTGCCCGGCTTGTCCGGCTTGGCGGTTCCGTCGGTCTTGTCGGCCTTGTTGACCTTCGCCTTTTTCGTCTTTGGCACCCGTCCAGGGTAAGTGGCCAGGGGTCGCTCCGGGGACCGAGCACGGACCTTCTGGCAGTAGCGTTCCGTATATGAGACTCGGTGTCCTGGACGTGGGTTCGAACACGGTGCATCTGCTGGTGGTGGACGCCCACCCCGGCGCGCGCCCGCTGCCCGCGCATTCGCACAAGGCCGACCTCCGGCTCGCCCAGCTCCTCGACGACAGCGGTGCCATCGGCGACGAGGGCATCGACAAGCTGATCGCCGTCGTACGGGACGCCCTCCAGGCCGCCGAGGACAAGGGCGTCGAGGACCTGCTGCCGTTCGCGACCTCCGCCGTCCGCGAGGCCACCAACGCCGACGAGGTCCTCGCGCGCGTGGCCGACGAGACCGGCGTACGGCTCCAGGTGCTCGCCGGCGCGGAGGAGGCCCGGCTCACCTTCCTCGCCGTACGCCGCTGGTTCGGCTGGTCCGCCGGAAAGCTGCTGGTCCTGGACATCGGCGGCGGCTCCCTGGAGATCGCCTTCGGCATAGACGAGGAACCGGACGCGGCCGTCTCCCTCCCGCTCGGCGCCGGCCGCCTCACCGCCGGCTGGCTGCCCGGCGACCCGCCCGCCCCGGAGGACGTCCGCGCCCTGCGCCGGCACGTCCGCACGGAGATCGCCCGCACGGTCGGCGAGTTCAGCCGCTTCGGCGCCCCCGACCACGTCGTCGCCACCTCCAAGACCTTCAAGCAGCTCGCCCGCATCGCCGGCGCCGCCCGCAGCGCCGAGGGCCTCTACGTCCAGCGCGAACTCAAACGCGAGTCGCTGGAGGCCTGGGTCCCGAGGCTGGCCGGCATGACGACCGACCAGCGCGCCGAACTCCCCGGCGTGTCCGACGGCAGGGCCGGCCAGCTCCTCGCGGGCGCCCTGGTCGCCGAGGGCGCGATGGACCTGTTCGCCGTGGAGAGCCTGGAGATCTGCCCCTGGGCCCTGAGGGAGGGCGTGATCCTCCGGCGCCTCGACCACATGGGTTCCGCATAGCGCCCCCGAAGGCACGCGGCCGCGCCGGTACGCGGCTCCCCCGCGGGGGCGCGAGACCACGCGTCCGCGGCCGCATCCATGGCATACCTCACAACGGCGCATAGGCACCCAACACCGGCACCACCCAACGCCGTAAGGTGACGGACGTGGCTGAACCAACGGACGTGCGCATCGCTCTGTCGACCGCCTCCGTCTACCCGGAGTCGACGGCGACGGCCTTCGAGATCGCCGGACGCCTCGGGTACGACGGGGTCGAGGTCATGGTGTGGACCGACCCGGTCAGCCAGGACATCGAGGCGCTGCGCCGGCTGTCGGACTACCACGGCGTCCCGATCCTGGCCGTCCACGCCCCCTGCCTGCTGATCACCCAGCGGGTCTGGTCCACCGACCCCTGGGTGAAGCTCCAGCGGGCCCGGGTGGCGGCGGAGAAGCTGGGCGCCTCCACCGTCGTCGTCCACCCGCCGTTCCGCTGGCAGCGCCAGTACGCCCGGGACTTCGTCGACGGGATATGGCGGATGGCCGACGAGACGGACGTACGGTTCGCCGTCGAGAACATGTACCCCTGGCGCTACCGCGACCGCGAGATGCTCGCCTACGCCCCCGACTGGGACGTCACCCACGACGACTACCGGCACTTCACGATCGATCTCAGCCACACGGCGACGGCCCGCACCGACGCCCTGGACATGGTCGACCGCATGGGGGACCGGCTCGGGCACGTCCACCTCGCCGACGGCCGCGGCTCGGCCAAGGACGAGCACCTGGTTCCCGGCCGCGGCACCCAGCCCTGCGCCGAGCTGCTGGAGCGTCTGGTGCGCACCGGATTCGACGGTCACGTCGTGATCGAGGTCAACACACGGCGGGCGATGTCCGGAGCCGAGCGCGAGGCCGACCTCGCCGACGCCCTCGAATTCACGCGCAAGCACCTGACCGCGGCGGCCGTACGGACCCCCCGCCGATGACCGGGAACCCGCCCCCGGCGACGGACGGCCCCCCGCCCGGGCCTCCGGCGGGGGACGGCCCCGACTCCGCGCCCGAGCCCGCCCCCCGGGGCCGCCGCCGTGGCCGCCCCCCGCGTACCGAGTCCGCCGGCACCCGGGACCGTATCCTCGCCGCCGCCCGCGAGGAGTTCTCCGCGCGTGGCTACGAGAAGACGTCCGTACGCGGCATCGCCAAGGCGGCCGGCGTGGACTCCGCGCTGGTCCACCACTACTTCGGCACCAAGGAGCAGGTCTTCGAGGCGGCCGTCGAGGTCGCCTTCGCGCCCGCGCTGAACGCCCCGCACGCGGTGGCCGACGGCCCGGTGGAGGGCGTGGGGGAGCGGCTGACCCGCTTCGTCCTCGGGGTCTGGGACAACCCCACGACCCGTGCGCCCCTCCTGGCGATCCTCCGCTCCGCCGTGAACAACGAGACCGCCGCCGCCGTCTTCCGCCGGCTGGTCGCGGCCCAGCTGCTGCGCCGGGTCGCCGCCCAGCTGGACCTGCCGGACGCGGAGCTGCGCGCCGAGCTGGCGGCCGCCCAGATCGTGGGCACGGCGATGATGCGCTACGTGATCAGACTGGAGCCGCTGGCCTCGGCGGACCTGGAACAGATCATCGCCCGCGTCGCTCCCGTCGTACAGGGCCACCTGACGGCTCCGTGAAACGAGTGTCCCGCAATTCGGACACCGTGTCCCGCCACCTGGATGACCGGCGTACGCTCGACATCAGCCAGATCCGTCTGAAGGAGCGAGCGACGATGCCCGAGCTGAGGTCCCGCACAGTCACCCACGGCCGCAACATGGCGGGCGCCCGCGCCCTTATGCGCGCCTCCGGTGTACCCGGTGCGGACATCGGCCGGAAGCCGATCATCGCCGTCGCGAACTCCTTCACCGAGTTCGTGCCGGGCCACACCCACCTCCAGCCGGTCGGCCGGATCGTCAGCGAGGCGATCAGGGAGGCGGGCGGCATCCCGCGCGAGTTCAACACCATCGCCGTGGACGACGGCATCGCCATGGGCCACGGCGGCATGCTGTACTCCCTGCCCTCCCGCGACCTGATCGCGGACTCGGTCGAGTACATGGTCGAGGCGCACTGCGCCGACGCCCTGGTCTGCATCTCCAACTGCGACAAGATCACCCCGGGCATGCTGATGGCCGCCCTGCGGCTGAACATCCCGACGGTGTTCGTCTCCGGCGGCCCCATGGAGTCCGGCCGCGCCACCCTCGTCGACGGCACGGTCCGCACCCTCGACCTGGTCGACGCGATCTCCGACGCCGTCAACGACAAGATCTCCGACGAGGACATCCTCCGCATCGAGGAGAACGCCTGCCCGACCTGCGGCAGCTGTTCCGGCATGTTCACCGCCAACTCGATGAACTGCCTGACCGAGGCCATCGGCCTCTCCCTGCCCGGCAACGGCTCGGTCCTCGCCACCCACACCGCCCGCCGCGCCCTGTACGAGAACGCGGCCCGCACGGTCATGGACATCACCCGCCGCTACTACGAGCAGGACGACGACACCGTCCTGCCCCGCAACATCGCCACCTTCCAGGCCTTCGAGAACGCCATGGCCCTGGACATCGCGATGGGCGGCTCCACCAACACGATCCTGCACCTGCTGGCCGCCGCCCAGGAGGCCGGCGTCCCGTTCGGCCTGGACGAGATCGACGCCGTCTCGCGCCGCGTGCCCTGCCTGGCGAAGGTGGCGCCCAACGTCGCCAAGGACCGCACGTACTACATGGAGGACGTGCACCGCGCCGGCGGCATCCCCGCCCTGCTCGGCGAACTGCACCGCGCCGGCCTGCTCAACGAGGACGTGCACGCCGTCCACAGCCCCTCCCTCTCCGACTGGCTCAAGACCTGGGACGTGCGCGGCGGCTCCCCGTCCCCGGAGGCGGTCGAGCTGTGGCACGCGGCCCCCGGCTGCGTCCGCTCCGCCGAGGCCTTCTCCCAGTCCGAACGCTGGGAGGCCCTGGACGAGGACGCGGAGAACGGCTGCATCCGCTCCGCCGAGCACGCCTACTCCAAGGACGGCGGCCTCGCGGTCCTGCGCGGCAACCTCGCCGTCGACGGCTGCGTGGTCAAGACGGCCGGCGTCGACGAGTCGATCTGGACCTTCGAGGGCCCGGCCGTCGTCTGCGAGTCCCAGGAGGAGGCCGTCCAGCGGATCCTCACCCAGGAGGTCAAGGACGGCGACGTCGTCGTCATCCGCTACGAGGGCCCCAAGGGCGGCCCCGGCATGCAGGAGATGCTGTACCCGACCTCGTACCTGAAGGGCCGCGGCCTCGGCAAGACCTGCGCCCTGATCACCGACGGCCGCTTCTCCGGCGGCACCTCCGGCCTGTCCATCGGCCACGCCTCCCCCGAGGCGGCCTCCGGCGGCACGATCGCCCTGGTCCAGGACGGCGACCGCATCCGCATCGACATCCCGGGCCGCAGCATCGAGCTGCTGGTCGACGAGGCCGAGCTGGCCCGCCGCGCCGAGGCCCTGAACGGCGTGTACGCACCGAAGAACCGCGACCGCAAGGTCTCCGCCGCCCTCCGCGCCTACGCGGCGATGGCGACGAGCGCCGACAAGGGCGCGGTGCGCGACGTGTCCCGGCTGGGCTGACGGCCCGACACGCCCCGACAGGGCCGGCGGATCGTGGGAGGGGTCGCCTTGTGACGGGGGCGGCCCCTCCGCCCTGTCCGCGACGGCGTCACCAGGCCGACGGTCTCCGGCCGTCCACGGCGAACACCGTGCCGTCGGGCGCCGCGGCGAGGACACGGTCGCCGACCGGCACCGGAGCCGGCGGTGTGCTCATGACCCGCGCGGAGTTCGCGCCGAGGCGCGCCGGCGTCTGCCCGACGAGCCGGCCCTTCCCGGCGTCCACGGCGAGCAGCCGCCCGTCGCTCGCGGTGAAGAACACCCGCCCGCCCCGCACGACCGGCTGCGAACCACGGCTCGCCGACGTCTCCAGGTGCCACAGGCGCCGGCCCGACCGCAGGTCCACGGCGTCCAGCGAGCCCCCGGTGGCCAGCACGTACACGACGTTCCCGCGCACGGTCGCGTGCGCGCCGTCGAGCACGGCGGGCAGCGCCACGCGCCGGGTCGCACCCGTCGCCGGGGTGTAGCGGACGACCTCCTTCGCGCCGTACGCGTCGTCCACGCCCAGGAAGAACACCGAACCGTCCCGCGCGGCGAACGGCTTGAGCCAGCCGCGCAGCCGTACGTCCCACCGCACCCGCCCGGTCGCCGGGTCCACGGCGGTCACCCGGGTGCTCGCCCCGTCGGCGGACGTACGGGTCGCGTACGCCGACGCCTCGCCGGTGGCCGCGTCCCCGGGCAAGGCGGCGAAGGAGGGCACCCCCTGACCCGGCACCGTCCCGCGCCAGCGCGTGTCGCCGGTCGCGCCGTCCACCCCGGTGACCGTCCCGTCGGCACCCGCGAGCAGCGCCGTACCACCGGCGTACCGCACCGTCGTCCCCGCGGGCAGCCGGCGCTGCCACACCTGCCTGCCCGTGGCCGGATCGAGCCCCGCGAGCCGTGAGCCGCCGTCCGTGTACGGCTGCACCAGACCACCGGAGACGGCCGGCGGCGCGCTCGTGGACCGGGTGTCGACCGAGCGCCGCCACAGCAGCCCGCCGCCGTCCGGCGAGAGCGCGAAGACGACCCCGGGCCGCGCACAGAGCAGCTTCCCTGCGCCGTACGCGCACTGCGGCATGCCCTCCCCGCCGGCCGCCGGCCGCGCCGACCACGTACCGCCGGAGGCCGCCGCCAGCACCGGCGCACGCTCACCCCCCGGTGACCGATCGTTTCCGCCGGACACCCACACCGCGGCGAGAGCGCCCAGCAGCGCCAGCCCGAGCGCCCCCGCCCCCAGCGCCACCGCCCGCCGACGACGGAGCCGCCCCGCGGACACGGAGCCCGCCGCCGACTCCGACGGGGACACGGGTGCCGCCTCCGGCGCGGACTGCGCAGCGCAGAGCTCCGCACCCGTCCGCTGCGCCGGTATGAACGCCTGCGTGTCGTACGACGCCGCCTCCGAGCGCAGCTCCCGCATCAGCTCGTCCGGGGTGGGCCGGTCCCCGGGCTCCTTGGCGAGGCACCGCCGCACCAGCGGCGCCAGGCCCTCCGGTACGCCGGTCAGGTCCGGCTCGTCGTGAACCACCTGGTAGGCGACGACGTACGGGCTGTCGGAGTCGAACGGCCCACGCCCGGTGGCCGCGTGCACCATGACCGAACCGAGCGCGAAGACGTCGGCCGCAGGACCCACCTCACGCGGGCGGCGGAACTGCTCGGGCGCCATGAACGGCGGTGTGCCGATCAACTTGCCCGTCTCCGTGCGCAGTTCGCTGTCCTTCGGCCGCGAGATGCCGAAGTCGATGACTTTCGGCCCGTCCTCGGCCAGCAGCACGTTGCTGGGTTTCAGGTCCCGGTGCACGACTCCGACCCGGTGGATGTCCCGCAGCGCCTCCGCGAGCCCGGCCATCAGCCGACGCAACTGCCCGGGCGGCATGGGACCCTTCCGTTTCACATGGTCGGAGAGGGTGGGCCCGGGGATGAACAGGGTCGCCATCCAAGGCCGTCCGGCTTCCGGGTCGGCATCCACGACGGACGCCGTGAAGGCACCGCTGACCCTGCGCGCCGCGGCCACCTCCTGCCGGAAACGGCCCCTGAACTCGGGGTCCCGCGCGAACTCGGCGTGCACCACCTTCACCGCGACCCGCATCCCCGACGTGCTCCGGGCGAGGTGGACGACCCCCATGCCACCGGATCCCAGGCAGGACTCCAGCCGATAGTGACCGGCGTACTCGGGAAGTTCCGCTTCCGCGCCCGCTCCGGTGTTGCGCTGTGGCGACATGGACCCCCCCGTGCTTTTCGTCCGTGCGCGCGACGCACGGAGCCTAGTCGATGACTCGTACGAGACAGAGGCGGCTTGCTAGCGTCTGCGGGCGAGTCGCGCGCACGCGTTTCGCGCCGAGTTCCAGTGTCATCACGGGGGAGGAGCACGATCATGTCAGTCGACCGCGCACAGGAGACCGGACTCACCGACGAGGGCACGGCGGTACAGGCGGCGGCAGCCGTCCGCACCTACGCCGTCGCCCCCGGTGTCCGGCTGAACGTCCGCAGCGGCCCGGGCACCCAGTACAACCTGGTGCGCGTCCTGCCGGAGGGTGTCCGGGTGCCGATCTACTGCCAGACGCCGGGCACGACGGTGTCGGGCCCCTACGGCACGACCGGCATCTGGGACCTCATCGACAGCGGCGAGTACGTCTCGGACGCCTACGTCCACACGGGCAGCGACGGCTACGTCGCCCCCCGCTGCGGCTGACCGGGCCCACGACCACCCCTGGACCCGGCCCACTCCGGTGGGGGCGGGCCGGGTCCAGGGGCGGACCGGTGCTCCGGGGAGGGCGCGAGCTCCCCCGGGTCCGGCAGCCGCCCCACGCGCCGGCCCGCCGCCCCCCGGCGCCATAATCGTCCCGTGAGCGACGAAAGCGGCACCCCGGACACCTCGGCGGACTCCGTCGGCCACGCGGCCGAGGACGACGGTGCACCCCGGGGCGGTGGCCCCCGCCCCGAGCCCCTGCGCTTCTTCGGCACGTCCTGGGTGCACCACGACCAGGGCTACGCCGCCCGCCGCGCCGGGGTCGCCACCGGCTCCCTGGCCGCTGCCGCCGCCTCCTGCCTGGTGCTCCGCTTCGCCTACGAGGGCATCCGGATCGCCGAGACCGGGTCCTTCGTGACCGTCCTGGTCGTCGTGATGTTCGCGTTCTGCAGCGCGCTCGCCTTCCGCAACACCTGGGAGGGCTTCGGCAAGCGCCACGACCCCCAGCGCCAGGCCGGCCTGCGCGGCCTCCTCGCCATCGGCTTCGTCGGCTCCCTCCTCGCCTGGTTCTTCCGCGCCCTCACCGAGGCACCGGGCGAGAAGCTGCACCGCGAGGAGTACGAGAAGGCCCGCGAGGCCCACGCCCGCCGCACCACCCGCCGCACCGGCGACCCGTCGAAGAAGAAGCGCCACCGGTAGAACGCCGCACGCCGCACGCCGCACGCCGTGACCGCGAGCGCGCGCCCGGCCCCGTTCCGCCCACCGGACAGCCGCCCCGCCCGCCACACCCCGGTGCCAGACTGAACCGCATGAGCCAGAAAGTCGCAGTCCTCGGCACCGGAAAGATCGGCGAAGCCCTGCTCAGCGGAATGATCCGGGCCGGCTGGTCACCCGCCGACCTCCTGGTCACCGCCCGCCGCCCCGAACGCGCCGAGGAACTCCGCGCCCGCTACGGAGTCACCCCGGTCGGCAACACCGAGGCCGCCAAGACCGCCGACACCCTGATCCTCACGGTCAAGCCGCAGGACATGGGCACCCTCCTGGACGAACTCGCCCCGCACGTCCCCGCCGGCCGGCTGATCATCAGCGGAGCCGCCGGCATTCCCACCTCCTTCTTCGAGGAGCGCCTGGCCGCAGGCACTCCCGTCGTCCGTGTCATGACCAACACGCCCGCCCTCGTGGACGAGGCCATGTCGGTGATCTCCGCCGGCAGTCACGCCACCGAGCGGCACCTCGCGCACGCCGAGGAGATCTTCGGCGGCGTCGGCAAGACCCTCCGCGTCCCCGAGAGCCAGCAGGACGCCTGCACCGCGCTCTCCGGCTCCGGCCCGGCGTACTTCTTCTACCTGGTCGAAGCCATGACCGACGCCGGCATCCTGCTCGGCCTGCCCCGCGACAAGGCCCACGACCTCATCGTCCAGTCCGCGATCGGCGCCGCCGTGATGCTCCGCGACAGCGGCGAACACCCCGTCAGACTCCGGGAGAACGTCACCTCCCCCGCCGGCACCACGATCAACGCCATCCGCGAACTGGAGAACCACGGCGTACGGGCCGCCCTCATCGCCGCCCTCGAAGCCGCCCGCGACCGCAGCCGCGAACTCGCCTCCGGCAAGAAGGACTGACGCCGGGAGGGCTGGCGCCAGGAGACTGACGCGAGGAGGACCGGCCCGGCCGACCCCGCCGAGCGCCGCCCGGCTAACGCGCGGCGCTCAGCGAAGGCTCCCCCACGGGCGGCAGCAGCCCGATCGCCCGGTAGGCCGCATCGACCGTCGGCCGAGCCACCGCCCGCGCCTTCTCCGCACCATCCCGCAGCACCCCCTCCACATACGCCGGATCCGCGCACAGCTCCCGGTGCCTGGCCTGCAGTGGCCGCAGCACCTCCACCACCGCCTCCGCGGTGTCCTTCTTCAAAGAGCCGTACGAGTCGTAAACGCCCGCCAGCGACTCCGGGTTCCCACCCGTGCACGCAGCGAGAACATCCAGCAGATTCGCGACGCCCGGCCGCCCTTCCCGGTCGTAGACGACCTCCCGGCCGCTGTCGGTCACCGCCCGCAGCACCTTCTTGCGCACCACGTCCGGCTCGTCCAGCAGGTAGACGACCCCCGCCCCCGAGTCGTCCGATTTCCCCATCTTCCGCGTCGGCTCCTGCAGGTTCATCACCCGCGCTCCCACCGGCGGCAGCGTCGCCCTCGGCACCACGAACGTGTGCCCGTACCGCTGGTTGAACCGCACCGCCAGGTCCCGGGTCAGCTCCACGTGCTGCGCCTGGTCCTCCCCGACCGGAACCTCGTCCGTGCCGTACGCCAGGATGTCCGCCGCCATCAGCACCGGATAGGTGAGCAACGACAGGCGCACGCTCCCCCCGCGCTCGCGCTCCTTGGCGGCCTTCTCCTTGTACTGGATCATCCGCCGCATCTCCCCGTCGGACGCCACGCATTCCAGCAGGTGCGACAGCCGGGTGTGCTCGTCCACATGGCTCTGCAGGAACACGGTGCACACGTCGGGGTCGAGCCCGGCCGCGAGCAACAGCGTCGCCGTCTGCCGGCTGAGCCTGCGCACCCGCGCGGGGTCGTGGTCCACGGTCAGCGCGTGCAGGTCCACCACACAGAACAGCGAGTCCGCCCGGTACTGGTCCGTCTCGGCCCAGCGCCGCATGGCCCCCACGTAGTTGCCCAGGGTCAGGTGCCCGGTCGGCTGAATCCCGCTGAAGACCCGAGTCATCTCCACTCCACCTTCTGGTCGGGACCGCCGCCCCCGCGGCCGGCCCCCTCAGATCCGGAGGGAGATACGAGAACGGCCGCCGAAGCGGCGGCCGTTGAGTGCATACGTGAGTCCGGCCGCCGTCAGGCGGCCCACCAGAGCTGGGTGCACGTACGCGTCATCACGTCCCCCACAGTACGCCTCCGGGGTGCTTCCCGGGCCTGAGTTGACACACCCCGTGCCCATCCGTAGTGTTCTCCGAGTTGTCCGACGTGAGCGCCGACTCCGGTCGGTCCCCGGACAGCCATTCCGCAAGTACCACCCTCTGAATCGACACTCTGCTGTCGAATGCTTTGGCGTGCGTATTAGCGAAATGAGGAATCCGCGTTCGAAAAGGACGCCGGCCCCCGATTAGCTCGGGAGCAAGGAATCCGCTAAAGTCTCACTCGTCGGAACGGCCCAACAGCCGGGAAGACAAACCCCGCCGACCGGGGATCGGACGCCGAAAGGATCTGATAGGGTCGGAAACGCAAGACCGAAGGGAAGCGCCCGGAGGAAAGCCCGAGAGGGTGAGTACAAAGGAAGCGACCGTTCCTTGAGAACTCAACAGCGTGC
>NZ_JBVHWQ010000013.1:0-4560 GCF_055564315.1 Streptomyces sp. NPDC029151
CTCACCGACGGACAGGGCATCCCGCTCGCGGTGTCGCTGACCGGCGGCAACCGCAACGACGTCACGCAACTGCTGCCGCTGCTGGACAAGGTCCCGGCCGTGGCCGGAGTCGTCGGCCGGCCCAGACGCCGGCCCGACATGCTGCTGGCGGACCGCGGCTACGATCACGACAAGTACCGGCGGCTGCTCTGGCAGCGCGGCATCCGCCCCGCGATCGCCGAACGCGGCCAGCCACACGGCACCGGCCTGGGCATCTTCCGCTGGGTCGTGGAGCGGACCATCTCCTGGCTCCACGGCTTCCGCCGCTTACGCATCCGCTGGGAGCGACGAGACGACATCCACGAAGCCTTTCTCGGCCTCGCCACCTGCCTCATCACACACCGCCACGTCCAACGCCTTTGTTAGGACCTCTAAGTCGCCTGCTGCCTGATCACCCACCGCCAACTGAGCTCATTGTGTTAGCCGTTGTCACGGGACAGCGGTTAGGGCGTGTATCGAAAGCACGGACAGGCCGGGCGGGGTGATGCCCCGGTCCGGCCCGTCCGCTCTCTGCTAGAGGTCGAGCTGATGCTGATGTGTCGTGTGCGTGGGTGTGTAGCCGAGACCGTCGTTGATCCGTCGCATGTGCGCGTTGCTGGCTGCGGTGTCCGTCAGGAGGCCATCGAGGTCCGGATAGTCCCTATGGGCTTGTCGGATCGACTCGGCCTTCATCCATCGGCCGAGGCCGTGACCACGGTGCTCGGGCAGCACGCCCGTGCCGTAGTGCTGGCCCTCACCTGTGCCGTTGCCGGGGATGACGAGTTCGGTGAACCCGGCGATCGAGTCGTTGGAGGCGTCGATGGCGACGACGGTGTGCAGGTGGTCGCCGCGCTGTTCGACGGCCTTCGCCGCGGCCCGCACGCGGTCCACGTCCCAGGCCACGGTGTCGTACTCGGCGTCGTCCATGGGCATGTCGTCCATGGCTCGGCGTGAGGCGGCGAACGTCCGGGCGAGGTCGTCGGGGACGGTTCCCTGCCATGACCTCAGCCGGTAGCCGGGGTGCGGACGCTCGACGATTCCGGCGAGGACGGTGGTGTCCACGTCGGCCATCGCCAGGCGGGCGTACCTGAAGGTGAGGACCTTCCGGAAACCGCGCGCTGCCAGGAAGTGGTCGCCGGGCGATCCGGCTTCTGCCTGCGCCACGACGCGGCGTCGGGCGTTGTCCCGGGCGGTGGCCACGGCGGTGTTGAGGAGCCGGGAGCCGACGCCCTTGCGGCGTTCTGCAGGATGAACGCGGAGGTCGAGCTCGGCGAGGTGCTCGTGTCCGCCGTCGAGCAGGCGCAGGAAGGCGGTCCCGGCAGGGATGGAGTCCGCGTCCAACGCCAGCCAGGCGAGACGTCGGCCGTGCGGCCCGTGAGCGGGGTCGGTCAGTGGGGTGATGCGAAGGGACAAGGTGTCTCCGTCGAGAGGAGGTGGCAAGGGTCAGTACGCGAGCTCAACTCCTGGGCACTCGTGCGCATGTGCTCTACACCTCCTGGTCGACAGCGCCGGCCTACACCGATGCGGGCGGCTGGGTGAACCTAGCTGGCCGACGGACCCCTGGGCAACGGATTAACGAAGAGGCGGTGCGCGTGTGTGGTCACAGCCACTCGTTGATGGCCGCGACGAGGACGGTCGCCTCATAGCGGACCGCGAGCTTGTCGTATCTCGTGGCCACGGCGCGATGCCTTTGAGACGATTGATGCCACACTCGACCGTATGCCGAGCCTTGTAGTCCTCGGCGTCCAACTTGGGCGGCCGGCCGCCGCGAGCGCCGAGTCTCCTGCGGTTGTGAGCCTGGTCGGCCTTGTCCGGGATGCAGCGAATGCCACGTCGGCGCAGGTAGGCACGGTTTCTGCAGGAGGCGTGCGCCTTGTCGGTCCGCACGCGATCAGGGCGGACGCGTGGCCGGCCCGGTCCGATGCGGGGCACTCGAACCTTCTCCAGCACCGCTTCGAACTGCGGCGAGTCCTTACGCTGCCCGGCCGTCACTACGATCGACATGGGCTTCTGCCCCTGCTCGACGGCCAGGTGCAGCTTGGGGGTGAACCCGCCGCGCGAACGCCCCCAGCCCGTGATCACCAGGCTCGGTGAAGGCACCACCCGGTGACTCCTTCTGCAGGTCACCCCGCTTCCGGGCCCCGGCCGCATGCTGATGGGCACGGCACACCGTGGAGTCGACGCTCAGGTCCCACGCGATCGCACCCTTCGCGTCGGCCAGGGATTGGAGCTGGGTGACGAGCCGGTGCCAGGTACCATCCCGTTGCCACCGGCGGAACAGGTCGTAGATCCGGCCCCACGGCCCGTACTCGACGGGTACGTCCCGCCACGGAACACCGGTCCGGACCCGGAACCGTATGCCGTCAATCAACTGCCGCCGAGACCAGACAGGCGGCCGACCTGCCTTCGCGCCCTTCGGCAGCAACGGCCCAGCGCCGCCCACTGATCATCCGTGAGATCTCCCCGCCCTATGAACGGTGATCATTCATCTCCTCAAGATCCACTTTCGCCGCACGGCCTAGAGCACCCGCATCACGATTCCGCTGACACCCACCCAATTCCGCCGACACCCACCCACTGCCACCCCGCCACCCACTCACAAGGCCCGCCAGGAAGTCCTGGCGGCGGTCACGGCTCGTGAGGGTCTTGAAGACGTCCGGGCTCGGCGTGTTCAGGGAGCCGTTGGCCCGGTCCAGGCCCGTCGTCTTGAGTGCGGCCGCATGCCCACGAGGCCGATGCCGTAGGTCACGGGGACTGGGGCGCGTTTCCAGGGCTGTGACCGGGCCGACGATGCCCACCAGGCCAGGGCGCAGCAGCGGCTCGCCGCCGGTGAAGCGGATCTCCTTGATCCTGAGGGAGGTGACCGCGATGTCGATCAGGCGGACGATCGCGTCGTCCGTGAGCAGGTCGGGCTTCGCCAGCAACCGCAGGCCCTCCTCGGGCATGCAGTACGTACATCGCAGGTTGCGCCAGTCGGTCAGCGAGACTCTCAGGACGGTGACGACTCGGCCCTAGGTGTAGATGAACACGTCGTGCGCCCGGACGTCGCCATGGTGTAACGGCCGGAATTGCGACAGTGGTTCGGCGACCTGGAGCATGGCGATCAGCCAGGCGACCAGGAAGCCGATGGAGTTCAGGAAGCCGTCGTAGCCGAAGAGAGAGATAGCGCCCGCGAGGGCTGTGCCCACCGGGTGCTGGCTGCAACTGACCGTAGTACATCCGCGAGGTCGGTCCGGCGGCGACGCGACTGTTGACCGGCTTGCTATGGGACGGCGTCTACCGCGTCGAGTACCTCGGTGAACAACTCCCGGTTCAACGAGTCGCCGATCTGCCGGCCGGGCGACTGCAGGCGGGCTTTACCGCTGCCAGCGGCGCCGCACGGCCGGAAATGATCAAGCCGGAGCCTGTGAAGCGAATCGCTGACCTGCACCAACCTCAAGAAAAGCTCAGATCAATCATGTTGTTCCGGTGCCGGGCGCCGGGGTAGCCGTGACATACTTCGTATCGCGTTCGACATTCCCGCGATCATCGCGGCAGGTTCGCCGAAAACACTCGACGGACCTGCTCGAAGATCGAATTGGGGTGGGACGTGGGTGATGTAGACAGTGTCAAGCCTCGTCGGCGAGGTTGGACCGATGCCGAACGTTGGCAGGTCTATTTGGCGGCGGCAGGGTTGATCGTGGCCATTATTGCCGCTGTGGGGCAGTTCGTGCAGTAGAAGTCCCACACGCGAGACCGGTCGGGACCGAGCTTCTCACGCAGAAGCCCGGTCGGCAACTAGGCGACCGGGCTTGTGAACTGCATTGAAGGGTCTGACTCGGGGTGCATCCCGAGCCGGGCCCTTCAATGTCGCTCGGGATAGGTGCTTGACACCCCTCGACCGACAGAAAGAACTATACCCGGCTAAGGCCATCATGGAGCCGCTTCCGGCGGCGCTGCAGCACGCGCAGAGTCCCGTTCCCTCACTGAACGCCCTGGTCAGATGAGATGTGACTCTCAGCGCGATGAAACGCTGCCCCGTCGGTTGGGGCGACCGGCGACGTGGGCCGCCATCGAACTGATCGCCAAACGCGGCACCTGGGGCTGAGAGCGGTACTTCCTCCCGAACGACCGCCCAGGGTAGGGCACTTGAGGGCAGCGGAGCCATGCGGGTTCGGGAGGTGGCGTGCTGCGGGACCAGCGCCTGGTACAGACGGCCGTGATCGGCCATACCGAGTCGGACATACCCGTCGTACTGCCCATGCAGGCCGGCGAGGTGAGTGCGTTCCGGCGCGCGCACGCGGCGGACACATTCTGGTGCGGGCGATGGCTGGGCGGGTGCGGGGGGCGCCTGGCGGTCAAGACATATCAGGACCGGGTCTGCCACTTCGCCCACCTGCCCGACCCCGGGCGTGGGGGGGGGGGGGGGGGGGGGGGGGGGGGGGGGGGGGGGGGGGGGGGGGGGGGGGGGGGGGGGGGGGGGGGGGGGGGGGGGGGGGGAGAGGGGGGGGGGGGGGGGGGGGGGGGAGAAGAGGAAGAAGGAGCGAGACGCAGAGTGGGGCG
>NZ_JBVHWQ010000013.1:4568-88399 GCF_055564315.1 Streptomyces sp. NPDC029151
GCCCCACTCCCCCCCCCCCCCCCCCCCCCCCCCCCCCCCCCCCCGCCCCCCCCCCCCCCCCCCCCCCCCCCCCCCCCCCCCCCCCCCCCCCCGCCACGGTCTCGAACACCCCGCCTGTTACTCGCCGACACCATGAGGCTCTTGAGCGGCATCGTGAGAAGCCGGATCGGCGTAGGGCTGGCTGCAACCCCTTGCCGTCCGACTCGACCACCAGCGGCTCGCAGGTGCGGCCCGGCTTCGAGAGTCCAGATACGGTGCGACGAAGTGCCCGGGGTGGCGAGCGACCGGGGGCTGACCAGCAGACGCGTCAATCGGCCTTGCGACGCCCTTACCCGGTCGATCTCGGCTGCGGCGACCATGTCAGCCCGGCCAGGGCTGGCTGCGCCAAAGGCTGTTCCTCAGCCTCAACGCATCCGGGCGCGCAGGACTGCCGCACCATCCCCCTCGAGATCCTCGCAGGCCGTTGCACGGCCTGCCATTGCCATGACCAGCGAAAGGGTCGACCCCTGCAGCAGATCCCCTGAACCGGTCCTGAACGGTCCGTCCGTGGCCTCGACCCTCAAGCCCTTGATTGCCGTATTGCTAGCGACGGTGAAGTCGCGGCTCGCGTAGAAACGGGCCACGGCAGTCGTGGTGGCCACCGGAGGTGTCCGTACAAGGCCCAATGGCCGGCGGATGTCCTCTGCGTGAACGACTATTTCACCCAGCCAGGCCGCCGTGTGTCCTGACGGCCCGGCGGGCCCGGCGACCACTTCGCGAAAGAGCCGCAAGGTGTCTGCGGGTGTGGCACCGCGGTGCTTCGCCAGCCGTCGATCGTTGTGCACGTCGGCGTCGAACCGCGCGGCCATCATGCTCAGCAGCCAACGCCACATCCTCGTGCTGGCACCTGCCGTCAGATGGGCCACTACCTCCTCCACGTTCCAGCGTCCACACAGTGATGCCGACGCCCACTGGGCCTCGCTGAGCTCGGCCAGGTCTTGAGCAAGCGCCATCCGTTCCGCATGGATCGCCCGTTCCAGAGCTCTCCGATCTTCCGGGATGTGTCGTCCAGCCATAGGGCAGCCTCCAGAGTTCGTGTGTGATCCGTCAGACTCCTGTCGCCGCCCGAACTCATCGACCATCAGCGAGGCTCAGAAAGTCGGCGAGAAGAAGCCGAACGGCTGCTTGGCCAGACACCAGTACGTCCTGGCGCCGCTGAGACCGTGTCCTGTGTGGTGAGGTGACAGAGTCGCTTTCGGCAGCACAGGGCTGCGGGGAGGCCGAGAAAGGCCATACCGGAGTGAGCCGACGGCGGCTGTGCGCATGGTCGGGTCAGCGCCTCGCCCGGAGTGGTCGGCGAGGCCTTGCGCCAGTCGGCCGCCGGCCACGGGCCGGTAGTCGCCTCGGTGGAGCGAGAGAAGCGGGTTCTGCGCACCGTCGCCGGTCAGAGGCGCTGGACCCCGGCCCCACGTGCTTCGCCGCCGGCGCGCCTCGGCGCGTGGGGGGTCGTTTCGTGGACGGGCCGTCCGAGGCGGTCCAGGACCGCGCGCACCGCACGGTGCACGGCGTCGCGGGACTCGTCGGTCGGATCGACCGTCTCGAAGCCGTGGTGACCGTGCGGCACGTCGACCACCTCCACGTCCGCCCCGCACTCCCCTGCTGCGGTGAGGAACTCCTCGACGGTGGCGGCGATCTCGGGCGTCTCCAGCCCGACGCGGGTGAGGACGACGGGCAGGGTACCGGCGCCCCTCACGGCGCGCGCCGGCAGGAAGCGGCTGCCTGACATTCCCCAGTTGGGCAGCGGCGCAAGGATCGGGTAGGTGGCTGCCAGGCAGCGCAGCCAGGGCGGCGGCGCCTCCAGCCAGTCCGCCGCGAGCGGGCCGCCGCCGGAGAAGAACCACAGCGCGACCCGGTCCGCGTCCACACGCGGGTGGGACCGCACCAGTTCCACGGCGGCGGCGACGTCGGTGGCGGCCCGCTCGTAGTCGGCCAGGTCGTGCAGACGATGGTCCACGACGGCCCCCACGGCGCCACCGGCCGACACGCAGCGCGCGTACCCCGTCAGGGTCGGCCAGTCCCTCGGCGTGGGCCGGGCGTCCGCGGGGACCGGACCGCCGTGCACGAACAGCACTGCCGGGCGAGGCGCTTCGGCACCGGGCAGGTACAGATCGACGTTCCCGTGCCGTTCTCTCAGGACCTCGGGGACGTCCAGCAGGAACGGGCGCAGGTGCGGGGGCGGTTCCGCCGCCTCCAGGGGCCGCAGCCGGTGTCCGTCGCCGGCGGCGGCCCGCAGCAGCACGTCCGTCAGTTCGGCGGGACGGGACAGCATCGGCCAGTGTCCGGTGGCCAGTTCGAAGAAGGTCACCCGGGGGCCGGTCAGGTCTCGCAGCGCGGGGTCCCCGAAATCGACCAGCATCTGCACCATCTCGATGCTCGTGCCATTGCCCGTGCACAGCACGCCGGTGGTGGGCACCGACGCGACCGCACCGGTCAGCCGGAGCGGCTGGAGCAGGGTGCCCACCGGGTGCGGCGCGGCGAGGGCGGTGAGGCGGTCCAGCGACGGGACAGGTACGCCCTCGGTGCTGCCCCACGCACTCCACTCGTCGTATGTGGCCGGCGGTGGAAGCAACCCGTCGGTGCCCACCTCACCGGTCGCTCCGGCCACCCGCTCGCGCAGCTCCATGTCGGGCACTGCGGCCAGGGCGGGGACGCCGTCCCTGGGCAGACCCGCATCCAGGTGGACGATCCGCTCGACGCGCCCGGCCCTCCGGTCCACGGCAACGTGTGCCGGATGGATGCCGTAGTCGTGGCCGACCAGCACGATTTTGCGGTCCGTCGCGTCGATCGAGTCGATGACGGCGAGGACGTCCGCGACGTGGGTCTCCAGGTCGGCGCGGGCCCCCGCGGGGCTGCGCGGACCCTCCAGCCCGGTGAGGGGGACCGCGTGCGCCTCGGCGCCCGCGGCGGTCAGACAGGCGATGGTCTCCTGCCAGACGTGTGTGCCGGTGAACATGCCCGACACCAGGACGAAAGCGAACATGACCTCTCCTGCGTGCTCGCCGGACCGGCCCGGTCGCCGGCCCGCGTTCGCCGGTACGGTAGGAACTCCCCCTGAGGGAGGTTCAAGTGACCAAGTCGTCCGACACTCTGTCCGGCATCGGAGAGCTGGCCGCACGGGCGGGTGTGACCGTGAAGACCGTCCGCTTCTACTCCGACCGGGGTCTGCTGCCGGAGGCCTCCCGCAGCGCCGGCGGGCACCGGCGGTACGGTCCCGGGGCGCTCGAACGACTGCGCCTGATCCGCTCCCTGCGCGCGCTCGGCCTGTCGGTGCCCGAAGTGCGCCGGGTTCTCGACGAGGAGGACGCGGCGGGCGGGAACGCTCCGGAGGGCGGCGCGCTGGAGGACGCGGTCGCCGGGCGACTACGCGAACTCGGCTCCGAGCTGGCCGCGTTGCGCTGGCGCGAGGCGGCGCTGCGTCTGGTCCAGGAGTCTCGACCAGCGGAACGAGCCGACCGGCTGCGAGTGATCGGTAGCCTGTCCGTCCCGCCCAGCACGCAACCGCTGGTCCGGTTCTGGCGCGGCTGGCTGCCGCCGCGGATGCCCGCCCGGTCGGTCGGCGCGTTCCTGGAGGTCGCGGTGCCGCAACCGCCCGCGGACCCGGCTCCGGCCCAAGTCCTCGCCTTCGCCCGCCTCAACGCCCTCACGCTCGCCCCCTGCCCGGGTGCCGCACGGCCCCAGCCCGGGGCACACCGCGCCGCAGGCCCCCAAGGCTCCGCCGTGCTGTACGCGGGGCTGGCAAAGGCGTACGAGCTGGCGGGTCGCGAGTTGCGAGGGGGCCGGAACCCGCGATCGGGTGAGGCGTTGGACAGTTTCGTCGACGCGTACACGAGCGCGTACGGGGTCGGGGACAGCCCGCGCTTCCGTCACCGGCTGGCCGGGCAGCTTGTGGCCGACCCTCGGCTCGATGGCTACTGGGAGCTGGTGGCCGAGGTCGTCACCGCGCCGGGCCGGCGGCCGGAACCGACGCCCGGCTCCGCGCACGAGTGGCTGCTCGCGGCTCTGCTCGGGCAGACGGGGCGTGCGGCGCCGACGGCGGGGTGACATCAGGGAACCTCGCCCCGCCAGTCGAAGTGGCCGCGCCTCGCCGCACCGACCCGGACACCGGCAACGTTCATGCCTCGGTTCTCGAACCGGTCGGCTCGCCTCACACCACCAAAACCCTCGGCTTCGACGAGCGCGGCGTCCCGGAGGTCAAGGAAGTCACCAGCGCGCCGGCCGCGGGCGACGACATCGAGCAGACCGTGGCGGTGATGGGCGGCACCGACTGGGCGCGGTGGGTCACCTTCCCGGCCGATCGCTCCCTGCTCGCCGACGGCTTCACCACCACCGCCTTGTCCTCCATTGGCTCGCCGCTCACCGCGGCGATCTACCGACAAGGCGCCATCGGCGCCGCCAGGACCCACCTGAAAGCCACCACACGCATGTCGGACGAGCGCCTCGGCAAGACCATGGGCGGTCGGGCAGTGACCTCGGTCAACGCCGCAGCCGTCACCCGGCCCTCCACCGCCATCCCCGGCATCGCCCTGTACGTCGGGCTGCTGCGCGGTCTCCTCGGCGATGCCATGGTGCCCAGATCGGTCAGCTGGTCGAGTCGGGGGACCAACTGACAGGCGCACGCGCTCTCGACCGCGGCGAGGAGGGCCGGGTCCGCCTCGACAGCTGGGAACTCGACCCCGCCGTGCAGAACGCTGTCGCCGAACGCTGGAACACCGCCACCAGCGACACCATCACTGAACTGGCCGACCTCGACCGGTTCAGCGACGAAGTCCGCCGCCTCTATTCGGGGCCGTGCGCGCTCGGCGCAGCCGTCTCGGAGCCCACCGCAGGGATGCGTAGAGGCGCTGTGCTCCTGGCGCATCTGACCCGGGCGACGGGCGTATGCCGCTTCCGGGCGTATGCCGGTCCCGGGCGACGGCGTATCCCGCGTATGCCGGTCTCCGTCGATGGCGGCACCGTACGCCCGCCTACGGCGCGTCGCGGCCGGTCTGCGAGGATGTCGGGCGGCCGTCCGCACCAGGTCCGCCGCGCTGCGCGAGCCCCGGAACGCGCAGGCGGCGACAGGCGGGCGGGGACGGGCCCCGGGGCCCGCGGGTGGGAGAGCGGAGTGGTGCGGGACATGCCGGAGTACCCGGAGTACCTTGCCGCGGCGGTGTTCGCCGCGGGCGGCCTCGTGCATGCCGTGCTGGCGCCGCACCGGTTCTCCACCGCGGTCCTGTTCTGCCTCGCGGTGACGTCTGCCGGACTCGGTGTGTCCGCCCGCAGCGCGCAGACCCACCACACCGTCGCCACCGTGCTGGCCGTCCTCGCCCTGCTCGGGGCGCTCGCGCTGGGCCTGCTCCTGCTGGCCGACGCCGTCCTCCTGATCCGGCGCTACGGGCCGCAGACGCCGTTGCTCGCCACCGGCGCCGCCGGCTGCGCGGTGCCGGCGGTGCTCGGCCTCGACGCCGCCCTGTACGCGGTCGGCGGCGAGGCGGCGGGTGGGCTCATGATCGCGGTGAACGCGGCCGCGGGGTACCTCTCGCTGCTCTTCCTGGCCTTCACCGGGTACGTGATCGTCCAGGGGCGCAGCACCATGCCTTCGGGGACCACCCATGTCGTCGTCCTGGGCGCCGGGCTCGACGGCGACCGGCCCGGCCCGTTGCTGCGGCGCAGGCTGGAGCGCGCCCTCGCGATGGACGCGCCCGACGTACCGGACAAGGACCCAGTGACGTTCGTCGTCTCGGGCGGGCAGGGCGACGACGAGGTCGTCTCCGAAGCGGACGCCATGGCCGACTACCTGCGCGCCCGCGGAGTGCCCTCCGACCGGATCGTGCGGGAGGACCGCTCCGTCAACACCAGGCAGAACCTCCGCTACAGCGGGGCCCTCATGGAACGCGCCGGTCCCGGCCACCGGGCCACGGTCGTCACCAGCGGCTTCCACGTCTACCGCACCACCCTGCTGGCCCGCCGCGCCGGCGTCCCCGTCGACGTCATCGGCGCGCCGACCTCCCCCGCGTACTGGCTCTCCGCGACCCTGCGCGAGTTCGCCGCCGTCCTGTGGCTGGACCGGCTCCCGCTGGTCGGGCTCAGTCTGCTGCTGGCGGTGCCCGTGGCGACGGCGGTCTTCGAGCGCTGAGCGAGTCCTCGCGCCCTTCGGTGACACCCTCCTCGGCGTGCGGTGCGATGAGTTCGCCGGTCATCGGCAGTCTCCCCTGTACACGCACCTCCGTCGGCCGAGCAGGGGCCGCGGGGCCGGAGGCGTGGCGGAGCGAGGGAGTCCACGATGCCCCAATTCCCGCTCAAGCCGGGCAACCTGCCCTTCGGAAAGCCTCGGTAGACCGGGCGATCCCTTCGAGACGACGCCGGCCACACCGCCCTCACGTAACTGCCGTCGCCACCGCTCCACTGACCACTGCTAGACCCGCGGCCCAGCGGCGACAGCCTTGTTTGTCTCGCCGGCCTCAAATCGGGCCAAAGCGTCCAGGCGGACCCGCTCCCGGACCGCCCTCTCCGCGTCGGTCAAGCCGCCGCCCTACGCGTACCTCGCCCAAGCAGATCTACAGCCCCACTGCCCGCCGCTCAGCCGAACGCCCCGACATCACCCAATCAAGTTCAGTAGGCGCCCCCGCCCGGGGCGATCAGCCCCGTCTCGTAGGCGAAGACGACGGCCTGGACGCGGTCGCGCAGGTCCAGCTTCGACAGGATACGGCCGACGTGGCTTTTGACCGTGGTCTGGCTGAGGAAAAGCCGGGAGGCGAGTTCGGCATTACTGAGGCCCGTCGCGAGTAGGCGGAGCACCTCGAGCTCGCGCGGGGTCAGGCCGGACAGATCGCGGTGCGGGGCGATGGTCTGCGGTTCGTCGTGAGGGGCGAAGCGCTCGATCAGCCGACGGGTGATCGTGGGTGCGAGGAGAGCGTCGCCGGTCTGCACAAGGCGTAGGGCGGAGACCAGATGTTCGGGAGTGACGTCCTTGAGCAGGAAGCCGCTGGCGCCGGCCGTCAGCGCGGCGTAGACGTAGTGGTCAAGGTCGTATGTGGTGAGCATGATGACCCGCGTTTCGGCCGGGCCGGCGTCGCCAATGATGCGCCTGGTGGCCTCGATTCCGTCCATCTCCGGCATCCGGATGTCCATGAGGACGACGTCGGGCCGCGTACGGTGAACCGCTGCGATAGCTTCGGCCCCGTCGGCGGCCTCGGCCGTCACTTCGATGCCGTCCGCCGCCAGGATCATCTTGAAACCGGTGCGTACGAGGGCTTGATCGTCGGCGATGACGGCGCGCAGAGGTGGCCGGTCCGCAGTCATACCGCGCTCCGTGGAATACGGGCCGTCACCCGGTAGCCGCCGGTCGGCGTCGGTCCGGCCGTCAGCTCGCCCTTGTAGACGGCCAACCGCTCGCGCAGCCCCATGTGGCCACGGCCGTTGCTCTGCACCGGGGGGGAATCCTTGGCGCCACCGGTGTCCGTGATCTGGATCTCCAGACAGGCGTCGGTGTAACCAACGGCGACGGAGGCCTGCGCGCCGCGCGCATGCTTGATCGTGTTGGTCAGCGCCTCCTGTACGACGCGATACGCCGTGAGGCCCACCCCCGGTGGCAGCGGCTCCGGGGGCAGCGACACCCCGACGCTGACCGGCGTACCGGCGGCGCGTACGCGTGCGACGAGCGCGTCAAGCTGCGCGAGCCCAGGCTGGGGCTCCAGGCCGTCGGGCCTCTCGTGGTCCGGGGCGGCCAGCAGGCCCATCACGTGGCGGAGTTCGGCCATGGCGGCCCGACCGCCCGCCTCGACGGCTAGCAGGGCCTCCTTGGACTGCTCGGGCGCCATGTCCATCACTTTGCGGGCCGCTCCGGCCTGGATCACCATCACGCTCACATTGTGGGTCACGATGTCGTGCAGTTCGGCGGCAATGCGGGCACGCTCCTCTTCGACGGCGCGGCGCGTGGCCTCCTCCTGAGCGGCCTGCAGTTCTGCCATCCGGTCCCGGCTGGAGGCCAGCCGCAGTTGCAGAAAGCGGACGAGGCTGGCCAGCATCCCTGCCACCAGGAGCACGAATCCCGGGCTGGACCATCCGGGGAGCACGGGCTCCGCGTTGCGGAAAGCGAAGCCGGACAGCGCAGCGGCGATCACCAGGACGGCGATCGCCGCTGTCCGGTAACGGCTGTAAACAACGGCGCTGTAGGAGCCGATGACACAGGCCAGGACGGTGATCCACGAGGCGGAGCTGCCGATGGCCAGTGCTGCGCCCAGCACCACCACGAACAAGGTCAGCGGGTACCGGCGCCGGGCTGCCAGCGGCAGCGTCGACAGGACGACCAGGGCCCAGGGCACGGAAGAGGGTTCCTCCCTCACGGGCACCTGACCAGGGTCGGGCGGCGAGGGCGGGGCCGGGACCCCGGTCCCGACGTCCACCGTAGGCGGATCGATGTCCACCGGCCCGTCGCCGGGATAGCGCACCGCCACGAACAAGGCAATGACGGTCAGTACGACCGCCAGCACCGCATCGGCGCGCACCGCTCGCCGGGACAGCGGGGCGGCCTTCGCCTCCGGGCGTAGCGCGTCGACGAGTTGCGAATGCCAGTTGCGCCGGTCTTCCGTCTCCACCCGTGCATTGTGCTGTGCGCTTCGCCCGACCCGCGTCCGCCTGTCCGGTCAGGACATTGCCCACGAGGCCTACTTCTCAGGTATGACTTGCGGCCGAACCCTCCGCAGGAAGGACCTGATGTTGGTTCTGCGGCCGACGCGCCCCCTACGCGGCGCCTCTAGGTTCGCAGGCAACGGCAACGGTGCCTCTCGCGATCGTAAGGACGGACAACTCGTATGCATCAAGTGATCGAACTGGAGGGTGTGGCGAAGCGCTACGACAGCGCCGGCGCGCCGGCGCTCGGACCCCTCACGCTCAGCGTTGCCAAGGGAGAGGCCCTTGCCGTGACGGGCCCTTCCGGCAGCGGCAAGTCCACGCTGCTGAACCTCGTCGCCGGCCTGGACAAGCCCACCAATGGCGCCGTGACCGTGGCCGGGCGACGGATCGACCAGTTGAGCGAGCACGCCCTTGCCAAGTTCCGTCGCGAGTACATCGGGATGGTCTTCCAGTTCTTCAATCTTCTCGACGACCTCACCGTCACCGACAACATCGTGCTCCCGGCCCAGCTGACTGGGACCAGTCGGCGCAGGGCCGCGGCCCGCGCGGGTGAACTCATGGAGATGCTGGGGATCCAGAAGCATGCCCGCGCCTACCCGGGCCGGCTGTCCGGAGGTGAACGCCAACGGGTCGCGGTCGCGCGGGCCTTGGTCAACCGGCCCGCGCTGCTGCTCGCCGACGAACCCACCGGTGCGCTCGACACCGCCTCAGGCCACGACGTCCGCAGTCTGCTGATGGATCTGCACCGCGCCGGACAGACCATCGTGCTGGTGACGCACGACCTGACGCTGGCGGAGGCATGTGCGAGCCGCACGATTCACCTGGTCGACGGTCACGTCGCCCTCGACTCGTACGCGCAGGCCATCCGATGAGCCTGTTCGGTACCGGCGCGCTGGGCCGGGTCGTACGTTCCGGGGTGAGCCGGCGGCGGGTGCAGGCCGTGGTGATCGCCGTGGCCACGATGATGGCCGTGGCGTCGGCCGTGGTAGCCGGGTCGCTGATGATCGCTGCGACCGCGCCCTTCGACCACGCTTTCGGGAAGCAACAGGGTGCGCACATCAGTGCGCAGTTCGATCCGGCCAAGGCGAGCGCGGGGGAGCTTGCGAAGACCGGGAAGTTGCCCGGCGTCGCCGCGAGCGCGGGGCCGTACCCGACCACCTCGGTCCGCCCGGTGGACCAGGCGGGCTTCCAACTGCCCACGCTGACCCTGGTCGGGCGGTCCGGTCCGGACGGCGCCGTGGACCGCGTGGATCTGAAGTCCGGCCGATGGGCGCGAAAGCCGGGCGAGATCGTGCTCGACGCGTCGTTCGAGGGGCCCGCCATCGGGATCGGCGCCACCCTGAAGGCCTGGGACACCACGCACGCCCCAACTCTTTCGATCGTCGGCTTCGCTGTGTCAGCCAGCAAGACCGCCGACTCCTGGGCGACTCCCGCGCAGGTCGACGCGCTGGCGTCGGAGGGCAACCCAGCCTCGAGTCAGATGCTCTACCGCTTCGACTCCGCGAGCACGAAGGAGCAGATCCTCGCCGACCACAAGAAGCTCGCCGCCTCCGTGGGGTCCGGAGCGCTGCTGGGTACCCAGTCCTGGCTGGACACCAAGCGCGCCGCTGATCAGGGTGCGGCGGCGACCGTCCCGTTCGTGATGGCTTTCGGCATGCTCGGCATCGTGATGTCGGTGATCACCGTTAGCAGCGTGATCAGTGGTGCGGTCGGCACCAGCCTGCGCAGGATCGGCATTCTGAAAGCCATCGGCTTCACTCCGCGCGAGGTCGTACGCGCCTACGTGGCCCAGGCGTTGATTCCGGCCGGTGCAGGCATGGCCCTGGGGGTCGCCCTGGGAAACCTCCTGGCAGTGCCGCTGCTCTCGGACACCGAGGCGGTATACGGCACCGTCTCGCTTTCAGTGGCCTGGTGGGTGGACGTCACGGTGCCGGCCGCCGCCCTGGTCGTCGTGGGGCTCGCGGCGTTGATTCCCGCACTACGGGCCGGAAGACTGCGTACGGTCGAGGCCATCGCGGTCGGCCGGTCGCCACGCACAGGGCGCGGCCAGTGGGCGCATCGGGCGATGGGCATGCTGCCGTTGCCGCGGCCGGTGGCCTACGGTCTCGCGACCCCCTTCACGCATCCGGTACGTACCCTCGCGATGCTGCTCGCGGTGACGTTCGGCACGGTCGCGGCGACGTTCGCGGTGGGGCTGACCTCGTCCCTGAACGCGATCGGCACCTCCCAGGACCCCGAGAACCGTGCCGCGGTCACGGTCACGACGACCAAGGCAATCGAAGTAGCTCCACCCCCGCCGCCTCCTGCGGGGGGCAACGCGGAAGACTCGCCTCCCCCTGGCGGCAGCGAGACAGGCCCGCCTCCCGTGGAAAACAGCGTGACAAGTACGTCCAAAAAGCCCAAGGTCGCAGATCCGGCGAAGGTGCGGGCCGCCGTCACGTCGCAGCCGGGAACGGAGTCGTACTACGGCAAGGCCCAGACCGAGGTCACCGTGGCAGGGATCTCCGGCTCGATCCCGGCCAGCCTCTACGAGGGCAATGCGCGCTCCGGCAGCTACGAGATGCTCTCCGGGCACTGGATCACTGGTAAGGGGCAGGTCGTGGTGCCCACCCGCTTCCTGGAGAGGACCAGCACCAAGATGGGTGACACGGTGCGGGTGACCTACGAGAAAGAGACCGCGAACCTGCGGATTGTGGGCGAGTCCTTCGACACCTCGGGCAGCCAGCTGGAGATCCACACGGACATGGCCAACTTCACGTCGGCCAAGCCCAGTACCTTCCTCATCGAGACCAAGCCCGGCGTCTCCGCCGACGAATACGCCCAGAAGGTCGCCGCAGTCGTACAGCCGCTGGGGGGCGACGCCACCACCAACTCCTCCTCGGGGCAGGACGGCATCATCCTCATCATGTCCGCGATGACGGTGCTGCTCACCCTCATGCTGATCACCGTGGCCGGTCTCGGCGTACTCAACTCCGTGGTCCTCGACACCCGGGAACGCATTCACGACCTGGGCGTCTGCAAGGCGATCGGCATGACGCCGCGGCAGACCCTGAGCCTCGTGCTCGCCTCGGTGGCCATGATCGGCGCGATCGGCGGGCTCATCGGCGTCCCTGCGGGGTACGCGCTGCACCACGTCGTCATGCCGGTGATGGGGCATGCCGTAGGCACCAGCCTGCCATCGCTGGTCCTCGATGTATACGGACCTCTCCGGCTGCTCCTACTGGGGCTCGGCGGGGTCGTGATCGCGGTGCTGGGCGCACTGATCCCGGCAGGCTGGGCCGCCAGGGCACCTACGGCTACGGCGCTGCGCACCGAGTAGCGTCCGGCGGAGCGCGAGCGGCTGGGGCGGACCCGCCGGGTCCGCGACGTCGGGCCGCCTGTACAGGCGCGGGTGCCGATGCCCCCGTCCAGACAGGTCCTCCTGAGAGGGACTCGGAAGGCCCGGATGGGGCCCGGCAGCGGGAAGCGATGCGGGGCATCGGTGGCGAGACCGAGTGTGGGACGGCAGCTCCGACCCGGTCTCGTGGTGCCGAGATTGATAACCGTCGGCCGGACAACCCGCTCATCCCGACGTCCGCCGGGCCGTGATCAATCTCAGCGGCACTTTCTGTGCTGCTGCTTCCGCGACGCGCGGTGCTGCAGTGACGAACGGTCCGGCGAGGCGGCCCCCCTCGTTCATGGGGAGTATGTTCACCGCCGGGTGCTGTGCGTGGGTCGCAGAGAAATAGCAGGTCTCCGCTCGTGCCGAGGTTTACCGAGGTAGCTTCGCGGTGCGTCCGGGGTGAGCTGCGGTGATGTACCGCATGGCGGTCTGGGAGGAGATCCCGAACAGGCGCATCAGGTGCAGCGGGTCGTCGACTTCGAATGCCTCGTCGCGGATTCGGTCCTGCAGCAGCGTCGGCATCGTGAGTCCAGTGGGCCGGCAGATGCCGGTGAACGTGGTGCCGATGGGCGGTGCGTGGTGTCCACCGCCGTCCATCGGTTGATCAGAAGGTGCGGGTTGGTGGTCGCCGGCCATCGGCGGTGACGCTCACGGAGCCACTCTGAGGCGCAACGGCAGGTGAGTTCGTCCAGGTAGATGATGTGCCGTTTGCCAGGACGCCTGGCGATGAGGCGCTCGCGGGACAGGTCGAGGTCGGCGAGCATCAAGTGACGCATGTCGGTGCCGCTGAGTGCGTGCACGCAGACCAGCACCATCACCAAGCGCTGGAAGTCGTTGTGCGCGTGGCTGAGGACGCCGACCAGCCGGTCCGAGGGCACGGAGGGCGGGGTCGTGTTGATTCCTGCGAAGACGACACCGCGGGTGGGGTCCTGGTGCCCGGCCTGGCCGGTGGAGTGGCAGCGCGAAAAGCGGACCCATGCGACCTGCCGAACGATCAACCTTCGAAGCAGCAGCACATTCGCGACCGGGTCGTTCCTCACCTCGGGTTGTCCGCATGCAGTGTTGTAGGGAGTGCACCCGGCCGGAACCGGGTGGCAGCCCCAGCGCACCGCGCGGCCCACACCCCTACCGTGCTGGTCATGAGGACTCCCATTTCATCCACCACACGCCGCAGCGTGCTCGCGCTCGGCGCGGCCGCCGCTGCGACGCCCTGGCTGGGCACGGACACGGCTTCGGCTTCCGCTTCGCCGCCGCCCGACACCACCCCCTGTGAACTGGACGAGCTGAGCATCGCCGGGCTGCACCGCCGGATGTCCGACGGGCAACTCGACGCCGAGCGGATCACCCGCTACTACCTCGACCGCATCGAACATGTCGACCCGCTCCTGCACGCGGTGATCGAGGTCAATCCCGATGCCCTACGCGAGGCACGGCGCCTCGACGCCCTGCGGGGGACTCGCGGGCCACTGCACGGCATGCCCGTATTATTGAAGGACCTGGTGGAGACTGCGGACCGCATGCACACCACGGCTGGTTCGCTCGCACTGGTGGGTCTGCGGCCGACCGCAGACGCCACCGTCGCCGCCCGGCTGCGCGAGGCCGGGGCCGTCATCCTCGGCAAGACCAACCTCAGCGAATGGGCGGGCGGCATGTCCCTCGTCCATCACGCCGGGTGGAGCGCCAGGGGCGGTCAGACCAGGAACCCCTACAAACTCGACCGTTCCCCGAACGAGTCCAGCTCCGGCACGGGCGCCGCCGTGGCGGCCAACCTGGCCGTCGCGGGCATCGGCACCGAGACCAACGGGTCGATCCTCGACCCCTCTTCCGCGAACTGCCTGGTCGGGGTGAAGCCGACGGTCGGGCTGGTCGGGCGGGGCGGGGTCATCCCCGGCGTGCCGAGCCAGGACAGCGTGGGGCCGATGGCACGGACGGTCCGCGACGCGGCGGTCATGCTGGGCGTTCTGGTGGGCCCCGACGCACGCGACCCGGCGACCCGGGCCGGCCGCGGTCACCGGCACCGCGACTACACCCGCTTTCTGGAGGCCGACGGCCTGCGCGGCGCCCGCATCGGGGTACCACGCACCGTGTACTTCGGCTACGACCGGCACGCCGACGAGATCGCTGAGCGGGCGATCGCGGATTTGAGCGGGGCGGGGGCGACGATCATCGACCCGGCGGACATCCCCACGGCCGAACGGCTCGAGGATCTGCCGAGCTCGATGGTGGTTCAGGCGTACGAGATCAAGAAGGCGCTGAACGGATACCTGGCCGCCGCGCCGGGCCGACACCCGCGCAGCCTGGCCGAGTTGATCCAGTTCAACCGTGAACACGCCGGTCGGGAGCTGCGGTACGTACAGCAGGACGGCCTGGAGCTCGTCGAGGAGCTGGATTTCGGTGAACGTGAGTACCGCGAGGCCCTGGCCACCAACCACCGCCTGTCCCGGGCCGAGGGCATCGACTCCGTGCTGCGCCGGCACCGCCTGGACGCCCTGGTCATGCCGACCTCGGGT
The DNA here is from genome assembly GCF_055564315.1 of Streptomyces sp. NPDC029151. Lineage (NCBI taxonomy): Bacteria > Bacillati > Actinomycetota > Actinomycetes > Kitasatosporales > Streptomycetaceae > Streptomyces > Streptomyces sp. NPDC029151. Next base: position 19,113 of record NZ_JBVHWQ010000013.1, read on the forward strand.
CCCCCGGCCAAGATCGACCTCATCCGCGGTGACGCCCACGGCGGAGGCTCCTCCACCCCGGCGGCCCTCGCCGGCTACCCGGCCGTCAGTGTCCCGGCCGGCTTCGCCTTTGGCCTGCCGGTCGGCCTGACCTTCATGGGCACGGCCTGGAGCGAACCGACGCTTCTGCGACTGGCCTACGCGTACGAACACGCCACCCGGACACGGCGACCGCCGACCTACCGGGGGCCCGACGTCGGGTTCTGACGGATGGTGGCACTTCGCGCGGTGACCACGACACGGGGGGGCGAGCGCAGATGCCGGAACAACCGCACACTGACCACCTGGTCCAGCTCCTGTGGACCACCTTCGGCGACACCCTCCTCGGCTCCTCGCGCACGGCTCCGCCTCAGCGGCGGCGCCACCGCTCGATGCGCTTCTGCCAGGCTCTGTCGTCCGTCGTCTCAAGGAGGCCGCGGTGGTTGATGAGCACGTACATCTCCTCGGCCGATGGATCGGCGGTGCTGATGACGAGGGGCTTGCCGGCGTTCAGCAGGCCACCGAGGAAGCGGCCGTAGAGGGGGTGAAGCGGGTTTCTGCCGCGGTGATGTCCGTGCGGGTGAGGGTGAGATCGCCATTGCCGGACCAGGCGGTGAGGAGAGCGGGTCTGGGCGCAGGATGATCCGGCCGTGGCGTTGGAAAAGAGTCTTTTGGTCGATGCCGGCCGCGATCTTCGCTGCTGCTCGCTTCTCGCTCAACTCGTGGGCGGTGACCCCGATGTAGTCGGCCTCGGCAAGTGGTGTGCCTGTCTCGTCCATGGGGATCCTCACGAGGAGGTTCGTTCGTACGGTCCACGGCGGGCTGTGCCGGTCACGGGCGTCAGGATCACTGTGACCAGAAGGCGCAGCGGTGTTCGGCTGCTGCGTCCACGCCGCTGAACTTGTTCCGATTCAGCTGCTGGGTGTGCGGGAAAGGCGGCCAGTCGTCGCCGGGAGTGCCGGTTCGGGCGAACGTCGTCCAGGCGGCGATCAGGCGCCGGGAGAGGGCGGACTGCCCGTCGTCGAGGCGGAGGTCGCCCATGCCGAACAGGTAGGGCAGCTCCGCGCTGTGGTAGGCGCCCAGCGGGAAGTCGGGGCGGAGGTCGGGCGCGGGTGGGTGGCGGTCGGCGAACTCGTAGCTGTAGACCGGAACATGCCTGGCCAACAGCTGGTCGGCGGCCAGGGTGGGGCACACCCAGCTGCGGTCGGTGCCGACCTCGGCCCAGGCCAGTGCGGGCGTGGCACCGGGCGGGTAGGCGCGGGCGATACGGGCCGCCCGCTGCGGACCGTAGGTCTCGGTGAGCAGGCGGCGGTAGTCTGCTGCCGTCATCGGCCCGTCCAGCGTGAACAGAGCGGCGAACAACCGGTGTTCGTCACGGGTGTTGCCCTGCAGGACGGGCACATGGTGGACATCGCCGGCGGCGAGCGCGCTGGTCGGTGAGCGGGGCAGGACACTCGTCCCGTAGGCGGGCTGGTGGAAGCGCCCGTTGAGGGACAACACGTCTTTGACGGGCTTGGCGCGCAGGCACTTCAGGCTGTGGCAGCCCAGAGCGCCGTGACCTTTGGCGGCCAGCTTGTCCTGGGGGGCGAAATAGGTGGCGGCGGGGTCGCCGGGCGCGAGCGTGTTCCTGGGCCAGTTCTGCAGGCAGGAGCCGCTCTGGATGACCGCGCGGTGGAAGAGTCCCGCGGCTGCGGGCGAGGTGAGCTGGGCACATACGCTCGCGCCTCCGGAGGACTCGCCCATGAGCGTGACATTGCCGGCATCACCGCCGAACGCGGCAGCGTTGTCCCGTACCCAGCGCAGCGCCGCCTGCTGGTCCTGCAGGCCGAAGGCCCCGGAGTCGGGCAGGTCCGGATGGGCGAAGAAGCCCAGCGCGCCCAGGCGGGAGTTGACCGTCACGACCGTGACATCGCCCTGCCGGGCCATCCGGGTGGCGTCGTACTGATCCCCGGAGCCCGAGCTGAAGGCGCCGCCGTGCAACCAGACCACGACCGGCCGCGGGGCCGCACGGTCCGTTCCGTCAACGGGCGTGGTGACGTTGAGGTACAGGCAGTCCTCCGCGGAGTCCGCCACCTCGGGCTGTGCGCAGGCCGGTCCAGGCTCGGCCGCCGTCCGCGTGCCGGCCCAGGTGGGCGGCGCGGCCGGAGGCCGCCAGCGCAGTTGGCCGACCGGAGGGGCCGCATAGGGGATGCCCTGATAGGTGGTGACGCCGGCGGCGGTCACCCCCTCCAGGCGGCCCTGGCGGGTAAGGACGGTGGACGACCGGGGCTCGGGGTGCCGGCCGCGGTCACGCTGCCCGTGCGGGTGCTGCTCGGCCGTCGTCCGCGAAGTCTGCATCGCATCCGCTGTGCCCATAACGACCAAGAGGAGGGCCGCGCACAGGGCGGCGCCGGTAGTGGAGCGTCGCTTCGGCATGGTCCAGACCTCTCCCCCTTGCCGCCGCGGCGCGCAGGCGGCCCGACCTTTTTTGCAATACGTTCGTATTGTCAAAGCGAGATTAAGCTGGTCCGCCCAGGAAGGCAAACGCGAGGAAGAAGGTGCCGGTCGACGTGCCGCGACAGGTAGACCACAAGGCCCGCCGGGACCAGATCGCCGAGTCGCTGCTGGACATCGTCGCCGACCATGGACTGGAAGCGATCTCCGTGCGGACCGTGGCGGCGCGCGCGGGCGTCTCGGCCGGCCGCGTCCAGCACTACTTCGCCAACAAGGACGAACTGCTCGCCTACGCGATCCAGTATCAGGACTGGCTGGTACAGCAGCGGTGGAACGAGCAGTCATGGCCCGAGGGCGAGCCCACCCCCAGGGAGGCGCTGCGCTGGGTGCTGCTGGAGACGATCCCCAGAGACGACCGGCGCCGCCGCGAGTGGCTCGTCGGCGTCGCGTACCTCATCCGCATGCTGGCGAACCCCAACCTGCGAGCCCTCTACGTCGACGGGTTGCCCCGCCTCTACCGGCTCCTCGCCGATCTCGTCCGTACGGCCCAGGAAGCCGGCGACATCGCGCCCGACCGCGACCCCGACGTGGAAGCGGAACTGCTCTTCGGCCTCGCCGACTCGCAGGGTCCACCCGTCGTCCTGGGCCTGCGTACCCCCGAACAAGCCACCGCTGCCATCGACTATTACCTTGACCACCTGTTCCGGTGACCGCCGACGGCGGGTCAGGAGGGTAGCCATGATCCTCAGTCCGCCCGGTCCAATCTCAGTGTCTCGGCAGCCGGAGTTCAACGCCGAGCGGGGACTAGGCACCTCACGGCCGGGCTACAAAATTCACTCGCCGAGCGCAGCGGTGCGGGTCCCGTCCCCGGACCATGGCCATATCAGGCGAAGTCTCCTGCTGTGATGCCGTCGGGATGGCCCGACGGCCACTCCACCAACTCGATCCGGTACCCGTCCGGGTCCGTGAGCCACGATGTCCTCGGGCCCTGAGGACCCCCCGGATACTGGACAGGCCCCGGCCTCAGGCCGACGTCGGTCAGCCGCTCCACTGTGCCGGCCAGCGTGTCCACCTGGATCGCGAGGTGGTCAAAACCGCTGCCGACGTCGACTGGTCCGTCGCCCAGGCGGTGGACCAGTTCCAACGAGGCCGACGGTTCGTCGGGGAACTTAAGGATCACCAGGTGAGCCCCGTCGCCGACCTCGACCCTGCCCAGCTCGGCATAGCCCAAAGCGGTGTAGAACACGAGCGAACGGTCCAAGTCGCTGACTCGGTAGGAGACGAAGAGCGTCTTCACGCGGCCTCCTCCGGTCGGCGCACCCGGTAGCGCAGATGGGTCACGTCTTGATCCTCGAGTCGTCGGACGAGGTCGAGTTCGATGTGCTCACCACCCAGGTGGTCGAACAGCCGTCGGCCGCCCCCGAGGAGGACAGGAATCAGGTGGATCTCCGTCTCGTCCAGCTGCCCGGCTCGCAGGAGCGCCTGGGCCGCCCCTCCCCCATGGACCATGACCGTCCGCTTGCCGGCGGCTGCGCGAGCCTGACGCGCGCAGTCCTCGACATCGGTGACGAAACGCGTGTGACCGGGGGGCACGTCCCCGTCATCCACCTGGTGGGTGAGGACGAAGATCGGCACACCGGCGTGGTGTTCGCCCTCCCAGCGCCCGGCGAGTTCGAAGGTGCGGCGGCCAGAGATCAGCGCACCAGTCGCCAGGGCCTCTCGGTAGACCTGGCCGCTCGGACCGTCGGAGTCCCGGTCGTCGAGCCAGTCAAAGAGTCGTCCACCGTCGCGCCCGAGCTCCTGCCCTGGCCTGTCGTCTGGACCGGCGATGTAGCCGTCGAGCGACATCGACATGTACAGCCGAATGAGATTGTTCATCCTGGGCTCCATCCTCCTGACAACGGCGATCCGGCCTTTGCGGTCCGCCAACGGGGCCGCTTGTCGCAAGGAAGACTGCAGTGAGTCGGCAACCTCATCGGCCCGCCACCGTTGCTGGTCACGTCCCCTGGCGGCGTCACCCTTTCGTGGCAGTACGGCTTGTCGCCTGTTCCGCCGTGGTAAGCGAGGCGTAGAGACTCGCGCGATCAACGCGTGGGCGGCTGATGTGCGCAGGGCGCCCCGGCCCGCCCCTGCGCCCGTACCGCGCAGCGCAGGCAGCGCGGAGCGGTTCACCGAGGTGACAGGAGGCAGGACAGCAAGGCACTATTGCCGTGCTTCCTGCCGACGCGGGGATGAAACGGTGGCGTGTGCATTATGGGCTGCGCAGCTCATGCGCCGCGTCCACAGCGGCCACGCCACCAAAACGGAACAAGCTCTCCTGGCCCGCGCCACCACCACGCCGATCCCCACCGCCCGGCACCCGCAACACGACACCGGACCCACCGACAAGCCGGCGCAGCAGAGCAACGACGACGGCCAAGGCGCCGACAGCGAACACAACCACATCGACGACCTCGACGACACGCCCTACCACGACCTCAGCCCCAGCCCGGCCGCCGGATTCGGGCTCTACGACGCCTACGAGGAAGCCGACAAGTGGTGAACCCCCGCCCCCACCCCACAGCACACCAACCGAGCAGCGCACCCGCCGAGGCGTGCAGCGGCACCACGGTCGAGCCGTGCTGGCCCCTGACCACCTGGCAGGGCTGGCACCGCTTCGCCACCACCGATCTGCCCGCCCCGCCCCAGCCCGGCGGCCCGCCCCGCAGCACCGACGAACGCCTCGCCTACCACTCCAGCTTCGTCACCATCCGCACCCCCGCCATCAGCCAACTCGCCACCCAGGTCCGCACCCTGATGATCCTCGGCCGCCACAAGCACACCACCGCACGGCCCTCCCTGATCGTCACCGGACCCGCCGCGGCCGGCAAAACCACCGCCCTCCTCCATGTCGTCCGCGCCTGCCACCTCGCCCACACCCGCAAAAACCCCATGCCGCCCGGATCAGCCCACGCCACAGCACCCGTCGCCTACGTCCTCGTCCCGCCCGGCGCCACCGCGAAAACCCTCATCACCGAATTCGCCCGCTACCTCGGCATCCCCGTCACCACCCGCATGACCCGTTCCAGGCAGCCAAGCGCCGCCAACAGGTCATGCCGGAACCGAAGCCCAGCTCCTGGGGCAAGTACTCCCACTGGATGCCGGTATGCAGCACGAAGAGGATCCCGCACAGCGCCTGCCGGTCCGGCACCCGCGGCCGGCCCTCCACCAACTTCGGGCCCGGTTCGGGCAGCAACGGCTCGATGAGCGACCACAGTTCATCCGACACGATCCACGGCCGGGACTGACGTGTTCCCACGAACAGACCAACGACCACCCAAGCCGAAAGTCACATGATCAACGACTTCTGTTAGGACCTTTTAGGGGCTGGAAGGCGCAACGGCAGGTCAGACAGGACGAACAGGTACACCCAAAAGGTCTGCACCCGACTAGGTTCAGGCTGAGAGCGTCAGCACTTCTCTTTCCGCGCCTGCTGGATCAGCGGCTCGGCCTTGTCCAGCGTGAAGGTTACCTGCCAGGTCTCGGCCGCCCGGTGCAGGGTGTCGGCGAACTCCTGGTAGCCCTTGTTCTGTTGAGCCGCGTCGGCGGCGCGGTTGGTCGCCGTGTTCAGGTACTGCTCGGCGGTCTGGTAGTAGGGGTCGGTCAGATTGGACGGCCGGGGGCGGGCGAGTTGGTCGGTCAGCTGCTGCAGGGAGGCGCAGGCGGACTTGGCAGACTCGCGCGCTGCCACCGTGGCCTTGGAGGGCGTCGAGCTGCAGGCCGCCAGGGCGAGCGTGGACGCTAACAGCAGGTGCAGGGGTACCAGCTGACGTCGACTAGTCATGGGTCAATGCTAGTTAGCATTACGGCCTGCCCGCCCGGAAATCCTCTGGGCTCGCAGCCGCCGTCCGGCTCCGGCCCGCCTCTGGGCCTTGTCTGCTCTGGCCGGACGGTCGGTCCTTCGGCGACGGGGGTCAGGGGACCTTCCACCTGTATGACGTCTGGGGTTCCTCGCAGGCACAGCACGAGGCGACGGTCAGGCTCGGCGGCGCCGAGGTCGGTTACGTACACGCGGGCGCGGGTCCGGGCGGTGGTGATCTCGGCGAGGCGTTGCAGCTCCGGCCACGTGCAGGGCAGCAGGACGTCCTCCAGCGCGGCGTGCGGAGAACAGGCCGGGGAACGACGTGCGCGGACACGGAAGTGCGCCACTGGATCAGGGCCGAGGACGCACCCGACGAGTACGACCGGCAGTTGCGCGAGGAGGAGCAAGCCGAGCACCGGCGAATGGCGACCTGGGTCGACAGCCTCACCGACGACGAGCGGAAAGCTCGAGCAGGCGCGTTCCGCGGCCGCTGCCGGCCGGGACCTGCGCGCCGAGCTCGCCGCGTACGTCCCCCGGCAGGCGGGCCGAAGAGCGGAAGTATCGGGCTGGGCAGCCCAGACAGACCCGGACGCACCGCACAACGGTGCCGACGAGCAACTCCCCCCACAGCAGCCGGACGCCGGGGTGTCGTCTGCGTGGGTGCGGTCAGTCGAGCGCGCGCACTACCAGCCGCAGGAATTCTATGACTCCTCGCCCGATCCACCCGAGCAGCCCTGTCTCCGCAGCCAGATCGGCAGCGTCCGCGGCCGTGTCGGCGCCGGTTCGGCGGCCGGAGCCCGACCGACACGCGCCGGGGCCCGGCAGACGGTGTGTGCCGGGCCCCAGCCGGGCAGGACATGCGCCAACACGGTTTGCGGGGTGTCATGATGCGGCGGACTCGCGACCCGTACAGCTCAGGAGCGCCGCTGGCTCGGTGAGCCGGTCAGCGGATGCCATGCGCGCGGTCATACCGTCCTCCAGGGCGTCGACGTCGGCGACGCGCCCGGCCAGCTCCGCGACGGCCTCGGGCGAGCCGAACACCACGGCCCGGTGCAGCGGCCGGTCCCCGCACGGCAGCGCCTCCGGATCGGCGCCTGGTCGAGCCGTCGCCGGATGTCCCGGTGATTCCGCCAGCCCTCCCAGCCCTCCCCCGGTCCCGCCCCCATGCCGCCTCGCGCGCCCCGCCCGACGGCACCCTGCCGCACACCGACCACCCTTGCAGACGGCTCCGACAACGCCACCGCCGTCACGGCGCCGCGGCGGGCCATGGACGCGGCGCCCTCGCCGAGCACCCCGACGCCCACGACTGCCGCCGTCTACCCCAGCACCTGTCTGTTCCAGGGCAGCAACGTCTCGGGGGGCCGCGACGACGCAGCCTTTCGAGATCGTCGGAGCGCCGTACGACGACGCGCTGATGAGGCTCCGCGAAAGTCCCCACCCCCTACTCGGGCTCGGGACAGACTTGCTCACCAGGCCCCCCATGTGCCCCCATGGCGCCGGCCTGGGGCGGCGCGGCAGCCCTCCGAAGTCGCCCGTCAGCCAGCCGCACCCCGGGGTGGAACGGCCTGTGTGGGGCCGGGTCAGAGGGTGGCGAGGAAGTTCCGGACGGTGGTGGCGAAGGCGTCCGGGGCAGTCGTGTACAGGAGGTGGTCGGCATCCAGCTCAGCGAACGTGGTGCCGGGGCGGCGCTCGACCATGGCGGCGGCCTGGTCGGCTGGCAGGGTGCCCTTGGTCGCGCGGATCAGCAGGGCGGGGCAGCTTGTGGCCGTCCAGTGGGCCCAGTGGTCGCCGTGCACCTGGTCCTCGGAGTGGTACATGTCCTGCGGGTGGAAGGGCAGGCGCCAGATGCCGTCGGCGTTCTCGCGCAGGCGGTCGGAAAAGTACGGCGCGGCCGGGCCGAGCCCCTCGACCAGTGCCTCGCGGGTCGGTGCGTCGTAGGGCAGGTTCAGCAGAAACCCGAAGGGGTTAGTGCCGTCGAGGCCGAGGGCGACCGGGCCCTCGGCGTTGACGAGCGCGGCGACGCGCTCGGGGTGGCGGGCCGCGAACTGGTAGGCGTTGATGGCGCCGAGGGAGTGGCCGAGCAGGACCACCTCGCCCAGGCCCAGGTGGTCCAGGAGGGCCTCCAGATCCGCGAGGTAGCCCTCACGGGAGTAGTCGGCGGTGCGGTCGGACTCGCCCTGACCGCGCTGGTCCGGGGCGATCAGCCGCCACTGGGGGCCGAGTGCCGCGGCCAGCCCGGCGAAGGTGGCGCCCTCGGACAGGTGGCCATGCAGGGCGACCAGCGGCCGGCCCGTGCCGCCGAAGTCGAGGTATGAGAGCCGACGGCCGTCGATGGACAACTCGGCCCGGGGTGCGGTGGCGAGCGTGGTCGCGGTGAGGTTGGTCATGTCTGGTCCCCCGAAGAGTCGGCTGTGGTCGACGGCTTGATCGACGGGAAGATCGTACCGCAGATTCATACGAACGTGTAAGACATTTGTTTAACGGGCTTGCACGGTCGCGTGTCGGCCCACCCCTTTCGGCCGAGGAGACCAATGGGTCCGTGAACGTGAGGCCAGGGAGTGCCGCACCGCCAAGGCTGCGACCCCTCGGCGCCCGCCGACCATCATCGGGCGGGCCCCAAAGCGCTCTCCAGGAGCGGCGCGAGAACTGGAGGACATTGACCCCTCCTGGTGCCCCACCTGGCCGGTGGAGTGGCAACGCGCCTTCCACCTCACCCGGCAACACCTCCAGGGCCGGCGGCGAGCTGCCCACGACGCCGGGCGTGGTCGTGCACCAGGGCGAGGATCTCGGCCGGTGGGTGCGCTCGGTCCGACTCGGCTGGGACAAGCTCACAGGCGCCCGGCAGTGGCTGTGCGAGCAATCCTCGGAATCGAGCCCGCGGGCGAGGACGAGAAACCCGTGCCACGGCGCAGCCAGGCCGACAAATGGGCCCTCAACCTCGGCCGCCCCCACCCAGTACTACCAACGCGAAGGACACCTACGACTCCCCCGCGAACACATCGAGACCATCGTCATCGGCCCCTCCAGACCGCGCAACGGGGTTGAGAGTTGATGAATGGCTCATACCGCTGGGACCCTGACCGCGTGATGTGAGATGGTCCGCGAGTGACCGACAGCACTCGTGCAGCAACGACCTCTCAACGACCGGAGGACCGGGCTGCGTCCGCCCTGCGCTTCGGGACGGAACTCCTGGCGTGGGTGGCCACCCCCTGCGCCTTGGCGGACCACTCATGGCTGCTCGCCGTCGCGTCCGTGGTCGTTCTGATCGGCCTCCCTACGATCTTCTCGACCCCTGGGGACAAGGCCAACGTGATCATTCCGGTGCCGGGCTGGGCCACGATCCTGCTGGTGCTGCTCCAGGTAGTCGCGGCCGTGATCTCCTCGTGGGTGGCATGGCCGCCTGGGCCCGCGGTCTGTGTGACCCTTCTGGCTGCAGTCACCCTGGTCACCGAGCGTCGGCGCTGGCGGTGGCTGCTTTCCGCCGGTCGACTCGCGCACTGATCGACCCTTACAGGCCCTCGCCGCAGACAGTCGGAGAACGCCCGCCGATCTCGCGGCGATCCTGTCGCAGCGGATGCCGATGTCGGCCTTGACCACACCCCACCAGTCGAGGATCAGTGCGCCGGTGATGACGGTGTCCACGGGCAGGTGCCGGACGCCCCGGCCGCCGGAGCGTCGTCCGAGGCGTGAAGAGAAGAAAGCACCCGGCTCGGGGACGATGTGGCGGGCTGTTGTACCCGCCGAGCAGCGCATGCTGATCACCAGCACGTTCGACAGCGCCCAGGAGCAGCTGCTGCAGCTGCGCGGGGTGCAGACCGGTCCGACCGCCGACGTCGCCCGACGGCTGCCGCGCGGCCTCGGTCACAGCGTCGGCCTGATCGAGAACGCCTGGAAACGGACCGCGCTGGCGGCGGTGAACGGCAGCGTGCCCTTGCAGGACGTGGCCCGGTGGGTGGACATGCCCGTCGAGGTACTCCGCTCCGGGACATGCTGACCACGCGGGGAGACGGACACGCGGCGGCGGGTTTTCGCGTCCCGGCCCGTCCCACGCCGGTCCGCGGTCAGGCGCGGGTGCAGGTGAACGTGTTCATGTTGTCGCCCTCGATGTGCCGGATACGCAGGGTATTGCCCGCGTAGTCCACGCTGAGCGTTTCGCCGTTGCTGCTGGAGGAGCCGGGCGGTTGCCAGGGGAGGGACACGGAGAGGGAGTCGCCGATGGCGGCGGGCACGTTCGTGGCCGCTGCCTCCTCCAGGTCGCCCGGGTTTTCCAGGCTGCCCAGATGCTCCGGCACCTGCAAGGACAGTCGGCCGCGGGACAGGGACCAGGTGCCCTTCGTGCTCTGCCCGCCCGATTCCAGGCTCCAGACGCCGTCGTCGATGACCGCAACGAAGGTGGCCGGGTCCTCGTTGCCTATCTCCGCCGTAACCGACCACCTGCCGCGCATGAAAGCGGCGAAGGCCCGGCCGGTCACCGTCGGCTGCCCGCCGCCGGCGATCCCGTTCGCACCGTCGGTGCCGCCCCCGCCCTTGCAGGCGGCGATCAAGGACGCTCCGACCCCGAGGGCCAGGTAACGCAAGGCGGTCCGGCGGCCCACGACGCGGGTCACCGCTCGGACGTCACGCATACTCATGTTTTCCCCGTTCATGCCAATCACGACTCACGTCGATCAAGATCAAGATCAAGATCAACGAGAAGAGTACAGCGAAGCCCCGACCGGAGAGCGCCCACCTGCGACGTGGCAGCGCGCCTTCCACCTCACCCGGCAGCACCTCCAGGCTGGCGGCGAGCTCCCGTCGGGCCCAGCGACGCCGTACGCCAGGGCGAAGACCTCTCAACCTCGCCGCCGGCGGCCCGGACTCCTGCGGTGGCGGGGGCGGGCCACGCCCCGGCCGCCCTCCAACTTCGCCACGACACTGCCGGACGAGGAATGGCTGCCACTGGCCCGGCGCAGCGCCGAGCACATCCCCGCCCAGGACAACGCCGACAAAGTCGCCGAACGCGCTGCCCGGCACCCACGCAGCCCGTACGACGCCGACGTCCGTCGGCACGCCCGCACCCTGCTCCAGGCCACGTCAGGAAACGGCCTAGCCGTATCACACTGAAGGACTACCGCGTAACTGTGCGTCGCTGATCAGCTGGCGAAATCCGGGTCCGAGCTGGGTGCGGCGTAATGTGCGGCAAGTCGAGCGGCTCGTCCCGGCGGCCGGCCTCGTCCAGGACGGCGGCGGGCAGGACTCGGTCGATCTCCTCGGCGGCAGGGGCCGGGCCGAGTGCCGCGCGGACCCGCTGGTGTAGGCCTGCGGCCCGGTCGGGCGGGCAGATCTCCAGCACGAGGGCGGCCAGCCGGGCGCCTTCCGGGGCGGCCGGCCGGCAGCCGCACCATGGCCTCGATCGCCGGGTCCCACCACTCCCCCGCGTCTGCGGTGCCGGCGGTGGGCGGGTGGGCGGCGAGGTGGGCGGCGAGCACCCGCTCGTGCAGGTGCTGATCCGCGGCGGCGATCCGCAGCCAGGCCCGCATCCGCTCGGCCAGCGGGACGCCGGCCGCCGCGTCTGCTGCGGCGAGGTCTAGGACTGCGCGCCAGGAGCGGGCCCGTCTCGAGGATCGGGCCCAGGAAGACCTTCTCGTCCAGGACGCGGACCTCGTCCAGGTCGACGGAGGAATGCCAGGACTTCCTGACGGACGTCTCGATGTCGCGGCGCAGCAGGCCCGTTGCGGGCCGGGCGGCCCCAGCGGAACGGGCCGCCGGCGGCGTGGACGGTCAGGACCAGTTCCCGCGGCAGGCCGATGACGTCGTAGTCGGGCAGGCGGGCAGCCCACTCCCGGCGGAGGACCTCGGTCAGCTCGGGGAGCGGCTCGTGGCCGGTGTGCGCGCTGGCGCGCGGCGTGGTAGGCCAGGTAGCCGGCGTGCCCGAGGTCGACGGTGTCCTTCAGCAGTGCCTCGACGACGAGGAGCCAGGTCCCGTCGCGCGCGGGCGCTGGGCAGTTGCCCGCCCAGCTGGCCACGAGCCGGCGTGGCAGGCTCGCCTCCTCGGCCGGCACCCCGGCGGGGGGCCGGGCGGTGACGTGCGGGAGCAGCAGCCGTACGCCTGCGGGGGTGAGGGCGTCGGCGTCGGCAAGGCGCAGCAGCGCGCCCAGCACCAACGGTGCCGGCGGCGGCCAGCCGGACGGCGTTGTCGGCCAGCCACGGCCGGGCGGTGGCGAGTGATGCGGTGGCGAGGTACTCGAGGAACGGGGCGGCCGGCCAGGCGCCGGCCGCCTCGTCGGCCGTGGGCAGGTGCGGGGCGTGCTCGTGAAGGAGCGGTAGCCAGGCCGCGACCGGAGCGGAAGAAGAACGCGGTGGCGCGCGGGTCCGCCCAGCCGGCCAGTTCCCGCTCCTCCGCCTCGCCCGACTCTTTCAGGGCAGCCAGCTCGAGGACCCGCGCGGCGCGGCCGGGCAGCGGCACCAGCAACTCCCGGGCGGCGGCCAGAAGCCTGCGGTAGAGGGCGGCGGCGCCGGGTCGGCGGCGCCGCCATGGAGGGTGCCCGACGTCATGCTGTACAGCTCGGGCCACACATCCAGAGCCCTCTCCTGGAAGGCGCCGAGCCGGACACCCATCAGGCGCTCGGCGATCCCCGCCGCCCGGGCCCGGTGGTGGCCGCCCGGCCGCGCCAGCTGCCCGCGCAGGACCTCGGCCGCCTGACGCACGCGGAGTTGCTCCTCGGCGACGTCGCCGTTCATGCCCACGCCGCCGGCGGACGGGGCCGCGCGCCGGGCAGCAGCCTGCCGCGGTACGGCGGCGGGTTGCGGAACTCCGGTGACCGGGACGCGGCCGGCAACACCAATCTCCCCCGCCGATGCCGGGCGGTCCGGAGCGGTACCGGGCTCGCCGCCCGGCGCCGCAGCCGGCCCCCGGACGGGCCGGGGCCGGGGCGGGCATCGATCGCCTCGAGCAGGGCGGCGGCCGCGTCCTTCAGGCCCACCGCTTCCGGCGCGCCCGGCAAACTCAGCAGCGCATCGGCGGCACCGCGCAGACACGACTCCGCGACCTCGGCCGACCGCCGGAAAAGCCCGCCGGCCACGATCCGGCGCGCGTCCTGCAGAAGGTCCAGCGCCCGCAACCCCGCCTCACCCTGCGCGGCCAGCGCCTCGGCCAGGACCTCTTCGGGCGCCGGCAGTTCGCCCCCGCCGGCCGGCCGCATCGTCTCGTCGCTCACCGGTGCACCGTAGAGCCGACGGACCGGCCCACGGGCCGGAACCGGACAGCCCAGCCCGGCGGGCCAACGGAAGACCAACCCGAACGGCGGGCAGACGGGCGGCGGGCGGGGCGGGCAGGGAACTGCGGCGGGTCACTCCTCGTCGCGGGTCTTGTAGAACTCGTGCGCCTCGTTGACCAGCTCCGCCGCCGCCCGCGAGCACCGCATCTGCGCCTTCGCGTCACGACCGGCGTACCCCTTGGCCCGGCGCATCATCAGTTCCGCCGCCTCAAGCAGCTGTTCGGCCTCCAGCCCGAGCGGCTTGCGCTGCGTCTCCATCTCGATGTCGAAAACGACACCATTGACCTCGTTCAACGCGGCCTCCAGGCTCCCGCTGTCACACCGGTCCGGGTCCGTCACCACCTCCGTCGCCTCCTGCACCCAGCTCGTCAGGTGCGTCAAGAGCACGCGCCGGTACCCATCCCCCTCAGCCTCCACCGGATCCAGGACGACCTCTTCCGCCTGCACTGCGCCCATCCCTCTCACCTATCAGCCGCGGCCGGCGTTCTGCGTGACACCGGTCCATGCCGCCCAACGCCCCACCATCCGTTCGGGATACGCACACGCCTGCCGCGGAAGCCCAACCCGCCGCCGCCCACGCCTGGACCTGCCCGTGATGCTGCTGGCGGACCTCGCGCAGGCCGGCATCCGCATCCACGCGTTCGGCTTCAAGAAGGCCGGGCTGAAGATCGCACACAAGAGCGTGGTCTCGGCCGACAGCCTCGCCTGGACCTCCGGCGGCCGCCACGAGCGCGGATGCAGTGAGTCCCACCAGTGCGAGGACAACTGCATGCGCCACGCCCTGTGGTGGCGCCAGGACCTGCTCGACCACATCGCCGGCGCCCAGCGCAGCTGCCCATGACTTCGATCATCACGCCGCGGCCCGCCGACCTGCGGGCCATGCAGCTCGGCGACCACCGCGGTTTCACCCAGCGATGGCGCTACGGCACCCCAACGTGGCGCCACGTCTCCGAAGGCGGGTTCCGCGCCCAGCGCTACGCGTGATCGCCATCCCGGAGGCCACCGCAAAGGCCTTCGTGCAGCGGCACCACTACCTGTCCGGCTGGCCCGCCGTCCTCGACCAGGAGGCGCCGCTGGGCACCGGCGACCTCGCGGTCGAGGGACTGCCGCTGGTGGGCGTCCTCGGTGACGTAGGCGTGGGCGGTGCCGACGGATATGCCGAAGCCCGCGGCGATCTGTGCGAGCGTGTCGTGCTGGCGCAGGTAGACCAGGCCGACGAGAGCCCGCTGGTGGGGCGGGAGTTTGCAGCGGCGGTCACCCTCACGGGCGACGGTGAGCATGGTTACCCACTCGACCAGCGCGTGAGGCAGGTCGAGTGCAGCAGGATGCGACACCACCGAGGCTTCTGTGCCGATGAGTTGAGACGTCGAACACCTCTCTCAACGGCACAGGAGCCTCGTGTGTTGCGGTGCGCCAACCGGTCACCCGATCAATGGCCACTCCGAAAGATGTCACAGTTACGGAACAACCCTTAGGGTTGTTGCTTCGCTGACCGATGCCAGCCCGGATGCAGTCCGGCCGGTCTGCTACTGCTGTGGGTGTGAGGCAGCCTGGTAGGAGCTGGTGCGGTAACGACTGCGGAATTCCGCCAGGAGCTCGTCAGTCGCCTCGGCTCCGGCGCTCACGGCGGCGTGGACTTCGCGGAAGTAGTTTTCGTAGCCCGCGGGCGTGTAAAGACACAAGGCGCGTGCGGGAACCGAGCCCGCATTGCGGAAGCCGTGCGGGGTGCCGCGGGTGGCAGCGAGCAGATGCCCGGGACCGGCTGTCACCTCGCCGTCTCCTGTGTGGAGTGTCAGCTCGCCCTCGAGGACGTAGAAGTACTCGTCGTGTCCGTCGTGGACGTGCGGCCTGGCACCGATGGTGCCGGGGGTGAGGATGAACTCCTCGAAGGCGAAGCGTCCACCCGTGTGCTCCGCGGTGAGTCGGAAGAAGTGCTCGACACCGGCGACGTCGATGAGTTCGCCGTCCTGGGGGCGACGCAGAAGTGGGCGAACGGGAGACCGGGCCTGATCATTCATGACTGCATTGTGGCCCAGTCATCCGCCTTCGGTGACACGGTCCTCGCTCTCCTCGCCGCCGCCCGGTCCGCGGGTCAGCGGGGCTCGGCAGGAGCGTCGGCGGGGTGGTGCTCTGCACCACCCCGGCCGCCGGAGGCGACGATCTCCTGCAGGGCCGCCACATCGGACCGGAGCGCGCTGCGGCCCTTGTCGGCGAGGCTGATCCACGTCCTGGGACATTTGCCGACGTATCCGCGTCTGGCCTCCACGTACCCGAGGCCCTCCAGTCAGCATCATGATCCCGACCGGGTCTCCTTCACCCGCACCCTCTAGGGAGAAACCGGTGAGCCCGCCTGCACCACACCTGTTGCAGACGCTACATTCCATATCCAAGCCGCTAAGCTGCAGAAACTTCGTCGAGGCCCTGCATCACGCGCCGAGACGTCCAGAGAAGCGGCCCATCCTGACCGGCGCCAAGGGCATCGAGAACCGCCCCAAGCCGTGGAGCTGGCGCGGCTGGATGCTCCTGCACGCGGGCCAGCGGATCGACCGGCCCGCCCTTCGCGTCCCGCTGATCGCCCGCACGATCCGCGGCCGGGAGCTGACCACCGGAGCCGTGATCGGCATTGCGCGCCTGGTCGACTGCCACCAGGACCCCGAGGGCTCCGAGCCCTGCACGCCATGGGCGCACCTGGCACATGGTCCTCCAGGCCGACCAGGAGCTGCCGCTGCCGGTCCCCGCCGCCGGCAGCTCGGGCCCTGGAAGCCGACCGAGGACCTGCTGGACCGCGTGTTCCAGCAGCTGCCCGCCTTCCGGGCGCCCCTGCGGATGACGCGCCGGCGAATGCGGGCCAGTCCTTTGAGAGGCGGCTGAGAGGCGGCCCCTGCGCGTGCTGCCTTGCCACGCCACAGCGTCTCCGTCTCCAGCGTCTGTACCTTACGCTGGCGGCTCTGTGTGGCCAGGGAGGGCCACCGACTCATGGGGGGGATGGGCTATGCGCTCCTACGTCCGCCGTGCCGTTGTGCCGGTCGCGCTGCTGTCTGCCGTCGTACTGACGGGATGCTCGTCAGAGAGCAAGAACGAGACGCTTCCAGGGAAGGCACCAGCCACGCAGGAAGCGGCTCAAACGCCCGCCGAGGCGTCTTCTACGCCCTCTCCGTCCTCTTCCTCCGCATCGGCGCTGAGCGTCGGCCGGACGGGCACGTATGAGGTGGGTGAAACCGACAAGTACGGGGAGAATTACAAGCCCACCGGGAAGATGAGCGTCACCTTCGTCGGGGCGAAGTACGTGACGCCGGCGGATATCGGAACGTCGAACAAGCCTAAGCACGGCCAGTACGTCGAGGTGACGTTCACGTTCAAGAACATCGGGAAGTCATCGGCTCGCGTGGAGACGTACGGCAACCTGATGTGGTCGGACTCGGCGTCCGCCGCCCAGGAATCGACCACGCTGGAAGGTGTCGGCGAAGGAGACGACGTGGACACTGAATACCGGCCGGGTCAGGGCGTGACGGGGAAGGTGGTCCTCGACGTCGGCAGGCGGGGCGGTTTCGTGTACTACATGTTCACCAACGACCCTGAGGGCGCGGTGCCGTTCGTGCTGAAGCTGCCGGCCTAGAACGTCGTGCAGCCCCGTCGCAGGAACTCTCCTCCGCGGCGGGGCTGGTCTGCCAGCGTCGTCCTCGTGCTCCCCGCGCCAGCGGGGATGGAGAGCCCGGCCTCACATCGGTCGGGCTCTCTGTGTTCACACGATCCCCTGCTCGCAAAGCGGGCGCCTTACCTCTACGTCACCCGCGCACGAACGGGTCATTGTCCACGCCGGGTTCGCCGTGGGCGCAGTCGACCGGGATCGGCGGCAGCGCGGCGGCCCTGCCCGGCTCACGACGATGGCCGACGTGTCGCTCTCCGGCCATGCCTCCGAATCCGGAGAGCCAGTAGCCGTGTACGTCACCGGTATCGGGCGGCCGGAGTGGGGCGTCCTGTTCCGCAGCGGCTTGGCCGATGATGCGGGCGTCGACCAGCGAGGCCCGCTCATGGGGCCGTGGGCCAGTGCGCCGCCGTTCGGGGAGCAGCGCCAACGGTGCGGAAAGTGCGGACCTCTGCACTGACGCCCAGTCTTCGTGCGGCATCCTGGGGCTCGCACACGGCTCACCCCCCTTACGGCAACGTTGCTGCGGTCACTGGTCGGTTCGCCTGCGCATGGTGGCCGTGATGACGTTGCGTGGAGTCCGTGATCATCGAAAGGGACCAGGTGAATGCACCGGCCGCTGCACCCGAGGGCGGGTTTCGGGTACCTGAGCCGGACGCGGTGGAGGCGTGGTTCACCGCGGGAGACGCACTCTGGTGCAACGCCGCTGGATGGAGACCGCCGTCGCAGTGAGTTCGAGGAATTGGCGCCGGTGGCGGCGTTCCCGGTGGTGCCTGGACGTAAGTGGGGGCCGGGCTGGTGGTCGGCCACGACCGGCTGGCATGTGCTGCATGGGTTGCATGTCATGTGCATGCGGCTCATGCTGCTGGGCCGCGATCCGCAGGTGGTGGGGCTGTCGGCGCGGCCGGTCCGGCTGATGTGCCGGGACCCGGACAGCGGGCGTGGTGCTCGCCTGGGTGTCGCAGGTGCTCGCCCGCTGCGCCGACAAGCGCGCCTGCTGGCCGACTGATCCGGCATTCGGCTGGGCGGGCGCCGCTAGGAGGCGCCCAGCGGGCGGCTGGAGGCGGTGGGGCAAAACCAGTACGACGGACGGCCGGCAGCACCGGGGCGCCCCTGCAACCGACGCCTGTCCCCTCGCCGTAGCGCGGAAGCCGCACTGAGCGAGAGAGCGCCTCCGCTTGTTGACCGGATCGGACCGTGGGACATGGCCTTCGGCCGGGTAGCCGTTGCTGTGATCGACGCAGGGCGCTGACGGCGTCCGCTTCGCGGGAAGGAGAGGAGAACGCATGGCTACCGGCGCTGACTCGGCGAGGATCACGGCGAAGGTCCGAGGGAGGGACATCACACTTCACGGACCCCTGACGAAGGACGAGATCCGGAGCACGATCTGGTGGTGGCACAGTGCCGACCCCACAACATGTCGGCACGATCACGACGACTCCCACAAGGACGTGATCACGACCATGGGCGGGTACTACGAGGTCTCCACGGATCCCCGTACACCCGAGGCCGAAAGACTGGTGAACCTGGTGTACGACGAGCTCAACTCGAAGGAGTGACACATCGCGGCGCAGACATAGCCGGTGCCCAGACTGCCCCGTGACGGGGGCCTCCGGCGGAGTGCGGCAGGAAGTGCCCACGGAGACCACATACCTCAGGTGATAAATGGGGCGTCGTCGTCGTTGCCCAGTCGCGTCAGTCCGCACTGCAGGCCGCGCAAGCAACCTGTGGCGACGGAAGACACCGTTTCGTTCGGTCGCTACCAGTGCTGCATGTCTGTCAGTGCGGTGTGAGAGCCTCCGGGCATGAGCTACGACGTACGACCGCTTTCTCGACGGTGAGGACGAGGAACCCCCGTCCGAACGCATCGCGGCCTACGTCGGGGCCCTTTTGGAGCGGTGGTGTGACATCACCGAGGATGTGAGGGAAACGTCCCCTTGGGCTGCGGGACCGTTGATCGGCGAGGCAAGGGGCCCAGTCATCTACTTCGCGCTGCGGTGGGACAGGGCAGAAGAGGCGCCCGCCTATGCGGCAGCCCTCGCCGACTCGACGGGGCTGGTCTGCTTCGATCCCCAGCAGAGACAACTCACGACCTGATGGTCCTGGCCAGGCGACGGTAGCCGAACAGAAGTGCTGTTAGACCGACGAAGGCGAGGAAGCGCTCGGCCTTGCGTTCGTAGCGACGATGCAGGCGTCGGCAGCCGGCGAGCCAGGAGACCGTCCTCTCGACGACCCAGCGGGGGCGGCCCAGCCGCTTGGAGGGCTCGATGCCCTTGCGGGCGATGCGGTGACGGATGCCTCTCTTGCCCAGCCATCGGCGCAGTGTGGTCGTAGTCGTAGCCCTTGTCAGCGTGGAGCTTGGCCGGACGCCGGCGCCGTGGGCCGTTGACCCCGCGTCGTTCCTTGCCGAGTTCACCGTTCACAGCCCAGTTGACGGGGCGACGCAGCCGGGCGCCCTGCGCGGCCCAGTGCCACCCGCGTTCGGGATCGGCGTGGTCAGTGAACCAGGCCAGCGTGAACAGCTCGACTTCCTGCTCCTCTGTGCGGTCCGGCGTCTCCTCCAGTGCACGGAGTCGCTCCTGCTGTGCTGCGGACATGCGGCGGCCTCGCTCCGCTCGGTCCCCGGAACGCCAATCACCGACCAATGGCCCGCACATCATCAGCATCGCGGAAACCGGGTCAGGGTGCATCAGGCAGAACCGGCTCGCCAGGTCGGTGCCATAGGAGTGCCCAATCAGCACGGCCTTAGGCATGTCCCATGCGTCGAGCAACTCGGCGAGATTCGTCGACATGCCGGGCAAGGGAATGGCACCCCTGCCACGGGGACCGGCGCCCGTGCCACGCTGGTCATACCGGTACAGGGGGCAGGGTCCGCGACCATGGGGGCGACATCGCCCAGGTAGTCCGGCAGACCTGGACCGCCATGGAGCATGACCACGGGCGGATTCCGGGCCGTGTCTCCCAGCGCTGTCCAGCGCAACTGGGCCTCGTCGGTCATCGACGCGAGGCCCTGCGTCTCCATCGAGGTCACTGTGGAGAACCTACCGGTCTCACTGCGGCTCCGCCGAAGGTTGAAGAACAAGCTCCGTGCCTGTTCCATGTCTCCGGTTCTGGGTGACGCTGGTGCCTAGGCTGGGCCGGTGTCCGACGGTGCCGGGCGGCCCGAAGGGCGGTTGTGTGTGTGGCTGTACTGAACGGCTGAGGCAGGGAGTGAGTCCGCCACTATCCACCTCGCCGGACTCCACATCGCCGCGCACCCGCCAGGCTCAGCAGTCGAACTCGAACAACGGCTGTCTCATGTCCTCGGTCAGGAGGCTTGGCCGGCTGCTGGGCTCGGAGCTTTCACGACGCCAACGCCCTCGAGGAGAAGCTGACCCACCTCGAGCCGCACGTTGCGGAGCTCAACTCGCGGCTTGGTGAACGCGACGAGTATCTGGCAGCCACTCGGGCCACCAACCGCGAGCTGATGTCTCAGCTCAGCAGCCCCTCAGGCCGATGCCGGAGAAGCCAAGAGCGGAAGTCACCGGGTCGTAGGCGAGGTCTGGCTGCGATTGAAGATTCTGTCGAGGTGGTACTGGAGTGCCGCGGTGGCAGACTCCGGCGTGCGCTGTCCGACGAGGATGCTGGTGCCCATGGTTGCCGTCATGGCAAGCAGACTGATCGCCTCAGTGCGAGCGTCGGCTCCAGGATCGGCTTGGCCCGTCTCCTGTGCCTGTTGGATCAGTTGGGTGAGGGCATTCTCGGCGGCGTCAGGTTTGTCGATGAATGGCTGGGCGGCGAGGGCCTCGTCGGTCACGGACAGGATCGAGTAGGAGCTGTAGAGAAGGTGGAAAATTCGGCTCTCCTCGTCGGTTGGCAGCGAGGCCAGCAGCAGAGCCTCGGTGATCGCGCGGGGGCCGGGGTCTTGGCCGGCAGCGGCGAGGCGGGCGCCAACGCGTGCGGTGAAGCGGTCGGTCAGGTGTTGGAGGCCGTGGAAGAGCAGCTTTTCCTTGGTCTGGAAGTAGTACTGCACCAGGCGCAGTGATACGCCCGCCTCGGCGGCGACGTCGCGCATGCCGACTGCGTGCAGGCCCTGCCGGCCTGCGACCTGGATGAGTGCTTCAGCGATCTGGGTGCGGCGTTCATCGTGGTCCACGCGCTTGGGCATCCGTGGTGTCTCCGGCCGTGGTGGGGGTTGGTGGGATCCCTGTTCGCCGTCCGGCTCGGCTCGAGGGCTCCTTTCACGGTACCGCCGTATCACCAATATGATACGGTCGTATCATAAAGAGCGGATCTCACGGAGGTAGCCCATGCCCGAGAACACGCCCGGAACGCGCCGCGACATAGGGCGCTACGTCAACGACCGGTTGCGCGACCGCTACTTCGCCGCCTGCGACGTGCTTTACGCGAAGGGCGCACCGATCCGCTTCGAGACCGACGTGGAGACGAGCTTCGGGACGACTCACGTCTACCGGTACGGCCCTGCGGACCCGGCAGCCGAGTCCCGTACGCCGGTCGTCCTGATCCACGGCTCGGGCGGTTGCTCCGCGATGTGGTACCCCAACACGGCCGCGCTCAGCGCCGATCGCCCCGTCTACGCCCTTGACACCCCCGGCGACCCGGGCCGCAGCATCCACCGCGAGCCGATGTGGCAACCCGATCGGGCCGCCCAGTGGATGGACTAGGCCCTCGGCGCCCTCGGCCTCGACAAGGTCCACCTCGTCGGCTCCTCCTACGGCGGCTGGCTCGTCATCAACCAGGTCCACCGCCGGCCCGAACGGCTCGTCTCCGTCACCGCCCTCGACCCGGGCGGGCTGGAGAAGGTGGGGCTCCGCTTCTTCGTCTGGATCTTCGCCAGCCTCTTCGCCACCTTCGCTCCTAAGCGGCTGCGCCCGGCTCTGGCCAAGTGGCTGGAGCAGCCGGTCATATCCGACCCGGATCTGCGCGCCTGGATCCAGGCCGGCGTGAAGGCCTTCCGGATACGCCGTCCCGCTCCGCTGCCGCTGTCCGACGCCGAGCTAGGCTCCATCCGGACGCCGTTCTACCTGATCATGGGCAAGCGCAGCCTACTGGTGCACCCGAAGCGTCAGCTCGAACGCGTTCCTCGGGTGATTCCCGGCGCCCGCGCCGAGATCGTCGCCGCGACCGGACACGGCCCGCAGATCGACCACCCCGACCTCGTCAACGCTCGGATGTTGAGTTTCATGGAGGACATCGACTCCCTCCGTCCGGCTACGCCCCGGGACGTCACCGACGCGTAGCCCGTGAGACATCCGGAACCACTCGCGGGGCGGGCAAAGGGGGAGAACAAAAACCTGGACCTCTCGACAATCGCTCGCCCCAGACAAAGAGCAGATGGGCCTCAGGGGTAGCTCATGGTGAGCCGGATCCTGATCCAGCCGCCCGTGAGCTGTTTCCCGGAGCCATCGTGGCCAAGCCGAGCTTCCTGTGCTTCCTGTTCTTCGTCCTGCAGGCGGACTAGCCCCCGGGCGCTTACACCACCGCGTCACTGGCGTCAGAAATTACCTGCCGAGCAGTCTCACTTCTCACCTGCAGAGCCGTGCGCGGCTCAGAGACTGAACAGTCTGCGGGGCTCCCCGCGCATGCTGGCGGACTCTCATCCCTCCCTCTTTGGCGTCACCGCGCCGTGAGGTCCCGGCGCGGCACGGCGGGAGAGTTCAGCCAGCACAGCAGCGGCTCGACGCACCGCCGCAGCACGGTGAACCGCCAGATCCTCCAGGGATCTGCGGTCGGCTGCGGAAAGTGAGGCCACCAGAGTCCGCCGCGCTGCCAGGGCGGTTGACGGGAGATGGACCTGGGCAGCGCATTCGCCGTCGGCGACTGCCACTACTCTTTCCTGCCGGCGGACGGCTGCTGTGGCGCCTTTGTGCTGATACTGCTCCTGCAGCGCGCTCTGCGCGGACGAGGGTGTGTCGTACCGGTAGCCGCGGCTGGTCATGCACGTGCGCCAAGCGGCAAGCGCCGCACGATAAGTGGGCGCCTGTGCCACCTGCCCGGCCAGACGGTTGTCGTACTGGTCCGGGGTGTAGACGATGCGCGCCCACATCGCAAGACTGCCGGCCACGGCCCGACGCCCGTCCGCTTCGCATCCCTTTCCCGGCATGCCCACGGTCTGCCGCCCACCGACGCCCAGGGTGACCCGGTCGGCTTTCTGGCCGAACAGGACTATGTCATAACGTCGTTGCTCCCGCGCTGGCAGTCGCTCGTAGTACCGCTCCTGCGCCTGCCGCGGCGGCGAGTGGTCCCGGTCCGGTCCCAGACCGTATCCGTGATCCCGGCGGCTTGGCAGGCCGATCGCCGCGGCCTCGTCCTCCGGTGCGGGCAGGGGCAACGGATCCCCGTCAGGGACAGCGAATCCATGTGCGTCAAGGCACCGCTGCACCAGACGGCTGACCGCCGTCTCCAGCAGGTGCTGGGAGGCCGGCCACGCCCCCGACCGGGTCGCCAGGTCGGTGACCGATACGCGGAGCGTAGCCGGTGCGGTGCCCTCCGGGTGCCTGGCCGGCTGCGCGGAGACGCAGCCGACCAGGCACAGAACCAGGAACAGTGTCAGCGTCAGACACCGGCCCCCACATCCGATTCTCACCGTCGGCCTACCTCGGCGTGCACCAGTGCAGCGAGCTCACCGAGTCGTTGAACGACGGATCCCCGTACCCGGCCGGCGGCCCCGACCGCGACCCGAAGTCCACGATGTAGTCCCCTCGGGACAGACTGTGGTAACTCCCGTAGTAGTTGATCCTCGTCCACAGGTACACGGTGCACTGGCGACCGTCGTTGTAGGCCGAACTCGCACAGTCGTTGAACCCCGCGTGAGTACACCCCGCGGGCCGACTCAACCGGGTGAAGTCAGCGTAGTCGTTCTTGAAGTAGTACGCCGATCCACGGAAGTTCGCGTTGGGCCACAGGCAGGTTCGCCCCGACTGACAGGAGGGCGCGGCAAGCTGACCGGCCGAGGACGCCGTGCCCGCAGCCGGTCCGGGCCCGGCCACGGCGGCCGTGGCCCCGGCAAAGAGCAGGGCGGACGCCAGAGCCACGGCACCGGTTCCCCATCGAGCGATGTGCAGCCTCGTCTGTTTACCCTCCTTGCCCTCCTCTGTACGACGAGGAATCCACCGCCATGCAGACCGCGAGGGTCGCGACGACCTGTTCATAGGTTCCCCCCTTCTTCCGAGCGTGGTGCCGGCGGTCGTCCGGCACCGTCGTGGTATCAGAACCTACGATCCGCCCTGTGCGACCCGCGTCCCACAGAGGGTTGAACTCCCCTGCACACCGGTGCGGTAGCCATCCGGTCCCTGCAACTTCCGCAGTACCGCAGAAGTTGACCACGCCGTGCGAACAGTGACCCCGTACAAGCCGACGTTCTCTGCCCGCCGGTCCGGTGCTGGAGTATCCGGAGCAGGAGGCCGTCGCGCGGTTGTGGAGGCGTCGGCAGACCGAGACGGGCTGGCTGTACCTGGTGGGGCTGCCGTCGTACCGGGACCGCGAGGACGGCGGGGTGGAGGCAGCGGAGTACCGGGTGTGGGTCCGGGCCCCCGACCATGTAGGGCCTGGTCGGCCTTCGCCCCAGTCGGCGGTCTGCGAGGTGCTCGGGCAGCCCCGGCCTTCGGGGTGGGTGTTGACGAAGGTGCGTGAGGGGCGGGGGTCGGCCCGGGGAGTGCTGCACACGCCGGACTGCGAAGAAGCTCCGCAGGGTGCACCGCTGCTCGATGTGGAGCACGCGTTGGACATCGCGGAGAAGCCGGGGATGCGGCCGTGCACGCTGTGCGGGTGCGCTCAGGAGCTGACGCCAATGCTGGGCGGGTTCGACCACATCACCGGCTCCTGACCTGCCGTGGTCGGGTCTGTGGTCGGGCCTGCGGTCAGGGCGTGTCGCCGGAGTAGTAGAAGCGGCAGCTCACACCCAGGCCAGACGTGCGGGGTTCGCCAGGATGCGGGTCGTACAGGGCGCGGCCACCGGGCCACCGTCCGAGTTCGGTGGACAGGGCGGCACCGTCGTCGACTTCCTCGATCCGCCACCCGTGGATGTCCAGCAGCAGACCGTCCAAGCGGCCCGCCGACCAGTTCGGCGTAGGTCCGGTGTGGGAGCGGGCCGGGATGGGGGTCGTCGTGCTCCGCGCCGTAGACCCGGCCGTTCCGCAGCTGCTCATCGCCGTTCATACGGCCAAGCGTTGCAGCCGCCACTGACAACGCGGGCTTGCCCAGGAAACGTCTTGGGCTTGCCCACGTGGTCGGTGCCTGTGGCTTGCCCTGGTCAGGTGCGGAAGCGGGAAAACCAGCTGCCGGCCTTCTGCGCGGCCTCCTGTTCCTGCGCCTCCTGGCGCAGGCGCTCCTGCGCCTGGCGCTCCCGTTCGCCGGGCTCCGGCCTGCTGCTCGGCTGCGACGGCCTGGCCCTGGCAGTCCTAGCACAGGTGCGGGGGCGACTGGCGCTTGCTCCAGTCGCGGGTGTAGCCGACCGCCTCCCACTTGGAACACCCCCGCGTCGGCGGGAACGTCTCGATCTGGCCCAGCGCGGGGCGCCGGGTCAGTCCGCCGCGGTCCCTTGCTACCGGTAGCGGGCGGCGATCCGGCTGCCCCGGGAACCGGCGCGCAACGCGCCCTCGGCGGCGGCCAGCGCGTCCACCGCAGCCGGGTTGCC
Organism: Streptomyces sp. NPDC029151; assembly: GCF_055564315.1. NCBI lineage: Bacteria > Bacillati > Actinomycetota > Actinomycetes > Kitasatosporales > Streptomycetaceae > Streptomyces > Streptomyces sp. NPDC029151. Next base: position 44,942 of record NZ_JBVHWQ010000013.1, read on the forward strand.
GAGGCCGGGCACGCACACCGTCTCACCGTCGCGCAGCGCCACCAGCGAGGCGTCGACGACGTCTTCGGGAGGCATGCCGCCGTCGTCGTGGACCTTCTCCTCGCCGGGAACGGACACGTCGCCCCGGGTGAGGTGGAACTCGGTGGCGGTCAGGCCCGGGCAGAGGACCTGCACGGTCACCGGGGACCCGGTCAGTTCGGCGGCAAGGGTACGGGTGAACGTCACGACGTACCCCTTGGTGCCGCCGTACACGGCCCGGTGGGGCAGCCGCTCCGGCGGGAGGCTTCCGGCGAACGCCAGCAGCGAGGCGACGTTGACGACGGCGCCCCGCCCGCGCGCCAGCATTTCCGGCACGGCGGCCCGGGTCAGCACCGTCAGGGCGGTGACGTTGACTGCGAGCACCTGGGTCAGCAAGCCGGCTTCGGTCTCTGCGAACGGGCCGTAGCCGTTGATGCCCGCGTTGTTGACGAGGAGGTCCACGTCGGCGGCGCGTTCGGCGACCCGGGCCATGTCGGTCGCCTCGGAGAGGTCGGCGGCGAGGGGTTCCACCGTGCCGCCGTGCTCGCCGCGCAACGCGGCGGCGAGCCGCTCCAAGCGGTCGCCGCGGCGGGCGACGAGGACGAGGTCCCAGCCCCGTTCGGCGAGCCGGCGGGCGTACAGGGCGCCGATTCCGGAGGAGGCGCCGGTGACCAGAGCGGTCCCGGTGGTCTGCGTGGTGTCGAATGCCATGCCCCTATGGTCTACTCCCCCTGGGGCGCGGCACGCGGTGAACACCGGCGCGTCGACCGTCGGCCCGTTGAGCGGCGGTGACGACGACGGCAAGGAGGGGGAAGGAGAAGTCGACGGCGCGGTGGCTCTTGGTGGTCAGGCCGCCACGGGAGCGGCCGGGCGCGTGGTCGTCCGGCTCGTCCGCGAGCCCGTCGGCACGCGTCCGGCCCGTATCGCAAGCCCCTTTTTCCGCGCCCCGGCAGCGTGCTGGTGGGCTCGGCAGATGGTGGAGCCGACCGACAACCTCCCACTCGTTCTGTCCGGCTGCGTCGGCCTTTACCTGCAGTTTCTTCAGGATGTGTGGCCACGTGACGTCGATTTGCCAGCGCCGGAAGACCGAGTACGCGGCCTCCCATGGCCCATACCGGTCGGGCACATCCCGCCAGAGCGATCCCGTTCTGGGCCGCCACCAGATCCAGTCGGAGACCTGCCGCCGATCCTGCGGTTTGCGTCCCGTCTTCGGCAGCGGTGGCAACACCGCTGCCAGGCGTGATCATTCTTCGCCCGTTGGATCCCCCACGAGCCATCCCAAGATCGTTCCATGAGCCTGATCAGCGCGGAGCCTGGAGCTGAAATCGTCGTCCTCGCGCCGACGTCCGGATGATCACCCACTTGCCCTCAACTGCACTTGAGGTCCTACGGTCCTTGCGTGACCTGCCCAACGTGCAGGCTCCGGACCGAGGCACCAGGAGGGAAACCATGACGGCCCAACAGAGCTTGGACGCCGATCTGGCCGGGCAACCCGCCGCGTACTGGACCGGTGTCGCCTACGAGGCGCTCATCGCATACACCCGGGCCCAGCAGGCCGAAAAAGGCTACACCCAGCCCCAGTTCTGGCTGCTGCGCAACCTGTCCGTGAACGACATCTCGCCCGACGGCGAGGGGATGACGTTGCCCGAGTTGAGGAAGGCCATGGCCTCCTATATGCGGCCCGAGGACGATCTGGCGGCGGAGGCCGAGGTGCTCCTGGAACGCGGCTGGCTGGCCCGGGACGCCGAGGACCGGCTGTGGCTCACTGAGGAGGGTGAACAGGCCCGCGTCGACCTCGCGCGCAACGCGCCGGCGATCCGCGCCGCCCTCCACAAGGGCATCGACGACGCGGACTACGTCACCACAGTGAAGGTGCTCCAGCGGCTGATCCGCAATGCGGGCGGAACAGTCGCCTGACAGACCAACGGCCCGGCGGGGTGCCCGGGCCCGGTCAGCTGGCGGCATGTCAGGCGGAGTGCTTTTCCAGCGAGGTCAAGCCACCCTCCAACTCGCCCTGGGAGGCTGCCCTGGAGCGTGACGCTCGGACCCGAGCAGGTCGCCGCCCGCCTCGCCGTGCCGGCGTCAACCACATGGTCCGGCTCGGCTGGGTCCGCTCCCCGCAGTCGATCTAGGTCCGCTTCGGCACCAGCTGGGCCGGAGCCGTCGATGTCCCCCTCTCCACCACGGCCTCCGTCGACGCCGTCATCTCTGCCCGCCCCGAAGTCCACTGGCAGCAGACTGCCGTCCGGTCCCGGATCAGTCACGCTGTGGGATCCGGATGCGGCTGGACCACAAGGAACATGAGGTGAGTGCTCTGAAGGAACAGGGGGAGCTCAGCCGGGTCGGCACCCCGACGCGGCTCCAGGTGACCTCCACCTACTCGCGCGGGCCGAGTCGATCCGTCAGCCGTCAGCCGTCAGCCGTCAGCCGTCAGGGGACGTTCGGGTGCGGGGCGGACGGTCGCTTTGAGGTGGTGGAAACCTTCCGTTTCGACAGCGTGCGGATCCGCGAGCCACTGCGCGAGAGCGTCCTCGCATCCGGCTGGACGTGGCGGGGAGTCGTCTTCGGCACGTTGTGAGGGCCTCGGTGTCCTTCCAAGAGGGGCCCGCGGCTCGTTCGGCTCGCGTCTCCGTGCCGTACTCTGCGACTGGCCAAGTGGGCTTGCTTCTTGGCCGTTTCCACACGTCCCCACTGCCTGAGGAACTGCCCGTGTCCCACACACCGCCCCTGGGCGGCCCGACCACCTCGTACACCCCCGCGCAGATACGGCGCAACCGCCTGATCTTCCTCGGTGTGGTCCTTGTCCTCGCGGGCCTGGTGGCGTTCGTGACCCTGGGCCCCCACGACACGAAGGACCAGTCCGCCACGCTCCACGCCGGCGACTGCTTCCAGAACGTCGGGACGGACCAGCACGCGAAGACCAAGAAGCTCGACTGCACCGACCCGCATGCCGACTACAAGGTCCTGAAAATGGACAAGGACGGAGTTGTCGACACCTTCTCGTGCTCCGGTGTTCCAGGCACGACCGGCTCACTCACCCAGATGGGCGCGGAAGGATCGTTCGTCGTCTGCTTCAAGGAGAACGACGACAAGGGCAGCAACTAGGCGCGGTCCCCCCAGCCCGTCGGCGGGCCGGGCAGGGGCGCGGCGCGTGCGTGTCATGGCCGCCTGCCGTTCCGTAGTCCTCCTCGTGCGGGGTCAGGAAGGGCGGGTGACCAGGACGACGCCGTGTAATTGCGCGCGGGGGGGCGCGCTCGTCCCACAGGGCGATGTCACAGGTCACCTCGCTGCTCCGGATCGACACCGGGCGCTCCTCGCAGCGCACCAGGTGCGGGGCCGGGCCGGTGACGCGGAGCAGATAGTCGTGGACGCCCATGGGCACCGTGCCGCGTCGCAGTGTGTGCTCGACCCACAGCACCGTGGTCTGCGGGGCCCCGTCCATGGCTGCCATATCGCTGTGCCAGTGCTCCGCGGACCGGTGTGTCCCGCGCGGCCCGCGCAGCGTGGAGCGTGCACCGGCGGGGCCCAGGAGGCGGACGTTCACAAAGGAGGGGCTGTGGGACACGCTCCGGGCGGTGCAAGGGCGTGCACGTGCGTGCCGGCGTCGTCGTCCTTGGCGGCGGGGCCCGGTGGGGTGGGCAGGCGTGGATCGGCCGGGAGCACCGCGCGGTAGTGGGGGGCGGGGCCGGACTGGTTCAGGTGCGCGACGCGGGAGCCGTCCGGTGCTTCGTCGACGCGCAGTCGCACCAGGAGGTAGCGGCCGCGCCCGCCGGGTTGCAATGCCAGGCGGCGCAGGACTTCGAGGCCGGTGAGGCGGTGGTCGCGGGTGACCCGCAGCATCCACTCCGCGCCGAGCACCAGGCCGAAAGCCCGGAGGGCGAAGGGATGGTGGTAGAGACCACGCAGCCCGTCGAAGTGCCCGTCGAAGGGGGTCGAGGACAGGTGTGCGCCCGGCTGTCAGCGCCGTCTGGCAGCATGACCGCATGACTGACGATCTTGACAGCGCCCTGGCAGATCCCGCACGGCTGCTGGCAACCGACCGCGCGGCGCTGCGCCACCACCTCTGCGACGTCGACCGGACACGTGGCGTCGGAGGTGAGGTCTTTCTGCAGGCCGAGGCGATCTTCGGGGGCGCGGAGGTGACGCCCGCGGAGTTCGCATCCTGGTTGCACTTCGCGGCGAAGGCCATCGGTCAGGACGCGTACGCCGACCGGATCGCGGCGGCCGGTCCCGGCATGCCGTGGCGGACGGTGTGGGCGTGGTGGCGGCCGGCCCACTGGTTTCCGGTCCACCCGAGCCTGAACGGCGACTACTTCCGGGTCCGCCGGTGTGTGGACGGCGACCGGGAACTCGTCGAGGTGAGCGACCACCGCGGCCCCCTGTGGCTCGATGCGGCAACCGGCCACCGGGTGACAGGCGTGGACGAGGCGGCGCTGACCGACACGCCGACCGCGACCGGGGCCGCCGACGCTCCCGCGCTGTGTGATCTGGACCTGTTCCTCCCGGAGGAGTGGGAGGGCGCCGTGGCCTTCGCGGTGGACGGCGGCCGGACCCGGCATCTCATCGAGAGCGTGCACGGCATAACGGTCGTGGAGACGGACGCCGACGCACTGCGGGACTGGCCCCGCGGTGCGGGCCTCGACTCCACGTCGGCGGAGGAACCCCCGCCCGGAGCGGCCCCCGCCGTACGGCGGCCGACGGGCCCGCTCACCGCGGCCCGCGTCGACGACGCCTTCGGCGTGCGGCACGTGGTGCGCATCGCCGAAAGGGACCTGCCTGCGGAACTCGTCCACTCGGGCAGCAGGCAGTATCTGCGAGACATCGGACTGCCCGCCTGGTGGGTGTGCCACAGCGCCCAGTACGACACCCACCCGCTCGACGCGATGCGCCCACCGGCGGACGGTGCCCTGCCGCAGGACAGCCTGCCCAACGGGGTGACCGCCACCGACCTGATCGCGTTCGGCGCCACCGACTACGGCGAGCTGTACCTCCACCGTCACGACGGCACGGTGCACATCCTAAGCCGCCTGACCCGCCGTACCGGCGAGGTACTGGTGCCGCTCGCCCCGGACCTCGACGTCTTCACCCGTGCCCTGGAGACCATCGACCGCTACCGCAATGCCTGCTGGCACCCGTACCCGGTGGAGGGCGGCCAGGAAGGCGTGACGGAGCTGTTCCTGTCAGAGCTTGCGGACCTGTCTCCGAACCTCTCCGACCGGGACACTACGACGGGCACGGTCTGGAGCTGGCTCTACGCCGGCATCACCGAACTGGGGGTGGACGGCTACTGAGTCGATACGGCCCGGGTGACCCGGTGACGTCGTCTGCCACCCCCTGCTCATGCGTGACCACTTCTTTCAGCTTCGCTTCCGGGCAGCAGTGCACGCAGGGCGCCACCTGGCGGCCGGAGCGCGTGGGCGGCCTGCTGGCAGGTGACCGGCTTGCATCGGCCGCTCTTCTTGGCGGCCCAGCAGTCACCGATGTGCACGGCGTCAATGTTCGTCTTGTTGAGGCCGATGCTGGATCAGCCACTCGGGATCCGGAGGGCGCCGCTGCGGTGATCCCGCCACCGCCCGCCCCGCCGGGGGTCCGGTCCGGCAGCAACGGCTCAATGCGGGCCCACTGGGCATCAGTCAACGAAACACCCAGTCCAACGATCCGATGATCCAATAAAACGGCCCAGGAGCTGTCCGGCCGATCACGAGGTGCGTACTCTTGACGCGTGGTTGACCACGGTGTTGCCCTGCCCCACTACCGGCTTCACGTCGTGCCTGCTGTCGTGGCGCTGGCCAGCCCGACGTGACAGCGAGAGGTGTGGCTCGATCCGGATCAGTTCGAGGACCTCAGCTACACCGTGCACGTGCTCTTCGACGACTTCTGCGATGCGAGCAATCCGTCGCTCTGGCTGGGGCAGTGCCTTCGCAGCGAGGAGGAAGTCGAGCTGATGGCAGCTCTTGGTGCCGCCTACAGCGCGGTTCAGGAATCGGTCGGCGCCTCTGCCCGCGACGAGGTCTATCTGGACTCACCGGGCTGGTCCGCGGTAGTCGCCGCGGCAGCCCGGTTGGCCCAGGTGCTGGTGTCCAATGATCACTCGGCTTTGAGCAAACTGCATGACGCCGGCTATCGCTGGCCGCTCGGCACCGAGCCGGTTGCATCCGGGACGGAAGACCAGCACGTCGACTCCTGATCGCACTCAGACGACCAGGCCCGCCGCGGTGGCCGTTCAAGGAAAGCCGTAGCCACGCTTGTCATACTGTGTTGCCACGGACCGGGACCTGTCGCCGCAAGGACTCGCTGTGCTGTTACGGGCTCAGGGAGTGCTGTGTGTGGCGGTGGCCGGCACCGGCCGATGGGTTCGCACTGAATGAGATGCACGGCTTCGGCGGACAGCGCCCATGGAAGGACGTCTCCACCACCCTGGCATCGCGCCTCAATCATCCCGACGATGACGGCCCCGACCTCACGCCGATCCAGTGCGCCGCGACCCTGCCCCTCCTGCGGGAGATCGCCGACCAGGAGATCACCGACCAGTCTCGAGGCGGAACCACCGACCCACTTCTCCAACGGCACACAGACGACGCCCGCCAGTTGGGGTCGTCCTGCAGCGGTATCGAGAAGGACGTCGACCTCCTCTTTGGCTGACCCCATCGGGCGTTACCGGCGCACTCAAACCAGCAGTTACGGGACAACGCCTAGCCGGGATACGGCAGCAGGGTTGCGTTCACCGTCTCCCAGGCCGCCCTCAGCTCGGCCAGCAGCTGCGGGCGGTCCGGGGCCAGGTCGGCCTGTTCGCGGGCGTCGGCCGCGAGGTCGAAGAGGTGGTCCCTGCCGTTGGCGTCCCGGTAGTACTTGAGGTCGCCCCGTCTGAGCGCCCGGTTGCCGCGCACCCGCCAGAACAGGTCGCGTTCCGGCACCTGTTCGCCGCGCAGCAGATAGCCGGCCAGGTTGTGGCCGTCCAGCGGGTACGCCGGGTCGGGGCGGGCGCCGGCCACCTCCAGCAGGGTCGCGGTCCAGTCCGGCGTGTACATCGGGACATGGCTGACCTGCCGGCCGTCGACCCGGTCCGGCCAGCGCAGGATCGTCGGCACCCGGATACCGCCCTCCAGCAGCGATGCCTTCTCACCGCTGAGCGGCCACTGGTAGGAGAAGCGCTCACCGCCGTTGTCGGAGGAGAACACCACGATCGTGTTCTCCTCCTGCCCGGAGCGGCGCAGCGCGGCCAGCACCTGGCCGACGGCCCGGTCCAGGCTCTCCACCATCTCCGTGTACTTCGTCACCGACCCGCCGTCGTTGTGCAGCAGCGCGCCGAGCACGTTGCCGTCGCGGACCTTCGCGGCGATCTCCGCGCCGGTCTCCTCGTCGTCCTCGGTGAGCCACGGCCAGTGCGGGGTGGTGAAGTTGAGGTTCAGCAGCCACGGCTGCTCGTGCCTCCGGCCGACGTACTCCACGGCCCGCTCGGTCAGTACGGTCGTGTAGTAACGCAGGTCCTTGTACTCGGCGTCGCCCTCGTACAGGTCGTAGTCGCCGAGCTGGCCCAGCTTGGAGAAGTACTCGAGGGCCCCGCCGAAGTTGCCGAAGAACTCGTCCCAGCCGGACTTGGTCGGGCTGTAGTCGGGCAGCCAGCCGCAGTGCCACTTGCCGATCAGCGCGGTGGAGTACCCCGCCTTCTTCAGCAGCGAGGCGAGAGTCGGATGACTGGGGTCCAGTCCCTGGCTGCGGTTGGCGATGGGCTCGGCGAGTCCGCCCTTGGTGCGGCCCGGGAAGCGGCCGGTGTACAGGCTGAACCGGGTCGGGGAGCAGGTCGCCGACCCGGAGTAGGCATCGGTGAACCGCACGCCCTGTGCGGCGAGCCGGTCCAGGTTCGGGGTCTTGATGTGCGGGGCGCCGTAGACGGACAGGTCGGCCCAGCCGAGGTCGTCGGCGAAGACGAAGAGGATGTTTGGCCGCCGGCCCCGGCCGGCGTGTGCACGGGCGCGGAAGGGGCGCTCGGCGGGGGTGGCTGCTTCGGCGGTCGCGACCGTGCCCGCGACCGCCGTCGCGGCGCCGCCGCCGATCAGGCCGGTGAAGGCACGACGGGATATTGCAGACATATGGGGGTCCTCGGAGATGGCCGTGCCCCAGGACGGGCACGGCGAGGGAGGGAAGAAGAGGAGAAGGAAGAGCCGGGCTTCAGCTACAGATCGCGCTGGCCTGATGGCACAGGTCGACATGGCGCCGCGCCACGAGCACGACGCACATCCCTGTGCGGACAGCGGAGAGCCTCATGATCATGCACCCTGGCAGGGCGCGCACTGGGCGTCAACGCAGAGGGCGGGCGCGGGGGAAGGGTTTCATACGCCGTTCACACCGGGGCGTCGCCCTGATGCGCCGAGTCTGCCGTGACATACGACGTGGCCCCACCGGATGTATTCCGAGGGGCCACGCAGGTGAACGGGTTCAGCGCCTGCGCTACAGCCAGGGCCTGTCTTCGGCGGACTCCTCCGGTGAAGGAGTCACCTCGGCCACGAACGCAGCCGGACAGGCCGCCGCCGTGGGCGGTCTCGATCGCGGCGACCCCTGCGTGGTCCAGCGCGGCGGCGATGGTGCGGGCCTGGTCGACGGTGTAGCGGTGGCGTACGGCATGCATGCCGTCCCGGGGGTCACGTCCTGCACGTACAGGGCAGGGGGCTGGTTCACGGTCATCGGGGACTGCGACGCTCTGACCGACTGTCCGACACCGCCGCTCCCTGGTCGCTCAGCGTCCACCTAGTCCTGAAAGGTACGACCCAACGGCAGCGTTGGCGCCAAGTTGCGTTAGCGCCCCGCAGGTCTGCGACCGGGTTCGTCGGTGGGCATGCGGAGGGCCGCCAGGGACGCGCAGGCAGCCCTTGGGCCGGGCTTCCTCAACCTTGCCGAGGCCGGGTGTTGGGCGTCTCGACCGCCCCGTTACTTGGTGGGAGGTGGGCCGCTCTCAGGGACGTCCCGCCGTGGGCGTCTGCTTTACCGGCAGGGCGGTGCGAGGGGTGCCGTGCGGCGAGCGACCGAGCCGGCGTGGTCGTAGAAGCGGCCCACCTGGGTCAGTCGAAGAGGGCAACGAGTCCGTTCACCCAGATCGCGAGGAATCCGAGGGCCACGACCAGGCAGCCGGCGCCCGCCAGCACACCGCCGACCGTCCACGGCGGAGAGGGCGCCTCGCACGCGTCTTCCAGGTCGTGCCGGTAGGAGGCGGGGTCGTCCCAGGCGACGGGGTGCCCCAACTCCTCGGCGCAGGCGGTCCGCACCGCGACCAGCTGATCCGTCGCGAAGGCGGTGGCGGCCTTCTCTTCGGATCCGCGCCAGGCGAGGGCCTTCATCCTCCACCCGGGAGATGCGTACCGCGTCTCAAAGGCAGCCGTCTCGCCGGGGTCGCGGTCCTCCTCGAGGTACATCCAGCGTCCCGCCTCGGCTGCGTCGCCGTAGAGCCGGTACACCCCGGCCAGACGACGGCGCAGCGTCAGGTCGTCGGGGAAGGCCGAGATGAGGCCGCGCAGTCGCTGGCGCGCGAGGGGCATCCGGCCGGCGGCCAGGTCGGCGTCGACCCGGGCAAGGGTCTCTCTCAGGGGCATGCATGCATGATCGGTCAACGGACGGCTCCGGGTCGACCTGGTTTTGGCCGCTCAGCGCTCGCTCACTGCCCCGTGAGCAGGCTCTGGAAGCGCTTTGGCGGCAGGTGCCGGCGGGCGTCCCGCCAGCCACTTGGCGCTCGGGGTGGTGGACCCCGGGCCGGCGCGGCGGTGTCGCTAGGGGTGGTTTGCCCGGCGGCGGACGGTGAGTGGGCGGCCCGGCCCGCGGATCTGGCGGTGATGCCGTCGCTTAACCGATTGCCTGGTGCGTCACTTCGCGACGAGGCCCGTCGCGGCGGCGATCCGGCCAAGGGTGTGGCGCAGGGCCTCTGCTTCGGCGGGACTGATCGCCGCCAGCAGTTCCTCGTCGTTCTGTCGCGCCAGTGAGAGCGTCTGATGTCGCAGCTCGCGGCCGGTCGGCGTCAGTTCGATGAGCTGACGCCGACGGTCCACGGTATCGCGCACCCGTCGTACGGCATCGAGTTGCTCGAGCTCGTCGAGCATGTCCACGACCACGCTGGCGGTCACGCCGACGGCCTTGGCCAGTTCCAGCTGCGCCAGGGGTCCGTCGGACAGGAGTTCCAGGACGGCGCAGTGCCGGGGGCGCAGCCCGAGAGGGGCCAGCAGACCCGCGAACCGCACGTTCACCTGTTGGCCCAGCTTGCCCAGCAAGAAACCGACCGTGTCGGTCAAAGACTCTTCCGCTGCCACATCGCCGATGTTAGCCTGGCCAAATGATTCGGTCACCGAATGATATGGCTCCCTCAGTAAATGTCCGCCGGTTCGGCGGGCTCGTCGCGCTCCTCACTGTGGTCTCGTCCGGCTACTTCACCGTGTCCAGCCTGGTTGCCCCCGGCGGCCTGGTGGCTGGAGGCGACGAGGCCGCGGCCAGGACGTACGCCGCCTACATGGCGGCCCGCAGCATCGTCTTGCTCGGTGGACTGGTCTGGCTGCTGGCGGTACGCGCCTGGCGTTCCCTCGGCCTGCTGCTCGCGCTGAACGGCGCGGTCCAGATCGTCGACGCGGTGATCGGCGCTGTCCATCAGCAGGCCCCCCAGACCATCGGCCCCCTGCTGTTCGCCGCAGCCCTGCTGACAGCGGCCCGACTGCTCCGGGTCCGCGCCCGGCCTCTCGCACGGATCCGACCATCCTGAGCGGAAGTCAGTCATGACGCCACCACGTCATTCGGAGGGTCCACACAGCGAAAAGGAGAAAACGTGCGCAACAAGAGATGGCTGACCGTCCTCCTGGTGACGCTTGCCGCCGTGACACAGCAGGTGGCCATAGCAGGGGATGCCACGGCGGCTTCTTCATACGTCCTGCGTGGCTGGAAGAACGTGGCCACCGGCTACTGCCTGGACAGCAACGCCGCTGGAGACGTCTACACACGGCCCTGTAGCAGCGGGGTGAACAACTTCCAGAGGTGGAAGGTCTCCCTCACGGGCTCAGTTGAAGACTACAGGTTCTTCGAGCTGCAGAACTACGCAACAGGGCTGTGCCTGGAGAGCAACGTGTGGAACGCGGTCTACACCCACTCTTGCACGAGGCGGAACAACCAAACCTGGGTCTCTCGGAAACTGGACCACGGCTATATCTTCACCAACCAGGCGACCAACAAGGTCCTGGACAGCAACGCCGACCAAAAGGTGTACACCCACGATTACAACGCGGGCAACTTCCAGCAGTGGATCTCTCTCAACTACTGAGCTGCATTCGGGCAGGGCGTGACTGGAGCGACGCACACCGCCTTGCCCAAACCGCCCACGACGCATCTGACGTGTGCACTGATACCAACTCCAGCCAATTCCGGCCGCAGAGCCGCCCGGCAGCCGCTCACCAGGACCTTGCAACACCAGCTTGCCGGATGCAGGTTGCAGTCGGAAGCTGAGTGGACTGGCAGGGTTGCACCGGGGTCCACTCGGCCACGGAGACCGTCCGCCGCTGACTCCCAAGGCCCCGACCATGCTCGGGCTCAGGCATCTGCGGGCCGCCCGGGCGGAGCCCTCGCGGAAGGTCGGCGCCAGCGCCGCCCCGCCGTCGGACGATCCGGCCCATGTAAGAGACTTCTGGCTTTGGTCGGTCGGCGGCGGGCACACGGCCCGTGAGCATCGGCGGGGCGTGGCAATGACCCTCGCGCTGAACGTGTCATCGGCGTACGCCGGGGCGACTGTCAGCCTCACCTGCGGGCCCGGATCTTTCCGACGACGGGGACACAACTACCCGGACGTCGTCGCCGACCAACGGCGAAGAGCCGGTCGATCAGGTCACTCTGACCCACGATCTGAAGCCCGGCCACTCCGGACGGTCAAGGTCCCAGCACCGTGCACCTCGCCAGGTGGCACCGTTGAGTGCGCCTACGGCACTCTGCGGCCCGACGAGGGCCGAACCGGCTCGATCGTGGCCGAGGCCCCCGCAGACGCGACCGGACCGGTGCCTGTCTCGGCTGGGTGGGACCGGGTTGCGGCTGGTGTGGGCGAGGTGGCAGGTGCGTCCGACGTGAAGAAACAGGGACCGCCGCCGCCCTCGGCGCCGTCGAAGATCCAGGGCCCCCGCCGGTCCGGGACCGGAGCGGGACGCCGGCAGCCTGCCAAGGTGGACAGGCCGCTGGTCACCGGGCGGACCAGCGGCCGGTTCGCTCGGCGACGCAGGTGCCGGCGGGGTCACCGGGGTGCTCGGTGTTGCGCCAGGGCCGTCAGCGCTGCGGCGTGGTGCCTGGCCGGAACGACACATGCAAACTGTAGGAGAATCCGCCGCCGCTGACCGTGTTGCCCGTGACCGCGACATCGCTCACCGGCGACACGAATCCGTCGGTGTCCGCGGCCACACGGACCGCGTCGCGCTGAGCCCCGGAGCTGCCTGCCGCCACCGTCACCTGGTTGTCCACGATGTCGACTCCCGAGATCGGGTTCGGACCCACCGGGACCGGCGACTCACCGAGCGTCTTCGCCGTGAGAGAGCTGACGTAGATGCCACCACAACTCTCGTTGATCGTGTTGCCGCGGACGGTGATGCTCGTGGTGTTCATCGCGCCGACGGCGTCCCACTTGGCGTTGTCCACGACATTGCCCTCGATCAGGACGCGGGCGTGTACCTGACCGACCTTCTTGCCGCCGGTGTGGGAGCCGACCAGCTTCGCCCAGGCGGGCTGGGAATCGGACGCACCCGCGTAGTTGCGCAATACCTGCACGTCCACGGTCGGTGTGCCGTCGCTGGCACCGGCCCAGGTGTTACCGGAAAGGGGCAAGTCGAGCTGGACCGCCTCGCCGTGCCACAGACCCTGTGTCGGGTCCTCGACCCAGCCTTTGAAAAGGCAATCCCGGACCACGCCCCGACGCACTGCGTTGAGCTCAACCGCGTGCCACCACTTGACGTTCCAGACCGTCACACCTTCGACTTCGACGTCTTGAGTATGGACGAACGTCAGCACATTCATCGGCGGGGCCTTGTCGGCACGGGCCCGAGTCGCGCCGGAGTCCTCCCACACCCATGCGGAGATGGGATCCCACTCTCCGCCCTTGACCATGATGTTGCCAGGCGCCGAGTAGCCCGTCGTGGCGGAGCTGGGAACGTGGTTGATCAGCATGGTGGCGGCCTTGGCACCACTGACAGCCGGCGCGGCGAACTTGCCCTGTTCATCAGTTTCGTACACAGGACTGGGCGAGTGCTGGTTCTTGCGGTCAGGCGTGTAGTCCTTGATGGTGGTACGGAACTTGGCGACGAACCGGGCACCGGTCGCATCCAGAACCGTGTTGCCACCGATGACCAGGGTGTCGAGCAGCGTGTAGGTGGGGACGCCCTCGTAGCCGGCCTTCACGATGATCCGGCCCTTGCTGTCGACGCCGTCCGGCCCGGCAACGCCCGCCGCCGCTTTGTCCAGCGCCTTGCGCAGAGCAGTGACGTGGGCCGCCTCACCCGAAACGGACGGGTTGATGCCCGCGGAGGCCGGCGCCGCCGATGCCTGACCCCCCATGACAGCCGCGGCACCGGCCACCACTCCGCCGCGCAGCAACCCTCGGCGACTGATCCCTGCCATACCCGCCCCCAGCTCTCGATACCGGCTACCCCAACCGAACAGCCGTGTGATGACCCTAAGCACCGGTCCAAGCCTCCACCAAGTTTCGTCATCACCGCACGATCCTTGTCCTTTCCCTCGAACTCCGGTTCTTTCGAAGGATTCAGGGTCGGGTACGGCGCCAGCGCACCCCCTCGGTCGGCAGGATCCGGCGGACCTGACTGCGACCATTCCGGATGCCCAGCCGTGTCGCCTCAGCGGCCAGCGCGTCGAGAGTCCACTCCGGTGGCACGGCCTCGTCCACCGCGGCAAGGTCGCCGCCCGCCTGCACGGTCATGTGCCCTGGTGCAGTCTCTCTGATCAGGCCGATGATTTGAAGGCGTTCGGGGATGGCCGGCATGACTACAACGACATCTTCTAGTTGTCGGGGGAACCGGACGTGCAAGACGGTGGCCGACTCCCGCCGCACCAGGAAGCGTGGCCGGGTACAGGCGGTGCATCAGTGCTTGATAGTCGGGACAGGGCCGGCGGATCTGGTCCTTCACATAGCCCTCAACGGTGCGCGGTGAGATACCCAGTAGCTCCGCTGCCACCCAAGTGGTCTTGTGATGCCTGACCAGGTAGCACATCCGCGCGCCGGCAGACTTCGGGATGGGACGAGTGAACGCCCGCTGCACGGCGCCACGAGGGGTCGGACGTTGTCGGTGGCGGCCGGTACGTTGAGATCATGGGTGTCTATCTGGTGAGTATCGCCGCACAGGACTGGTCGCGGCCCGGGGAGGACGGGTACGGCGACGTCGCCGTCGCGCTGAACACCGAGCTGGAGCGGCGCGGGCTGCCCCCTTACGAGCTGCGGCAGGCCGCACGGGAGGCGCCGGGCTGGTTCGAGGAGAAGGTCAGCCCGTCCATGGACGGCTTCGTGGCGCTGTGCAGGACGCGGCTGACCGACGCGGAGTTGTCGGCTCTCCTCGACTGGAACGTGCTGGTGCCGTTCGCGCTGGAGGAGGAGATCGTGCTCCCCGTCGGCACCGCCTACTCCGGGGAGCAGACTGCGGTCGCCGGAGCCCCGCGGGTGCTGGCCCTGGCCGAGCGGCTGGCCGGCGCCGTCGAACTGCCCGTGGACGCGATACCGGCGGGCGAGAACCTCGCCCTGAGCCTGTGGTTCCTGGAGGGCGAGGCGGAGCGGACCGCCCGGGTGCGGCCGGGACGGTGGGCCGAGGACCGGGACGCGGCCTTCTACGTGGCGCTCTACCTGCGCGCCGCGCAGTACTCCCTGCGGTACGGCTGCCCTATGACCTACTCCTGAGCCACGACGGCGGCCGGCCGGACAGGCCGTACACGGGCCGGGGGTCGTGTCCGCCGCGTGCCCGAGCCCGCGACCTACCGGGACATCGCCGCGTTGCGTCGCTCCCTGGAACTCGGCCAGGGCAGCGCTGCACACGGCCGACCGACGAGGCCCCCGCTCCGGCCCCGAGCACGGCGCGGACCCGTGGCATGGCGCCCGGTCTGGGCGCCGAGCCAGACGACGGTTCGGCGCGGTGGCCCCAGCAGACGCGCAACCCGCTGAGCGCGCGCCGATCCCTGGGCGCGGCCGCGCCGCCCATCCCACCCGTCCCCTCCCCCATCACTCCAGCCAAGCGACAGGGGCAGAGCAGCCGTAACGGGGATGTCAGCGGGCCGACCACGGTAGAACTGCGTGGTGACGTGACCTGCGTGCTCGTGGTCGACCGGGGAGGCCGGCCACGCGACCCGGACGACCTCCATGGGCGCGCGAGGGGACCCGGCTCACTACGTGCCGCCGGCGCCGAGGGGACGATCTCCCAGTAGGGGTGCCACCACAGCCGTACGGACAGAGGCAGCAGACGGCGGCGCAGAGCGGTGATGTCGCGGAGGCGAGGTGGGGCGAGCGCTTGGTAGGTGGCGTGCCGGGCGACTTGCCTGCACCAGTGGTGACTGCCCATCGAAGGCGCCATCGCGGACAACTTCGATGCACACGGGTTGCTGTGGAGGATCACGCCGCGTCGGCTACGACACGACGGGTCTTCGACCGACGGCGGTCAGGGAGTCGGGGCAGCCGGGATCGAGCCGGAGATGCAAAAGATCGTCTGCCCCTGGTCGTTCTTGATTCGCATCTGTACCTTGGCGTCGTACTCCAAGTAGCGGGGGCGGGACGTCAGAGAAAGTTCCAGGTAGCCCTCGGTCGCCGTGTTGGGCCCGAGGGGGGCCAGGGCCGTGGCCGACGACAAGCTCCGGCCGGCCCCCGGGTCGAGGTACTCCACGGTGGGCCTGGCCACAGCCGCGCCGGTGACGGCGCGAAGTCGACACGGACCGCCGGCTGCACGTATCCGAGTGCGCCCGGAGATGGGCGCGACCGACCAAGCCTCGTACTTCGATGGGGCCTTCGGTCTGTACGAGATGCTCGGCTTCCGCTTCGCCTCGCGCTTCCGCGACCTCTCGGACCAGTGGCTATGGCGGGCCGACCTGCCCCAGGGCGAGGCGCCGGCCGCCGGGTACGCGCCGCTGGAGGCCGTCGTGTGAGTTCGGCCTCGCGTGCTTCGATGGCGGTGTCGGCGGTGCCGCCGCCCCTGCCGGACGGCGGCTCGCCGTCCCAGCGGCAGCGAGCCGACCAGCGCGGCGGAGGAGCGTGCGGTTGGCGTCCTCGTACGCGGCGCGGTCAGCGGTCTGGTGTCCCAGGAACAGGACCTGGGCGGCGGCCGTCATGAGCCGGTCGGAGGTCTCCGCGTGTTCAGGCTTGCTGGTAGTCGGCCAGCCTCTGCCAGCTGGTGTGTCGGGCCGTAATCGCTGCTTGCCAGACGGAAGTTGGGGCAGCCAGCATGGCGGCCTGTGCCAGCAGGCGTCGAAGGGTGAGGGATGACCTCGAGTGGAGTTGATGACGGCTCGACGGTCCGTCGACGAGCGAGCTGGAAAGCGGTCCGTCCATCGCGGCTTCGTTGGTGGTCCTCGCCGCAGGTACGGCCGTCGTCCTGTTCTTCACGGCCAAGGTGTGCGACCAGCAGCTGGCATCGAACGGCACCGTCGTCAGCGTGTGCCGTCATCCCCAGATGACGGATCCGCCCATGGTCGTCGCCGGTCTCGTGATCCTAATGCTCCTGGGTGTCTTCTTCTCCGAGGTGTCCGGGTTCGGGATCACTCTGAAGAGACAGGTTGAAGAAGCCCGAAGCACAGCGCAGGACGCCATCCGAGAGACGAGGCAGAGCGACGCGAGACACCAGGAGACCGCCGAGGATCTGGCCGACGGGGTGAGAGAGGCACTCAGCAGGGCGCAGCCCACCGGTAGGCCCGACGAGCCGCCGGGTGACCCCGTCGCTCGGCTGGCCGCGCGGTACAACGAGATCCGGTGGACCATGTCCAGCGGACGTGCTCGGACGCAGGCGATGAGCGACCTGGTGGACGAGATGGTCCGGCTGTTCCGAGACGTCCGAGACTTCGACGTCGATCGGCATCCCCGCAGCGGTGACCGCGGGTTGCGACTGGCCGCCGCCGCTTACCTGTACGCCAACCCGGATCCGGCGTGGGGACCCGCGCTCGCCGAGGCAGCGGTGGCCGAGGACAAGCCGTTCAACGAGTACTGGGCACTGAAGGCACTGCGCGAGGTGTTCAGGGGCCACTGCGAGCAACTGGACGACGCGACCAGGGCGCTGCTGCAGCACCGTATGCACGAGCTCGGACCCGGAGTCGACCGCTCCGAACAGATCCGGAAATTGCTGCGAGACTGCCCGGCGCGGCGCAACGGTGGGACCGTGGTCTGAGGCACGGCCTCACGGCCACGCAAGCCCCCTCACAGCCGGTTGCGCTGTACGCCGCCACGCGCCCCGAGTCCGACGTCGACCCGCTCCGCCCGCTGCTCATGGGCAAGAGCCTGTGGGAGTGGCCGTCGTGTGCGACACCGATGCCTGCCTCGCCGTCTGCCTGGCGGTGGAGACGGGCGACGACGAAGACGCGCGCTCCGTCTCTGAGGCGTCGCAGGTGGTGCGCGACACTGCCCAGAGCGACGGATGGGATGGCCAGCTTCGGCTTCCGGCAGCCGGTGATGACCTGCCCCGGCTGCGCGGACGGCCGGGGGCCTGTGCGTGAACGCGGCGCACCGGCCGGATTGTGCTGCTCGCCGCCGTCGTCCCCACCATCGTCGCCGCATCACTGACCGGCCTCGCAGCGTCCGCCCACGCCACGACCGCCGCGGGCGGGCCATCCGCGGTCGAAGTACAAGCTGAGGGAGGTGTGCTCAGGACTTTCCGCCCACCACGGCGACCGGCCGCGTGTGCCGGTCGCCGATGTCGGTGCCGCTTCCGGCGGTCTACCCTGCGTGCGAGGTGACGGTGAAGTTGCTGTACCCGCCGCTGTCGGTGGTGGCGGCGGAGGGGCCGTAGACGATGCCCGTGTCGTCCTGCCGGGCGCGGACGGTGACCGCCTGGTAGGCGGAAAGCGGTGCGCCGTCTACGGTGACGTACGAGAAGGGGACGTTGACGGTCCTCGGCCAGGACGAGCCCGTGTTGACGTGGGGGCGCTCCACGACGATCTCGGCGCTCTCCGAGCGTGCCGCGGGGGCCCTCTTGGTCAGGGTCTGGCGTTGCCCCTGGGAGACGTTGTCGATCGTGAGGATGTAGTTGGCCGGATCGACGGAGCTTCGGACGACGGAGGCCGTGATGTGGTCCCCGGCCTGTACGGCCATCGGGATCGGCTGCGCGTACGAGTCGGTGCCCGCGTTGACGACTTCCCAGAAGGCGCTGTGCTGGGGGTAGAGGTCGCCGGTCCGGCAGGCGGCGAGGGATCCGACCTGGACCAGGCTCTCCGTGAAGCTGGTGTCCAGCCCGTCGAGGCCCACCCAGACACCGAGATGGGCGTCGGGGACGTCCTGGCAGGTGAACGCCGGCTCGGTCCACGCCGCGGTGACGGCTCGCGGTGCCGGGTTGACGGGGCTGCTGGGCACCACGTAGCCGGCCCAGTTGATGTACGGCGAGTCGGCGAGGTCGAGGTCGTCGATCTGGACCCAGGAGTCCGCGCCGGGGGCGACATAACCCACGTAGAGCGTGACGGAGGTGTGGGTACCGGAGTTGAAGGCCATGGAGAGGTACTGGTAGGCGCCGTTGGTGACGACCTTGCCGTAGTTCTTCTGGACGATGGTGCGTCCGTCGGTTCCGCGCGCTCCGAAGTACCCGGTGCTGTAGTTGCCCGACGTCCTCACCCAGCCCTCCAGGTAGTACACCGTCTGGGGTTTGACCGTCACTTGTTGTTTGACGGCGTTCCAGTTGCGGCTGGAGGTCCGGATGAAGGCGTTCTTGCGTCCGGTCTTCTGGTATCCGAGGTCGATGTCGATGCCCTTGTAGTCCGGTCCCTCTCCGGACCAGGCGCCGGAGATGGTGCGACTGGTCTGTTCCTCGAATCCCGGATCGTGGATCAGCCCCGTCGGACGGGCTGAGGCGGCTGGGCCTGTGACGGTGAGCAGGGCCCCGACGACGGCAGTGAGGAGGGTCAGGATCAGACAGCGTGGAAGTCGCATACTCGATTTCCCCGATCAGTGTGCGAACAGGCCGGACACCAGCGTCCGGGAACGGCTCGGCGGATGTCCAAGTCCGCATTGCTATGGCCGGTAAGCGGCGGTTATCGCTTCAGGTGGCGCGGGTCGACCGACCCGCCGGGAGACTGCGACGGCCGCACGGTCTGCCGGGCGGTGAGGGCCGCCAGCGCGGAGAACCGCAGGGGCAACTCCCGCCGGTCGTCCTTGCGGCGGGCCACCACGGTCACCGACTGCGGCAGATCGCACAGCTCCACGATCCGGACGCCTGCGGGAAGGGGGATGTTCCGGCAGCTGTACGGGCCTGGGCAGACCACGCGGTTGAGCTTCACCGACAGCAGGATCTCCTGGGGCGTTGCCGCCGGTTCACCGACGAACCGCGGCGGGAGGTCGTTGCGTTGCGGATACAACTGCCAATACCGTCGCATGTGTTCGGACACCCCGGGGTCGACCTGTGGCAGCGCCTCGTCGATCACGTGTGTGAGCCGGACCTGATCGGCGTCCCACAGCGGGTGGCCCACCGGAACCGCGAGACCGTGCGGTTCCTCGATGAGCGCCTCCCACACCAGCAGCCCGGGGTCGACGGGCAGCCGCATCAGGGCCACATCGATCTCCCCCTTGATCAGCGGCTGGTCGCACTCGGCGAATCCGATTTCCCGCCAAGCGAGGCGCACCTGCGGATATGCCTCGGTGAAGGCACTCAGCACCGGGACGTGCACCTCCATGGGCAGAGGAAGCGAAATCCCGACGCGTAACGTGCCGCGATCGTGCATCGCGCGCCGGGCGGCAGCCGCCGCCTCGTCCACCTCGCTGAGCACCTTGCGTACGCGTTCGTAGAAGACCTCCCCCGCCGGGGTGGGCACCACGCCGCCGGGACCACGGAACAGCAGCGTCACCCCGAGTTCGCGCTCCAGATCCCGGATCTGCCGGCTGAGCGCCGGCTGGGAAACATGCAGCCGGGCGGCGGCCCTGGTGAAACTGTTCTGCTCCGCGACAGCCATGAAATATCTGAAATGACGCAGTTCCATGTCCGCCCCCCCATTTACCGCCACGGCACACAGCATTCCCGCCGGGCTGCCGCGGCGATCCGGCCTCCCGGGGCAACGGCCACAAGTCGGGCCTCACGTCCAGGCGGGCTCGGCTGACGTCATGAGGTGAATCGAGCATTACCGCCGTCGAGCGGTAGTGCGTCGATCGTGCGCCTAGCCCGCAGAAGCGGACATATAGCGTACGAAGCGCGTACGTATTGCGTACAAGTACTACGGCAACGACACTCAGGGGTTCTGCGGCGAGTCGTGCTCGGTCAGGGGGCGGGCAGCGGCCGGGGCGCATGCGGCTGCAGGCGTTCGGTGAGGAAGGAGAGAATCTCGTCGCGCGCCCGGACCGTGGGGTGGCCGGCCTCGTCGACGAGATGGGCGGTGACGACGCTGTGCGGGGTGCCGACCAGGTCGGCGAAGAAGGGTGGCGGGGCCGGGTTGGCGGCCGTGTCCGGCAGAACGCGCCCGTCGAAGGCGTCGCCCAGTAGCGCACGGTAGGCGGCGAAGCGCTGCCCCGTGCACCAGCGGTCGCCCTCGAAGCGGTAGGCGAGAACGGTGAGTCCGTCGCGGTGGAGCCGGTCGCGCACCGCGCGCGCGTCCGCCGCGTCGAGTTCGAGCCCGGCGGGGTCGTCGAGCGGCAGCGACGGGTGGTTGACCACCGGGGCGATCACGGCCGGCTCCAGGGCCATGGTGAGGGCGAAGTTACCGGTGAAGCACAGGCCGATCGCGCCCACCCCCGGCCCGCCGCACGCGGTGTGGGCCTGGCGCGCCAGACCGCGCAGCCAGACCGTCACCGGGCTGGTGCCGCCCCCGGCGAAGGCGCGGAACTCGGCGCTGACACAGGCCCTGCGGACGACCTCTCGGCCGCCCTCGACCGTGGGAAAGGCGCCGTCCGTCCCGAACAGGGAGGGCACATGGACGGTGAAGCCCGCGTCGAGCACCCAGCGGGCGAGCCGCAGAACGTCGGGGCTGATACCGGGCATCTCGGGCAGCACCACGACCGCGGGGCCGGTCCCGGCCACGTACACCGTCTTCGTCACCCCCTCCACGGCCATGCTGCGGCGGGTGAAGTCGGTGATCGGATCGTCGTGGTTCATGGGACCAGACTGGTCCAGGTCCGGCTGCCGGGTGAGGGGCGGGATCGCCAAGGCCAGGGGTAATCTCGCCATACGCAAGGGTGGCGCGCGGCACGCGGTCGGTGCCCGGGCCGGAGCAGACGGGGGGCGGGCCATGGCGGAGGCGGAGTCCGCGCGGCAGGCGGAGGGCGGCGCGGGACCAGTCACCGGGCGAAGTGCGCCACGGGACGGCAGGAGACCGGGTGCCGGGCGGGACGCCGTGCGTAACAGCACCGGGCCGGGCGCCGGACGGACTGCGCAGCGGGACGGCACGGAGCCGGACGCCGGGCGGCATGCGCTGAGGGTCGGGGTTCTGGCGTATCCGGGCTGCTTCGCCTCCGAAGTGTTCGGTGTGCCCGACCTGCTGACTATGGCCGGGCATGTCGCCGGGCCGGATGCGCCCGGCTACCGGGTGTCGGTCGTCTCGCCACGCCGCCGGGTCACCGCCTCGGGGGGCGCGAGCCTGGAGGTGCGTCCCGTGCCGGAGGTCGACGTCCTCGTCGTCCCTGGCTTCGAAGTGCGCCCGGACACGGACCTGGACGCGCGGCTCGCGCCGCTCGCCCCGGAGATCGCCGCGATCCGCGCGCAGGCGGGCGCCGGCACCGCCGTCGTCTCCCTGTGCGTCGGTGCGTTCCTGCTTGCCGAGGCCGGGCTTCTCGACGGGCGCCGGGCGACCACGTCCTGGCTGCACGCCGGCGAACTCGCCCGGCGCTGCCCGGGCGCCGACGTGCGGCCCGAGCACCTCGTCGTCACCGACACGGGTGTGACGACCACGGCCGCCTTCAGTGCCATGTACGACTTCGCGCTGGACCTGATCCGCCGGAACAACGGCGCCCGGGTGGCCCGTGCCACCGCGCGGTTGACGCTCCTCGACGACGCACGGAACGCACAGACCCCGTACGTCGACCCACGGCTGCTCCCCCAGCCGGGCCGGGAGTTCTCCCAACGGGTCATGCGCCGGCTGGACCAGAACCTCGCCGAGCCCTACGACCTCGCCGCCCTCGCGGCCGCCTTCCAGGTCAGCACCCGCACGCTGCTGCGCCGCTTCGCCGACGAGACCGGACGCAGCCCGCTGGCCCACCTGCAGGCCTCCCGGGTCCGTCGCGCCTGCCATCTTCTGGAGGCCACCGACCGTACCGTCGCCGCGATCGCCGCGACCGTGGGCTACCGGGACCCCGGCACGTTCGCTGCTCTGTTCGTCCGCCACACCGGCCACCGCCCCAGCGCCTACCGGACCGCCTTCCGCCGCAGGTCTGGGTCACCCGTCCCGGAAGGCGGCGCCGTGGTGGCACATGATCACGCCCGCGCCTGACGAGTCGGGCACGTCCAGCTGGTCGCGCTGGTCGCGCTGGTCGCGTGACAGGTCTGGGGGTGCTCCGCGCCGGTCGACGACTGCAGGTTGTCGCCGGAGTCAACGGCGATGTCAGGGAACTTAGTCGTGGTCATCAACGGGTGACTGTGACGCACACGGACGGGAACCCTCAATCGTCCAACTCGGTGAACAGGGTCAACTGGAGCGCACCCGGCGCCTCGAGGCGGGAGTTCAGGGAGTTCCATGGGGTGCGCGTCGGTTCGGCGACCACCTGGGCTCCGGCAGCGGCCAGCTTCGACGTGGCGGTGACCGAGTCGTCGACCTGGAAGGCGACCCTGATGTGGCCGGCTACTCGCCGCCCGACCTCCACTTCGTCGATGAAGGCGGCATGATTGGGATCAGTCAGCTCCAGGGTGGCCCGACCGGCGTCGAGGATGGTGACCCGTCCGTCGGGCGAGGCGAATGCGCCGCGCTCGGTCAAGCCCAGGACGTCGCGGTAGAAGTGCAGCGCCGCGTCGTAGTCGGCAGCCGTGACCACCAAGCGGAGTTCGCGGACGGCAGGTTCGTCGGACATGTCGGCTCCTTGAAGATCTTGAGTACCGACTCGTCAACCCGGCGATCGACTGGTTGATTCCCCCGGCGGACGGATCGGGGTCAGAGTGTCTGCGCGTCGAACGCCGGCCAGGCCGTATGAAAGCCGCGTCAAGACCTCGGTCACCTCGTCCGCTGTCGGGCCGGCGAAGGGTTGAGGGCCGAAGCGATCAAGGAGGGGTGCCGTTCGCGAAGGGGAATGATGCCGGACAGCAGCGAGGGCCGGAGCAGTAGCAACTGTTCCGGCCCTTTAAGTCAGCTCAGGTGAGCCTCAGCGCGTGGTGGGCAGGTAGTCCCAGCAGTAGTCGTCGCCGCCGATGGAGGCGAGGAGACTGTCGCCCACCGCCCTGGTGACCGTGGTGCCCGCGCTGTAGCCGTTGTCGACGCGGAACTGCTTCACCCATCGCTGGGTGGTGCTGCCGTAGTTGCCGGTCTCCGAGATGTTGGCCTCCCCCGGGTAGTTCCGATTAAGGATGCGCTGGACGCACCACACGCCATGGACGTTGGTGGATCCGGCCGCGATGGTGCCGACCGATGGACTGGCGTTGGCGTGGGTGGCCCCGACTATGAGGAGGCCGGCGGTCATGGCCATGGTGGTGATCTTGGCAGCGAGCCGCTTCATATGGATCTCTCCTTGGTGTGTGTGGTAGCCGCTGGCGGACCAGCCCTGCGGAGTCCGACGCTCCGCATACCGGGACGCAGGTAGGCGCTTCTCCTGCCCGGGCTGACGGAGTCGGTGTAAAAAGCCTGCCTTGAGGGAAATCCGGTCGCCAGGCCTTTCATCCATGGCCAAAAGGGTCGGCCGTATGGACGATCGCACTCGTGGTGGGACGCTGACCTGCGTCGTATCGCCGTCGCTGCGGCCCCCATCGCGCTGCTCGAGATCGCACTCAGCGTGCCCCGCTCACGCGGGCGCCTGCCCTCCGCCGCATCACCCCACGCGTGCGGAGCGGGCTGTTGGCCCCGCTGTCCCTGATGCCGGCGCCGTCGTGCTGGTGTGTGGTGACCTGGTGGGGCCCCGGCGATGGTGCCTGGTGACACGCTGAGCGCCCAGCCCACGCGACGACCATCACGGTCCGCACTCGTGCGCAAAGCGCGAGAAGGTCGGGGCCGTTGACGGGGCCCCGGCGCGGCGCGCGGCCGCCGACCCTGCGACGCGTCACGACGCGACGACCGTCTGCCCCAACCCCCGTTCAGTGCCCGGGTGGAGACCGTGCACGAAAAGCCGGCCTTCCGCCACGCGTTCACCAAGTGCCGCTGCCGGCTTCCGGCGGATGGCCTCAGGGAGGCCCAGACAGGCGGCCACGGCCAGCTGCACCCGGTCGCCCGGGTCGACGTGCGGGCGAGGGTACAAGACGAAGCCGTAGATGGCGGCGAAGGGCCCCTCGATGCCGACCTACAGCTGCGAGTCGAGGAAGGCGTCGACGTCCTTGCCGCGCACGTCGTCCTGCTGCTGGATGCCGGCCCACCGCACCCTCCCGGCCGAACCCTCGGTAGCGTCCTCCGCAGTTTCCGGGCGCCAGAGCACCAGGGGTGCGTCGGAAGTGAGGAAAATCGGCCTGCGGCAAGTCGGCTTGCGGCAAGTCTCGAGCCGCCAGTGCCGAACACGGTGCAGCCCGATGCACACCCGGACGGAGCTGAGCGTCACGGCGACCGCTGGGTCGTGGGTGCAGCTCGCGGCCGTCGGTACCAACGGCCGGCGGCATTCCCGTCTCGTCTATTCGGCGCAGAACGGGAAGCCACTGTCTTTCCAAGCCGCTGACTCGTGCTCGATAGCCGTCGAGGGCATGCAGTTGTCGTCCGTGATCGTGTAGAAGCCAGTCTCAGCGGCGATGTTCTTGACGTTGGCGAGGCGCGTCTTCGACGGGCACCGGCGCCTCACCCTGACCATGTCGCCTCGCCCCAATCGTTCCAGGCAGGTCGGAGCACATAGTGGTGGAGCCTCGGACCGACATCTCACAGGAACTCGCGGGCACCGCGAAGGGCGGGTGGTCAGCTTCCGTTGGATGGCGCGGCTGTCCAGCCGTACGTCGAGCCCGCCGGGCAGGTCCGTGGCGGAGCGGGTGCGGTAGGCAGCGGGCGGGGTCGAGACCATCGCGGCGGGCGATGACTTCGCCTGGTTCGTAGTGGCTGACTGCGTCCGGGCCGGGAAGGTGGAAGACGCCGGTGGCGTAAGAGTGGGTGATCACCAGCTGCTCGTCCTTGGAGTGGCCGTCGCCGGTGATCAGAAGGGTGCGGGCGACGGCCGTGCCGGGGCACAGGCAGCGTCGTCCACGGTGCGGACGTGGCTCCCGCCGCCCGCGTCCGCTCGGGGTGTGTCCGCAGCCTCAAGGACATGACCGACGTGGGAACTTGAGGCGGGTGGCCGTACCTGGCGATGCGGACCTGGGAGGGGGCCGCTCTACTTCACCGCTCCGGTGCGGAACGGGTGACCGCCGTCGTCGATCCGCAGCGTGCCCGAGCGGGGGCCCTGGGTCCATCTCAGGTCCAGGTACCAGCGCACCTCGCTCTTCGACGTGTGCGCGGTGACATCCAGGACCAGGGGGTCCCGGCGGACGCCTCGTACGGTAAGCCGCGCCTCGGGCTCACGGCCCGGGGCTCGGGGGCGTCCAGGTCCACGGTGAACGGGTGCTGTGCGTCCGTGCCTTGGCAGTCCGCGTAGGTGACTTCGGCGGGTGAGGCTTCGGCGGACAGCACCCGGACGTCCATGGCGGTCATGGTCACGGGGCCTTCTGCCGTGCTTCGCACCTTCAGGCGGAACGTCGTGGGACGGGTTCGCGTGCCGTCCGTCCGGGGGCAGTCGTCGTCTGACGGGACGACGGCCGCCGAGAGGGGGACGTTCCCTCCGGCCGCCCCGACCTCCTCGGCCGACGGGTCGGGCACCGTGATGGCCGGGACCGTCAGGTCCGGTACCGACTCGGCGCGGAACCGGTCGATGGCCAGTGCTCCGGAGGTGCTGAGGGCGACCACGGCGGCCCCCAGCAGGACGTACCGCGAGACGAGTTGTCGGGCTCGCGGCGCCGGTTCCGCGGCAGTCGGCGGACTCTGGACGACCGGCGCCGGCGCGGGCACCGGCACCGCCTCGGGCGCCGGCACCGGCAACTGCGCACCCTCCGGCGGGCTCGCTCCCCTCCCGCGCCGAGCCTCGTCCGCCACCGCCCATCGCCGGTGCAGCTCCAGCAGCTCCCCGGGGGCCGCCCGGCAGATCCGGCCGAAGCGTTCGACCGGGGCGAACTCGGCCGGCACCGAGTCACCGGTGCAATAGCGGTGCAACGTCGAGGTACTCAGGTGCAGCCGGCCCGCGAGAGCGCCGTAGCTGAGGCCCGCGCGCTCCTTCAGCGAGCGCATCATCTCTCCCAGCCCGGCCGCCGCATCGGCGTCCCTCACCGCCCCCACCCCACCCACACATCCCACCCCTGTGTCCCATGCAGCCGCATCCCGCCTGGTCAGGGGGTACGGAACGTCCCAGCGTCCCGGAACGGCCGTCCGGGCTGGCCCGGGACGGACGTCCAGGGCAGGCTGCGATCACCAACCGGCGAGCCCGACAAGAGGATCATCACACATCTCGCCGGACGACTCGCGCGCGCACGCGCGGCCCCGCAGTCGACCGACCGATCCGCCCCAGGATGGAAATGATCACCGTCATACGCCAGACCCGCTCGTCCCGAAGATTCCTGATGCGCCGGCCGGCGATGGTGGCGAGAGGCACCGTGCTCGGCGCGCTCCTCGCCCTGCTGCTGTCGGTCTCCGGCGTCTTCCTCTCCGCCACCCCCGCCCGGGCGAACGACTACTACAGCAGCATCACCGAAGCCTCCGCGGCCAACGTCGACTGGATGTCACGCGTCCCGGACGGGACCAACCTCGCCTGGCTCTCGGTGCCCGGCACCCATGACAGCCTCGCGCTCTGCGGGGACACACCGGACCCGGACACGGGCCAGTGCTCGGGCATCGTCACCAGCATCACCCAGACGCAGGAGAACCACGGCTTCAGCGCGAAGACCCTGACCACCCAGTTCGACGCCGGCATCCGGGCGCTGGACATCCGGGTCCGTATCGACAAGGGGGACGAGGGGCTGAAGTTCACCGTCCACCACGGCGCCACCTACCAGTACGCCAACTTCACCGACGTACTGAAGGCCACCCGCGACTTCCTGAGCGACCACCCCGGGGAAACCGTCCTGATGAACCTGAAGGCGGAGTGCACCGGCTCCACCTTCTCCTGCAAGGACGCCGACGGGTTCGGGACCGACGAGTGGCGCAAGAAGATCTTCGACTCCTACCTGGACGGCCACTCGTACACCGGGGACGGTGACGAGAGCACCCCGTCGACCGCCTGGCGGAACCTGTTCTGGGGTCCCTCGGTCACCGGCAGGAGCCAGTCGAGCCGCGTCCCGACGCTCGGCGAGGTACGCGGCAAGGTCGTGCTCCTCGGCTACCGGAACACCGGCGGCGGCATCTTCGGCGGCTACGGGCTGCAGCAGCCCTACCCGTCCGGCGGCTCCAACGAGGAGTACGTGCAGGACGACTTCGAGCTGTCCACCATCAGCGACATCGACGACAAGTGGGAGAAGGTCCGCGCGCACCTACGCCGGACCAATGGCACGTGGGACGGCAGCCGCCCCGGTGAGAAGGAGCACGAGTACCAGCAGGACGCGCTGTATGTGAACTACACCAGCGGCTCCGGGGCCGGCGTCCACCCCTACACCGTGGCGGGCGGCACCCCGACGGCGACCGGTGTGAACAACTTCCTCATCCAGTGTCTGCGCGCCGAGAAGGACCGGTGCCCGGAGTTCTACGCCGGACGCGACGACCGGTTCGGCGGGCGGTCCGACCTGGACCGTATGGGCGTCATGATGATGGACTTCCCCGGCGGCAAGCTCATCGACGAGATCGTCGCCCGCAACTCCGTGACGCACACCGACATCCGCGACGTCATGGTGGTCGGCGATTCCATCAGCCACGGGTACGAGGGCGACCACACCTGGCGCTACCGGCTGTGGGACTGGGCCAGGAGCAAGAAGTGGCCGGTCACCTTCATCGGACCGTACCGGGGCACCGTGCAGCAGGCCGACGCGCAGCCGCCGCGGCCGCCGGCGCTGGGCGAGAGCGACGGCGGCGAGGCCACGGAGCCGGGTCCGGGCGACCCACGCGTCCAGGGTGAGTACGCCGAGGACGTGAACGCCGGGTTCTCCGCCGGCGGCTCGGCTCACTACGCCCTCTGGGGGCGTTCGCTGACCCGGACCGTGCCGACCATCAAGCCGGTGATGCAGGAACTGAAGGCCAAGGGCCGTACCCCCGACCTGCTCCTGGTCGAGCTGGGCTTCAACGACATCGGCTGGTACGGGGCGGGCGCCGATCTGGTCGGCACCATGAAGAAGTTCGTGGACAACGCGCGGGCGGTCAACCCGGACGTGCGGATCGTCCTGGCCAACGTCCCCCAGCGGACCACCCTGGGCGACGCGAACCCCGGCCTCCCCCAGCGCATCAGCGACTACAACGCGGCCCTCGCCAAGGCGGCCCCCGGCTGGAGCACCAGCGCCTCGCCGGTGGAGCTGACCGACCTGGACAAGGCGATGGGCTGCGATCCGAAGGCGACGACCTGCGCCACCACCTACGACGGGCTGCACCCCAACGCCCTCGGCGAGTACCGCATCGCCCAGGCGTTCGGCACCGTGCTGCACAAGGAGTTCGGCATCGGCTCCACCGCGCCCGACGTACCGGACAGCGCACCGGCCCGGTCGCTCGCCACGCCATCCGGCATGAAGTTCGACGGCACCCGGCAGGGCGTCACCGCCACCTGGAACAAGGTCTTCGGCGCGCACACCTACGACGTTCAGTGGCGTGACGTCACCACCGACTCGCACGCGGACTGGCAGGACGTGGTGCCCGGCGTGAACGCCCCGCGCTACGACATGTCCTGGCAGTTCACCGACCAGCCCTACGACGGCCACACCTACGAGGTCCGGGCCCGCGCGGTCGCCGGTGACGGCGCGGCCAACCGTTCCTCGTGGTCCTCGGCGGTCCGGGGCAAGGCGGCGCCGACGACGGCGGGGCGGCCTCCGGGGCTCACCGCGACGGCCGGCGCGGGCTCGATCGACGTGCGCTGGCAGGCGCCGACCGACTCGCACAGCGGCTCGATCGTCCGGTACGCGGTGTGGGTGTACGACAAGAGCACCCCGTTGAACTACTCCCGGATCATCGGCTACCCGGCTTCCGCCCGCTCCGCCAGGATCACGGGGGTCACGGCGGGTCACGAGTACGTGATCCTGGTCTGCGCCTGGAACGCGTCGGGTGAGGGGAAGCCGAGCATGAGCGACACGGTGATCCCGGGCTAGCGACCGGGTGCGCCGTCCGCGCCGAGCGCTCCGTCCGGGGAAACGTTCCGGGCGGGGCGCTCGGCCACGAGAATCGAGGAGAGCACAGCGGCGATCGGCGGGGCTGTGACCCGCGCTACCGCAGGCCGAGAAGCGGCAGCGTTCCGCCCGATGAGCCTTGTTCCAGCGAGCCGTCCCGAACCGCGTGCGGGTGCGCACCGGCCCCGCAGACAGGAGGAGCAGGGTTCCACTGCTGAGTCCGCGGGGCCGGTGCATGATTCACGTACCCTGCGGTGCGCCCGATACGCCCGATCCCTCCTGACCGCCGCGAGGAAGCCTCCGTTTCACGCCAGTGGGCCCGGCCGTGTCGGCCGGGCCCACTCTTGCTCGCGCGTGGCGCGCTCCTCGCGCCGGGCGTCGCCGGGCGTCCTTTGTCTACCAGCGGTACCAACGGCCCTTGCGGCCGCCGCTGTCGGCGGAGCGGACGACGAAGCCGAGCAGCCACACGATGAGCACGATCACCGCGATCCACCACAGTGCCTTCAGTGCGAAGCCCGCACCGAAGAGGATCAGAGCCAGCAGAAGAACCAGAAGCAGGGGAACCATCGTTATCAACCTCCTGGCCACCGCATGCCCTTACTTCAGCCCTACAAGCACACAAAATGCGAGTTATTCCCAAGGAATCCGGGGCATACGCGCCGCACGTCATCGACGGTGCCCCCTTTCTCCCGCCTCACGCACCGCGGACACGCAGCGCGTATCACTCAGAGCCATGTCACGGAGCTGTGGGCCGGAGGTCGGCCGGGGCTACGTCGGGGCTACGTCGGGCAGGAGACGGCAGAAATCGAAGACGGCGGGATTCACGTCGGCTGCGGCAAGCACCAGCGACAGCGTGGACCGCCACGTCGCCGGCTCGTGTGCTCCGGTTCTGCCGGACGAGGCGCGACACCCGGTGCCGCTGAACGCGCTGACGGTGAGCTAAGCGACGGCCGCGGGCCGTGCCTTTCGCCTTCGCGTGCCTTGCGGACTGCCGGTCGTGGTCATCGGGCGGGCCGGTAATAGGCCGCCACGGGGTCGCGCGCCTCGTCGTGAAGGGCCGGGCCGTCGTACGGCACCGCCGGCCAGGCACCCGACGCCGGGTTGAGCGCGACGAGTTGCTCGGTCGACAGCGCGTAGACGACCCGGCCGACGCCGGAACGGGCGATACCGCCTTCGCACATGCCGCACGGCTGGCAACTCGTGTACAGGGTGGTGCCGGCAGCCGTGTCCGGGTCGAGTTCGCGGGCCGCCCAGCGGGCGAGCTTCAGTTCCGGGTGGGCGGTGATGTCGTGGTCCCGCCGGACCGTGTTGTGGGCTTCCGCGAGCACGGTGCCGTCCGGTCCGGCAAGAAGGGAACCGTACGGCGCGTCGCCCAGGGTGACTGCGCGGGCGGCGATGCGGATGGCACGCCGCAGAAGGGCCTCGTCGGCCGGCTTGATCATGATCGAGTGCTCCAGTGGGTGGCCACGAGGGTGAGGGCCCGCCATGCCGTCTCGGGACGGCGCGTCTCTTCCGGGTCTCCGTGGTAGGGGTCGAGTACGACGGTGTCCGCGCCCAGCAGGCGCAACTGTTCGAGATCGTCGAGAATCTGCTCGACGGTGCCGACGCCGGCAGGCCGGTCCAAGGCGTCGACCGGTGCGCTGCTGACCCGCAGGGCGATGCGGGGCGCGAACCCCGGCAGCGCGTGCCGTCGCACAACCGCGCGCATGTGGGGAAGGGGGAGCCGCAGCGGATGCCAGGCGTCACCGAACCTCACGGCACGCCGCAGAGCCGCCTCGCTGTGGCCGCCGACCCAGACGGGAACGTCGCCCTCCTGGCGCCCCGCGTCCCTGGCTTCCCGGAGGATGCCAAGACAGTCGTCCGTCAGCCGGCCACGCGCGGTGAACGGCACGCCCAGCGCGTCGAATTCCTGCCGGGCCCAGCCGACGCCCACCCCGAGGACGAACCGACCGCCGCTCATCCGGTGGAGACCGGCAGCCATGCGGGCCACCAGCAGGGGATGCCGGTACGGCAGGACGAGCACGGTCGTGCCCAGCCGCACCGTGGAGGTGAGGCCGGCCAGCCACGACAGGGTGGTGAACGGCTCGTGGAACGGCTCCGGGTACCGCTCGGCCACGTCCGGGGTGACCGCCACGTGGTCCGACATCATGAGGGTTCCGAAGCCGAGGCCCTCCGCGAGCCGTGCCCATTCACGCAGGATGCCGGGGTCGGACCCCGGGCCGAAATTCGGTACGTTGACGCCGAGTTGCATGGTCCGAGGCTATTCCGGCGATCATGGCGCAGGGAAGCGGAACCTCCCTGCGTATCCGCTGTTTCTCCGTGGTTTTGCTGGTACTTTCGCCATATGGCCGCGAACCTTGACCACGTCGACTGGGCAATCATCGAACAGCTCCAGCGGGAAGCGCGCATCTCCCTCAGCGAGCTCGGCCGCCGCGTGAACCTCAGCCCCTCGGCCACCACCGAACGCGTCCGCAATCTGGAGGCCTCGGGCGTCATCACGGGCTACCGAGCCGACATCAACCTGGCCAAGGTCGGCTACCCCGTCCTCGCCGTCGTCCGCCTCAAGTACCCGGGCAACCGCCACGAGCCGCTGCGCCGCCTCCTCGCCGAACGCCGCGAGATCCTGGAGTGCCTGCGCACCACCGGCGACGACTGCTACACCCTGAAGGTGGCCGCGACCTCCATGGAGCACCTGGAGACCCTCATGGACGAGCTCGCCGGCTTCGGCAGCACCACCACCAGCGTCGTCTACCGCCAGACCCTCCCCTACCGCGGCCCCGCAGTACCGAACTGACAACCGACCCGCTCCATGCCCGCACCGGCGGTCGCCGGGGCATTGCCGTCATGCGCTCCGCGTCAGTGAGCGGTCACACCACGAGAGACGACCTCAAGGACTCGGCGACGCTAGGAGCCGGACGTCTGCGCGGGCGGATCAGCCGAAGCAGCCGCCTTGAGCACCAACCGGTTCTCGGCGTTCCGGTGCCGTCCGGCGCTCCGGGAGGCTCGCCTGCGGTCGACCTTACTGTCGAACGCAGCCGGTCAGGCGTCGGGGGCCGTTCCGCGCTTCTCGTCCGGCACTTCGGCCCCGACACGGTTGCGAGGCCGCAGAAGCAGTCCGGCCCGTTCGGTCACCGCAACTAGTCGGCCCCCTCCTCCGGCGCGGGGGGCTCCTGCCACGTCAGGGTCTCCAGGGGCGACGGCAGACGGCGCGCGGAACCGGGCAGGGGCCTCGCCACGGTGGACGCTTCGTCGCTGAAGTAGGCGACTGGCCTTACCGGGGTCGCCAGGGGCCCTGGTGCTGCTGCTCGCGAGGTCTTCGTGGTGGTCATGTGGTTCCCCTGGGTCGTCACAGGCCATGCCCGGTCGAAAGCCGGTACACAGGTCGGTTGCGCAAGGGTATCCAGTGTCCGACCTGCGGCCCTAGGAGATTTCTTCGAGCCGGTCCGCGGATCAGGCCGACCCCGCCGCCGCCGGCCTGCCCCTCCTCACCGTTGCCCCCGCCGGCGCTGACACGGTCTCATGCGTGGAGCCGGACACCGAGGCCGGATACGACACCGGCACCGCTGAGACCGTGTGCGAGCAAGGCGCCACGCAGGGGCGAAGCTTCGCCTGACCATCCTGCTGGAGGCCGAAGTCGCCCCCGCCACCGCAGAGCGCGCTCGCACGGGCGCGACCGGCGACGGCGCACGGCCGGATACGGCAGCCGCTGGACGGTGCCGGCGCACAACGCTCCGCAGCACGCTGAGGCACTCACTCAACTGGAGGCGGGGGAAACGACCTTCCCCCAGGTTCACTGACCGCCCCCGGCGAGGCCCGGTGTTCGTGCAGGGCCTGCTCCACGGCGTCGAGGCGGCGCCGCTGCCGACGTGCGGTGAGGGGATTGGCCAGGAACGCGCAGGCCAGGAGGATCTGGAAGCAGGCGTATCCGTAACGGGCGGCGAGAATCTGGAAGACGGCGCTCACCAACCACATCAGCACGGCGGCCCTCATCCCCCACCGCACCCACCCACGCTGCCGGGTGTCCAGCGCGCGGCGCTGACGTGCGGCGATGTCGATCGCGGCAGGAAACTCGGCGGGATCTTCCGGCAACTCGCCCCGCTGCAGACGGCGACCCACGCGCGCGTACCGGCTCGCACTCAGTCCCAACTCCGCTGCCCGGCGCCGCGTCCACCACCATGCGCCGGCGGCCGACCCCGAAACCAGCAGAAGGAAGACCGCGGCGAACAGCAAACCCTGAGGAACGTCCACTTCACCCCCACCGACGACTGCTCCCCGCCGGAAGCCTGCCCGTGCCATTGCTGCCAGTAGTACGGCGAGGAGGGGGCCAGCGGGTTCGTGTGCCCGCACCCATTCGCCTCAGCGGCGATCCGGACAGGCTCGGCTTCGCCCGCCCTCACCGCGTTGGACCGGCTACCCCCGTCCACCGCAAACACCCCCACTGTCGTGCGGCCAACCGTGCGGCTGGGGTCCTGAGCCCGGGAGCGACGTGGGGACGCAGCCTCTCTGCGTCCCGAGGGCAGGTACGAGCCGCACGATCGCCAGGATCAGCCGGGCGACCGTTCAAGGGTGGTGCGGACGCGGTTCGCAGGGGTCGGCCGTCGGGCCTTCCACTGGAGGCCGGGCCCTGTGTGGTCGCGGCCTACCAGCGAACGAACCTCGGTCGAAGAGCCACCAGTGCTCCACCCACCACCGGGCCGTCATCAACGCCGACACCTGCCTGGCCGTCGTGTGGGGCGACCGCTCGCCGGTGACCGCAACGACTGCGACGCACGGGCGGAGTCGGGCGCGAGGGCCGCCGTCGGCACAGGTGTCGTGATCGCCGACGGCGGCCACCCGTCCGCCACTGACACGGGGCCAGGCCGGCAACAAGATCCAGGGGTTGTGCGAGCTGGTCGACTCGTCTGGGGAGCGGAACCTCAGGCGTGTGCGTGATGAGGACGTGCCGCCTTGTGCGAGGCCGCGTGGTGCGCGGGCCGGCCCGTCTCGGGGACGGCCAGGCGACGCAGGGACAAGGCGGCGGTGACGAGGAGCCCGGTGAAGACGGCCAGGAGGACGACGGACACCCACATCTGCCGACCCCCCGGCTGCTGCCAGCCGGTCCAGGTGGCGCACACCGCCCACAGCAGGGCGCCCCCGGCGTAGAAAGAGCGGACCCGGTGCAGCTGTCGCACGGCCCGCAGGAACATGACGCGTTCGGTCTTCGGTGCCATGCGCAGCCGTGTACCCCCGGACGCCCTTTTCAGCGGGCCGGATGTTCCACGCGTGCCTTGCCGCTTCGCGCCTTGCCGCCTCGTGTCCTACCGCTCACTTCCGCTCTTCCTGCTCAGCGCGCCCCTCGAAGTCGCGCCGCACCGCCGCACCTTCGTCCTCGACCAGTCCCGCAGCGTCCGGAAGGTCCAGAACGGCACCGCAGTGGTCACACAGTTTCCCGTCTGCGGCCGGCGTGCCGCACGCCTTGCAGAACCGGTTGCCTTCGCGGTCATCAGGCTTCTCTGCCATGACTCTCCCCCAGCAGGTTGCGCCGTTCGTTCGGGCAGTGACGAGTGCCGAGTACCCACGGCAGGCGAAGGAGACCGAGGCGTTCACCCGCCTTTCGGGCCGGGCGGGACGGACAGAAAGCCGGCCGGGGGGTGGGCGGTAGCGGGGGGACGGGATGGGGAGGGGACGGCGGGTGCGCGGGCAGTGACCGGTAGTACACCCTCAATCGCGTGACGTACGCCACGCGGACGGGTCCGGTTCGTTCCGGGATATCCGGAAGGGGCGATTCCTCATCAACGGAGGTGCATCATCCGTTTGCTGGCCCCTTCGCATACTCCATGGACATCTGAGAAAGATCCATCACACAAAGGACACGGAACGACACATTTCATTCACCATGAGTCAAGCCGGCCACCTCCACGGCAGCCTGCCGGAGCATGCCAGGAGACACCGGACCGGCACGATCACAACGGGCCAATGTCTGAATCGGCCTTGATGCCGCCGTCGCCCCGGACCCACACTCACTGCTGTACGGCGAATGATCGTTCGGCTCTTTCTGCAGCTGCGAGTGCTGTTCCCCATGCCTTCTTGGCATGTCCGCGCTGTCGTTCCGACGGCGCGTTCCGGTCTCCCTCTCTCGGAGGAATACGTCATGTCTCTCGGCCCGAACCAGCAGGACGCCCTGGAGCTCCAGGACCTCGCCCTCGACGCGGACCTGGACCTCACCGACCTGACCGTGACATCGCTGCGCGACACCGCCGCGCTGCCCGAGAACGGAGCCTCGTGGGGCTCCTGCTCGTGCCAGGGCTCGTCGTCGTGTGCGCAGCCGCAGGACAACGGACCCGTCGTCCTCTGACCTCCCACAGGATCCGGACTGAGCCCTTCGCACCTGGAGGGCCTCACGTGCCGATCTGATCCGCCCCCGGCCTCGCGTTCCGCGAGGCCGGGGTATCACGGCGGTCATCGTGCGGCCGGCCGGCTCGCCCAGTGCACCCGGCCGGCCGTACGGGGCCGGCCGGCGGCACGGGCCCGGTCGGCCGTACGGGCCCGTGTCCGTGTCGGCTCCCGCCCCGCCGGCCGCCGTCACCCGATGCCCGGACCGCGCAGACGCCCGCCCCGCCCGCTTCCCTTCCCGCCCGCTCCACTGATCCCAACGCCCTCCGAGCCGTATGCCGGGAGCCCCTGTCATGTCGTACCCCACCCCGCCGGCAGCCCCGGTGCGCGTGCCGCCGCCTGACCGGGTCGATCCGTCCAAGTCAGCTGCGGCAGACACTCCGGCGGCCCCGCACGGCCAGGTGGACCGCTCCGGTCCGGCGAATCCGCACCGCCCGGCGGATCGTTCGGCTCCGGCGGGCCCGTACGGCCAAGGGGACCACGCGGACCCGGCGGATCCGCACGACCAGGTGTACCGCTCGAACCCGGCGGACCCGTACGACCGGATGGCGCCGTACGCCCTCGTCCGTACGACCGTGCTCGCGTACCCCGCCCAGACCGCCTCCGGCGCCGCCGTGCGGGCCCTGCTCGCCCGGCTCACCGCTCTGGCCGCCCGGGACACCGCCCTGCGGGCGGCCCTGTGCGACGACCTCTTCGCCACGCGCGGCACGCACGACGAGGACTTCCACCGACGAGTGGTTCTCCCGCTCCGCCGTGCGCTGCACAACGACCGCGAGCCCCGCCCCGCCCTCATCGCGCGACTCGGCACCCTTCCCGACCGGGTGCCGCGGCTCACCGACTGGCTCGCCCTGCGACAGCTGCGCGCCCGGCTGCTGGACGAGTTGGGCACGGCTGTACCGCGCGCCCTGGCCGCCGAACGCGGCGCACTAGCCGGCCTCTGCCGTTCCCCCGCCTTCGCCCGGGCCGTCGCCCTGACCAGTGCCGATCTGCTGCATGCGGTCAGCAGGGCCGGCGAGGGCGCGACCGGGCGGTGGGCACGCAAGCAGGAGGCGTCGGTTCTCCGGCACGCCCTGCGGGCCAGTACGAAGACCAGTCCGCTGTCGTGGTTCACCTCCATCGGGTGGGCGGCCGAATCTGCCGAATCTGTCGTCGGCGCCCCCGTCATCCCCACCACCGTCACCCCCGCACCGGGGCCCACCATCGTCACCTCCGCACCCCGACCCGCGACCGCGTCCCCCGTTGCCCCGGTCTCCGTCGTCAAGGAGAACCGCACGCTCGTCACTGCGCTCACCGCGGCCCTGCTCGACGAGCCGCGCCGCCGCCGCACCCTCCCCCACCGGATGACGAGCACGGGGCAGCCGGCCGACGGGCGGGTCCGCTTCGCCCGCGCGGAGGCGCTCTTCGCCGGCGGCCGGTACCTGGTCAGCAGGGAGGACATGGCGGAAGTGGCCGCCCGCCCCGCGCTCGACACGCTGGCCGCCGCCCTCGCCGACGGCCCGCTCACCCTTGACACGCTGACCGGCCGGCTCGCGGCCGCCCTGGGGCGCACGGCCGACGACTCCGCCGTCACACGCTTCGTGGACCGGCTCGCCGACTCCGGACTACTCGTCCCCGCCGAACCCGTCGACCCGCAGCACCCCGCTCCCCTCCGGGCACTCGCCGACTGGCTGGGCCAATGGCCCGAGGACACCGTGCTGGCCGGCCGGATCTCCCGACTCGCCCACGACACGGCACGGTTCTCGACCACCCCCGCCGCCGAGCGCCCCGCCCTGCTCACCTCCCTGACCGGACGCTGGCACCAGCTGCTCGCCGACACCGGGCGGCCCGTCGCGCCCGACGCGGCCCCGCTGACGGTCCTCACGGAGGATGTCGTCCACCCCGTTCCCCTGTCCCCGCGCCGGTCGCCAGCCGCGCCGGCCAAGGCCTCGGACGCGGACGTGGACGCGGACGCGGGCGTGGACGCTGCCACCGCGGGAGTGCGGTACGAGGACGGTCCTGCCGGGTACGATCCGCTCACCCCGGCCGATCAGACGGCGCTCACCGAACTCACCTCCCTGGCCGAGCTGTTCGACCTCGGACATGTGATGAGCCGGGTCGCCCGCGACCGCTTCGTCGCCCGCTACGGGAAAGGCGGCGTCTGCCGTGACCCGTGGAGCTTCGGCGCCGACACCGCCGCCGCCTGGGAGGAAGCCGGCCGCCACACAGCCCGCACGTCCGACGACCCCGGGCTGCCTGCCGGACTGACCGAACTCGTGCGGCTGCGCGAGGAGTTCACCGAGCTGGCAGGAATGGCGGCCGGGCCGGACGGGGAACGGGCCGCCGAGTTGGTCCTGCCGGCCCGGCCCGTCCGCGCCCTCGCCGCCCGTCTGCCCCACTGGACGGCCACCCGGCCGGTCAGTTACTCCCTCTTCGTCCAACGGGTCCACGAGGCCGATCTGTTGTGCGTCAACCACGTCTACGGCGGCTGGGGCCGGTTCACCAGCCGCTTTCTCGACGCCCTCCCGGCGGGAGCGGCGGCCGCGGTCGGCGAGCGCGTACGGCGGGGCCTCGGGGGCGCCCGGGCGGCCCAGATCCGGCCCGTGGGCGGGTTCAACGCCAACCTCCACCCCCTGCTGCTCGCCGAGGAGATCGGGCCCGACCGCGGCCGGACCTCCCTCGCCGAGGCCGACGTGGATCTCGTCCACGACGCGGCCACCGACCGGCTGCGGTTGCGGGTACGAGCGACCGGTGACCTGCTGGACGTGCTCTACCTGGGGTTCCTCGCCCCGGTGATGCTGCCGCAGCGGCTCGCACCGTATCTCTGCGACCATCCGGCGGGGGTGGTGGACTTCCGCCCGCTGCTGCCCCGGCACGTCATGACCGCGCCGGGCGGACAGGTGGTCCGCACACCACGGCTGCGCCACCGCCATCTGGTGCTCGCCCGGCGCCGCTGGCACTTCGGGCCCGCCGCGCTCGACGCGCTGCGCGCGGAACTCGCCACCGAGGAGCGGGAGGTACCAGCCGCCACGGTGACCCGCTGGCGGGCTCTGCTGGACCTGCCGGAACAACTGTTCCTGCATCCGGCTCCGCAGCCCTCGGGCGGGCACGCCGTCGACGACTTCGTCGCCCGGCTGCGGGCACCCAAACCGCAGGCGGTCGACCTGGGCAACGCCCTGCACCTGCGCTGCCTGGGCACCTGGCTGGCACGTCACCCCCGCGGCGTCGTCCTGGAGGAGGCCCTACCCGTCTTCGGCGGCCGGGACCGGCCCGCCCGCGCCGTCGAGTCCGTCGTCGAGACGTACCGTCCGGCACGCCGCCGTACGGCCGCCCCCGCCGCCGTTCGGGCCGCCTCGCCCGCAGCCCGCCCAGGAGACACCCGATGAACGCCGCGTCCGGCCCCGCCCGCACCGACGTACCCACGACCTCGGCCGCACCCGGTCCCGCCCGCACCACCGCCCCCGGTACC
This sequence comes from Streptomyces sp. NPDC029151, assembly GCF_055564315.1. Taxonomy (NCBI): domain Bacteria; kingdom Bacillati; phylum Actinomycetota; class Actinomycetes; order Kitasatosporales; family Streptomycetaceae; genus Streptomyces; species Streptomyces sp. NPDC029151. The sequence goes on from NZ_JBVHWQ010000013.1 coordinate 84,311, forward strand.
CCGGCCGCGTCCGGCCCCGCCCCGGCTCTCGACGTGGTGCTGTACGACTACCGCGACGACAAAGCCCCGCTGCTGCGCGAGGCTGTCCTGCCGTCGGCCCGTCGGGCCGCCGCCGAGGGAGTGGCCGCGCACGTCGAGCGGCACTGGCTCTACGGCCCGCACGTGCGGATACGGCTGCGCGGGACACCCGGTGCGGTGGCCACGGCCGCCGACCGCGCCGCGGCCACCCTGCGCAGCTGGACCGCCGCCCATCCCCCGGCCGCCCGTGTCACCGAGGAGGAGTTGCTCGCCCGGGCCGCCGTCGCCGGCCGCGCGGAGCTGATCGCCCCGCCGTACGGCCCGCTCGTCCCGGACGGCACCGTCCGCGTCGAGCCGGTCGACCAGTCGTCCCTGCGTGCCCTGATCGGGTCCGACGGGGCCCGGCTCCGGGACGACCTGCTGGCGCTGGGCCTGCCGGCGCTGGAGACCGGGTGCGCGTTCCTGTGCGGGCACGACGCCTCGCCCGCCGCCCGGGTGCAGCTCGCGGTCGCGGCGCTGGCCGCGCACGCCGCGGCGCACCCGCAGGGGCTGACCGGTGGTCACTACTCGTTCGTGTCGCACCTGGAGGACTTCTTCACGTACGAGGACGAGGAGGGACGGCTGCGAGCGGCTTTCGAGCGCCGGTGGGAGGCCACGGAGCCGGCCGTCACCGCCCTGGTCGAGCGGATCGCGGGCGGCGGGGCGACGGGCTGGGAACGCGCCTGGGCCGACTGGTCCGCCCAGGCGTGGCGCATCACCGAGGAGCGGTTGGCCTCGGGCGCGGACCTCACCGGTGACCCTCTGGAGTACCGCAACCGCGCGGCGGCGCTCGGCGACCCGACGGTGGCCGAGCGCTGGGACCAGGACGTACGGACCCGCTTCAGCGAATTCCACCGCCGGCTGCACCGCTCGGACCCGCGGGGGACGATGTGGAGCCGGCCCGACTACCTGGTCTACCGGGCCTGTACGAACGCGCTCTACCGGCTGTTCGCGATCTGTGACCTACGGCCCGTGGAGCGTTACCTCGCCGCGCACCTGCTCGTACGCACGGTGCCGAAGCTCACCGGGCACACCTGGCAGGCCCACCTCGACGAGGTGATCGCGTCGGTGGAGCGCTCTGCGCCGGTGGAAGGATTGTCGTCGGGCGAGGGCTCCTCGCCGGTGGAGGGCGCTTCATGACGGCCGCTCCCCCCGCACCGGGCTCGCCGGAGAACCCCCTCGCGGGCACGGAACCCGCCCAGCTGGCACCAGAGGCCCCCCTCCCGCCCCCGACGGCTGCGGTACGGCGGCTCCGGCTGCGGCCAGGCGTGGCCGTCACCCCGCTGCGCGCGGGTCTGCACCTGCGCGGCCGCGGCACCGGGGTCACCTTGGAGGGCAGCCGCGCGCTGCCGGCCCTGTGGCGCCTGCTCTCGGACCGGCTCGGCGCGGACCGGCAGGCCGGGGACCCGCAGACCGCGGACCCGCTCGGCGTCGACCGGCAAGCCGGGGACCCGCAGGCCGCGGACCCGCTCGGCGTGGACCGGCAAGCCGGGGACCCGCAGGCCGCGGACCCGCTCGGCGTGGACCGGCAAGCCGGGGACCCGCTCCCTGCGGACCCGCTCGCTGCGAACCCACCCGCTGCGGGTTCGCTCGCCGGCGCCGTGCAGCGCGCGGTGCCCGGTGACGGCGGCGCGCGGTCGGGCACCGGCGCGGACAGCGAAGGCGGCGAGAACGGAGCGGGCGACCAGGCCGACCCCCGGGTGGAGGCCGCGTTGAGCACGCTCACGGCCCGACTGCGCGAACACGACCTTCTGGTCGAGCACCCCGACGGCGCCGAACTGCCGTCCTGGCCCGGTTCGACGGCCGCCCACCCGGCGAGGGCCGTCGAAGCGATCCGGACCGCGCACCCGGTCCTCGCCACAGCCGACCCCCTGAGTCCGCTCGCCGTGAGCCTCGCAGGGGCGTTGCGCCGCTCGGGGGCGGCCCCTCGGATCGCGACCGACGTCCGCCTGCCGCCGGACCAGGCCGTGATCACGGCCGACGCGCCGTCCGGAGCCGTGGCACTGGTCGTGTCCTGCACCGCCGACGGAGGCTTCGTCACCGAGCCCGGGCCCCCGCACCTCGCCCGCTCCGACGCCGCCGCCATCGCCACCCGTCTCGCCCGCTCCGACGCCGCCATCGCTCTGCGTCCCGCCCCCTCCGCCGCGGCCATCGCCGGCCTCCTCGATACCGACGACACGGCCACCACCGGCACGGCACCAGGGGCGCCGACCGCTCCCCCCGCCACGCGGCCGAGGCCGACGGCACCGGCTCCCGCGCCGCTCTCTGCTCCCGCGCCGTCCGCGGCCCCCACCTGGTCCCCGATCCCCGCACAGTCCCCGGCTCCCGCCGGCACCGGGACGCCGCAGCGGACGGCTTCCGCCGGCCCACCGTCCCGCACGCACACCGCGTTGCTCGCCGGTGCCGCGGCCGGACGACTGCTCGCAGCCGTCGCCGGCCTCCCCGACCCCGCCGGGCCCGAGGACGCCTCCCGCACGGCAGCGGCCCGCCACCCGGCGGTACTGATCGCCCGAACCGGACCGCCGGCGGCGGCATACCACCCGTGGGCCGCGGTCCCGCGTGCGGGCCGCAGCCGGCCTGACGCCCCGCCCGTGCCGGACCTCGGGGAGGCCCTGCGCCGGATCACGGACCTGGCGGACCCGCGTCTGGGAGTGCTCGACGCACCCCAGCCCGCGCACCTGCCGCAGCTCCCCGCGTCGCTCGTGTCCTGCCGCACTCCGGCGGGACCGCTGGTCGCCGGAGCGGTACGGGCGGACCTCGCCCGGCTGGAAGCTGCTTGCCGGGCCGCCGAACTCGCCCTGGGAGACGGCTCCCCGGCCCCGGTCGTCGGGGCCGGCCCCGACCACGCCCTGGGCCGGGCCCTGCGCCGCGCCGCCCTCGACAGCGTCGAGCGAGAAGGCCTCCCGCCCGGGAAGAGCGATCCCGCCGCCGCGGCCGCCCACGCGGACAGTCCTGATGACGAGGCCTGGCGCACGCACCCGCAGGCCCGCCACTGGTGGACCGTGCTGACGACACGCATGGGCCGCACCGCCCAGCTGACGGTCCGGCGACTCGGTTCCGCAGAGGCGCACCTGGCCGTCATCCGGGTCCTCCCGGCCGCCGGCGGCACCGGCACCGGCACGGTGAGCCGGGCCGTCGAGGCCACCGCGGCCGACGCCGTGGCCCTCGCCGCCCTCGACGCCGTCACCCGCACGATGGCCGCGCAGCATGTCCCGGGCCCGGCACGGCACACGGTGCTCAACGGCGCCGTGGCCCCGCTGGCCGCGGCCGGCACCGAACCGGCCGGCTGGGCGGACGAGGGCTGCACCGACGCCTGGCTGGCCGGGATCGCCGGCCGCGAACCCGCCCTGCGCACCGCTCTGCACCGCCTGACCGGCCTGCGTCCCACCCCCTGGCGGGGCACCGGTCAGCCGGCTCTGACCGAGGCCCTGCGCGCCTGCGGATTCACGGTCCTGACCGCACCTGGAGACCCACGATGAGCACCGCGGATCCGTACGATCCGTACGCCCTTCCCGTCCCGCTCCTCGATCCGGAGGCGGCACTCGCCACTGTTCGCGGAGCCGCCGTCGTACGACTGACCGCGTGGGACCTCGCGCTCGCCGAGCGGCTCAGCCGGCACGCCCTGACCCACCCGGTGCGGTTCGTGCCAGTGCGCGAGGACGGGGCCTTGACCGTGATCGGGCCGGTGCTCCACCCCGGGGCCCGGGCCTGCGTCCGTTGCGCGGAGTCCCAGCGGCTGGCCACCGCCGGCGGCCGGGTGCCATGGCACAGCCCTCGGCTGGCCCTCGCCGGCACCGGGACCCCGCCGCTGGCCGAAGCCGCACTCCGCCTCGCGGTGGGCCTGCTGACAGCCGACGCGCACCGACCGCGGTCGTCCGCCACCGCCCGCCCCGGCCGGAGCACAGCCGAACCACCGGGCCCCCGACACGACAACCGGGGGCCGACCACGATCGAGGACCAACCCCTCCCCCTGGACCCGGCCACGGTCGATGACCACCCTCTCCCCCCGGACCCGGCCACGGTCGTGGACGA
>NZ_JBVHWQ010000013.1:88496-197888 GCF_055564315.1 Streptomyces sp. NPDC029151
ACGGCCCCCGGACCCGGCCAGGGTCGTGGACGAGCCCCCGGACCCGGCCAGGGTCGTGGACGAGCCCCCGGACCCGGCCAGGGTCGTGGACGAGCCCCCGGACCCGGCCAGGGTCGTGGACGAGCCCCTGGACCCGGCCTCGGTCGAGGACCGGGCCCTCGTGCACGTCCTCCACGGCGACCGGTACACCTGGTCCAGCCACCGTGTCGGACCGGTCGGCGGCTGCCCCGTGTGCCGGCCACTGCCGGACGACTCCCCCGCCGCCGCCCGGCTGCAGGCCGACCCCCGGCCCCTGCCCGATCCATCGGTGCTGCGCGGCGCGAACGCCCGCACGACAGCCGCCCGGATGCGGCAGGCGCTGCACGACGAACGGTTCGGACCGGTACGCCGGCTCTTCCGGACCGAGGACTCCGCGTTCGCGCTGACCACCGCCTGGGTGACGGACGGCCGCTCACTCGACGACGGCGGTTACGGCCGCTCGGGCGACTTCGAGTCCAGTGAACGGATCGCCCTGTTCGAAAGCGTGGAGCGTTTCGCCGGCATGCGGCCCACCGGCCGCCGCACGGTGCTGCACTCCTCGTACGCCGACCTCGTCGCGGCGGGCGAGCACGCCGTACTCGACCCCGTCCGGCTCGGCCTTCCGGATCCCGAGTTCGACGGCCATCCCGCCCGGCGGACCGTGCCGTACTCCCCGGACCTCGCACTCGACTGGGTGTACGGCTGGTCACTCACCGAACGCCGCACGGTGGCGGTGCCCGAGCACGTGGCGTACTGGGACGTGCCGGGCCCGGACCGGCCGCGGGTGGTGTACGAGTCCTCGAACGGCTGCGGACTGGGCAACAGCCCCCAGGAGGCCGCACTCTACGCGCTGTTCGAGGTCGCCGAACGCGACGCCTTCCTGATGGCCTGGTACGCGCGCACCCCACTGCCCCGGGTCGCCGTGCCCGCCGACGACCCGGAAGTCACCCATCTGGCCGACCGTGCGGCACTGCTGCGCTACCGCCTGACCCTGCTCGACGCCACCAACGACCTCGGCATACCCGCGGTGGTCTCCCTCTGCCGTTACGAGGGCACGCATCCCGACGCCCCCCGCGCGTTCCTGGCCGCCGGCGCCCACCACGACCCCCGGGTGGCGATCCGCTCGGCGGTGGCCGAGGTGGTCACCAACGTCCAGGAGGCCGCCCGCCGTTCGGCCCCCGGAGGACCCCGGGACCCCGAGCGGCTGCGACCGATGCTGGACCGTCCCGAGCTGGTGCTGGACCTCGACGACCACGTCGGCCTGAACACGCTTCCCGAGGCACAGCCCCGGCTGGACTTCCTGTTCACCGACACCGCGCAGGCGCCGTGGCAGGAAAGGTGGCCGGGGGCACCCGAGCCGGTGACCGACCTGACCCGGCTGCTGGACCGGACCGTCGAACGGCTGGCCGCCGAGAACCTGGAAGTCATCGCGGTCACACAGGACGAACCCGGCGTACGCGCAACGCTGGGCCTGCACTGCGCCAAGGTGATCGTCCCCGGCACCCTGCCGATGACCTTCGGACACGTCAACCGCCGCACCACGGGACTGGCCCGGCTGCTGGAAGTCCCCCACCGGCTGGGTCGCACCACCCGACCGCCGCACCACGACGAACTCCCCCTCCACCCTCACCCCTTCCCATGAGGGCACGACGACCACCGCCCACGCCCGTGAGCGCGCGACGACGACCGCCCGCCCGCCCCTGTCCGGCCCCTCCCCCGAAGGCACGACGACCGCCCGTGAGGACGCGATGACGAGCGCCCGCCCCCGCCCCTCCCGTGAGGACACGATGACGACCGCCCGCCCGCTCCCGACTCCTACCGAGGCCGCGTCAGTTGATCCCGCACCGCCCTGGCACAGCCTCCACCTCGCCCTGCACACCGGTGGCGCGCAGACGGACGCGTTCGTCACCGACGACCTCGCCCCGCTGATGGACGAGGTGACCGCCGACCCGCGCTCCGCCTGGTTCTTCATCCGTTACGGCGAAGGTGGCCCCCATCTGCGCATCCGCTTCCGGGGCCCGCTGCCCGCAGGCGCGGCGGCCGGACTGCCGGCCGCGCTGGCCGAGTTGGCGGCGGGCCGGCCGGAACAGTTCACCGGCCCCTGGTCCCTGCGGCACGGCGAGGTGCGCGAGGTCCCCTACGTCCCCGAGACCGAGCGGTACGGCGGTCCCACCGCACTCCCCCTCGCGGAGGAGATGTTCGCCCATTCCACCCGCGCGGCCGTCGAAGCACTGCGCGCTGCACCGGACCGGGCCTCCCGGCTCCCGCTCGCCCTCGACCTCGCCCACGCCACCGCCCAGGCGCTCGGCCTGGACGACCTCCAGGCCGCCGGCTGGCTGCGCCGGCACGCCGCCTCCTGGCGCTGGATCACCGAGGTCGAGCCGCTGCCCGCGGCCGCCGTCCACTCCCAGGTGAACACCGTCTTCTCCGACCAGCGGCCCAAGCTGGTGCGCCGGGCGGCGGCCCTGCGCACCGCCCTGGACACCGACAGCGCCGCGCCGTGGCTGACAGAATGGGTACGCCGGGTGCGAAGCGCGGACACCCGACTGCGGGAGATCGTGTCCGCCGAGCAGGCCGCCCACCGCCTGCCCTGGGTATGGGCGTCCCAGCTGCACATGCTGTTCAACCGGCTCGGCGTCACCCCCGACGAGGAACGCGCCGTGTGCCACCTCGCGGCCCGCACCCTGCTGGACAGCGAGGACGACCCCGGGTTCTTCCCCGCCGGGCACCGCGCGGCCGACTACCAGTACCTGGAACGCAGCAAGTTCCGGATCGGGCGGCCCCAGGACTCCGCACTGCGCGACCTGCCCCCACCCACGGTCCCGGCGACCCGGCCGGCGGCCGAACTCCCCCTGCCCGCCGCGCCCCTGCCGGACCTGTCCCTCGCCGACACCCTCCGCCGGCGCAACTCCGCGCGCGGGCCGCTGTGCGGGCCGTTGGACGCGCGGACCCTGGGCGGGGTGCTGTGGTCCGCGTACGCCGAAAGCCACACGACACACCAGCCGCTCTCCGACGGCTCCGTCCGTACGCTGCGGCACCGCCCCTACCCGAGCGCCGGTGCCCTCTACAGCGTGCGGGTACGCCTGGTGGCGCTCCACGTCGCGGGGCTGGCCGCGGGAACATACCACTGCGTACCGGAACGCCGTGCCCTCCTCCCGATCGGCCCCGCGCCGACCCTCGCCGACCTGAAGGCGCTGTCCTCGTACTTCACCCGGTCGGCGGACGACCCGGACGCGGTCGGCATCGACGAGGTCCCGGCGGTGCTCACGGTCCACCTCGACCTCGGACTGCTGCGACGCCGCTACGGCCTGCGGGCGCTGCGCCTGGGCCTGCTGGAAGCCGGGCACCTCGCACAGACACTCCTGCTCACCGCGACCGCGTACGGCCTGTCCACCCTCCCGCTGGGCGGCCTCCACGACGACCTGGCCCACGAACTCCTCGGTCTCGACGCCCTGGACCAGCCCGTGCAGTACCTCCTCCCCCTGGGCCACCTCGGCCACTCCAGCCCCTAGACGCACACCCCCGCCGCATGGCCGCGGCCGTCCGAGCGGCGCGCGCCGGGCGTTCCGGTGGTCAGCAGGCGGCATTCAGCCGAAATACACGCTGTTTCAACGTGGTTTCACCAGAGTTCCGGCTCGTGACTACTTCCCACGCACGCGTCGGCGTCGCCTCGGTGTGCGCCACGGTTTTGACGTTCTCAGGACTGTTCGCCACCGGGCTGTTCGCTGCTCAGCCCGCGGCCGCCGCCGACCCGGCCGGCTACCAGAACGTGCGCATCAACGAGGTCACCTCCTCGAACAACGACACGGTGGAGCTGTTCAACAGCGGCTCCACCGCGGTGAGCATCAGCGGCTGGAAGGTGTCCGACGACAGCTTCTCGCCACAGTCGTTCAGCCCGTCCGCCACCACGATCACCGCCGGCGGTTTCGTCACCTTCGACTCGCCCAAGGGTCTCGGTGACTCGGACAAACTGGTGCTCTACACGGCCGGCGGCGCGGTGGTCGACCGCGTGGAGTGGGCGACCGGCAAGGCGAAGCCGGCGTTGGCGCGCTGCGCGGGCGACGGCGCCGGCACCTGGGTGACCACCATCACGGTGACCACCTTCGGCGCCGCGAACGCCTCCGGCTGTCCGTCGCCGGTCCCGTCGGCGAGCCAGGTGCGGATCAACGAGGTCACCTCCGACGGCTCGGACACCGTGGAGCTGTACAACGGCGGCACGAGCGCGGTCGGCATCGGTGCGTGGAAGTACGTGGACAACGACACCAGCCACGCGCCGGTCCCGATCTCGTCCTCCTTCCCGAGCGCGACCAGCATTCCCTCGGGCGGTTACGTCACGTTCGACTCCAGCCTCGGTCTGGGCGACAGCGACTCCCTCTTCCTCCTCGACGGCAACGGCACCACCGTGGACTCGGTGACCTGGGCCACGGACGGCGCCAAGCCGTCGGACGAACGCTGCGCCAACGGCACCGGCTGGTTCCGGACCTCCACGACCGCGACGCTCGGCAGCGCCAACTCCTGCTCAGGCGGAGGCAGCGGTGGCGGTGGCGGTGGCGGTGGCGGTGGTCAGAGCGGTCGTCTGCTGGGCGGCGGGGGCTCGTTGACGAGCGGCTGCACTCCCGAGACGCCCTCCGGCACGGGCCCGTCCCCGGCGGGCACGTCGGCGTGGCCGGGCGGCCTGGACGTCACGATCACCGACGACGTCTGCGCGTTCACCACGTCCACCGGCCCGGAGGGCCGCGACGTGAGCGGGCTGGCGTTCGACCCGGCGAACCCGTCGGTGCTGTGGGCCGCCAAGAACAAGAACTGGCTGTACAAGCTCGTCAAGAGCAACGGCAAGTGGGTCCCGGACCCGTCATGGAGCGCCACCGGCAGGCAGATCCGCTTCGCGGGCAGCTCGGGCCAGCCGGACTCCGAGGGCGTGACGGTCGGCGGCAACGGCCACGTCTACGTCACGTCCGAGCGTGACAACGCCGACAACACGGTCCCCAAGGACACGATCATGGAGTTCGACCCCGCCGCCACCGGGTCGACACTGACGCCGGTCCACCAGTGGGACATGACCTCGCAGTTCCCCCAGCTCGACACCGGCAGCAAGGACGACGCCAACCTCGGCTTCGAGGGTGTCGGCTACGTGCCCGACAGCTGGCTGACCGCGAACGGCTGGATCGATCCGCTCACCCATGCCGCCTACGACCCGGCGAACTACCCGCTGCACGGGTCCGGTCTGTACTTCGCCGGCCTGGAGTGGGACGGCACGCTGCACGTCTACGGCCTGAACTCCGACGGCTCGTTCACCACGTTCGGCACGATCCGGACCGGCAAGGCGTCCGTGATGGACGTGATGTTCGACCCCGGGACGCGGCGCATCGTCGCGACCTGCGACAACACCTGCGGCGAGACACACACGTTCCTGAAGGTCGACGCCGCCGGGACGATCGTGCCGGATGTGACCTACACGAATCCGGCGGTCATGCCGATCGACAACCTGGAGGGCTTCGCCCTCGCGCCGCCGTCGACCTGCGTCAACGGCTTCCGCGAAGCGGTCTGGAGCGACGACGGCATCTACGGCTTCGGAGCCGGAAGCTCCTCCTACGGCCACGCCCTCTACAGCGGCACGTTCCCCTGCTGACGCCGCCGATCGCCGAGGCAGGGCTCACGCACCAGGTCTCCTCCAGGTGATGCCGGGCCCCGGTTCCTGAAACGGTTCCGGGCCCGTAGGCAGCGGACGAAGCTCCTGGCAGGCGGTGGCACGACCACTCACTGTCTGCCGGGAGCTTCGCCGTACTCGTCTCCCGGGGCATGCGTCAGGACGTCGTCCGCGCCCGGCACCGGGCGATGCTCGCCACAAGGCGGACATGGCCGCGCTCGACGGGGGAACCCCGCACATACCGTGGGTCGCCGGCCGGACCGATGCGGGACCCGTCGTGTGGGCAGAAGGAGGGAGAGACAGCCAGGGGCCGGTGTACCGCCAGGTCTTCGACGGCCCCGCCGGCCGGCCCGCCCACAGTGGGCGGCGACAATCGTGACACGACATCAAGGAGGACCAGCAACCGCCGGAACGTCACCGTGGGGGCAACCGCCCTCGCGGCCCGCCGTACGGCGCACGCACCGCCCCACACCGACCCGGACACCGACATGACACCGGGGCTTGCCGCCCGCACCCCGGCCCCCGAGCAGAGACAGGAGACCGCCAGTGACCGCCATACCCCAGGACCGCGACTGGACCCGTATGCAGCGCGCCGACTTCGACGACTCCGCCCCTCTGGACCTGGTCGACGAGGCGGTGTGCCGGCCGGTGCCCGCCGTGCCCGACGCATGCGGGACACAGGCGCTGTTCGGGGAAGACCCCAGGCCCGAGCGTCCCCGGCCCACCCGCGCGCCGGCCCCCGCTCCCACCGAGAACACCGACACCTTGTTCTGACCGACGGACACGACCGCGTTGCACGGCCTACGCGTTCTTGGCCTCCGCCCTGGTGGTCGCCGCGTGAACCCGTAGTCGCGTCGCATCTGCCGGGCCGGCCGCGGTCACCCTCGCCGGAACCTCCGCCTCCCCTGGGCGGATCCCGTCGGTCAGCGCAAGGTGTGTCTCCGGGCCGTCGCCGTCGGCCGGATCGGCGGCACGCACACGAAGGCTGTGACCGCGGCCCTGAAGTACGGATCGCGACGTGCCGTCCGTCTGCGCTCGACAGCGGAGTGCCGCGGGCCGGGAGGGTCGCGGCCGTGCTGGTCGCGCGTCCGGGCGTCAGTCAGTCGGCGGAGCCTGCCCGCCGGGCCGCCCGCCAAGGTGCCGGCCGGGCCCGGTGGCGGACCGCAGCGCGGCTCGGTGTGCTTCCCAGTCGGCGCGGCCGCCCTCGCCCATGACCCCCGTACCGGCCGCCAGGTCGGCGGTGGACGTGCGGCGCAGCTCGCGGCGGGCGACACGGGCGACCAGCGCGGGAAACAGCGGACGCAGAGGCTGGCACCAGCGCAGCCAGGGCGGTGCATAGATATGGGCGGCGCGGCGGGTGACGCCCGTGGCGAGCCATTCGGCGACCTGCTCGGGGCTGTGCACGCGGCGGGCGAAGCCCGGTTGGCGGGCGCGCAGGGCGCGCAGCACCGGGTGGTCGTCCAGGCCGGTGAGCATGTCGGTGCCCGTCCAGTGCAGGTAGGCGATGCCCACGGCGATGCCGTCCGGTTCGACCTCGCCCCGCAGCGCCTGTGCGAAGGACTCCGCGCCCGCTTTCGACGCGCAGTACGCGCTCATCAGGGGCGCCGAGCCGAACGCGGCCGTGGAGGCCACCTGGAGGAAGTACCCCCGGGTGCGGGTGAGGTGCGGAAGGAAGGCGCGGGCGGTGTTGGCGGAGCCGACGAGGTTGACGTCGACGACGCGCCGCCACAGGTCGGCGTCGGTGAGGCGGAAGGGGCCGCCGGCCGCGACGCCGGCGTTGGCCACGACCACCGATGCGGTCCCGAGTTCGGCGGCCACCTCCCGTGCTGCCTGGTCGAGCGCTTCCGGGTCGGTGACGTCGGCCTCGACGCAGAGGGCGGGGCCGCGGAGCGCGGACGCGGCGGCCCGCAGGGTGTGCGCCTCACGGCCGAGCAGTGCCACCGCCATGCCCTCGGTGGACAGGCGCCGCGCCAGTGCCTCGCCGATCCCGCGGGCAGCTCCGGTGACGACGGCGACCCGGCCGCGCAACGGGGCGTCAGCGGCGCTGTGACCGGAGGTCTTGAGGGGGCGGGGAGTCATCAGGGGGTGCCTCTCTCTGCGGTGTCGGGCCGGGGCGCCTGGGGCGTCCGGTCTGCCGACGTGTCCCGTCGACGCTTTCGGTGGCGTGCGCCGCTCGTCATGGGCCCGGGGTGTGCCGCAGCCGCGCCTCCCGCGGCCCGACGGAGTGCTCGGCGCCACCGCCGTGTGCGGCTCGCGGACGTCGGCGCCGCCGCCGTGTCCGGGTGAAGGGGACGGCCGGGTCAAGTCCGAGGCCTCAGCGTTCTTCCGGTGGCCGACGGCCGCCGGTACCGGCGGCTCCGTCGTCCGCCCTCAGCGCGGCCACGGACGCACCGCCGCCGCCCGGCGCGGGGTTCGCCGCACGCCGGGTCCGGGCGGCGGCCCGGACGATGTTGCGGGCCATGCCGCCGAAGACGACCGCGTGGAAGGGCGAGACGCCCCACCAGTACAGGTGTCCCAGAAGCCCCCGCGGGTGGAACAGTGCGCGCTGCCGGTAGCGGACCGGCCCGTCACCCTCGCGCTCCACGCGCATCTCCAGCCAGGCCAGGCCCGGCAGCCGCATCTCGGCGCGCAACCGCAGCAGACGTCCGCGTTCGATCTCCTCGACCCGCCAGAAGTCCAGCGAGTCCCCCACGCGCAGCCGCCGGGCGTCGCGCCGGCCCCGACGCAGGCCGACGCCGCCCACGAGACGGTCGAGCCAGCCGCGCACCGCCCAGGCCAACGGGAAGGAGTACCAGCCGTTCTCCCCGCCGATGCCCTCGATGACCTCCCACAGCGCCTGGGCCGACACCTCGGCCTCGCGCTCGCGCACGTCCGTGTAGAGGCTGCCGCCCGCCCAGTCCGGGTCGGTGGGCAGGGGGTCGCTGGGGGCGCCGGGTACCGACGCCGACGACCAGCGGGTGGCGACCTGGGCCTCGCGGACCCGTTGGAGGGCGAGGTCGACGGAGCGGTCGAAGCCCCTGGGGTGACCGGGCGGGCTGGGTACGTACCGCTCGATGTCGTTCTCACGGCACACCACCTCGTGACGCAGCGACTCGGTGAGCGGGCGCGCGATCGAGGCCGGGACCGGGGTGACCAGGCCCACCCAGTGGCTGGACAGGCCGGGTGTGAGCACCGGTACCGGCACCACCAGGCGGCGGCGCAGTCCGGCGACGGCGGCGTACCGTTGCATCATCTCCAGGTAGGTGAGCACCTCGGGACCGCCGATGTCGAAGGTCCGGTTGACGTCGGCGGGCAGTCGCGCGCAGCCCACCAGGATGCGCAGGACGTCCCGTACGGCGATGGGCTGGATGCGGGTGTGGACCCAGCGGGGGGTGACCATCACCGGCAGCCGCTCGGTGAGATAGCGCAGCATCTCGAAGCTCGCGGAGCCGGAACCGATGATGACGGCGGCGCGCAGCACGGCCGTGGGTACGCCCGAGTCGAGGAGGATCCGGCCGACCTCGGCCCGGGAGCGCAGGTGGGGCGAGAGGTCCTGCTCGGGCACGCCGGGTGGGGTCAGTCCGCCGAGGTAGACCAGGCGGCGTACGCCGGCCCGGCGCGCCTGTTCGCCGAAGACGCGGGCCGCCTCGCGGTCGGTGCGCTCGAAGTCGCGGCCGGTGCCGAGGGCGTGCACCAGGTAGTAGGCGACGTCCACACCCGCCATGGCCCGCGCCACGGACTCGGCGTCGGTGACATCTCCCCGCACGACCTCCACCCGGTCCGCCCACGGGTGGTCCCGCAGCTTGCGCGGGGTCCGTACCAGGCAGCGCACCCGGTATCCGGCGTCCAGCAGTTCCGGCACCAGCCGGCCCCCGATGTAGCCGCTGGCACCGGTGACCAGACAGGTCGCGGTCTCGCCCGCGGCCCGGCCCCCGGCTCCGGTCGTCTCCTCCTCCAAGGGGAACCGCCCCTTCCACTGCGTATCGGGTTCGCCTGCTCGCGTCCCTGCCGTCCCTACGTGTCTCTACCTTGCTCTACCGTGCCGCCCGCGCCACCGGATGCACGGAACGGCCGCGGCGATCGGGTGACCTCGGCGAGCGGCCCGCGGCGATACCCGTGCGAGGCCTTGCTGACCGATATCCAGCGCGCGGGGGCCTTGCTGATCCGGACCCGACGGGACAGGGCACGGCAGCGGACGGAGGACCCCGCGTGTGCGGCCGGCGGCGCCCTTGGGGCGAGCGGCAGGCGGGCAAGCGGTGTGCCCAGCCGACGGCACCCTCGCCGCGAGCGGCAGACGGCCAACCGGCGTACACGCCCGACGGCGAACGGCGTACTCGCCGACGGGGGCTGGGCGGCCAGGTTCCCGACGTCGGCGGCTGTTGCCACAGCGTCCACCGGGCACGTTGGTTTCCATGCCGCCTCATACTCCCTCGCGCACCCGCCACACCCACTCCGCACCGCACCCGTGCCGCCCGGCGGTCCTGCCCGTCTACCTCACGGCCGCCGCCCTGGCCCGCACGGCCGACGAGGGAGCCCGGGTCGCGCTCGTCATGCTCGCCGCACAACGTGCCGACAGCCCCGCGCTGGGCGGCGCGCTGGTGGCCGCGCTGATGGTGCCGCACGTCGCGGCGGCGCCGGTGGCCGGAGCCCTGGCCGACGCGGTGAGACGGCGTCGTCTCTTCCACGGCGGCGGTGTCGTCCTGTACGGCGTCGCACTGGCCGCGCTCGCCGCCCTGGTGGGCAGGGTCGGCGACCTCCTGGTCCTCGCGCTGGCCGCCGCAGCGGGATGCGTGGCGCCACTCCTGACCGGCGGACTGACCAGTCTGCTCGGGGAGTTGCTGCCCCAGGACCGGCTCACCCGGGCGTTCGGCGCCGACGCCGTCTCCTACAACCTGGCCGGCATCTGCGGGCCCGCTGCCGCGGCCGCCCTGGGCACGGCGACGAGTGCCGGTCTGGCCCTGGCCGTGCTGGGAGCCGGAGCGACGGCGGGCGGGCTGCTGCTGCTCTCGCTACGGCTGCCCCCCGGGCCCGGGTCGCGGGCGGGCCGGGCCCGGTTCCGGCCCGCCGGCCTGCTGAGCGGGGCGGCCGTACTCGTCCGCGACCGCCCGCTCCGGTCGGTCACCTGGGCCAGCAGCGTGGGGCAGCTGGGCGTCGGGGCGCTGCCCGTGGTGAGTGTGCTGCTCGCCCACCGGTACGACGCCGCCTGGGCGACGGGCGGCCTGATGACCGCGTTCGCGGTGGGCGCCCTGGCCGGCTCGCTGGGCTACGCCTGGCGCCCCGTGGGCGAGGAACGGCCTGAGCGGGTGGTCCTCTGGGGGCTTCTGGGTACGGCCTTCCCGCTCGCGGCCGTGCCCTGGGCCGGTCACGTCCTGGTGGCCACGGTCCTGTTCGCCGCCGCCGGTTCCTGTACCGGCCCCTTGTTCAGCGCGTTGCTGGCCAGCCGCGAACGGTACGCGCCCGCGGCCGTCCGCACCCAGGTCTTCACGCTCGGCGCCGGGCTCAAGAGCACCTTCGCCGCCGGCGGGGTCGCCGCGGCCGGCGCGCTCAGCGGTCTGGGAGCCGCCCCGCTGGTGCTGGGCACCGCCGCTTGCCAGGTGGCCGCCGCGGCAGTGGGCCGTGTCCTGCTGGCGGGGGGCCGTACCGAGGCGACCCTCCGGGCACCCGCCCCGGCCCGGAACGTTTCCCGGGGCACCGGCGGCGTCCCACCGAACACCGCTTCCCCGGACACCGCTTCCCCGGACGCTCCCTCGATCGCACCGGAGGAACGCCGCTCCTGAGAGCGAGACGGACTGCGCGGAGCGGACGATCGCCGCGGAGCCGGCCCCCTGCCGCTCACTGCGGGACCCGCACGGACCCCGCCAGCAGGCCGGGCCATGCGCAAAGGCCGCTTCCTCGGCCAGGACGCTGTCCGCGAGGGCGCTGACACCGCCTGCGGGGCGACGGTGGCGAGGAGTCGGTCGATCACGGAGCCGGGGACGATTCGGGCCCGGAACGCGGCGGCCGGCCTACGCCGGTGCGCAGGACCTGGCCGAGGTGGCCAGGGCCCGGGGGCGGCACGACGCGGGGTGCGTTCCGGTAGCGCTGGGTCCCCGTCTGCCAGGCGTGGTAGCCGCTCATCCACGCGGTCATGACGCGGACGTAGCCGGCGACGTCGGCCCGCTCACGCTCGAAGAGGGCGAGCTGCGCGCAGAGGGCGGGCACCTGTCCGGCCAGGTCCTGGAAGCGCAGGACGCGCCGGTCCACCTCGCGCCGGGCCGCGGCAAGAGCTTCGGCACGGGTGAGGTGCCGGGCCCGTTCGAGGACGAGGACGAGGTTGTCCATGTCGCCACGGGCGTCCTCCTTCTCCAGGGAGTACACGTCGTTGCACATCAGGGTGACGTCGATGGCGGACCGGCGCATGATGCGCAGCTCGGGACTGTGGAAGGCGGACGCGGGGACGGTGAGGCCGGCCGCGCGTTCCCCGAGCGAGAGGGGCAGGTCGGTGGCGGCGATGCCGCGTCTGACCTGGAGGTAGGTGTCGAGGTCCGACGGGGTGCCGCGGAGACGGCCCCGCGCTTCGTGGGCCTGCGCGGCGAAGTAGTACTCCCATTCGTGTGCGGTACGGGCGGTCCAGGCCGGGTGGGCACCCTCGGTGCCGCGGGCCCGGATGTCGGCGAACGCCGTCGTGCAGGGGTCCGCCCCGGGCGGCGGCGGGGCACCGTACGCGATGTCGATCAGCGCCTGGCAGACGCGGGCGGTCTCGGCGGGGTTCCGGCCGAGGGGGCCGTCGAACTGGTCGTCGAAGACGAAGAAGAACCCCATCGCGTCCGCCAACAGGTCCAGGGCCGGCCCCCGGGCGTACGGGAAGCCGAGCGCGGCCAGGCGCGGCATGTCCCAGGAGACGTACCAGGCCAGGGACCGGTCGTCATCGGCCAGACCGGTGCGGCGCACCCAGTCCAGGTTGTGCCGGCGGGCGTCTTCGAGGCCGGGGCTGATCTCCGTCGCGGCGGGGAGACCGAAGTCCATGTCCTGTGGCACGGGTCCTCCCGGAGTCGTGGCGGGCGGCGCGGGTCAGGTGTGGGCGCGTTCTTCGCCGGCGGCCGGGGTGGTGAGGTCGAGGGCCGGTGACCCGGCGGTCCCGGAGCCCAGCCGGGCGAAGGAGAAGCCCATGGACTCGCCGACGCTCTCCGGTGTGCGGAACGCCCCGGTGTCGCGAATGCGCGGGAAGCCGTCCCGGACCATCTCCGGTGTGGGGTCCTGCGTCCACACGACGCCTTCGGTGGCGCCCAGGAAGATCCGGGCGGTGCGGCGGCCGGCCGCGTGGAGGAGCTGGCCGGTGCAGGGGGCGCTCTCGTGGGCCAGCAACGCCACCACCGGGGCGACGTGCCGGGCGGGGAACAGGTCGGTGAGCAGCGCGGTCGTCCGTTCGTCGTTCCGGACCGCCTCCAGGGACATGCGGGTCGCTGCGACGGGCACGACCGCGTTGACCTTGATGCCGTGAGCGGCGCCTTCGGCTGCCGAGGACGTGGTGAGCCCCAGCACGGCGCCTTTGCCCGCGGCGTACGCGCTGAGCCCAGTGTCGCCGAACAGGGCGTCGGAGCACGTGTTGACGATCCGCCCGTACCCGGCGGCGGCCATGTGCGGCCATACGGCCCGCAGCATGTTCAGGGTGCCGCCCGCGTGGGTGTCCAGCACCCGTCGGCATTCGTCGTCGGTGAGCTCGTCCAACGGGCGCAGGATCGCGATGCCCGCGTTGTTGACCAGGGCGTCCAGCCGGCCCCACCGTTCCAGCGCGGCCGCGACGAGGGCCCGCGCGCCGGCCGGGGTGGCCACGTCGTGCCCGTCCGCCAGCGCCTGGCCGCCCGCCGCCCGGATCTCCTCGACCACGGTGCGGGCGGGCGCGGACGACGCCCCGAGTCCGTCGGTTGCGGTCCCCACGTCGTTGACGAGGACCTGGGCGCCGCGCGCCGCGAGGAGGAGCGCGTACTCCCTGCCCAGTCCCCGGCCCGCGCCGGTCACCACAACCACGCGGCCGTCGAAACGGACCTCGTCACGTCCCTCGTCCACCCGGCTCATCCCCCTCCTGGACGGCGCGCCGGGACGGCAGCTCTCCCGGGCAACCGCCCACCCTGCCCCGGGAGCCCGCGGCAGGGCAGGGGGCGCGCGGACCGGGTGGACGCAACCGCGCGCACCCCAAGTTCCATTGCGCGCTGCGTGCGCCGTCCCGCGCTCCGGCACGCGCCGTCACGTGACCGGGGCCGGCTCACGGCTTGACGTTGTTCCCGGACGCCTCCGCGGAGCACCTGGCCGTACGTCCCAGGCGGTGTGGAGGACGGCGCTCCACGAGAGCGGGCCGACAGCGGCAGCGAGCGCGCCCGTGACGATGACCGCCGGACGACGGCCCCGGGTCACCGGGCAAGCGGCACAGCGGCGACGACGATCGCCCCCGGTCGATCACGGCGTCTCCCACCCGGCGGCTGCCGTGCACTCCCAGCCCGATAACATGTTCGATACGACGATGATCACTTCTTCGCCCTACATCAGAAAACATGTCATATAGCGCGAAAAGCGTGCCAGTTAACCCCATAACAAATCGGCCAGACAATTGACATCTCGAACATCTTGGAAGCTCTCGCGAATAGGCGGGAGAAGGATGCCCGCCGGGTGGCGCGGCCCACGTGCGTCGCTGTGGGCCACGGCTGGTGTGGCGGTACTCGGCTGCCTCATCGCGCTGGAGGTCGTCGCACGTCACTCCGCCGGCATACCGGGGCCGTTGACCGAACAGGCCAGAGAGACGATATTCGCCCCCAAGCCGGGGCCGGTGTACGGCGGTCTGGCCTTGATGATGGTGGTGCTCACCTGGCGCCAACGGTTCATGGCGGCGGGTGTCGCGATCGGCATCGACGTGGTCCTCACACTGGTGCGATGGGCGATCGACGCCGAGGTGGCCGACGGCCATTCCTTCGGCAATGGCGCGTTGTGGGTGATGCTGGGCTACGCGGTCATCGCCGTCACGCGCCGCAGAGGTCGGGAACGCGTCCTGCTGCTGAAGGGCGTCGGACTGGGTCTGCTGCTCGTGATCGGCCGCCAGATCGGCGACTCCTGGCTGCTCATCACGGCGAAGACCCGCCCGGCCGTGCTGGATCAGTACCTGGCGACCGCCGATCAGGCACTGGGCAACCCCTCGTGGCTGGTGGGCCGGATCGTCGAGGCCACGGACCCGATCGGCACCGGTCTCCTCGGCCTGGTCTACGCGCAGCTCGCGGTGGCCGCGGTCGTGGTCGCGCTGTACCAGCTGCGCAAGGTGAGGGCCGAAGGCCGCTTCCCTCGCCACCATCTGGTGCGCACCTTTCTGCTGATCGGGCTCCTCGGGCCGGTGATCTACATGCTCTTCCCGGTGGTGGGACCGGTCTTCGCCTATGGCCCGGGTGCCTCCGGCACAGGCGGTGTGCAGTGGGCGGTGGCCGATCTGTGGCCGCACACCCAGCCGCCCGTCAGCGCCCCGCACCCGATGCTCTACGACGGAATCACCCCCCGTAACTGCATGCCCAGCCTGCACACGGCGTGGGCCACCGCGATCTTCATCCACACCCGCACGGGCCCCCGGATCCTGCGGTACGCGGGCACGTTCTGGCTGATCGCCACACTCGTCGCAACGCTGGGCTTCGGCTACCACTACGGCACGGATCTCGTCGCCGGGGTGGTGTTCGCGCTCACCGTCGAGGCGGCCTTGCGCTCGTCCGACCGCGGCTGGGATCGGTCGGGGATCCAGTTCGTCGTTTACGGGGTGACGGTCTTCGCCACGCTTTTGGTGTCGTATCGCTATCTACCGCTGGAGATGGCGGCATATCCGTGGGTGAGCGGGCCACTTCTCATCATGGCGATGGCCTCCGTGGTCTACGGCTACGTATGCGTCGCCCACCTCCGGCAACCGACGGTCGCACCGGCACGACGACCGGAGGCGCAGCCCGAGCCGGTCTGAGATGTCTCACCGGGTGTCACCGCGGCGGCCCACCGCCACCCGCCCGGGAGCATGCGGGAGCTGCGCCTCCCACCGGATGCCGCCGGCCGGCATGCGGTACTTCGCCGGGGCCCTGTCGGCCGGCGTGCTCGGTTCTCCCGGGTGCCCGGATGCCCGCCGGCGGTGTACGACACGCGGCGCTGTTGCGACGGATGGCGGGTGCTGGGGCGTTGTGTCGGCGGTGAGCGTCCGTGCGCCCGGCACGCTCTCTGCCGGGCGGCTCGGGTGGCGCGCACGGTCGACGGTGTGGGGACTCCATGGGAAGCGTGTGCGGGCCGCGGGGACGGCACGGACTGCCCGAACGGGGAGGACGAGGTCCTGGTGGACGGGGTGCGGTGTGAGGAGTGCCTGTACTACTGGGAGCTGGATGCGACGGAGCCGGAGCGCCGGCTGGTGACGGATGACGGACCGACCCGGCCGAGCGGGGACCCGCGGGAAGCCGGGCCGGGAACAGCGGCGTAGCACTCAGGCCGTCCCGGCCCTGCTCGCCCTCGTCCGGTCTGCGCGGCTGCGGGCGGTCTGCGGGTTCCGGAAGGGGGAGACGGGTCCGGGGGCGACAGGGCAGGGTCGCCAGCGCGACGCGAAGATGTCGAGAGCGCCCGTCGACGCCGACGTCACCCGCGACGCCTCCGCCGCCGGCGGCACGCCGCACGTCGGCACCGCGCCCACCCCGGCCTCTCCCCCGCCGCTGCCGCCCGCCGGCTGCCGGCGAACCGACCGCGCGGCACGGGCGCTGGACTCCGGCCTTCGAAGGACCGGCCGGCACCACCTGGGGCCCCGGTCGGCGGCTCATGCCCGAACCCTCTCCTGCACAAGCGGTCCAGGCGCCCGGACGGCAGATGCCACGATGCGGACGCGCCCACCGGACCCGTCGTCGTCGAACCGGCCGCGGGGCGATGTCACCGCGGCCGCGTCACCCGTTCCCGTCGGGCCACCGCGCGTCTTTCGCGTGCTTGAGCGCACGTCGGCCGGCGGGCGCTTCCTGCCGAATCCGGGGTCCGAGCCGGACGGAAGACCGGATGGGACCGGATGCCGGGACGGGTGTCCTCAGAGCCATCCCCGTCGGGCCGCTTGGACCCCGGCCTGGAAACGGGTCGTTGCGCCCAGCCCGGTCAGCAGGGCGGAGACGCGGCGGACGACGGTGCGGCGCCCCACCCCCAGGTGCCTGGCGATCGCGTCGTCGGTGGCGCCGCTGGCCATGAGGGAAAGGATCTGGCGGTCCCGGGCGTCGATCTGCGTACCGGTGCCCGCTGCCGACACGGGGACGGCCAGTCGCCAGAGCGACTCGAAGACGTTGGACAGCGCCTGGAGCAGACTCGACGGGCGGATCACGAGGGATACGACGCCGGGGCGCTCGTCGGCGGCGAGGGTGACCACCGCCAGGTCGTCGTCGCGCAGGCTCAGCTTCAGGGGTGGATCGTCCAGCGTCCGGGCCTGTTCCCCGGCCTCGATCATGCGGGCCATGTTGGGCCACGCGATGGGATCGTCGAACGCGGAGCCCGGGTAGATGGCGCGGTAGGTGATACCGGCGGCCATGCGCTCGCGCTGCAAGGCCTCCTGCGCGAGATAGAAGTCGGGCGTGCCGGAGTACGGTGGCACGTCGATGCTCCGCAGCTGGTGGCGCGCCGTGTGCTGGAGTTGCCGGCTGAGCGCGAGGACACGCGCGAGGTCTTCCACGACCTCCAGCGCGTCGTAGTGGAGGCTGTCCCGCCTGGCGGAACGGTAGAGCCGCTCCAGCTCCGCACCGGTTCGGCGCAGCACCGTCCGTAACGCGTCATCGCGCCGCAACAGCGCCTCGACGAGCTGCGTGGGCGGCACCGCTTCCCAGACGGCTGCCGCACTGCCGGGGTCCGTCGTCACGACGCCGTCCTCGGCGGCGAGTTCGTCCAGCACCGCCCGGACGGAGGCTTCGGCCAGTCCGGTGCGAGCCGCCAACTCCCCGGCGGACTGCCGCGGATGACGGACCAGGGACTGATAGACCCGGCCCCGGTCGGAATCCGGGTCCAGCACGTCGTGCACGACCATTCCCTCCCCTCACGGAGCGACGGACCGGGTCCGCGCAGCCGTCCGGCATCCAGTTGCCGGAGCCTATTCGATGCCCGGCGCACTGGCGCCAGTGGCGCAACTGCGCCAGACCGTTCCTATGGCGTCACGCACGGGTGGTGCGATGTGATTCCCCGTGACCGGCCGACCGGCCGTCCCATGGCGATCATGGCGACCAGTCCCCTAGGACACATGATGAGACCAGCTGTGCCCGCTCGGCTGAGACGGCTCGCGGCGGCAGGCGTCGCCGCGGTGGTGGCCGTCCTCCTCATGGGCGCGTCGTTCGCCCCCGCCGAGGCCTCGGCTCCGCGCCCGCCGGAGATGACCGACGGCTTCGGCCTCACGCAGACCGGTGACGCCGTCGGCACCGCCACCAACTTCGTCATCACGGTGACCACGCCCGAGGTCGAGGGCGAGCACCACATCCGCATCCTGCTGCCCACCGACTACGCCCGGCGTCCCGACAAGCGCTACCCGGTGCTGTACTTCCTGCACGGCGCGTCCGACGACCCCGGCAACCCGAACGTGGCGTACCCGGCGCTCACCGCGGCCCAGTCCATGATCACGGTCATACCGGACGGGGGCCGCAGGGGTTGGTACACCGACTGGCTCGACCAGAGCACCGCCGCCGGCGCGCAGAACTGGGAGCACTTCCACATCAACCAGGTGATCCCGTTCGTGGACGCCAATCTCCGCACCGTCGCCACCAGGAAGGCGCGGGCCGTCGCCGGCCTCTCGATGGGTGGTTTCGGCTCCCTGCACTACGCCCAGCGGCATCCCGACCTGTTCGGTCAGGTCGCCACGCTGTCCGGTGCCAACGAACTCTCGGTCCGCCACGCCGTCATGCGCGCGGCCGTGGTCGCCACGCTGACGAACGTAGGCGCCCCGCTGTGCGGGAGTTCGAACCCCACGTGCAGTCTCGACTTCGGTCCCACGGTGTCCAGCGACGCGATCTTCGGCACGCCCTACCCGGTCTTCGGGGCGGACTGGCGCTGGGACGAAGCAGACCCGGTCGCGCACATGGACGTCCTGGCCCGGGCCGGTATAGGCGTCACGATCTACACCGGGAACGGTGACGGCGACCCGGCCGAACCGGAGTTCTGCACGATCGGCGCGGTGGGCACCGACAAGTACGGGCACCGGATCGCCATTTCGGCCGGCCACTGCCTCAGGGACCCCGCCTACGCGGACCGCGAGATCCACGACGACGTGGCCCCCGTCTACGACCGCGCGGACACCGGCTTCGGTCCGATCGGGTACGTGCGCTACTTCAAGGATCCGGAGGGCTCGCAGACGGGTCACATGACCAAGGACTACATGATCATCGAACTGGTCCCGCAGGTGACGCTCTCCTCGCAGGGCCCCTACCTCAAGCAGACCGGAGTCCTGAAGGTCCCCGGCGGAACCGTCAGTCCGAACGCCAAGGGACCCGCGCTCGACACCGAGCGGCTGCTCGCCGCCGGTGACAACGAACTCGTCGTGTCGGGTCAGACGGGCGTCTGGTTCGGCACCGTCATGGACAACACCGGCGGCATCTACCGCTCGGCGGCCGCGAACCTGACGGGCGACTCGGGCGGACCGGCAGTCTGGCACGTGCCGGGAAGCGAGCTGCCGTCCCAGGACAACGGTTTCCAGGCATCGGGCCCCTGGGCCGGGATCACCAAGGCGATCGCCCTGTCCTTCCCACCGTTCGAGTACACCAGCTCGGCCAACATCCTCGCCGACCTGCGCGCCCGGGACGCCGCCACCCCCAACGGCGTCTACGGCGCGGGATTCGAGGTGACCACCGACCCGTGAGTCCAGCCGTCGCCCCCCGCATCATTCCGTCCGTTCGAACGCCCCGTCCCGGCGAAGGGAAGACAGTGCTCATCGGCATGCCCTCACGACGCACGCTCACCACGGTCGTCGGCCTGCTCGCGCTCGTGGCCGCGCTGCTCGCGACGGCGACCCCGGCACGCGCCGACATCGCCCCGTTCGAGCTCCGCCCGCTGGTACCGGCCGGTCCCGGTTATCAGGAAAGGCTCAGGGCGGAGGTGGACTACTGGACCCTCGGGAAGATGGCCGACGCCGGCCTCGACAACGAGGACGCGGACGCGACCCCGCCTCCCGGTGGCTGGGACGATCTCAGCAGGCCGTGGCCGCGGGGACAAGGGCTGGTCTCGCGCACCGCCGGCAAGCTGTTCATGGAATACACGGACGTGGACACCGGTGCCGTCTCGACGTCCTCGTGTTCCGGCAACGTGGTCACCAGCGCCAACCGCAGCGTCGTGCTGACCGCCGCCCACTGCCTCCGCGTCCACACCCCGCTCGACATAGGCTTCGGGAACGTCGTCGCCACCAACATCGTCTTCGTACCGGCCTTCGACGGGACGAACCTCCCGCGCGACCCCTCGGGCACAGGTCTTCCCGGCAGGGACATCGCCCCGTACGGGGTCTGGGGAGTGACCCGTCAGTGGATCACCCACACCTGGAGCCAGAGCGCCGACTGGCTGCTGGGCCGGGACATGGCCGCCGTCCTGGTGGACAACCCCGATGATCCGCGCCCCGTCGGTGAGATCACCGGAGGCCAGGAGGTCGCCTTCAACCAGCCGCAGAACCGGACCGGCCACATCTTCGGCTACCCGACCATCAACGAGCGCAACTACTACCGTCCCGGCAACGTGCCCGCCTCCCTCCAGCGGACCTTCGACGGCCGGAGGCTGATGGTCACCCAGGGAACGGCCCGGAACGATCCGGTCTACTACAACGACGTGATGGCCGGCGCGCAGTCACCCGGTTGCAGCGGCGGCGCCCTGCTGCAGAACTTCGACCCCGCCACCGGCGCGGGCGTCCAGGTCGGTGTCTTCTCCCGCTACGACGACCCTGCCCAGATCATCGGTCTGCTCGGCTGGGTTCAGGGTCCCCGCATGAGTGCCACCCACTTGGGTGCCGAGGAGCAGGCGGTCTACGAGGCCGCCCAGGCCGCGGGCGTGGCCTAGCTGTACGGCCCCGGCCGGACCGGACCGGCCAGGCCGGACCGGGCCAGGCGTCCGGCCGGTGGCTGACACACCTACCGTCACCACCGCGAACTCACCGCACCACGAGGCCGTCACCCGTCGGCCCCGGAGCCGTCGTCCGCGGGCAGGCGCACGCTTCCACGCGCGTCACGGGCTCTGAGGGGCAGGGTCTTCGGATTCGCCGCCCTCTTCCGGTTCTTCGGACTGGTCGGGCGCGGTCACCGAGAGGGCAGGTTCCCCGCCCTTCCTCCAGGTCGCCGAAATCTTGAGGGTGGCCTTCCCGCCCGCGCTCGTCACCGCACTCACCAGAAGTCCGGATTTGAAGGCGAGTTCGATTCCGAATTCCAGCGTGACCTCGTCCGGGGCAGCCTTCCGCAGCCCGGAACGCACGTTGCCGACGACGGTCTCCAGTGTTCTGGGGAGGTCGTCCAACGAGTAACTTCCTCGCAACGCCGTATCCCTGGGCCCACCGTGCTCCTCGATGCGCACCCAGAGACTGCCCTCGGGTGTTTCAACCTGAACGATCTCTGACATTTCTCCCCCTTGAATGATGTAATGCCCGCAAAACTGCATCGTGTCTGGGAGGGTGACGGCCGGTGAGCAACGACTCTCTGGGGACGGGCGCGGAAAGGATCTATCTTTCCGACGTCGAGCCCCATGCTTCGGCACCGATTGACAGGGCCTCGGATCTGAGGTCGCGTGTACTCCTCCACGTGCTCTTCGCGGACACTCTACTGATCGGGGACTCCCAGAGCCTGAACAACAGGTACTTCCGTGCGCTCGTCTCGCCTCAGGAAGCAGAGGAGGTCGAGGGCGCCGCACCGGGCGCCGTACTCCCCGACCTCGCCCCCCTGTTGGAGGAGGGCCGGATCCGCGTGGCTCGCCGGGCGGGCTACACGCTCCGCAGGATCAGGGACGAGCACGAGACGAAGAACGTAGACCACGTCCCCAGTCGCGACTATGCCGACCTACTGGACGCGATGACGGCCGCGCACGTCGTGCCTTACGAGGGGCACGTCGTGGCGGCTGCCTTCAAATCCGGTGTCCTGCGTCGATTGGAGGTGGCGCTCCAGCAGGCTCGAGGTGATACCCGGGCCGTGCTGGACGAGGCCTTGCTGTGGGCCGGCGATCAGGAGGTGCTGTACTACAAGTCGCTCCGTGACTGGCTGGACCGCTTCCGGAAGACGTCCCTGAAGACGAGTGCGGAGGTGGTACTGACGCTGCAGTCGGTGGACGATTGGGCTGGTGAGTCCTACCGGCAGGCTCTTCCCAGTGCGTTGGACGTCGGTATGGCGAGTCCGCGCGACGTACCGGATACGATCCCGGCTGCACAGAGCCGCCGGATCCTGCAGCAGGCCGAGCTGCCCGCAGCGGTGCTCGACAACTTCCTGCTGTCGCAGCTCCCTGTGGAGGTGCTGTTAGAGGTGACGGCGCTGCCCTCACGCAACGCCCTCGTCCGGGAGTTGGCACGGATCCGGCGTGGTCTGCAGCCTGACGTCCCGGTCCTGCGGGCCGCCGTCAGCGAGTTCAGTTCGTGCATGCTGGAGGCGTTCGACCGCACGTTCCGTGCCTCCGGCGGCCGGGCGTGGGACCACCTGCGGGGTGAGGCCCGTCTGATGCGCTTCGCCTTGGACGAGGACCCGGCGACCGGACGGCTGGGGGCGGGACTCGAGATCCCCACAGCCGCCCTCGGCACTGCCCGGCACTTGTCGTTCCATGTGGTGAACCCGCCGACCGAGGCCGCGGAGGCCGACTGGATCCAGGCTGCCCGGCGACCGCTGAAGGATCTCGATCAGTTCGAGCGGGTGGTCACCCTCTAGCCGCCGGCGGCACCGCCTCGCGCTCGGACATCAGCAGCGCATAGGCAGCGATCGTGACACCGCACGTGATACGCCCTCGCCGCAGCCATTCCGGCATCTCACCGTGCGGGACCCACACCGGTTCGGCCACCGACTCCATCGATTCGGGCCGAGCGGCCTTGCGTTCCGCGGGGTACACGGTGGCGCGGCAGACGTGGATGCCGGTCTCGATCAGGCCGGTGTCCGCGTGGAGTACTCCGATGTCCCGCACGGAGGAGGCCTCGAGTCCGGCTTCCTCCCACAGTTCGCGCGCGGCCGCCTTCTCCGGGAGTTCACCGGGTTCGCAACCGCCGCGCGGGAACTCCAGGGAGGCCGCGCCCACGGGATAGCGGTAGGTGGGCACCAAGGCCACGCCGTCCGGTCCCACCGGCACCACCACCACGCCCGTCTGCGCCCACTGCCAGCGCAGGTAGTTGCCCGGCATCCCGCCCGGCGAGACGACGTCGTCGTTGTACAGCCGCCCGTAGCGGTTACCGAAGACCTCAACGGCCTGCCGACGCAGGATCGGTGCGGGGGAACCGGAACTCTCTTGGTCGGCCGGCATATCGCTCCTGTCTGGAAGGTCATGGACTGCGCGTGCGACGGTTGTCCTCTCCATGATCGTCCAAGAGATCCAGTTCCTCCAGCCAGGAGGCGCGCTCGTGCGAGAACTCATCGAGGTCGCGGCACAGTTCTGCCAGCGTCCGCAATGACTGCCGCTGGGCCGGGAGCCGGGCCGGGTCCCGGCGCAGAAGCCCCCTGCGCAGGTTCGCGGCCTCCCTCATCGCGATATAGGCCTCCCGGTACCGTCCTGCTCTGATCAGGCCTCTCGCGTGGTGGTGCAGCCTCTCCGGGAGCCTCGCGTGGTACCGCCCCGGCTGCCGTTCAGCCAGTTCGCGGAGCAGCGCCACGGCCTCCTCTCCGGAGACGACGGCAGCGTCGACCAGTCCGGTCCGCTGCCTGCATTCGGCGAGTACTTCGAGGCAGGCGAGCAACGTGTCGTCCTGCCGGGCACCCGGGATCGCTTGTTCGCACAGCAGCACCCCCCGAGCGGCCTCGCGGACAGCCGCGTGCACCTGTCCGTCCTCGAGCCGCAGCAGTGCGAGAGTCGTCAGGGCCGCCGCGGTGTCCAGGAGGTACCTCTGCCGCTCCGCGTTTCCCTCCTCGCTCGCCGACAACTGCTCATAGAGGTCGACCGCCAGTCTGCTCTGTTCCAGCGCGCCCGCCGTCTCACCCGCGCGGAGCAGCAGCAGGCTCAGGTTGCTCAGAGCCGCCGCGTACTCGGCCACGTGCCGTCCGTACTGGCGAACCAGGTCACGGCTGAGTGTGACGGCCTGGCGGGCCGCCTTCAGCGCCGTGTCGGTGCGCCCGATGTCGTCGAGTCGGAGGCTGTACCGGGAGAGGCGGCGCAACTTGAGGAGCTGGTCCTCCTCCGTGAATCGGGCACTCGGCAGATCCAGCAGCCGGCCGAGGACCAGCACCGCGACCGGGGAAAGGCTCGACGGGTAGTCGGGCAGCCTGTTCTCCACCGAGGTGAGCAGTGCGGGCTCGCACACCTCGAGAACCGGCAGCATGAGCTCGGCGAGCGGCTCCGCGTGGGGCAGCACGCCGCCGGTGATCACCAGTGCGGGCAGCAGTACGTCCGGGTCCTCGGCGACGGCCTGGCCGAGGGCCGCGTCCAGCGCCTGGTGCGCGGGATGGGCGTCGACGCGGCCCACGGCAGTGCAGCCGCGGGCGCGGGCGAGCACGTCGAGGGTCTCGGCGGCCGCCTCGATCCCGGCCGTCCGGGAGGTGGGATGACGCGCCCGCAGCAGCGCGGCGAGATAGGCGGTGGTGAGCCCTGAACTCTCTGGCGTGCTGAGAACCCGGCGCACCAGGATCTCGCCGATCCGGTCGGGCTCCAGAGGGGCCACTCGATCGCCTCCGGCCGGGTAGAGCATCCGCAGAGACGTGTGGACGCCGACCATGTTGATCGCCTGTCGCCCGGGAAAGGCCGCCGCATAGACGCGGCTCAACAACTCGGTGAGCTCGGTACCGGACGCCCCGGGCGCCAGGGTCGGAACGAGCAGCAGTCCATCCGACAAGCGCTCACCGACCTCGCCGGCCAGCGCCGGCTCCTGGGGCATGCGTGCCGCGAGCAATCCGTACCAGCCCCGGACCTCGTGGTCGCAGATCCGCTCCAGCGGATCGCCGGCTCCGGCCCAGGTATCGCCCTGCTGCAAGGCGAGGACGGCATCCAGGGCGAGCGCGAGTACGCCCAGCAGCGAGTCCTGCTTCTCAGCCCGTGCGTCCAGTGATTCCGGCGCGGTCAGCCAGCCGCAGCCGAGGTGGTCGGCGAACACCGTGAAAGCCCTGGAGGCCAAGGAGGTGTTCCCCGCGGCCCTGATGGTCCGGGGCAGCGGAACGACGCTCGCATCGGCCAGTGCCCAGTCGTCGACACGGCGCTGCAGCGCCTGCCACAGCGGTTCGTCCGAGCGCGCTAGCAGAAGCAACCGCAGCCGCATACGCTCGGGTCCGTGCTGGTACACGTGCTCGAGCAGCGCACAGATGTCGTCCAGCCGGGCTTGGGCGTAGTCGAAGACGACGAGTACCGGGATCCCGGCCGAGAGGGCATCGGTGAGTGCGGCCAGCCATCCCGGCCGGCCCGGCGCGCCCTTGTCCGCGAACCCGGCGATCCAGCCGCGGCCACGCATCTCGCGGCAGAGCTCGGCGGCGAGCCTGGTCTTGCCGGAGCCGCCTGGCGCATGGAGCAACCGCAGCAGGTGGTCCGGGGCGTCGTCGCACCACGCCCGCAGATCCGCGAGCTCCGGGCGCTCCTCGAAGGGCATCGTGCCCTGGGCGAGCATCTGCGCCGGGGTCACACGGGACGCGGCGCGCCGGTGGGCGCGTCCGAAGAGGCCGAAGAGACTCGTCTGCCGTCGGTCGCGCTCGAGAACCACGTCGCACCACGGCGTACCAGGCCGGTGGGCGCGGTCATTGCGGTCCACCAGCTCGGGGAAATGGCGTCGTACGGCCTCGACCGGGATCAGCCAGCCGCCACGGTCGCCCTGCTCGTCCCGTGACGCCTTGAGTACGCCGCACACCCGCCCGGTACGGAGGTCCAGCACCGGCCCCCCGCTGAAGCCCGGCACGACCTGGTCCCACTGGAGCCGGACGAACTGCCCACTCCGCCCGGCCACGACGAGGTGCAAGGTGTCCCGCTGCACACCACTTTCCAGGGTGTGCTCGCTGAATCCGTGGACAGCCACCTCCCCGCCC
This sequence comes from Streptomyces sp. NPDC029151, assembly GCF_055564315.1. Classification (NCBI taxonomy): domain Bacteria; kingdom Bacillati; phylum Actinomycetota; class Actinomycetes; order Kitasatosporales; family Streptomycetaceae; genus Streptomyces; species Streptomyces sp. NPDC029151. Next base: position 114,276 of record NZ_JBVHWQ010000013.1, read on the forward strand.
GGCGGCGGCCCCTTCTCCCCGAGCCACACGCCGATGCCGGCCAGGGGCCGGCGAAGGCGGAGCTCCGCGAGGTCCGGGAACTCGTAGATGCGGCCCTCTCCGCCGTCCTCCGGAACCCTGCGGACCACGTCGGCCTCGATCGTGCGCCCCTGCACGAACACCGAGACCACATCGCTGTTCTGTACGACGTGCGCACACGTCATGACGGTGTCTTCGGAGACCAGGAACCCGGAGCCGTCGGGGTGGTCCGCTGCGCCCACGCCGACCACTTGCCCCGCGGCCAGCCGATCCAGTTCGTCCAGTCTCCGCCATGCCTCGTCGTCAACGGCCATGCCCTACTCCCCCGGGGTCGGGCGACCAGCCTTCCGTACCCTGCCACCGGAATCCAGTGGCTTCGGCCCATGTCCGCCTTCGAACACCGGCGAGCCGGCACCGGGGCCGCGGCCGTCCGCCACCGGCCCCACGACGACCGGCGCGGGCCGTGCCTCAGGCCGCCGCACCCGGCCAAGGGCGCCGCCGTCGAGCGCCGCCGTCTTCGCGCGACGCCTCAGGTTGCACACGCGTGTGGGGAACGAGCCCGTGATCACCCCGTTTCAGCGTCCGCCGCGTGCGCACGCGTCTCCGAGACAGGTGGAGGACGGTGACAGGTACGGCGCGCACAGCTCAGCGGATCCATGCCCGTTGCTCACAGGACGCGATAGCGGCAGCCATCGAGGCGGAGGCGGTCGGGGCTCATCTCCGTGATCTTCCTCTGGCTCCGTCAGGACTGGTGGGCCGCCGCGGCTCGGGCCGCGTGCCTGTGGCAGCCTGCCGTCATGCCGGCCGAGTTGCGAGAACATGCAGGACGTCGCTACGCCGTCCAGTTCCACTACGCCTTGCCCGACGACGCCTGGGCTGTGGAACTGAGCGAGGCCGTACCTGCGCCGGCCGCGTGGGCCGAGAACCCCGACGCCGGGCAGCACCTGCCCGGAGCCGCCTTCCTGGTGGCGTTCGTTCCCGACGAGGACCCGGGTCTGGAACCGACCGTCCACATCCACGGCCACGATGAACGCATCATCCCCTACGAGATCATGCGCTGGTTCATGGACCAGGTGGCCGACCAGGTCGAACGCTGCCGCGCCGCATTCGCGCGAGACGGGCGGGGAGCACCCGAATGATCTTGCTCTGACCGTACGTCCAGGTTCTTCGCGGCGCGGGCGGGGGGGGGCGGGCACGGCTGACGCGGGCCGGTCCGGTCCGGTCAGGTCCGGTTACGAGGGTCTGGGAGCCGGGGCAGGCCTGGTGACGGTCTGGTCACCAGGCCTGCCCTTCGTGGTCAGCGTCTGCGGGCCCAGCCGGAGCCGATCCCTGCCAGGTGGAGCGCCAGAGCGGTCAGCCCCAGCAGCATCACGTTCGTCGAGGAGAACGCATCGTTGGTGCTGATGTCCGCTGCGTTGATCAAGAAAGACACGAAGAACAGTACCGCCGCGACTATGCCGAGCATGAAGCGAGCTCCTTTCAAAGGGGGTGAACCCCGTATGCCCGGCCGCCGCCCCCGTAGACGTGGGAACGCCTCGGAGCCCGTCCCGCTCAGCGCGAGCTGGTCGGCTCGCCCGGGGGAGCCTCAGGCGTGTGCGTGACGAGGAGGCCGGTGAAGAAGGCCATTCGGAGGACGGACACCCACGTCTGCCGACTCCCCGGTACCTGCCGGCCAGCCCAGGTGGCGTACGCCGCTCACAGCAGGCCGCCCCGGCCTAGCAAGAGCGGATCCGGTGCAGCTGTCGCACGGCCGCAGGAACGTGACGTGTTCGGTCTCCGATGCCACGCGGAGCCGTATCCCCAGGGCGTGTCGTTCGGCGGCGCTGAAGGAAGCCGAGGCGTTCGCATCCGGCCTCGCAGGCATCGACCGGCAGCTCTGGCCACTCCACCGGTGCGCAGAGGTCGCCGCTGACGGTGCGGTCGTGGAGAAGATGCCCGGCTGAGCAGCGGCGAGAGGTGGTGAACGCCTCGGCCATGCCGGTCAGTTCGTCGGCGTCCAGCAGCGGCTCGGGGAAGTCGGCCTTCGGCGGTGTGCCCTTGGCCTCCGGCTGCCGGGACGGCGGCACGCCACTCCTCGCAGTCGGTGCCCGGCAGCCTCACCAGGCGGCTCGCCCCGAGCGTAGCCCCCGTACCCGCCCGCCGGACCGTACCCGCGGGCCCTCCCGACGCAGCACGCTAAGGGATCATCCGACCTCGTCCCGCTCCGGTTCCGCAGCTGCGCGGCGCCCCTCCATCACAGCCCGCGGTCCCTTGACACCGTGTCGTCGCGCTGCCGCCGGCATCTGATCGCCGACTTCGCCGTTCCGGCCGACGGGCGTGCGCGCGCCGCCTGATCGCGCGACGGACGCCCGGTGTCCCCTCCGCCGGCATCCGGCGCCCGCCTGCACGACGACGGCCTGCTGGGGTACGACGCCCGCGTGCCCTGAGCCGGCCGAGGACCCGCGCCGCGGCTCGGCGCTGGACTCTCCCACGGGGGGAGGGTCCACCATGACGGCATGCAGGACGGACTTCTCACCATCGGGCGCTTCGCCCGGCTGTGCCGCCTCAGCGTGAAGCAGCTGCGGCACTACGACGACCTGGGGCTGCTGGCTCCCCGCCGCGTGGACGCCGGCTCGGGCTACCGCTACTACGCCCCCGAGCAGGCGCGCGACGCCCTGACCATCGCCCTGCTGCGGGACATGGACCTCCCGCTGGCCGTCATCGCCCGGGCACTGGCTGCCGGGCCCGAGGGCAGGGCGGGGATCCTGGGCGCCGAGCGGGACCGGCTGGCCGAGCGGATCCGCGCGGACAGGGCCCGGCTCGGGGTGCTGGAGCGGCTGGCGCGGGACGGTTGGCCCCGCTACGAAGTGACGTTGGGCAGCGAGCCGGAGCGACGCCTGGCGGTGGTGCGTGCCGTGTGCACCCCCGCGCAGATCGGCACCGCGGTGCAGGAGAGCATGGGCCGGCTGCTGACCGGGCTCGGCGAGAGGGGAATCGCGGCGCGGTCACCGCTGTGGGGGCTGTACCCGCTCGACCTCGAGGAGCGGATGGAGATCGGCGTCGGAGCACAGATCCCGCAGGAGGCCGGCGTGCCCGGCCCGGGATGCGAGGTGCTGCCCGGCGGGCCCGTCGCCGAGACCCTGCACGTCGGGCCCTACGCCCAACTGCCCCTCGCCTACCACGCTCTCTTCGCCGCCGTCCACGAGCGCGGCCTGCGCCCGCTGGCACCCGTACGCGAGGAGTACCTCGTCGGACCGGCGCAGGCGCCGCCAGGAGAGCTGACGACCCGGCTGATCGTCCCTGTCGAGGCGAGTGCGGCATGACCATGGTGACGGGCATCGACGCGCGCGGCATGCGGCACTGCGAGACGACGGCCCTGGGGGTACTGCTCAGGCACCAGGGACTCGACCTGTCGGAACCCATGCTGTTCGGACTGGGCTCCGGCCTGTCCTTCCTCTACTGGGACGGCAGGACCATGGGCTTCCCCTTCCTTGGGGGGCGGGTCAAACCCTTCGACCTCACCAGGAACCTCGCCGGCAGGCTCGGGCTGGAACTGCTGGTCCAGGAGACCACCTCCCCGCGCAAGGCGTGGGAGCACGTGACGGCCGCCCTCGACGCCGGCCGCCCGGTGGGACTCCAGCTGGACAGCTACCACTTGGACTACTTCGGCTCGAAGGTCCACTTCGGCGGCCATGTCGTCGCCATGTACGGCTACGACGACGACAGGGCCTACCTGGTGGACACCGACCAGCAGGGCGGGGCGGTCTCGGTCAGCCGGGCCGGCCTCGCCCGGGCCAGGGCGGCTCGGGGCCCGATGACCGCCAGGCACCGCTCCTTCACCCTGACCGTGCCGGGGGACCTGCGCTCCCCGCACGTACAGATCGTCCCGGCCATCACCGCCTGCGCCGACGCGTTCCTGAATCCGCCCATCGCCAACCTCGGCCACCGCGGCATCGAGAAGGCCGGCCGGCGGGTGCGCACCTGGCTCCAGCGCACCGACCACCCGCAGCGGGACCTGCCCCAGGCCGCCCTGCTGATGGAGAAGGCCGGCACCGGAGGCGCCTTGTTCCGCAACCTCTACCGCGACTTCCTCGCCGAGTGCACCGAGGTGGTGGACAGTCGCCATCTGCGTACCGGCCACAGCCTGTACACCGAGGCGGCCGCCCTGTGGACGCACACGGCGGCACTGATCTCGAAGGCCGGTGAGACGGGCGATGCGCGGTGCCTCGACCAGGCCGGCTCGGTCCTCGGCGATCTCTCCCGGATCGAACGCGACGCCATGCGTGCGCTGAGCCGCCTGGAGGGTGAGTTCTCCGCGTGAGCCGGCCCTGACGCACCGGCCCGCTCGCCGCCGCGGGGCTGGAGCAGGCGCCGAGGCAGACCAGGGGACGTCCGGACGGGCGGCGGTCTGCTCCGGCCCGCCCCCGGCAGAGGGCTTGGAGGCGGTCCGCTGCGGCCCTCTCCCGGGCAGGGCGCCAGCCGGGTCACGGGGGCCTACCGGGAGACGATCTCCATGGCTGTCCGGTGACGGACGGTGTCCGGTTCCGACGCCGGTGCGGCCACGGCGGCGTCCGAGACGACGGCCGGCGAGGTGGCGTTGGCCAGGTGGCGCTGGGTGGTCGGGACGTCGTCCTTCGGCGCCGGCCGCTCGGCCGGTAACAGGAGGACTCGATCGGATCGCGCGGGCCGATCGGGTCTCACGGAGGTCAGTCCTTCGTCAGTCCTTCACCGGCCACTGCAGCGGCTCGCTCATGAAACCCTGGCTCAGTTCCACGGCGGCGGCCTTCTGCCCCTCCGGGATGAGGAAGACCTGACAGGTCTTCTCCGACTGCCCCGCCTTCAGCGGCTTGTCCCGGTCGAAGGCCGGACAGTCGGGCCACTTGGCCTGACCCATCAGCACGATGAGCGCCCTGGTCCGCTGGCCCTTGTCCGTGCGGACGATCAGGTCGTCGTCCATGTCGCCGACGGCCATCGGCTTGCCGCTCTTGTGCGCGAGGGTGGCCCACACGTACACCGGGATCTTGGGCTCGTCGTTCTTGTCCCGCTGCAGGCCGGATTTTTCCATGTCGGCCTTGGTTCCGGTCGTCACCTTCGTGGGAGTGACCGTGAACGAGGCCCCCTTGGAGTTCTGCATGGTGCTTTCCTGCGGCGGGCTTGCCTCACCCAGGCGGTAGCTGGACCTGCCCGCCTTCGCGTCCGCCGATGACGCGGCCGGACCGGCCTGGCCCTTTCCGGAGCCGCTGTCGTTGCAGCCGCTCAGCGCCACGGCCAACGTGAGGCCGCACAAGGCCGCAGGTATCGCACGAGACATCTTGCGCATACGTCATTCCCATTCCCCGTCGGCGTCCGGCGGCGAGGGACTCCCGCTCGTCGGACTTACATCGCGTTCGATCTTGGCAGAGGAGAGTGGGATGCTCCAAAAACAGGGGGCGTGAGGCAGGGTGGTGGCGGCGGGGCCACGGCCGGGGGCTGAGCCGGGCACGGGCGCGGTCGGTGGTTTCTTCGACCACGAGCCGGGGTCCGCGTGTCGGAGCGAGGCTGCTCTGCCCGGATGCCCGATCGGCGCCCATGACGTCCTCGCCTTCCAGGAGTTGCCGGTCGGCCGGGGCCGGGACCGGGGCGGGCTGCTCGGCTGGGCACGTTCTCTATGATCTTCGATCTCATCGAGGAGGCGCTCGTATGCCGTTCGGAGGACATGTGGAATTCGGAGAGCACGTGGCACGGGGCGTCGGCGAGGTCGTCGGGGAGTTCCCGGCGGACAGCGGAATCCACGCGGTGACGTTCCGCGTCGACAGCGTCGACCAGGATCCGCGGTTCCCGTACGTGGCGATCGGCTACACGACCGAGGCGGACGCCGCGGCGGCGGCGCGGCAGACGCCTGACGCCTGGGAGGCACGCTGGAGTTACGCGTTCTTCCCGCGGACGGGGCTGGAAGGGGTGAGGACCGTCGGCCGGGACCCTGACGGCGTGCGGTGGCACCGGCGGGAGGCCGAGTCCCGGGGGCTCTGGTACGAGGACGACGACGAGGCGGGCGACCGTGACGAGCGGCTGGTCGAGTGGTTCCGCGAGGTGTGCGTGGCGGCGGCCAGACGCCTCCACGACAGCGGCCGGATCGTGGCGGTGCTGGGACGGCCGGTGCCGGTGGTCCTCTACGACATGTTCGATCCGGACGCGATGTTCGAGCTGACGTCGAACGCCAATCCGGCGGGCCTGGTCGCCGACTTCATGGCGGAGGCGCCCTGACACCGAGTCACCACCGGTCTGCGTCCCGGGCATGTGGCAGCGGCGTACGGAACGTGTCACAGAGCTCCAACCGGCGGCGGCTGTCGCTTCCCCGGAGCTCCGCCGGGTGGGATGTTTACCCGCCGGAGCGGCCCGCAGCGGGCCGCGGACAGCCATCGGGGGGTCACCTTGAAGCACCTGCAGCTCGGAACCGGCAGCGGCGGCAGCGCCGGGTGGGCGCGAAGAGCCGTCAGGACGGGCGGGGCCGGCACGGCACGGCGTCGCCGGGCCGCGGTGACCGCCACCGCGCTCGCCCTGACCGTGCCGTTGACGCTCGGCGCGGCAGGAGACGCGGGCGCGGCGGCGGACCACGCCATCGTCTTCGCCCGCTACACCGCGGGAGCTCCCGTGGAGGACCTCTACGCCATCTCGCCCGGCGGTGGCGCGCCGGTCGGGCTCACCCACACCCCCACCGTCAGCGACGTGATGCCCAGTTGGTCCCCGGACGGCAAGCGGGTGGCCTTCGTACGCTACGGATCCGGTGGCGCCATCGACGGTGTCTGGACCATGAAGACCACGGGCGGGGGCCTGAAGGCCGTCCCCGGCACCAAGGGCGCATCCGACCCGGCGTGGTCCCCGGACGGCAAGCGGATCGCCTACGCCAAGCCGGTCGGCACCCAGCGCGAGATCTACGTGGCCGACGTGGACGGCACTCCCGCCACCCGGCTCACCCACACCGCGGCGGACGACCTCCATCCGACGTGGTCCCCGGACGGCAAGTACCTCGCGTTCAGCCGGGCGGACACCGGCGGACACAGCAGGGTGATGCGCATCCGGCTGTCCACTCTGGCCCAGACCGCGGTCACCGGTTCCGGCTCCCACGACTGGACGCCGGACTGGTCGCACGGGAACCGCATCGTCTTCAGCCGGGTCGACTCCTCGGGCTTCGCCCATCTCTACCTCGTCCGCCCGGACGGCACCGGAGTGCACCGCATCACCTCGGCCCGCTTCAACGACAAGTACCCGTCGTGGTCCCCGGACGGCAGCCGTCTGGTCTTCACCCGGGGCGGGGGCGATGACGCGGACCCCGAGCACCTGTACCTGATCCGCGCGGACGGCACGGGAACGACCAAGCTCACCAAGACCGACTCCCACGACATGGAGGCGGACTGGCGCCCTTGACGTACTCCTCGGTCGTCGGTCGTCGCGTGGGGGTACGGTCACCGGAGGTGCGTCGACGGTCGGATCGGTCGGCGCGCGGTAGCCACGCGGTGCTGCGCTGCGGGCGGGTGTGATGCCGGGCCGTCGGGCCGTCGGGAGGCCGCCGGTACGGCATGCGCGTGCCGGGCGGCAGGGCCCCGGTCTCACCCGGTCCCACGGAACCGGACGGCGTCGGGTTGCGCGGCGCCGCTCACAGGACCGGTGGTCGACTCCGTGGACGATGGCCCTGCGGGGGATGTGCCGGTCGTCCGGAGCAGGAGCAGGGCGATGTCGTCGGTGTACCGGCCCTGGGGCCAGCTGTGGTGGACCAGGTTGTCGATCAGCCGGACGAGATCGGACACGTCGGTGTGGGCGAGGTGGTCGGCGAGGTCGGCGGTGGCGTCACCGTTTCCGTGTCCGGGGACTTCCACCAGGCCGTCGGTGTAGAGGGCGAGCAGGGTGTTCACGGGCAGCGGCACGGTGGTGGAGGGATACAGGGCGTCGGCGTCGATGCCGAGCAGTGGGCCGGGATCGACGGCGACGGGGGCGGTACGGCCGTCGGGGCGGCGCATGAGCGGCGGAGCGTGCCCGGCGCTGGCCAGAGTGAGCTGGTGGCCGGCGAGGTCGAGGTGGGCGTAGAGGCAGGAGACGAGGAGGTCGGGTTCCACATCGGTCAGGACCCGGTTGGTGCGGGCGAGGACCTGGTCGGGAGTGGCTCCGGCGGTGGCGTGCGCGTGGACGGCGGTGCGGACCTGCCCCATGAGCGCCGCCGCGGCGGCGCTGTGTCCCTGCACGTCCCCGATGACGGCCGCTGCGGTGTGGTGGTCCAGCCGGATGACGTCGTAGAAGTCACCGCCGATGTCCATGCCGTGGCTGGCGGGAAGGTAGCGGGCGGCCACGTCCAAGCCGTCGATGCGGGACAGCCTCCGGGGCAGGAGCGCCTGCTGCAGGTCGTGGGCGAGCTGGTGTTTGGCGTCGTAGAGGCGAGCACGGTCCAGGGCCTGGGCGATCAGTCCGGCCAGGGAGGTCAGGACGGCGCACTCGTCGGCGGTGAAGGTGTGGGGCCGATCGTAGGAGAGGATGCAGCAGCCCACGGGCCGCCCCGAGACGACCAGCGGCAGGAACGCCCACGCCTGTTTGCCGCTCATCGTCGGTGCCTGCGGGTAGCTGCGGGCCATCGCGGCCGGATCGGGGAAGAAGGAGGGCACGCCGCTGGCGATGACCTGGCCGGCGGGGGTGATACCGGTGTCCAGTGGCAGGCCGTCGAGGTACTCGATGACCTCGGGCTCGTAGCCCCTGTACCCGGTGATCTTGAGTCGGCCCGCGTCGGCGACGGAGAGCACCAGGCCCTGGGCGTCGAAGGCGGGCAGGACCTCGGCTGCCACCAGGTCGACGACGTCGCGTACCCCCACGGCCTCGGTGAGGATCGCGGACAGGTGCATCAACTGGTACAGGCGGCTGAGCCCGACGGGCGCACTGGCCGTGGGGGGTCTGACGGGCGCCAGGGTCGGTGGCCGGTCGGCGAGCGCGGTCTCGATGACGCGAACGCTGATCCCGTCGTGACCGGGGAAGAGATAGAAGTCCAGCCAGGTACCGGGCGGCCGCAGGGCGTGGAAGAACACGGGCTCGTGGCTGAGGAGTGCGGTCTGGTACTTGTCCCCGTAGGCCGGGTCGTCCAGCCAGGGCAGGACCTGCCACGGCAGCCGGCCCAGCAGCGAGCCGGCATCGCGGTCCAGCAGGCGGGTGGCTCCTGACGTCACGAAGACGATCCTGCCCTCGGTGTCGAGGGCGAGGCTGCCCCCGGGCAGGCGTTCGGCGAAGCCGAGCGCGGCCTGCGGGGCGAGGGTGTGCCGGCCGTGGACATGCCTCACGCGTGGCTGCTCGGGAATGACGGGCGGCACACCGGCGGCCCTGAGCAGGCCGCTGATGCGGTGGGCGGCGTGCTCCAGGCGGGCGCGTTCCCGGCGGCCTGCGCGCGGAGAACGCCCGGCGGGCCACAACAGCAACAGGGCACCCCGGCAGGCGCCCGGTCCAAAGACGGGTGCGGCAGCCATGCAGAACCGGTAGGGCAGGGCGGCCGCCGAGCGCGGATAGCATCGGGCCAGCTCTTCCAGCCCGCCGATCCACACCAGGCGGTCCTCGCGCACGGCGTCGGCCACCGGATGCTGGGCGGCCAGCGCGATGCGCGTCCAGGGTTCGACGTACTCGGGAGGCAGGCCCCCGGTCACCACCAGGCGCAGCGCCGTCTGCTGGACGTCCAGCAGGTAGACGCCGCCGCCCGCGGCCCCGGTGCGGCGCACGACCGTCACCAGCGCTTCGTCCAGGGCCTGATCCGGCGGCCTCGCGGCGGCTCGTTCACCGTTGCGGGACATCGTCCTGCCCCGGCCGGGCTTCCAGGGTGCCCCGGCGGGTGGAGCGGGCACGGGCGGCCCCGCCACTGATGGACGGCGCCCTGCCGGCCTGCGGCCGGTCGGCCGGTACCGCCGGACGCACCGGATGGTCCTCGACAGGGGGAACGCGGGCGGCAGCCGCGCGCTGGGCGGCCTCCCCCGGCGCCCTGACGTCGCCGGTGACCACGCCGGCCAGGTATCGCTCGACCTGCGCCGGGGGCACCGAACCGACGCGGACCGGGGTGCGCCGGGCGGCCTGCGCCTTGCTCCACCACCACCGGGCCCGCCTCGTCGCCTGCCGCCGGGCTCGCCACATCGCCTGCCGCCGGGCCGGCTGCCGGTGCCTGGTGCGCCGGTACCGGCGCCCGGTACCGGCGGAACCCGCAAGAGCCGTCCCGCACCAGGTGCAGCGCGCGTCACCCATACCAGGACACTACGCCCGCACAGCGGCGACAGCGCCCTCAGCAGCCTCGACGCGGAAAGGAAGCGGACAGGTGGTTAAGAACTCCTAACGGAATGAGTACGTAGCGGGTGCTCGAAGCTTGGCGGGGCCCAAGCGGCCCCATGCGCAACCGATCGGTTGCGCATGCGCCTTCGGATGTGCAACCTTTGGGTAGCGCATCCGGATGAGATGAGGTTGCAGTGATCCCCAACACGATCGAACGCGCCATCCTGATCAGTGCCTCCAGGGAACGGGTCTGGTCCGTGCTGAGCGAGCCCGCTTTCCTCGGCCGCTGGTTCGGCAATGGAGAGCCGGTCAAGATCGATCTGCGGCCCGGCGGTCTCCTGGTCTTCGACCATGGCATCCACGGCGTCATTCCCGCTCGTATCCAGACAGTCGAGCCTCCGCGCCTCCTGTCCTGGCGGTGGTCTCAAGGCGCCGCAGGCGAGGAACCGGACGACTCGAACGCCACTCTGGTCGAGTTCACCCTGGCCGAAGACGACTCCACGGGAGGCACCCGGCTCACCATGGTCGAGAGCGGCTTTGCGCACCTCGGGCTGCCTACCGAGGAGGCCATCGACCGGCACCGCGCCAACAGTCAGAACTGGCCCGGCAAGCTCGACCAGCTGCGCGCGGACTGCGAACTGACCACGGCATGACCCGCACCACCGAGGGTGAACAGGCTCCCGATGACGTCCTGGTGGCCCTGGCCGACCCGATCCGCCGAGAGGTCTTGGCCGTCCTTGCCCGCGAAGGCGGCGCGACCTCGACATCCCTGGCGGCAAGCCTCCCCATCACCCGCCAGGCGGTGGCCAAACACCTGGCCGTCCTTGACCGCGCCGGACTGGTTCGCGCCCACCGGACCGGACGCGAGGTCCGCTACGAAGCCGACCTGCAACCACTGAGGCGGACAACGCGGTGGATGGACACCCTCACCGCCCAGTGGGAGCACCGCCTGAACGCGATCAAGGATCTGGCGGAGGGGGCCACTGGGCCCTGAACACCCGCAGCGCCGTCTCAAAGGCCCGTCGCAGTGCGGAGTCTTCTCCAGCAGATCAGTGCGCATCCCAGGGTGAGGAAGACTTCGTGGACGTCGTCGCGCATCTCCCAGCGGATCCGCAGCCGGCGGAACCAGTGCAGATGGGCGAACGCGCGCTCCACGACCCAGCGTTGGGTGCCCAGGCCGGATCCGTGCTCGGTGCCGCGGCGGGCGATCAGCGGCTTAACGCCGAGGTCCCCAACCAGACGACGGTACTTGTCGTGGTCGTAGCCACGGTCGCCCAGCACCACGTCCGGGCGGCGCCGGGGCCGGCCGCGCTTGCCCCGCACGGGCGGTACGGCTTGGAGGAGCGGGATCAGCTGGGTGACGTCGTTGCGGTTGCCGCCGGTCAAGGTGGCGGCGAGCGGGATGCCGGTGACGTCGGTGATCAGGTGGTGTTTACTGCCCGTCCTGCCCCGGTCGACAGGGCTTCGTCCCGTCTTGGGGCCCCCTTTAACGCCCGGATGTGCGAGCCGTCGACGGCCGCCCGGGAGAAGTCCAGGGCGTTCGCGCCGCGAAGCTTGGCAAGGAGGGTCTCGTGGAGCCGGCGCCACACCGCGGCCTCGGTTCACTCGGCCAGGCGGCGCCAGCAGGTCATACCGGAACCGAAGCCGAGTTCCTGCGGCAGGTGTTCCCAGGAGATCCCGGTGTGCAGCACGAACAGGATGCCCTGGAACACCAGCCGGTCAGGATGCCGCTTGCGCCCGGGATGCCGGGTCCGGCGCTCGGCCCTGGGCAGCAGCGGCTCGATCACAGCCCACAGCTCGTCGTCGACCTCCCACGGCTTCGGCCGCGCCACCCCGCACCCCCCTAATCATCAGTCCGGGAGTGATCCAACCACGCCGAAGATCATTTCGTTAGGAGTTCTAAGCGCAGCCCGACCACGGCCGGCCCGCGACGACGCCGTCCACGAAGAACTGCGCGCCGGACGGATCGGACCACGGTCCACATGGTCTGTCACACGATCCGGACGAGGGTGCCGCCGTCTTCGAGTGCGGTGACCTCGTCGGCGGCTGCGGTGGTGTCGGTGACGAGGGTGTGCAGGCGGGCGGCGGGGCCGACGTGGGCGTAGGCGGTGTGGCCGAGCTTGCTGCCGTCGGCGACGGCGACGACGCGGCGGGCGGAGGCGATGCCCGCCTTCTTCACCGCGGCGTCGTCGAGGTCGTAGGCGGTCAGGCCGTCGGCCGCGGTCAGCCCGCAGCAGCCGATGACGGCGGTGTCGAAGCGCAGGGCGGTCAGGGACGCGAGGGTGAGGGGGCCGGTCAGCGCTCCTTCGGCGGCGCGGGGTTGTCCGCCGGGCACGACCAGTCTGGCCGGGCCGGGTGTCGCGGCGAGCAGGTGGATGGCTTGCAGGGAGAGGGGCATGACGGTGACGGGCCGCTCGCGCAGGAGGCGGGCCACCTCCAGGCAGGTGGTGCCGCTGTCCAGCAGGACGCTCTCGCCGTCGGCGATGAGCGCGGAGGTCTCGGCGGCGATCCGGCGTTTGGCGTCGACCGCCTCGTGGGCGCGCAGCGCGAAGGGGGGTTCCTCGCCTCGCAGCAGCAGGGTGCGGGCCCCACCGCGGACGCGCCGCAGGACACCCTGGGCGGCGAGGGTGTCCAGGTCGCGCCGGATGGTCATCTCCGAGGCGCCGGTCAGCTCGGCGAGTTCCTGGACCGTGGCGCTTCCGGAGTCCCTGACGACCTTGGTGATCAGCCCGTGCCGGTCTGCGTTACTCATACCGGGATTGAACACCAACGGTGAAGTGAACAAAAGATCTGTTCGATGACAAGGCTTTCGAACGCATTGGATGTTCGTTACGCTGCGCCCCATGAACCGTTCCCTGCGCGCCGCCCGAGTCGCCACCTACGTCTATTTCGTCCTGTGCGGCACCTTGATGGGCGCCTGGGTGGTTCACATCCCCGCGATCGAGGAACGCGTGGGCATCAGCCACGCGACGCTCGGCGGCCTGCTGGTGCTGCTCGGACTCGGGGCCTTCCTGGGCATGCAGGTGGCGGGCCCCCTGGCCGACCGTCTCGGCACCCGCGTCGTGGTGCCCGCCGGCGGCGTACTCTGCGGCGCGACCCTGCTCCTGCCCGGTCTCGCCCGGGACCCCTGGACGCTGGCCGTCGCGCTGCTGGTCTTCGGATTCTGCAACGGCTGCCTGGACGTCGGCATGAACGCTCACGCCGTGCACGTGGAGAAGGCGTACGGCCGCCCCGTCATGTCCGGCTTCCACGCCACGTTCTCCGTCGGCGGCGTCCTCGCCGCCCTCGCCGGAGCGGGCGCGGCGAGCGCCGGCCTGAACCCGGCCGCGGGCATGGCCGCCGTGGGAGCCGCCGGCATCGTGACCGCCCTGGCCTCCGCGCGCGCCCTGCTGCCTGCCCCTCCCTCCGTCGAGAGCCCCGACTTCGCCGGGAAGAGCGGTGTGGCGCCGGGCGCCGGGCGCCGCAGCACCCCGGGCCGGGTCTGGCTGCTGGCCGTCCTGGCGCTCATGGTCATGCTGTGCGAGGGCGCCGCCAACGACTGGAGCGCCCTGCACATGCGGGACGTCCTGGGCGTGCCCGCCGCCACGGCGGCGTTCGCGTACGGCACGTTCGCCGCGGCCATGACCGTCGGCCGTCTGCTCGCCGACCGCTTCGCCACCCGGTTCGGTTCCCTGGCGGTCCTGCGCCACGGCGCGGCCACGGCTGCCGTCGGCATGACTCTGGTGGGCCTCGGCCCCTGGGTGTGGGCCGCGTTCGCGGGCTGGGCGCTGTTCGGCCTGGGGCTGTCCGGCTGTGTCCCGCAGTTGTTCAGCGCTGCGGGGCACATCGATCCCTCGGCCGCCGGAGCCAATGTCTCCCGCGTCGCCGGGCTCGGCTACGTGGGCATGCTCGCCGGCCCCGCCGTGATCGGCTGGCTGACCCGTCTCGTCGCCCTCGACCACGCCCTGCTCCTGTTGACCCTGCTGTGCGTGACCACCGCCGCGGGCGCCCGCGTCCTGCGCACCGGATCGGACCTCACCCTTCGGCGCGAGAGGGCAGCCGACAGCCACTGACCGCTTGTGCGGCACGGTCCCTGACACCCGTGCCGCACAAGCTTTCGGCGTTGCCCGTCCAGATGGCCGCCGCACGGGCGCCCGACCTGTGCAGCAGCTCCTCCGGAAGGGGCGTCCCTCGGAACGCCGTGCACGCGCCCCTGGTGCTTCCTGGGGGTGACGCCGCCAAGGTGGGACGGTTGGCCCGGACCGGCGTGATTACCCGGTGAGGCGGAGAGCTCAGCGTTTGTTGCGCCGGCGACCCACCACCGCGCCCAGTCCCAATGCCAGCACGGCGATCAGTGCCTCCACCCACACAGGCACAAAGTCAGGTGCCTTCGCCCCCGCCGCCGTCACCATCCACTCCCCGCCGGCCATGCGAACCCCTCCCGTCCGTTCAAGGAAAACCGCGTGTGGCTCAGGTACCCCGATCAGGCAGGGGCAGGGCTGCGGCGCGACTCCCTGCCGAGAAAGCTCGATGCCGAGATCGCGGACCGGGTACGCGGGTGCGGCGGGTTGCCCGGCCCGGCCGGAGCGGCAAGGGCGCGTCCGCGCGGGTGCGGGGACGCATCTGCGCCCGCACCCGGGAACCGGGCTCACCGGGTTCAGCGAGTTCAACGGTCTGTCTTCGGGGAACCGGCCGACGGCGTGGCACCGCGCCACGTCATTCCAGGAGCCGCGCACCGCGATTCCGACGTTTGCATCAGCGCTGACGGTGCAGACGAGGAGCTAACACAGTCTTTATACAGCGAGAGGGAGTCACACCATGGGCATCATCGCGTGGATCATCATCGGACTGCTCGCCGGCGCCATCGCCAAGGCCCTCATGCCGGGCAAGGACCCCGGCGGCATCATCATCACCATGCTCATCGGCATCGCCGGCGGCCTGCTCGGCGGCTGGCTCGGCAAGGTGATCTTCGGTGTCGACTCCGTCGACGGGTTCTTCGAACTCTCCACCTGGATCGCCGCGATCGTCGGCTCCCTCATCCTGCTCGCTCTGTACCGTCTCATCACCGGCAACCGCCACTCGCACCGACACGCGTGACCCACTGACGCGAGTACTGGCCGAGCATCGCCGAATGGCTCCCCCCGATCCTGCGAGGGGAGCCTTCGCCGTGTCGGAGGCTCCCGGGCCGCGGGCCGTCCGGGGAGAACGCCATCGCGGTACGGCCGACCGACGGAGGCGGGCACGGCTGCCCCCTCCCGATCCCGAACCCTTCGCACTTCGAACTCGCGACAGTTGCGACACCCACGTTGTTCCGCAAACCCAGGACGGTGAGCCGTCCGCATCTCGCCCGGGTGCAGGAGTCGGCTCACTGCCCGTCGGTGGAAAGCTCATCGTATGAGCAAGACTGCGCTGATCGTCATCGACATGATCAACACCTACGACCACAAAGACGCTGACCAGCTGATCCCCTCGGCAGAACGGGTCGTAGCGGTCTTGACCGACCTACTGCGGCGCGCACGCGATCGCGGAGTACCGGTCATCTACGTCAACGACAACTTCGGCGAGTGGCGCTCACACCATGGTGAGCTGCTCGATCGGGCTCTGGCCACTCCCCACGCCCATCTCGTCGAGCCCGTGAAGCCCGACGCGGACTCGCTGTTCGTACTCAAGGCCCGTCACTCCATCTTCTTCGAGACACCACTGCACTACCTGCTGCAGCAACAGGGTGTCGACCGCCTGGTGCTCACCGGGCAGGTGACCGAACAGTGCGTGCTGTACTCGGCTCTGGACGCTCACATCCGGCACTTCGACGTCGTCGTCCCGCACGACGCCACCGCCCACATCCACCGCGACCTCGCCCAGGCGGCACTGCGCATGATGGAACGCAACATGGGCGCACACGTGTGCGAGAGTCGGGAACTGTGGGCGTGAAGCGGGGGTGCCAAGGACCGCTGACGTGGTCCTCACCGCCCCGGCTCGGGTGCCCGCCGGGGTAACCCGGCGACGGGGCGAGGCCGGGTGCGGGAACCGGTAGGCGGTGCAGGCGTCGAACGACGGATCTCGAGGCTCGTCGCTCCACCGCTCGCACGGTTCCCGCCGGGGCCTGGAGGCCGATGACGGCGATCGCCGTGGAGGGTGAGGTCCTGCGTCCCACGGTGAGGGTCAGGCCGGTGGAGACGGGCGAGAGTGGGGAGAGGGCGGCCTGGACCAGCGGGTCCCACGGACCCCGCTCGTGTCCGGTGAGGGCACGGAACGCTCGCATGGCCGCCGCCACGCCGCCGGCTCGTTCACCCAAGTACGGGCCGACCACGGTCTCCCGTCTCCCAGCGCGCCGGACCTCATACAGCCGGTCGCCGGCGAACTGGTCACCCATGCCGTCACGTACGCCCACGGACCGGTTACGCCCACGGCCCCGTCATGCTCCACCTGCGTGTCACCTACGGTCTGATCGACACCGTGGTCGGGGGCCCGATCCCGTACTGCGACCCCACACCACGCCGCCTGCTCCCCGGTGGCTCTTGCGGGCAGTGCCGGCCCGTTCCGGCCGGTTCCTCGCGCCCCGGTCCGGCCCCGCAGCCGACTCAGTCGAGCTGTGCGCGGCCTCGGCGGCCGTAGAGCTCTCCTGCCCCCCATGATGCGCTCGCGCAGCGCCGTCCCCGTGACCGAACGGGCGGGTGAGGCAGTCGTCAGTTCTGGGTCAGCCGACCGATCTCCTGCGGGTCCAGCCCGGTGAGCTGGACGATACGGGGTGCGGGGATGCCGGCTTGCAACGCCCGGTGGACCAGGGCCTCCCAGCCGTTGGTCGTGTCCCGGAAATCGGAGAGCTGCCGTTCCATGTCGGTGATGGACGCGGGCGCGCACTGCTGCTGTACGTGCACCGCCTCCTCCTCGCTCAGGGGTACGGGAAGCCGCTCCGCGTCCTCCGGGATGAGCATCTCCGAACCGGCCGGAAGGATCCTGACCTGTTCCGAGGAGGCCTGCACCCCATGGGCGGAGAGCCAGCCCTGAACGGCCGGGGTTTCCGCGCACTCCAGGGGACCGACCGCGCCCATCGCCGCCCCCAGCAGCGGATGGCGGTCAGGGAGGAGAAACAGGTAAGCGTCATCGGCCATCGCGCAGTAAAGCCTTCCTGGTGGTAGCGGCGGGCCACTGATGCTATCGCCCACACCCAGCACCGGCCGCCTTCGCACGCCACCAGCGTTTCCACGACCTGAGAAGAGCGGTCATCGCTCTCGCCGAAGCGGGGGGCGGAGAGGATCGGGGCGCCGCCGACATGCGACGGCCCCCGCCGGGCACGTTGCTTCTCGGGCTCCACCTGCGGCCCGTAACCATCCGTCCTCATGGTCCAAGGGGAGATACGACGTGATCCTCGACAGTGAATCGGCAGCCCCGGCGGTTGTCGCCACGTCCGACGCGGCGGCACGCAAGCAACGGCTGCGCCGCCGTCTGGAGCGACTGATCGGTGTGGCTGCCACCGAGGGAAACGATCTTCTGCCCCTGCGGAACGGCGACGAGATATTCCCCGCGATGCTCAAGGCCATCCAGTCGGCCCAGTACACGATCGACATGATGACGTTCGTGTACTGGCGTGGTCAGATCGCCGGCGACTTCGCCGTCGCCCTCGCCGATCGCGCCCGGGCGGGGGTACGCGTCCGTCTGCTGCTGGACGGCTTCGGCGCCAAGCAGATCGAGCAGCGGTTGCTGGATCTCATGGATGCGGCCGGTGTGCAGGTGGCCTGGTTCCGCAAGCCCGCCTGGCTGTCACCGTTCAAGCAGAACCACCGTTGCCACCGCAAGGCTCTCATCGTCGATGAGCAGACCGCCTTCACCGGTGGCGTCGGAATCGCGGAGGAATGGTGCGGTGACGCCCGCAACCCGGCGGAGTGGCGCGACACCCACGTTCAGGTGCGCGGACCGGCCGTGGACGGCATCGCGGCAGCGTTCGCGCAGAACTGGGCCGAGTGCCACGACCAGCTCTACGACGATCGCGACCGGTTCACCGAGCACGCGCAGGCCGGCTCGTCGGTCGTCCAAGTCGTACGCGGCTCGGCCAGCATCGGCTGGCAGGACATGCAGACGCTCATCCGCGTCATGCTCACCTCCGCCGAGGAGCGCTTCCGCCTCGCCACCGCCTACTTCGCCCCCGACACCTACTTCGTCGACCTGCTGTGCCAGACCGCCCGCCGAGGGGTGCGTGTGGAGATCCTGCTTCCCGGCCCGCACACCGACCAGCGCGCCTGCCAGCTCGCCGGCCAGCACTACTACACGCGGCTACTGGAAGCAGGCGTGCATGTCCGCCAGTACCAGCCGACCATGATGCACGCCAAGATCATCACCGTGGACTCGGTCGCCTCCCTGATAGGGTCCACCAATTTCAACCGCCGGTCCATGGACCATGACGAGGAGGTCATGCTCGCCGTCCTGGACGAGACGTTCACCGCCGAACTCGACCGAGACTACGACGCGGACCTCCGGCGCAGCGTCGACATCGACCTCACCCGATGGAGACGGCGGACCATGCTCCAGCGCGCGAAGGAAGCCGCCGTCACTCCGATCCGGCACTTCCTGTGACGCGACATCGCCCCCAGCCGCGTTGTCGTCGGCTGCCGGATGCTCCACGTCGACGCCCTCCTCGGCCTTGCGGTTGCGCGCACCAAGCGCTCACAGATGCTCAGGCTTTGCAGGACGTGGGGATCTGACGAACGGCCAGTGGGCCCGGCTGGAACCGTCGCTGCCGAGGGCGTCAAGCCGGGCCGTCCGCCGGTGTGGACTCGGGAACAGCCGACAGACGGCACGCGGTGGCAGAATCGTCCTCATCGGTCACCTTGTAGCCGGGGACGGACGGCCAGCGGACCGTCAGAACCACGGACTCCTCCTCCGCGAACCAGGAGTGATCGACGCCCCGGCCCCACACGACGTAGTCCCCCTGCTCGGCCAGGAGAACACTGCGCCCGGGCAGTTCCACCCGGAAACGCCCGCTGATCAGGACCAGCAGGGCGGTGCGCTCTTCGCCGGTCACCCACTGAGCCCGCTCATCGCCCTGCGGGTGGACACCCCACTTGATCTCCACGTCCTCGCTGTGCCGAGGATCGGAGGCGTCCTTGAAATGCCCCAGCAGCCACCCCCGGTCCAGTGCCGCGTCCCTGCCGGCATTGCCCACGTACACGCTGTCGGTCATGCCTCCGGAAGGTAGCAGCCGGCTGCATCAGCACCCACGACAGGAACTACCGCCACTTTCGCAAGACGGTCTAGCCGCTGACAGCCAGGAAGTCGCTCAGGCAGCGGTTCACGGCCGGGGAAGCGGCAGCGGGCAACGCGTGATGGGAGACGTCGGGGACCACGACCGTCTTCACGTCGCGCAGTGCCTCCTGCGCCCTGGCCGCCACCGCGCGGGCGTCGTGCGTCCCGCTCCGCGCTGCCACGGCCAGCAGGACCGGCACGTCGAGTGCCCGCAGCGCCTGCGCGTCCGGACGCGGCCCGGTCACCGGCCTCTGCGCCGGGAATCCCACCGCCGCCTCCTGCAGGCGCAGCGTGCCGAGGTCGAGCCCCGCTCCCCCGTTCTCCCACTCCAGGAACGTCCGCACCCGGCGCGGGGTGGGCCGCAGCAGCATCGGCAGGGCGCGCAGCAGGTACGCCGCCCGGTACCCGCCGAAGCACTGGGTCGGGTCGAGCAGGAACAGCCGGCGGACGCGCGCGGGGGCGTGCAGGGCGTAGCGCAGCGCGATCCACCCGCCGTACGAATGACCGCCGAGGTCGACGCGCCGGGTCCCGCCGATGCCGTCGCCGCCGGAACCGCGCAGTCCGCCGAGTTTCCCGAGTCCGCCGACCCCGTGGTGTCGGTTGTGTTCGTCCAGACCGTCGAGGAGTGCGTCCAGCCAGGCGTTCAGGTCGGCGGCCGTACGAGGACGACGGCCGGCGGCCGGTTCGCTGCGGCCGGGCGCGCCGATCAGATCGGCGGCGTACACCCGGTGCGCGCTCGCCAGCGTGGCCGCCTGCGCGAACCAGGACGCCGAGGTCGCTCCCCCGCCGCCGGGCAGCAGCAGGAGCGGCGGAGCGTCGCGGGGACCGCACGCATTGACGTACGTCATGCCGAACGGGGTGGGAATCCGCAGGACTTTCCGGTCTGCCGGCCACCGGGCCATGACCTCGTCGTACGCCGCGTGGAAGGCGTCGCCGTCGTACCCACCCATGAGTCCCCCTGGACCGTACTCGACATTACCTCGCTCAGCGAGATATTTTCTGCCAAGGTACTCGGTGAGCCGGACATCGGCCAGGGAGGAGGCGCTCGTATGACCGAGGGGGACGGCGCGGAGCCGGGGATCGCGATCGTGCACCTGCTGCGTGCGACGACGGCCGAACTGGCACTGCACACCGCCCGGTTCGCCGATCGCCACGGCATGCACGCAACCGACGTACGGGCCCTGATCGCGCTGATGGACGCGGCCCGGGCGGACGAGGAGATGACCGCCGGGCGGCTCGGGGCGGCGCTGGGGCTGAACTCGGCCGGGACGACCGCGGTGATCGACCGGCTGGAACGGGGTGGCCATGTGCGGCGGGTAAGGGGACGCGTGGACCGCAGGACGGTGGTCGTCGAGGTGGAGGAACGGGCCGTCGCACTGGGCCGCGCCCACTTCGGGCCGCTGATCGAGCGGGTGGCGGAGCTGTTCGAGGGTTACGACGAGCGGGAGCGGGCGGCCATCCGGGGCTTCTTGGAGGCCGTACGGGAGACAGCCGCCGGGGAGGCCGACTGAGGGGCGAGGCTGTTTGTCGCTGGGTGGTGGTCTACGCCCCAGGGAAGGGTCCGCCTTGATGCCCCGTCCGTGCAGGTATGGCGGAAGGTCCTGTTCTGGCCGGCGGCTGGAGCGGGTTGGGAGGTCGGCCGTGACCGTGAAGGACAGCGGTCGGCCGCGTCCGCCGTGGGCCAGGTGGAACTTGCCGGTCAGCCTCGCCGCGGGGGCGTCCCAGTCCGCGCTCGCCGCGCCCCTTCGGCAGCGGTGTGCTGGTGGGCCCGTACGATCGTGCAGTCCAGTCCGACCAGCCAGTCCGCCTCCGCCCTCCCCCGGGCCGGGACCGGGATGCGGTCGCAGGTGCCGTCGGCGTCCCTGCGCGGCAGATGCGTCCGCGCGCGGCCCGCCAGTTGCCCGACCCGTTGCGGACGCCAGGTGGTGTGACGTACAGGGACACGGTCGTGCTGCTGGTACTGCCCGCGACTGCGACTGGTCGATACGCGGCCGTGCACCAGGACGCCGAGGTGCGCACCGGCTGCGGCGGCTGCATCGTCCTGCCGCCCGGCCACGGCACCGCCGGGACACCCGGACCTGGAACGAGCCGACCGGCACGCCCCGCCCCTGCGTCACGGCGGGACGTGGGCTCAGGAGCCGGCCGAATCGCTCCGTCTCGCCCGCAGGCCCGAGGCGGCTCCGGGGCAGGTGGCGGGATCACCGCCGGGGGCACGGCCCGCGGGCGGCAACGACGGCTCGCTCAGGGAGTGAACTCCTCCTCCAGCTTGTCGATCGCCCCGTCCGCGCCGAGGTGGTACTTGAAGACCAGCCCGCTGTTCGGGTGCGCCTCGAGCCAGTCGAGGAACTCCTGTACGCCGATGTGCTGGTTCTCCGTGCTCGCGACGACGGGATTGGTGACGGTGACGTAGGCGGCCTGGTTCATGGGCACGGGAATCTCCTTGCCCACCGTCTCGAACGGGGCACCGTCGGAGTCGGCGGGCGCGCAGCCCCAGGCGCCGTACTTGACGATCAGGTGCAGGGCGCCGCCCTCGGGCGTGTAGCGGTAGACCGCCAGTTCGTCGGGCGAGATGGGCATCTTGTGGTCGCATCCGCTGCCGCTGCCGCTACCGCTACCGCTGCCAGAGGCCCCGGAGGGGGCGGGCTTCGCCGGTGCCCCCGGGGCCGTCGGGGTCGCGGTCTTGACCGGGGACGCCGCAGCGCCCCCGGGGGTCGCCTTGCCCGCGGGCTCGGCGCCGACCGTGGGCTCGGCGCCGACCGTGGGCGACCCGGCCGCCGGGCTGTTGTCGGAGGGCTGCGCCGTTGCCGTCTTCGTGTCGGCGGCGGACCCCTTGGTGTCGCCGTCGCCGTTGCACGCCGCGAGCGTCAGGGCCAGCAGGGCGGCGGCCAGGCTCGTCACGGTCGTACGGACAACGGCGCCGGGTCTGTGGTGGTCGTCGGGCGTCCTGGTCATCGTCACGGCTGATCGTCCCTTGTCTGTCAGGCCACGCTGTGTGCGGGCTGTGTCGTTCGCCGGGACGGACGGTTTCCGGACAGTGGGTGGTTGCGGCCGGCTCATTTCGTTGCCTGCTCGTGATCCGAGCCGCGCGCACGTGACGGCTGTCCCGCTCGGCTCGGGGTATCCGCAGGACCACATGGCACGGTTCAAGGGGAAAGGAATCGGCTCGTGACCCTGTCCGAGAGCGAGCGAGTGCGGAACACCGGTCCTGCCGGCCGGGCGCCCACGGCCGGGCGCGTCGGCCGTTTCCTGGGCCGCCACTTATGGCTGCAGGTGATCCTGTCCCTGCTGGCGGCCAGCGCGTTGATCATGCTGTTGTTCCCGGGGCGGTCGTTCGCGTCCGTCCTCCTCCGCACGGCCGTCACCTCCGTGGGGGCGATCGCCGTGCTGGTCGCCCGGCGGCGCAAGGAGAAGCGTGCCGCGGGCGGCTCCTCGGACGATCTGGTCTCCCTGGACGCAAAGATCCGCCACGGCGAGGTGCCCGACACCCCGCGGGAACGCCGTGCCATGCGTGACCTCGTGGCGCAGCGCCTGCACCGCACCCGCCACCGCCGGGCGGGGCTGGTGCTCCTGGGGGTGCTGTTCGGCGGGCTCACCGTGTTCCTGGCTCTGACCGGGGACCCCCGGCAGTCCATCGGCTTCGGGGTGCTCACCGTGGTCTTCGTGGGATGGACGGCGTACCAGGGACACGTGCAGAACCGAAGCCTGCGGACGATGTCGGCCGCCCTGGCCGACGACGGCCCCGCCGGGCGGCCCGGGTAACACCCGGCACGTGAGCGTCGATGCACGCCACATCGGGTCCGCCGGCTCCTCGCCGTACGCGGGGTCCGGCGCGGGGCCGGCACACAGGATGTCCGTCGGCGTCGTCGCCGGGAACGGCGTTGTCGGCACACCCGGAGGGGCGGTGAGAGCCGGGCAGCACGTGCTTCACGATGCCCTCCCGGTTCTCATCAGCTTCCTACGCCCACCGACGAACGGGAACCGGTCGAATCGACACCCGGCACGGCACTCTTTCGGTTTTCCTTCCCCGCGCGCGGCCGGGGCGCGGTTGGATGTCCTCATGACTTCCGCCGAGCACGCGCGGCTGATGCGCGCCAACCAGGCGAACTGGGATGCCCGCACTCCGGTCCACGTCACCAGCCGGTTCTACGGCCTGGAGGAGGACCTGGATCCGGAGCGCTGGTTCGCCGCGTTCGAGTGGGAGGACCTCGGCGAGTTGTCCGGCCGGGACGTGCTGCACCTCCAGTGCCACCTCGGCACGGAGACGCTCGCCCTCGCCCGGCGTGGAGCCCGGGCGGTCGGCCTGGACTTCTCGGCGGCGTCCGTGACGGCCGCGCGGGACCTCGCCGCGAAGTCGGGCCTCGACGTCACCTACGTCCAGGCCAACGTGTACGACGCCGTGGCGGCGCTCGAGGGCCGGCGGTTCGACGTCGTCTACACCGGCAAGGGTGCCCTGTGCTATCTGCCCGACCTCGACCGGTGGGCGGATGTCGTGGCCAGGCTTCTGCGGCCGGGCGGGCGGTTGTACGTCGCGGAGTTCCACCCGGTGCTCAACGCGCTCGGCCCGAAACCGGGTCCGGGTGAGGGGCCGGAGCTGCTGCTGCGTCACGACTACCTGGGGGGCTCCGGTCCGGTGCACCGGGATGCCACCTACACCTACACCGACGGGCCGGCCGTCGAGGGCGCCACGGACAGTTACGAGTGGGCGCACGGACTGGGAGAGGTCGTGAACGCGTTGACGGATGCGGGAATGAGCGTCCGGCGACTGCGGGAGACCGACGAGCTTCCCTGGCCGCGCTGGCCGCAGATGGTCCGTACGGACTCTGGCTGGTGGCGGCTGCCCGAGCCGCGGATCCCCCTGCTGTACGGCCTGCTGGTCGTTCGTTGAGCCCCCTTCGCCTTCGCTTCGGCACGTAGCTCTGCATCATCGCCCGAGCGGATGATTCGGCCGCGTTCGTCGACGCCGAGGCTCATGAGGTCACCGCCTGATGGCACCACGACGAGGTACGACCGCAGGAGGAGTCCGCTACCACCCACGGTGGCAAAGCGGCCGTCCACCTGGCGTGCCGGAATGCGACTGCGGTCGCATGCGATGGCGACCCGGGATCGATGTGGCATCGTGTGCCCCGCCTTGACGATGGCCGGGTGACCGAGATCATCACGGGGCTCCACATGTCCCCTCTGGAATTCCTTGCCGTGGCAGGTGCCGTCACACTGGTGGTGACGCGCTGGCTTCCCCCCTCGGCCCGCCCACGCGTCGCGATCGCGGCGGGGGCGGTTCTCGTGCTGTCCGTACTCGTGCTGAGCGCGGTGGGGATCCGCTGGCAGATGCTGCCGGTACTGGCAGGCGCTGCCGTGGCGTCGCCGTTCGTCTTCTCTCCTCTGCTTCGGCGCCGTACCGGCCGGCCGGCGTGGCGGGCCCGATGGTGGCTGGCGTTGCCGGGGTCGGTGGCCTGCATCGGCCTGATCGCCACGGGGCCCGTGGCCGCCTGGGCCTTCCCCGTACCCGCGTTCCCCGACCCCTCGGGCGACTTCGCGGTCGGCACCCGCGTGATGCAGTGGACCGACCCGCACCGCCCCGAGACCTTCACCACCGACCCGCACGACCGGCGCACGGTCGTGACCCAGCTTTGGTACCCCGCGCGGAAGAGCCCCGCAGGCACGCAGCGGGCCCGGTACCTCGGACGCACGGAGACCGAGGCGCGCACCGTGGCCGACGCCCTCGCCGACCACGTCGGCCTTCCCGGCTTCCTGGTCGACGGCCTCCCGCGTGCGCGTACGCATTCGGTTTTCAACGCGCCGGTGGCCGGTGGGAGCGAACGGTTCCCGGTCGTGCTGTTCTCACCCGGGTCGGGCGGAACCCGCACGCAGAACACCGCCTGGGCGGAGGAACTGGCCAGTCACGGCTATGTGGTCGCCGCCCTCGACCACCCGTACGACTCCGCCGCCGTCGTTCTCGCCGACGGCCGAACGATTCACACGGAGACCGTCTCCACCGGCGACCGGGACAAGGATGACAAGCTGGCAGCCGGCTGGACGGCTGTTCGGGCCGCCGACCTCAGGTTCGTCCTCACCCAACTGGACCGTCTGGCCCGAGGTGAGACTCGCGGCCCGCTGACCGGACGCCTGGACACCAGCCGAGTCGCGGTGACCGGCCACTCCATGGGTGGTGCTGCCGCCCTGCAAGCAGCCCGGCAGGACCACCGGTTCGACGCCGTCATCGATCTGGACGGCTACCCCCACGGCCCCACCTCACCTCCGCTCGGCCAACCGACGCTCGCGCTCACCCAGGCCATCACCCCGGGAACCGACCCCGGCTACATTCCCCGGCTCACGAAGGCCCTCAAGTCCAGTACCGCGCCGGGTTACCGTCTCACCCTTCCCGGCGCCGCACACCTCACCTTCATGGACGGCCCGCTGTACCTGCCGCCCGTGCCCTCGATAGTCGGCTCCCTGGGTCGCATCGAGAGCCCACGCGTCGTCGCCGCAACCACGCTCGCCTTCCTGGACACCACCCTCCGGCACAAACCCGGCGATCTGGCTGACGTTCTCTCGGCTTGCGGCGATCTCAGCGTCTACCCACCGGGCAGCAGCCGCTGACCGGGTTGCCGCGGCAGCCGACGGTACGGCCGTGCCCCACCCGCCGACCGCCACCTGACCTGGAAACGCCTGCACGTGCGGGGAAGAGCCGGTCAAGCCGAGGCAAGGAGGGCGCTCCATCGAGTCCCCGCTGTGCGGGCAGCCGGCCGGACCACCGGCCGTGAACCGTGTCCCTGCCTCGCGCGGACGGCGACGCGGACGGCGACGTGGACGGCGACGTGGACGGCAAGGTGGCGGACCGCTCGGGAACGGCCCGTCCTCAGGCGGGGCCGGCGGAGGCCAGGGGCCTGCCGTGGCCTTCGGCCCCCCGCGTGTTCTCGGCTACGGCATCGGCCGGGAACGACTGCCTAGGCGAGAGGTGCGACCGGAACGGTGACACCGGACGCGGTCCTCTGCGACGCCGTGATGCGCTCGATGACGATTCCCAGCAGCACGGCCGCCGCGATCATGAGCGCCTCCGCCACCACGAGGAGGGCCATCGACCCCGGAGCCGCCCGGCCCGCCACCGCCAGCACCAGCGCGTGAGTGATCCAGGCGGCCCACCACAGGTTCACCAGCACCGTGTCTCGCCCCTCCCTCCCCCACGCGGAGCTCGCTCGCCCGATGTCCAGAAGGAACCGGCGCGGGACGAAGAAGTTGACCACCGGTATGAACCAGGCTCCGATCGCCCAGCCCCGACTCGGTACCGAGGCCCCAGGATCCAACTCGAGGGCGTTGCGTCTGGCCCGGGTGAGCCACAAGAGGAACGACAGGATCGCAAGAGTCATCAGATAGAGGAAGATCATGGAGATGAATCCCGACTCGTGCAGGGACGCATCCGTGGGATGCAGGTAGTGATCCCGGAACGCCAGCGCGCGGAACACGTCCGCCGCGGCGGCTGCCGCTATCGCAGCCTGTGAGCAACGGGCAAGGATCCAGAGAGCTTTGCGAGCGGTACCGGTCATCGTCCTCAACCTGTTTCGGAGACGTGTACGGCCAGAGCGGACGCCGAGGCGGAGTGATCATAGGCACTGTTCGCCCATGCGTGTGCGGCATCAGGCTGCGCCGGCCCCCTTGGATCTCCGTTCGCGTCAACGCCTCCCGACAGGCAGCGCCCTGGGGCAGCAGGGTGGGGCCTATGATCGCAGGCGACGGCCAGTCGTCTACGACGCTTGGGGCGCCGCGTGCCACAGCTTGTCCGCCAGGAGCATGTCGATGTGTTCGTGGGTTACCACGCGTTCGGACTGCAGGAATCCGACGACGCCTTCCTTGAGCCGACGTTCCCGGACGACTTCGACTTCGGTACGTTCCTGAGCACCCATCCCGGACGCTTGGACATCACCAGCGCCGGACATACCCACACCGCCTCCGTCACGGTGGAGGTGTGGGACGGACTGGCACCTGTGCAGGACGCCGCCGGCTGGGAAGAGCAGGCCGAGGCGGACTTCGAGTCGGTCAGCGGCCAGGTCGCGGTGTGGTCCATGAGCCTGGGCCGACTCGACGACCTGATCAGGCTGGCGGACTCGGGCGGATCGTGGCGGGTGCGTGTCAGTTGCTCGGGCCGGGCCGAAGTCAAGGCTCTGGCCGAGAGCGAGGAGAGCGTCGAGGAAGTCGAGCGCTACCTCGTGCAGTTCTGGCCTGCCGATTCACGGCTCTCCTCGTGACGGCCCCGTGTCGTGTCGACAGTGCGTCGACCGCGATGCAGGTCGGTCTCGACGGGCCGACGTGACAGGCCACCACGTCCGCGCGGTGGAACGGGGCATCCACCGCGCGGAAGCGCGTACGCAGCTGCTCGAACGGGCCGAACCCGCCGAGCCCGGTAGCGGTGTCGGACGTGAAGCCACGGGCGAGGGCTGCGACCTGGTCCTCAGGGGTCCTGTCAGGCCCCCGGCGGGAGGTGTCGTCGTCCGTGGCCGGTCGGGGCCGACGGCTTGCGGTCAGTGGCCGCCGCTCGGGGGCTCGCATCCGGTGCCGTCGGGGTAGCCGCCGAAGGCGTCCGCCTTTGTGGAGTCCCTGCTCATCGTTCCCTCCACACACCAGGGAGAGGAGCCGACGTCGATGAGGAAGCCCACTCCGGCGGCCCCGTCCTGGTACGCCCGCACCTTGTCCGCCGAGTAGCCGAGGCCGGTGAGTGCGCCCCGGACGCTGTCCGGGGCGAAGTCGCCGCGCCGGCGCAGTGGTTCGAGCGCGGTCTCGACGCGCCCGACGGCGGCGAGCCCGTCGCATCGGCTCTTGCCGTGGAGCGGCAGGGGGTTTCTGAAACCGTGGTTCTCGGCGTAGTGGTCGGTCGGCGGCACGGTCGACCCGGAGGTGGTGGCCGTGGGAGGCGTCGGCCGGGGGCTCTCTCCGGGGCAGCGGTAGTCCTTCGGAACACTCGGTGTCGATATCCCGGTCGGTGTCGGGTGGGTGCGCCGGTACGCCTCGGCGGGGTCATCCGCCCGTTGCGTCCCGCATCCCGCCGCCAGCAACGCCACCGCCGCACACGACAGCACCCCGAGCCCGGCCTTCGTCTTCCTTGATCTCGTCATGCCCTGATCCTTCACCACGGGCTCGATTCGGGCGTCCGGCGGGGGGTGCGGAGGTCGTCGAGCAGGACGCCGACGAGGCGGTCGAGGGGGCGGCGGTCGCTGCCCGCGTCGCCGGAGCCGGTCCCCCGGTCCTCGCGTCCGGCGCGGCGATGTCCATCGGCGGCAGCGACGGCGGTCACCGCGCAGACCTCGCTGCTCCGTCCCCTCCCCCCACGAAGATCACGGCAACGGCCGGTGCGTCACCGTGGCACGGGGCCGCCGGCGGCGTTGTCCGTGGCCTCCTGTCGCGGCCCGTGGCCGGTGACCCGGCCGCGGGAGCGGTAGACGACGTAGGGGCGGGCCGCGTAGCCGACCGGCACCGCGAAGGCGTGGACGAGGCGGCTGAACGGCCACAGCGCGAACAGGGTCAGGGCGAGCAGGGCGTACAGCTGGGAGGCGAGCGGTGCGTGGGCCATGGCCGGCACGTCCGGGTCGAGGGCGAACAGGCTGCGGAACCAGACCGCGACGCCGAGCCGGTAGTCGTAGGGGTTGGTCGTCGACGACGCGGTCGCGGTGAGGCCGGCCGGCAGCACGAGGGTCAGGAGCGGGTAGGTCACCTTGTCGCTGCGGCTGGTCGCGCGGCGCACGGCCGGGACGCTCAACCGGCGGTACAGCAGCAGTGCCAGCCCGGCGACGGCCGCGACGCCCGCGGTGCCGCCCATGGTCAGGGCCACCGCGTGGTACTGCTCCTCGCTGACCCGGAACCGCCGGGTGAGGGCCGCGGGGACGAGCAGGCCCATCACGTGACCGCCGATGACGAGGAACAGCGCGTAGTGGAAGAGCGGCGCGCCGATGCCCAGCAGCCGGGACTCGTGGAGCTGGCTGGAGCGGGTGGTGAAGCGGAAGCGGTCGTAGCGGTAACGCCAGGCGGTGCCCGTGACCATGGTGGCCAGGGCGAGGTAGGGCAGCACGCCCCACAGTGCGATCTCCAGGTGGTTCGTCAGCGGCGGACACCTTCGTCGGCCGGCGCGTGCTGCAGGGGGTACGGGACCGGGCCGGGGTTCGCTCGGGGCGGCGCGGGGGACGGTGACGCGGCGGGGAGGGTGGCGCGTACCGCTTCTATCACGTCGGCGTAGGGGCGGGCGTGACGGGTCCTCAGGCATCGCCGGAGACGTCGTCGCCCACGCGTGCCCGCAGCCGTCCCTTCGCCGCCAGCCGTTCGAGGCGTCGTTGCTCCTTCTCCACCCACCGCCGCACCCGGCCGGGGTCCAGCATCCCGCCGTGTCCTGCGTGCAGTCGCTCGGGGCCCAGGTCGAGCATGCGCCGGAGACTGGCCAGATTGGCGAGGGGATCGTCGTGGAACGGCGGGTTCCAGGGCAGGCGGGGCAGCAGCCCCAGGAGAGGTGTCGCGATCAGGTCTCCGGCGACGAGGTCGCCCGCCTCGGTGAGGACCGACACCGATCCGGGGGTGTGGCCCGGGGTGGGCACGATGCGTGCGTCGACGCCGTGGTCCGCCAGCGGCATCTCCCCGCGGACGAGGACCTGCGGTGCGAACGGCTCCGCCCGGACATGGAAAGGCGGAAGCCGGGCCAGAAGCCTGCCCAGGCTTCCGGTCGGAAGGTAGGGCTCGCGCACCCGGCCGCTGGTGTACTGCCCGAGATCGCCCACATGCGCGGCGATCGGCGCCCCGGTCAGACGGCTCAGTTCGGCGGCTCCGCCGAAGTGGTCGATGTGGCCGTGGGTGACGACGATCATGGAGATGTCGTGGGGGTCCACCCCGTGCGCGGCCACCTGGTCGTGGACCTTGCGGCCACTGCCGGGGACACCGGAGTCGACGACGACCGGCCGACGGCCGAGGAGCAGATATGCGGTGACGTTCCGCTTCCCGAGGACCGGGAGGGGGATGACCTTCGTGCCGGGCACGGAGTACTCCGTTCACAGGGAACAGGTTCGGACACCCAGACGCTACGGACTCCGACCGAGCCGCTCCATGCCTGTGAAGCGCACATCGATTGCCGATCGTCTCAGGCGTCCCCTTACCCTGTGGGCATGGACGCTCTGGCGGATGTCCTCGCCGCAGCCAAGGTCGGGGGCACCGTGCTGGCCCGGGTCGACGTGTCTGCGCCCTGGGGCATCGAGTTCCCGAAGCTGCCGATCGCGGTGTTCCACACCGTCGTCAGCGGCTCCTGCTGGCTGCGCCGCCCAGGGGCCGAACCGGTCAGGCTCTCCACCGGCGACCTGGTCCTGCTGCCTGTCGGCGCCGGCCACGTGATGTCCGGCGCCCCGAGCGGGCCGACGACCCCCTACGACGACCTCGTGGCCGCGCGCCCCGGTCGCGGGGAGTCGGAGATCCACGTCCCCGGTCCGGGTCCCCGAACCCGGATCATCTGCGGCGGGTACCGCTTCGACGGGCGCGTATCACGCCCGCTGCTCACACTCCCGCCTGTGCTGGTCCTGCCCGCCGCCGACGGCGAGGCGTCCGAGCGGACCGAACTCGGCGACACCCTCCGGATGCTCACAGCCGAACTCGCCGAGCCCCGGCCGGGTTCCCAGACGGTCGTCGACCGGTTGACCGACGTGCTGTTCGTCCACATCCTGCGCCGGTGGACCGCGGATCAGGGCGAGCACGGTACGTCCTGGGTCCTCGGCCTGCGCGACCCGGAGGTCGCTGCCGCGATCTCACTCCTGCACGAGGACCCGGCCCGGCCCTGGACCGTCGAGGAACTGGCACACCGGGTGGGCGTCTCCCGCGCCACACTCTCCCGGCGCTTCACGGACCTCATCGGCGAGCCGCCCCTGGCCTACCTCACCCGCTGGCGCCTGGAACTGGCCGGCCGGCGCCTCCGCGACACCGCCGAGACGCTGCCGGCCGTGGCCGGCAGCGTCGGCTACACCTCGGTGTCGGCGTTCTCGCGGGCCTTCACCCGTCAGTGGGGAACGCCACCGAGCCGCCACCGCACGGACCACCGCCGGCCCTGAGCACCCGAGCGGACGTGCCACCCGTTCGATCCTGCGAGGCGCTCGCGGCCCGGTCGGCCGGACATCGCCCGGGCGGGAGCATCGCTCCGGGCCAGCTGGCAACTCCTGTGGGGCCGGGCCTCGTCGCCACTCTCACGGGCGGGGGCAGGGGGGTGGTCACGGCGCAGCCCGGTGTGACGGGCCAGGGTGTGGCTCAGTACGCGGAGTTGACGTTGTCGATGGAGCCGTAGCGGTGCGCGGCGTAGTTGGCGGCCGCGGTGATGTTCGCCACCGGGTCGGTGAGGCTGTTGGCGGTTCCGGCGACGTGGTAGGCGTGGAACGTCGGTTCGATCACCTGCAGCAGACCCTTGGACGGGGTGCCCTGCTGCGCGTTGACGTCCCAGTTGTTCTGCGCGTTGGGGTTGCCGCCGGACTCGCGCATGATGTTGCGGTGCAGGCCCTCGTAGCTGCCGGGGATGCCCTTCTCCTTCATGATGGCCAGGGACTTCTTGATCCAGCCGTCGAGGTTGTTCGCGCCGCCGGCGGTGGAGTCGGTGCGGCTGTCCCGCGAGACGGCGGTGACGCCGTGGGCGCCCTGCGGTGCCTCGGCGGCATGCGCGGCGGCCGGCATCAGGGTGAGGGCAGCGGCCGCGGCGCCGGTCGTGGCGATGCCGGTCAGAGCGAGGGAGCGGAGGCGGGCAAGGCGGCGGGTGGCGGTGATCGCGGTCATGAGAAAGGGACTCTCCTGTGGGACGTCGTTGAAGGCGCCGGCCGGAAGCTCCGGTCGCGGCCTGCAGGGCGTCGGCGTGAGGCCCTGTGCTGCACGGCGCGGCGGGGGCGTCCGGCGATCAACACCCGGTCGGCCCTGCGGCTTGCGGCAACGAGAAACATGTTTAGGGGGCCCGCCGAGCCGTGGCAAGAATGTGACGTACTATCCAGCTTCGGAGGAATGACCCAAAACAGGCATTTACCTACTTTCACGCCTGTTTATCGGAACGTGCCTCTACGACCCCTCTTAGGATGTGACATGGCCCCTATGGGCCGCGTCACCCGTCAAACGGACGAATCCGCCGCGATCCGGACACTCCACCACCTCCGGATGAGCCCCTGTCGGGACAGCGCCGCGAGATCGGCAAAGGCGTACGGCGGTGCCGACGC
Source organism: Streptomyces sp. NPDC029151 (assembly GCF_055564315.1). Taxonomy (NCBI): domain Bacteria; kingdom Bacillati; phylum Actinomycetota; class Actinomycetes; order Kitasatosporales; family Streptomycetaceae; genus Streptomyces; species Streptomyces sp. NPDC029151. Next base: position 146,951 of record NZ_JBVHWQ010000013.1, read on the forward strand.
CAAGGGGACCCGGCCCGCGAGCACGGGCGGCAAGCCGCTGCGGACGGCGGGGCAGGCCGAGGGGGCGGCCGGCAGGGTCGGCGCAGGAATGTCTGCCCGTCCGTGGGCGAGACTGTGTGCCTCTACCGGTCGCGACCTCGTCGATATCGTCGTGCGCCGTCCAGGACTGGTTGGTTTTCGCGCTCTCGACGCGGGACCGCGGTACCCGCCCCGACGTCCGCTCCGACGAGGGCGGCGATCGTGAGGGCACGTGCCGCGCCGACGCGGTGCACGCGTGTCGCTCCGGTCGTCGTCACTCCTCAGTCGGCAGCCAGCTGCCGTGCAGGCCCAGCGGCACTCGTACGGGGATGCGGACGCGGGCGACAGGACCCTGGGCGGGGTCATCGGCGGGCAGGACGAGCAGCCAGCTGGTGCTGTCGGTGCGGTCGGTCGCGAAGGTCATCCAGTAGCCGCGCTCGCTGCCGGACGCCCCGGGAGCCGGGGCGAAAACGGGCTCGCCGACCGACAGGTTCCCGGCGTTCCAGGACCGCGCCGATACGTTGTTCGCACCTGCCTCGTACCAGCGCAGCGCATCGTACTCACCGGGCAGGAGGCCGTCGGTCCGGCCGCTGTCGGAGGCGACCGCGAGACACTGGTGCGGACTCGTCAGGGCTCGATCGTCGATGCGGGGGAATTCGACCCGGGCGTCGTCCAGCAGCGTGCGTCCTACCGTGCCCGCGACCGGGTCGATGAGGGCTCGTGTCAGGCCGTGCCGCCCGGTTTCCCGGGACCGGCTCCCGGGGGAGCCGGGGCCGAGAGTGAGTGACGGCCATTGGACGAAGTCGAGTACCACACGTCCGTCACGACCGTCATAGGCGTTGACCGTGTGCCACAGCCAGAACGCGTCGTCGTCGGCCCACCGGACGGGTCCGCCGTCACGGGGGATCAACGCCACGCGGGTGCCTCGGTCCGGGCGCCAGGTGATGAAGGAACCTTCGGCCATGGCGCCCTCGATGTCGAAGAACGCCGGGGCCAGGACCAGGACGAGGTACCGGCGGGTCAGGGCCATGTCGTGGACCATCTGCGGTTCGGTGACACCGTCCACCGGTGTGGGGCCCCTGCGGACGACGCCGTCCGGGCCGATGACAGCCCAGGTCAGGCAAGGGGGGCTGAGGGCGTAGCAGAAGACGGCCATGTCTCCGGTCACCGGATCGATCTTGGGATGGGCGGTGATGCCCGCGGGCAACTGCCCGCCGAACGTCTCCTTGCCGAGAGTGGCGAGGTCCGGGCTCATCAGGTACGGGCAGTCGGACTCGGCCAGGGCGAGCAGGCGGCCGGCGTGCTGGACGACGTTGATGTCGGGCAGCGGCTTGAACGTGTTCGCCAGTACGTCCCCGACCTCTTCGACCCCGGGAAGGATCATGGACTCCAGTCCGCCCCACAGCGCTCGGCCCGCCTCTTCCTCCGCGATCATGGCCGGCGTGCGGACGAAGCGGTTGCGGTACCGGGCACGGCCGGCGGACAGCCACACGCCGTGGATCATCCCGTCACCGTCGAGCGGATAGAGGTAGCTGCCGATCGGACTGAAGCGCGGATTGGGGCCGTTACGCAGATAGACACCATCGAGGTCGGTAGGCAGCTCCCCCGTGACCTCGAGATCCACCGCGTCGACTTCCTCTGTCACAGGGGCGAAGCGGCCGGTGAGATGGGCGATACGCGTCGGATCGAATGCGTCGGCGGGTGCGGCCACGAGATCACCCCCAGATGGAGCGACGGCACATGGCCAGTCAAATGCCGATCGCTCGCCACCGCCACCCCGAGCGCGGGAAGCACCCAGTGACGCCGGCCCGTGATCATTGCAGGCCCGCGGGCAACCGGCGAGAGCGGCCGCGTCGACGCGGAGACCCGTGGGGACGGGAGGCAACCTCCGCGGGCGGGCGGTGGCGAACTGAGTGGACTGCTGCCGCAGGGGCGCGCGGGCGCCGGCGCCGGCCGGACAGGGGCGCCTCTTCGGCCTGAGCGGTTCCGGTGTCGTGGCGTGCCGTCGTCCGGCGGCGGCCGTCGTTGTCTGCCGTCGCCGGTCGCTGTGAAGGCGGGAGCGGGCGGTGGTGCGGGGGCGGCGCCGTCGGTATGGAGGACCGGTGGGAGGGGTGCGGCCGTGCCTCGTCGGTGTGCAGGGCCGGTAGGAGGGGTACGACGCCAGTCCGCGGGGCTGGGCCGTCCCCGTCGCGGGGATTCACTGCGCCGGGCGGTGGACTGCTGCACACCGGCAGCCTCCGTGTCCGTCCCGGATCGGCTCCCGCGACGGCGTCCGAGTGGTCGTACTCGCCTGCGTGGCCCCGGTGTTGCGCGCCGTGGGACGAGAGGACCGCCCGTCCTCACCGGCAGCGTCCTGCCCCCGTAAGGCGCGGGCGGGCGATCACGCATGACGAGTGTTAAACCCCAATCAACTGATTGTCACTGCTTCGAGGTAAGCATCTGGTCTTCCTGGTGGCTGTGGGGCGTCCAGCGGCTAGCTTTCTGCAGGTGGACGGATGCCCGTGATCCCGCCCGCTCGTTGCCCACCCTCCCTGTCTCCCGGTCGGCGCCCCCGTGTGCGCCGGACGACCCGTCGCACAAGGAGAAAGTCCTCCGATGTCCGTCGACAGCATCCCGGAAGCTCGGACCACACCCGAAGCGCCGCAGCAGTCCCTGAGCACCGCCGCCGCCCGCAACCTCGCCACCACGACCAAGTCCGCTCCGCAGATGCAGGAGATCACCTCCCGGTGGTTGCTGCGGATGCTGCCCTGGGTCGAGGCCAAGGGCGGCGCCTACCGGGTCAACCGGCGGCTGCGCCACACCCTCGGCGACGGACGCATCGAGTTCGTCCAGGAGGGCGCCACGGTCCGCGTGATCCCCCTGGAGCTCGGTGAACTGGCCGTTCTGCGCGGGTTCGAGGACACGGACGTCCTCACCGCACTCGCCGACCGGTGCACGCAGCGCGACTTCGCGGCGGGCGAAGTACTCGCCGAGCGTGGCAGCCCCATGGACCGGATCCACCTGATCGCCCACGGGCGGGTCAGACAGACCTCCGAGGGCAAGTACGGCGGAGAGGTCGTCATCGCGGTGCTCGCGGACGGCGACCACTTCGGTGAGAACGCGTTGTCGGACTCCGACGCCCACCACCCCTGCACCGTCACCGCCGAGACCTCCGGCACCCTCCTGACCCTCTCCCGCGCCGACTTCACCGCCGTCCAGGCCTCCGCGCCCCACCTGCGAGCGCACGTCGACGCGTTCGGTTCCCGCGCGCGGCAGCGGCAGAACAAGCACGGTGAGGCCGAGATCGCCGTGTCGGCCGGTCACGTGGGCGAGGCCGATCTGCCGGGCACCTTCGTCGACTACGAGCTGAAGCCGCGTGAGTACGAACTCTCCGTCGCACAGACCGTTCTGCGGATCCACACCCGGGTCGCCGACCTCTACAACGGCCCGATGAACCAGAGCGAGGAACAGCTCAGACTCACCGTCGAGGCGTTGCGGGAGCGCCAGGAACACGAGCTGATCAACAACCGCGAGTTCGGACTGCTGCACAACGCCGACTTCAAGCAGCGCATCCAGCCCCGCTCCGGTCCGCCGACCCCGGACGACATGGACGATCTGCTGTGCCGCCGGCGCGGCACCAAGCTGTTCCTCGCCCACCCCAGGACCATCGCCGCCATCGGGCGCGGCTTCAGCGCCTGTGGTCTCTACCCCGACCACGTCGACCTCGGCGGGCAGTCCGTCCCCGCCTGGCGCGGGGTCCCCATCCTGCCCTGCAACAAGATCCCGATCACCAAGGAGCAGACCAGCTCCATCATCGCGATGCGCACGGGCGAGGAGAACCAGGGCGTCATCGGCCTGCGGCAGACGGGCCTGGAGGACGAGTACGAACCGGGTCTGTCCGTGCGGTTCATGGGCATCAACGAACAGGCGATCACCTCCTACCTCGTCAGCACCTACTACTCCACCGCGGTGCTCCTGCCCGACGCCCTCGGCGTGCTGGAGAACGTACAGATCGCCCCCGGGCCGCGTTGAGCGCCGGGTCGCTGCAGGTCCACGCCTGACACGCCCCTCGCGCAACGAGCGCCCACCTCATCGCATCTAGGAGCCACCGATGCCCGACTCCGGGCCCCTCGGGTCATCCCACCGTGAGCAACGGCCGACGCCGCCCACAGCCGTGCCGGACGCCCCCACGCCGGTGGTCGCGGACCTTGCGGTCACGCCGGCCGCGTCCGCCTTCCTGGCAGCACTGCATCCGACGGTCACGCTCCCGGCCGCCCAGTCGTCACCGCCACCGTCACTGCCCTCACCACCGTCACTGCCACCGGCACCGTCACTGCCCTCACCACCGTCACTGCCACCGGCACCGTCATCGCCCCCGATGGCCGCCTCCGTCGTACCTGAGACGCCGGACCTGAGAGCGCCCGCCTCCTCCGTACCCGACGTGCCGGACACGCGCGCGGCCGCCTCCGCTCTCCAGGGCGTCCTGCGCGGACCGACCGGACTGGGCACGAGCTCGCTCGACCTTGCCGGCACGTACAAGCCCACGCTTCCGGATCCGGTGTCCGCGCCACCGGCTCCACCCGCCGCGGGGCGGGCAGTCCCCGGCCTCTACTACCACCCTGTCCCGGAGCCCGACCCGGTGCGCGTCGAGGAGGTGAGCCGCCGGATCAAGTGCTGGGCCGAGGACGAGGTCCAGCTCTATCCGGAGGAGTGGGAGGGGCAGTTCGACGGCTTCTCCGTCGGCCGGTACATGGTCGTCTGCCACCCCGACGCCCCGACGGTCGACCACCTGATGCTCGCCACCCGGCTGATGGTCGCGGAGAACGCGGTGGACGACTGTTACTGCGAGGACCACGGCGGGTCACCCGTCGGTCTCGGCGGCCGCCTCCTCCTCGCGCACACCGCGCTCGACCACTTCCACACCACCGCGGAGTACGCGCCGGCGTGGCAGGAGTCCCTCACCTCGGACGCCCCGCGTCGGGCGTACCGCAGTGCGATGGACTACTTCGTGCGCGCGGCCACCCCCTCCCAAGCCGACCGCTACCGGCACGACATGGCCCGGCTGCACATGGGATACCTCGCCGAGGCGGCCTGGGCGCAGACCGGCCACGTCCCGGAGGTGTGGGAGTACCTGGCGATGCGCCAGTTCAACAACTTCCGCCCCTGCCCCACGATCACCGACACGGTCGGCGGCTACGAACTCCCCGCCGACCTGCACGCCCGGCCGGACATGCAACGGGTCATCGCCCTCGCCGGCAACGCGACGACCATCGTCAACGACCTCTACTCGTACACCAAGGAACTCGACAGCCCGGGCCGGCACCTGAACCTTCCGGTGGTGATCGCGGAACGCGAGCGGCTCTCCGAACGTGACGCGTATCTGAAGGCCGTCGAGGTCCACAACGAACTGCAGCGAGCCTTCGAGGCCGCCGCGGCCGACCTCGCGGAGGCCTGCCCCCTGCCCGCCGTCCTGCGCTTCCTCAAGGGCGTGGCCGCTTGGGTCGACGGCAACCACGACTGGCACCGGACCAACACCTATCGCTACAGCCTGCCCGACTTCTGGTAGAGAACGGACATTTCTTTGAGCACTGAGACGACCACCACCGCCACCCCGAAGATCCCGGCTCCGGCCACGCCGTACCAGGAGGACATCGCCCGCTACTGGAACAACGAGGCGCGGCCGGTCAACCTCCGCCTCGGGGACGTGGACGGGCTCTACCACCACCACTACGGCATCGGCGCCGTGGACCACGCCGCGCTCGGCGACCCGGCGCACAGCGAGTACGAGAAGAAGCTCATCGCGGAGCTGCACCGGCTGGAGTCGGCCCAGGCGGAGCTCCTCCTGGACCACCTCGGCGCCATCGGCCCCGACGACACCCTGGTCGACGCCGGCTGCGGACGCGGCGGGTCCATGGTCATGGCGCACCATCGCTTCGGCTGCAAGGTCGAGGGCGTCACCCTGTCAGCCTCCCAGGCCGACTTCGGCAACCGCCGCGCGCGAGAACTCCGTATCGAGGACCACGTCCGCTCCCGTGTGTGCAACATGCTCGACACGCCCTTCGAGAAGGGCAGCATCGCGGCCTCGTGGAACAACGAGTCGACCATGTACGTCGACCTGCACGACCTGTTCGCCGAGCACTCCCGCTTCCTGAAGGTGGGCGGCCGGTACGTGACGATCACCGGCTGCTGGAACCCCCGCTACGGGCAGCCGTCGAAGTGGGTCTCCCAGATCAACGCCCACTTCGAGTGCAACATCCACTCCCGTCGTGAGTACCTGCGTGCCATGGCCGACAACCGGCTCGTGCCGCACACCATCGTCGACCTCACCGCGGACACCCTGCCCTACTGGGAGTTGCGGGCGACGTCCTCGCTGGTCACCGGCATCGAGGAGGCTTTCATCGAGTCCTACCGGGACGGCTCCTTCCAGTACGTCCTGATCGCGGCCGACCGCGTGTGAGTCCCACCTCGCGGGGTCGGGAGGACCGGGGGCCGCGTCGGCTCCCCGGTCCCCGGGTCCGTCACCGACGTGAGTGTTGAGCAGGTCGTCCGGCAGTACGGGGGCGAGGGCGGCTCCGGCCCGCAACGTGCTGTCCGTCCCGCTGAGCCAACGCAGAAGGGGCCCGCGCTTGCGGGCCCCTTCTTCTGGTAGCGGGGACAGGATTTGAACCTGCGACCTCTGGGTTATGAGCCCAGCGAGCTACCGAGCTGCTCCACCCCGCGTCGGTGATGCCACTCTACACGGTGGAACACGGTGGATCTGGCGGGGTCGGATCGGACGTCAGCCGCCGCGGACGATGTTCTCGGCCTGGGGGCCCTTCTGGCCCTGGGTGACGTCGAACGTGACGGTCTCCCCCTCGACCAGTTCCCGGTACCCGTTGCCCGTGATGTTGGAGTAGTGCGCGAAGACGTCCGGTCCGCCGTCCTGAGCGATGAAACCAAAGCCCTTTTCGGCGTTGAACCACTTCACCGTGCCGCTGGCCATGCTGCTGTCCTTCGTTCTCGCTGGGAAACCCAGTCGGATGAGATGGGGCCTTCCGAGGCGAAGGCACCCGACGTTCGTCCTACCCCACCCACGGCCCGGTTATCCGATCATTACCATCGGTAAGCTTCCGTCGCGGGCGACGGGCACCGCGGCGGCGTGCGAGGGTCGGGCGCAGCCCTCGCAGGACGGGGCCGCCCGCCGGTGGGAGTACTGCTCTCGTGGCCGTCGGCGACGTCCTCCGGCTCGCCGTTTCCGGGGAGGCGACGGTAGCGGTCGAGGAGAGATCCGCCGTGTTCGGGACACCACACACGTGGTCAGGCCGGTAGAGAGACGGACAACGCTCGATGCACCGCTCGGCGGTGTCGCGCTGCTTGTGGGCCTCGCGGTCGAAGGCCGGTGGTCTGCCCCCGGCTGCCGCGTCGCAGCCGGTGGCCCCCCTGTTCGGCGGGCACCGGGATGACCGCCCGGACGCGGCGTCCGCGCAGGTGATCGCGGATCGCGCGGGACGAGTGGGCCGTGGGCCTTGTCCGCCAGGACCATGTCCAACCTGGTGCGGGGCGACCACGCCGCCGGGGGACGCTCAGGCGAGCCATGACGTCCGTGAACGCGGATGCGCCGCCGCCCAGCCCCGCGGGGTGGATGAACGCCAGAGGCCGGCAGCGGGCGTCGGCTGCGAGGTGGATCTTCGTGCCCAGCCTGACGCAGGGCCGGCCGACGGCGTGGCCGGCCGGTCTGGGCCGGGGCCGTCGCGCGTGGCCCGGGATGCCGCAGGGCGGTGGCGACAGCCCGCTCGGGCGCACCGCGTCCGCACGGACATCGAGGTGGCTCAGGTGCCGCTCTTCGGTGAGTGACCAGCGCCGGCGCCGCCCAGCCGTGGGAGGCTGGGCGGCGGTCCGTGCGCTGCGTCCGTCAGCCGCCTTGGGGCCGGCCCCCCATGTCCTCGCTGCGCGGCTCCGTACGGTGGTCGAAGTACGCCCACGCGAAGATGCAGAGCAGCGCCACGACGCCCACCGTCAGGAACCGCACCGCCGTGGGTGTGTTCCGGGTGAGGTACCCGGCACTTCCCGTTGCCAGCGCGCCGCACAGCATCAGCATGCGGCTGGCGAAGCGTTGCCCCGGATCGATGCCGTCACGTTCGGAGAACAGGCCCTTCGCCGCGGCTTTCGCCGGGCGCGCGATGCCTCTGCGCTTCTTCGACCGGTACTCCAGCCCGTAGCCGAACAGCAGGTAGAGCGCGAAGATCGTGGCGATCCACGCCCAGTCGGACGGATCGTCCGTGCCGCCGCGCGCCAGTGTGACCTCCAGCCCCGACTTCATCCGTGTCCCCCTTCCGTGTGAGGACCGGATGCCCTGTCGGCGAGGTCGCATGTGAGGCAACTTCCGCTGCGCTCAATGTTCTTGAGCACCTGTCGGCGCGCGGGCGATGGAGACGGTGTCATCACCGGCCACGCGGCGTCGGAGTCGCCCACGAGCTGCCTTGCCATGAGCCCCACGCCGTGGTCGGCTCCGGGGTCGGACCGACCACGGCGGGGAGCTCCTGCGGAGTCATACGGGAGGGCGGTGCACGGTCCGAACACCGGGGCCGTCGAGTCGACGCCGGCTCTCAGCCGATGCGCGTTCCCGTGCCGCTGACACGGACGCGCGGGTCGCTCCCGCGCAGGGTGACCGTGAGTTCACCAGGGCGGCCCAGGTCCTCGCCCTGGTGCAGGGTGAGGACGGCGTCCTCCGGGACCAGGCCGAGTTCACGGGCGTACGCCCCGAACGCGGCGGCCGCGGCGCCCGTCGCCGGGTCCTCGACGACGCCACCGACGGGGAACGGGTCGCGGACGTGGAAGACGGTGGCCGACTCCCGCCACACCAACTGGAGCGTGGTCAGGTCCAGGCGGTGCATCAGGGCTTCGAGGCGCGCGAAGTCGTACGCGAGCTCGGCGAGGCGCTCGCGCGTCGCGGCCGCGAGCACGAGATGGCGTGCGCCCGCGAACGCCACCCGGGGCGGGAACGCCGGGTCGAGATCGGCGGCCGGCCAGCCGAGCGCGGCGAGCGCCTCCGTGAGGTCGGCGTCGGCGATCTCCTCGATGTGCGGCTCGACACTGGTGAGGGTGGCCCTGACCGTCCCGTTCTCCTCGGTCACCTCCACCGGCACGGTGCCGGCGGGCGTGGCGAACACCAGCTCCCCCGGGCCCGTCCTCTCGGCGAGCGCGATGGCGGTCGCGATGGTGGCGTGCCCGCAGAAGGGCACCTCCGCCTTGGGGCTGAAGTAGCGGATGCTGTACGCACGCCCCTCCGGGCCACCGAGCCCATCCGGTGGCGCGGTCAGGAACGCGGACTCGGAGTATCCGAGATCGGCGGCGATGGCCAGCATGTCGCTGTCGTCCAGGTGGGTGGCGTCCAGAACGACGCCGGCGGGGTTTCCGCCATCGGGGACGTGGGAGAAGGCGGTGTATCGCAACACCTCGGGTCGGGGCGCATTCGTCGTCATGCTGACGGCAACCATGATCGGCCCGCAGCTATTTCCCGGGGGCAGGCGAAGGTGGGCGAGCCGGCCGTGGGCGGGCGGGGGCGCCCCGCCGGGCGGATCTCCCCCACCTTGCTCGTACCCGTCCGGCGGCGACCGCGGGGCCGCCGCCTCACGGCGCCACCCACGACAACCCGTCCTCCGCGACGGCCGGTCCGCCGGGGTCCGCCGGGTCCGGGCCGTCGAGCGGGCCGCCGAACAGGGCCTGCTCCTGGAGGGCGTTGCCGGTGCGGAAGGTATCTTTGACGATCCCGGCGGACAGCAGCGGGTTCCCGCGGCCGTCGCCGGTCGCCAGCCTGTTCACCGCTTCGTCCAGTTCGGTCGCGGCGGCGCTCCAGCGGCCGGTCTGCCGTGCGGCGTCGAGCACGGTCGTGTCGCCGGAGGCCATGCCCGCGGCCAGTTCCGCGAAGGCGGCGGCCTCGTCGCCGTCGACGCGGGTGATCTTCTTCGCCGACCAGAAGTAGGAGTCCTCGTTGCGCTCCATGTCGTAGAAGGCGACGAGGAAGTCGTAGAACACGCCGTACTCGCGGCGGTAGCGTGCCTCGAACTCGGCGAAGCCGCGTTCCTCCGGGAGGCTGCCGTCCAGGGCGGAGTTGACCGCGCGGGCGGCCAACAGGGCGCCGTAGGTGGCCAGATGAACACCCGAGGAGAGCACGGGGTCCACGAAGCACGCCGCGTCACCGACCAGCGCCATGCCCGGCCGCCACAGCGACTGCTTCCAGTAGGAGTAGTCCTTGCGGACGCGGACCCGGTCGTACGGCGGCTCGGTCGCCACCGATACGCCCGTGAGCATCCGGGCGATGTCCGGGCAGGCCCGGATCATGTCCCGCCAGGCGCCGCGCGGGTCGGTCTGCACGGCCGCGTGGTGTTCCGGTGCGATCACGGCGCCGACGCTGGTGAGGTCGGCGCGCAGCGGGATGTACCAGAGCCAGCCGGCGTCGAACGCGGCGCAGACGATGTTGCCGGCGTCCGGTTCGGGCAGCCGTCCGCCGCCGGCGAAGTAGCCGAACAGGGCGAGGTTGCGGAAGAAGTCCGAGTACACCCGGGCACCGCCGACCTGGCCGTGCAGTCGGCTGGTGCTGCCGGACGCGTCGATCACGAACCGGGCGTGAGCCGTGCGCGCGGTCCCGTCCGGACCGGTGTACTCCACCCCGCGCACCCGTCCGCTCTCGGCGCACACCCGGTGCACGGTGCAGCCCTCGCGGACCTCGGCTCCGACCCGTTCGGCGTTGCGCAGCAGGATCTCGTCGAAGCGCGAACGCTCCACCTGGAAGGCGGTCGCCGTCGGATCGGGCAGGCGTGGCGTCATGGAGAAGGAGAACCGCCAGGGATACGGGTCGCGGCCCCAGCGCATGGTGCCGCCGCGCTTGAGGGTGAAGCCGGCCCGCGCGACCTCGTCGGCGACGCCGAGGATCCGGCACAGGCCGTGGACGGTGGCGGGCAGCAGTGACTCGCCGATCTGGTAGCGGGGGAAGGTGTCCCGCTCCAGCAGGAGCACCCGGTGCCCGCGCAGGGCCACGGCCGTCGCGGCGGTCGAGCCGGCCGGCCCGCCGCCCACGACGATGAGGTCGTGGTGCGAGGTCATCGCTGGTCTCCTCGTCTCGGGTGCGTGGCCCCGGTCGTCAGGTCCAGCCAGGCGCGGATCGCCGCCGCCGTGTCGCCGGCGTCCCGGTGGAGCGCGGAGTGGTGGTCGCCGGCGAGGTCCGCGCCGTCGTGCGGGAGCGGCCAGTGCGGTCGCCAGTCCGCGTCCGGGTCGGTGCGCCGCATCTCCGCCGTGGGCCGGCCGCGGAGCAGCAGGGTGGGCACCGGGGAGGGTTCGGGCCGCCAGTGCTCCAGCACGCGCGCATAGCCGCCCCCGGCGATGAGCAGTGAGTCGTCCGACTCGGCGACGACGTCCTCCGGCAGCCCGGTGCCGGCGGCCATCAGGGCCAGCCCCCGCGGATCGTCCCGGCGCAGTACGTCGGCGTGGGTGTCGATCAGGACGACACCGGCCGGCGGCCGCCCGGTCTCCGCGAGGTACCGGGCCGCCGCGTGGGCGATCAGGCCTCCGGCGCAGAAGCCGACGAGGAGGGGCGGCGCGTCGACGGGCAGCGCACGGACGGTGTCGGCGTGTGCCCGGACCACCGTCTCCATTCCGTCCGGTACGCCCCGGCGCTCCCCCAGCCCCGGATGTTCCAGCAGGAACACGTCGTGCTCGCCGTCGAGCCGTTCGGCCAGCGCGTGGGGGACGCGGTAGTGCGACGAGAGGTGGTCCGGGAGGTACACGACCGGGGTGCCGTCGCCCTGGGCGAGCCGGACCGGAGGGACCGCGTACCGGGTGCGCTCGGCGTCGGAGAAGACCGGCAGGGCGTAGGACGCGAGGTGGCGCAGCCCCATGGCCTCGAAGGGGCCCTTTTCGCGCAGCACGTGGTGGTAGAGGGGGCTGAAGCGGTACGGCGCGGGGACTCCGGTCTCCGGCCGCGTCTCCCGTTCGGCGTCATCGGGGGCATCGGGGGGCATCGCGCCCGCCGCGACCAGGGCCGCGTGGACGTGCGCCGCCAGCCGGGCCGGTGTGGGGTGGTCCAGTACGACGGTCGGGGCCAGCCGCACCCGGGTGAACGCGCTGAGCCGGTTGCGGACCTGCACGGCGGTCAGGGAGTCGAATCCCAGGTCGGTGAAGGGACGGTCGGCGGGGAGGGCCGCCGGGTCCGGGAAGCCCAGGACCGCGGCGACCTCCGCGCGGATCAACTCGGCGAGCACGGACTCGCGTGCGTGCTCGGCGACCGCGGTAAGCCGTTCCCGCCAGGCGCCGGGTGTCCGTGCTGCCGGGGTGTCGCCCTCCCCCACGGGTGAGCCGGTCCGTTCGGTCGGCGGCGTGGGGGCGGGCAACAGGTCCGCGAGGAGCGGGGAGGTTTCCGGCCGGCTTGCGGCGGCGCGGTCCAGACGGAGGGGCACCAGGACCGGTTCCGGGGTTCGCAGTGCCGTGTCCAGGAGTGCGATGCCCTCGCGCTCGGTGACGGGCAGGACACCGCCCTCGGCGAGCCGGACGGGTGTGATCCCGCCCGCCATGCCGGCCTCGCCCGCCGTCGCCCACGGCCCCCAGGCCAGCGCCTGGGCGGGCAGCCCATGGGCGGCGCGGTGCCGGGCGAGCGCGTCGAGGAAGCCGTTCGCGGCGGCGTAGTTCGACTGCCCGGGGCGGCCGAGGACTCCGGCCGCCGAGGAGTAGAGCACGAAGGCGGACAGATCGAGGTCGCGGGTCGCCTCGTGGAGGTACCAGGCGCCGTCGGCCTTCGGCGCGAGCACCGCACCGAGCCGGTTGGGTGTCATGGTGCCCACCACGCCGTCGTCGAGGGCACCGGCGAGGTGGAAGACCGCCCGCAGTGCCGGCCCGCACGATGCCACCAGGGCGTGCACGGCGTCGCGATCGCCCATGTCACACGCCGTCACCCTGATCCCGGCCGGTACCTCGGCCGCCCACCCGGGGGTACGGCCGCTGCGGTTGGTCAGCAGCAGGTGCCGCACCCCGTGGTCGGCGACCAGGTACCGGACCAGGCTCGCACCGAGCGCACCGGTGCCGCCCGTGACGAGCACCGTGCCCTCGGGGCCCAGGGCGAGCGGCGCTTCCGCGGGCGGGTCGCCGGCCAGCAGCCGGGGCACCAGGACGGTTCCCGCGTCCAAGGCGACCTGCGGTTCACCCGATCGCAGCGCCGCCGCGAGCGCGCTCTCGGAGGCCGGGGTGCCACGCTGGTCGGCCAGCACGATCCGGCCGGGGTGCTCGGACTGGGCACTGCGCACGAGTCCGGCGACCGCCGCCTCGGCCGGGTCGGGGTCCTCGCCGGTCGCGTTGCGGGTGAGCACCAGCAGACGGCCCGGCCGGTCGCCGGAGGTGCGGTCCCGCACCCGTTCCAGCACGGCCGACACCAGCGCGCGTACTCGCTGCGGCATGCCGGTTCCCTCGGGCAGGGCGGCGGCCGTGCGGGCCAGGTCCAGCACCTCGTGCTCCTGGTCCGCGCCGCCGGTGCCGTGGGGCGGTGCCGTGGGCCGCCAGGTCAGGCGGTACGTCTCGGTGGGTGCCGCGATCCTCCCGGTGACCACGGACGTCACGGCCGCGAGGGGGCGGCCCTCCGGATCGCTGAGCGTGACCTGGAACTCGTCCGGGCCGAGCCGTCGTACCACGGCCCGCGCGGCGGAGGCGCCCGTCGCGTGGACCGTCACGTCGGTGCAGGCGAGCGGCACCCGGGGCGTGTCCGGTACCGCGGACGCTGGTTCGGCCAGCAGCGCGGCGTGCAGGGCCGCGTCGAACAGCGCCGGGTGCAGGGTGTACGCGGCGGCCGTCGCCGCCTCGCCCGGCGGCAGGGCCAGGTCGGCGAAGACCTCGTCGTCCCGTCGCCACAGTGCGGTCACCGCGCGGAACGCGGGGCCGTAGCGCAGGCCGTGGGCGGCCAGGCGCGGATAGTCGACCGGGAGGGGCCGGGCGTCCGGGGGCGGCCAGGGCCCGCTCGGACCGGTCGGCGGCGGAGCCGCCGCGGCGGCGAGCGTAGCCGTGGCGTGCCGGGTCCAGCCTGCCGTTCCCGAGGCCGGGCGGCCCCAGATCGCGACCGGCCGTTCACCGGAGTCGTCGGGGGCGCCGGCCACCACCTGGACCCGTGTCGGCCGCGCCCGGGTCAGCGGGAGCGGTTCGTGGAAGACCAGGTCGGTCAGCCGGACCGGGCCGTCGGCGCCCGTGGCGCGGCAGGCCATCTCGGCGAAGAGGGTCGCCGGGACCAGGACCCGGTCGCCGACGAGGTGGTCGGCCAGCCAGGGGTGGCGCGTGGTGGACAGTTCGGCGGTGTGCCGGACAGCGGGTCCGTCGGCGTCGGGCTGTGGGTGCCCGATCAGGGGATGGCCGGCCGGGACCGGGTGCCGTACGGCGTCCAGCCAGTAGCGCTGCCGCTGGAAGGGGTGGGTCGGCAGCGGGCGCCTGCGGGCACCGCTGTCCGCGTACACCGCCCGCCAGTCCACGTCCACGCCGTGCACGTGCAGCGCGGCCAGCGTCTCCAGCGTCGTACGCGGGTCGGTGCACGACGTGAACACCGCCCCGCTGTCCGGAGCGACGCACTCCTCGGCCGCCGCCGCGAGGGAGGCCGACGGACCGGCCTCCACGAACGCGCCGACGCCGTCCTCGGAGAGCCGGGCCACCGCGTCGGCGAAGCGGACGGGCTCTCGGACCTGGCGTACCCAGTGGTCGGCGGTGGCGAGGGCCTCCGTCTCGGGGCGGCCGGTCAGCGTCGACACCACTGGGACGGCGGGCCGGTGGTAGGTCACCGACTCGGCGACCGCGCGGAACTCGGCCGTCATCGGATCGATCAGCGGCGAGTGGAAGGCGTGACTGACCCGCAGCCGGCGGGCCGGCCGTCCGAGCAGGCCGGCCAGCGCCGTCACCGCGTCCTCGTCACCGGAGAGCACGACCGACGAGGGACCGTTGACCGCGGCGACGGCGACCCGGCCCGGTACGTCCCCGAGTCTGGCCGTCACCTCGGCCAGCGGCGCACGGACCGCGGCCATCGCACCGCCGCCGGGCAGTGCTGCCATCAGCCGACCACGGGCGGCGACCAGCCGCACGGCGTCGGTGCGCGAGAACACCCCGGCGACATGGGCGGCGGCCAGTTCGCCGACCGAGTGTCCGACCAGGTGGTCCGGGCGTACCCCGAACTCGGTGAGCAGCGTGTGCAGGGCGACCTCGAAGGCGAACAGGGCGGGCTGCGCGTAGTCGGTGCGGTGCAGCAGGCCGTCGTCGGGAGCGTCGATCACCTCCAGCAGCGGCCGGTCGAGCCAGGGGGTGAACTCCTCGCACAGGGCACCGAACGCCGCGTCGAAGACCGGGAAGGCGGCACGCAGTTCGCGGCCCATGCCGGTCCGCTGGGCGCCCTGGCCGGCGCAGAGCAGGGCCACCTTCGGGCGGGTCCGCGCCGTGCCCCGGAGCAGGGCCGGGTTGTCGACGCCGGCGGCAAGGTCGCGCAGTCCGGCGAGCAGGCCCTGGGCGTCGGGGGCCACGACGGCGGCCCGGTGGGTCAGCGGTGCCCGGGTCGTCGCCAGTGAGTACGCGACGTCCAGCGCACTCTCTTCTCCCGCCGGCCCGGCGGCCAGTACGGCCGCGTGGGCGCGCAGGCCCGTCTCGTCGCCGCCGCCGACCAGCCAGGGCGTGACCGGCAACCGGCGCACCGGCACCGGGTCGACGGCGTCCGCGCCGGGCGGCTCCTCGATGATCACGTGGGCGTTGGTGCCGCCGATGCCGAACGAGGAGACCGCCGCGCGGCGCGGTCGCCCGCGGCGCGGCCAGGGCCTGGTTCGGTCGAGCAGCCGTACCGCCCCGGAGGACCAGTCGACGTGCGGCGACGGCCGGTCCGCGTACAGCGAGGGGGGCAGCTCGTCGTGGCGCATCGCCTCGATCATCTTGATCAGCCCGGCGATTCCCGCGGCGGCCTGGGTGTGGCCGAGGTTGGACTTCACCGAGCCGAGCCACAGCGGGTGCGCCGGATCACGGTCCTGCCCGTAGGTCGCCAGCAGAGCACCCGCCTCGACGGGGTCGCCGAGTGCGGTCCCGGTGCCGTGTCCTTCGACCGCGTCCACGTCGGCCGCCTCCAGACCCGCATCGGCCAGCGCCCGCCGGACGAGCTCCCGTTGGGCCTCGCCGCTGGGCGCGGTCAGGCCGTTCGACGCGCCGTCCGAGTTGACGGCGGAGCCGCGCAGCACCGCCAGCACCGGGTGGCCGTTGCGCCGGGCGTCCGAGAGCTTCTCCAGCAGTACGAGACCGACGCCCTCGGCCCAGGCGGTGCCGTCCGCTCCCGCGGCGAACGATCGGCAGCGGCCGTCCCGGGACAGGCCGCGCTGACGGCTGAACGCGATGAACGGTTGCGGGCCCGACAGCACCGTCGCCCCGCCCGCCAGCGCGAGTGTGCACTCCCCGGCCCGCAGCGACCTGGCGGCCAGGTCGAGGGCGACCAGTGAGGAGGAGCAGGCCGTGTCCAGGGTCATGGTCGGGCCGCGCAGCCCCAGGACGTAGGAGACGCGGCCCGAGGCGACACTGGCCGACGAGCCGATGCCGACCTGTGACTCCAGCTCGTGCGGCGAGACGCCGGTGCCGTAGCCGGCGTGCATGAGGCCGACGAAGACGCCGGTGCGGGAGCCGCGCAGGTCGGGTGCGGGGATGCCCGCCCGTTCCAGGGTCTCCCAGGCGACCTCGAGCAGCAGCCGCTGCTGTGGATCGGTGGCGAGGGCCTCGCGGGGCGACATGCCGAAGAACAGCGGGTCGAAGCCGGCGACGTCGTCGAGGAACCCGCCACGGCGGACGTAGGTGGTGCCGAGCCGGTCGGGGTCCGGGTGGTGCAGGAGGTCCAGGTCCCAGCCCCGGTCGGTGGGGAAGTCACCGGTGGCGTCCACGCCGTCGGCCGTCAGGCGCCAGAGGTCCTCCGGCGAGTTCACCCCGCCCGGGTAGCGGCAGCCAACGGCGACGACCGCCACCGGCTCCGCCCGCGGACCGCGCGGTGGGGCGGGCGCGGCGGGTACGGCGCTTCCGTGCAGGCGGGTGTCCAGGTAGGCGGCGACGGCGGCCGGGTTCGGATGGTCCCAGACCAGTGTGGCCGGCAGGCTCAGGCCGGTGCGCCGAGCGAGCCGGTGCCACAGGGTCATCGCGTCCATCGAGGTCAGGCCCAGATCGGCGAAGGCGACGGCGGGTTCGGCCGGCGTCCCGCAGATCGCCTCGGTCTCCTCGCGGACCAGGCCGGTCAGGGCATCCCGCCGCGCGGCGGGCGTCCGGCCGGCCCACGGCGGGAGGACCGGGTCGGCACGGGATGCGGTGAGCGTCTCGCGCAGCAGGGCCCGGCGTGGCTTGCCGGCGCCGGTCCGCGGTACGGCCGGGGTGAACAGGATCTCCTCGGGCACCTTGTGCGCGGAGAGCACCTCCGCGCAGGCCCGCAGCACAGCGGCGGGTTCGAGAGCCCGGTGCTCCGGTACGACGAACGCCACCGGGACCTCGCCCAGCAGCGGATGAGGGCGCGCCACCACGGCCGCGTCGCGTACCCCGGGCAGGTCTCGCAGGACCCGTTCGACCTCGGCCGGGTCGACGTTCTCGCCGCCGCGTACGATCCGGTCGCCGGCCCGCCCCGTGACGGTCAGACCGCCGGTCTCGTCGATCCGGCCCAGGTCACCGGTGTGGTACCAGCCGTCGCGCAGGGCGGCCTCGGTCTCCTCGGGCCGGTGGTGGTAGCCGAGCATGACGCCGGGGCCGCGCACCCAGATCTCGCCGTCCTCGGCGGCGCCGGCGTCCTCCGTCGTCCCGGGACGGACGATCCGGACGTCCGTGCCGGGCAGCGGGGCCCCGCTTCCACCGGGTGCCCCCGGCTGGTCCGGTGACTCCATGGCGATCTTGCCGCAGGTCTCGGTGCTGCCGTAGCCGTCGAGCAGTGGGGCACCGAACCGCTCCGCGACCCGCGTCCGCAGCTCCGGGTCGCTGGGAGCGCCGGCGGTGACGCAGAACCGCAGCGAGGGGACGGCGCCGAGGCCGGCGTCGAGCAGCTGCCGGTAGGTCAGCGGGACACCGGCCAGGACCGTCGGCGCGTAGGCGCCCGCGAGGCGCGCCAGTGCGGCCGGCTCGGTGTGCGCGGTGATCCGGGCGCTCGCCCCGGCCGCGGTGGTACCCAGCACGCACAGCGAGTGGGCGTAGGTGTGCGACAACGGCAGCGGCCACAGGATTCGGTCCGACGCCGACAGGCCGAGCCGCGGCAGATAGCAGGCGACCGAGGACCAGAGCGCGGACCGCTGGCTGGACACCGCGGCCCTGGGGGTGCCGGAGGTGCCGGACGTGTAGAGCAGCCAGGCCGGTTCGTCCAGGCCCAGGTCGTCCGGGGGCGGGGGCGAGGGTACGGCGACGAGGGCCTCGTAGCCCGTGGCGCCGCCCGGCAGCGGGCCCTCGCCGGTCACCAGCAGCCGGATCGGCCGGTCCGCCGTCAGCCGGCTGATCCGCGGCAGGTTCCGCCGGTCGGTGACGAGCACGGCAGGGTCGCAGTCGGCCAGCAGTGCGGCGAGTTCGGCGTCGGTGCCGCGCGCGCTCCACGGCACGCCGACGGCGGCCGCCCGTACCGTGGCGAGCAGTCCCTCGGCCAGCTCCACCGCGTTGTCGAGGCAGAACGCCACCCGGTCGCCCCGGCCGGCGCCGAGGCGCACCGCCAACCGGGCCGTCCTGCGTTCCAGTTCGGCCCAGCCGACCTCGCGCCGGTCGTCGGCGAAGGCGACCCTGTCACCATGGAGCAAGGAGTTGCGCCGCAGTAACTCCGCCACCGGTCGCACCTCGTGCACGTCCCCCGCACCCACCTGGCTCTTCCCCCAGCTCCGCCGCATCCAGCCGGTACCGGCCCGCCGACCAGCGTACGGCGGCACGGCGTGCGACACGCGGCCGCGCATGTCCCTTCCCTCTCCGGGACGTTGTGCGTACCAGGCCCTGCAGCGCCGGGACGGTCCGAGCGACAGGGCTCGGGGCGGGGGCCGTGCGGACCGGGATCAGACCTTCTTCGCCACGTACAGCCGGTAGCTGTCCACGGGCGGCATGAACTGGGACGGCAGCACACCCATCCTCTTCAGCAGCCGGGTGGAGCCACTGTCGGTGTAACCGGCGAAGGACCCGCCCACGGCCTCCGGGCCGACCCGCTTGGCCATGTGACGCTGGACGGCCCCGACCCGCTGCTCCCGCAGCGCCTTGTGGAAGGAGCCCTCGGGGGCCAGCCGCCTGTGGATCGCGGCCCGCACCTGGTCGGAGATGTCACGGTCGACCACCCACTCCAGACCGAGGTCCTTCCCCTTGAGCTGCTCGAGGAAGGCGTGGCGCTGTGTGGTGTAGAGGTCGACGTGGGTGAAGTAGCCACCCGGCTTGAGGACCCGCGCCACCTCCCGGAGGAACGTCTCCAGGCTCGGGTAGTTGTGCGCGCTCTCGATGTTCACCAGGACGTCGACCTTGGCGTCCTCGAACGGCAGGTTCTCCGCGTCACCCTGGACGTAGCGCAGGCCCGGGCGGGACAGCGAGGCATTGGCCCGCCTGATGGCCTGGTCCGACAGGTCGAGGCCGACCATCTTCTTCGCGTCGACGACGCGGGAGAGGAAGTTCAGGCCCTCGCCCAGTCCGCAGCCGACCTCCAGGACGAACTTGTCCGCGTAGTCGTCCAGGTCGAGCGGCACCTCCCTCAGGGCGGCGAAGTACAGCTCCTCGGAGAAGCCGTCCGTGTCGTAGTCCAGGAAGCCGGGTATGCGGTCGTTGATCTCCTTGGCCACCTGGTCGTCGTGGTAGCCCCAGTTCCACAGGATGCCCTTCTTCGACATCCGGGCCTGCAGGTCGTAACTGGTGGAGATGTTCTTCTTGTGCGTGCCCTCCCTGGCGCTCTGCCCGTCCTGGTCGTCGGTCAGGTTGATCTCGTTGACGCTCGTGAACAGGCCGTACATGTCCTCGCGTGTGCCCATGTCCCGTGGTCCCTTCGCATGGTGTCTCGTGATGTCAGTGGTGTTCTTGTGGTGTCAGTGGTGTTCTAGTGGTGTCTTCTGCCGGCGCGGAGAACTCAGCCGGCGGCTGGGACCGGTGCTCGCAGCCGACGGGCGAGTTCGTCCACCAGCGAGCCCAGTGACTCCGCTCCGTGTGCCGCACCGAAGACGGTGAAGTCGGGGCGCACCAGCACGGCTGTCGCAGCGTTCTCGGCCAGGTACGGGAGATAGCGGTCCTCGATGTCGACCACGGTGCCCGGGCCCGGCGTCGGGGATCCCTCGGTCACGGGCAGCACCTGCGCGTAGCGGGTGCCCAGGCCGTCGAGGAAGGCGCGCCGCGCGTCGTCGAGGAGGGCCGCCGGGCTGTCGTTTGCGAGCAGGACGAAGCCGAGGCCGATGACGTCGTCCAGCAGCCCGTCACCGTCGGGTCCGGCCACGCGCGCCTGCGGGAACAGGGTGCCGGCGGGCAGCAGCGGGGTGCCGTCGTCGGCGCGGTGGAGGAGTCCTTCGGTCAGGGGGATCGCGGTCGACATCGGCAGCGCGCCGCTGTCCTCCCGGCTGCGCGCGGCCAGCATGACGGCGTCCCGGTCGGCTGCCGCGACGGGGTCCGTCACGCAGATCACCTTGCCGAGCTTCACGGACGTGGTGACGGCGTTCTGGACGTGCGCCCGGCGTTCGACGGTGTAGGTGTCGAGCAGGGAGTCGTCCGCGAGGCCGCGCAGCAGCAGGTCCAGTTTCCACGACAGGTTGGCCACGTCGCGGAAGCCCGAGCACATGCCCTGCCCGGCGAAGGGCGGCATGAGGTGTGCGGCGTCCCCCGCGATCAGCAGCCGGCCCTTGCGCCACTCCCCCGCCCAGCGGGCCTGGAAGGTGTAGACGGCGTGCCGTTCGAGCGTGGCGTTGTCCGGGCGGACGGAGAACATCTTCAGCATGCGCCACAGGGTCTCCTCGCGCCGCAGCTCCTCGATGTTCTCGCCCGGCAGCCGCATGAACTCGAAGCGGCGGTGACCGGGGCCCGCCGACACGGCGGTCCGCGGCCGCTCCGGATCGCAGATCTGAAGGTTGTTGGGGCGGAAGTCGCGCGGCTCCCGCAGTACGACGTCACAGATCAGCCAGTCGTAGAAGAACCCGAGGTCCGTGAGGGAGCCGTCCATCGACTCCCGCACGAAACTGTTGGCCCCGTCGCATCCGACGACGTATCGCGCGGTGAACGTGTGTTCCTGCTCGTCGGCGTCCTCGGAGATCACCTCGACCAGGTCGCCACGGTCGTCGAGTTCGACGACCTCCTGCCCGCGGACGACCCGCAGGTTCGGGAAGTCGGCGCCGCGGTCGATCAGTGTGGCCTCCAGTCCCGGCTGGTACACGGCCGTCGCCTGCGGCCAGCCGCAGTGGCCGTTCTCGGAGCTCTCCAGGTGCAGGAGGGTGTCGCCGGCGGCGTTGCGCCAGGCGTAGTCCCGCGAGTTCTCCCCGAACGTGCCGAGGAAAGGTCCGATGCCGGCGGCGGCCAGGATGCGGGCGGCCTCGTCGTCGAAGCCGACCGCCCTCGGCATGGGGTACGGCCGGGACCAGCGCTCCACGACGGTGACCCGCCAGCCCCGCCGGGCCAGCAGGATCGCCAGCACCTGTCCCACCGGGCCGTAGCCGACGACGGCGACGTCCGTGTCGGTGGCGGCGCCGGCGTCGGTACGGGCGGTGTGCGTTTCCGATGTCATCTCGGTCCGGCCCCGCCTCAGCCGTTGCCCGTGCCGGTGAGGATGTTCTTCACCACGTTCTCGAACTCCTCCTTGTCGATCAGGGTGCGCATCGTCTCGTGGCCGTTCTCCACCGTCAGCAGCCGCCTGCCGGTGAGGACCAGTTGCCCGTTGTCGGTGGCGCGGCCACGCAGCACGGTGTTGGCGAACAGCGACTTCTTCACGATCTGCTCGGCGGCGGTGTCCCGCGGGTCGTCCCAGTCGGAGACGGCCCGGTCCGTCAGCTCGAACCGGTACACCGGCCGCCAGTCGCCGGTGGCGGCCCTGCGTTCCAGTACGTGACGCGTGCCGTCCGCGGTGAGCCGATAGGCACAGCCGAACTGGTACTGCACCTCGTCGGTCATCCGCAGCGGCTCCAGGTACGACGGGCCGGCGAATCCCACGTCGACGAGCCAGGTCTCCCCGTCGAGCCGCACGCCGGTGAAGGTGTGCTCGAAGTCCGGCCCGAACTTCCCGTCGGGCCAGCGCTGGGCCGCGGCCAGGATCGAGACGTCGTAGCCGAGTTCCGTCAACAGCCTGCGGAACAGACCACTCAGGTCGTGGCACACGCCGCCCGCGCCGTCGACGACGATCGCCTGGAACGTGGCGTCGATGTCGATGTCGACGACGTTGCGGAAGCCGGTGAAGCTGTCGATGAAGTGGCTGCTGTCGTAGGCCAGCGACATCAGGTGGTTCTTGTGCAGGAGGCGCAGCGTCTCGACGCTGGGCCGGGGCACCTCCGTGAAACCCAGACGGCGCAGGTAGGTCTCGACCTGGAACATCCGGTTACGCTCCCTTCTCCGTGTGGTCCCACTTGGCCAGCAGCTCGCGCAGCCGCGAGACGGCCCGCGCACGTGACGCGTCGTCGTGCAGCGCCGGGGTCAGCGCCGATTCCAGCTTGCCGATCTCCTCTGCGACCGCCTCCGGTGTGACGGTGAGTGCGGGCTCCAGGGCGTCGAGCATCAGCTCGGCGATCATGCCTGCGGTGGGGAAGTCGAAGATCAGGCCCTGCGGCAGATCGAGTCCCGACTCCCGGTTCAGCCGGTTGCGCAGTTCGAGACCGGTCAGCGAGTCGAAGCCGACGTCGAGGAAGGCGACCCCGTCCTCGACGGCCGTCGAGCCGGTGGCGTGGCCGAGTACCTGCCCGGCCTCCGCCAGCACCAGGTCGGTCAGTACCGTCAGCCGCTCCTGCGGGGAAGTGCCCAGCAGCCGCGCCCGCAGCGCCTCGCCGTCGTCCCCGGTCCCCGTGTCCTTGCCGGCGCCGGTGCCGGCGGTGGCGGCACCGGGAGCGGCGGCCTCGGGCAGGCCGCGCAGCAGCGGACGTTCCCGGGCGGCCGTGAAGGCCGGTGCGAACCGCGACCAGTCGATGCCCGCGACCACGAGGTGCCCCTCGTCACGCTCGATCGCCAGGCCCAGGGCCTCGACCGCGAGTTCGGGACGCATCAGCTCGACGCCGACCTCGGCGAACTCCTCGGCCACGGAGGCGTCGACCATGCCGCCACCGCCCCAGGCCCCCCAGGCCACGGCGGTCGCCGGCCTCCCGTGGGCACGCCTGCGACGCGCCAGCCCTTCGACGAAGGCATTGGCGGCGGCGTAGCCGCCCTGGCCCGTACCGCCCCAGGCCGCGGCTCCGGAGGAGAACAACACGAAGGCGTCCAGCTGGTGGTCGGCGAGCAGGGCGTCCAGGTGTACGGCACCGGCGACCTTCGCCCGGCCCACCTCGGCGAACTCCTTCACGGTGCTGTCCGGCAGCTGCCTGGGCTCCTGTGCGGCGCCGGCCGTGTGGAAGACAGCGGAGACGGGGACGTCGGACGGTACCCCCGCGATCACCTCGGCGAGCGCCGCCCGGTCGGTCACGTCACAGGCCGCGACGGTGACGCGGGCGCCGAGCGCGGTCAGTTCCGCCTCCAGTGCCTGCGCCCCCTCGGCGGAGCGGCCGCGGCGGCTGAGCAGCAGCAGGTGCTCGGCGCCCCGGCCCGCGGCCCAGCGTGCCACGTGGGCGCCGATACCGCCGGTGCCACCGGTGACGAGGACCGTTCCCCGCGGTGTCCAGGGCTCCCCGGACGCCGTGCTGTCGGCCGTGGCGGACGCGGCGCGGATCATACGGCGCGCGTACGCACCCGAGGGCCGGATCGCCACCTGGTCCTCGCCGTGCTCGCCGCAGAGCACGGCGACCAGCCGGCCCAGCGCCGTCTCGTCCGGCCCGTCGGCCACATCGACCAGCCCGCCCCAGGTCCTGGGGTGATCGAGGGCGAGTACGGTGCCGAGCCCCCACAGCATGGGCTGGGTCTCACTCCTCACCTCCCCGTCCTCCCGGACCGCCACGGCACCCGAGGTCAGGCACCACAGCGGGGTGGTGACGTCCAGATCCCTGAGCGACTGGACGAGGGTGATGGTGGCCGCCGTACCCCGGGACAGGGTGGGGTGGCCGGCGTCCGGCCGTTCGTCGAGCGCCAGCAGGGACACCACGCCGGCCGGTACGCCCCGCACCGCGTCGAGACACGCCCGGACGAGCTCCGCCAGGCCGTTCCGGTCCTGACCGTCCACCTCCACCCGGACGACACGGCCGCCGTGCGCGGTCAGCGCAGCACTCGTGGCCTCCGCCATCGCCTCGGCCTGCCCCGCGGGCACCAGCATCAGCCATGTGCCGTCGGCGTCGGCCGCGCCCGGTGCCAGGGAGTCCGTGACGGACTGCCAGTCGATGCGGTACCGCCAGCCGTCCAGCACCGCCTGGTCCCGGTGGCGACGGCGCCACGAGGAGAGGGCGGGCAGCACACCGTCCAGGGCTGTCGCCTCGAGCCGCAGGGACCGCGCCAGCGAGTCGGCGTCACCGCTGTCCACGATGTCCCAGAACGCCGCGTCGACCGGATCGGCCACGGGTCCGGTTTCGCTCCCGGTCCCGGTTCCGTTCCCGCTCCCGCTCCCGCTCCCGCGAGTGGCGGGTTCGCCGCCTTCGATCCAGTAGCGCTGGTGTTGGAAGGCGTAGGTGGGCAGGGCCACGCGGTGGGCGCCGGTGCCGGAGAAGACCTTCTCCCAGTCGACGTCGACACCACGCGTGTGCAGCCGGCCCAGGGTCGTCATCAGGGCGCGGTCCTCGGGGACGTCCCGCCGCAGGGAGGGTACGCAGTCCTGTTCGACCATTGCCGACAGGACGCCATCGGGGCCCAGTTCCAGGAAGGTGGTGATCTTCTGCTCGCGCATGGCGCGGACGCCGTCGTGGAAGCGGACCGTGCCCCGCACGTGCTCCACCCAGTACTCCGGCGAGCACAGCCGCTCCGGATCCGCCAGCTCACCGGTCAGGTTCGACACCACCGGAAGGGACGGCTCGTGGTAGGTCAGCCCGGCCGCGATCTGCCGGAACTCCTCCAGCATCGGATCCATCAACGGCGAGTGGAAGGCGTGCGAGACCCGCAGCCGTTTCACCCGCCGCCCCTCAAGACGGCCCACCACCGCCTCGACCTCCACCTGGTCACCCGACAGCACCAGCGAGGCCGCCCCGTTCACCGCGGCGACGCTCACACCAGCGGTCATCAACGGTGTGACCTCGTCCTCCGCCGCCTCCACCGCGACCATCACCCCACCGGCCGGCAAGGCCTGCATCAGCCGGCCACGCGCCACCACCAGCGCCGCCGCGTCCTCCAGCGACCACACGCCCGCCAGATACGCAGCCGTCACCTCACCGACCGAATGACCGGCAAGACAGTGGGGACGCACGCCCCAGGACCGTACGAGCCGGAAGAGCGCCACCTCGACGGCGAACAGGGCCGGCTGCGCATACCGCGTCTCGTCGATCAGGTCGCCGCCCTCGAAGACCACATCCTTGAGCGAGCGGCCCAGACTCTTGTCGACGGCCGCGCACACCTCGTCGAACGCATCGGCGAACACCGGGAAGGCGGCATACAACTCACGGCCCATACCCATCCGCTGAGACCCCTGGCCGGTGAACAGCACACCCAGACGGCCCGGGACCACGGCCTGCGCACGCACCGACGCCCCCAGGCCCTCCCGCGCCTCGTCCACCGAGCCCGCGACCACCACCGCACGGTGATCGAAACGCGCACGCGTCGTCGCCAGGGAGTAGGCCGTGTCTGCGAGGCTCACGTCCGGGTGCCGTTCCAGATGGTCGGCCAGACGCCGGGCTTGCGCGTCCACCGCGTCGGCCGTCCTGCCGGACAGCACCAGCGGCACCACTCCAGCCGGCACCAGGCCGTCCCGCTCCACGTCATCCGGCGCCGCACCGCCCGGCAGATCCGCACGTTCCACCGGAGCCTCGGGCTCGACCCCCTCCAGGATCACATGCGCGTTCGTACCGCTCAGACCGAAGGAGGAGACGGCGGCGCGACGGGGGCGACCGTCGACCTGCGGCCACTCCCGTGACTCGGTGAGCAGTTCGACCGCACCCGCCGACCAGTCCACCTTCGGCGAGGGGGCGTCCACGTGCAGCGTCTTCGGCAGCACACCATGGCGCATCGCCTGCACCATCTTGATCACACCCGCCACACCGGCCGCGGCCTGTGCATGACCGATGTTCGACTTCAACGAGCCCAGCCACAAGGGGCGGTCATCACCCGGTCGCTCCTGACCGTACGTCGCGATCAGGGCCTGCGCCTCGATCGGGTCACCCAACGACGTACCCGTGCCGTGCGCCTCGACCGCGTCGACATCAGCCGCCGACAGGCCGGCACTCGCCAACGCCTGCCGGATCACACGCTGCTGCGAAGGACCATTCGGCGCGGTGATGCCGTTCGACGCACCGTCCTGGTTAATGGCCGCACCCCGCACCAGGGCCAGTACCTCGTGGCCGTTGCGGCGCGCGTCCGACAGACGTTCCAGCAGGACCAGGCCCACACCCTCGGCCCACGACGTACCGTCCGCACCGGCCGCGAACGACTTGCACCGGCCGTCCGCCGCCAGGCCCCGCTGCCGCGAGAACTCCACGAAACTGCCGGGCGTGGCCATGACGGCGACGCCACCGGCCAGCGCGAGCGAGCACTCACCGCTGCGCAGGGCCTGCATCGCGGAGTGCATCGCCACCAGCGACGACGAACACGCCGTATCAACCGTCACCGCCGGGCCCTCGAACCCGAAGGTGTACGACACCCGGCCCGAGATGAAGCTGCCCGCGTTGCCGTTGCCGAGGAATCCCTCCAGTTCCTCCGGTACGCGTGTGAGGTTGGTGGCGTAGTCGTGGTACATGGCGCCGGCGAAGACGCCGGTGCGGCTGCCCTTCAACGAGGTCGGATCGATCCCCGCCCGCTCCAACACCTCCCACGACGTCTCCAACAGCAACCGCTGCTGCGGATCCATCGCCAACGCCTCACGCGGACTGATCCCGAAGAACCCCGGATCGAACTCCCCCGCATCATGCAGGAACCCACCATGACGCACCATCGACTTACCCACCCGGTCAGGATCAGGATCGAACAACCGAGCCACATCCCAGCCCCGGTCCTCCGGGAACTCCGAGATCCCCTCACGCCCCTCCACCACAAGACGCCACAGATCCTCCGGCGAACCCACCCCACCCGGCAGACGACACCCCATCGCCACGATCGCGACCGGATCATCGGCCACCGAAACAGCAGACACCACACCCCCGACCACCGCCCCCGCGGCCTGGCCCTCGTCCTCGCCCACCAACTCCCCACGCAAGAACTCCGCCAACACCACCGGCGACGGATAATCGAAGACCAGCGTCGCCGACAGCCCCAGCCCCGTCACGGCACCCAACCGGTTCCGCAACTCCACCGCCGTCAACGAATCAAAACCCAGATCGTTGAACGCCTGCCCGGCACCGATACTCGCCGCGTCCGCATGCCCCAGCACCACCGCGACCTCACCCAGCACCAACTCCACCAGATGACGCTCCTGCCCCTCACGAGACAGCACGGCGAGCCGGTCCACCAACGAATCACCCACACCCCCACCAGCCGCCACCGCACCACTCACCACACGACGCGGCAGACGCACCAACCCCCGCAGCACCGGCGGCAATCGGTCCGCCCGTGCCTGCTCCGTCAGGGCGGCGAAGTCGAACTTCAGCGGCACAAGGGTGGACGCCTCGCCGGCCAGGGCCGTGTCGAGCAGGGCCATGCCGTCCTCGGTGGCCAGCGGGAGGACTCCGCCCCGGCCCATGCGGGCCCGGTCCGACTCGCTCATCGTCGCGATCATGCCGGCGGACTCGGCCCAGAGCCCCCAGGCCAGTGAGACGGCCGGCAGGCCCTGCGCGCGACGCCACCGGGCGAAGGCGTCCAGGAACGCGTTCGCGGCCGAGTAGTTGCCCTGCCCCGGACCTCCGATCACACCGGCGGCCGAGGAGAACAGGACGAACACGTCCACGCTCATCTCGCGTGTCAGCTCGTGCAGGTTCAGTGCCGCATCGACCTTCGGCCGGAAGACACTACCGATCCGCTCCGGTGTGAGGCTCTCGATCACACCGTCGTCCAGAACTCCCGCCGTATGCACGACCCCGGTCAGCGGTGCATCCGGCGAGACCATCCCGAGAAGCTTCTTCACCGCCCTGCGCTTGGACATGTCGCACGCCACGACGGTGACCGTCGCTCCCGCCGCCTCCAGTTCCGCCGTCAGCTCCCGGGCGCCGGGCGCCTCCGGACCACGACGGCTCGTCAGCAACAGGTGGCGCACACCGTGCGCGGCCACGAGATGCCGGGCCACCAGGCCGCCGAGTGTTCCTGTACCGCCGGTGACCAGTACCGTGCCCTCGGGGTCCAGCTCGGGCCCGGTACCGGAATCGGCCGCCGCCCGCACCAGCCGGGGTGTGTGGAGGGCACCGGCGCGCACCGCTACCTGCGGTTCTCCGGTGGCCAGTACGCCCGCCAGGGCCGGCCGGGACGCCTGGATCTCGTCCACGTCCATGAGGAGGACGCGGTCCGGGTTCTCGGCCTGCGCCGCGCGCACCAGACCCCAGACCGCGGCGCCCGCCGGGTCGGTCACCTCGGTGTCGTCGGAGACACCGACCGCGCCGCGCGTGACGACGAGCAGGCGCGAGGCATCGAGTTCCGGCGCGGCAAGGAACGCCTGGAGGATGCCGAGGACACGGCCGACGAGGCCCCGGGCCCGTTCGGGGCTGACGACACCGTCGACGGCGTCGACGACCAGTACGTCGGGCATCGACGTGCCGGACCGCACCAGCTCCTCGATGTCCATGGCCATGGACACGGTGTGCGGGACGACCGCGGCGGCGGCGCCGGCCGTCGCCCCGTCCGGCAGCGCGGTCCATTCGACGGAGAACAGGGAGTCCGTCCCGGTACCGGTTCGGCCGGCGGCCTTGACCTGGTCCTCTGCGACCGCCCTCAGTACGAGGGACTCGACGGACGCGACCGGGGCGCCCTCGCCGTCGGCGAGTTCGAGCGTGACGGATTCGGGTCCGGTGGGCGTCATGCGCACCCGCAGGGCGGTGGCGCCGGAGGCGTGCAGCGTCACTCCGTTCCACGCGAAGGGCAGGATGAGTTTGCCCTCCTCGGCCTTCCGTTCCGTGAAGGCCCCGCAGTGCAGGACCGCGTCGAGAAGCGCGGGATGCACACCGAACCCGGCCGCCGCCTCCGCATCCTCCTCCGGGAGCGCGACCTCGGCGTAGATGTCCTCGCCCAGCGTCCACAACGACCTGAGCCCCTGGAACAGCGGCCCGTACCCATAACCTGCGGCCGCCTGGTCCGCGTAGAAACCGGTCAGGTCGACAGGCTGCGCCCCCTCCGGCGGCCAGACCCCGAAGGCGGCGTCCGGAACCGGCGCGTCTTCACCTAGCTGACCGCTCGCATGGCGCGCCCAGGGCGTGTCGGACTCGGCGTCGTCCGGCCGCGAGTACACCGCCACCGGCCGTACACCGTTCGTCTCCTCACCGACGGAAACCTGGATGCGTACCGCGCCCTTGTCGGGGATCACCACAGGCGCCTCGATGATCAATTCCCGCAGAGAACGCGCACCGACCTCGTCCCCCGCACGGACCGCGAGTTCCACCAGGGCGGTACCCGGCAGCAGGACCGTTCCGGACACGGAATGATCCGCCAGCCACGGGTGCGCTGCCAGGGAGAGTCGGCCGCTGGATACGACACCACCCGTGTCAGGAACACTGATCACCGTGTCGAGCAAGGGGTGTCCGGCCGCCAGTGCGGGGTCCCCGCCTGACGGCGCCGGGTTCAGCCAGTAGCGCTGGTGCTGGAAGGCGTAGGTGGGCAGGGCCACGCGGTGCGCGCCGGTACCGGAGAAGACCTTCTCCCAGTCGACGTCGACACCACGCGTGTGCAGCCGGCCCAGGGTGGTCATCAGGGCGCGGTCCTCGGGGACGTCCCGCCGCAGGGAGGGTACGCAGTCCTGCTCGACCATTGCCGACAGGACACCATCGGGGCCCAGTTCCAGGAAGGTGGTGATCTTCTGCTCGCGCATGGCGCGGACGCCGTCGTGGAAGCGGACCGTGCCCCGCACGTGCTCCACCCAGTACTCCGGGGAGCACAGCCGTTGCGGGTCGGCCAGCTCTCCGGTCAGGTTCGACACCACCGGAAGGGACGGCTCGTGGTAGGTCAGCCCGGCCGCGATCTCCCGGAACTCCTCCAGCATCGGATCCATCAACGGCGAGTGGAAGGCGTGCGAGACCCTCAGCCGCTTCATCCGCCGCCCCGCAAGACGGCCCACCACCGCCTCGACCTCCACCTGGTCACCGGACAGCACAAGCGAGGCCGCCCCGTTCACGGCGGCGACGCTCACACCAGCGGTCAGCAACGGTGTGACCTCGTCCTCCGCCGCCTCCACCGCGACCATCACCCCACCGGCCGGCAAGGCCTGCATCAGCCGGCCACGCGCCACCACCAGCGCTGCCGCGTCCTCCAGCGACCACACGCCCGCCAGGTACGCAGCCGTCACCTCACCGACCGAATGACCGGCAAGACAGTGGGGACGCACGCCCCAGGACCGTACGAGACGGAAGAGCGCGACCTCGACGGCGAACAGGGCCGGCTGCGCATACCGCGTCTCGTCGATCAGGTCGCCGCCCTCGAAGACCACGTCCTTGAGCGAGCGGCCCAGGCTCTTGTCGACGGCCGCGCACACCTCGTCGAACGCATCGGCGAACACCGGGAAGGCGGCGTGCAGTTCACGGCCCATACCCATCCGCTGCGACCCCTGGCCGGTGAACAGCACACCCAGACGGCCCGGGACCACGGCCTGCGCACGCACCGACGACGCCAGACCCTCCCGCGCCTCATCCACCGAGCCCGCTACCACCACCGCACGGTGATCGAAACGCGCACGCGTCGTCGCCAGGGAGTAGGCCGTGTCCGAGAGGCTCACCTCCGGGTGCCGTTCCAGATGGTCGGCCAGCCGCCGGGCCTGCGCGTCCACCGCGTCGGCCGTCCTGCCCGAGAGAACGAGGGGTACGACACCGCGCGTCTTGGTCGGCTCGGGACGGTCGTTCTCGACGGCTTCCAGGATGAGGTGCGCGTTGGTGCCGCTGATACCGAAGGAGGAGACCGCAGCTCGCCGAGGACGGTTCTCCTGTGTCTGCCACTCCCGTGACTCGGTGAGCAGTTCGACCGCACCCGCCGACCAGTCCACCTTCGGCGAAGGGGCGTCCACGTGCAGCGTCTTCGGCAGCACACCATGGCGCATCGCCTGCACCATCTTGATCACACCCGCCACACCGGCCGCGGCCTGTGCATGACCGATGTTCGACTTCAACGACCCCAGCCACAAGGGGCGGCCATCACCCGGTCGCTCCTGACCGTACGTCGCGATCAGGGCCTGCGCCTCGATCGGGTCACCCAACGACGTACCCGTACCGTGCGCCTCCACCGCGTCGACATCAGCCGCCGACAGACCGGCACTCGCCAACGCCTGCCGGATCACACGCTGCTGCGCAGGACCATTCGGCGCGGTCAGACCGTTGGACGCACCGTCCTGGTTCACCGCACTGCCCCGGACCACCGCCAGCACCTCATGGCCATTACGGCGAGCATCCGACAGGCGCTCCAGCAGGACCAGGCCCACACCCTCCGCCCACGACGTACCGTCCGCACCCGCCGCGAACGACTTGCACCGGCCGTCCGCCGCCAGCCCCCGCTGCCGCGAAAACTCGATGAAGCTCCCGGGCTGGGCCATGACGGCGACGCCGCCGGCCAGCGCGAGGGAGCACTCGCCGTTGCGCAGGGCCTGCATCGCGGAGTGCATCGCCACCAGCGACGACGAACACGCCGTATCAACCGTCACCGCCGGACCCTCGAACCCGAAGGTGTACGACACCCGGCCCGAGACGATGCTGCCGGCGGCCACGGCCGCCTCGTAGTCGTGGTACATCACTCCGGCGAAGACGCCCGTGCGGCTGCCCTTCAACGAGGTCGGGTCGATCCCCGCCCGCTCCAGCACCTCCCACGACATCTCCAGCAGCAACCGCTGCTGCGGATCCATCGCCAACGCCTCACGCGGACTGATCCCGAAGAACGCCGGGTCGAACTCCCCGGCCTCGTGGAGGAAGCCGCCCTCGCGAACGTAGGACTTGTCGGCCAGGCCGGGGGTGGGGTCGTAGATGCCTTCGACGTCCCAGCCTCGGTCCTCCGGGAACGGTGTGATGCCGTCACGTTCTTCGACCACGAGACGCCACAGGTCCTCCGGTGAGGAGACGCCACCGGGCAGTCGGCACGCGGCCGACACGATCGCGATCGGTTCGGAAGAGGCTGCGAGGGCCCGGTCGCGTTCCTCCTTGAGTTGCTCGTTCTCCGTGAGCGAGGCGCGCAGTGCCGCGACAAGCTGGTCCTGGGACACAGACATTCTTGGAATCCTCCGTAGGCCGCGGCGGGCTCAGTTGTGGGTGTTGCCCATCGCGCGTTCGATGAGGTCGGCGACGTCCATGTCGGCGATCAGGTGTGCGGCGTTCTGCCGTACTTCCGAAGAGTCGGCAATAGCCGCACCGTGATCCGCGGCTCCTGGGACCGCAGCCACCAGGTGCATCAACTGCCGTAGTACGCCGATTTCTTCGAGCCGCTTGAGCGGGACGGAAGCGAGGACCTTACGCAGCTCGGCCTCGTCCACGTCGGTGAGCTCCACAGCTCCGGTCGCAGCGGTCGGAACCAGTTCGGCGCGCAGGTACTCGGTGATCGCGGCGGGTGACGGGTAGTCGAAGATCAGGGTGGCGGGCAGCTGGATGCCCGTCAGCCCGCTCAGGCGGTTGCGAAGCTCGACCGCGGTGAGCGAGTCGAATCCCATGTCGCTGAATGCCTGTCCCGGAGTGATGTTCTCGGCGTCGGCGTGCCCGAGTACGACGGCGACTTCGTCGCGGACCAGATTCAGCAGTGTTTCGGACTGCTCCTCCTCCGGGAGCCCC
This sequence comes from Streptomyces sp. NPDC029151, assembly GCF_055564315.1. Classification (NCBI taxonomy): domain Bacteria; kingdom Bacillati; phylum Actinomycetota; class Actinomycetes; order Kitasatosporales; family Streptomycetaceae; genus Streptomyces; species Streptomyces sp. NPDC029151. The sequence continues at coordinate 179,986 of NZ_JBVHWQ010000013.1, forward strand.
GCCAATCGGGCCGAGAAGGAGTCGGCACCGACAGGTACGCCCGCGGCGGCAGCACGCCGAGGCCGGCGCACCAGGCCCTGCAGCATGGGAGTCAGTCGACCGGCTTCCGCTTGTGCGCTGAGGGTGGGGAGGTCGAACTTGACGGGTATCAGGGTGGGTTCGTCGGCGGTGAGGCCGGCATCGAAGAGTGCCATGCCCTCTGCCGCGGACAGCGGCCGGATACCACTGCGCCGCATCCGCGCCTGATCGGACTCCCCGAGCGAACCCGTCATCGCACTCGCCTCACCCCACAACCCCCACGCCAACGACACCGCCGGCAGACCCTGCCCACGACGCCACCCCGCGAAAGCATCCACAAACGCGTTCGCCGCCGCGTAATTCCCCTGACCCGCACCACCCAGCACACCCGACGCCGACGAATACAACACGAACGCATCCAGATCCACGCCCCGCGTCGCCTCATGCAACGCCAACACCGCATCCACCTTCGGCCGGAACACCCCCGCCAACCGCTCCACGGTCAGACCCGAGAACACCCCGTCATCCAACACACCCGCGGTATGCACCACCCCCACCAACGGAGCATCCACAGGCACCCGCGCCAACAACCCCGCCAACACCTCACGATCCGCCACATCACACGCCACGACAGTGACCGTCGCCCCCGCCGCCTCCAGTTCCGCCGTCAACTCCTGGGCGCCGGGCGCCTCCGGACCACGACGGCTCGTCAACAGCAAGTTGCGCACACCATGCGCCGTGACAAGATGCCGGGCCACCAGGCCACCCAGTGTTCCTGTACCGCCGGTGACCAGCACCGTCCCACCAGCACGGAACACCGACCGCCCCACAGACCGCACCGCCCCGGCACGCACCAGCCTCGGCACGAACATCCCACCCGAACGGAGCGCCACCTGCGACTCACCACAACCAGCCACACCCGCCAGCACCCCACCCGCCGGCACCACACCCCCCACACCCACATCCAGCAAAACCACCCGCCCAGGACTCTCCGCCTGCGCCGAACGCACCAACCCCCACACCGCAGCCGCCACCGGATCCACCACACCGGCATCACCACCAACCACCACCGCACCCCGCGACACCACCACCAACCGGCCCCCACCCGACGACGCAAGGAACGACTGCACCCCAGCCAGAACACCAGCCGACACCTCACGCACAACCACGGCATCCACAGAGCCCGACCGGGGAACCTCCAGGACCTCCACCTCGACACCGCCCGCACCCTCAGACACCGGCACCGCCATCGGCGACCACTCCACCCGGAACAGCGACCCACCACCACCAGCCCCGGACACCCTCAACTGCTCCTCAGCCACCGCCCGCAGCACAAGAGACTCCACCGACGCCACCGGAACACCCTCACCGTCGGCCAGATCCAGCGACAGCGACTCCGGCCCCGTGGACGTCAGCCGAACACGTAGAGACGACGCACCCGCAGCATGCAGCGACACCCCACTCCACACGAACGGCAAGAACAACCCCCCACCGTCAGGCCCCCGCTCACCCAGGAAAGCTCCCGCATGCAACGCGGCATCCAACAGCGCCGGATGCAGACCGAACCCACCCGCCGACTCCACCTCACCCGCCGGCAAAGCGACCTCGCCGAACACCTCGTCCCCACGCCGCCACACCGCATGCAACCCCTGGAACACCGGCCCATAGCCGTATCCGGCGGCCGCCTGGTCCGCGTAGAAACCGGTCAGGTCGACAGGCTGCGCCCCCTCCGGCGGCCAGACCCCGAAGGCGGCGTCCGGAACCGGCGCGTCCTCACCGAGCTGACCCGTGGCATGACGGACCCACGGCACATCGGTCTCGGCGTCGTCCGGCCGCGAATACACCGCCACCGACCGCACACCGCCCGTGTCCTCGCCAACGGACACCTGGACACGAACAGAGCCGGCGTCGGGAACCACCAGCGGAGCCTCGATGACGAGCTCCCGCAGCTCCCCCGTGCCGACCTCATCACCAGTACGAACGGCCAATTCGACCAATGCCGCTCCCGGCAGCAGGACCGTGCCGGACACGGCGTGATCCGCCAGCCACGGTTGGGCGGCAAGTGACAACCGACCCGTGCCGAGGACACCTCCCGTGTCGGGAACACTGATGACCGAGTCGAGCAGCGGATGCTCGACCGCGAACGCGGGATCAACGGAAGACACGTTCGAGTTCAGCCAGTAGCGCTGGTGCTGGAAGGCGTAGGTGGGCAGGGCCACGCGGTGCGCGCCGGTACCGGAGAAGACCTTCTCCCAGTCGACGTCGACACCACGCGTGTGCAGCCGGCCCAGGGTCGTCATCAGAGCGCGGTCCTCGGGGACATCCCGCCGCAGGGAGGGTACGCAGTCCTCCGCCACCATCCCCGACAGCACACCATCGGGGCCCAACTCCAAGAAGGTCGAGACCTTCTCCGCCCGCATAGCCTGCACACCGTCGTGGAAGCGGACCGTGCCCCGCACGTGCTCCACCCAGTACTCCGGCGAGCACAGCCATTGCGGGTCGGCCAGGTCTCCGGTCAGGTTCGACACCACCGGAAGGGACGGCTCGTGGTAGGTCAGCCCGGCCGCGATCTCCCGGAACTCCTCCAGCATCGGATCCATCAACGACGAATGGAAGGCGTGCGAGACCCTCAGCCGCTTCACCCGCCGCCCCTCAAGACGGCCCACCACCGCCTCGACCTCCACCTGGTCACCGGACAGCACCAGCGAAGTCGCCCCGTTCACGGCGGCGACGCTCACACCAGCGGTCAGCAACGGTGTGACCTCGTCCTCCGCCGCCTCCACCGCGACCATCACCCCGCCGGCGGGCAAGGCCTGCATCAGTCGGCCACGCGCCACCACCAGCGCCGCCGCGTCCTCCAGCGACCACACGCCCGCCAGATACGCAGCCGTCACCTCACCGACCGAATGACCCGCCAGAACATCAGCAACCACACCCCACGACCCGACAAGACGGAAGAGCGCCACCTCCAGGGCGAACAGAGCCGGCTGCGCATACCGCGTCTCATCCAGCAGGTCCCCACCCTCGAAGACCACATCCTTGAGCGAGCAGCCCAGACTCTTGTCGACGGCCGCGCACACCTCGTCGAACGCATCGGCGAACACCGGAAACGCAGCGTGCAGTTCACGGCCCATGCCGACTCGCTGCGACCCCTGGCCGGTAAACAGCACACCCAGACGGCCCGGAACCACGGCCTGCGCACGCACCGACGACGCCAGGCCCTCCCGCGCCTCCTCCACCGAGCCCGCGACCACCACCGCACGGTGATCGAAACGCGCACGCGTCGTCGCCAGGGAGTAGGCCGTGTCCGTGAGGCTCACCTGCGGGTGCCGTTCCAGATGGTCGGCCAGGCGCCGGGCCTGCGCGTCCACCGCGTCGGCCGTCCTGCCGGACAGCACCAGCGGCACCACACCGTCCGGTAAATCCGCACGTTCCACCGGAGCCTCGGGCTCGATCCCCTCCAGGATCACATGCGCGTTGGTGCCGCTGATACCGAAGGAGGAGACCGCAGCTCGCCGAGGACGGTTCTCCTGTGTCTGCCACTCCCGTGACTCGGTGAGCAGTTCGACCGCACCCGCCGACCAGTCCACCTTCGGCGAAGGGGCGTCCACGTGCAGCGTCTTCGGCAGCACACCGTGGCGCATCGCCTGCACCATCTTGATCACACCCGCCACACCGGCCGCGGCCTGTGCATGACCGATGTTCGACTTCAACGACCCCAGCCACAAGGGGCGGTCATCACCCGGTCGCTCCTGACCGTAGGTGGCTATGAGGGCCTGTGCCTCGATCGGGTCACCCAACGACGTGCCCGTACCGTGCGCCTCGACCGCGTCGACATCAGCCGCCGACAGACCGGCACTCGCCAACGCCTGCCGGATCACACGCTGCTGCGAAGGACCATTCGGCGCGGTCAGACCGTTGGACGCACCGTCCTGGTTGACCGCACTGCCCCGGACCACCGCCAGCACCTCATGGCCGTTGCGGCGAGCGTCCGACAGGCGCTCCAGCAGGACCAGGCCGACACCCTCCGCCCACGACGTACCGTCCGCACCGGCCGCGAACGACTTGCACCGGCCGTCCGCCGCCAGACCCCGCTGCCGCGAGAACTGTACGAACGCGATGGGCGTGGACATCACGGCGACGCCGCCGGCGAGCGCGAGCGAGCACTCGCCGTTGCGCAGGGCCTGCATCGCGGAGTGCATCGCCACCAGCGACGACGAACACGCCGTATCAACCGTGACGGAGGGACCCTCGAACCCGAGCGTGTACGAGAGGCGGCCGGACACGAGGCTGCCGGCGGCAACCGCCTCGCTGTAGTCGTGGTACATGGCGCCGGCGAAGACGCCGGTGCGGCTGCCCTTCAGCGACGTCGGATCGATCCCCGCCCGCTCCAACACCTCCCACGACGTCTCCAACAGCAACCGCTGCTGCGGATCCATCGCCAACGCCTCACGCGGACTGATCCCGAAGAACCCCGGATCGAACTCCCCCGCATCATGCAGGAACCCACCATGACGCACCATCGACTTACCCACCCGGTCAGGATCAGGATCGAACAACCGCGCCACATCCCAGCCCCGGTCCTCCGGAAACTCCGAGATCCCCTCACGCCCCTCCACCACAAGACGCCACAGATCCTCCGGCGAACCCACCCCACCCGGCAGACGACACCCCATCGCCACGATCGCGACCGGATCATCGGCCACCGAAGCAGCAGACACCACACCCCCGACCACCGCCCCCGCGGCCTGGCCCTCGTCCTCGCCCACCAACTCCCCACGCAAGAACTCCGCCAACACCACCGGCGACGGATAATCGAAGACCAGCGTCGCCGACAGCCCCAGCCCCGTCACGGCACCCAACCGGTTCCGCAACTCCACCGCCGTCAACGAATCAAAACCCAGATCGTTGAACGCCTGCCCGGCACCGATACTCGCCGCGTCCGCATGCCCCAACACTCCCGCGACCTCACCCAGCACCAACTCCACCAGATGACGCTCCTGCCCCTCACGAGACAGCACGGCGAGCCGGCCCACCAACGAATCCCCCACACCCCCACCAGCCACCACCGCACCACTCACCACACGACGCGGCAGACGCACCAACCCCCGCATCATCAGAGGCAACTGACCATTGCCTGCCTGCTCGGTGAGGGTGGGGAGGTCGAACTTGGCGGGAACAAGGCTGGGTTCGTTGACGGCGAGGCTGGTGTCGAAGAGTGCCATGCCTTCCTCGGCCGACAGCGGCCGAATACCGCTGCGCCGCATACGCGCCTGGTCCGACTCCTGCAGCGACCCCGTCATCGCGCTGGACTCGGCCCACAGACCCCAGGCCAGCGACAGCGCCGGCAGGCCCTGCGCGCGACGCCACTGGGCGAAGGCGTCCAGGAACGCGTTCGCGGCCGAGTAGTTGCCCTGCCCCGGACCTCCGATCACACCGGCGGCCGAGGAGAACAGGACGAACACGTCCACGTTCATGTCGCGTGTCAGCTCGTGCAGGTTCAGTGCCGCATCGACCTTCGGCCGGAAGACGGTACCGATCCGCTCCGGTGTAAGGCTCTCGATCACACCGTCGTCCAGAACTCCCGCCGTATGCACGACCCCGGTGAGCGGCGCGTCGGGCGAGACGGTCGCGAGAAGCTTCTTCACCGCCCTGCGCTTGGACATGTCGCACGCCACGACGGTGACCGTCGCTCCCGCCGCCTCCAGTTCCGCCGTCAACTCCCGGGCGCCGGGCGCCTCCGGACCGCGACGGCTCGTCAGCAACAGGTGGCGCACACCGTGCGCGGCCACGAGATGCCGGGCGACCAGGCCACCCAGCGTTCCTGTACCACCGGTGACCAGTACCGTCCCACCAGCACGGAACACCGGCCGCCCCGCAGACCGCTCCACCCCGGCACGCACCAGCCTCGGCACGAACCACCCGTCCGAACGCACCGCCACCTGCGACTCACCACAACCAGCCACACCCGCCAGCACCCCACCCGCCGGCACCACACCCCCCACACCCACATCCAGCAAAACCACCCGGCCAGGACTCTCCGCCTGCGCCGAACGCACCAACCCCCACACCGCAGCCGCCACCGGATCCACCACACCGGCATCACCACCAGCCACCACCGCACCCCGCGACACCACCACCAACCGGCCCCCACCCGACGACGCAAGGAACGACTGCACCCCAGCCAGAACACCAGCCGACACCTCACGCACAACCACGGCATCCACAGAGCCCGACCGGGGAACCTCCAGGACCTCCACCTCGACACCGCCCGCACCCTCAGACACCGGCACCGCCATCGGCGACCACTCCACCCGGAACAGCGACCCACCACCAGCTCCGGGCGCCCTCAACTGCTCCTCAGCCACCGCCCGCAGCACAAGGGACTCCACCGACGCCACCGGCGCACCCTCACCATCGGCCAGATCCAGCGACAGCGACTCCGGCCCCGTGGACGTCAGCCGCACACGCAGAGACGACGCACCCGCGGCATGCAGCGACACACCACTCCACACGAACGGCAGGAACAACCCCCCACCCTCAGGCCCCCGCTCACCCAGGAAAGCTCCCGCATGCAACGCGGCATCCAACAGCGCCGGATGCAGACCGAACCCACCCGCCGACTCCACCTCACCCGCCGGCAAAGCGACCTCGCCGAACACCTCGTCCCCACGCCGCCACACCGCATGCAACCCCTGGAACACCGGCCCATAGCCATAACCGCGGTCAGCCAACTCTTCGTACAGGTCCGTCACCGCCACAGCCGCCGCGCCCTCCGGCGGCCAGATGCCGAGAGGGGCCGCGGGAGCAGGAGCCTCCGCACTGAGTCGACCGCTCGCATGGCGCACCCAGGGCATGTCGGGCTCGGCGTCGTCCGGCCGCGAATACACCGCCACCGCCCGCACACCGCCCGTGTCCTCGCCAACGGACACCTGGACACGAACAGAGCCGGCGTCGGGGATCACCACAGGCGCCTCGATGATCAGTTCGCTGAGGGAACGCGCACCGACCTCGTCGCCCGCACGGACCGCGAGTTCCACCAGGGCGGTACCCGGCAGCAGAACCACACCCGACACCGCATGATCCGCCAGCCACGGCTGCGCTGCCAGGGAGAGCCGGCCGGTGCACACCACGCCACCGGTGTCGGGCACACCCACGACGATGTCGAGCAACGGATGCCCAGCCGCCAGTGCGGGGTCCCCGCCGGACGGCGTCGGATTCAGCCAGTAACGCTGGTGCTGGAAGGCGTAGGTGGGCAGGGCCACGCGGTGCGCGCCGGTACCGGAGAAGACCTTCTCCCAGTCGACGTCGACACCACGCGTGTGCAGCCGGCCCAGGGTCGCCATCAGGGCGCGGTCCTCGGGGACGTCCCGCCGCAGGGAGGGTACGCAGTCCCCCGCGACCATCCCCGACAGCACACCATCAGGGCCCAACTCCAAGAAGGTCGAGACCTTCTCCGCCCGCATAGCCTGCACACCGTCGTGGAAGCGGACCGTGCCCCGCACGTGCTCCACCCAGTACTCCGGCGAGCACAGCCGCTCCGGATCCGCCAGCTCACCGGTCAGGTTCGACACCACCGGAAGCGACGGCTCGTGGTAGGTCAGCCCGGCCGCGATCTCCCGGAACTCCTCCAGCATCGGATCCATCAACGACGAATGGAAGGCATGCGAGACCCTCAGCCGCTTCACCCGCCGCCCCTCAAGACGGCCCACCACCGCCTCGACCTCCACCTGGTCACCCGACAGCACCAGCGAGGCCGCCCCGTTCACGGCGGCGACGCTCACACCAGCGGTCAGCAACGGCGTGACCTCGTCCTCCGCCGCCTCCACCGCGACCATCACCCCACCAGCGGGCAAGGCCTGCATCAGCCGGCCACGCGCCACCACCAGCGCCGCCGCGTCCTCCAGCGACCACACGCCCGCCAGATACGCAGCCGTCACCTCACCGACCGAATGACCCGCCAGAACATCAGCAACCACACCCCACGACCCGACGAGACGGAAGAGCGCGACCTCGACGGCGAACAGGGCCGGCTGCGCATACCGCGTCTCGTCGATCAGGTCGCCGCCCTCGAAGACCACATCCTTGAGCGAGCGGCCCAGACTCTTGTCGACGGCCGCGCACACCTCGTCGAACGCATCCGCGAACACCGGGAACACATCGTGCAGTTCACGGCCCATACCCACCCGCTGCGACCCCTGGCCGGTAAACAGCACACCCAGACCACCCGGAACCACGGCCTGCGCACGCACAGACGACGCCAGACCCTCCCGCGCCTCGTCCACCGAGCCCGCGACCACCACCGCACGGTGATCGAAACGCGCACGCGTCGTCACCAGGGAGTAGGCCGTGTCCGTGAGGCTCACCTGCGGGTGCCGTTCCAGATGGTCGGCTAGGCGCCGGGCTTGCGCGTCCACCGCGTCGGCCGTCCTGCCCGAGAGAACGAGGGGTACGACACCGCGCGTCTTGGTCGGCTCGGGACGGTCGTTCTCGACGGCTTCCAGGATGACGTGCGCGTTGGTGCCGCTGATACCGAACGCCGACACACCCGCACGCCGAGGACGGTCGGCCTCGGGCCAGGCCCGCGACTCCGTCAGCAACTCCACCGCACCCGCCGACCAGTCCACCTTCGACGACGGCGCGTCCACGTGCAGCGTCTTCGGCAGCACACCGTGCCGCATCGCCTGCACCATCTTGATCACACCCGCCACACCCGCGGTCGCCTGGGTGTGACCGAGGTTGGACTTCACCGAGCCGAGCCACAGCGGCCGGTCCGCCGGGCGCCCTTGGCCGTACGTCGCGATCAGGGCCTGCGCCTCGATCGGGTCACCCAGCGCCGTACCCGTACCGTGCGCCTCCACCGCGTCGACGTCCGCGGCGAGCAGCCCTGAGTTGGCCAGTGCCTGGCGGATGACGCGTCGTTGCGAGGGGCCATTGGGAGCGGTGAGACCGTTGGACGCTCCGTCCTGGTTGACCGCACTGCCCCGGACCACCGCCAGCACCTCGTGGCCGTTGCGGCGAGCGTCCGAAAGGCGCTCCAGCAGGACCAGGCCCACACCCTCGGCCCACGACGTACCGTCCGCACCCTCGGCGAACGCCTTGCAGCGAGCGTCCGCCGCCAGCCCTCGCTGCCGTGAGAAGGCCACGAACGCGCCCGGCGTGGCCATCACGGACACACCGCCGGCGAGCGCGAGCGAGCATTCCCCGCTGCGCAGTGCCTGGGCGGCCAGGTGGATGGCGACCAGCGCCGAGGAGCAGGCGGTGTCTATGGAGACCGCGGGGCCTTCGAAGCCGAAGGTGTACGAGACACGGCCGGAGGTGACCGCGCCGGCGCTGCCGGTCAAGGCGTACCCCTCGGTGCTGGACTCCCCGCCTTCAAGGCTGGGGATGTAGTCCTGCGGCTTGGTACCGGCGAACACACCCACGTTGCGGCCACGCAGCGAAGTCGGGTCGATGCCCGCACGCTCGAAGACCTCCCAGGAGGTCTCCAGCAGCAGCCGCTGCTGTGGGTCCATCGCCACGGCCTCGCGCGGGCTGATCCCGAAGAAGGCGGCGTCGAACTCCGCTGCGTCGGTGACGAAACCGCCCTCCCTGACATACGACCTGCCGGGGCGCTCGGGGTCGGGGTCGAACAGCCCGTTCACGTCCCAGCCGCGGTCGGTCGGGAACGGCGAGATGGCGTCGCGGCCCCCGGCGACCAGCTCCCACAGCTCCTCCGGCGAGGAGACGCCGCCCGGGAGACGGCAGCCCATGGCGATGATCGCGATGGGGTCCGTCTTCTCGGATTCGACCTCGCGCAGCCGCTTGCGTGCCTGGCTGAGGTCGGCGAGGGCTCGCTTGAGGTAGTCGCGCAGCTTGTCGTCGTTCGTGCTCATCGAAAGTTCCTCCTGCTCAACAGGTGTGGTGGGCCGGCGCTGCTGTCAGGAAGAGCCGAGCTCGTTCTCCGCGAAGCTGAAGAGTTCGTCGTCGGAGGCGGAGTCCAGGTCGAAGTGCGCCTCGTCCTCCGCAGGGGCACCGGACGACGCGTACCGGGAGGCCAAGGTCTGCAGGCGCTTGGCCGTCTGGGCCATCACGTCATCGTCCAGCGACGTACTGCTCAACGCCGCTTCCAGCCGGTCCAGTTCGGCGAGCACGGACATCGGTGAGACGCCGAGTTGTTCCAGAAGGACGTCGGCGAGGGCGGCTGGCGTCGGATAGTCGAACACCGCCGAGGCGGGGAGCTGGAGACCCGTGGCCGCGGCGAGCCGGTTGCGCAGTTCCACACCTGTGAGCGAGTCGAAACCGAGGTCCTTGAAGGCACGGTCCGGCGCGATCGCGTTGCGCCGGCGTCCGCCCAGCACGGCCGCGGCATCGGCGCTGACCAGGTCGACCAGGGCGCGCTGCCGCTCGGAGTGAGCCATCGTCCCCAGCCGGTCGATCAGGGTCTCTCCGGGCGCAGCGCCGGCGCGATCGGTGGCACCGGTGCGGACGATCCGGCGCGGCCGGCGGACCAGGCTTCGCAGCATCGGCGGCACCTCGCCCGCCGCGGCCTGTGCGCTGAGGGTGGGGAGGTCGAACTTGACGGGTACCAGGGCGGGTTCGTCGGCGGTGAGGCCGGCATCGAAGAGTGCCATGCCCTCTGCCGCGGACAGCGGCCGGATACCACTGCGCCGCATCCGCGCCTGATCGGACTCCCCGAGCGAACCTGTCATCGCACTCGCCTCACCCCACAACCCCCACGCCAACGACACCGCCGGCAGACCCTGCCCACGACGCCACCCCGCGAAAGCATCCACAAACGCGTTCGCCGCCGCGTAATTCCCCTGACCCGCACCACCCAGCACACCCGACGCCGACGAATACAACACGAACGCATCCAGATCCACGCCCCGCGTCGCCTCATGCAACGCCAACACCGCGTCCACCTTCGGCCGGAACACCCCCGCCAACCGCTCCGCGGTCAGACCCGAGAACACCCCGTCATCCAACACACCCGCGGTATGCACCACCCCCACCAACGGAGCATCCACAGGCACCCGCGCCAACAACCCCGCCAACACCTCACGATCCGCCACATCACACGCCACGACAGTGACCGTCGCTCCCGCCGCCTCCAGTTCCGCCGTCAGCTCCCGGGCGCCGGGCGCCTCCGGACCACGACGGCTCGTCAACAGCAAGTTGCGCACACCATGCGCCGTGACAAGATGCCGGGCCACCAGGCCACCCAGCGTTCCTGTACCGCCGGTGACCAGCACCGTCCCACCAGCACGGAACACCGACCGCCCCGCAGACCGCTCCACCCCGGCACGCACCACCCCGGCACCCACCAGCCTCGGCACGAACATCCCGTCCGAGCGGAACGCGACCTGCGACTCACCACCACCAGCCACACCCGCCAGCACCCCACCCGCCGGCACCACACCCCCCACACCCACATCCAGCAAAACCACCCGCCCAGGACTCTCCGCCTGCGCCGAACGCACCAACCCCCACACCGCAGCCGCCACCGGATCCACCACACCGGCATCACCACCAGCCACCACCGCACCCCGCGACACCACCACCAACCGGCCCCCACCCGACGACGCAAGGAACGACTGCACCCCAGCCAGAACACCAGCCGACACCTCACGCACAACCACGGCATCCACAGAGCCCGACCGGGGAACCTCCAAGACCTCCACCTCGACACCGCCCGCACCCTCAGACACCGGCACCGCCATCGGCGACCACTCCACCCGGAACAGCGACCCACCGTCACCCGCCCCGGACACCCTCAACTGGTCATCAGCCACCGCCCGCAGCACGAGGGACTCCACCGACGCGACCGGGGCGCCCTCGCCGTCGGCGAGTTCGAGCGTGACGGATTCGGGTCCGGTGGGCGTCATGCGCACCCGCAGGGCGGCCGCGCCGGAGGCGTGCAGCGTCACTCCGTTCCACGCGAAGGGCAGGATGAGTTTGCCCTCCTCGGCCTTCCGTTCCGTGAAGGCCCCGCAGTGCAGGACCGCGTCGAGAAGCGCGGGATGCACACCGAACCCGGCCGCCGCCTCCGCATCCTCCTCCGGGAGCGCGACCTCGGCGTAGATGTCCTCGCCCAGCGTCCACAACGACCTGAGCCCCTGGAACAGCGGCCCGTACCCATAACCTGCGGCCGCCTGGTCCGCGTAGAAACCGGTCAGGTCGACAGGCTGCGCCCCCTCCGGCGGCCAGACCCCGAAGGCGGCGTCCGGAACCGGCGCGTCCTCACCTAGCTGACCGCTCGCATGGCGCACCCAGGGCGTGTCGGGCTCGGCGTCGTCCGGCCGCGAATACACCGCCACCGGCCGCACACCGTCCGTGTCCTCACCGACAGACACCTGGATACGCACTCCACCGTGATCAGGGACCACCAGCGGAGTGTCGGTGATCAGTTCACGCAGAGAACGCGCACCGACCTCGTCCCCCGCCCGAATCGCCAACTCCACCAGAGCAGCACTCGGCAGCGTCACCACACCCGCCACGGTGTGATCCGCCAGCCACGGCTGCGCGGCAAGCGACAAGCGCCCCGTGGCGACCACGCCACCGGTGTCGGGCACACCCACGACGATGTCGAGCAGAGGATGCCCAGCCGCCAGTGCGGGGTCCCCGCCGGACGGCGTCGGATTCAGCCAGTAACGCTGGTGCTGGAAGGCGTACGTGGGCAGGGCCACGCGGTGGGCGCCGGTGCCGGAGAAGACCTTCTCCCAGTCGACGTCGACACCACGCGTGTGCAGCCGGCCCAGGGTCGCCATCAGGGCGCGGTCCTCGGACACATCCCGCCGCAGCGACGGCACACAGTCCTCCGCCACCATCCCCGACAACACACCATCAGGGCCCAACTCCAAGAAGGTCGAGACCTTCTCCGCCCGCATAGCCTGCACACCGTCGTGGAAGCGGACCGTGCCCCGCACGTGCTCCACCCAGTACTCCGGCGAACACAGCCGCTCCGGATCCGCCAGCTCACCGGTCAGGTTCGACACCACCGGAAGCGACGGCCGGTGGTAGGTCAGCCCGGCCGCGATCTGCCGGAACTCCTCCAGCATCGGATCCATCAACGGCGAGTGGAAGGCATGCGAGACCCTCAAGCGCTTCACCCGCCGCCCCTCAAGACGGCCCACCACCGCCTCGACCTCCACCTGGTCACCCGACAGCACCACCGATGCCGCCCCGTTCACCGCGGCGACGCTCACGCCCGATGTCAGCAACGGCGTGACCTCGTCCTCCGCCGCCTCCACCGCGACCATCACCCCACCAGCGGGCAAGGCCTGCATCAGCCGGCCACGCGCCACCACCAGCGCCGCCGCGTCCTCCAGCGACCACACGCTCGCCAGATACGCAGCCGTCACCTCGCCGACCGAATGACCCGCCAGAACATCAGCAACCACACCCCACGACCCGACAAGACGAAAGAGCGCCACCTCGACAGCGAACAGAGCCGGCTGCGCATACCGCGTCTCATCAATCAGGTCCCCACCCTCGAAGACCACGTCCTTGAGCGAGCAGCCCAGACTCTTGTCGACGGCCGCGCACACCTCGTCGAAGGCATCCGCGAACACCGGGAAGGCGGCATACAACTCACGACCCATACCCACTCGCTGCGACCCCTGGCCGGTGAACAGCACACCCAGACGGCCCGGGACCACGGCCTGCGCACGCACCGACGACGCCAGGCCCTCCCGCGCCTCGTCCACCGAGCCCGCGACCACCACCGCACGGTGATCGAAACGCGCACGCGTCGTCGCCAGCGAATACGCGACATCAGTCAGACGCACCCCCGGACCCTCACCCAGGAAACCCGCCAACCGCTCCGCCTGCGCACGCACGGCTTCCGGTGACTTGCCCGACAGCACCAGCGGCACCACACCGTCCGACACCACATCGTCCGGCGCCACCACACGCTCCGCCGGAGCCGCGGGCTCGACCCCCTCCAGGATCACATGCGCGTTCGTGCCGCTGATACCGAACGCCGACACACCCGCACGCCGAGGACGGTCGGCCTCGGGCCAGGCCCGCGACTCCGTCAGCAACTCCACCGCACCCGCCGACCAGTCCACCTTCGACGACGGCGCGTCCACGTGCAGCGTCTTGGGCAGCACACCGTGCCGCATCGCCTGCACCATCTTGATCACACCCGCCACACCCGCGGTGGCGCCGGTGTGACCGAGGTTCGACTTCAGGGCCCCGATCATCAGCGGACGGTCATCACCCGGTCGCTCCTGGCCGTAGGTGGCGATCAGGGCCTGGGCCTCGATCGGGTCACCCAGCGCCGTACCCGTGCCGTGCGCCTCGACCGCGTCGACTTCGGCCGCCGACAGGCCGGCGTTCGCCAGCGCCTGCCGGATCACGCGCTGCTGTGAAGGACCGTTCGGCGCGGTCAGGCCGTTGGACGCTCCGTCCTGGTTCACCGCACTGCCCCGGACCACCGCCAGCACCTCGTGGCCGTTGCGGCGAGCGTCCGACAGGCGCTCCAGCAGGAGGACGCCTACGCCCTCGGCCCATCCCGTGCCGTCCGCGCCCTCGGCGAACGCCTTGCAGCGTCCGTCCGGTGCGAGGCCCCGTTGACGTGAGAACTCGACGAAGACTCCGGGGCTGGACATGACGGCGACGCCGCCGGCCAGGGCGAGTGAGCACTCGCCGTTGCGCAGGGCCTGCATCGCGGAGTGCATCGCCACCAGCGACGAGGAGCACGCGGTGTCGATGGTGAGCGCGGGTCCCTCCAGGCCCAGGGCGTAGGAGACGCGGCCGGAGGCGACGCTGCCCGCGCTGCCGGTCAGGGCGTAGCCCTCGGTGCCCTCGGTGCCGCCGCCGAGGCGGGGTGTGTAGTCCTGTGCTCCCATGCCGGTGAAGACACCGACGTCCTTGCCCCGCAGTGAGGTCGGGTCGATGCCCGCACGCTCGAAGACCTCCCAGGAGGTCTCCAGCAGCAGCCGCTGCTGCGGGTCCATCGCCAGCGCTTCACGGGGGTTGATGCCGAAGAAGTCGGCGTCGAAGTCGGCTACTCCGTGCAGGAAGCCGCCCTTGCGGACGTACGTCGTGCCGGGGGCGTCCGGGTCGTCGGAGAGGAGGCCGTCCAGGTTCCAGCCGCGGTCGGCGGGGAAGTCGGCGAGCGCGTCGCGGCCCTCGACGAGCAGGGTCCACAGGTCCTCGGGCGAGGTGACGCCGCCGGGGAGGCGGCAGCTCATGGAGACGATCGCGATCGGGTCGTCGGTCACGGGGGACGGTGTGACGACGGGCTGGGCGGCGGCGGTCCGGTCGCCGACGAGGTCCGCGGTACGGTCGCCGACGAGTTCCGCGCGAAGGTGGTCGGCGAGGGCCCTGGGGCTCGGGTAGTCGAAGACGAGGGTGGCGGGCAGCCGCAGTCGTGTGGCGGCGTTGAGACGGTTGCGCAGTTCCACCGCGGTGACCGAGTCGAACCCGATCTCCTTGAACGCCCTCTCCTCCTCGACGCCTTCGGCGTCCGCGTGGCCGAGGACGGCTCCGGCCTCGGTGCGTACCAGGCGGACCAGCAGGCGTTCCTGTTCGGCCGGTGAGAGCTCCAGCAGTTCGGCGCGGAGGGCGGACCCGTCGGTGTCGGGGCGGTCCTGGGTGCCGGCGGCGAGGAGTTCGGCGACCTCGGGCAGGCCGCGCAGCAGCGGGCGGGGACGGGAGAGCGTGAAGGCCGGGGCGAAGCGGCTCCAGTCGATGCCGGCGACGACCACGTGGGTCTCGTCGTGCTCGACGGCCTGCACCAGTGCGGTGACGGCGAGGTCCGGGTCCATCAGGGTGACGCCGAGCTTGGCGAACTCGCTCGCCATGGACGCGTCGACCATGCCGCCGCCGTCCCAGGCGCCCCAGGCGATGGAGGTGGCGGTCAGCCCGCGGGCGCGACGGTGGTGTGCCAGCGCGTCGAGGTGGGCGTTGGCCCCGGCGTACGAGGTGAGGCCGTTGCTGCCCCAGGCGGCGGCGCCGGAGGAGAAGAGGACGAAGGCGTCGAGGTCGCGGTCGCCGAGCAGGTCGTCCAGGTGACGGGCACCGGCGATCTTGGCACGTCCCATCTCGGCGAACTGCTCGACCGTGAGCCTGGACAGGGGTGATTCGGTCTGGGGCGAGCCCGCGAGGTGCAGGACCGCGGTCAGCGGCCGTTCGGCGGGTACGGCGTCGAGGAGGGCGGCGACCGCGTCGCGTTCTGCGATGTCGCAGGCGGTGATGGTGACCTGGGCGCCGAGGGCCTCCAGCTCGGCCCGCAGTTCATCCGCGCCGGGGGCGTCGGGGCCGCGCCGGCTGGTCAGTACGAGGTGTTCGGCGCCCTGTTCGGCCAGCCGTCGGGCGACGTGGGCTCCCGTGCCGCCCGTGCCACCGGTGATCAGTACGGTGCCGCGCGGCGTCCAGGGCTTCGGGGCGGGGGCGCCGTCCAGCGGGGCGCGGTGCATGCGGCGGGCGTACAGGCCGTCCGGCCGTACGGCGAGTTGGTCCTCGTCGTCGGCTCCGGAGAGGGCGGTGCACAGCAGGTCGAGGGTGTGCGGGTCGGGTTCGCCGGTGGCGGAGGGCAGGTCGACGAGGCCGCCCCAGGTCCGGGGGTTGTCCAGGGCCAGGACGGTGCCGACGCCCCACATGACGTGCTGGGAGACGTCGGTCAGCTCGGCGGGGTCGGCGACGGCGACGCCGCCGGCCGTGACCGCCCACAGGGGTGCCTCGATGCCTGTGTCGCCGAGGGCGTGGACGAGGGTGACGGTACCGATGGTGCCGCGCGACCAGGTGGTGTGTGTGGGGTGCGGTCGTCCGTCGAGTGCGAGGAGCGACACGATTCCGGTGAGGGGCTCGTCGGGCAGGGCGGCGGCCAGCGCATCCCGGTCGGTGTTCTCGGTGTCGACCTCTACGCGCACGGTCTGCGCGCCGCGTTCGGTGAGACCGGTGGCGACGGCATCGGCGAGCGGGCCGCCGTCGGTGCCGACGGCTATGAGCCAGGTGCCGGTGAGGGTGCCGGTGGTGTCGATCCGGTCCCAGCCGAGGTGGTAGCGCCATCCGTCGACGACGGACCCTTCCTGCCTGCGGCGGCGCCAGGAGGAGAGTGCGGGCAGGACTTCGCCGAGTACGGAGGCCTCGACCTGGAAGTCGTCGGCGAGGGCGTCGGTGTCGCCGGCTTCGACGGCGGCCCAGAAGGCGGCGTCGACGGGATCGGCCTCGACGGCGGGAACGTCGTTGGCGTCGAGCCAGTAGTTCTGGTGTTGGAAGGGATACGTCGGCAGTTCCACCCGCCGCGCGGACCCCGCGTCGAACGCCGCTGTCCAGTCGACGTCCACACCCCCCGCGAACACCTCACCCACCGACCGCAAGAACCGCTCCAAACCCCCCTCACCACGCCGCAACGACCCCACCACCAGGCCGTCCACACCCACCGCACCCATCGTCTCCGCAAGCACAAAACCCAGCACCGGATGCGGACTCACCTCCACGAACACCCGACGCCCCTCCCCCAACAACGCACGCGTCACCTCCTCAAGACGCACCCGCTCCCGCAGATTCCGATACCAATAACCCCCGTCCAACACCGCCGTATCCACCACCCCACCCGTCACCGTCGAATAAAACGGCACCCCCGACGACACCGCCGACACACCCTCCAACACCCCCGCCAACTCACCCTCGACCCGCTCCACCTCCACCGAATGAGACGCGTAATCCACCGGCACCCGACGAACCCGCACCCCCTCCGCACGCAACTCCTCCTCCAACACCCCCAACACATCCACCCCACCCGCCACCACCACCGACGACGGACCATTCACCGCGGCAACCGACAACCCCCCACCCAACCGCCCCTCCACCACACCCACCGGCAAACCCACCGACAACATCCCACCCCCACCAGCAAGCGACGACGCAATCACCTGACTACGCCGCGCCACCAC
>NZ_JBVHWQ010000014.1:0-121561 GCF_055564315.1 Streptomyces sp. NPDC029151
CAGGGCGCCGATGCCGATGGCGGCGAAGGCGACGCCCGCGAACCAGTCCGGGAACATGTCCTCGAACAGCTGCGGGATGGCCAGCTGCCCGTTGGCGACCTTCACCCCGGCCGCGATCGCCATGAAGCCCAGCAGCGCCAGCAGACCCAGCATCAGGGAGTACAGAGGCAGGATCGTGGTGTTGCGGCGGATCACCTCACGGCTCCTGGACGACAGGGTGGCGGTGATCGAGTGCGGGTACATGAACAGCGCGAGCGCGGAGCCGAGGGCCAGCGTGGCGTACGTCCACTGCTTCGCATCCCCCGGCGCCAGGGCGCCGCGCGGTTCCCCGGTGTCCTTGTTCACCTGGCTGAACGCGTGGCCCGCCTTGGCGAAGATGTCGTCGAACCCGCCCAGCTTGATCGGGATGTAGATGATCGCCACCGCGATGACGATGTAGATCAGGGCGTCCTTGACGAAAGCGATCAGCGCGGGAGCGCGCAGACCGGACGAGTACGTGTACGCCGCCAGCACACCGAAGGCGATCAGCAGCGGCAGGTCCTTCACGAACCAGTTGGTGTTCTCGCCACCGCCGACGCCCATCACGTCCAGCACCGCCTGGATGCCGACGAGCTGGAGCGCGATGTACGGCATCGTCGCCAGGATGCCGGTCACCGCCACCGCCAGCGACAGCCCCTTCGAGCCGAACCGGCCGCGCACGAAGTCGGAGGTGGTGACGTACCCGTGCCGGTGCGAGACCGACCACAGGCGGGGCAGGAAGGTGAAGATCAGCGGGTACACCAGGATCGTGTACGGCACCGCGAAGAAGCCGGACGCGCCCGCCGCGTAGATCGCCGCCGGTACGGCGACGAAGGTGTACGCCGTGTACAGGTCGCCGCCGAGCAGGAACCAGGTGACCCAGGTGCCGAACGACCGGCCGCCCAGACCCCATTCGTCCAGGGAGTGCTCGTTCTCGGCCCTGCGCCAGCGCGCGGCCAGGAAACCCATGACCGTGACGGCCAGGAAGAAGAAGATGAAGACGCCGAGCGCGACGCCGTTGACGCCGTCCTTCACTTCGCCGCACCCCCGTTCGCGCCCCTGCGGGCGCGCTGGTCACGCTGCCAGAGCCTGTACGCCAGCATGGTGAGCGCGGTGGAGATCAGCACCCAGAGCATCTGGTACCAGTAGAAGAACGGGATCCCGATGAACGCGGGGTCCGTCTTGGCGTACGAGCCGACCCACAGCATCGCCACGAAGGGCGCGACGAGACACAGGGCGATGACCACCCGGGCCGGTGTCACCACCGGTGGTCTCACTTCAGGCGTTTCGGACATGCCACGGCTCCGTCCCCTCGCTGATCACCTGCAATGCGCAGGCAATCTAGGTGACGGCGTCGTGACAGTGGAAGACCTCGTCCGCATATCGGTATATGGATTCGGCGAACGCGTCGGGCCCGCGGTCCCCTGGGCCCCCTCGCCCCGCTACTCCGCGGGCCGCTTCAGCCGCGCCACGAACTTGTACCGGTCCCCCCGGTACACCGAGCGCACCCACTCCACCGGCTTGCCCTCGCGGTCCAGCGAGTGGCGGGAGAGCATCAGCATCGGCAGGCCCACGTCGGTGCCGAGCAGGCCCGCCTCGCGCGGGGTGGCCAGGGAGGTCTCGATGGTCTCCTCGGCCTCGGCGAGGTGGACGTCGTAGACCTCGGCCAGCGCGGTGTACAGGGAGGTGTACTTCACCAGCGAGCGCCTGAGGGCCGGGAAGCGCTTGGCCGACAGATGGGTGGTCTCGATCGCCATCGGCTCGCCGTTGGCCATGCGCAGCCGCTCGATGCGCAGCACGCGTCCGCCGGCGGTGATGTCGAGCAGTTCGGCGAGCCGGTCGTCCGCGGTGATGTACCCGATGTCCAGCAGCTGCGAGGTCGGCTCCAGGCCCTGGGCGCGCATGTCCTCGGTGTAGGAGGTGAGCTGCAGGGCCTGGGAGACCTTGGGCTTGGCCACGAAGGTGCCCTTGCCCTGGATGCGTTCCAGCCGGCCCTCCACCACCAGCTCCTGCAGCGCCTGGCGGACCGTGGTGCGGGAGGTGTCGAACTCGGCGGCCAGCGTGCGCTCGGGCGGGACCGGCGTGCCGGGCGCCTGGGTCTCCGTCATGTCGAGCAGGTGCTTCTTCAAGCGGTAGTACTTGGGCACGCGGGCGGTACGGGTCGTGCCGGCCTCGTTCTCCGCACTGCTGACGTCGGTGCTCATGCTCTGCCTTCCCGGCTCCGGTGCCGAAAGCGACCGACATCCCATCGGTCACGGCTCACATCGTGGCACGGGTTGTCGTGTCAGCACTCCACCCGCACGCTCCGTGATCCCCTCTATATACCGTCGCTCCCGTGGTTGGTCTAGTCCAGCAGGAGGAGCAGCGGGGCGGTGGAGCGAGGGGAGGGACGGGAGCCCGGCCCCCCGGGGGGGCGGGCCCCCGGGATCAGATCCCCTGCCACTCCGGCTTGTCGGCGTAGGTGTGGCGGAAGTAGTCGGCCAGCTTGAGCTTGGACGCGGCCGCCTCGTCCACGACCACCGTGGCGTGCGGGTGGAGCTGGAGCGCCGAGGCGGGGCAGACGGCGGCGACCGGACCCTCGACGGTCGCGGCGACCGCGTCCGCCTTGCCCTCGCCGGTGGCCAGCAGCACCAGGTGCCGTGCCTCCAGGATGGTCCCGATGCCCTGGGTGATGACGTGGTGCGGGACCTGCTCGATGTCGCCGTCGAAGAAGCGGGCGTTGTCGATCCGGGTCTGCTCGGTCAGCGTCTTGATCCGGGTGCGCGAGGCGAGTGAGGAGCACGGCTCGTTGAACCCGATGTGCCCGTCGGTCCCGATGCCGAGCAGCTGCAGGTCCACCCCGCCGGCCTCGGCGAGCGCGCGGTCGTACGCCTCGCACGCCGCCTGGACGTCCTGGGCGGTGCCGTCCGGCCCCATGAACGCCGCCATGTCCATGCCGAGCGGCTCCAGCACCTCGCGGCGCAGCACCGAGCGGTAGGACTCGGGGTGGTCCGCGGGCAGCCCCACGTACTCGTCGAGCTGCGCTATCCGCGCCCGCGAGGCGTCCACGGCGCCGGAGCGGACCTTGGCGGTCAGCGCCCGGTAGACGGGCAGCGGGGTGGAGCCGGTGGCCACGCCGAGCAGGGCGTCGGGCTTGCGTCGCAGCAGCTGGGCCATGGCCTCGGCGATCAGCTCGCCGCCCGCCGCGGCGTCCGGAACGATGACAACTTCCACGCTGGGCCTGCCTTCTGAGAGGGCTCTGTGCGTCTCTATGTGGTTTAGACCAATCTAACAGAATCCGGCGTTCGGGGGCGCGGAGAGGGAGGAGGTGGAGACGGAGAGAAGGAGAGAAAGAGAGGGCGAGAGAAGGGGGGAGGGGGCGGGTCGGCGGGCCGGGGAGGCCCGCCGTGCCGGGTGGGCGGGCAGGGTGCTCAGGTGAGGGAGCCTCCCGTGGCGTCCAGCCAGTGACCGGTCACCCATCGGCCGTCCTCCGAGACCAGGAAGGCGACCACGTCCGCGATGTCCGCCGGTGTGCCCACCCGGCCCAGCGCCGAGTAACCGGCGGCCTGCTGCCACGCCTCGTCGCTCGCCCGCAGCCAGGAGGCGTTGACGTCGGTGTCCACGATGCCGGGTGCCACCGAGTTCACCGTGATCCCGCGGGGGCCGAGGACCTTGGACAGGTCCCGGGTGAAGACGTCCAGGGCCGCCTTCGTCATGGAGTACGCCATCAGGTCGGGCATGGCCGCGGCACGGGAAAGGCCGGACGACACGGCCACCACCCGCCCGCCGTCCCGCAGCCGCTCCGCCCCGAGCCGGGTGAGGAAGAACGGGGCCTTCACGTTCACCGCGAAGAGCCGGTCGTACTCCCCCTCCTCGATCTCCGTGAACGCGCGGGAGGTGCCGATGCCCGCGTTGTGCACGAGGATGTCCAGCCCGTCCGCCTGCCGGTCGAACTCCGCCCACAGCCGCTCGGCGTCCCCGGGTTCGCCCAGCTCCACCCCGACCGGGAAGGCGGAGCCGCCGGCCGCCTCGATCGCCGCGACCGTCTCCTTGGCGGCGCTCTCGTTGCTCCCGTAATGCACCGCCACCCGCGCCCCGTCGCGCCCGAGCCGCTCGGCGATCCCCCGCCCGATGCCCCGGCTCGCGCCCGTGACCAGCGCCGTCTTCCCCGTGAGCGCACCCATGTCTGCCCCTCCGCATTTGTCTAACGATCGCTACAGAAAGACCGTACACCAGTCCGCCGACAATTTTCTAGGGACCGCTATAAAATGGTGCCCATGGCGACGCGTCAGGACACAGCAGTGAAGGGGCGGGGGCGGCCGCGCTCCTTCGACCGGGCCACGGCCCTGGAGAAGGCGCTGATGGCCTTCTGGGAGCACGGGTACGAGGCCACCTCGGTCTCCGACCTGACCCGGATCATGGGCATCGGCGCCCCCAGCCTGTACGCGGCCTTCGGGGACAAGCGCACCCTGTTCGACGAGGTCGTCCGCGTCTACGCCGGCACGCACGGAGCCTTCACCGGCCGCGCCCTGGCCGAGGAGCCGACGGCGCGGGCGGGTGTCGCGCGCATGCTCCGCGAGGCCGCCGCCGAGTACACCGACCCCGCCCACCCGCACGGCTGTCTGATCGTCCACGCCGCCACCAACTGCACCAACCCGGAGGTCGAGGCGCTGCTGTGCGGGCTGCGCAACGCCAACATCGCCCGGCTGGAAGCCCGGATCCAGACCGACATCGCGGCCGGGCTGCTGCCGGCCGGCACCGACGCCGCCGCCCTCGCCCGGCATGCCGGTGCGATGATCCAGGGCATGTCGCAGCAGGCCCGCGACGGCGCACGCCGGGAGGAACTGGAAGCGCTCGCCGAAATTGCCATGGCCATCTGGCCCCACGACTGACCCGGGCGGGCTAGGCTGCGTGGCATCGCGTGCCGGTGCCCTCGCGGCGGGACGCCTCCACACCATGGACACGCCCTCGTGGTCTAGTCCACAATCGAGAAGAACAAGCCTCCGTCTTCCCCGCACAGGAAGGCGGACAGAGGAACCGGCGCTCTCTGCCCTGACTGCTCCGGCTCCTCGACCTTCGGCCGACCGGGACCGCACACCCCGCGGCCGATGATGCTCCGGGCTGCGGTGCCGGGAGGGTTGAGGGTCCCTTCCAGGCGCCGCGGCCCGCGGGTGTTTTTCGGCCATCCACGAGGCCCCGGGTACGCTCGCACACGTGCCCTCCATGAACGAACTCGTACGCCAGCACACAGCCCTCGACGACTCCGATCTCGAGTGGCTCCACCTGCTGGTCTCGGAGTGGCAACTGCTCTCCGACCTCTCCTTCGCCGACCTGGTGCTGTGGGTGCCCACCCGGGACGGCACCCGGTACGTCTCGGTCGCCCAGATGCGGCCCAACACCGGCCCGACCTCCTACCAGGACGACATGGTCGGCCACCTGGTCCCGCGCGGCCGGCGGCCCATGCTGGACGCCGCCCTGGACGAGGGCCGGATCGTGCGCGAGGGCGACCCGGAGTGGCGCGAGGAGGTCCCCGTACGGGTCGAGTCCATCCCCGTGCGCCGTGAGGGCCGCGTCCTCGGTGTGATCGCCCGGAACACCAACCTGCTCACCGTGCGCACCCCGAGCCGGCTGGAGCTGACCTATCTGCAGAGCGCCTCCGACCTGGCGCAGATGATCGCGGCCGGCTCCTTCCCCTTCCCCGACCAGCAGGTCGACATGGACGCCTCCCCGCGCGTCGGCGACGGCCTGATCCGGCTGGACGCGGACGGCATCGTCCAGTACGCCTCTCCGAACGCCCTCTCCGCCTACCACCGGCTCGGCCTCGCCGCCGACCTGGTCGGCCACCACCTGGGGCAGACCACGGCCGAACTCGCCCCGACCCGCGGCCCCGTGGACGAGGCGCTGGCCAAGGTGGCCAGCGGCTGGGCGCCGCGCGAGTTCGAGATCGAGGCCCACGACGGCGTCATCCAGTTCCGGGCCATTCCGCTCAAGCCCAAGGGGACGCGCATCGGTTCGCTGGTGCTGCTCCGGGACGTCACCGAACTGCGGCGCCGCGAGCGCGAGTTGATCACCAAGGACGCCACCATCCGGGAGATTCACCACCGGGTGAAGAACAACCTCCAGACGGTCGCCGCACTGCTCCGCCTCCAGGCCCGGCGCATCGACTCCGAGCGCGGCCGGGAGGCGCTGGAGGAGGCGGTCCGCCGGGTCGGCTCCATCGCCATCGTCCATGAGACGCTGTCTCAGAACCTGGATGAGCGGGTGGAGTTCGACGACATCGCCGACCGGGTGCTCGCCATGGTGGCCGAGATCTCGCCGGGCAAGGTGACCGGCCGCCGCAGCGGACGGTTCGGGATACTCGACGCCGAGGTCGCCACCCCGCTGTCCATGGTCCTCACCGAGATCCTGCAGAACGCCCTGGAGCACGGCTTCCGTGAGGGCGACACCGGCACGGTCGAGGTCTCGGCGGTGCGGGGCGGCACCACCAAGGAGGCCCGGCTGCTGGTCACCGTCCAGGACGACGGGGTCGGCCTGCCCGAGGGCTTCGACCCGCACCGCTCGGGCAACCTCGGTCTGCAGATCGTACGGACATTGGTGGAAGGCGAGTTGGGCGGCTCGTTCGACATGCTGCCGGCGCCGGAGCGGGGGACCCGGGTGATCCTCGACATTCCCGTGCGGGCACAGAAGTAGGCGACCCCCCTTCCCCGGAAGGGGACGACTCCCTTTCACCGAAGGCGGTTCGCGCAGGGCGCCGGCCGCGGGGTGTCCGAGCACAGCAAAAAGCCCCGGACCGCCATTGGTCCGAGGCTCGTGCTCGTTGCTGCTCTGCTCAATCGCTAGCGGCATCGGGGGTACTGCGCGCTGCGGCTCGGGGGCGGGAGATGCGTACGTGCTGTGCGCGCCGCCAAGCTCAGGCTGTCAGCAGGGGTGGGTGTGTCAGGCGGAGGCCTGACGAGCCCGGTTGCGGGCGGCGCGGCGCTTCATGGCACGGCGCTCGTCCTCGCTGAGACCACCCCAGACGCCGGAGTCCTGGCCGGACTCAAGCGCCCACTGCAGACACTGCTCGATCACCGGGCAGCGACGGCAGACGGCCTTGGCTTCCTCGATCTGCAGCAGCGCAGGACCGGTGTTGCCGATGGGGAAGAAGAGCTCGGGGTCTTCCTCGCGGCAAACGGCGTTGTGACGCCAGTCCATGGCTGCTACCTCTCCTTGGTATTACGTGCAAGTTGCTTGTGAATGTGAACGCTTTCACGAATCCCTCAACAAGTGAAGGGCCGACCGCCGAGTCTTCACCCGGCGTGGTCCTGTGTTTTGAAGAGGGGTTCCGGTGATCAGTGGAGGCCGGTGTTGCGGGCCGTCCCGATCGCCACGTAGAGACTCGCAAACCTCAGCGGCGGATACAACCCCTTCCGGAAAGTTTTTTTTGATTCCTCGGTGTCGACTAGGTCACAGCCGTACTTCCATGGGGTGGATCCTGGCCTAAACGTTCGAGTGAAAGGAGTTTCGCCCGTTCCGCTCACACAATCACACGCAGTGCACGGCGTACGCCTGTGAACGTCACGCTGGTGCGCAGCCCCAGGTGGTCACCGTCCATCTGGAGGGGCAGAGGCGCCTTCGAATGCAAGGTGAACTGGTCCAGATCGTGCAGGGAGAGGGCGTGCTTGCCCTGCGGTCCCCGCTCGGGGGACGAAGTGAGCAACTGGGTGCCATACCGGGCAACCGCGGCAGTCGAGAGGCGGCTGAGACCGAGCACATCGATGCCGGTGTCGAACGAGGCCTTAGGCGACGTATACATGGGGCGATTGCCGAGATACGTCCACGGGGACGTGTTCGAGACTATGGCGACGACCAGATCCTCGACCGGGTCGGCGCCGGGCCGCTCCAGCGTGATCGTGCCGTGCCGGCGGTTCGGCTCGCCGAGGAACTGCCGGATCACCTGGCGGACGTAGAGCGCGTGCGTCGACTTCTTCCCGCGCTCGCGCTGCTGCTCGACCCGGCCCACCACGCCGGCGTCGAACCCGAGCCCGGCGTTGAAGGTGAACCACCGGGCCGGCACCGCCTCGTCCTCGGTGCCCGGCGGGCCGGAGGTCAGTCCCAGGCCGACGACCCGCTCGCTGCCCTCGCGCAGCGCGTCCAGCAGCGCGCCGGTGGCCTCGACGGGATCGTTGGGCAGGCCCAGGGCGCGGGCGAAGACGTTCGTCGAACCGCCGGGGACGACGGCCAGACCGGGCAGGCGGTCGGGGGCGGGACCGGCGTGCAGGAGGCCGTTGACGACCTCGTTCACCGTGCCGTCCCCGCCGAGGGCCACCACCAGGTCGATGTCGTCGCTCTCCGCCGCCTGCCGGCCGAGGTCGCGGGCGTGGCCGCGGTACTCGGTGGTGACCGCCTCCAGCTTCATCTCGCTCGCCAGCGCGTGGATCAGCACGTCACGTCTGCGTGCGCTTGTGGTGGTAGCCGCCGGATTGACCACGAGAAGTGCACGCATGCATGGCAGCGTACCTACTGGCAGGTACCCGGCCCAGACCGAGGTAGGGATCCGGTAAGAGACCAGGGCGTGAGCCTGGACACTCGGGTGCGCGGGGCCCGCCCGGGCGCGGGAGGGGGAGGGCTACCCTGCTGGGGTGAGCAGTCAGCAGAACCCCGCCCCCGACACCGCCGAAGCCGCCGACCCGGCCGCCGAGCCGCGCCCGCGCCGGCTCACGTACGCGGCGGCGCTGGCCGGGCTGGAGGGCGCCGCCCTCATGGCCGGCGGCCTGTGGGTGCTCGTCCTCGGACTCGCCGGCGAAGGGGACGACCGGCAGCAGGCCGTGACCCTCGGGATCACCCTGGTCGTCCTCGCGCTGCTGCCGCTGCTCGCCGCGCGCGGTCTGCTGCTGCGACGCGGCTGGAGCCGGGGCCCCGCGGTGATCACCCAGGTCCTGGCCCTTCCGGTGGCCTACAACCTGCTGCACTCCGACGGTGTCGCCATCCCGGTGGGCATCGTGGTGGCGGCGGTCGCCGTGACGGCGCTGGTGCTCCTCGTCAACGGCGAGACGACCCGGGCCCTCGGGATCAAGGGGCCGGGCCGGTCCGAGTGACGCCCGGCCGGCCCGGGCCTGCTCCTCGACGAGCAGCAGGCGGGTACGGTCCTACTCCTCGACGAGGAGCTTCTCCCGCAGCTGGGCCAGCGTGCGGGCCAGCAGCCGGGAGACGTGCATCTGGGAGATGCCGACCTCCTGCGCGATCTGGGACTGGGTCATGTTCCCGAAGAAGCGCAGCAGCAGGATCCGCTTCTCACGCGGAGGCAGGTCCTCCAGCAGCGGCTTGAGGGACTCACGGTACTCCACGCCCTCCAGCGCCTCGTCCTCGGCGCCCAGGGTGTCGGCGACCGCCGGCGACTCGTCGTCCGTGTCGGGCACGTCCAGGGACAGCGTGGAGTACGCGTTGGCGGACTCCAGGCCCTCCAGGACCTCCTCCTCGGAGATGGCGAGCTTCTCGGCCAGCTCGTGCACGGTCGGGGACCGGCCGTGCAGCTGGGACAGCTCGGCCGTGGCGGTGGTCAGCGAGAGCCGCAGCTCCTGGAGCCGGCGCGGAACCCGGACCGCCCAGCCCTTGTCGCGGAAGTGCCGCTTGATCTCGCCGACGACGGTCGGGGTGGCGTACGTGGAGAACTCCACGCCGCGCTCGGGATCGAACCGGTCGACGGACTTGATCAGACCGATCGTGGCGACCTGCGTGAGGTCGTCCAGCGGCTCGCCGCGGTTGCGGAAGCGGCGGGCCAGGTGCTCCACGAGCGGCAGGTGCATGCGGACCAGCTGGTTGCGCAGCTCCGCGTACTCCGTGCTGCCCTCCCGCAGGGTGCGCAGCTCGATGAACATCGCCCGCGCCCCGCTGCGGTCCTGGGCGTCGTGCCGCACGGCCTTCACGGCGTCCGCGCCCGGCGCGTCGTCCTCGGCGTTTCGCTCGTGCTCGCTCATCGTCCCGCCCGTAGCCCTTCCCCGAGGCCTCGCCCCCGCGCGGACCCCGGTTCCGGCACCGCCGCGTGCCGGGGGCGGCGTGCCGTCCGCGGCATCGTCCCCGCCGGCCCGCGCGGAGTCGTCCTCCGGGTGCGGCCTGGCCTGCTCGGGGATGCCGTCGATGCCGTCCGCCGTGCGCCGGGAACCGTCCCGGGGATCAGCCCCGGAGGTCTCGGCGCTGGTCGACCAGGGGGCACCCCCGTCCCCGGTCGGCAGCTCCCGTGTGCCGCGCTCTTCGTCCCGCACCGGCCCGTCCCCGTTCCTCACGCCGGCCCGGGGCCGGCGCCGCGCTGTTTGTAGAGGCTGATCGAGACCGTCTTGTCCTCGTCGACGGCGGACGAGACCTTGCCCGCGAGGGCCGACAGCACGGTCCAGGCGAAGGTGTCCCGCGAGGGGGCATGGCCGTCCGTGGTCGGCGCCGACACCGTGACCTCCAGCGAGTCGTCCACGAGCCGGAAGACACAGCTGAGCACCGAGCCGGGCACGGCTTGCTGGAGCAGGATCGCGCAGGCCTCGTCCACGGCGATGCGCAGGTCCTCGATCTCGTCCAGGGTGAAGTCCAAGCGGGCCGCCAGACCGGCCGTGGCCGTCCGCAGCACCGACAGGTAGGCACCCGCAGCCGGAAGCCGGACTTCCACGAAGTCCTGGTTCGTCGCGGGCTCGCCTGCGATCTGGGACACCCTCACCTCCATGGTGGTACAAGCTTTACGGGGCCGAGGGTCGCCCCTCGGGGGTAACGCGTACGTGGTTCAAGCGGTGACGCTATCGCGCTCCGAACGTTGCTGTCCCCGGGACCCCAACCCCCTGGCGTCACTCACAGTAAAGCTGTGGATACGCTCCGTGTCTAGAGGGTTTGCGGGCCCAAAAGGGAAGAGCGCGCGCCGGGTTGACGTACCCAGACGTCAGGCGCTCGAACCGTCGTGCGGCAGCCGCCGCATGCAGTGTCACACGAGAAGGCGGTCGGACGGGACGGTCTCGCCCACACGAGCGCGTTCGACCAGCTCACACGAGTACGGGTCGCAGGGCCGCGGGCCGCGGGAGCGCGGGTCGTACGAGCGCGGTGGGGCCGCCGGTCACGCCGAGGGACACGCCGGCACGGGTCACACGAGCACGTGGTCGACGAAACACCACCGCCAGTCCTCGCCGGGCTCGAAGGTCCGCATCACCGGGTGACCGGACTTCTCGTGGTGCTCCGTCGCGTGCCGTCCCGGCGAGGAGTCGCAGCAGCCGACGTGACCGCAGGTGAGGCACAGTCGCAGCTGTACGGGGTGGGTGCCGTCCCGCAGGCACTCGGGACAGGTCGGTTCGAGGGGCTCCGGTTCCGGGTGCGGCAGCGCGGCGGCGTGCGTGCACTGTTTCATGATTGCCAGATTACGACGGGTGTGCGGGTGGCCGCGCGAAGACGAGGGTGGGCGAGGACCAATGGACGTGATGCCCCTGCTGTTGCTGGTCGCGGGCAGCGCCGCGGTGGCCGCGGCGGCGCGGCGGACCCCCGCGCCGGCGCCCCTGCTGCTGGTCGCGGCGGGCCTGGCGGTCTCCTACATCCCCGGCGTGCCGTCCTACACCCTCGATCCGCACATCGTCCTGCCCCTGCTGCTGCCCCCGCTGCTGTACACCTCGGCGAGCGACAGCTCCTACCTCGACCTCAGGGCGCAGTTGCGGCCGGTGGCGCTGCTCTCGGTGGGCTACGTGCTCTTCGCGACCGTCGTCGTCGGCTGGGCCGCCCATCTGCTCGTCCCCGGTCTGTCGCTGACCGCCGCGCTGGTGCTGGGCGCGGTGGTGGCCCCGCCGGACGCGGTGGCGGCGACGGCGGTCGCGCGCCGGGTCGGCCTGCCCTCCCGGATCACCACCATCCTCCAGGGCGAGTCCCTGCTGAACGACGCCACGGCGATCACCGCCTACAAGGTCGCGCTCGGTGCCGCCGTCGGCGAGGGGGCCACCTGGGGCGGCGGCATCCGCGAGTTCGCGCTCGCCGCGGTCGGCGGTGTCGGCATCGGCCTCGTCCTCATGGCGCCCCTGCACTGGCTGCGGACGCACCTGACCGAGCCCCTGCTGCAGAACACGCTCTCGCTGCTGATCCCGTTCGTCGCCTACGGGGTCGCGGAGGCCGCGCACGCCTCCGGGGTCCTCGCCGTCGTGGTCGTCGCCCTGTACCTCGGCCACCGCGCGTGGGAGGTCGACTTCGCCACCCGGCTCCAGGAGGAGGCGGTCTGGAAGATGGTCGCCTTCGTGCTGGAGTCCGCGGTCTTCGCCCTGATCGGCCTCCAGCTGCCGATCGTCCTCAAGCGGCTCGGCGAGTACGAGGGCGCCTCCGCCGTCTGGTACGCGGCCGCCGTCTTCGTGGTCGTGGTGGTGGCCCGGTTCGTCTGGGTCTACCCGGCCACCTTCCTGCCCCGGCTGCTGTCCGCGCGCATCAGGGAGCGCGAGCAGAACCCCACCTGGCGGGGCGCGATGGTCACCTCGTGGGCCGGTATGCGCGGTGTCGTGTCCCTGGCCATCGCCTTCGCGATCCCGTCGACCATGCCCGACGGCCCCCGCAACCTGATCCTCTTCCTGACCTTCACCACCGTCATCGGCACCCTCGTCGTCCAGGGCGTGACACTGCCGCCGCTGATCCGGCTGCTGCGGTTCCCCGGCCGCGACCGGCAGGCCGAGACGCTCGCCGAGGCCAACGCCCAGGCGCAGGCCTCGCGGGCCGCGGAGGCCCGGCTGGACGACCTCCTCTCCGACGAGCGCAACACCCTGCCGCCGCCGCTCGCCGACCGGCTGCGCATGGTGCTGGAGCGCCGTCGCAACGCCGTCTGGGAGCGGCTCGGCCAGGTCAATCCGGTCACCGGCGAGTCCGTGGACGACACCTACCGCCGGCTGTCCCGCGAGATGATCAGCGCCGAACGCGAGGTCTTCGTCAAGCTCCGCGACCTGCGCTACATCGACGACGAGATGCTGCGCGCGCTGCTGAGACGCCTGGACCTGGAGGAGGCGGCGGCCTTCAGGGAGGCCCACTAGCGGGTTCGCGGCGGCCGCCCGGGGCACGGCCGGCTGCCGGGGACTACGGGGAGGCTTCCGGGGGCTCCGGGAACGGCCGTCCCGTGACGACGGCGGCGATCGTCGTCCCGCGCGCGAAGGCGCCCTCCTCCGCCAGGGCGACGAGTCCGTACAGCAACTTGGCGACATAGAGACGCTCCACCGGCAGTCCGTGGCGCTGCTCGAAGTCCTGTGCGAACGCCTCCAGCGCCGGTGTCGTACGGGCGTAACCGCCGCAGTGGAAGCGGTCGTCGAGGGACCACGTGCCGCTGCGGACGCCGAAGGCACGTTCCTGCAGGTCCCGTACCGCCTCTTCCAGGAAGCCGCCCCTCAGGACCGGTACGCCGAGCGCGCGCTGCCCGTCCGCCAACCCGGCGGCGAGGCCGGCCAGGGTGCCGCCGGTGCCGCAGGCGACCGCGACGACCTCGGCGTGACCGCGCAGTTCCGTGCCGAGGTCACGGCAGCCGCGCACCGCCTCGGCGTTGCTGCCGCCCTCGGGGACGACGTACGCGTCCTCGGCGCCGGCCGCGCGCAGGATCGCGGCCAGGGTCTCCGGCTCGGTCTTGCGGCGGTACGTCGACCGGTCCACGAAGCGCAGCCGCATGCCGTCGGCCGCACACCGGGCCAGGGAGGGGTTGAGCGGGCGGTCCGCGAGCTCCTGCCCCCGGACCACTCCGGTGGTGGGCACGCCCAGCAGACGACCCGCGGCGGCGGTGGCCCGGAGGTGGTTGGAGTAGGCCCCGCCGAAGGTGACCAGCGGGCGGCCGTGCGCCGCCACGATGTTCGGCACCAGCTTGCGCCACTTGTTGCCGATCAGCTCCGGGTGGATGAGATCGTCCCGCTTGAGCACCATCCGGAGCCCGCGGCGGCCGAAACGGTCGTCCCGTATCTCGTGGAGGGGGGAGGGCAGGCGGGGGGTGAGCGGGTCGGGGCTGGTCACGGCTTCATTGTCGCCCGCGACCCGTGGCCCGTGACCCGTGACCCGTGACGGGCGCCCCGTGGCCCGTGGCCCGTGATCCGAGCCCCGTGACCCCTGGCTCGTCGTCCGTCGCCGGGTGGCCTGTCGGCGTCGTCCGTGGACGTCGCCCGTCGTCCGCGCACGTCGCCCGCGTCCGTCGCCCTGCCCGTCGTCGCCCGCCCGCCGGTCCGCGCCCCGTGCCGTGCCCCTGGACGCCGTCTGCGCCCGCCCGCCCCCGCTCCCGTGCCCCGCCCTCGTGTCACCGCCCCCGCCGCCCCCGCGCCGCTACCCCTTCAGCCTCTCGGCGATCCGTTCCCTCAGCCAGGACATCGAGAAGCCCCGCGGGTCCACCTTCCCCGGCTGCCACTCCAGGTGGCCGATGACCGACCGTTCCGTCCACCCGTGGTGCCGGCACAGCGCCGCGGCGACCCGCTCGACGGCCTCCAGCTGTTCCCGCGGCCACGGGTCCTGTCCGTCGCCGAGGTTCTCGCACTCGAAGCCGTAGAAGTGCCGGTTGCCGTCGGTGTTCGCCTCGTTGTCCGGCGGCAGTCCCTTCTCGGCGATCACCGCGCGCAGCACCTCGTCGTCACCCAGCCCGGCGTGGTTGGCACGGCCGTAGCCGACCAGGTGCACCGTGCCGTCCTTCGTGATCACGCCGTGGCACAGCGGTCCGGGCAGGTCGTCGTAGCCGTCGCGGCACAGCTCCACGGTGCGTTCGCCGCCCCGGGTCACCGTGTGGTGGATCATCACGCCGTGGACGGGCCCCCAGGGGCCCTTGTGGTTGCGGTTGTGGTGCTGCCAGTCGCCGACCTCGGCGACCGTGACGCCCTCCGCCCTGAGCGCGTCCAGAAATCCGCTCGCCGACATGGGTGGGGCCATGCCCGACTCCTTCGTGCCGTGCCCGTCCGGCCGTCGGTCGCGGCCGGATGTCCTGCCTGCTTCTACCGAAACCGGACGTCCGGGTACACATCGTTCGTATGGTGTGCGAGCCGATCCGGACAGCCGACGCGTACCGAACGGGCCGGTGCGGGCGCGGGGCGGGTCTGGGGAGGCCCCTCTTTCTGCCCGCTAATCCGATGATCCATTCCCGCTCTTTCGGGTAATGGCGCCACCACGCTCGGTGCTGGAAGGCTCGGACGTGAGACCGGTGCTCGTGCGCATCGGCACCGGGCATGACACGGGAGGCATTTCTCTATGTCGGTAGGCGAAGAGGTCCGCACGGATCAGGGCAGGCCGCAGCAGTCCCTCGGGACGGCGGCTGCGCGGAACCTGGCCACCACCACCAAGTCCGTTCCGCAGATGCAGGAGATCAGCTCCCGCTGGCTGCTGCGCACGCTTCCCTGGGTCGACGTCCAGGGCGGCACCTACCGGGTGAACAGGAGGCTGACCTACTCCGTCGGCGACGGCCGCATCACCTTCGTCAAGACCGGCGACCAGGTCGAGGTCATCCCGAACGAACTGGGCGAACTGCCGGCCCTGCGGGCGTACGAGGACGAGGAGGTGCTGACGGAGCTGGCCCGGCGCTGCCGTCAGCGCGACTTCGCGCCCGGCGAGGTGATCGCCGACTTCGGGAACCAGACGGACGAGGTCTACCTGCTCGCGCACGGCCGCGTGGAGAAGGTCGGCACGGGCCCCTACGGCGACGACGCCGTGCTCGGCGTCCTCGCCGACGGCGCCTACTTCGGCGACCAGGCGCTGCTCGACTCGGAGGCGATCTGGGAGTACACCGTCCGCGCGGACACCCCGACCACGGTGCTGATCCTCAGCCGTCAGGACTTCGAACAGGTCGCGGAGCGCTCCGACTCACTGCGCGCGCACCTCGAACGCCTGCGCTCGATCCCGGAGCAGCGGACCAACAAGTACGGCGAGAAGGAGGTCGAGCTGGCGGCCGGCCACTCCGGCGAGCCCGACATCCCGCACACCTTCGTGGACTACGAGTCGCGTCCCCGCGAGTACGAACTGAGCATCGCCCAGACCGTGCTGCGCATCCACACGCGCGTGGCCGACCTCTACAACCAGCCGATGAACCAGACCGAGCAGCAGCTGCGGCTGACGGTCGAGGCGTTGAAGGAGCGCCAGGAGCACGAGCTGGTCAACAACCCGGAGTTCGGCCTGCTCAGCAACTGCGAGTACGACCAGCGGATCCAGCCGCACGACGGCGTGCCCAGCCCGGACGACCTGGACGAGCTGCTCAGCCGCCGCCGGGGCACCAAGCTCCTGCTGGCCCACCCGCGCGCGATCGCCGCGATCGGACGCGAGCTGAACAAGCGGGGACTGGTCCCGGAGACCATCGACATCGCCGGCAACCGCATCCCCACCTGGCGCGGGGTGCCGATCTACCCGTGCAACAAGATCCCGATCAGCGAGGCCCGCACGACCTCCATCATCGCCATGCGTACCGGTGAGGCCGAGCAGGGTGTCATCGGCCTGAGGCAGTCCGGCATCCCGGACGAGATCGAGCCGAGCCTGTCGGTCCGGTTCATGGGCATCAACGAACAGGCCATCATCAAGTACCTGGTGACGGCGTACTACTCGGCCGCCGTCCTGGTGCCCGACGCGCTCGGCGTGCTGGAGAACGTCGAGATCGGCCGGTGGAGGTGACGTTTCCGCACGTCGCGGCCGTGTCTCCGCCCGCCGTCGCGGGTAGGCCCTCCGGGTATGCGTCCGGCAAGGCCGGTGACGCCGGCCTGCGCGGACCTGACGAGGGGGAGGCATGGCCGAGTTCATGACGGAGACGGAAGAACGTTCCTCCGGTGTGCCGCGTTCCGGCACACCGGAGGAACCACGGGAGAAGACCGCGGAAGGTGACGGCCCGGCCGACGCGCAGGAGGCGGCGGCACAGCTGGAGCGCACCCGGGCCCTGGTCGACCCGGAGCTGCGCGCGGCCGTGGAGTCGCTGCCCGGCTCCATGCGCCGGGTGGGGCTGTACCACTTCGGCTGGCAGCACGCCGACGGCAGTCCGGCGGCGGGCAACGCGGGCAAGGCGATCCGGCCGGCGCTCGTGCTGGCGGCCGCCGCCGCGCTCGGCGGACCGGCAGCCCGGGCGTCGGCGGTCCGAGCCGCGGCGGCGGTCGAGCTGGCCCACAACTTCACGCTGCTGCACGACGACCTGATGGACCGGGACACCACCCGCCGGCACCGGCCGACGGCCTGGGCCGTGTTCGGTGACGCCGACGCGATCCTCGCCGGGGACGCCCTCCAGGCGCTGGCCCTGCGGCTGCTCGCGGAGGACCCCCACCCGGCCTCCGTCCCGGCCGCGGCCCGGCTCGCGGCCTGTGTCATGGAGCTGTGCGAGGGACAGCACACCGACACCGACCTGGAGCAGCGCGCTCCGGACGCGGTCGGCCTGGACGAGGTGCTCGCCATGGCCGAGGCCAAGACCGGCGCCCTGCTGGGCTGTGCCTGCGCGCTCGGCGCGTTGTACGCGGGCGCCCGCGAGGAGGACGTGGCCGCGCTGGACGCCTTCGGCCGTCAGGCCGGGCTCGCCTTCCAGCTGATCGACGACGTCATCGGGATATGGGGGGACCCGCGGCACACCGGCAAGCCGGCGGGCGCGGATCTCGCCGCCCGCAAGAAGTCCCTTCCGGTGGTGGCGGCGCTCACCTCCGGCACCCCGGCGGCGGCCGAACTCGCCGCGCTGTACGCCAGGCCGTACCGCGCCGGGGAGGACGAGTCCGGGGAGATCGCGCGCGCCGCCCTGGCGGTGGAGCGGGCCGGTGGCCGGGACTGGGCGCAGGCCGAGGCGGCCGACCGGATGGCCCGGGCCATGCAGGAGCTGGCTCGCGCGGTTCCCGATCCCGAGGCGGCGGGGGGTCTGCTGGCCCTCGCCGAGTTCGTGACCCGGCGCACCAGCTGACGGCCGCTCTCCCGGCGGTCCGAGAAGGCCCCGGAGCCCCCGGCCCGCGCGGCTCCTGACCCCGTGCGGTCACCGGGGGCTCCGGCTTTTTCCGCCGCACCCCTTGCACCACGACAGATGGAGTACTACAAATGAACCACTACAGTTGGAGCGAATGAAAAGAGACCCGCTTGCGCAAGCTCTCGTACGTCGTCGCCTGCTCGCTCGACGGATTCATCGGTGACGAGCACGGGGACGGTTCCGCGATGTACCGCTTCCTGGACGAGGAGTTCCTGGACTACCTCAGGACGGATCTGCCGGACGCCCTGCCCA
The DNA here is from genome assembly GCF_055564315.1 of Streptomyces sp. NPDC029151. NCBI lineage: Bacteria > Bacillati > Actinomycetota > Actinomycetes > Kitasatosporales > Streptomycetaceae > Streptomyces > Streptomyces sp. NPDC029151. The sequence continues at coordinate 18,143 of NZ_JBVHWQ010000014.1, forward strand.
CCCACGTCCGCAAGACGTTCGGCATCGACCACCTGGAGAACAAGCGCTTCGACACGGTGATCCAGGGCCGGGCCAGCTACGAGGTGGCCCTGCGGGAGGGCATCACCAGCCCTTACGGCCACCTGCGTGAACTCGTCGCCTCCCGTACCCTCGGCGCCTCCCCCCACCCGAACGTCGAGATCGTCGCCGACGACCTGACCGGTCGTGTCCGCGCGCTGAAGGCGGAGGACGGCGGGCTCGACATCCTCCTGTGCGGTGGCTCGCGGATCGCCGGAGCGCTGCTCGAGGAGATCGACGAACTCGTGATCAAGAGCTACCCCCTGGTCTACGGCAAGGGCATGCCGATGTTCGGCACCGGTCTGGACCTCAAGGAGTTCGCCCTGGAGTCCCTGCGCACCTTCGACAACGGCGCGCTGGTGCGGACGTACGGCAGGAAGCGCTGAGGCCCGCGCCGACCTACCCTGAGGGCATGGACCGCGAGGAACACGTCTGTCCCGTCTGCGGAGGGCCCGTCGAGACGGTCGTCAAGCGGCACAAGACGCTGGGCGCCTGGGTGCCGGTCTGGGCCCCCGGTCCGTGCCGCAACCCCGACTGCTCGGCGCGCGCCGGGTCCGGCCGTCCCGCCGACTCCGGGCGGCCCGAGTCCGGACGGCCGCAGGATCCGTCGGCGGCGGGTGCCGGGGAGCCCTCCGAAAACCGGTGACGGGAGCGGCGGCGGGCGCCGTAGCGTGGACGCATGCCGAAGCTTCCGTACATCGTCCACATCACCGAGCGCTCCCTGTGGGAGGCGGCGCGCGAACGCGGGGCGTACGAGGTGTCCACCCGGGGCCGCACCCTCCAGGAGGAGGGGTTCATCCACTTCTCCACCCGCGACCAGCTCCCGCGCATCGCCGAGTTCCTCTACGGCGGTTACGACGGCCCGGACCAGCTGGTCGTCCTGGTCGTGGACCCGGCCCGGGTCGGGGTGCCGGTGAAGTACGAGTCCGTCGAGCCGGGCGGGGAGGAGTTCCCGCACGTGTACGGCCCGGTGCCGGTCGAGGCCGTGGTGGACGTGGAGAGCTGGAAATGACCTGGGGGTGACCTGGGGACGACCTGGGGCCGGTGGGGGAGCGGGGTGACTCGCCGGCGCCCCACGGGGCCAGGCGGACTCGAACCTGAGGGGATCGGACTATCCGGCGCCGGCCGGCAGGCCGCCCGTCCCGGGGTCGCGGCCGGTCAGGCAGTACGTGCCGCCGGCCGGGTCGCGCATCACCGTCCAGTGGGGACCCTCCCGTACGGCGCGGGCGCCCAGCTCCTCGTGCCGGGCGCGGACCGCGGCGACGTCCGCGCAGGCGAGGTCCAGGTGTGCCGAGGCCGGGCGCTCCTCGTCCAGCCGCTGGAGCAGCAGCCGGTGCGGCAGGCCCGCGGGCTGCCGCAGCACGGCGAACTCCGGCCGGGAGCCCGCCCGCAGGTCCCACCCGGTCAGCCCGGCCCAGAACGCCGACTCCGCGTCGTACCGGGAGGGCGGGATGTCGAGGCACACCTGGTCCAGGCGGCTGTCGGACACCACCGGGGGCCGTACCGCCTCCCCCTGCCAGGGGACGGCGCAGAACAGCTGCCCGCCGGGGGAGCGCAGTACGGCCCAGTCGCCGTGGTCGGCCACCGGTCCGGCGCCCAGGTGCCGGGCGAGCGCGGTCAATTCCCGTACGTCGTCGGTGCACAGGTCGAGGTGGGCACCGCCCTCGCCCTCGGTGACGCCCTGCAGCTTCACGCCCGGGTCCGCCCCCTGGGGCAGCAGCGTCACGAACTCGCCGTCGTCACCGCGGAACGCGGACGGCCGGGTGCCGGTGGCGGCCGTCCAGAAGGCGCACGCGTCGGCGAGACGCGCGGCGGGCCGGTCGGCGAAGGCGTAGGTCCAGCGGATGGTCATCCGGGGAGTGTAGGCGTTGAAGTCCCCGGCAGCCGGGGGGATTTCAGTCCGCGGGCCGCTGCAGGAAGCGGAGCTGGTTGCCCGCCGGGTCCCGGAAGGCGCAGTCGCGGACGCCGTAGGGCTGGTCCATCGGCTCCTGGAGGACGTCGGCGCCGGACTCTCGTACCCGCTCGTAGAGCGCGTCGCAGTCGGGCGTGGTGAAGATGACCCCGCGCAGCAGGCCCTTGGCGAGGAGTTCGTTGAGCGCGTGCTTGTCGGCGGGGGAGGCGTCCGGGCTCGCGTCCGGCGGCTCCAGGACGATCTCCACGTCCGGCTGGAGCGGGGACCCCATGGTCACCCAGCGCATCCCCTCGAAGCCCACGTCGTTGCGTACCTCCAGACCGAGCACGTCCCGGTAGAAGGCGATGGCCTTGTCGTGGTCGTCCACGGCGAGGAAGCACTGCGCGAGTTTCACGTCCATGGACTCACCCTAGAACCGGTGGGCGCCTCGCGCCTCGGTACGGCGGTCCGTGCCTGCGTACGGCGCAGCCCGGCTCAGTACAGGCGGCGGCGCGGCCGGGTCAGCCGGCGGGCCACGCAGGGCGGGACGGCGGCGCTCTCCTCGTGGTCGCGGGCGCGGTAGGCGCTCGGCGTCTCCCCGACCAGCTCGGTGAACCGGGAGCTGAAGGAGCCGAGCGAGGTACAGCCGACGGCGAGGCACACCTCGGTCACGGTGAGATCGCCCCGGCGCAGCAGCGTCTTGGCCCGCTCGATCCGGCGGGTCATCAGATAGCTGTACGGCGTCTCCCCGAACGCCCTGCGGAAGCTGCGCTGGAAGTGGCCCGGGGACATCAGCGCGTCCCGGGCCAGCGCGGTCATGTCGAGCGGCTCGGCGTACTCACGGTCCATCCGGTCGCGCACCCGGCGCAGCCGTCTCAGGTCCTCCAGGGCGGTCATCCCCCCAGCCTCGCACAGGCCCGCACACCACCGTCCCCGCGTTCGACGGAGCATTTCCCTCCGGTTGTCCGGGCGGTGTGCGGCGCGTGCGGTGAGCCGGCGGGCGAGGCGAGTGGCAGGCGGCGCCGCGAGACCAGCCACCGGCGGCGGGCCCACGGCCGGTACCAGGGCACCCGGCCCGGACGCGGGTGACGAGGGACTACCGGCTCGGACACGGCCTTCGCCTCCCCGGTCTGCCCCACGGCACCGACCCCCTACACCGGCGACGTCCTCCTGACCGCCCTGACCCGCCACGCCTAGACCCCGGCGTACACGGCCCACGCCCGCACCTGGCTCACCACGGCCGACCCCGGGGACGAGAGGGCCCCCGGCTGAGGGCCCCGCTCCCGCCGGGGTGCCGACGCGCCGGGGCGGAGCGCCGGTTGACGCTCCGGCCGGTCCGGGCGGCCGGACCGGCCGGACGTGAAAAAACCGCACCCGGACCGTCAGGGACGCCGTGCGCGGCGGCCTGCGGACCGGGTGCGGGGAGGGAGACGCTGCGGTCAGAGAACCCGCAGGTCAGAGGGCTTGATCGAAGATCAGGCCTTCTTGGTCTCCCAGAAGATCTTGTCGATCTGGGCGATGTAGTCCAGCGCCTTCTGGCCCGTCGCCGGGTCGGTGGACGCCTTGGCGGCCGAGAGGGCCTTCAGGGTGTCGTTGACCAGCTGGTGCAGCTCCGGGTACTTCTCGAAGTGCGGGGCCTTGAAGTAGTCACTCCAGAGCACGGAGACGTGGTGCTTCGCCAGCTCCGCGCGCTGCTCCTTGATGACGGTGGCGCGTGCCTGGAAGTGGGGGTCGTCGTTACCGGCCATCTTCTCCTGGACGGCCTTCACCGACTCCGCCTCGATGCGGGCCTGGGCCGGGTCGTACACGCCGCAGGGCAGGTCGCAGTGGGCGCTGACCTTGACCTTGGGGGCAAACAGGCGGGAAAGCATGGAGCATTCCTTCCTCGTGATCGTCTTCTCAGGTGCGACATTACTCCCTGGGGAAGGCGATTTCTCGGGTGCCCCCTAGGGCTTAGGACAAAAGTCCAGGGTGAGACTGAGACTGGTGGAGGAACGGACCGGGGAGGTGCCGGGGATGCCGGAGCTGTCGCAGGAGACCGAAGGGGGGAGGGCCGGGGCGCCCTTCGGGATCGCGGAGGTGACGGGGCCGTCCATGGTGCCCACGCTGCACCACGGGGACCAGCTGCTGGTGCGGTACGGGGGCGCGGTCAGGCCCGGTGACGTCGTGGTCCTGCGCCATCCGTTCCAGCAGGACCTGCTGGTGGTCAAGCGGGCCGTGGAGCGCCGCGAGGGCGGCTGGTGGGTGCTCGGGGACAATCCGTACGCCGGCGGGGACAGCACGGACTACGGGGTGGTGCCCGAGGAGCTGATCCTCGGGAAGGCCTGGCTGCGGTTCCGGCCGGCCGGGGCCGGTCAGCGCTCGCCGCTGGCGCTGCTGCGCTGGGCGCTCTCGGCGGCGAGGCCGCTGCCGGCCGGCCGGTCGGCCTCCAGGCGCTTGCGGGCCCGGTAGGCGGCGACGTTGGCGCGGGTGGCGCAGCGGTCCGAGCAGTAGCGGCGGGAGCGGTTGGTGGAGGTGTCCAGGTAGGCGTTGCGGCAGGGGGACGCCTCGCACAGGCCGAGGCGGTCGACGCCGTACTCGGTGAGGTGGAAGGCGAGGCCCATCGCCGCGATCGCCGCGTAGCCGGCGGTGGCGTTGGACGGGTGGTCGGCCAGGTGCATGTGCCACAGGGGGCGGCCGTCCTCGTCCCGGAAGTCGTGCCCGGAGATCTGCGGGCTGACCGGGAACTCCAGCAGGAGCGAGTTCAGCAGGTCCACGGCCAGGGTCTCGTCGCCCTTGTCCGCCGCCTCGAAGACCCCGCGCAGCCGCGCCCGGACCGAACGGAAGCGCGTGACGTCCGCGTCGGTGGCGCGGCGGGCCGCCGACGCGTTGTCGCCGAAGAGGTCGCGGACGGCCTCGACCGTGGTCAGGGCGTCCTTGCCCCGCGCCGGTTCCTCGCTGTTCACGAGACGCACGGCGTAATCCGAGTAATAGGCCAGTTCCACTTGTAGTCCTTACGGGGGCGCATTATCGTCGGGTCTGCGGTCGGGTAACACCCGGTCGTGCTTCCAGGGTATTACTCGAACCGAGGGGAGTCGGAGTTCCATGACCACGAGTGCCGGAACCGACTGGGCGGCCTGGCAGGAGAGCTGGGACCGGCAGCAGGAGTGGTACATGCCGGACCGCGAGGAACGCTTCCGGATCATGCTCGACATGGTCGAGGCGCTCGTGGGTACGGCCCCGCGCGTGCTCGACCTCGCGTGCGGCACCGGCAGCATCACCGCCCGGCTGCTCCGCCGTTTCCCCCAGGCCGCCAGCACCGGCGTCGACCTCGACCCGGCGCTGCTCGCCATCGCGCAGGGCACCTTCGAGGGCGACGACCGGGTCGTCCTCGTCACCGCCGACCTCAAGGACCCGGACTGGCCGGCGAAGCTGCCGTACGACTCGTACGACGCCGTACTGACCGCAACGGCCCTCCACTGGCTGCACAGCGAACCCCTCGCGGCCCTCTACGGTCAGGTCGCGGAGCTGGTTCGCGACGGTGGTGTCTTCATGAACGCGGACCACATGATCGATGACACCACGCCCCGGATCAACGCGGCCGAGCGTGCCCAGCGCCGCGCCCGCATGGATCAGGCCAAGCGCGGCGGCGCCCTCGACTGGACCGAGTGGTGGCAGCTGGCCGCCCAGGACCCGGTTCTCGGCGAACCGACCGCCCGCCGCTTCGAGATCTACGGCGAGCACGCCGACGGGGACACGCCGCCGGCCGCCTGGCACGCGCGCGTCCTGCGCGACAAGGGGTTCTCCGAGGCCCGCCCGGTGTGGTGCTCGCCCTCCGACACACTGCTGCTCGCCCTCAAGTAGCCCGCGGCCGCACGGGATACGGCACGGACTTCGGCACCGGGCCCCTGCCCCGGCGGCATGACGGACGCGGCATGACGAAGGGCGGTACGGGAAGCCGTACCGCCCTTCGTCGTGCGTGGTGCCCGGTCCGCCCCGGGTCAGAGCACCTTCGACAGGAAGGACTGCGTCCGCTCGTGCTGCGGGTTCGTCAGGACCTCTCGCGGGTGGCCGGATTCCACCACCACACCGTCGTCCATGAACACCAGGCTGTCGCCCACCTCGCGGGCGAAGCCCATCTCGTGGGTGACGACGACCATGGTCATGCCGGACTCGGCGAGGTCGCGCATGACGTCCAGGACGTCACCGACCAGCTCCGGGTCCAGCGCCGAGGTCGGCTCGTCGAACAGCATGAGCTTGGGGTCCATGGCCAGCGCCCGGGCGATCGCCACGCGCTGCTGCTGGCCGCCGGAGAGCTGCGAGGGGTAGTGCCCGGCCCGGTCGGCCAGGCCCACGCGCTCCAGCAACTGCATGGCGCGTTCCTTGGCCTGAGCCCGGCTCACGCCCCTGACTTGTACCGGCGCCTCCATGACGTTCTCCACGGCCGTCATGTGCGGGAACAGGTTGAAGCGCTGGAAGACCATGCCGATGTCCCGGCGCTTCATGGCGACCTCGCGGTCACGCAGCTCGTACAGCTTCTCGCCCTGCTGGCGGTAGCCGACCAGGTCGCCGTCGACGTACAGCCGGCCGGCGTTGATCTTCTCCAGGTGGTTGATGCACCGCAGGAACGTCGACTTGCCGGAGCCGGAGGGGCCGATGAGGCAGAACACCTCGCCCGGCTTCACCTCCAGGTCGATGCCCTTGAGCACCTCGACGTGGCCGAAGGACTTGTGGACGCCCTCCGCCTTGACCATCGGGACGGTGCCGCGGGGCTCCGCGTCCTGTGTCTTGCTCAGCTTGTCGGTCATGCCATGCCTCCCTTGGGCCGGCCCAGGGACAGCATGTTCGTCTTCACTTTCTGCCACGGCGTCGGCGGCAGCTGGCGGCTGGAACCGCGTGCGTAGTACCGCTCGATGTAGTACTGGCCCACGCTCAGCACCGAGGTCATGATCAGGTACCAGGCCGCGGCGAGGAAGTACATCTCCACCGGGGCACCGGAGTTCTGGCCGATGTCCTGGGCGTAGCGGAACAGTTCGGGGTACTGGACGGCCGCCACGAGCGAGGTCGTCTTCAGCATGTTGATCACTTCGTTGCCCGTAGGCGGCACGATCACCCGCATCGCCTGCGGGATGACCACCCGGAGCAGCGTCTTGCCGTGGCTCATGCCGAGCGCGTGAGCCGCCTCGGTCTGGCCCTCGTCCACCGCGAGCAGGCCCGCCCGGCAGATCTCGGCCATGTACGCCGCCTCGTTCAGACCCAGGCCGAGCAGCGCCGTCAGCAGCGGCGTCATGAAGTTCGACCAGTAGTCCTTGTAGAACGGCATCAGGTTGATGTACTCGAAGACCAGACCCAGGTTGAACCAGAGGAACAGCTGGACCAGGACCGGGGTGCCGCGGAAGAACCAGATGTAGAACCAGGAGATGGACGAGGTCACCGGGTTCTTCGACAGCCGCATCACCGCGAGCACGATGCCGCCGACGATGCCGATCAGCATCGACAGCACCGTCAGCAGCAGGGTCTTGCCGACACCGGTCATGATTCGGTCGTCGAAGAAGTAGTCCGGTACCGCGTGCCAGTTGATCCTGCCCTGGCCGAACGCGTAGACGATCGCGACGAGGAGCGCGATCGCGATGACGGCGGCGACGTACCGCCCGTAGTGCCGGACCGGGATGGCCTTGATGGCCTCCGCGCCGGCCGGGGGCGCGTCCGCCGGCTCCGCCGTCTTGTCGATGTCAGTCACGGGTATTGCCTCTCGGTGGCCGCTGGCTGCCGCGGGTCACTTGCCGCCGTTGATCACGGACTGCTTGACGGCGCCGTCCTGGGCGCCCCACTTCTCGAGGATCCGCTGGTACTCGCCGTTCTTGATGATCGCGTTCATCGCGGCCTGGAGGGCGTCGCGCAGCTGCGTCTCCGTCTTGGAGACCGCGATGCCGTACGGGGCCGCCTCGACCTGCTCGCCGACGGTCTGGAAGTCCTTGCCGCCGCCGGAGGTCTTCACCGCGTACGCGGCCACCGGGAAGTCGGCGGACACGGCGTCCGCGCCGCCCGAACGCAGCCGGGTCTGGGCCTGCTGGTTGTCGTCGAAGGGCTCGATGGCGAGCTTCTTACCGCTCGGACACTTCTTGGCCTGCTGCTTGGCCAGGTCCTCCGAGGTGGTGCCGCGCTGCACGGCGAGCTTCTTGCCGCACAGGTCGTCCCAGCTCGTGATGCCCTTGGTGTCGCCCTTGCGGGTGTAGATCGAGACACCGGCGGTCAGGTAGTCGACGAAGTCGACGCCCTCGCCGACCTTCTTGCCCGTGTCGGGGTCGACACCCTCCTGACGGTTCTTGTTGTCCGTCATCGCCGACATCGCGATGTCGTAGCGGTCCGAGCGCAGACCGGTGATCAGGCCGTCGAAGGTGCCGTTCTGGAAGTCGAACGTCACCCCGAGCTGCTTGCCCAGCGCCGCCGCCAGGTCCGGGTCGAGGCCGACGACCTTGCCGCTGGAGTCCTTGTACTCCACGGGGGCGTAGGCGATGTCCGAACCGACGCGGATCTTGCCCTTGCTCCGGATCTCCTGCGGGAGCTTGTCGGCGAGCGGTGCGCTGGTGACGGACGCGCCGGAGTCGTTGTTCTTTTCCTTGGTCTGGTCACCGCAGCCGGTGAGCAGCAGGGCCCCTGCGACCGCGATCGCACCGGCCGCGGCCAGACGGGAGCGCGCTGCGGTCGTACGACGGGTGGAGCTTGCGGTCATCGTGGTTCCTCCGGCGGATGCGAAGAGTTGCCGATGGGTCGACGGAAACACACACCTTCGGGTGTCGCGACCTCGTGGGTTTACGGCATCTTGCCATTCGGACTACGCCATTCAGAGGAGTCGCTATGTCAAAATCGGATAACGGGTGACCCCCGAACCGCATCAGGTCCGGACATCCTTGGTGTGTCACCGTCGAAGATCTTCGGGAATCCAGCGCTCCGGCCGGAAAATCTTCGGCATGTCTCACCATGTGGTCGCCCTTCCCCCGGGCCCCATCGGTCGGCCTTGGGCGTTTTCGCGCCGTTCCGGTCCGTCGGCCGCGCGTCACCCGCGTGTCGCTTTGCGGTTCCTGGATGTGACCTTGCACCTAATGGACTCGTCCTGGGCACCGTCCGTCCGGTAAGAAGGTTCTTTACACCCCTCATCCGGGGCTCAGGGCGCGTGTGCGGCGCGCCCGTCGCGTATGAGCTCGTACGTATCCGCAATCGAGCCGTACGCGGTGCCCGCCCACCCCTCACCAGGAGTGGTCGACCCTCAAACCATGCATACCTAAGGGGTAAAACAAAGTGGCAGCGGAGATCGTCAATCCTCGCAGCGACGGCACGACGGACCAGGACGGCGGGGCCGAGCCCCTCGATTCCTTCGATCCGGTGTTCGCCCTGCATCGCGGCGGCAAAATGGCTGTGCAGGCCACCGTGCCGGTCCGCGACAAGGACGACCTTTCCCTCGCGTACACGCCCGGCGTCGCTCGCGTGTGCACCGCGATCGCGGAACAGCCGGAGCTGGTCAACGACTACACATGGAAGTCCAGCGTGGTCGCCGTCGTCACCGACGGCACGGCCGTGCTCGGACTCGGGGACATCGGTCCCCAGGCCTCCCTCCCCGTGATGGAGGGCAAGGCGATCCTCTTCAAGCAGTTCGGCGGCGTCGACGCGGTGCCGATCGCGCTCGACTGCACCGACGTGGACGACATCGTCGAGACCGTCGTCCGGCTCGCTCCCTCCTTCGGCGGAGTGAACCTGGAGGACATCTCGGCGCCCCGGTGCTTCGAGATCGAGCGCCGGCTCCAGGAGCGCCTGGACATCCCGGTGTTCCACGACGACCAGCACGGTACGGCCGTCGTGACGCTCGCGGCGCTGCGGAACGCGGCCCGGCTGAGCGGGCGTGAGATCGGGCAGCTGCGGGCCGTCATCTCGGGCGCCGGCGCGGCCGGTGTCGCCATCGCCAGGATGCTGGTCGAGGCCGGCATCGGGGACGTGGCGGTCGCGGACCGCAAGGGCGTCGTGTCCGCCGACCGGGAGGACCTGACCCCGGTCAAGCGCGAGCTGGCCGGCTTCACGAACAAGGCCGGCCTCACCGGCACCCTGGAGGACGCCCTCGCGGGCGCGGACGTCTTCATCGGCGTCTCCGGCGGTACGGTCCCGGAGGAGGCCGTGGCCTCCATGGCGGAGGGCGCCTTCGTGTTCGCGATGGCCAACCCGAACCCGGAGGTGCACCCCGACGTCGCGCACAAGTACGCGGCGGTCGTCGCCACCGGACGGTCGGACTTCCCGAACCAGATCAACAACGTGCTGGCCTTCCCCGGGATCTTCGCGGGCGCGCTCCAGGTGCGGGCCACGCGGATCACGGAGGGGATGAAGATCGCCGCGGCGGAGGCGCTGGCCGCGGTGGTCGGCGACGACCTCGCCGCCGACTACGTGATCCCGTCGCCGTTCGACGAGCGGGTCGCCCCGGCCGTCACCGCCGCGGTCGCCGCCGCGGCCCGGGCCGCGGGCGTCGCCCGTCGCTGACATCGCGCTGAACGGCCCCGCCCCTGTGGGCGGGGCCGTTTTTCTGCCTCTTTCCTTCTCCTTCCGCACTTTTCATCCCGCCCGGCCGCCCCTCCGGTCGGGTGCGGACGAGGCGCTCCCGGGCGCGTCGGCGCGGTGCTGCGCCGCATGGGTGCCGTTGCGCAAGAGGGCATGTGTCACAGCGGACGCTGGTTCCGCCCGCTGCACCGTGCACCTATCGTCGGCATCATGTTCGCTGTCTACGCCGCCCGAATCGACCGCGACCAGCCGCTCACCGGCCTTGAGTTGGGGGAGCGTCCGGCTCCCCAGGCCCGTCCCGGCTGGAGCACCATCACCGTGCGGGCCGCTTCCCTCAACCACCACGACCTCTGGTCCCTGCGGGGCGTCGGCCTCCCGGAGGACCGGCTGCCGATGATCCTCGGCTGCGACGCCGCCGGGGTCGACGAGGACGGCAACGAGGTCGTCCTGCACTCCGTCATCGGCCAGACCGGCCACGGCGTCGGCCCCGACGAGCCGCGCTCCATCCTCACCGAGCGCTACCAGGGCACCTTCGCCGAACAGGTCGCCGTACCGACCTGGAACGTCCTGCCCAAGCCGAAGGAGCTCTCCTTCGCCGAGGCCGCCTGCCTGCCGACCGCCTGGCTGACCGCGTACCGGATGCTGTTCACCAACGCCGGTGTACGGCCCGGGGACTCGGTCCTCGTGCAGGGCGCGGGCGGCGGTGTCGCCACGGCCGCGATCATCCTCGGCAAGGCGGCCGGACTCCGGGTCTTCGCCACCAGCCGGGACGAGGCCAAGCGGAAGCGGGCGCTGGAGCTGGGCGCGGTGGAGGCCGTGGAGCCCGGGGCGCGGCTGCCGCAGCGGGTGGACGCGGTCATCGAGACCGTGGGCGCCGCCACCTGGTCCCACTCGGTGAAGTCCCTGCGGCCCGGCGGAACGCTCGTCATCTCCGGTGCCACCAGCGGGGACCGGCCCTCGCACGCCGAGCTGACCCGCATCTTCTTCCTCGAACTGAAGGTGGTCGGCTCCACCATGGGCACCAAGGACGAGCTGGAGGACCTGCTCGCCTTCTGCGCCGCGACCGGTGTACGGCCCGTCATCGACGAGGAGCTGCCGCTGGACCGGGCCCGCGAGGGCTTCGAACGGCTGGCCTCCGGGGAGCAGTTCGGGAAGATCGTGCTCACCCATTCCTGAGCCCGCGAGGCAGTCGGGCCGAGAGTCGGGCCCGGAGTCGGGCCGGGAGTGGGGCTGAGAGGCGGGTCCGGGACGCGGGCCCGCCTTTCGCTCGGGCTGTCTGTCAACTTTGGTTGACAAATCGAAGGTGTCAACCTAGATTGACATCATGAGTGAGGCAACCGATCTCGCCGAGCGCGCCGGAGACCGGGACCCGCGGGTCGGACTGCGGGCCGTGGCCGCGCTGCGCCGGCTGCTGGAGCAGCTGGAGGCGGTACAGGTGCGCAGTGCGCGCCATCAGGGCTGGTCGTGGCAGGAGATCGCCGCGGAGCTGGGTGTCAGCAGGCAGGCCGTGCACAAGAAGTACGGGAGGCATTGATGTTCGAGCGGTTCACCAAGGACGCCCGGGCGGTGGTCACGGGCGCGGTCGAGAACGCGTGGAGCGGCGGGGCACGGACGGTCGGCGCCGAGCATCTGCTGCTCGCCCTCCTCGATGGCGAGGGCAGCCGGGCGTCGTTCGCGCTCGCCGCGCTCGGGCTCGCGGAGCCGCAGGACCGGGAGCCGGTACGCCGGGCGGTGCGCGAGGCGCGGCGGCGGGCCGGGCTGACCCGGGCCGACACGGAGGCGTTGGCGGGACTGGGGATCGATGTGTCGGAGATCGTGGCCCGGGTGGAGGAGACGCACGGGGCCGGTGCGATGTCCGGCGACCTGGAGCGGCGGGGGCGGCTCCAGGGGCGCCGGCCGGCCTTCGGCCGAGCGGCCAAGGGGGTGTTGGAGAGGTCCCTGCGGATCGCCCTCGCCCGGCACGACCGGCGCATCGGGGACGAGCATCTGCTGCTGGCGTTGACGGTGGTACCGGGGGTGGCGGGGGAGGTGCTGGCCGATCACGGGGTGACGTTCGAGTCGGTGACGAGGGTCTGCCCGCCCGCCCTGGAGGCTCGCTCGGCCGGACGGTGAGCGGGGGTGGCGGAGAGCTGGTGCCGAGTGGGCGCCGAGGGGGTGCCGAGACGGGGTGAGCGGTCGGGGGACCCTGGTGTGGGCAGGCCCTCGGGCGCCGGCCCTCGGCCCTCGGCCGCCGAGCGCCGAGCGCCGAGCGCCGGCCGCCGGCCGCCGGCCGCCGGGCTAACGGCGCTTGCGGAGTGGCATCTGTCGGTCCGCGGCGGCGGCACGCGGAGCCGGGCCCTGCCCGTCCTCCGGCCGGGCCCTGCCCGTCCTCCGGCCGGGCCCTGCCCGTCCTCCGGCCGGGCGAACGCGGCCTTCCGGGCCGGCAGGCCGAGCAGACCGGCGGGCCGAACGCCCGGACGGACCGGCCGCCCGGAGCGCTGCCGGCCAGCCGCCCGGCCCCGGCCCCCGCGGCCGCCCCAGCCGGCTGGGAGACCGTTTCCACCGCAGCGACCGGAAAGGCCCCCCGCCGAGGGACGGCAGGCAGCGTCGTGCCAGTGCCGCGTCCGCCCTCCCCGCGACCCGTCGACGCCGACGGGTGGCGGGTCAGTGGGCCGGGGTGTGGAGTACGGCCGCGATGTGGGCGGCCGCCGTGGACAGGTGCCGGCGGGCCTCGCTCAGCTGGGCGGGGGTGACGCCGTGGTCGCGGGCCGCGTCGCGGATGCCGTCGCGGAAGCGGTCCAGCAGGCGGTCCAGATCGCGGGCCGGGTCACCGGTGGACTCCTCGTGTGCCCAGGAGGGCTCGTACGCGGCGGGGAAGTCCTTCGGGGGCGGGGTGTGGTGGACGTCTGAGGCGTGGTCGGGGGCGGGCGCGGATGCGCGCGTCTCGTCGGCGGGGTGGGCGAAGCCGCGGTCCCTGCCGAACTCCTTGCCGAGGTTGTTCCCGAAGTCCTTCCCGAACTCGCCGAGGTCCTTGGCCAGTTCCGTCAGGCCCTCGCGGAGTCCGGTCGGCCAGTCGCCGGGGGTGAAGTGGTCCTGGACCCGGTCCTGGACGCGGCGGGCGATGCGCTGGAGCTCCTCCTGCGCCTGGGCCCGCGCCCGTGCCTGGGCCTCCTGGGCCTGGCGGCGGGCCCGCTGGGCCTCCTCGCGGGCCCGGCGGCTCTCGTCCTTCGCGCGCCGCGCCTGCTCCTTCCACTCCTGCTTGACCCGGCGCATCTCCTCCTTGGCGGCCTTCCAGGCCTCCTTGTCGTCCGGCCCGTCGTACTCCCCGTAAGGGCGCTCGCCCCCGGTGTCCTTCGTGTCCCGGCGGGCCTCGGAGGCGGCGGCGCGCACCTCGCGGCGCAGGTCGCCGGCCGCGCCGCGCACGTCGGCCCTGATCTCGGCGGCCAGTTCCGCGACCGACTCGCGGATCTCCAGCTCCAGGTCGGCCAGCTCGCCGCTGCGGTCGGCCAGTTCGGCGCGGCCGGCGTCCGTGATGGCGTACACCTTGCGGCCGCCCTCCGTGGTGTGCCGGACCAGGCCCTCCGCCTCCAGCTTGGCCAGCCGGGGGTAGACCGTGCCGGCCGAGGGGGCGTAGAGCCCCTGGAAGCGCTCCTCGAGGAGTCTGATCACCTCGTAGCCGTGGCGCGGGGCTTCGTCGAGGAGCTTGAGCAGGTACAGGCGGAGGCGGCCGTGGGCGAAGACGGGAGGCATGTCAGAGCACCTTCTTGTCGGTCGTGCCGTCGGCCGGGGCGCCGCCGGCGCCGGGGTCGTCCGGGGTGCCGGTGGCATCGGTGGTGTCCGTTGCACCAGTGGCGGTGGCGGTGGCGTCCCGGCCGGAGACGGAATTGTCCCCCGGGGCGGCCGAGGGGTGGCCGGGCGGGTGGGATGCGTCGGAGGCCGGGGGCTTCGGAGGCTCGGTCTCCCAGGGGGTGCTCTCCTCGTCGTCCCGGGGCGGCCGGCGCAGCAGGGCGATCGAGCCGGAGACGGTGGTGGCGCGCAGCTTGCCGGTTCCCGCGCCGAGACGGCCGGTGATCTTGTGGGCGCCCCACCGGCCGTGTACGCGGAGTCCGTCGAAGGCGTTGGAGATCGTGCCGCTCGCCGTGTTCGCCTCCACCTCGGCGTCCGCCGGGTGCGGGAGGCGGATGGCGATCTCGCCGGAGACGCTGGTGAGACCGATGTCCGTGGGGCCGTCCGGGTCCAGGTCGACGATCATGGAGCCGCTGACGGAGTCGGCCCGCACGGAGGTGCCGGAGCCCTCGACCACGGTGAGGTCGCCCGAGACCGAGTGGAAGCGGAGGTCGCCGGTGACCGCCTGGGCCTCCACGTTGCCCGAGACGGTGTCCGCCCGGACGGGGCCCGAGAGGCCGACGAGGGTGGTGTCGCCGGTGACTCCCTTCACCGCGGCGGGACCGCGGATACCGGAGACGACCGCGGTGGCGCCGACGACGCCCACCTCCACGCGGGTGCCGGTGGGGACGGCCAGGGAGACGACGGCGGTGCGGCGCCAGCCGTTGTGGTCGAGCCACTTGAGGAAGCCCTTCCAGGGGAGGTCCTCGTAGGCCACGGTGAGGGTGCCGCCGCGCTGGGTGACCACCAGGGGCGGGCCTTCCAGGTCCGAGACCTCCAGGCGGGCGGGGCCGTCGTCCGTGCCGACCACGTTGACCGTGCCGTTGACGATGCGGACGTGGAGGTCGTGGACGGGGGTGTCGAAGGTGAGCTTCCGGGGTTCGGTGACGGACCACTCGGACATGGGGCCTCCTCGGCCGGTCACGGTGTGCGAGACGCGGACGCGCCATATCGCGTCCCGTTCTCAAACACGATATATCGCGGCTCGGGGAAGTCAAGACACTCGTTCGAGGGAGGAGGAGCGAGGGAAGGGGCGCTCGTGCCGGCGCGGGAGGGCGGCTTGCCCTGGCCGGCGGGGCGTCGCCGCGGCCCCCCGGCAGCCCTCCGTGGCCGACGGCGCGGGACGGGGCGCATACGCTGGGGGGAGTTGTTGGCAGGCCGACGTTTACGCAGGAGACGTGACCCTATGTACTTCACCGACCGCGGTATCGAGGAGTTGGAGAAGCGGCGTGGCGAGGAAGAGGTCACCTTTGAGTGGCTCGCCGAGCAGCTGCGGACGTTCGTGGATCTGAACCCGGACTTCGAGGTGCCAGTGGAGCGGCTGGCGACCTGGCTCGCGCGGCTCGATGACGAGGACGACGAGTAGTCGAGCAGGGAAGCAGGGAACCAGGGGGCCAGGAGGGCGCAGGGCGCCCGCACCCGCACACCATCCCGCACCCGCACCGCCGGGCGTCCCGCCCCCGCACACCGCCCCCGCACACCGCCCCCGCACACCGCCCCCGCACACCGCCTCGGCCGCAGACGGGCACGGTGCGGCCGCACCGGGACCCACGGCCCATCCGGGCCGAAGCGGCCCGAGGGGGCGCGAGGGGGCGCGGGGGACCACGCGAAGGGCCCGGTACCGAGTCGGAACTCGGTACCGGGCCCTTGCCTTCAGCTGACCGCCGGAGGCACTACGCCTCGAACACCTCGCGGACGAGCTGCTCCTGCTCGGCCTGGTGCCGCTTCGCGGAGCCCACCGCCGGGGACGACGAGTGCGGACGCGAGATGCGCCGCAGCCGCTCGCCGGCCGGGATGTCCGCGCCGACCGCCAGGTCCAGGTGGTCGATCAGGTTGAGCGCGATGAACGGCCAGGCACCCTGGTTCGCCGGCTCCTCCTGCGCCCACAGGTACTTCTCGGCGTTCGGGTACTTGTTGACCTCCGCCTGGAGCTCGGCACCCGGCAGCGGGTACAGCCGCTCGATGCGGATGATCGCCGTGTCCGTGGCGCCGCGCTTCTGCCGCTCGGCCTCCAGGTCGTAGTACAGCTTGCCGGCCACGAACACGACCTTGCGGACCGCGGCCGGGTCCACCGTGGTGTCCCCGATGACGGGACGGAACTGGCCCGACGTGAACTCCTCCGTCTTCGACGCGGCGGCCTTCAGACGCAGCATCGACTTCGGGGTGAAGACCACCAGCGGCTTGTGGTGCGGGTTGTGCACCTGCCACCGCAGGAGGTGGAAGTAGTTCGACGGCAGGGTCGGCATGGCGACCGTCATGTTGTTCTGCGCGCAGAGCTGGAGGAAGCGCTCGACACGGGCCGAGGAGTGGTCCGGGCCCTGGCCCTCGTAGCCGTGCGGCAGCAGCAGGGTGACGCCGGACGTCTGGCCCCACTTCTGCTCGGCCGCGGAGATGTACTCGTCGACCACCGTCTGGGCGCCGTTGACGAAGTCGCCGAACTGCGCCTCCCACATCACGAGCGCGTCCGGGCGGGCCAGCGAGTAGCCGTACTCGAAGCCCATGACCGCGTACTCGGACAGCAGGGAGTTGTAGACGTTGTAGCGCGCCTGGTCCTCGGCGAGGTACTGGAGCGGGGTGTACTCCTCGCCCGTCTCGCGGTCGATGAGGACCGCGTGGCGCTGGCCGAAGGTACCGCGCTGGGAGTCCTGGCCCGACAGCCGGACCGGGGTGCCCTCCAGCAGCAGCGAGCCGACCGCGAGGGTCTCGCCCATGCCCCAGTCGATCGTGCCCTCCTCGACCATCGTCGCCCGGCGCTGCAGCTGGGGCAGCAGGCGCGGGTGCACGTGGAAGGAGTCGGGGATGTTGACCTGGGACTCGGCGATGCGCTTGACGACCTCCGAGGAGATCGCGGTGTTCACGGCGACCGGGAACTCCGCCTGCGGGTCCGACACGGGGCCGGTGGCCTGCTGCGTCGTGACGGCCTCGCGGACCTCGGTGAAGACCTTCTCCAGCTGGCCCTGGTAGTCCTGCAGGGCCTGCTCGGCCTCTTCCAGGGTGATGTCGCCGCGACCGATCAGGGACTCGGTGTAGAGCTTGCGCACCGAGCGCTTCTTGTCGATCAGGTCGTACATCAGCGGCTGGGTGAAGGCCGGGTTGTCCGACTCGTTGTGACCGCGGCGGCGGTAGCAGATGAGGTCGATCACCACGTCCTTGTTGAACGCCTGGCGGAACTCGAAGGCCAGACGCGCGACGCGGACCACGGCCTCGGGGTCGTCGCCGTTCACGTGGAAGATCGGGGCCTCGATCATCCTGGCCACGTCCGTCGCGTACATCGACGAGCGGGAGGACTCGGGGGCCGCGGTGAAGCCGACCTGGTTGTTGATGACGATGTGGACCGTGCCGCCGGTGCGGTAGCCGCGCAGCTGCGACATGTTCAGCGTCTCGGCCACCACGCCCTGGCCGGCGAAGGCCGCGTCGCCGTGCAGCGCGACGGGCAGGACCGTGAAGTCCGTGCCGCCCTTGTTGATGATGTCCTGCTTGGCGCGGGCGATGCCCTCGATGACCGGGTCGACCGTCTCCAGGTGGGACGGGTTGGCGGCCAGCGAGACCTTGATCTGCTCGCCGTCCAGGCCGGTGAAGGTGCCCTCGGCGCCCAGGTGGTACTTCACGTCGCCGGAGCCGTGCATCGACTTCGGGTCGAGGTTGCCCTCGAACTCGCGGAAGATCTGCGCGTACGACTTGCCGACGATGTTGGCGAGGACGTTCAGGCGGCCGCGGTGGGCCATGCCGATGACGACCTCGTCCAGGCGGGACTCGGCGGCGGAGTCGATCACCGCGTCGAGCAGCGGGATGACGGACTCGCCGCCCTCCAGCGAGAAGCGCTTCTGGCCGACGTACTTCGTCTGCAGGAACGTCTCGAAGGCCTCGGCGGCGTTGAGCCGGCGCAGGATCCGCAGCTGCTCCTCGCGCTCCATGCGGGCGTGCGGGCGCTCGACGCGGTCCTGGATCCACTTGCGCTGCTTGGGGTCCTGGATGTGCATGAACTCGATGCCGGTGGTGCGGCAGTACGAGTCGCGCAGCACACCGAGGATGTCGCGCAGCTTCATCATCGACTTGCCGGCGAAACCGCCGACCGCGAAGTCGCGCTCCAGGTCCCACAGGGTGAGCCCGTGCTCGGTGATGTCCAGGTCGGGGTGCTTGCGCTGCTTGTACTCCAGCGGGTCGGTGTCGGCCATGACGTGGCCGCGGACCCGGTAGGAGTGGATCAGCTCGAAGACGCGCGCGGCCTTGGTGACGTCGTCGTCGTGGCTGGCGTCGATGTCCTTGAGCCAGCGGACCGGCTCGTAGGGGATGCGCAGCGCCTCGAAGATGTCGTCGTAGAAGCCGTTCTCGCCGAGCAGCAGGTTGGCGACGGTGCGCAGGAACTCGCCGGAGGCGGCGCCCTGGATGACCCGGTGGTCGTAGGTCGACGTGAGCGTCATGACCTTCGAGATGCCGAGCTTGTTCAGGGTGTCCTGGCTGGTGCCCTGGAACTCCGCGGGGTAGTCCATGGAGCCGACGCCCATGATCACGGACTGGCCGGGCATCAGGCGCGGCACGGAGTGGACGGTGCCCAGGCCGCCGGGGTTGGTCAGGGAGACCGTGACACCGGTGAAGTCGTCCATCGTCAGCTTGCCCTCACGGGCGCGGCGGACGATGTCCTCGTAGGCCTGCCAGAACTCGAAGAAGTTCAGCGTCTCGGCCTTCTTGATGGCGGCCACGACGAGCTGGCGGTCGCCGTTCGGCTTGACCAGGTCGATGGCCAGACCGAGGTTGACGTGCGCCGGCTTGACGAGGGTCGGCTTGCCGTCCTTCTCGCCGAACGACCAGTTCATCGACGGCATGGCCTTGATGGCCTGCACCATCGCGAAGCCGATCAGGTGCGTGAAGGAGATCTTCCCGCCCCGGGCGCGCTTCAGGTGGTTGTTGATGACGATCCGGTTGTCGAACAGCAGCTTCACCGGGACCGCGCGCACGGACGTCGCGGTCGGCAGCTCCAGCGAGGCGTTCATGTTCTTCGCGACGGCGGCGGACGGACCGCGCAGCGTCACGAACTCGGGACCTTCGGGGGCCTCGGCGGCCGAAGACCGCGCGGCGCCGGCCGCTCCGGTGGAGCCGGTGCCTGCACCGGGCTTCGCCTTCGGCTGAGCGGGCGCCTGTGCGGGCGTCGCCGGCTTGGCCGGGGCGGGGGCGGCCTGCGCCGCGGGAGCGGCGGCCGCGGCGGGCTTCGCGGCCGCGGGGGCGGCCGGGGCGGCGGCCTGGGGGGCCGGGGCCGCGGGCTGGGGCTTCGGGGCCGTGGTGGTCTCTGCGGCCCCCGTGGCCGCAGTACCCGCCGGGGCCGGGGTGGCAGGAGCCCCCGGCTTGTAATCGGCGAAGAAGTCCCACCAGGCGCGGTCTACCGAATTCGGGTCCTGGAGGTACTGCTGATAGATCTCGTCGACGAGCCACTCGTTCGCACCGAACGCGGCAGCGGGGTTCTTCCCGGCTTGGTCGTCGGTGGAGATGCTCGAGTTACTGGGGGACTGTGGCGACACGGCGGCAACCGCCCTCTTCCGCTTCACAAGGTGATGGACAGCGGGAATAAAGGCTACGCCTCCATGGCCGGGAAGGTCAGGTCGGGCAAGGTCATCGTCGCGTAAGTCACATCAAGAATCTTGTTTCAGGGCTTGAAATGGCGGGAAACAAGCGTGGTTCCGCATGTGAGAGGGTGCGGCGGCCCGGACCCGGCGCGCCTTCGTTCGACGGGTGGCGCGGGCCTGCCTGTGATCACACGTGTCCAGCTGCGCGGAGCGGCGGCGACCGACGTGGATCTTGTCCTTCCGGTTCGGACCCTACGTCAACTCGGGACGGAAGTCAGTCCCGGGAGAGTGACGATGATCCGGCAGCCTCGCTCGGATTCGGCCACACCGATCCGGCCGCCGTGCAGATCCACCGCCCAGCGGGCGATCGCCAGCCCCAGTCCCGTACCGCCGTCGCTGCCCGGGCCGTGCGGCCGGGTGACGGCACCCCGGTTGAACCGCTCGAACACCCGGTGCCACTCGGACCGGGGGATGCCGGGGCCTTCGTCCAGGACCTCCAGCTCCAGCGACTCCGGCTGCGGCCCCCGGCGCGCCCGCACGGTCACCCGGCCGTGCGGCGGGCTGTGCTTGACCGCGTTGTCGATCAGGTTGGCGACGACCTGGTGGATGCGCTCGGGGTCGGCGTGCGCGGTCAGCTCAGGCGGCGACACGTCGAGGTGCAGATGGACGTCCGTGCGGGTGTGGCTGCCCGAGCCGGTGGCCATGCCCGCGCGCGCCGAGGCGACCATGTTGGCCTCCTTCAGCACGCCCGAGAGGTACGGCCACACCTCGAACCGGCGCAGCTTCAGCGGGACGACGCCGTTGTCCAGCCGGGACAGGTCCAGCAGGGTCTCCACCAGCCGGCCGAGCCGCTCGGTCTGCTTCAGGGCCGTCCGCATGGTCTCCGGGTCGGCCTCGGTGACCCCGTCGACGATGTTCTCCAGCACCGCGCGCAGCCCCGCGATGGGGGTGCGCAGCTCGTGGGAGACGTTCGCGACCAGCTCCTTGCGCTGGTTGTCCTGGGCCTCCAGCTCATCGGCCATGACGTTGATCGTCTGGGCCAGGTCGCCGAGTTCGTCCCGGCGGTTCTCGCGCACCCGGCGGGTGTAGTCGCCCTGCGAGATGGAGCGGGCCACCGCGTTCATCTCGTCCAGCGGCATGGTGAGCGAGTGCGCCACGAACTGCGTGATGAGCAGTGTGGCGATCATGGAGAAGACCGTGATGAAGCGCAGCTCCGTCTTGGTGTGCACCGCGACGATCGACAGACCGGTGGTGATGAGCACCGAGATGACGACCAGCGCGCCCAGCTTGGTCTTGATCGAGAACGGGCGTACGCCGCCCCAGGGGTCCTCGCCGAGGGTCCCGGGGCTCCTCCGTGCGGCCTGGCGCCCGTCGCGGCTCACGGGGTCGGTGTCTCCAGCGCGTAGCCCACACCGTGCACGGTACGGATGCGCTCCGCGCCGATCTTCCGCCGCAGCGCCTTGATGTGGCTGTCGACCGTGCGGGTGCCGGAGGCGTCCGCCCAGTCCCACACCTCGGCCAGCAGCTGCTCGCGGGAGAGCACCGCGCGCGGGGTGTTCGCCAGGCACACCAGCAGGTCGAACTCGGTGGGGGTCAGGTGGACGTCCTCGGACTTCACCCGCACCCTGCGCTGCGCGTGGTCGATCTCCAGCTCGCCGAGGCGCAGGATGCCGGAGCGGGGCGTGGCGGCGGCCAGCGCGGCCCGCTCCATCCGGCGCAGCAGCACGTGCACGCGTGCCGCCAGCTCCCGCATCGAGAACGGCTTGGTCATGTAGTCGTCGGCGCCGACGCCGAGCCCGACCAGCATGTCCGTCTCGTCGTCCCGCGCGGTCAGCATCAGTACCGGCACCGGCCGCTGGGCCTGCACCCGCCGGCACACCTCCAGCCCGTCGAAGCCGGGCAGCATGATGTCGAGGATCAGCAGGTCGGGCTGCCAGGCCTCGGCCGTGTCGACGGCGGCCGGACCGTCGGCCGCCGTCTGCACCAGAAATCCCTCGGCGCGGAGCCGGGCCGCGATGGCGTCGACGATCGTCGGGTCGTCCTCGACGACCAGCACCCGGCGCTGTGCGCCCGGGGTGGTCGTCGCCGCGCCGCTCTGGGAGGTGTGTGTCTGCTCCATCGCCCGCCCCTGTTGTTGCTTTCCGGAATCCGTGGGGTGATCCCATGTCTGCGATTGACGCTTGAATGATCCGCGTCAGGGCAGCACATTACGGGGACTCACCGCGCTGTCGCTATCCAGGTCGGACGCCGAGGTGGACGGCGTCCGGAACGCCCCGGGCAACCGGGACCTCTTCGGTACGCACCTGCTGGAACCCGGCATTCCGCAAGCTTCCTTCAAATTCCGGAGAGGGCTCGGCCGACCACACCGCGAGTACCCCGCCGGGCCTCAACACCCGGGCGCAGGCGGCCAGTCCGGCCGGTGAGTAGAGGCTGTCGTTGTCCTCCGTGACGGTCCAGCCGGGCCCGTTGTCGATGTCGAGGCACAGCGCGTCGAACGTGTCCGATGTCTCATTGACGTAGGTCACGAGATCCGCTTCCACGATCGAGGTCCGCGGGTCGGCGAGCGCGTCCGCGGACACCTCGGCCAGCGGTCCGTCCCGGTGCCAGCCGATCACGGCGGGCTCCCGCTCCACCACGGTGATCCGCCCCCAGCCGGACCCGGTGGCGGCATGTGCGAGCGAGAATCCCACGCCCAGCCCGCCGATCAGCACCGAGGGCGCCGGCCGTCCGTCCAGCGCGGCACGGGCCGCGTCGACCAGCAGGCGCTCCGACCGGCCGTCGGAGGTGTCCATCAGGAAACAGCCGTTGGCGATGATCTGCAGCAGCGCGCCGTGCCTGCGCAGCACCACCTCGCCGTACGGGCCGTCGCGCCGGTCAAGGACCACAGGAGAGTCGTACACGGCAGTCATGCCCCCATCCTGCTCGAACGGCGTCTAGCGTTCACGGGAATTGCGCAGGACGCCCCCCAACGTGTGCCGAGGGCCGGGAGCCGGACGCGGGAGGCCGGTGAGAGGTTGCCGTGAATCCGCTCCCGGGTGGCGTCGGTCATAGACAGCGGCACACCGGGCACGGAGGGTGGGGCGCGACGGAAGGAGCGCCTCACCGTGGAACGGAGCACGACGGGCCCCTCGCAGGGCGTGTCCCCACCCGCGCCGGGGACGCCCCTCGCGGACGGCACGGCCGCCGCGCCCCCGGTCCTCGCGGGCCTGCTCGACGGCATACCCCGCCAGCGCGGCGCCGCGCCCCCCGCTCCGGCCGCACGCCCGTCCCGTCCGCTGCCCCGTCCGTGGCGCCTGCTGCCCACGCCCGCCGGCACCCCGTTCACCTTCGCCTACACGGCCGTGCTGGCCGTCACCTCCCTGGTCGCGGCCCTCGCCGACCCCGGCCTGGTGCACGCCCTGCACCAGGAGTCCAGCACGGACGTGGCCCACCTGGTCGGCGCGCCCGTGCCGGTGCTCCTGGCGAGCGCGCTGTGGGTCGCGGGCGGGCTCCTGTCGCCGTACGCGCTCGGCTTCGTGCTGGTGCTCACCGCGCTGGAGCGGCGGGCGGGCGCGCTGCGCGCCGCCGGCGTCTTCCTGGCCGGCCATGTCCTGGCCACCCTCGCCACCGAGGTCCCGGTGGGCCTCGCCGTCCTCGCCGGCCACCTGCCCGGATCCTCGCTGCACCGCCTGGACTACGGCATCAGCTTCGGCGTGGCCGCGAGTGCCGGGGCGCTGGCGGGCCTCCTCGGCCCGTGGCTGCGCTGGCCCCTGCTGGCACTGGTGGGTGGCGCGCTCCTGGACGCCCTGCTGGCGTACGCGGATCCCCTGACCGACTGGGGCCACCTGATCGCCCTGGCGATCGGCGTGTCCGCCTGGCCCCTCGTGCGCCGCCGGCGCGGGCCGGCCTGACCGGCCGGCCCACCGCCCGACCGGCCGCGAGGCACCCGCGCGGCGCGTGTGCTCCGCCGTCGGCACCCTTTCGACGCCCATGATCGCTCAGAGCGAACACTCCCTCGGGAACAATGGGCCGCGCCAGAACATTGAGTCGGCATAGCTCAAGTTGACTGCCGAAGGGGAAATCATGGCTGCTGAGTCACCGGCGTTCACGCTGACCCTGCCCGTGCTGCCGCTCGACGACGAGGTCGTGCTGCCCGGGATGGTGGTTCCGCTGGACCTGAGCGACGCCGAGGTGCGGGCCGCGGTGGAGGCCGCGCAGGCCGCCGCCCGTTCCGAACCCGGAAAGCCCAAGGTGCTGCTGGTGCCGCGCGTCGACGGCACGTACGCCAGGACCGGCGTCCTCGGCACGGTCGAGCAGGTCGGCCGGCTCGCCGACGGTGACCCGGGGGCCCTGATCCGCGGCCGGAGCCGGGTCCGCATCGGCGCCGGCACCACCGGACCGGGCGCCGCCCTATGGGTCGAGGGCGCCCGCGTCGAGGAGACCGTTCCCGAGCCGCTGCCCGGCCAGGTGACCGAGCTGGTCAAGGAGTACAAGGCGCTCGCCACCACGTGGCTGAAGAAGCGCGGCGCCTGGCAGGTCGTGGACCGCGTCCAGGCCATCGACGACGTGTCGGCCCTCGCCGACAACTCCGGCTACTCGCCGTTCCTGACCACCGAGCAGAAGGTCGAGCTGCTGGAGACGGCCGACCCGGTGGCCCGCCTCAAGCTCGCCACGCAGCAGCTGCGCGACCACCTCGCGGAGCAGGACGTGGCCGAGACCATCGCCAAGGACGTCCAGGAGGGCGTCGACAAGCAGCAGCGCGAGTTCCTGCTGCGCCGTCAGCTGGAGGCGGTCCGCAAGGAGTTGCGGGAGCTCAACGGTGAGAAGGAGGGGGAGGAGTCCGACGACTACCGCGCCCGCGTGGAGGCCGCCGACCTGCCGGAGAAGGTCCGCGAGGCCGCCCTGAAGGAGGTCGACAAGCTGGAGCGCGCCTCCGACCAGTCGCCCGAGGGCTCCTGGATCCGCACCTGGCTGGACACGGTCCTGGAGATGCCGTGGAACGAGCGGACCGAGGACGCCTACGACATCCAGGGCGCGAAGGCGGTGCTGGACGCCGAGCACGCCGGTCTCGAGGACGTGAAGGAGCGCATCACCGAGTACCTGGCCGTGCGCAAGCGGCGCACCGACCGCGGGCTCGGCGTCATCGGCGGCCGGCGCGGCGGTGCCGTACTCGCCCTGGTCGGTCCCCCCGGTGTCGGAAAGACCAGCCTGGGGGAGAGTGTCGCCCACGCCATGGGCCGCAAGTTCGTCCGGGTCGCCCTCGGCGGCGTCCGCGACGAGGCCGAGATCCGCGGCCACCGCCGTACGTACGTCGGCGCGCTGCCCGGCCGGATCGTGCGCGCCGTCAAGGAGGCCGGGTCGATGAACCCGGTGGTCCTGCTGGACGAGATCGACAAGGTGGGCTCCGACTTCCGGGGCGACCCGGCCGCCGCCCTCCTCGAGGTGCTCGACCCGGCGCAGAACCACACCTTCTGGGACCACTACCTGGAGGTCGAGCTGGACCTGTCCGACGTGGTCTTCCTCGCCACCGCCAACGTCCTGGAGGCCATCCCGGAGGCCCTCGCCGACCGGATGGAGATCGTCCGCCTGGACGGGTACACCGAGGACGAGAAGGTCGTCATCGCCCGCGACCACCTCCTCCCGCGCCAGCTGGAGCGGGCCGGACTGGACAAGGACGAGGTCACGCTGGACGAGAGCGCGCTGCGCAAGCTCGCCGGCGAGTACACCCGCGAGGCGGGCGTGCGGACCCTGGAGCGGTCCATCGCCCGGCTGCTGCGGAAGATCGCCGCCCAGCACGAACTGGGCGAGCGGGAGCTGCCGTTCACGGTCACCGACGGCGACCTGCGCGCGCTGATCGGCAGGCCGCACCACGTGCCCGAGTCCGCGCAGGACCCGGCCGAGCGCCGTACGGCCGTGCCCGGTGTGGCGACCGGCCTCGCGGTCACCGGTGCCGGCGGCGACGTGCTCTACGTCGAGGCGTCCCTGGCCGACCCGGAGACGGGCGCGGCGGGGCTGACCCTGACCGGCCAGCTGGGTGACGTGATGAAGGAGTCGGCGCAGATCGCGCTGAGTTTCCTGCGCAGCCACGGCGCCGAGCTGGAGCTGCCGGTGGCCGACCTCAAGGACCGGGGCGTGCACATCCACTTCCCGGCGGGCGCGGTGCCGAAGGACGGCCCCAGCGCGGGCATCACGATGACCACGGCCCTCGCCTCGCTGCTCTCCGGCCGCCTGGTCCGCACCGACGTCGCCATGACCGGCGAGGTCTCGCTGACCGGCCGGGTCCTGCCGATCGGCGGGGTGAAGCAGAAGCTGCTCGCCGCCCACCGCGCCGGGGTGACCACCGTGATCATCCCCAAGCGCAACGAGCCGGACCTGGACGACGTCCCGGCCGAGGTGCTGGACAAGCTGGACGTCCACGCCGTGACCGACGTCCGCCAGGTCCTGGAGCTGGCGCTCGCGCCCGCCACGAGCGAGTCGGCGCCGGAGGTTCCGGTCGCGGCGTGACGGCCGCTCCCGGAGGAGCGTCCGGATGAGCTCCGTGCGAGCTCCGTGCGAGCGTCCGGACGCGGGAGGCCCGGGTCCCGTGAGGGAGGCCCGGGCCTTTCCCGTGCGCGCCGTTCCCGTCCCCGCCATGGGCCCGGAAGGGGATCAATCGGTAGAATTCAGACGTGACGTGGGCTCCCGACAGCGCCTCCGGCCTGATCGGGGCCGAGATCGCGGGCTACCGGGTGGAACGCGAACTCGGCCGTGGCGGGATGGCCGTCGTCTACTGCGCCAAGGACCTGCGCCTCGGCCGCACGGTCGCCCTGAAGCTGCTCGCCCCCGAGTACACCCGCAACGAGGCCTTCCGCAGCCGCTTCGCCCAGGAGTCCCGGGTCGCCGCCGCCATCGACCACCCCAACATCGTGCCGGTCTTCGAGGCCGGCGAGGCGGACGGGGTGCTGTACATCGCCATGTGCTTCGTGGCCGGCCTCGACCTGCGCGCCCTGCTCGACCGCGAGGGCCCCCTCCCGGTCCCGGCCGCGCTGCGCATCGCCGCCCAGCTCGCCTCCGCCCTCGACGCGGCCCACGCCCGCGACCTGGTGCACCGGGACGTCAAGCCCGGCAACGTACTGATCACCAAGGGCATCGACAGCGACCACCCGGAGCACGTGTACCTCACCGACTTCGGGCTGGCCAAGAAGTCCCTGTCGCTCACCGGGTTCACCACGGCCGGCGAGTTCGTCGGCACGCTGGACTACGTGGCGCCCGAGCGGATCGCCGGGCGCCCGGTGGACGGCCGGTCCGACCAGTACAGCCTCGCCTGCGTGGTCCACGAGACCCTCTCGGGCGCCCCGCCCTTCCGGCGGGCGGACCACATGGAGCTGCTCTGGGCCCACCAGTACGACCCGCCGCCCGCGCTGAGCGAGGACCGGCCGGACATCCCCGCCGTCGCGGACGAGGTCATGCGCCGGGCCCTGGCGAAGATCCCCGACGACCGCTACGACACCTGCCTGGAGTTCGTGGGGGCCCTGCGCGGCGCCGTCGGCGGCGCCGGCCGCAGCGCGTCCGCACCGGCGTCGGCCGACCTGCCCCCGGCCGCCCCCTGCGCGGACCGGGACGCGTGGAGGGCCGCGGAGCCCGCGCTTGCCGAGCCGCACCCGCGTCCCGGACCGCCGCCGCTTCCCGAGCCGCCCGAGCCTCCGTCCTGGGCCGGTCCCGTGCTCCGGACACCCCACCGGGGGCCGCGTTCAGCCACTTCACCCCCCGTCAAGTCCCGAGACCTCGGAACATGACCCCGGCCTGCCGTTCCGGCCCAATGGACGTACGGGCCGCGCCGGAGACACCGGAGAGCGACCAGGGCCCGCGGAACGCGACAGGAGAGAACCGTGAAGCACATGATCCGTACCCGTGTGGTGCGCCAGTGGCTGCGGGGCAGGCGGCTGGCCGTGCTCGCCGTCTCGGCCGGAGCGGTCGCCGGAGGCGCGCTGCTACCCGTCACACCGACGGTGGCCCACGTCCCGGCGCACGTGTACCAGTACGAGGAACACCACGGGAATGACATCCACTTCTACTGGGACACCTTCTGGGACTAGTCCGGCCCCGCCCCGCCCGCTCTCCGCGGCGGGGCGGGGGCGCGTCCGGGGTCAGGGCGTCGTCAGCGACTGCTCCGCCCACACCGTCTTGCCCACCCGGTCGTGCCGGGTGCCCCAGCGCTCGGCGAGCTGGGCGACCAGCAGCAGACCCCGGCCGCCCTCGTCGAAGATCCGGGCCCGCCGCATGTGCGGGGTGGTGCCGCTGGAGTCGTAGACCTCGCTGATCAGTTTGGTGCCCTGGTGGATCAGCCGGAGCCGGATGGGCGGGCGGCCGTACCGGATGGCGTTGGTGACCAGCTCGCTGACCATCAGCTCGGTGGTGAAGGAGGCCTCGTCCAGCCCCCAGGCCGTCAGCTGCTCGGTGGCGTACCGGCGGGCCCGGGAGACGACGGTCAGTTCGTCGTCCAGCTGCCAGGAGGCGACCAGGTCCTCGTGCAGCGCCCGGGTACGGGCCACCAGCAGGGCGATGTCGTCGTCGGGGCGGCGGGTGAGCAGTTCGGTGAGGACCCGGTCGCACACCGAGTCCAGTGACTTCGCGGGACGGCCCAGCGCGGTGAACATCTTCTCCAGCGCCTCGTCGATGTCGTGGTCGCGGGCCTCCAGCAGACCGTCGGTGTACAGCGCCAGCAGGCTGCCCTCGGGCAGCTCCGTCTCGAACGCCTCGAAGGGCAGCCCGCCGAGCCCCAGCGGCGGCCCCGCGGGCACGTCGAGGAAGCGGACGACGCCGTCCGGGCTCACCACGGCGGGCGGCGGATGCCCGGCCCGGGCCAGGGAGCACCGGCGCGAGACCGGGTCGTAGACGGCGTACAGGCAGGTGGTGCCGATGCCGCCGGCGCTGTCCGCGTCCGGGTCCGCGCTGCCCTCGTCGGCGGCGAGGCGCAGCACCAGGTCGTCCAGGTGGGTGAGCAGCTCGTCGGCCGGCAGGTCGACGTCGGCCAGGGTGCGCACCGCCGTGCGCAGCCGGCCCATGGTGGCGGAGGCACGGATGCCGTGGCCCACGACGTCGCCCACGACCAGCGCGACCCGCGCCCCCGACAACGGGATCACGTCGAACCAGTCGCCGCCCACGCCGGCCCGGGTCGCGGCCGGCAGATAGCGGGTGGCGATCTCCAGGGCCTCCTGCTCGGGCAGCGTGTGCGGCAGCAGGCTGCGCTGCAGGGCCATGGTGGTGGTCCGGGAGCGCGCGTAGCCGCGGGCCTGCTCGATGCCGGCGGCGGCCTTGGCGGCGAACTCCTCGGCGAGCCGCAGCTCCTCCGGGCCGAAGGACCCCCGCTCGGGGTGCCGGCCGAACAGGGCGACGCCCAGCGTGCCGCCCGGGGCGAGCAGCGGAACCGCCAGCAGGGCGTGCGCCCCGGACGCGCGCACCCACGCGGCGCCCGGGTCCAGCGCCGCCCACTCGGCGACCACCGGGTCCGCCGTGTCGTACAGCTGCGGGCCGGCCAGTGTCAGACAGCGGGCGGGCGGCGAGCCGGCCGGGCAGACGACCGCCTCGCCGACACGGGTGCCCCAGCCGGACCCCGCACCGGCCCCCGTTCCGTCGGGGACCGTGCGCAGGGCGGCCCGGCGCAGCACGAACTGCTCCGGCCCCGGGCGGCCGGCCCCGGGGCCGGTCAGCGGCGAGTCCAGCAGGTCGACGGCCATCGCGTCGGCCAGCCGGGGGACGGTGACCTCGGCCAGTTCCTGGGCGGCGCGGGCCTGGTCCGCCGCCGTCCCGACGGCGGTGTCGGACTCGGCGGCGGGCCGGGCGTGGCCGGTGGGCTCCGGGGACGGCTGCTCCACGGACAGGCAGACGGCCCGCACCCGGCCGCCGGCGTCCTTCAGGGGGGTGAGGAGGGTGACCCGGCCGAGGCCGGGGCCGAGCCCGGCATGCGCCTCCTGCGGCCGGCCGGACTCCAGTGCCAGCCGCATCGCCCGGTGGGCCTCCTCGCTCGCGGTCCCCGGCACGATGTGGACGAGGCCCAGTCCGCGCATCGCCGCCTCGGGCAGGGCGAGGGCGTGCTCCAGCCGGCGGTTGGCGCGCACCAGGCGCAGCTCGGCGTCGAAGATCGCCAGCGGAAAGGGGGACTGGAGGAACGTCCACTCCTCCAGCGGTTCGCCCCGGGGCGGCTGGGTCCGGGCCGTCACGGCGCTCACCACGAGCCAGTCGGTGGCGCCGGTGCCCGTGGTCCGGCGGTGGGCGAGCACGCCGAGTTCCAGGTGCCGGCCGTCCCGGTGGCGCAGCGGGACGGTGCCGTTCCAGCGGTCGCGGCCGGTCAGTGCCCGCCGGACCGCGGCGGCGTCGGTGGCGAGGAGCGCGGTGGCCGGCCGGCCGAGCACGGCCGGGGAGTCGTAGCCGAGCAGTCGCCGCGCTCCCTCGCTCCAGCCGGTCAGGATGCCCCGCTCATCGATGGTGGCCGTGGCCGTGTACGTCGACTGTCGCTCCATCGCCGCTCATCTCGCCCTTGCTCGGCAGGCTCTCCTGACCAGCATGATCCCGGGCGGCGCGGAGCACCAACGCAGCGCGGCGCAACCGGTGTCCCCACCGGCGCGGCCCACGACCCGGACACCGGCCGGGCACCGGCGCCGTGCCCGCACCCTGCCGCTGCGCTCGCCTGGGGCCCGGGGTCTTCGGCTGGGGAGGGACTCCGGCTCCCCGGCCGGGTGGGTGCTGCCGATGCCCGGCTGGGAGGGCTGTGTCACCCGGGTGGGAGTGCCTGCACTCGGGAGGGCTGTGTCACCTGAATATCAGTGCCTGCACCGGTCCGGCGCCCCGCTGCTGTACTTGCCCGGGGCGGCCCCGGGCTCCCTGGCCGTGAAGGTGCCCGCCGTGAAGGTGCCTGGCTCCCCGGCGGTGGAAGGGACCCCGTCTCCCGGCCGTGAAGGTGCCCCGGGCCCGGCCTGGGGGAGGGTCCCCGGCTCCTCGGCCGTGAAGGTGCCCGGCTCCCGGGCGGGGGAAGGGACCCCGGCTCCTCGGCCGTGAAGGTGCCCCGGACCCTAGCCCGGGGAAGGGCCCCCGGCTCCTCGGCCGTGAAGGTGCCCGGCTCCCGGGCGGGGGAAGGGACCCGGGGTTCCCCGGCCGTGAAGGTGCCCCGGACCCTAGCCCGGGGAAGGGCCCCCGGCTCCTCGGCCGTGAAGGTGCCCGGCTCCCGGGCGGGGGAAGGGACCCCGGCTCCCCGGCCGTGAAGGTGCCCCGGACCCTAGCCCGGGGAAGGGCCCCCGGCTCCTCGGCCGTGAAGGTGCCCGGCTCTCCGGCGGGGGAAGGGACCCCGGCTCCCGGCCGTGAAGGTGCCCCGGACCCCAGCCCGGGGGAAGGGTTCCCGGCTCCTCGGCCGTGAAGGTGCCCCGGCTCCCCGGCGGGGGAAGGGACCCGGGGTTCCCCGGCCGTGGTGGTGCCCCGGACCCCAGCCCGGGGGAAAGGGACCCCGGCTCCGCCCCCCCGGCCGGGTGGATGCCCCGGACTCCCATCCGGAAAGGGACCCCGGCTCCGCTCCCCGGCCGGGTGGATGCCCCGGCCCCCGCCCGGAAAGGGACCCCGGCTCCGCTCCCCGACCGGGTGGGTGCCCCAGACCCTCGCCCGGGAAAGGACCCCGGCTCCCCGGCCGGGTGGGTGCCCCCGATTCCCGGCCGGGAGGGCCGGTCAGCCGAGTGCCAGTGCCTGCACCCGGTCCAGTGCCCCGTTGAACTTGTCGTGGTCGCCGACGGTCGGGCCGGAGGAGGTGTACTGCCACATGGTGTAGTACGACCACCCGGCCGGCAGCGTCCCCGGGTCCGAGGCGTAGCGGGCGATCCACAGGGGGTTGTTCACCGCGAAGCCGCCGTAGTCGCCGGTGCACTGGGTCCACCAGCTGGTGGCCGTGTAGATCACCGGGTAGCGGCCGGTGCGCGACTTGTACGTGTTGACGAAGTCGGTGATCCAGCCGACCATCTGGCTCGCGGTCTTGCCGTAGCAGGCGGCGCCGTACGGGTTCCACTCGATGTCGAGGGCGCCGGGCAGGGTCTTGCCGTCGCGGGACCAGCCGCCGCCGTGGTCGACGAAGTAGTTGGCCTGGGTGGCGCCGCTGGTGGTGTCCGGGGTGGCGAAGTGGTACGAGCCGCGGATCATGCCGACGTTGTAGGAACCGTTGTACTGCTGGGCGAAGTACGGGTTCGTGTAGTACGTGCCTTCCGTCGCCTTCGTGTACGCCCAGCGGACCCCGCTGTTCCACAGGGTCGACCAGGCGACGTTGCCCTGGTGGGCGGAGACGTCGACGCCCTCGGTCTGGGTGGCGTCGCCGGTGGTGGGCGTGCCGCCCTGGCCGTCGTGGGCGAGGACGCCCATGCCCATGTGGGCGGAGCCGCGGCTGGGGGTGCTCGCGGCCTGCGCGGAGGTGAGCGGGAGAGCGAGGGAGAGCGCCGCGAGCAGGGCCGTGAGGAGCGCGGCGCGGGGGGAGGCGGAGAAGGGGCGGGAGGGGGGTGAGCCGGGTCTGAGCACGGGCATGTCGTGCCTCCGGGGAGTGGGGTGGGGGGAGAGCTGCGTGGGGGGCTCACGGTGCCGGCGCGTCCACTGGCGTGGGCATGCCATTAGGCGCCGTGGTAAAGAAGCTACGCACGTAGATACGGCGTGGGAAGGGGGTCCGGAGGACGCCGTTGGTCTACGCCTGCGAAATACTTACGGAGCTGCGGCAATGACGGCATGTGACAGAAATTTTCAGGACCGCGAAACCGATCAGGGGTGCTGACGTGCACGAGGACGGAAACGACGACGCGCACGGCGTCGCCGGGCAGGTGACGCCCAGTGGTGCAGACCAGGAATTCCTGGCGCTGGAACGCGAGTTGACCGTGCTGCTCCGGCGTGCCCGCGCCAACCAGGGGGAGATGGCCCGGGAGGTCCACCCCGACCTGGAGTCCTCCGCGTACGGCCTGCTCATCCGGCTGGACGAGCTCGGCGGTCAGCGGGCCACGGAACTCGCCGCCTACATCGGCGTCGGCAAGGCCACCATGTCCCGCCAGCTGCGGGCCCTGGAGGACCTGGGGCTGATCGCCCGCGAACCCGACCCCGCCGACGGCCGCGCCTGGCTGGTCACCCTCACCGAGGAGGGCCGCCGCCGCGTCGGCACGGTCCGCGAGGCCCGCCGCGCCCGCTACGTCCGCCAGCTGGCCCACTGGGACCGCAGCGAGGTCTCCGAGCTGGCCCGGCTGCTCCACGAGCTGAACGGCGTCATGGCGAAGTAGTCCGAGGGGTCCGGCACGGGGGCCGAGGCGGAGCGCCCCCGCCGGCCGTGCCCGACGGGGGGTCACAGCTCCGCGAACACCACCGTCGCGTCGTCGTGCGTCTTGCCCCGCCCCAGGAACGCCCGCTCCTCGCGGTCCGCCGCCTCCAGCTCCCGTACCCGCTCCACCAGCGACCGGGCGCCGTCCTTCGCGACCACGTCGAACAGGGCCGTCCAGTCACCCTCCCGGAACGTCTCCGTCCAGCGGGTCGCGCCGTCCGTCAGCGCGGCCAGCGCCCGGACCTCGCGCCGGGGCAGGACGCCCGTGACCGCCCGCGCCGCCACCGCGGGATCGGCGGCGGCCGTGAAGAAGCCGCCCTCCTTGTTGCGCAGGTTCGCGTCGACCAGGGCGTCCGTGGCGAGCGCGGCGCGCGGCAGCCGGGCCAGCCGGTCGTCCAGCACCGGGGTGACCGCGCCGTCGGGGCCCCGCAGCAGCAGCGCCGCGTCGGAGAGCACCAGGTACTCGACCTCGGTGGCGGACCAGCGGGTCAGGGCGACGGTTGCCTGGGGGGTGCGCGGGTGAGAAAGGTCACAGGTGTCCGCGTGGGCGTCGGCGGTGCGCCGGATCGCCCGCGCGAGAATCTCCGGCAGCGTCAGATCTCGGCCGGAAACGGTCAGTTCGGTCAGCGCCCCGCCCAGGCGCGCGGTGAACCAGGGGACGGAATGCAGACAGCCCGTCCCGGCGCTCGGCGGTGTCACCCCGTCCAGGACGATCACGCAACCGCCCTGTCCGGAGGCGGGTAGTCCGACACCGGCGAAGTCCTCGTTGGGGCGGGTCGCGTCGCCGGGTTCCGAAACGAGATCAGTGCGCATCCGGCCAGTCTGCACGAGCCCTTCACACGCCCGCCCAAAGGCCGGCAACCGCTCGGTGAATTCGGGTGACCATGCAGGTCAGGCGCCTGGTTTGGGCAGGAATGGGGCACTCCGGGAAGACGTGGTGGCGAATACTGCCAAAGCCTGCCGCGCGCGTCCAACCGGCACGGCGCACAGCAGCCGCGCACACGCCAGAGGAACTTGCCCGCCAACTCCCCTCCGATGTTCACTCCTTCGGGTGGCGGGTCAGGTGATGCGCGACCACTGCCCACCGGCGCTGGGAGGGTCGGGAACCGTACGAACCGGGTGTACGCACCACTTGGCACCGAAATGACGGGGCGCCACCCGGGCCCCTGGGTAGACGAGTTCAGGAATGCGAGCACCGGTGCAGAAGAAGCGGCCTCGGCGCACAGGCAGGCAGACGGCCCCCGAGGGGACCGTCCCCCAGACCCCCGTGGGCTCCGGCCGCCCCACTCATGTGCGCACCCGGCTGATCGTCGCCGTGGCCGTGGTGGCCGCCGCCGTGGCGGGAGCCGGCGCACCCGCGCTGCTCACCGCCTCAGGGGACGTCGGCGACTCCCAGGAGCTGGTGACGCTCGCCGTCCGCACCCAGGACGCGCTCACCCTCGCCCACTCCCTGGCCGACGAACGCGACGAGGTCACCTCGTACATCGCGGCCGGCCGCCCCAAGTCCAAGGCGCCCTCGGAGGACCGCAGCGCCCGCGTGGACCGGCAGGTCGAGGAGCTGCGCGCCGACACCGACACCCCGGCGGACCTGCGCACCACCCTCGACGGCATCGACGCGCTGCGCCGGGCCGCGCTCACCGGCAAGACCTCCGCCCTCCAGACCCACCAGGCGTACTCGGAGACGATCACCGCGCTGCACCGGCTCGCCGAACAGCTGGCCGAGCGGATGCCCCCGCGGGCCGGCTCCGGCGCCCACGCCCTGGCCGAACTGGACTCCGCCGTCCAGCAGTCCGCCGCCGCCCGCGGTCTGCTGCTGGCCGCGCTGAACGTCCCCTCCCGCAGCCAGACGGTGATCGACCCCACCACCGGCCTGCCCACCACCTCCGCCACCGGCAGCGAGGCGGACCGCGAACAGCGCGACGCGCTCACCGTCGCCGCCCAGCAGGCCCGGCTGCGCGCCGACGCGGCCCTCGCCGGCTTCCGGGCGACCGCACCCAAGGCCGCCGTCGACTCCTACACCTCCACGGTCACCGGTCCCGAGGTCAACTCGGCCGAGAAGTACCTGGCGACGCTCACCGACCAGCCCACCCTCGCCGACAGCGAGCTCACCACGAGCACCAAGAAGCTGGACGCGGCCCTGTCCGCCCGCGTCGACCTGATGCGCGGCGCCGAGTCCGCGCTCTACGACCACCGCACCAAGGACCTCGAAAAGCTCCGGGACGACGACGTCACCGCGCTGGAGATCCGGGTCGCGGTCCTCGGCGTGCTGATGCTGGTCGCGGTCGGCGTCGCCACCGCCATGGCCCGCAGCCTGACCCGCCCCCTGTCGGTGCTGCGCCGCGGCTCCGCCCGCCTCGCCGAGGCCGAGGACCCGGCGGCCCAGGACCCGATCGCCTTCACGGGCCGCAACGACGAGTTCGCCCAGGTGGTCCGCTCGGTCAACGCCCTGCACGCGCACGCGGCGGCCCTGCACGAGCGGGTCGCCACCCTGGAGACCGACCGCAAGCACCTGGTCGGCCAGCGGCAGAAGATGGCCGACGCCCGCGAGGAGCTGCGCGCCGAACTCGCCGACTCCACCGCGCAGCTGGAGCGGCTGCGCACCAGCATCGGCTCCACCTTCGTCAACCTGGCCCTGCGCACCCTGGGCCTGGTCGAGCGCCAGCTGGCCGTCATCGAGGGCCTGGAGGACCGCGAGCAGGACCCGGACCGCCTCGCCACGCTCTTCAAGCTCGACCACTTCGCCACGGTGATGCGCCGGCACAGCGAGAACCTCCTGGTCCTCGCCGGCACCGAGCACGTCCAGCAGCACCCCGGTCCGGTGCCCCTGGTCGACGTGGTCCGGGCGGCGGTCAGCGAGATCGAGCGCTACGAGCGCGTCCGCATCGCGGCCCTGCCCCCGCACGCCCACGTGGCCGGCTTCGCCGCGGACGACCTCTCCCACCTGCTGGCCGAACTCATGGAGAACGCCACCTCGTTCTCCCCGCCGGACCTGCCGGTGGAGGTCTCCGGCTGGCTCCTGGAGTCCGGCGAGGTCATGCTGTCGGTCCAGGACGAGGGCATCGGCGTGGCGGAGGACCGCCTCGCCCGCCTCAACGCCCGCCTCGCCGACTTCGACCCCGAGTCCCCCTACGACCAGGAGGGCGACGACGGCCTCGGCCTCGGCCTGTACGTCGTCGCGCGCCTCGCCCACCGCCACGGCGTCCGCGTGCAGCTGCGGGAGCAGAAGCAGGGCGGTCTCGCGGCGGTGGTCGTCCTCCCGTCCGGCCTCCTCACCGAAGCCCCGCCCACGGCCCTCCCGCCCCGCACCACCGTCCCCGGCGTCACGAGCACCCGCACGCTCCCCGGCGCCGACGCGGAGGCCAACTCCAACGTCCTGCCCACCCGTGCCAAGCACCAGGACCCCCTGGTCACCCTGGCGGAACAGGCGGTACGGGAGGCGGCCGGGGAGGCCGGCGAGGAGTCACCGCGCGAGGCACCGGCGGAGGCCCACGAGCAGGCCGCCCGGCCCGCCGGGGACACCGAGACCCGCCCGAAGCCCCCGGCGGAGACGCCCGCCGAGACGACGATGGAGCTGCTGCTCCCGGAGCCCCCGGCGGAGCCGACGAACGAGGCGGCGGACCGTCCCCACGCCCCGGCGGACCGCCCCCACGCCCCGCTGGACCGTGCCCGTGACACGGTGGACCGCCCCCACGCCCCGGCGGCCGCCGGCGGCGAGGACGCCCCCCAGGGGCCGCCCGCATCCGGCGACGAGGCCCGCACCGGCGGTGCGGGCGGGACAGAGACCGACGCCGAAGGCGAGGCGGAGGAGGAACGGCTCACCAGCAAGGGCCTCCCCAAGCGCACACCCAGGATCACCGCCCCCGCCGCACCGCCCCGCCAGCGCAGCGCCTCCGTCGACGCCGAGGCCCTGCGCCGCAGGCTCGGCGGCTTCCGCAGCGGAGCCCAGGCCGGCTACCGCGACGTGAAGACGGAGATCGCCGAACAGACGGCCGGCACCAAGCGGCCGGCCAGCCACGCACACGCCGAAGAAGCCACGGGGGGCACAGCCGAGGAGGCAAGCAGTTGACCGCGCCCACTACCTACGGACTGAGCAGTGAAGCCCGCAACCTGCACTGGCTGCTGACCAACCTGGTCGAGGAAGTACCCGGCATCCAGTCCGTCGCCGTGGTCTCCTCCGACGGGCTGCTCCTGCTGTCGTCCGATCCGGGCCACACCGAGCAGTCCCGCGAGGCCCGTCCCGCGAAGGGCCCCCGGGGCTCCTCCGCGGACCTCGCCACCATCGTCTCCGGCATCGGCAGCCTCACCGTCGGCGCCGCGAAACTGCTGGAGTACGGCGGGGTCAAGCACACCATGGTCGCGATGGAGGAGGGCAGCCTGTTCGTGATGTCGATCAGCGACGGCTCACTGCTCGGCGTGCACGGTTCCGCCGAGTGCGACATGAGCGTCGTGGCGTACCACATGGCGCTCTTCGTCGGCCGCGCCGGGCACGTCCTGACGCCCGAACTCCGCAGCGAACTGCGCAAGTCCCTGGAGGCCGAGTCGACGGGGAGCGCCCGATGACCGGCACCGGCGGGAAACCGGGGAAGTCGCAGCTCCCGGTCCGCGGCGGTGACCGCAAGCCCGCCCGTGTCCGCCCCTACTCGCTCACCGGCGGCCGTACCCGCTTCGGCCACGTCCTCCTGGTGGAGACGTTCGTGGCCGCGCTGGAGGCCCCGGAGGAGCGCAGGGAACTGACGAGTGCGCCGCTGTCCGCCCGGGTCATGCCGGAGATGCGGGCCATCGTCGAACTGTGCCGCCGTATGCGCACGGTGGCCGAGATCGCCGCGCTGCTGAAGATGCCGCTCGGCGTGGTCCGCGTTCTCCTGAGTGATCTCGCGGACCAGGGAAAGATCCGTGTGTACGGCACCGGAACCGGTCACGGCACCGGCCGCCCGGACCGCGCTCTGCTGGAAAGGGTGCTGAGTGGACTCCGCCGTCTCTGACGCCACCGCCTCCGTCGGGGGCACCCCCCTCGTCGCCGGGTTCCCCGAGCCGGACGAGGACCTGAGGGCCTGGCAGACGGACCGAACCCGCGCCCCCATCGCGACCAAGATCGTGGTGGCGGGCGGGTTCGGCGTCGGCAAGACCACCCTGGTCACCTCCGTCTCGGAGATCACGCCCCTGCAGACCGAGGCGCTGATGACCGAGGCCAGCGAGGGCACCGACGACCTGTCGGCCACGCCGGGCAAGCTCACCACCACCGTGGCCATGGACTTCGGCCGCCTCACGCTCGACGACGACCTGGTGCTCTACCTGTTCGGCACGCCGGGCCAGCAGCGGTTCTGGTTCATGTGGGACGACCTGGTGCGCGGCGCGATCGGCGCCGTCGTCATGGCCGACACCCGCCGCCTGAAGGACTGCTTCCCGGCCCTGGACTACTTCGAGAGCTGCGGACTGCCCTACGTCGTCGCGGTCAACCACTTCGACGGCAGCGAGCGGTTCGAGCCGGAGGACGTGCGCGAGGCCCTCACGATTCCTCCGCACATACCTGTCATGATCATGGACGCGCGGCGCCGGATCTCGGTGATCGAGACCCTCCTGGCCCTGGTGGCCCACGCGCTGGACGAAACCCCCGAGTAGTCCACGAACCGTCCCCAGCCCCCGTAGGAGGCACCACCCGCATGCGGAAGATACTCGTCGTCGGGGCCGGCCAGTCCGGCCTCCAGCTCGCCCTCGGCCTGCAGTCGCACGGCTACGAGGTCACCCTGATGTCGAACCGGACCGCGGACGAGATCCGCTCCGGCCGGGTCATGTCGACGCAGTGCATGTTCGACACGGCCCTCCAGCACGAGCGCGACCTGCAGCTGAACTTCTGGGAGTCCCAGGCCCCGAAGATCGAGGGACTCGGCGTCTCCGTCGCCGCGCCCGGCTCGCACGACCCGGGCCCGACCCAGCGGGCCATCGACTGGGTCGGCAGGCTGGACGGGTACGCGCAGTCGGTCGACCAGCGGGTGAAGATGGCCGGCTGGATGGAGACGTTCGCGCAGCGCGGCGGACAGCTGGTCATCCACGGCGCGGCCGTCGGCGACCTGGACTACTTCTCCCGCACCTACGACCTCGTGCTCGTCGCCGCCGGCAAGGGCGAGCTGGTGTCGATGTTCGCCCGCGACCCCGAGCGCTCCCCGTACGGCGAGCCGCAGCGGGCGCTGGCGGTGGCGTACGTCCACGGTCTCGGCCCGCGCCCGGAGCACCCGGAGTTCGACGCGGTGCGCTGCAACCTGGTCCCGGGCGTCGGCGAGCTGTTCGTCATGCCGACCCTGACCACCTCCGGCCGCGCCGACATCCTGTTCTGGGAGGGCATACCCGGCGGCCCGCTCGACGTCTTCAAGGGCGTCAAGGACCCCGCGGAGCACCTCTCCCTGACCCTGGAACTCATGGAGCGGTTCACGCCCTGGGAGTACGCGCGGGCCACCAAGGTCGAACTCACCGACGCCGGCGGCACGCTGGCCGGCCGGTACGCCCCGACCGTCCGCAACCCCGTCGGCCGGCTGCCCGGCGGCGGACTGGTCCTCGGCGTGGCCGACGTGGTCGTCGCCAACGACCCGATCACCGGCCAGGGTTCCAACTCGGCGGCCAAGTGCGCGGCCGCGTACCTCGCCTCGATCCTGGAGCACGGGGACAAGCCGTTCGACGAGGAGTGGATGCGGCGGACCTTCGACCGGTACTGGGCCACCGCCCAGCACGTCACCAAGTGGACCAACGCCATGCTGGCGCCGCCGCCGGAGCACGTGCTGAACCTCATCGGCGCGGCCGGACAGCTCCAGCCGGTGGCGGATCGATTCGCCAACGCGTTCAACGACCCGGCCGACTTCGAGGACTTCTTCTACGAGCCGGAGAAGACGGCCGCCTACCTGGAGTCGGTGGCCGGAGCCTGACGGGGCCGTCCCCCTTTTGACACCTCCCACCGGCGGAGGGACGCTGGTGGGAGGGGCCGGAGGGGGGCGAGTCACGCGGGAGTTCCCATGGACGGTCGACGCGTACGCCTGGCGGTGCTGACGCCCCTGACGGTGCCGGCGCTGACCGTGTCGGTGTGGACGGCCGCGGTGACGCCCGCCGTCTCGTCGCCCGCCGCGACGGCGTCGCCCACCTGCGGTGTCTCGCGGGCCGACGGCCGGGCGCACCTGGAGGTCGTCGGCGAGGACTTCCGGCCGGACAAGGCCGTGTTCATCGAGTCCGCGCACGGAGCCGAGGGCACCGTGCGGACCGATGCCGACGGCGCGTTCGCCGTGACGATCAGCCATGCCGCCGGCACCGTCGGCGCCCGGCAGGCCGGCGGCCCCCAGGTCAGGTGCGGCACGGCCGAGCAGGGGGCGCGCGCGAACGCCCAGGAGCAGTACGCGGCGGGCTACAAGGCGGGGTACGCCGCCATGAAGAACGACTGCGACGTCCGGGACCTCAAGCGCGTACCGGTCGCCGACACCTTCCGCAACGGGTTCGAGGACGGCGCGGCCGCGGCGGGGAAGAAGTTCTGCTCGCGCTAGCCCCGTGCCACCGGACCGGGACGTACCGCGCCCAGGATCGGGTAGCCGGCGACCGGGGAGACCGTGACCTTCCCGCCCGGCCTCGGTGCCTGGACGACCCTGCCGTCCCCGACGTACAGGGCGACGTGCGTCGCCTCGGGGAAGTACACGACCAGGTCGCCCGGCCGGATCCGGTTCAGCGGAATCCTCTCCAGCTGTTCCCACTGCTCCTGGCTGGTGCGCGGGATCGGTGTCCCCGCGTGGGCCCACGCCTGCGAGGTGAGGCCCGAGCAGTCGAACGCGTCCGGTCCCTTCGCCCCCCACGCGTACGGCTTGCCGACCTGTTCCATGGCGTAGCGGACCGCCCGGTCGCCCTGCGCGGTGGCCGGGCGGTCGGCGGGGAGGGCGCCCGCGGTGGTGAGCCTGCGCTGGGCCTCGGTGACCCCCTGTTGTTCCAGACGGGCGATCGCGGCGAGCTGGTCGGGGCTGAGACCGGCCAGCAGGCGTTCCACTCCGGCGAGTCCGGCCCGGACGCCGTCGCGCTGCCGCTGCTGCCGGCCGGCCAGGGTGAGCTGGGTGTCGAGGGCCTTGCGGGCGGCACGGGCCAGCGCGTCCTTGCGCTTCTCGGCGGTGGCCAGCCGGGTCACCGTACGGGCCCGCTGGCGTGCCAGCTCGCCGATGACATGCCCCTCGTCCAGTGCGTGCTGCGGGTCGGGGGCGAGGAGGAGCCGCACGTACGGGCCGAGGCCGCCGCTGCTCTGGTACTGCTGCCGGGCCAGGCGCCCGGCGTCGGTCCTGCTTCCCTGCAGGGCGAGCCGGGCGCGGGCCAGTTCGCCGTCGAGCCGGGCCACCTCGGCGCGCTGCCGCTCCAGCTGCTCGGTCGTGGCGTTGTAGGTCTCGGTGGCCTGTTCCGTCTGCCGGTACAGCCGCTGAAGGTCGGTCAGCAGCTGGGCCACGGACCGCTGGGGGTCCGGCGTGGCCGCGGCCGGCACGGGTACGAGAACGGCCTGGGCCGCCACCGTGGCCGCACAGGCCAGCCGCAGGAGGCTTCCTGACACGTCATCACCTCTGCTGGTGGGATAGTCGCAAAGGTGATAATCGGACGCGTCGGTACGGGGTGGGGGGCAGGCCCGCGCGGTGCGGCGCGGCGGTTTCACCCGTTCGGTCGCGACCAGGGCCACCGGAGCCCGCCCCCGGAGGTGTCGTCCGGGTCGTACGCGTACTTCCACCCCTGGACCAGCCCCAGCCTCCTGCTGTGCCCCCGGGGCACACGCCGGTAGACCAGCACCGTGGGCGGGCCGCCCTCCGGGTCCGGGACGGGGATGCGGTACGTCTTCGGGGGGTGCCCGGTGGGACCGAGCAGGACGGGCAGCACCCGCCCGTCCATGGGGCCGCCCTCGAAGGGGGTGTCCTGACTTTTCACGAGGTCAGTCTCGGTCATCCTCGGCGAGCGCGCCGACGAGTGCCGCGGTCTGGGGGTCGCGGGCCGCGGTGACGGTGAGGACGGCCACGAACTGGTCCACCAGCCAGTCCCGCAGCTCACCGGCCGGGGGCTGTTTGTCCTCGTCCAGCCAGATGAGGGAGGCCGCCTCGACGGCCGTGATCCACATCCGGACCGTCATGCGCAGCCTCGGCCCGGGGCGGCTGACGCCGAGGTGCTCGTAGATGTGCTCGGCGGCGGACCGGCGCACCCCGTCCACGAGGGCGGTGGTGCGGGAGGTCTCCACCACGCTGCCGCCCTGGAGCAGTGCGCTGAAGCCGGCGTCGTGCTGGTCCACGAAGGCCAGGTAGCGGTCCAGGGCGCGGGACAGGCGGGGCAGCAGGGGGCCCTCGCGGGCCTCGTCGAAGCACTGCCGGAGTTCCTCGGCGGCGGAGCGCAGCGCGGCCTCGTACAGCTGCTGCTTGCCGCCCGGGAAGTACCGGTACACCAGCGGGCGGGAGACTCCGGCCGCCTCCGCCACGTCGTCCAGGGAGACGTCCTCGGGGGCGCGGTGCGCGAAGAGGCCCAGGGCGGCGTCGAGGAGCTGACTTCGTCGTTCCTCGACGCTCAGGCGGCGGTATGCGGGGGTGGCCGACGGGGTCATGGCCAGCAGCCTAATCGCCGCGCGGCCCCGGCCGTCCGCCGTCCGCCGGCACGCGGTGGCCGCCCGCGCCGTTCCCCGTGCCCCCGCGGGGCGCACCGGCCGGCCTACGCCAGCAGGCCCGAGGACCTCCACAGCCGCCGTCCGGCCCCCCGGAGCACACCGATGTCGTCCAGGAAGTCCGTCAGCCGCTTCGCGCCCGTCTGCATGACCTCGCGCCGGTGTGCGCTGGCCTTCACCTGGGCCATGGCCTCCCGCTTGTCCAGGCCCACGTTGGTGTAGACGTCGGGGTTGACGAAGGCCACCGAGAAGACGCGGGCGAACTCGCCGGAGGTGACGCGGGTGAACTCCTGGGACCACTTCGGGGCGGTCACCATCTGGCGGCGCAGCTCCTCGCGGGCGTACCGGACGTGCCGGGCCTCCTCGACCACGTGGATGCGGGTGACCCCGCGGACCAGCGGCTGCACCCGCTCGTCGGGGAACGTCAGCCGCTGCATCCAGTCCAGGACCTCCTCGCCGAGCAGCGTGGCGGTGAAGGAGCCGGGGGTCGTGGAGATGGTCTTGAAGAGCCGGCCGAGGTTCTGGTGGGCGCGGCTCACCGGGTACCAGGGCGTGCCCCCGCGGGAGATGAGCCGGGCGAACATCTTCGAGTGCCGGCACTCGTCCTCGATCTCGGTGAGCGCGTACCGCACGTGCGCGCTCGTCGCCGCCTTGTCGTAGATGTGCCGGACGAGCAGCTGCATCAGGATGATCTCG
The DNA here is from genome assembly GCF_055564315.1 of Streptomyces sp. NPDC029151. Lineage (NCBI taxonomy): Bacteria > Bacillati > Actinomycetota > Actinomycetes > Kitasatosporales > Streptomycetaceae > Streptomyces > Streptomyces sp. NPDC029151. Next base: position 61,651 of record NZ_JBVHWQ010000014.1, read on the forward strand.
AACCAGATGCCGAGCGAGGCCAGCGCGGCGGCTTCGTGCTGGGAGAGCAGGATGCGCTGCTCCTCGCTCATCCGCTTCCACATCGGGGTGTCGTAGAGGGACACCAGCTCCGGCGGCCAGAACCACTTGCCCTCCTCGAAGGGCGCGTCCCAGTCCAGCTCCTCGTCCGGGTCGAAGGAGTGCTTGGCGGAAGAGACGAGCAGCCGTTCGGCCACCTGTTCCCGGTCCTTGAGCAGGCCGAGCGCGTCGCGCAAGCCCTCCAGCGCGTCCGCTTCCGTCAGGGTCGTCATGGCTCCCTCACCTCGTTACCCGGGGGTAGTCGTCCTGCCTCTTATAAGACTGCTTGTCAGCAAGCCCGTCAATCCCTCGCGCATGACTTGTTGACCGGGCGTCCGCGTGTGAGCCTGCCGGGTATGCCGACGCACGACCTCTACGCCAACGACCCCGCAGCCTCCTCCTGGCAGGTGCCCGCCGCCGGCGCGGCCCGCTTCAGCTGGGAGTACGACGACGGGCGCGACCGCCTGCTCGCCCTGTACCAGAAGGGCAAGGACAAGCAGTGGGACGGGCGGACCCGGATCGACTGGGACCTGGAGGTCGACCCGTACGACGCCCTCGGCACCCCGGAGGAGGCGATGTCCCTGTACGGCACCCCGCACTGGGCCAAGCTCTCCGAGAAGGACAAGGGCGAACTGCGCCGGCACTACGCCTCCTGGCAGTTCAGCCAGTTCCTGCACGGCGAGCAGGGCGCGATGATCTGCGCCGCGCGGATCGTGGAGTCGGCGCCCGACCTCGACGCCAAGTTCTACTCCGCGACCCAGACCATGGACGAGGCCCGGCACGCCGAGATCTACGGCCGGTTCCTGCACGAGAAGATAGGCCTCGTCTACCCGATCAACGACAACCTCCAGTCGCTGCTCGGCGACACCCTGCGCGACAGCCGCTGGGACATGCCCTACCTGGGCATGCAGGTGCTCATCGAGGGGCTGGCGCTGGCCGCGTTCGGCATGATCCGGGACACCACCGACAAGCCGCTGCCCCGGCAGATCCTCACCTACGTCATGCAGGACGAGGCCCGGCACGTCGCCTTCGGGCGGATGGCGCTGCGCGACTACTACCGGCAGCTCACCGACGCCGAACTGCGCGAGCGCGAGGAGTTCGTCATCGAGGGCTGCTACCTGATGCGCGACCGGCTGCGCGGGGTGGAGGTGCTGGAGAACTTCGGCATCCCGAAGGCCGAGGCAGAGGCGCTGAGCGAGCGGTCCGAGTTCCTCGGGCTCTTCCGGAAGCTGCTGTTCAGCCGCATCGTGCCGTGCGTCAAGGACATCGGCCTGTGGGGCAGGCGGCTCCAGCAGGCCTACGCGGACATGGGCGTGTTCGAGCTGGGCGACTCCAACCTGGACCTGCTGATGGCCCAGGACGAGGAGCTGGCCGAGCGGCTGGACGCCGAACGCTTCGCCGCCGAGGAGCGGGAGCGGGTGGCCGAGGTGGAGGCGGCGATCGAGTCCGGCGCGGCGGAGGGCTGACCGGCACGGGGTGCGGTGCCGGCCGTGTCACCCGGGTGCAGTAGCGTGCTGGCGTGTCCATGCCTCCGCCGCAGCAGAACCCGGGCCCGTACGGCCAGCAGTCGCCGTACCCGCCGCAGCAGCCCCCGTACGGCCAGCAGGCCCCGGGTCCGTACGGCTCGCCGTACCCGCCCCAGCAGCAGCCCTACCCCCAGCAGCAGCCGTACCCGGCCCAACAGCCGTACCCCGGCTGGGGCGTGCCGCCCATGGGCCCGCCGCCGAAGAAGCGGCGGGTCGGGCTGGTGCTCGGCATCGTCGGAGGTGTCGTCGCGGCCGGGATCGCGCTGCTCCTGGTGGTCGGCACGGTGGCCGAGAGCGGCTTCCCGGCGGCCAGGAACAAGCTGACCCTGCCGCACACGCTGCTGGACGGGAAGTACACGCTCGCCCAGGACCTCTCCGGCACCGAGGGGAAGAAGATCGAGGACGAGGCCGACGGCGCCTGGGACGCGAAGGACATCCACGCCGCGGTCGGCCGCTACAGCCCGGACGGCGGCAACACCGAGGGCATGCTGCTCGTCTCCGGCATGTACGGCCGGTTCAAGAACCAGTCCGAGGTCCGGGACAACATGCTCAAGGGCGCCGCGGAGGCCGACAGCGTGACGGCCGAGGAGCGCGCGCAGGACATCACCCCGTCCGGCGCGGACACCACCGTCAGCTGCCAGGTGCTCACCCAGAAGCAGGCCGGGACGACTCTCGTCTACCCGGTCTGCTCGTGGGCGGACGGCAACACGGCGGCCATCGTCGGCGAGGTCAGCCTCGGGCAGAAGGACCCCGGCGGCGTGGACCTGGAGGCCGCGGCACGGAAGACCCTCAAGATCCGCTCCGAGATGCTCCGGCCCGTCGGCTGACCGGCCGGACCGGCTCACCGCCGCAGCACCGCCCGCATCACCTCCCGCGCGATCGGCGCCGCGTCCCCGCCGCCGCTGATCTCACCCCGGTCGGCGGAGGCGTCCTCCACCACCACCGCGACCGCCACCTGCGGCTCCGGCGCGCCTTCGGCCTGCGCCCAGGAGACGAACCAGGCGTACGGCACACCGGCGTTGCCGACCCCGTGCTGGGCGGTGCCGGTCTTGCCGCCGACCAGCGCGCCGGGGATGGCCGCGTTGGTGCCGGTGCCCTCCTGCACCACACCGGCCATCAGCTCCATCAGCCGGGCCGCGGTGTCCGGCCGCATCACCTGCCGCCCCGGCCGGGCCCCGCTGCCGGAGACCGTCTCGCCGCCGTGCCGGGTGGTCCGCTCCACCAGGTACGGCGGACGCAGCCGGCCCCCGTCCGCGACCGCCGCCGCGACCATCGCCATCTGCAGCGGGGTGGCCCGCGTGTTGTACTGCCCGATCGAGGACAGCGCCAGCTGCGCCCGGTCCACCTTCGGGTCGAAGGTGCTCGGCGCCACGGCGAAGGGGATGCGCAGGTCGGTGTCGTTGAACCCGAACGCCTGGGCCGTGGTCGCCATGTCCCGCACCCCCACGTCCACGCCCAGCTTGGCGAAGACCGTGTTGCAGGACCACTCGAAGGCGTCCCGCACCGAGGCGTTCCGGCAGCCCTCGCCCTCGTTGGTCAGCCGGGTCGTGGTGCCGGGAAGCCGGTAGGGGTCGGGGGAGTCGGTGCGCTCGTCCAGGTCGGTCACCACGCCCGCGTCCAGCGCCGCCGCCGCGGTGACCACCTTGAACGTCGACCCCGGCGGATAGGTCTGCCGTACCGCCCGGTTCAGCATCGGCTTCTCCGGGTCGTGGCCCAGCCTGTCCCAGGCCGCCGTCACCGACTCGCTGTTGCCGGACAGCTCCGCCGGGTCGTAGGAGGGGCTGGTCACCAGCGCCAGCACACGGCCCGTGGCCGGCTCGACCGCGGCCACCGCCCCCTTGCGCCCCGCCAGCCCCCGGTACGCCGCCTCCTGGGCCCGCCGGTCGAGGGTCGTGACGACGTCCCCGCCGCGGTTCGGCGCGCGCGTGACGTCGTTCCACACCGGCAGCGGCGTGAGCAGCGGATCTGTTCCGGAGAGCACCCCGTCCTCGGCGTGCTCCAGGAACGTGGTGCCGTACGTCTGCGAGGCGAAGCCGGTGACCGGCGCGTACAACGGGCCGTCGAGGTAGGTGCGTTCGTAGCGCAGCTGCTCCCCGGTGTCCACCGACCCGGTGACCGGTGCCCCGCCCACCAGGATGTTCCCGCGCGGCTGCTGGTAACGGGCGATCGTGGCACGGCGGTTGGCCGGATTGCCGTCGTACTCCCGGGACTGCACGACCTGCACCCGGGTGGCGTTGGCCAGCAGGGCCGCCAGCAGCAGGGCACAGAAGACGCAGGCGTGCCGGATGCACTTCGTCATCGGGCGCCCGCCGTCGGGGAGGCCGCCGTACTCGGTCACGGTGTCTCCCGGCCGTCGTACTGGCTGCGTGCCGAGTCGCTCAGCCGGACCAGCAGCGCCACGATCGCCCAGTTGGTGACCACCGAGGAGCCGCCCTGGGCGAGGAACGGCATCGCCATGCCGGTCAGCGGGATCAGCCCGGTGACCCCGCCCGCGATCACGAACACCTGCAGCGCCACGATCGAGGCCAGCCCGACCGCGAGGAGCCGGCCGAACGGTTCGCGCAGCGCCAGGCCCGCCCGGTAGCCGCGCTCCACCAGCAGCGCGTACAGCAGCACGATCCCGGCGAGGCCGGCGAGGCCCAGCTCCTCCCCGGCGGTCGCCAGGATGAAGTCGGACTTGACGGCGAAGCCGATCAGGATGGAGTGGCCGAGGCCCAGCCCGGTGCCGAGGATCCCGCCGGCGGCGAAGGCGAACAGCGACTGGGAGAGCTGGTTGGCGCCCTGTCCGGCCTCGATCGAGGCGAACGGGTGCAGCCAGTCCTCGATCCGCCCGCCCACATGGGGTTCCAGCTGCCCCACGGCGACGGCGCCGAGCACCGCCAGCACCAGGCCGACCGCGATCCAGCCGGTGCGCCCGGTGGCGACGTACAGCAGCACCACGAACAGCCCGAAGAACAGCAGCGAGGTCCCCAGGTCCCGCTCCAGCACCAGGACGCCCACGCTCAGCAGCCAGATCGTCAGGATCGGCCCGAGCACCCGCCCGGTCGGGAACTGCAGCCGCCACAGCCGGCGGCCGGTGTAGGCGAGCGCGCTGCGGTTGGCGGCCAGGTACGCGGCGAAGAACACCGCGAGCAGCACCTTCGCGAACTCGCCGGGCTGGATGGAGAACCCGGCGATCCGGATCCAGATCCGGGCCCCGTTCACCGCCGGGAACAGGATCGGCGCCGCCAGCAGGGCGAGGGCGGCGACCACGCAGACGTACGCGTACCGCTGCAGCACCCGGTGGTCGCGCAGCACCAGCACCACGCCGATGAACAGGCCCACCCCTAGCGTCGACCACACCAGCTGGGTGGGGGCCGCCTGGTCGCGCGGGGTCTCCAGGTCCAGACGGTAGATCAGCACCAGCCCCAGCCCGTTGAGCAGCACACCGATGGGCAGCGGCAGCGGATCGGCGTACGGCGCCCGGATCCGGACCACGATGTGGGCGAACAGGGCCAGCACGCCGAGCCCGGCACCGTACCCGACGGCGCCGGGCGGCACGGTGCCGGTCCGCGCCAGCCCCACCGCGCAGTAGCCGTACACGGACAGCAGGACGGCCAGCACGAGCAGGGACAGTTCGACGCCCCGGCGCCGGGGAAGGCGCGGGGCGCGCGCGGGAGCGGGGGCCGCCAGGGTGGTTCCGGCCTTCGTCATGCCCGGAACCTACCGAAATAGGGAGTCTTGTGCGTGGTGTTAGTGGGCCGGGCGCGCCCCTGCGGGCAACGTCAGCGTCGCCACCGCGCCGCCGTCCACCGCGTTGGCGAACGACAGCGCGGCGCCCAGCACCTCCGCCTGCCCCACCGCGATGGTCAGCCCCAGCCCGTGTCCCTTGGCCCCGCCCTCCGTGCGGAACCGCTGCGGGCCGTGGGCCACCAGGTACTCCGGATACCCGGGCCCGTGGTCCCGGACGGTCACCACGGGCCCGTCCACGGTCAGCACCACCGGAGGGCGCCCGTGCTTGTGCGCGTTGGCCACCAGGTTCCCCAGCACCCGCTCCAGCCGCCGCCGGTCCGTCTCCACCCGGACGTCCCGCAGGATCCGCACCTCGGTGCCGGTGCCCGACGCCCTGACCACCCGCTCGGCGAGCGCGCCCAGCGCCTCGGTGCCGACCTGCGGCCGCTCCCGCCCGGTGTCCAGCCGGGAGATCTCCAGCAGGTCCTCGGTGAGCGTGCGCAGCGCCGCCACCCGGTCCCGCACCAGCTCCGTCGGCCGCCCCGGAGGCAGCAGTTCCGCCGCCGCGTGCAGCCCGGTCAGCGGGGTGCGCAGCTCGTGCGCGACGTCCGCGGTGAACCGCTGCTCGCTCAGCAGCTTGCCCTGGAGCGAGGACGCCATCGAGTCCAGCGCGGCGGCGACCGCGGCGACCTCGTCCTGCGGCCGGCTCGTGTCCTTCGTGCGGGGGTCGTCGACCCGGGCGTCCAGATCGCCGGCGCTGATCCGCCGGGCCACCCGCGCGGTGCCGTGCAGCCGCCGGGTCACCCGGGTCACCGCGAACACGCCGACCAGCACGGTCGCACCGATCGCCAGCACCGACGACCACAGGATCGACTGGTCGAGACCGTCGATGGTGCGGGCCTGCTGCGAGTAGTCGACCTCCACGGCCAGCGCCCGGTGCCCGGCCACCGGACCCGCCGCCCACATCGCCGGGCGCCCGCGGTGGGCGGCGACCATCGTGCCGCGCTCCCCGGACACCGCCATCGACCGCAGCGGCGCGGGCAGCCCCCGCGGGTCCACCCCGGCGCCTGGCTGCAGCGTGTCCCCGGCCTCGTACGCCCGGGTGGCGTCGGCGAGCCGGGACAGTGCCAGCTCGCGGGCCTGGCCGACGGTCTGGTTGGTCACCGAGACGTGCACGAGCACGCCGAGCAGCGCCGCCAGAGCACAGCACATCACCGTGATGAACGCGGCGGCCTTGACGGCGAGCGTCCCCGCCCAGTGGGGCAGCGTGGGCCTCATCGCGGGCTCTCCGCGCTGTCCGCCGGGGAGGGCGACGGGGACGGGGTCTTGGCGTGCCGGCCGTCGCCGACGTGCAGGTACTCGTCGCGGGAGAACACCATAGCCCGCTGGCCCGGGTCCCACACCCAGGTGGTGCGGTACTCGTAACCGGAGATGTCGGCCGGCGAGCGCTCGATCAGCGCCCGGCCGGCCAGCTCCACCCCGACGATCGCGTCGTTGTCGGCCAGCACCTGCACGAGCCGGTGCCCCTCGACCGTGTAGACCCGTACCGCCGTCTGGTTGGTCGGGTACAGCCGGAAGCCCAGCGTCAGATCCGCCCGGCCGTCCCCGGTGAGGTCCCGGTAGTACGGCTTGAGCAGCGGGCACCGGGCCCGGTTCCCGCCCGGCCGGCACTCCCTCATCCGTTCCACGGTCGCGTGGTACGCCCCCTTGGACCCGTAGTCGGCGGGGCGTGCCGCCAGCTCCGCCTCGACGACGTCGACCGGGTCGACCGCGCGGATGTCGTCGCCGTGCACCGTGATGCCCTTGACGACCTTGCGGGTCGCCACGTCGTAGGGGTAGGCCGGGCTGGACGCCGGCCGCAGATCGGGCCAGAGCCTGACCGGGCTGGCCGCGGTCGGCGTCGATCCGGCACCCTGCAGGGCGCCGGAGTCCCCGCAGGCCGCCGCCGTCGCCGAGAGCAGGGCGGCGGCGGTCACGGCGACGGCGGCGCGCACGGCACGACGGGCTGGGCGCACGGCGCGACGGACTGGGCGGACTGGCATCTCTTCATTCTGACGGAAGTGCGCTTTGTGGTGCTTCATACCCCTGCTGTGACGCGAGCGCGGCGCGATGCGGGGGAGAGGCTACTCCGCCGGCTCGGCCAGCTCCTCCAGCAGCCGCACGGTCGCCAGGCCCGCCCGCAGGTACTCCACGAACAGCTCGTTGTGCAGCGCCCACGCCGAGCGCCGGGCCCGGATCAGCTGGATCGCCTGGTCGGCCGAGTCTCCCCGCTGGACCAGGGCGTGCGCGATGACCAGCCCCGAGCGGTTGTACCCGTGGTAGCAGCGCACGAGCACCCGGCGGCCGGCGTCCAGCGCCTCGTTCACCGCCCGCGCCAGCCGGATCACGCCGGCGAGCTGCGTCCCGTCCAGCGGTCCGTCCGGTATCGGCCACACATGGTGCTCCACCTCCGGATCCGGTCCGTACCCCGGCAGCCGCAGCAGCGACTGCACCAGATCGAACTCGTCTCGTACGACCGCGAACTCCAGCCGTCCGGAGCGGCCCCGGAACTCGTGCCCGCCCATCCACAGTCCGGGCACGATCTCGTTCCACGGGCTCTCCGGAGCCGGCACGTCGGGCTGCGTTCCGCGGGTCCGCAACGGTGCCTCCCCCACTCCCCTCGCAGGGCCGGACCTCCACGGTAACCGGTCTTGCCCCCGGAGCACCCCGCCTGTTCCCATGGTCGAGGGGTGATGGCGCATGAGCGGACTGCGCGTGGTGCCGGCCTTCCGGCACGGCCGGGAGCGGCTGTACGTCTGCCGGGAGGACGGGACCGACGTCGCCTGGTACGACCGCGAGACCGGCCGGGTCAACCTGCTCGGCGAGGACGCCGGGGACGAGGTGCTCGACGCCCTGAAGCCCTTCCTGACCGGCCCGGTCACCGTGGGCCCGCCCCCGGTCCCCACCCCCGCGGAACTCGCCCGGCTCACCCTGCACCCGGACGACGACCTGGCCCCCAACCGCCCCGGCGAGGCCCTGCTCGTCGCCCTCGACCGCGACCCCGGCCCCGCCCACCGGCTGCGCCCCGACCCGCGCCGGCGCGCCCTCGCCGCCGAGCAGACCGTCGGCGAGGCCCTGGACGGCCTGGAGGGGGCCGGCTGGCACACCCTGCACTCCCTGCCCCTGCCCGGCGGCGACCGCATCCACCACCTGCTCATCGGCCCCGGCGGCCTGTTCACCGTCCACGCCCTCTACGCCCGCAGGGCCCGGGTCCTAGTCGCGGACCCGATGGTCACCCTGGGCCGCCGCGAGGCCGAGCCGCTGCTGCGCCGGCTGCGCGCCGACGCCGACCGCGCCGCCCACGCCCTGACCGCCGAGGTCCGCCCGCTGCTGGTCCTGGTCGACCCGGGCGAGGTGACCGTGACGGCCGAGCCGCGCCGGGTGCGGATCCTGACGGACGGCGAGCTGGCGGGCCTGGGCCGGCTGGGCGGGGTGCTCAAACCGGCGGACGTGGAGGCCCTGCACGGGATGGCCCGGGACCGGAACACCTGGGGGAGGCTGTAGCTCAGGGCAGGGGTGCGGCCCGAGCCGGATCCGTCAGGGGGGCCATCAGGTCGCCGAGGTCCTGGAGCCGCGGGGCGAGGTCCTCCGGCCGGAACTCCAGCTGCGAGGGGTTCCGGCAGGCGGCGACCTCCTCCCACGTCACCGGCGCCGACACCAGGGGGAGCCGGCGGGCGCGCACGGTGTAGGGGGCGGCCGTGGTCTTGCGGGCCGCGTTCTGGCTCCAGTCGACGAACACCTTCCCGGGCCTGAGGCTCTTGGTCATCCGGTGCACCACCAGCCGGGGCATCTCCCGTTCCGCCTCCACCGCCAGCGCCTTCGCGTACTCCGACGTCCGTTCGGAGGAACCCCCGCGCACCGCCGCCAGCAGGTGCAGCCCCTTCGACCCGGCCGTCTTCGGGTACGCCTCGATCCCGTCCGCCGCGAGCCGCTCACGCAGCCACAGGGCGACCTCGCAGCAGTGCACCACGGTCGCGGGCGCGCCCGGGTCGAGGTCGAAGACCAGCCGGTCCGCCTCCTGCGGGGACCGCACCAGCCACTGGTGCGTGTGGAACTCGGTGACCAGGTTCGCCGCCCACACCAGGCTCGACAGGTCCTGCACCACGACCATGCGGGCCGGGCTGTCGGCCGACGACCGGGGGACCTCGGCGGTGGTGACCCAGTCGGGCGTACCCGGCGGCACGTTCTTGGTGAAGAACAGCTGCCCCTCCGGCCCGTCCGGATAGCGCAGGAAGGACACCGCCCGGTCGCGCAGATGCGGCAGCAGGGCCGTGGCGGCGGTCGCGTAGTAGTGCAGCAGCTCCCCTTTGGTGAAGCCGGTCTCCGGATACAGCACCTTCTCCAGGTTGCTGAGCGCGACCCGGCGCCCCTCCACCTCTGTGATAGGCGTCATAGGATGACAATCCCAGACATGCCGGGCAGATCTCCAAAGGAAGGATGCGGCACGTGCGATCGATTTGGAACGGCGCCATCTCCTTCGGGCTCGTCAGCATCCCGATCAAGCTGGTGAACGCGACGGAGAGCCACGCCATCGCCTTCCGTCAGATCCACACCGAGGACAACGGCCGCATCCGCTACCGCAAGGTGTGCGAGCTGGAGGACCGGGAGGTCAGCCAGGCCGAGATCGGCAAGGCGTACGAGGACGCCGACGGCTCGATCATCCCGATCACCGACGACGACCTGTCCCACCTGCCCATCCCGACCGCCCGCACGATCGAGATCGTCGCCTTCGTCCCGGCCGACCGGATCGATCCCCTCCAGATGGGCGCGGCGTACTACCTCGCGGCCAGCGGCGCCCCCGCCGCCAAGCCGTACACCCTCCTGCGCGAGGCCCTGAAGCGCAGCAACAAGGTCGCCATCGCCAAGTACGCGCTGCGCGGCCGGGAGCGGCTCGGCATGCTCCGGGTCGTCGGAGACGCCATCGCCATGCACGGCCTGCTCTGGCCCGACGAGGTCCGCACGCCCGAGGGCGTCGCCCCGGACACCGCCGTCACCATCCGCGACAAGGAGCTCGACCTCGCCGACGCCCTGATGGACACGCTCGGCGAGGTCGACCTGGCCGACCTGCACGACGAGTACCGGGAGGCGCTGGAGGAGGTGATCGCCGCGAAGGCCTCCGGCGAGACCCCGCCCGAGGCCCCGGCGCCCGCCGCCGGCGGCAAGGTCCTCGACCTCATGGCGGCCCTGGAGAGCAGCGTCCGCGCGGCCCGCGAGTCCCGCGCGGGCGGCGCCGCGGAGGCCGAGGTCACGACCCTGCGGGCCGCCCCCAAGGAGAGCGGCGGCAAGAAGTCGACGTCCACGGCGAAGAAGACGACCGCGGCGAAGAAGGCGGCCCCCGCGCGCAAGTCGACGTCCAAGGCGGGGGAGGGGGCGGCGAAGAAGACGACGGCGACGAAGAAGGCGGCGGCGAAGAAGACGCCGTCCCGCAAGCGGTCGGCGTGAGGGCACCGGCTGTGGGGGTGCCGTCGGACCGCTGCCCATGACCGTTCGGTACCCACCTCAAGCCGCTGCGGTTACTGTGCGCCTTTTGGGTACCCGCTGGGCGAAATGCACAAAAGCGACATACCCGGAGGTGATTGGCATGGCGACCTCTCCTCGGCCCGACATGGCAACCCATCCCGACATCATCGACATGCGCGAACGCCATGAGATGGCCGAGCGCAGCGCGAGCACCCCGAAGGCGCAGGCCATGGAGACCATGGCGCTCCTCACCGGCCTGTACCTCGCGGCCTCGCCCTGGATCACGGGCTTCAACGGCTTCTCCACCCTGGCGGTCAACAACCTGATCGTCGGTATCGCCTACGCCCTCCTCATGAGCGGTGGCTTCGGCCGGCCCTACGAGCGTGTGCACAGCATGGCGTGGGCGGCCTGCGCGCTGAGCCTGTGGACGATCATCGCCCCGTGGGTCGTGGCCGGTGACGTCTCCACGACGAAGACCATCGTCAACAATGTCATCGTCGGCGTCATAGGCCTGCTGGTGGCCCTGATGGCCGCCTCGATCGGCCGCCCGACGGACCGGGGCCGCGGATCCTCCGGCCGCATGTCCGCGCCGTACACCGGAGGCCGGACCTGACCGAACGCGCGGAAGGGGACGCGCCGTCCCCGCCCCCCGTCCGCAGCCGCTCACGGCTCCCGCCACCCGACCCCGCTCCGAGCGGCACACGCCCGCTCGAACACGAAGACCCCGACCTCGGCACGATCGCCGACGGCGGGGTCTTCGGACGCCTGGCACAAGGCGCCCCCGGCAGGATCCGAACCGCAAGATCGAGCAGTTGTCGCGCGAGTACGAGAGAACGAGCCGGCCATTGGCACCATTCCTCTGGGCAGTCCAGGGCCCCTCCCCCCTTGCTGTGACGTGCCTTTGCCGTGCCAAATCGACCGGTCTACGGTGGTTTTCGGGATCTCCCTGACGTCCGCACCTCGGTCGACGAGGAGGCGGGGCTCGGCGAGCAAACCCGCTCTGACCGCGGAACGGACGGAGGTCGAATGGCACGGATTCTCCAAGCCGAGGCGTCGTTCGGTAGGCGAAAAAACGACTGGAGCGGGAAGAGATCATGGCAGCGACGAAGAAGATCCTGGTGATCGTCACCAACGTCGGTGAGTACGAGAAAGTCGGCATGCGCACGGGGCTGTGGCTGGGGGAGCTGACCCACTTCTGGGACGTGGCGGCAGAGAGCGGTTACACCATGGACATCGCCAGTCCTCAGGGTGGCAGGATCCCGCTGGATCCGGAGAGCCTTTCCCATGAGGTCCTGGCGGAACTCGGCACCGAAAAGCGGTACCGGGACCGAGCGTTCATGGATCTCCTGGAAGACACCCGGAAGATCTCCAACGTGCGTCTCGACGACTACGACGCGATCTACCTCACGGGTGGTCACGGAGTGATGTTCGACTTTCCGCAGACCCCCGAGCTGGAAGAACTGATGGCGCGGTTCTACGAGTCGGGACGCGTCGTGTCCACGGTCTGCCACGGCGGGACCGGTCTGCTCAACGTCGTCCTGAGCAACGGCGACCCTCTCGTGAAGGGGAAGAGGGTCACGGGTTTCTCCTGGCCCGAAGAGGAACTGGCGAACCGAGCAGACGCCGTCCCCTACAACCTGCAGGAGAGGCTGAAGGAACTCGGGGCCGACTACAGCACGGCCGACAAGCCCTTCGAGTCCTACGTGGTCGAGGACGGGCGGCTGATCACGGGCCAGAACCCTGGGAGCGCCAGGGGAGTGGCAGAGGCGGTTCTGAAACAGTTGAGCACGGCCTGAGCGAAGCACCCCCCAGAGCCGAGCCGGCCCGGAAGCAGCCTGCCGCAGACGGCCGAACCCGGCAGGCGGGTGTCCCGGCCCCAGGGCATCGGCCGCTGGCCGATGAGCCTACTGACCGGGGAACACGAGCCGCAGAACGATCTCGCCGTCGTCGATCTCCCCGGTGGGTTCGAACCCGAACTTCTGGTAGAACGGCCACGGTTCGCCATCGCCGGGATCGTAGCTGGTCAACAGTTCGGTGGCGCCGTCCGCACGAACCAGGGCGGCAATCTGCGTGAGAGTCTCTCGGCCGATCCCCCGCCGCTGGTGCCGCTTGTCGATGAGGAGGCGCCAGATGAAGTGCCGTCCTTCGTAGGGACCGCCCGGCGGCTTCCACGAGAGCATCACGAAGCCGACTGGCTCGTCACCGACGTACACGGCGCGGTACCAGGGATTGGTCTCCGGTTTCCTGGCCGCCTCCTTGAGCGACTTGGACACGGAGGCGACGAACTGCTTCTGATCGCGTCGGACGCGGAGGGCACGAACGGCATCCCGGTTGTCGTCGGTGATCTCGCGCAGGTGTACGCCTGGAGTCCTCATGCCACACCCCTTCCTGCATGCGGCGGCTGTGCCATCCGGACCGACGTGAAGAGCCGTTCTCCTGTGGCAGTCAGGCGCAGCGTATTCGGCGCCGCGGATCCAGCGCGGGACCGGCACGCCGGGCTGCAGCCGCTCCGCAACAGCCGCCGTGAGCTGGGCGGACGCGCTCAGTTCCTGTCCACGCCTCGTCCGCAGACCCCGGCATACGCCCGCTCCGGGTCGCATACGCCTGCACATAGGCGAAGACCCCGGCCTCAGCGTTTCCGCTGGTGACGGGGTCTTTGGGCACCTCATGTCGGGTGCCCCGGGCAGGATTCGAACCTGCGCGCACGGCTCCGGAGGGGGATAGCCTTCCAGGCATCGCCGCAGGTCACAGCCCTATAGACGGCAATTAGACGAGTATGCGTCCACACATGGTCCACAGCTCGTAGCATGCGGATGAACATTGCTCTGATCAGAGCGGCGGTGCTGCCGTGCGAATCGTCGAGGCTGCGGGGGCTACGTGAGGACCATTGGAGCACTGCGCGGTTGCGCGGAGAAGCACCTGCAGACCTAGACAGATCCCCGGGGGCCCAGAGCCTTCCGCACGTATGACTGGCAGGGCGATCCGGAACGACTGAGTCCGTTGGACTGCTTGGCGCCAGCCCTACTGAGCGTTCGTATGGGCTATAAGCAGGTCGTACCGTTGTTCCACCCTGACGGCCCGGGGGCTGAAGTCCTGCAGGCGATGGAAGCGGTGCTTGCGGATAAGGCGTGTAAGACAGCGGACTTCTTGGACGGGACCCTGGTCTCTGGTCGATCGAGCACTGGTCGCGACAGGTGAATCCGGCGGTACGGGGCTGCCCGACTTCAAGGCCGTTGCCGTCACCAAGATCCTTCACCGAAAGCGGCCGAACCTAGTGCCGATTTTTGACAGCAGCATCTACCAGTTCTACCTCGGCCAAAAGCTAGCTCCGAGAGCCTACAAGGACACCCCTCGACGCTTGTGGCCGCTCCTGCAAGCAGACGTAAGCCGTCATCGGGATTGGATCCAAGATCTCATCGTCCCCATTCGTACGCCTGACGAGAGGCCTCTCAGCCTTCTTCGAGCGGCAGACATCATTATCTGGAGGACCCGGCCAGCGGATGCGCCGCGTGACGGTGCCTTGCCGACACTTGGGGGGGCATGTTCGTCGTTGCGTGAGCGTTCCGGGCGCGCGTCTTCTACCCTGCTGATGGTGTCGTTACCTGGACGCAGGTGTCTGTTATGCAGCAAATCTGGGGTAGTGAGCGTCGCCGGACGGCGATTGGGCGGATGACGCTGTCGGTGCCCGCTCGTCAAGCGCTGGCGGACCGCCAGTTGGTACCTGAGCGGACGATCCTCGACTACGGCTGTGGTCGTGGTGACGATGTCAGAGCTTTGCAGCAACTGGACTGCCAGGTGGCTGGGTGGGATCCGTATTATCGCTCCGACACGCAACTGGTTGCCAGCGACGTGGTGTTGCTGACCTACGTACTCAACGTGATCGAGGATCCGGCGGAACGTCGGCAGACCTTGGAACAAGCGTGGGAGCTGACCTCGACGCTGCTGGTTGTTTCAGCCCGGCTGACATGGGAGAAGTCAAAGGTCCACGGTCAGGAGTTCGGTGACGGCCTGCTCACGAGCCGACAGACGTTCCAGCATCTATATGCCGCGAGTGAGCTGCGGGAGTACGTGGAGCAGGTGACCGGCGCTCGGGTGGTGGCGGCTGCGCCAGGGGTCGTCTACGCGTTCCGGGACGAGGGCGCCCGGCTGAGCTATCTGGCGCAGCGTGTGATCCCAGATGCCGAGTGGCTTGCTTCCGAGGACACTGCCTCGGCGGTGAGTGCGGTGGTGGACTTCTTCGAGCGTAGGGGACGTCCGCCGCGGATTGAGGAGATGCCGCGGACCGTTGCGGAGCTGTTGGCTCACCTGCGGCCCGGCGAGGTCAAGCGCCTGGTGCGGGATGGTGCTGATCCTGAGCGGGCCAGTGCGGGGGCTAAGCGATCGACGCTGAACACGTTGCTCTACCTGGCGGTGGAGCTCTTCAACGGCCGTGGACCGTTTGGCAGCCTGCCAGTGGGGCTGCAGCAGGACGTACGCACGTTCTTCAGCTCCTACAAGGAGGCGTGCCAGCGGGCTGACCGGCTGTTGTTCAAGCTCCGCGACGACGGCTATGTACGCAGTGCCATGAACGCCTCCGTTGCAGGCAAGGTGACACCGACGGCGCTGTATGTGCATCGACGCACGCTGGAGCGGATCCCGACGGTTTTGCGCTTGTACGAGCACTGCGCTTCGATTGCTGCAGGTCGCCCGGAGCAGTGGACAGTGGCAAAGCTCAAGCACCAGGGACGAGCGGTGTCGTGGCTGGACTACCCCGAGTTTGACAAAGACCCGCATCCGCGGATTCGGTCCTCCTACATGGTGGACTTGCAGACGCTTCAGGCATCCCATCTCTCCTACGAAAGCTCGGCCAATCGCCCCTTGCTGCACCGCAAGCACGAGTTTCTGGCACCGGATGATCCGGACGTGCCGCGATACCGTCGGTTGACTGAGTCTGAGATGCGGGCGGGGTTGTATGAACAGCCGCACCTGATCGGAACCGAGAACGGCTGGGAGGCCGAGCTCGTCAGGTGTGGCCGGCAGCTGCGCGGGCACCGCCTGGTGCGTCGGGCCGAGGCTTAGTACTCCAGCCGCAGATCGTGATCTTCGTCACCGGGCTGTTACGGTGGCCGCCAGCGCCAGCGCCGGGGCCAGGCCGACGCGACTGTCGGTCGACCGGCTATCTTGCCGGTCATGCAGGCAGTGAACTGGGATGAGGTGCGGGATCGGACCGTCGCTCTCTACGCGCGGCAGAGCTCGTGTCTCGGCCCACAGGAGCTCCGGAAGTCCTGAGCGAGACACAGGTGCGCCGGGCGAGGAACAGTTCGGCGTGGAGTTCCCCGAGGACTACCGCCAGTACCTGCTGCATGTCAGTGCGGGCGGCCGGGTGCGGAAGCTGCAGTTCAACGGGGCGCGCTGGGATTGGGAAGACGCTCAGTACGGGGACCACGAGAAGCTGCATGTCCCCTTTCCCGACCATGACACCGCGCTGGCGGCAAGCGAGGACGCGTGGGACCACCAGAGCCGAAGCGGGAGGACTACCTGTCCGATGCGGCCTACCAAGTTGATCACAACGCCTGGCAGGAGGCCGCGTATGCGCTCGAAGCCGCTCGGGTCACCGGGGCCGTCTTTCTCCACGACGATGGCTGCGGCTTCTACACACTTCTCGTGGTCAGCGGGCCCATGCGAGGGACCATGTGGTTCGACGGGCGCGCAACGTGCGATCGCCTGAACCCGCTGCTCAACGATGACCGCCGAGCCGCGACATTCGCGGAGTGGTACCTCGACTGGCTCGCCCACGAGGAGTCGCTGACGACATCCGATCAGCGCCGTGCCGCGCACCAGAGCTGGGATGCAGGCGTAGGCACGCCCATCTGGTACCGCTGGTTCGACTCGTAGATCCAAGACCCATAGTGGTCTCGCGATCTCGCTGGTGGAGGCCGCGCGAGCATGGGTGCGGCCACCGTTGATCACCAGTGTGTGAAGACTAACCATCTTGCGGTGGCCGCGAGGGACAGCGTAGTACCGGCCCGATGGCAGACGGTGTTCGAGGACCTGATGGCGCGGATTGCGGGACGATTCAGCCGGGTCGAACCCCGGCGTCGGGCAAAGCAGTTGCTGCTCGGACTGATGGCGGACCTGCCCCGGAAGAACTGCTGGACCATCGCCGAGCACGCCGGGGACACCACCCCGGACGGCCTGCAGCATCTGCTCGGCCGGGCCAAATGGGACGCCGAGCTCGTTCGCGACGACCTGCGCGCGTTCGTACTGGGGCACCTGGCCGACGAACAGGCCGTGCTGGTGGTCGACGAGACCGGCGACCTGAAGAAGGGCAACCGCACCGTCGGAGCCCAGCGCCAATACACCGGCACCGCCGGGCGGATCGAGAACGCGCAGGTCGCCGTCTACCTGGCCTACACCTCCAGGCACGGACATGCTGCTGTCGACCGCGCGCTCTACCTGCCCAAGTCCTGGACGAGCGACCCGGAACGCTGCCGGCAGGCCGCCGTCCCTGAGGAGTTGCTCTTCGCGACGAAGCCGCAGCTCGCCCAGCAGATGATCGAGCGCGCCCTGGACGCAGAGTTCCAGCCGCGTGGGCGGCCGGCGACGAGGTCTATGGCGACAACCCGAAACTCCGTGCCGCCCTGGAGAAGCGCCAGCTCGGCTACGTGCTGGCGGTCTCCGGCACGCACCGCGTCCCCACTCCGGCAGGCCCTCAGCGCGCCGACCACCTGGCCAAGAAGATCCCCAAGCGGGCCTGGCAGAAGCTGTCCGCCGGACGCGGTGCGAAGGGCCACCGTTGGTACGACTGGGCGCAGATCGCCCTCATCACTCCCGGCCTGGCAGGCCAGCAATACCTGCTGATCCGCCGCAACCGGCGTACGGGTGAACTCGCCTACTACCGCTGCTATTCGCCCCGCCCAGTGCCGCTGTCCACGCTGGTCGAGGTCGCGGGAAGCCGTTGGACGGTGGAGGAGACTTCCCAGAGCTCGAAGACCCTGGCCGGGCTGGACGAGCACCAGGTCCGCTGCTGGGATTCCTGGCATTGCTGGGTGACCCTTGCCCTGCTCGCACACGCCTTCCTTGCCGTTACTGTCGCCCTCCAACGCCGCGACCAACCCCCGAGTGACGACGGCACAAGCCCTGACGGGCTGATGCCGCTCACCTGCAACGAGATTCAGCGCCTGTTCACCGCTCAGCTTGCTCGACCAGTCCAAGACCCAGTCCAGCGATGGCGCTGGTCCACTTGGCGACGACGCCACCAAACCCGAGCCCGTCGCAGCCACTACCGACGCCAAGCCGAACTTCAGCCATGAAGATCACGATCTACGGCTGGAGTATTAGGGATGGTCAGTCTTCCTCGGGCTGCATGCGGGCGATGGTCTCGGCAATAGGCAGCGGGTCGAAGTCCCTCGCCTGCGGAGGGAACCAGGAAAACCGCAGCCCATTGGCCGCCACATCATCGGGAAGGCCCATGGCCTGGAGCACGTGGCTAGGGGTGTAGGAGGCGCTAGTGCACGCCGACCCTGTTGCAATGGCAACCTGGTCCTTGAGCCGAACAATCAGTGCTTCAGCGTTGAGCTGGTCGAAGGAGACGTTGAGGATGTGCGGCACGGTGTGTGCCTGATCTCCGTTGAGGCGGAAGCGCGTCTTGCCGAGTGCTTGCAAGATCTGCTTGCGCATCGCTCGCGCTTCGCGCTCCCAGTTATCCCGGCTCTCGTAGAAGATCTTCGCGGCCTCATAAAGGCCCATGATCAGGGGGACTGGGAGGGTTCCGGGGCGCAGCTTCCTCTCCTGACCGCCGCCGAACATGATTGGTTCCAGCGGCACCTTGTCCCAGCCGCGACGTCGTGTAATGAGCGCTCCGACCCCCTTCGGCGCGCCGATCTTGTGGCCGCTGATGCTGATCAGGTCAATCGGCGCGGTCAGATCATCGGCGATCTTGCCGTATCCCTGGGCGGCGTCCACGTGCAGGTAGGTCGGCGTGGCTCGCAGGCGTTCGGCTAGCTCGGCTACCGGTTGGATGACTCCGGTCTCGTTGTTGACGTGCATCAGAGACACCGCGAGCGTGTCGGGGCGCAGGTGCTCCACCACCTGCTCGACGGTGATACGGCCGGACGGGCCTGGCTCAAGAAAGTCCACGGCGAAGCCGCGGTTCTCCGCGAGGTGCAACAGGGGTTCGAGGACGGCCTTGTGCTCGATGGCGGACGTGATGATGTGCTTCCGGCCGGTGCGCTCGCCGAACGGGGCGAGGCCGAGCAGGGCGATGTTGTTCGACTCCGTGGCTCCGCTGGTGAAGATTACTTCCTCGGTCTTGGCCCCCACGGTGCCTGCGATGAAAGAACGGGCTTGCTGGACCGCCTTCTTGGCGCGGACGCCGTACTCGTGAGTGCGGCTGCCGGCGTTGCCGAAGTCTTCGGTCATCCAGTGCAGGACGACATCAGCGACCCTGGGGTCCACCCGCGTCGTCGCCGCCACGTCCAGATACGCCACCACGGCGCTCACCCGCCTCTTTGCACGCTTCCACAACAGTCGTACGTCAAGCGATTAACGTACACGCTAAGACCGCAGTGCACGAAGCGACCACCCCAGTACGTCAACATGGCCCATGCGGTGCATGCTCCTGAGTCGCTCCGTCGGCTGCAGGCGCATCGGCGGGGAGGGGGTACGTCATCTTGTTCACCTGAGTACGTCGAGACGAAAGGGGCGTACGTTTCTCAGGACACGTACGCGCACGCTAGAGTGCACGGGTGCAGACTGAAGTGGCGAGCAAAGCTGCGGGGCGGGCTGTCTCGCGAGCGTCTAATGGGTTTGAGTACACCTTCCCTGCGATCCGCGGGGTGCAGGCGGGGCGGGAGTTCTATGCGTCGATGTGTCCGCTGCGGCTCATCCCGAAGATCTTCCTCTTCGACGAAGATGATCTTTCCGCTGAACTGAGAGCCCAGCGCGTCCTGAACAAGGGACGCCTGCCGGCGCTCGCCCGCTACATCCTGGACAACCCCGAGGACTACGTCTTCAGCGCCCTGACCGCCTCCGTGGACGGAGACATGGTCTTCGATAGCCAGGGAGCCGAAGGGGCCGCGCACCGTACCGGGCAGCTGCGTATCCCGATGGACGCACGCTTCCTCATCAATGACGGGCAGCATCGCCGCGCCGCCATCGAGCTGGCGTTGAAGGAAAACCCGGACCTGGGGGATGAGACCATCGCCGTGGTCTTCTTCCATGACAGTGGACTCGCGCGCTCTCAGCAGATGTTCGCAGACCTCAACCGGCATGCCGTCCGTCCTGCGCGTTCGATCGGCGTTCTGTACGACCACCGGGACGTCAACGCGCAGATCACCCGGACTCTCACTGAACGCTCGGCCATCTTCAAGGGCTTTGTGGAGATGGAAAAGAGCACCCTGTCTGCCCGCTCCCGCAAGCTGTTCACCCTCAGCGCCTTGTACTTCGGCAACCAGTCCCTGCTCCAGGGCCTCGAGCTGAAGCAGGACGAGGCGACTGGATTGGCGCAGGCGTTCTGGGAGGCCGTAGACGCGGCGCTGCCCGAGTGGGCGATGGTGCGTGACAAGCAGCTGTCCGCTCAGGAGATGCGCCGGGACTTCATTCACAGTCACGGGATCGCCCTGCATGCGCTGGGCCGTATCGGCAACTCGCTACTGCGGGAGTCCATCAAGGTTACCGCATGGAAGAAGCGTCTGCTTCCGTTGAAGCACGTGGACTGGAGCCGAGGCAACGCCGACTGGGAGGGACGCGCCATTGTCGGCGGCCGGGTCTCCAAAAGCCACCAAAACGTGACACTTACCGTTAATTACCTGCGTAAGCATCTGGGCCTGGAGCTGAGCCCGGAAGAACAGCGCGTGGAAGACGCATACCTGCGAGGCGAGGCATGATTACCATCCCCCTCAACCTCGGGCTCACCCCCGTACGCCGTAAGCCCTTTAACGGGCGTTCGCTGGACGAGGTCGTCGCTGAGCTCACCGAGGAGATCCGCGAGCTCTACACCGCCGACCAGGTGCCCTGGGTCATCGGCTACAGCGGAGGCAAGGATTCAACCGCCGTCCTGCAGCTGGTGTGGATGGCCCTCGCAGACCTCCCCGCCGAACAGCGCACCAAGACCGTGCATGTCATCTCCACCGACACCCTCGTGGAGAACCCTGTTGTCGCCGCCTGGGTCTCCGCCTCCCTGGGGACCATGCAGGACGCGGCACAGGCACAGAGTCTGCCGATCGAACCGCACCGCCTCACGCCGGAGATAAAGGACACCTTCTGGGTGAACCTGATCGGCCGCGGTTACCCGGCCCCGCGCCCGAAGTTCCGCTGGTGCACCGAACGACTGAAGATCAAGCCGTCGAACAACTTCATCCGCAGCGTGGTCGCTGCCCACGGCGAAGCGATCATGGTGCTGGGCATTCGCAAGGCAGAAAGCCAAGCCCGCGCCCGTGCCATGGAAAAGCACGAGAAGCGTCGCGTACGCGACCGCCTCTCACCAAATGCCAACCTGCCCAACTCCCTCGTCTACAGCCCCGTTGAGGACTGGACCAACGACGACGTTTGGGAGTTCCTGATGCAGAAGCCCAACCCCTGGGGCTACAACAATCAGGACTTGCTCACCATGTACCAGGGCGCCTCCGGGGACGGCGAATGCCCCCTCGTGGTCGACTCCACCACCCCCTCCTGCGGCTCCAGCCGCTTCGGCTGCTGGACCTGCACCCTCGTCGAGCAGGACAAGTCCATGTCCGCCATGATCCAGAACGACGAGGAAAAGGAGTGGATGCTCCCCTTGCTGGACCTGCGCAACAAGCTCGATGCACCCTTCGGCCACTACCAGGAGGGCGACCCCGACCTCCCGCCCGGCCGCAAGGCACCCTTCCCGCGCCCGGACAAGCCAGCCCGTGACTTCCGCCGGATGAACGGCAAGGTGATGCTGTTCAACGACGGTGCCATCCACGGCCCCTATCTGCAGTCCTACCGCGAAGAGTGGCTCAAGGAGCTGCTTCAAGCGCAAACATGGATCCGCGCCCACGCCCCCGAGCACGTGCAGAACATCGAACTCATCACGCTCGACGAACTTCATGAAATCCGCCGGATCTGGGTGTTCGACAAGCATGAGGTCGAAGACAGCCTGCCGCAGATCTATCAGGAAGCCACCGGCGTGCCGTTCCCGGGCGGACCGCTGGATGAGCAGCTTGTCATGGGCTCCGACGAGATGGATGTCCTCAAGCAAGTCTGCGACGGCGACGACCTGCACTACAACATGGTCCGCGAACTCCTCGCCGTCGAGCGTAAGTACCGCACCATGACACGCAGGTCCGGCCTCTTCCAGGCCCTCGAGCAAGCCGTGCAAAAGGGCTACTACGAAAACCACGAAGACGCCGTGGAATTCGCTACGCGCAAGAAAAAGTGGCGTGACGACATCGCCGAAAACCTGACCTTCGACGACGAAAACGAACTCGATGCTCCTGCGTAAGATCACCCTCGAAGAATTCGGGGCCTACCGCGGCAAGCAGTCTCTCGACCTCACCCCCAAGAAGAACAAGCCGATCATCCTGATCGGCGGGTTGAACGGGTGCGGCAAGACGACCCTGCTCGACGCCATCCAGCTGGCGCTCTACGGCAACCGCGCCCGCTGCAGCGGCCGCGGCACCAAGGCGTACGACGCCTACTTGCGCGAAAGCATCAACCGCAAGGCCGACCCCGCCCGCGGCTCCGCCATCACTCTCGAGTTCACCGTCATGACCGGCGGGCACGAGCACTACTACCGCGTCGTCCGTAGCTGGCACATCAGCGGTAAAACCCTCAAAGAATTCCTCAACGTCTACGTCGACGACACCTACGGCGCACGCGCAAAGACGCAGCGCGACGTCACGCCCGAGGGCAAGTTCAATCGGTTGTTGAGCGAGGGCTGGGCTGACCACGTCGAATCCCTCCTCCCTCTGGAGATCGCCTCCCTGGCCTTCTTCGACGGTGAGAAGATCGAATCACTGGCCGACCCCGAACGGGCCGCCTCCGTCATCGAGTCCGCCGTACACTCCCTCCTGGGCGTGAGCACCGTCCAGCAGCTGCGCAACGACCTGCTGGCCTTGCAGCGGCGCCAGAAGCTTTCCAGCGAAGAACAGCATCTGCTGGACAACATTCGTGCCCAGGAAGCCGAACGCGAGACGGTGGTCTCCCAGTACGACACCGCCTATCAGGAGCTCGCCCACTCCCGCACCGAGCTCGGTAAGGCGCAGCGCAAGCTGGACAGTCTGGAAAAGGCGTTCGCCGACGAGGGCGGCGATCTATTCACTAGGCGCATCGAGCTGGAGAACGACAAAAAGCAGACCGCCGCCCGGCTGGCCCAGGTGCGCTGCGAGCTGATCCAGCTCGCAGCGGGTCCGCTGCCTCTGCTCATGGCCCAACCGCTCCTAGACGACGTGCGCCGGCAAGCCGAAAAGGAGCAGGAAGCCCAGCAGTCGGCACAGGCCCTGCAGGTACTCGAAGCACGCGACCAATGGCTGCTGGATCTTGTGCCCGATACCGTCCGCACCGATGTGCGCAAGCAACTAGACGCCGACCGCGCCGAGCGCGCCAGCAAGACGCAGCTGCCGGTGGACCTACGCCTGCCCCACGACGCACTGGCCCAGCTCACCGTCCTAGACGGACTCCTGCAGCGGGACCGAGAGCGCTCACAGCAACTACTGCACAGCGCCGCGGAACTGACAGAACAACTCGACCAGCTTGACCGGCAGCTCGCCGGCGTCCCCGCCCAGGACAAGGTCGAAGCCCTCCAAGTCGCCCGGGACGAGCAGATCGTGGAAGTGGCCCGCAGCCAAGCCGCTTGCGACCGCGCCGCGGCCAAGCTGGAGGACCTCAAGCGGCGGCGCGAGCACGTCACCACCCTGCTCGAACGGGCCCACAAGGAGTTCGTTCGTACCAAGGTCAAAGCGGAGGAAGCCGAGCGGGTCATCAAATACTCCGAAAAGGCGCGCGACACCCTCGAGCGATTCGGCTCCGCCCTCCTCAAGCGGCACATCAGCCGACTCGAAGTGGCCGTCCTGCAGAGCTTCAAGGTGCTCATGCGCAAGCAAGGACTCGTGCACGACCTGCGCATCGACACCGACAAATTCACCCTCACCCTCGCTGATGGCGACGGCGAGCCCATCGATCCCGCGCGCCTGAGCGCCGGCGAGCGCCAGCTCCTGGCCGTGTCTCTGCTTTGGGGCCTGATGCGGGTCGCTGGAAACCGCCTGCCCAGCGTTATCGACACCCCCCTGGGCCGCCTCGACAGCCGTCACCGCGAGCACCTCGTCGACCGCTACTTCCCAAATGCCAGCGACCAGGTCCTCCTGCTGTCCACCGACGAGGAGATTGACGAGTACCTGCTGGGCCGCTTGAAGAAGTCTGTCGCCCAGACCTACACCCTCGTCCACGACGACACCGAGTTCACCACGTCTGTCGTCGAAGGCTACTGGTGGAATGAAGGAGCACAGCATGCCGGTTGACAACATCCGCCTGTCCCAGCCAGCCAAGGACCGGCTGATCTACCTCAAGCGCACCACCGGCATCACCCAGTGGAACGTGCTGTGCCGCTGGGCGTTGCTGCTGTCCCTCAAAGACCCCTCGACTCCGCTGGTCAAGGACATCGTTACCGACTCCAACGTGGAGATGACCTGGAAGACCTTCGCCGGCCAGCACGGTGATGTCTATCTGGCCCTGCTCAAGCAGCGCTGTGCGGCGATTGGGCAGGAAGTCTCCGATGAGAACGTCGCTCGCATGCTGACCGTGCACCTGCACCGCGGCATCGGATATCTGGGCGCGGACAAGGCGATGGCCACTATCGAAGGAATGATCGGCTCCGTCGTGCCCTCCTGACGTTCCTTTCTCCGAGCGACTGCCGAGGGCACACATTCGCCTGCCCTGGCACGCCCCCACCCGTCCGCTAAGACAAGACACACCCTTCCCCCCTGTCGGGCATGCGAGCCCGCGTGTGCCCGGACAATTTCATGTACGAAGCACCGCACGTTCCCCGCAGCCTCCGCGCCATCCCTCGCCCTGCCCAGTCACCGCGGGGGAAGCCTTGCACGAGTCATGGACACGGCTGCGACGCCACCGAGACCGCTCTGCTTCACCGTCAGCATGCTCCAGCCGGCAGCTCACGCAGGCGGCCAAGCTTCCACGTCAATACCGGGCGCTTAGCTCCTTTCCGGCCCCCGAGCGCGACGTCGGCTCCCTGCAGGCAACGAGGGGGTGTGCGCACAGGACGTTCCGTTCCGTGCCATCAGTTGGCCCGCAGAAGCCATCCGTGCGACAAGACGGCGGCAACCTTCACGCAGAACATGACGGTATGTCGTGTTTTGGAAATGTATGTCATTGAGGGCGATCCAGCCGCGGCACCGTGCACACCACCAAGCGCCCGGTGTGCAGCAGGTCCTGATTCAGCCTTCGAGGGGGATAGTGGTTGAATCGTGATGCATCGAAGAGAAGACGCCTACCTGCACGTTCCGCTACGATGCCGGACGGAAAGTGGACGCCCCCACCGCCACGTTCCGCTTGCCGAGACGCAAAGTACGAGGCAGAGCGTGGCATCGCCCGCACTGGCTCGTCGCACCGTGACGATGCGTCGCCTTCGGTGATTGGCACGCGCGAAAGGGCAGGACTCAATTCTCCATGCTGCAGGACCTTCCGCACCGCACACGATCGGTTCAGGCCGCCGAGGGAACGTGCGCGCCGACTACCGCACACTCTGTGGCTGGTGATGACGGCGGCCCTATAGGGGCGGCACTGGCCGGCCAGTACTGCGCCCTCGAATTGTGGGCTGCCTCGCGGGTGTGGTCTGACCTCCGCCTGTGCTGCAGCAACCCCGCTACCCACCCCCAGCTTCGAACGCGGCCGGCACATTATGGGGAGGTGTTGCCCCGAAGCAGGCGACAACCCACCCCGCATACTCGGGTCGACGGGGGCCGGCCCTCGCCCCGTTGAGGGACTCGGCGATGTAACGAACTATCGGGGGTGGGGGGTTTGCCGGATGCGAAGCTGCGAGGCATACCGCTGGGACATCAATGAAGGCCGGCTTCTCGGTCCGCTGACCTTCCGTACGGATGAAATACACACCCGATATGGTAGTGAAGTAACCATGGTGGGAGCATAAAGTGTCAGCATCCTCAATGGAGTCGTATGAGCATGTTGACACGTGGATTGATGTATTCCCGTGGGTCGAATATCTCAACGCCCCAGACCTTATCGACCTCCAACGACTCGGGGGACCTGCTCAGTGGTGGGGTAAGGAAAGTCCGGCGCGGACGGCCATGAGACGGGCTTCCATGGAAGAAGTCTTTGACCTGCTCAGCGGCATTCTGCTGTCGAGCGGAAGCCTAGTGGACGAAGATTGCGCAATACTCTTTCCGGCTTTGCACGCCACCACTGTCATCGAAGACCTCGATATAAAAAACGGTGCTATTGCAGCATTTGCGGAGTTCGGAATTCTTGAGCTAGATGATTTGCGGGGCATGACACCGCATCATCTCAGTTTGCACCTTCCCCTGACACGGGATGAGGTGGCCACCTTCCTGAGTGCTGTAATGCGTGCGGTCGCCCTGCCGGACAAGACCTTGCACGCTGGAGCGGTAACACAGTGGTTCAGTGAGCTGGACAGTGAAGAGCAAAGCATCCTGCTTTTGCATCGATGTGCGCCAAAACGCAAGGAATTGTCCACGCTGGCGATGCAGCACCGCATGCCTTTGGAACGTTTGCAGGAACTCTGCGACGAGCTACCCCATCGCCTCAACGCTGCCATGGCCACATCCCCTGCTTTGCGGGCAGCCGTGGCGGATTTCGACCGTGTCACCCACGCGCCGACACCTTTGGCGCAGCTCCAACACCGTCGTCCGTGGCTAGGCG
Source organism: Streptomyces sp. NPDC029151 (assembly GCF_055564315.1). Classification (NCBI taxonomy): domain Bacteria; kingdom Bacillati; phylum Actinomycetota; class Actinomycetes; order Kitasatosporales; family Streptomycetaceae; genus Streptomyces; species Streptomyces sp. NPDC029151. The sequence goes on from NZ_JBVHWQ010000014.1 coordinate 88,296, forward strand.
GCTTTTTGCCGGGTAGTGATGTGAATTTTGTGTCGCTGCTGTCCTCCCTGCTTCACGCCGAAGTGCAGGAACAATGGATATGCCGTCCCTCTGTGCGCGAGCAAGTGCAAAAAACTCTGAGCATCCTTAGTTTTGAAGAGGATGAGGTTATGGCGCTTCCCGTTGCTCGGCGGCTATTGAGTCAACAGGGATGGGTTGCAGCATACATTGATTCCTGGCTCGATTTTTGCGGAATTCCTTCCCGATCGGGTCAGCTGCACTTCAGTGGCATGTCCGCCCCCAAGCTCGGTGATCTTTCGCGACAGGATGCCCAGCCCACGCCAATCAATCGCCCGCCTGCGAAGAATCTCGACGGTGCGCCACAGTCGGGCATGCACGATCACGACATGGATTCGGAGTCGCCTTCTTCAGCTGGTGGCACACTAGACCAGGCAAATGCCATCGCTATTCGCGCATGGGCACGCAGCAACGGATTTGCCATAGGAGAGCGCGGACGTATTTCGCGAGTTGTTCAAGAAGCCTATGCTGCGGCACTCGATGATACGTCGCATGCTGCCGCCCCGCGAGAAGCGCCACCACTGTCTCTCACCCGTGATGATCCCTCCCGCTCGCCGTACAGCGCGCTTGCCGAGGAGTTCGCGACGCTTGCTGCTCTAATGAACCCCGATGAGCAGGGCATAACATTCGGTTCTCTCTTGCGGCTCGGGGAAGAACTACCGCCGCAGGCACAGAACATCGTCCACCGCATCCTGAACGCCACCCTGGGGGAAAGTGGCTGGATTGTAGACAGGGAGGAAGTTACACAGGCTAGCGCGGGTGCCCCTGTCCGAAAAACACTTAAGCAGCGCGCTCGGGAGGTACTCCAGGAAGCGGATCATCCGCTTTCAATCGGCGAACTCGCCTCACGCATGGGCGACACCGTAAATGAGCGGTCCTTGAAAGTGCAACTTGCCGCTGACCTGCGTTTCATGCGCAGCGATATTGACGCCTGGGCGCTGACGGAATGGCAATTGCGCCCTTACACCAGCGTGCGTGAACTGGTGGAAGAGGAAGTCGATAAGGCGGGCGGCAGTATAGAAAGTGCCGAGCTCGTGAAGGTGTTGACGCAAGCTTTTTCCATCAAAGAATCCACGCTGCGACAGGTGATCTCCTCTGCACCTTTCACTGCTCGCGGGGGACGAGTGCAACGCCTCATCGACCTTGAGGGCGGGAGGGGCCAAGGCGACACGCATCAGGCCGACGAGCCCGCCGATAACACTGCGGGTGTTCAGCTCGCCCGGGATCTCGGATTGGACTTCTAGTGCAGGCTCTTGAAGCTCTCCGGGGTGCCGGTCTTGGGGGAGAGTACCGTAGCGACCGCGGCAACGTTGTCGATGAGTTCTACGTACCGGCTCTGCGGGCATCAACCGCCTACGATCGTGCTGTCGGGTATTTCACGGCCTCTGTCCTGGCCGTCATCGGCGAGGGCATAGAAGAATTCACTCGGCGCGCCGGGACGATGCGCATCGTGGCCTCGCCCTATCTCCTCGCCGAAGACATCGCCGAGATCGAAGCGGGCTACGAGCTCCGCGCCGTCATGGAGAAGGCTGCCCTACGCGACCTGGAGCGTGCGACGGAAGACGTCAGGGCGGTGCGCGGACTAGGCAAGCTCGGCGCGCTCATCGCCGCGGGGCGACTGGACATGAAGCTCGCCTACGTCACGGCCGGCAGCCGGGTCGGCATGTATCACGAAAAGATCGGCGTCTTCCGCGATAACCACGACCTCGTCGCGTTCAAGGGCAGCGCGAATGAGACGCTGTCGGGCCTGGTGGGGAACTTCGAATCCATCGAGGTGTTCCGTAGCTGGGATGAGCGAGACCGCGAACGGGCTTTGCGTATCAGCAAAGACTTCGATGACCTGTGGCATGACAAGACCCCCCTGCTTCGTGTGATGCCCTTCACCGACGCCGCCAAGCAGATCATCGAGCGCAGCAGCTGCGCTGCACCTGACCCCAACGACGACACAGCGATCCCCCCGTCCGGCGCACCGATCACTGTCATCCGCGAAGACCGCACCGGCATGCTGACCTTCCCTCCGCAGCTGCAAGTGCGCGACTACCAGAAGAGGGCCGTCACCCAGTGGTTTGCCCAGCAGGGCCGCGGCATCCTGCGCATGGCAACCGGCACCGGCAAGACCCTCACCGCCCTGTCCGCCGCCGCGCAAGTGACCAAGATGCTCCACAAGGCCGACGAACCACTGCTCACCGTCGTGATCGCTCCCTACCAGCACCTGGTCGACCAGTGGGGGAAAGACATCGAGTGGTTCGGCGTGCACCCCCTACGCGCCTACGAGTCGACCGCCTCATGGTTCCCCCATGCCTCCCAAATGTTGGATGCGCTGGCGCTGCACACCACCCGCGGCGGCGTCATCATCACCACGAACAAGACCTTCGGCGAGACCGCCTTCCAAAGCATCCTCCAGCGCTACCGCGGCCAGCTCCTCCTCATCGCCGACGAGGCACATAACCTCGGGGCCCGGCACATCCGCTCCAAGCTGCCCGACAACGCACAGTTTCGCCTCGGACTGTCGGCCACCCCGGAACGCTGGTTCGATGACGAAGGCACCACCGCACTCACCGACTACTTCGGCCCGGTGGTCTTCGAGCTCGGCCTCGGTGACGCCATCAAAGCAGGAGCACTGTGCCGCTACACCTATAAGCCCGTGATCGTGGAACTGGATGCCGACGAGACTGACCTCTACATAGAGATCACCGAAAAGATCGGCAGGCTGTTCGCGATGCAACAGTTCTCCGAGCAAGCCGACGAGAACAGCCCCCTGGGCCACCTGCTGCGCAAACGAGCCAACCTCCTCGGCCACGCCCGCGCGAAACTCCCAGAGCTGCGAAGGGAGATCAGCCAACGCAGCGAGGAGTGGTATCAGCTGCTGTACTGCGCAGAAGGACAGCATCCCCTGTCGTACGAAGACGGCGCCGCGCCGGAACCAGCGCAGATTGATCAAGTACTCGACCTCGTCGGCAACCAACTGCATATGCCCGCCGCTCGCTACACCGCCGAGACCAAACGCCCCGAACGTCAGCAGGTCCTGCAGCGCTTCGCCGACCGCAAGCTGCAAGTGATCGCCTCTATGCGCTGCCTGGACGAAGGCGTCGACGTGCCCGCCGCCCGTACCGCATACCTGCTGGCCAGCTCCTCCAACCCCCGGCAGTTCATTCAACGCCGCGGCCGAGTGCTGCGACAGGCACCGGGCAAGACCACGGCGGACATCGTCGACTTCATCGTGGTCCCCCCGCCTAATATGCCCGATCTGCAGGACCGCACCGAACGCAGCATGGTGGCCCGCGAGCTGGCCCGCGTGACGGAGTTCGCACAACTGGCGGACAACGAAGCCGAGACCCTCGACCTCCTTCGTCCACTACGCCTGCGATATGGCCTGCTCGACACCTGATTCACGGCATCACCAAACGGAGTAGAAGTGAGCGAGAAGAAGACTGCGCAGGACGTGCTGAGTCAGCTGTCGCCCGAGGGCGTCAAACTTGCCAGGCGCGTCATCGAGTTGGAGCGTGAGAACTTGCACATCAGAAGTTCAACCACCGTGGTCAACGAGATCGTGGCGGCCGTGAAGGGACTGATCAAGTGAAGCTGCTGAGGCTGACACTGGACAACTTTCGTGCGTTTTATGGCCGCCAGACGCTGGATCTCGCCGTCGACGACTCCAAGCCGGCAGTACTGATCTTCGGCAACAACGGTGCAGGCAAGACGACCCTCCTCAATGCCTTCGCCTGGGCGTTGTACGGCAAGTTCTCCGCCGACGTCGAGCAGCAGCACCGCGTCATCCATGACCACAAATGGGCGGAGACCCCGCACGGCACGCCCGTCAGCGCGTCGGTGGAGCTGAAATTCGAACACGCAGGGGTGATCTTCACTGCGCTGCGTGAGGTAGCCACCGTCAAGAACACTGACGAGCAGATAGCCGTCGCAGCCAAGCTCACCCTCAACGAGATCAAAAACGGCGAGAGCAAGCCCGTAGCCAACGGCCAGGATCGCATCGAAAAGATCCTTCCCGAAGGCCTCCGTCGCTTCTTCTTCTTCAACGGTGAGCGCATGGAAAAAATGTTCACCGGCGAGGAGAACAACGACGAGGTCAAACGCGCCATCAAGACCTTGATGGATCTTGAACCAATGGAGCGGGCGATCACCGAGCACCTTCCCGCAGCCGCACGACGCCTCGCAAAAGAGATCGACAAGGGCGGCGACAGTCGCCTCCAGCAGCTGCGCGATCAACAGGAAAGCCTCGAACAGCAGCGTGACGACGCCACCCGGCGTGCGCAGAAAGTCTCCCGCGACATTAGCAGCTACGAGAGGGAAGTCCGGGAGATGGAACGAGCACTGCGTAGCCACTCGGAGTCCAAGCCTCTGCAAAACGCTCGCAAGAAGCTCGAATGGAAAATCAACGAGATGGGGGGGCAGCTACAGGACCGGCACGCACGGAAGCGTGAGATCCTCTCCAAGGGGGGCTTTCTCGCCTTCACGTCGCACATCGACGAAACGGTGATCGGGTTGGCAGAAGCCATGCGCGAGCGCCGCCAACTTCCCGCCGGCATCCAACGGGACTTCATCGAGGGTCTCCTCGACGAAGGTAAGTGCATGTGCGGAACGCCCGTTCCCCAGGGGAGCGCGGCATATCAAGAGCTGGACAAGCGCCGCTACAACGCCGGTCTTGCCGATGTGGAAGCCCGCTGGATGTATGTCAGTGGGCAGATGAAACACCTCGGCGAGGCACGCCAAAAGCTCCTAGACGACCTGCGACAGGCCACATTCGAGATCCAGAACTGCCAGGACGAGATCAAGAGCCTGGAGGAAGAGAAGAGCGAGATCGACCGCCAGCTGCAGGGCGTCAACATCGAAGACGTACAGCGCCTCGAGCAGCGACGCAAGGAGTACGACGAAAAACGCATCGACGGACTGGCCGAGCACCGCCGGCTGGAAGAGCGCCGGGTCGAGTTCGAAGCCGAGATCGACAAGATGAAGAGACTCTTCAGGTCCGCGCAGGCAGCGGACGAAGCATCCCGAAAGGTACAGCGACAGGTCAATCTCGTCAACGAGGTGCTGGACACCTTCCGCGAGGCACTGGAACTGAAGACCGAAGAGGTCCGCGAACAGCTCGATGCGAAGCTCAAGGAGGTCTTCTCAAGGATCTTCATCAAGTCCTACGAGCCCGAACTGACAGACTCCTTTGAACTGTTGCTGAAGTCACCCGCCGGCATCGCTATCCGCAGCACGGGCGAAAACCAGGTCCTGGGCTTGTCCTTCGTCGGCGCAGTCTCGGAGATCGCCAAGCAGATCCACCAGCGCAAGGCCAAAGACAGCGAAGACATCATCGGCGAAGGAGGCATCTACCCCGTCGTCATGGATGCCCCCTTCGGTAGCCTGGACTTCACCTATCAAGAAGAAATCTCCCAAGCACTGCCGAAGCTCACCTCGCAGATCGTTACCCTGCTTTCCAACTCTCAGGCGAGTGGCAAGGTGATGGACAACCTTCAAGGAGCGGCCACTCGCATGTACGTGCTGCGCACGGTCACCCCCAACACGGGCGCCGCGCAAGAGACGATCGAGATCAACAACCGGGCCGTCGCTTACGTCACGCACGGCGATTTCGAGCACACCATTTTGGAAGAGGTGGCCTTCTGATGGCATACGAAGATCGTTTCCGCAGGCCAGCCGCCCACGAGGACCTTATCTCGGCACTGGCCGGCAAAGAGGGCCCTTTCAACGCGATGGTGGACGTGCTCATGTTCGCGGCCGTGCTGGGCCGCAACAAGGGCAAGCGAGAGCCCTTCGATAAAGCTGGCGAGCCCATTCGCCTGGCGCTGATCGAAGGCCGCCAGTACGGTGATGTACTCATCGACATGATCGCAGTGGCCGAGGAGCCCGACGATCCGAAGATCCTCGCCGACGAGCGCCAGCCCGACCGGGTCAAAATCTTTGAGGAGTACGCCAACGGCGGACTGAACTATATACAAGGCGAGATCAACGCCACCGGTGGGCACGACTACGTTTCCATCATCAGCACTCTAGTCATGGATGCTCTCACCGAACCCGACGAGCGGCAGAACGACGTCTCCGCACTAATGCAAGCCGCAGATCTGGACTGGTAGCAACCACATCGGCGCCTGACACAGCGAGGACGCTGCTGTGCCAGGCGCGTACTGCTAGCGGAGCCGCCCTCTGTCTCACGGTGTCAGTGATGTCCCCGCGCGTCCGCGCAGATGCTTGAGCATCTCTCTGGCCACCTGCCCTGTCTCTCTACTAATCTGACTTCCAGTCATAGACGCGTAGGGGGCGCGACCCAACTTCCCGGACACCGGGGTCACATGAGAGGTGTCGAGTCCCTCATCACCTGAAAGAGGCTCCATGACGTTCGGTGCTGCATCTGTCTCCCCCCGCAGCGTGGGCATGGGAGCGCTCCTGGAGGAGCATCACCCTTTCTGGGTCCCCGTGTATCAGCGGGCATACGCCTGGGATGAGCAGACGTCAGCTTTCATCACGGACGTTAAAGAGCTCCTGGCAGACACCAGCAGCCAGCGCGGCCACTTCTTCGGCGGTTTTGTGTGTATCGAGCACACGGATCACTCCCAATCTAGGCCCCACACCTACCAGATCGTCGATGGCCAGCAGCGCCTAACTACCTTTGTTTTGACATTGTCAGAAATTGCTGCTGCAGCAGAGGACGTTTCAGAGAAGGCTCGGCGCGCAGGTGATGACCGAGCTGCCAACTCTGCAAGCATTCTCTCTGAGGACATGCGCAGTCGCTTCATCTACTGGAAGCACTTCAACGTCACTGAAGGGCGAGTTGAGGAACGTCCTCGGCTGAAGCTTTCCACGGCTGACAACAAAATTTTCCAAGATCTGCTTAAGGGCCGGGATGTCACCGCCTCTCGGGAGAGCCATGAGCTTCTGATTGCTGCGCAAAAAGCTCTCCAGGGCAAGCTGATTAAGCCCATCGTTGAGGCTGCTCCTTCTTGGATGGAAAAGGTAGAAGCACTGGACCGTCTCCGTCATGCCCTGACTGTTCAGTCGCATGTCATTCAGATCGTCTGCCTGGACCGAGAAAGAGCGTATCAGCTTTTTAGCGTCCTCAACGATCGGGGGCGCTCTTTGGAGGACGCCGATCTACTGCGCAGTTACACGCTTGAGCAGCTTGAGCAGCATCCGCATGAGCAGCGAGTGGCGGCAGCGACGTGGGATGAATTGCTGAAGACTCCCGCCGCAAAGGTCAGTTCCTTCCTGAAGGCTTATTATCCGTCGACGACGGGTACGCGCGCTGGTACTCCACTCTTTCAGAAGCTCTGTGACGCTTACTTTCCCCAAAAACCCCCTACCGTCCCCTCCCGCGTATCTCAGCAGATCTCATCCTTCCTCAGAGAGAAGGATACTTATCTCAAGATCGCCGAGGGCGAGTGGCCTTTTGAAACTGCCGTTGTCCCCGGTTTTACGCCGGAAGCCTCTGCATGGCAGAAAGATCGACTTGCCCGCCTGGTGCGGACATTGAAGCATGAATTGGCCCTTCCCCTGTTGCTAGCCGCATCGCAGTGTGCGACAGAGAAGAGATTCGCAGAGCTTGTTTTCATGCTTGAAATTTTCGCCTTCCGCTACAAGAATGTGTGCAGTGGGCACGCGAGTCCCGCTCAAGCAATCTATTACGCCGAAGCGAAGCGGGTTCGAGAAGCGGCTGCGGCTGGCAAAGAGGTGCGATGGAACGACCTTCGTATCAAGTTGCAAGGGCTTCTCGACAAGTCGGCGTCCGACGAGCATTTTAAAGTCAGCCTGGACAATCATCTGCGATACGATCGAGGAAGCGCACAAAAAGCTAACCTGCGTGAATTCCTCACCACCCTTGAAGATCACCGTGAATGGCTAGAAAAGGGCGCCCTAGGTCAGCCTAAGCCGAACATGATGTCCGTCTTCGATCTTCAACAGGTGACGATCGAGCACATCTACCCTCAAAACCCGCTCCCGGGCGATGAACAGCCCGAGATGCGCGAGCTCCTGAACCGACTGGGGAACCTGACATTCTTTGGGCCCCGTGAAAACTCCGATGCGGGAAACAAATCATTCTCAGTGAAGTGCAAGCAGCACTACGCGCAGAGTCAGGTGGGCTTGACTCGCAGTCTGATCAAGTTTTCACAGTGGACAGAAACTGAATACAAAGAGCGCCTGCATGACCTACAGGCGGACGCGTGCAAAGTCTTCCGACTTCTCTGACCGGGACTCCATTCTCTTCTATCTGTGCCTAGCCGGCAGTAGTGCTGTGGAGGCACAGATAGGGGATACGGTGGCGGAGCAGTGAGTATTTTCAGTGCGCCGCTGAGCGGGTGACCTTGATACTGTGAGCGAGGGGCCGCCCGCACGCCTTGGTCGAGTGGGTCACGATGCTTATCGTCGCCCGTGGCGGTGGCTGCCTAGGCAAGATTTCCGCCGGACCAGCATGCGCTGGTCGCGCTGGTGCACCTGCGCCGACACGACACCCTTGCACGCGCAGTCGGCTTCGGGATATCCGTCGGTACCGCTCAAGGTCGGTGGAGCGGCTTTGGGCTGGAGCTGCTTTGGCGCGAGTGATGATGGCCCCCTAAGCTTCCGGCGCGTCGGGCAGTCTGTGGACCTGCTCGGTAAAGCACGACGTTGGGGCCATGATCTTCGAGGCTCGCGCCGAAGTGGCTGCCTAAAGCCGTGGAGCCGACCGCCCCAGCCGGGGGCCGGGCCACGCGCGGTGAGCGGAGCGAGCCGCCTTGAACCCGTAGAGAAATTTGGAACTCAGTCTGTGGCGCGGGCTTTGAAGTCGTATGCGCAGCCTGGTAGTTCGGTGCCTTGACGGTGCGCGAGCCGCAGGAAGAGCACCGGTCGGGTGGTCCATGTCACGCGGGTGCTGGCCTGGGTGATGGTCACCGTGCAGGGTTCGGCGCGCAAGAGGGCTCGTCTGGTCTTGATGCGGCCCTCGTACAGCCAGGTCCATGCCTCGTCGGAGGCCTCTGCGTCGAGCATGCCGCGCAAGTCAGAGGGTGGGTTTCTGAAGGTGCCGGTGGCGCTGCGGGAAGATGCCACGCCCTTCGTGCGCGACTACCGGACCATCCCGCACCAACTGACCCTTGGGGCCACGCTGTCGGGCAAGTCCATGTATCTGCGTCACCTGATCGCCGGGCTCGCCCGGCAACCGGTCGCCCTGGTCGGCATCGACTGTAAACGAGGTGTCGAACTCGCGCCCTTTGCTCCACGGCTCTCCGCCCTGGCCACCCGTGCCAATCGTGCTGTTCGTCGACGAGGTAGCGGAACTGTTCCTCGTCGCCAGGAAGAAGGAGGAGGCACGGCGAGACGAGATGGTCACCCAGCTCATCCGACTCGCCCAGCTCGGCCGCGCGGCCGGCATCTACCTGGAAGTGTGCGGGCAGCGCTTCGGCGCCGAACTGGGCAAGGGCGCAACGATGCTCCGGGCCCAGCTGACCGGCCGTGTCTGCCACTGCGTAAACGATGAGGCGTCGGCCAAGAGGGCCGCTCGGCGACATCGTCGCTGAGGCGTTCATGGCTGCCTGCGCCATCGCCCCCGAGCGCCCCGGCCTGGCCGTGGCGGGCGACACTTCGGGCGGCTGGTCCCGCATCCGCACGCCATACCTCTCCCTCGGCGATGCCGCCGAGATCTGCCGGGACTCTGCCCGCCTGATGCCCGACGTGCCGTCCCTGAAGCCGTTCCGGCCCGACGTGCCCGTGCGACCGGTCGAGAAAGCGGCTCCGGTCGTGCGGCCGCTCCCGGTGAGCGACTGACCCTTCCACCTGCCCCCTTCGCTCGGCGTGACCGCCCCACGCCACGTCCCTACCCCTCCCATGCCTGAGCCCAGAAGGAACCGCATCGTGCGCGCCCAACGGGCCCGCGTGGACGCGGTGCTCGCCCAGGCGGTCATCGCCGCAGCGCTGTCCTTCGCCCACCTGCAAGACATCGCCTCGGCTGCCGGGCAGGACGGTTGGAAAGCGTGGGCCTATCCCATTTCGGTTGACCTGCTCCTGGTCGCCGCCTGGCGTTGGCTGCGGACGAGTGACGCGAAAGCGGCCGGGTGGTGCTGGTTCGTCATCGCGCTCGCCGCCTCCCTAGGCGCGAACGTCGCCACGGCCGGACTGCTCGACATGCAACAGGTGCCGGCCTGGCTGCGCATCCTCGTTGCGGGCTGGCCCGCGGTCGCCTTCCTCGGTGGAACCGTCCTCGCTCACTCCGCGCCGACGACTACCACCGCCGACGTCGAGGAGATCGAGGACCGGGAGGACGTGCCCGAACCCGCACCCGAGCCGCCCGCGCAACCGCTCACCGTCGCGCCACCGCCCGAGCGTCCCGGCCGCTCTCGTCGAACACGCCCGCAAGGTCGCCGATGAGCACCGGGCCCGTACCGGAACCCCCATCGACTACAAGGCTTCCGTCTGGAAGCTGTCGGTCAACAAGATCACCAAGAAGCCGACTCACCTCGTGCGCTGGACGGTCGACGGGGAGCCGTTTAGCGAGTCGTACAAGACCAAGACGCTGGCCGACCGCTTCCGGGCCAAGCTGGTGCGGGCGTTCGACGAGGGGCGAGCCGTTCGACACCGTGACCGGTCTGCCCGACTCGCTGCGCGGTGGCAAGGCGGCGCCGTCCTTTGTGGACCTGGCGGTGAAGTACGTCGATGCGCGGTGGACGGAGGCGTCGGCCAAGCAACGGGACAGCATGACCGATGCGCTGGCTACGGTCGTTCCCGTCCTGGTGAAGCCGGGGCGGGGGCGGCCCGCTCCCGAGGTGCTGCGGCGGGCGCTGCGGCCCTACGTTCTGCCTGTACCTCGCAGGGAGCGCGAGCGTCCGGAGGAGATCGTTATGGCGGTGAAGTGGATCGAGAAGGCGTCGCTGCCGGTGGCGGAACTGCAAGAGATCACCCGGGCGCATGACCTGATCGATGCGCTGGGCCGGCGGCTGGATGGCAAGCCTGCGGTGACGCAGACGTACCGGCGGCGGCGTGCCGTGGTCTTCAACGCGCTTGAGTACGCCGTGGAACTGGAGTACCTGCCGTCCAATCCGTTGAGTCGGGTTCGGCGTAAGCGGGGCAAGCGGGCGCTACAGGAGGTTAACCGCCGGGTGGTGGTCAACCCTCGGCAGGCGCGGGACCTGCTGACTGCGCTCACGTATGTGGGCGGCTACGACCGGGCGAGCGGCCGGCGGCTGCGGGCGTTCTTCGGGTGTCTGTACTACGCGGCCATGCGACCTGGGGAGGTCCTCGGTCGTCGCCGGTCAGACTGCACACTTCCGGCGTCGGGCTGGGGCCGTATCGAGCTGGCGGAGACCCGACCCACGGCCGGCAAGGCGTGGACGGACTCCGGGGAAGCGCACGACCGGCGCGGACTGAAGCAGCGGGCCCACGGTGAGGTGAGGGTCGTGCCGATTCCGCCTCCACTGGTGCGGCTGCTCCGCGAGCACTTGGAAGAGTTCGGCACTGCGGAGGACGGTCGGCTGTTCTCCAGCGAGCGGGGCATGTGATCGCTGCCTCGTCGTACTCCCGGGCGTGGAAGCAGGCTCGGGAACTCGCGCTCGTGCCCGATCAGGTGGACTCTGTCCTGGCCTTCCGCCCGTACGACCTCCGGCACGCCGGCGTCTCCCAGTGGCTGAATTCCGGAGTGCCGGCGCCGGAGGTCGCCGCTCGCGCGGGCCACTCGGTCGACGTCCTGCTGAAGATCTACGCCAAGTGCATCGAAGGCCAAGAGGAGGAGATGAACGACCGGATCATGCAAGGGCTGCGGGAAGGGAATGACCCTACGGACTGACAGCCGAACATGACCGACTGACGGAAGCCCCGGGCTGCAAACGTCCGGGGCTTCGGCCTGTCCACGGTTGGTCCACAGGGCTACTCTCAAGGACCGCGAAACGGCCTCTGACCTGCCGCTCCGACTCTCAAGATCAACACGCTATTACAACGTGATCATTGGTAAACGCCTGCTTCCGGCGGCATCCGCCTGCACATACGCGAAGACCCCGCACTCAGCTAACTCGCTGATGGCGGGGTCTTTGACACACTTACACAGTGTGCCCCCGGCAGGATTCGAACCTGCGCACACGGCTCCGGAGGCCGTTGCTCTATCCCCTGAGCTACGGGGGCGTGTCGGCTGCGGAGCTTCTCGCTCGCGGCGACGTGTAGAACACTAGCAGGTCCGCGGGGGTGATCAGGAACCCGTTTCCCCGGGCGTGGGCGGGCGGGTCCCCTGTAGGGGGTGGAAGTGGGGAAAACCCGGACGCGGTGGCCGGTCCGGACCTACTCTCGACGTGTGCCAGGCGCTCCCGGCCGGGTGCTTGTTGTGGACGACAACAAGGTCATCCGGCAGCTGATCAGGGTCAACCTCGAACTGGAAGGGCTAGAGGTCGTGACCGCGGCCGATGGTGCCGAGTGTCTGGACGTGGTGCACCAGGTGCGGCCCGACGTCGTCACGCTCGACGTCGTCATGCCTCGGCTGGACGGGCTCCGCACCGCCGCCCGGCTCCGGGCCGATCCCCGTACGCGCCACCTGCCCCTCGCGATCATCAGCGCGTGCACGCAGTACGAGGTCGAGACCGGCCTCGATGTCGGGGTGGACGCCTTCCTCGCCAAGCCCTTCGAACCCGCCGAGCTGGTACGCCTGGTGAAGCACCTCGTCGAGCGGCGGACCGGGCCCGAGGGTCATGGGGGAGCCGCGCCCGGAGGAGATCTCGGTGGCGGGGATCGAGGAGAGGGCGACCCGGGCGGAGAAGACCGGAGCAGGGGAGACCGGAGCGGAGACGGCGACGGGGACGGGGACGTTGAGTCCGCCGGCTCCGGCAGCCCCTACGACGACGGCGTTCCCGGCGGCATGCATTTCGGCGGGTGAGCCGGCCTCCACCTCGGCCATCCCGGGCCGACGCCCCGGTGGCCACCAGTCCCACGTCGGCCCGCTGCATCCCGCCCCCGGCCGAGCCCGCTGATGGGTCACCGACCCCCGGTCGCCATCCCCCCAGTCGCGCCCCGGGCACCCCACCCCCGCCGGCCTCCTGGTGGGTCACCAACTCTGGGCCGAGCCCGCCGTGGGTACCGGGCCCCGGTCGCCACCCCCCAGCTGCAGCCCCCGAGCACCACCCCCCGGGGCCCCTGGTGGGTCACCGACCCCCGGCCGCACCCCGGTCGCCATCGCAACCGCACCAGGCCGCACGCCGGTCGCCACCCCAGCCGCACCCAGGCCGCACCGCGATCGCCACCCAGCCGCACCCCGGTCCCCACCCCAACCGCACCCAGGCCGCCCCCCGGACACCACCCCACCCCCCACCCGGGACCCACCAACCCCCACCGCCCCCCACGGACACGGACACACCACCCCCCACGCCCCCACAGACACCCCACCCCCACCCCCCACCCACCCCCACCCCCCAACCGACTGGCACCCCCACCCCCCACCTCCCCTACGCTTGTCCCGTGACCCCCGTCGAGTTGTCCCGCACCGTGCTGCGCGCGGTGCGTCGTGCTGTCGACGACGGGGAGCTGAGTGTGGCCGTGCCCGAGCGGGTCGTGGTGAGGGAGCCGGGGCCCGGGGGGTGCGGGGACTTCGCCACCACCGTCGCCCTGCAGCTGGCCCGGCCGGCCGGGCAGCCTGCGCTGCGGGTCGCCGAGATCCTGCGGGGCCGTCTCGTCGGTGCCGAGGGGATCCGTGACGTCGTCGTCACGGGGGCGGGGTTCCTCAACATCAGTCTCGAGGGCCGGGTCGATCCCGTCGCGGGGCTCGTGCGGGAGATAGGGGAGAAGGGCGCCCGGTACGGGCACGGGGACGCGCTCGCCGGGCAGGTCGTCGTGCTCCGGGTGCCGTACGAGGTGCGGGCCGAGGTGGTCGCCGACGCCGTCGTACGCCTCGTGGCGGCCCAGGGCGGGCGCGCCACCGTCGAGCATGGTGAGCCCGCCACCCTGCGGCCCGTGCCCGCGCCCGAGGATCCCGCGCCGCTCGGGGCCGATGCCGCCCGGTGGGCCCTGCTCCACCCCGCCCCGCACGACCGGCCCAGGATCACCGCCGATCACCTGGTCCAGCGGGAGGGCAATCCGCTGTTCCGGGTGCGGTACGCGCACGCCCGCGTCCGTTCCCTCGGCCGTAACGCCGGCCGGCTGGGGTTCGCCGCCGAGCCGGGGCCGCTGGGGGACACGAAGACCTCCCTGTACACCCCGCTCGCCGAGCACCCCCGTATCCTCGCCGGGGCCGCCATCCACCGTGCCCCGGACCGGCTCGCCCGGCATCTCGTCACCGTCGCCGATGCCGTGCTGCCCCTGCTGCCCTCCGTGCTTCCCGTCGGTGAGGAGAAACCCTCGGCCGCCCACCGGGCCCGGCTGGCGCTTGCCGAAGCCGCCGGGACGGTGCTGGCCGGTGGCCTGTCCCTGCTCGGCATCGACGCACCCGAACATCTCTGAGCGCCCGTGCAGACGCGCCCCCGGAGAGAGACAGAGAGTCTGAGAGCCACGTCATGAGCCGTTCCGCCCATCCCGCCGGACCCCGCCACGCCGACGTCCTGCCCGAGGGGCACTACTCCGCCCCGCCCGCCGACCTCAACGCCCTGGACCCGAAGGTGTGGGCGCAGACCGTCACGCGCGGCGAGGACGGTGCGGTCACGGTCGGCGGGATCCCCGTCGGCCGGCTCGCCGAGGAGTACGGCACCCCCGCCTACATCCTCGACGAGACCGACTTCCGGGCCCGAGCGCGGGCCTGGCGCACCGCGTTCGGTCCGGACGCCGATGTCTTCTACGCCGGCAAGGCCTTCCTCTCCCGGGCCGTCGTGCGATGGCTGCACGAGGAGGGGCTGAACCTGGACGTCTGCTCCGGTGGTGAACTGGCCACCGCGCTGTCCGCCGGGATGCCCGCCGACCGCATCGCCTTCCACGGCAACAACAAGTCCGCCGAGGAGATCACCCGGGCCGTCGAGGCCGGTGTCGGGCGCATCGTCCTCGACTCCTTCCAGGAGATCGTGCGTGTGGCCCATGCGGCGCAGTCGCTCGGGAAGCGGCAGCGGGTCCAGATCCGGGTGACCGTGGGCGTGGAGGCGCACACCCACGAGTTCATCGCCACCGCCCACGAGGACCAGAAGTTCGGGATCCCGCTCGCCGGCGGGCAGGCCGCCGAGGCCGTGCGGCGGGCCCTGCAGCTCGACGGGCTGGAACTGATCGGGATCCACTCCCACATCGGGTCGCAGATCTTCGACATGTCCGGTTTCGAGGTGGCCGCCCACCGGGTCGTGGGGCTGCTGAAGGACATCCGTGACGAGCACGGGGTCGAGCTGCCCGAGATCGACCTCGGAGGCGGGCTCGGTATCGCCTACACCAGCGACGACGACCCCCGTGAGCCGCACGAGATCGCCAAGGCGCTCACCGAGATCGTCACCCGCGAGTGCGAGGCCGCCCGGCTGCGGACGCCCCGGATCTCCGTCGAGCCCGGACGCGCCGTCGTCGGGCCGACGGCCTTCACGCTGTACGAGGTCGGCACCGTCAAGCCGCTCGACGGACTGCGCACCTACGTCTCCGTCGACGGCGGCATGTCGGACAACATCCGCACCGCGCTGTACGACGCCGAGTACAGCGTCGCCCTGGTGTCCCGGACCTCCGACGCCGCGCCCATGCTCGCGCGGGTCGTCGGCAAGCACTGCGAGAGCGGGGACATCGTGGTCAAGGACGCCTTCCTGCCCGCGGACCTGGCACCGGGCGACCTCGTCGCCGTACCGGCCACGGGTGCCTACTGCCGGTCGATGGCCAGCAACTACAACCATGTGCTCCGGCCGCCCGTCGTCGCCGTACGCGACGGCGAGGCCCGGGTGATCGTCCGGCGTGAGACGGAGGAGGATCTTCTGCGTCTCGACGTGGGGTGATCCCCACCTGCCGGAACTCCGGGTGGCGGGATGAGCGCAGTGGAAGATCTGCGGCGTCCGCCCCCGTGGAAATGAAATTGATGTCTCACAATCCGGACGTAGGGTAGAAACTCCCGTCCGGTGAGTGAGACTGGTCCAACCGTAGACGGTATGAGGAAACGAGGTCGGATGATGCGTACGCGTCCGCTGAAGGTGGCGCTGCTGGGCTGTGGGGTTGTCGGCTCAGAGGTGGCGCGCATCATGACGACGCACGCCGACGACCTCGCGGCCCGGATCGGCGCCCCGGTCGAGCTGGCCGGGGTCGCCGTGCGGCGCCCCGGCAAGGTGCGCGAGGGCATCGACCCGAGCCTGGTCACCACCGACGCCACCGCCCTCGTCAAACGGGGGGACATCGACGTCGTGGTCGAGGTCATCGGGGGGATCGAGCCGGCCCGGACGCTCATCACCACCGCCTTCGAGCACGGCGCCTCCGTCGTCTCCGCCAACAAGGCCCTGCTCGCCGAGGACGGGGCCGCCCTGCACGCCGCGGCGGAGCGCAACGGCAAGGACCTCTACTACGAGGCCGCCGTCGCCGGTGCCATCCCGCTGATCCGGCCGCTGCGCGAGTCGCTCGCCGGCGACAAGGTCAACCGGGTGCTCGGCATCGTCAACGGCACCACCAACTTCATCCTCGACAAGATGGACTCCACCGGCGCCGGGTACCAGGAGGCCCTGGACGAAGCCACCGCCCTGGGGTACGCCGAGGCCGACCCGACCGCCGACGTCGAGGGCTTCGACGCCGCCGCCAAGGCCGCCATCCTCGCCGGGATCGCCTTCCACACGCGCGTGCGCCTCGACGACGTCTACCGCGAGGGCATGACCGAGGTCACCGCCGCCGACTTCGCCTCCGCCAAGGAGATGGGCTGCACCATCAAGCTGCTCGCCATCTGCGAGCGGTCGAAGGACGGCACGTCGGTCACCGCGCGCGTGCACCCCGCGATGATCCCGCTCACCCACCCGCTCGCCTCCGTGCGCGGCGCGTACAACGCCGTCTTCGTGGAGAGCGACGCCGCCGGGCAGTTGATGTTCTACGGCCCCGGCGCCGGCGGTTCGCCCACCGCCTCCGCCGTCCTCGGTGACCTCGTCGCCGTCTGCCGCAACCGGCGGGGCGGTGCCACCGGGCCCGGCGAGTCGGCGTACGCCGACCTGACCGTCTCCCCGATGGGCGAGGTCGTCACCCGGTACCACATCAGCCTCGACGTTGCCGACAAACCGGGCGTGCTCGCCCAGGTCGCCACCGTCTTCGCCGAACACGGCGTGTCGATCGACACCGTTCGGCAGCAGGGCAAGGACGGCGAGGCCTCCCTCGTCGTCGTCACCCACCGGGCCTCCGACGCCTCCCTCTCCGGGACCGTCGAGGCACTGCGCAAGCTCGACACCGTGCGGGGTGTCGCCAGCATCATGCGGGTTGAAGGAGAGTAACCAGCAATGACCCACCAGTGGCGCGGAATCATCGAGGAGTACCGGGACAGGCTGCCGGTATCCGACACCACGCCGGTCGTGACGCTCCGCGAGGGCGGCACGCCCCTCGTGCCCGCGCAGGTGCTCTCCGAGCGCACGGGCTGCGAGGTCCACCTGAAGGTGGAGGGCGCCAACCCGACCGGGTCCTTCAAGGACCGCGGTATGACCATGGCCATCAGCAAGGCCAAGGAGGAGGGCGCGAAGGCCGTCATCTGCGCCTCCACCGGCAACACCTCCGCCTCCGCCGCCGCGTACGCGGTGCGCGCGGGCATGGTGTCGGCCGTCCTCGTGCCGCAGGGCAAGATCGCCCTCGGCAAGATGGGCCAGGCCCTCGTGCACGGCGCGAAGATCCTCCAGGTCGACGGCAACTTCGACGACTGCCTCACCCTGGCGCGGGGCCTGAGCGAGAACTACCCCGTCGCACTGGTGAATTCGGTCAACCCGGTGCGGATCGAGGGGCAGAAGACGGCCGCCTTCGAGATCGTGGACATGCTCGGCGACGCGCCCGACATCCACGTCCTCCCGGTCGGCAACGCGGGCAACATCACGGCCTACTGGAAGGGCTACAAGGAGTACGCCGCCGACGGCGTCGCCGGCAGGACCCCTCGCATGTGGGGCTTCCAGGCGTCCGGCAGTGCTCCGATCGTGCGCGGCGAGGTCGTCAAGGACCCCTCCACCATCGCCACCGCCATCCGCATCGGCAACCCGGCCTCCTGGCAGTACGCCCTCCAGGCCCGCGACGAGTCCGGCGGTGCCATCGACGAGGTGACGGACCGTGAGATCCTGCGCGCCTACCGCCTGTTGGCCGCGCAGGAGGGCGTCTTCGTGGAGCCCGCCTCCGCCGCCTCCGTGGCCGGTCTGCTCAAGGCCGTCGAGCAGGGCAAGGTCGACCGGGGCCAGCGCATCGTGTGCACCGTCACCGGCAACGGCCTGAAGGACCCGGACTGGGCCGTCGCCGGCGCCCCGCAGCCGGTCACCGTCCCGGTCGACGCGGCCACCGCGGCCGAGCGGCTGGGCCTCGCCTGAGCGTCCGGCACCGGGGTTCTCCCTGACAGGGAGCACAGGGGGCTTGCGACACGCATCGTGCGCCTCCTGTGCGCCCTATGTCGCCACAGAACCTTCCTTCGATAGGCTGTATCGAAACCCGCCCGCTGCATATGCCCTCGCACACGGGCGGCACCGCGCCCTCTGCGCGGCCTGAGGGTCTTTCGTACGTATCGAGTGTCTTCGACAGTCACGCAGCTCAAGGAGAGTCAACGAGCGATGGCCGGTCCAGCGTTCCGAGCCGCCGCCGTCCGGGTGCGCGTTCCCGCC
The DNA here is from genome assembly GCF_055564315.1 of Streptomyces sp. NPDC029151. Lineage (NCBI taxonomy): Bacteria > Bacillati > Actinomycetota > Actinomycetes > Kitasatosporales > Streptomycetaceae > Streptomyces > Streptomyces sp. NPDC029151. The sequence continues at coordinate 107,009 of NZ_JBVHWQ010000014.1, forward strand.
ACCAGCGCCAACCTCGGTCCGGGCTTCGACGCCCTGGGCCTCGCGCTGGGGCTCTACGACGACGTGGTCGTCCGGGTGGCCGACTCCGGGCTGCACATCGACATCGCGGGCGAGGGCGGCGAGACCCTGCCGCGGGACGAGAGCCACCTCCTCGTCCGCTCCCTGCGCACGGCCTTCGACCTGCTGGGCGGTCAGCCCCGCGGCCTGGAGATCGTCTGCGCCAACCGCATCCCGCACGGCCGGGGCCTCGGCTCCTCCTCGGCCGCCATCTGCGCCGGCATCGTCGCCGCCCGCGCGGTGACCATAGGCGGCGAGGCCCGCCTGGACGACGCCGCCCTGCTGGAGCTGGCCACCGAGATCGAGGGCCACCCGGACAACGTGGCCGCGTGTCTGCTCGGTGGTTTCACCCTGTCCTGGATGGAGGCCGGCACCGCCCGGGCCATCAGGATGGAGCCGCACGATTCCATCGTTCCGGTGGTTTTCGTACCCGGAAAGCCGGTCCTGACCGAGACCGCGCGCGGCCTGCTCCCGCGCACCGTGCCGCACGTCGACGCCGCCGCCAACGCCGGCCGCGCCGCCCTGCTCGTCGAGGCCCTGACCAGGCGTCCCGAGCTGCTGCTGCCCGCCACCGAGGACCGTCTGCACCAGGAGTACCGCGCCCCGGCCATGCCGGACAGCGCCGCGCTGGTGGAGCGGCTGCGGGCCGACGGCATCCCGGCCGTGATCTCGGGCGCCGGGCCGACCGTCATGGCCCTCGCCGACGCCGAGAGCGCCGACAAGGTCTCCCACCTCGCGGGTGAGGGCTGGGCCGCCAACCGGCTGGACCTGGACCTCCTGGGAGCGAGCGTGCTGCCGCTCGCGACCCCCACCGTTGATTGACTCCACACGGTTGCCGGATTTGGAGAGGGGGAATGTTTGTTGGATCCGGTAGTGTTAATCTCAAGTCTGCACCCGACCCCACCATGGCGAGGTGCCTCGTGTCCCCGTCCGGGACAGACATTCTTCCGGGAGCCTCCCGCGCCACTCCGTGTTCCGTGCGTCGTACCTGGGCAGTACGTCGTATGCGAGTACTGAGGCCGCCGGGCACGCTTCGGAATCGGTGCTACCACACCACGTGACACTGGGTGCCACGACTCGCGGAAGCGCCATCACCGCACATTTCTTCCGCCGCTTTGGCGGACCACCGCCCCGGCACGGTTCACAGAAGACAGGACCGTAGTCGGACAGCACAACCGGTCGCCGAGCCAGACAGGCCGACGTCCGCTCCAGGGAAGGACCCTTCGTGAGCGACACCACCGATCTGATGGGCGCACGTGTCGAGGAGACCGCTGCCGCGCCCTCCACGGACGCCTCCGCGCCTGCCACCGGTGCCGGCTCCCGGCGGCGCCGCGGTACCGGCCTCGAGGGCATGGTGCTGGCCGAGCTGCAGCAGGTCGCCTCGGGCCTCGGGATCAGGGGCACCGCGCGCATGCGCAAGAGCCAGCTGATCGAGGTCATCAAGGAGGCGCAGGCCGCCGGGGGAGCCCCCGCCGCCAAGGCCGACACCGCCACCGAGACCAAGCCGAAGCGCCGGGCCACCTCCAAGGCCCGCACCGGCGACGACGCCGAGAAGAAGGCGCCGAAGGCGGCCGAGGCCCCCGCCGAGAAGGCCGTGGCCCAGCAGCAGATCGAGATTCCCGGCCAGCCCGCCTCCGACGACGCCCCGACCGAGCGCCGTCGTCGCCGCGCCACCGCCGAGGCGGGCAGCCCGGCCGCGGGCAGCGCCGAGACCGTCGCCGCCGAGGCCAAGGCCGAGCCCAAGGCCGAGACGTCCGCACAGCAGCAGCCGCAGCAGCAGGGCGAGGCCAAGGGCGACGCCGGTGACGGCGAGGGCCGTGGCCGCCGGGACCGCCGCGAGCGCGGCCGGGACCGCGACCGCCGCAACAAGGGCGACGACCAGCAGGGCCAGGGCGGCGGCCGCCAGGACCGGCAGGACCGGCAGCAGCAGGGCCAGCAGCAGGGCGGCGGCCGTCAGGACCGCAACACCGGCCCGCAGGACGACGACGACTTCGAGGGCGGCCGTCGCGGCCGTCGCGGGCGCTACCGCGACCGCCGTGGCCGCCGTGGCCGTGACGAGATCGCCGAGCCGCAGGTCGCCGAGGACGACGTCCTGATCCCGGTCGCGGGCATCCTGGACATCCTCGACAACTACGCCTTCATCCGGACCTCCGGCTACCTGCCCGGCCCGAACGACGTGTACGTCTCCCTCGCCCAGGTCCGCAAGAACGGCCTGCGCAAGGGTGACCACGTCACCGGTGCGGTCCGCCAGCCGAAGGAGGGCGAGCGCCGCGAGAAGTTCAACGCGCTGGTCCGCCTCGACTCCGTCAACGGCATGGCGCCCGAACACGGCCGTGGCCGCCCGGAGTTCAACAAGCTCACCCCGCTCTACCCGCAGGACCGCCTCCGCCTGGAGACGGACCCGGGCGTGCTCACCACCCGCATCATCGACCTGGTGTCGCCGATCGGTAAGGGGCAGCGTGGTCTGATCGTGGCCCCGCCGAAGACCGGCAAGACCATGATCATGCAGGCGATCGCCAACGCGATCACGCACAACAACCCCGAGTGCCACCTGATGGTCGTCCTCGTCGACGAGCGTCCGGAAGAGGTCACCGACATGCAGCGGTCGGTCAAGGGCGAGGTCATCTCCTCGACCTTCGACCGTCCGGCCGAGGACCACACGACCGTCGCCGAGCTGGCCATCGAGCGGGCCAAGCGACTGGTCGAGCTGGGCCACGACGTGGTCGTGCTGCTCGACTCGATCACGCGTCTGGGCCGCGCCTACAACCTGGCCGCCCCCGCCTCCGGCCGCATCCTGTCCGGTGGTGTCGACTCCACGGCCCTCTACCCGCCGAAGCGGTTCTTCGGTGCGGCGCGGAACATCGAGGACGGCGGCTCGCTGACCATCCTCGCCACCGCCCTGGTGGACACCGGGTCCCGCATGGACGAGGTGATCTTCGAGGAGTTCAAGGGCACCGGCAACATGGAGCTCAAGCTCGACCGCAAGCTCGCCGACAAGCGCATCTTCCCGGCGGTGGACGTGGACGCGTCCGGCACCCGTAAGGAAGAGATCCTGCTCGGCAACGAGGAGCTGGCCGTCGTCTGGAAGCTCCGCCGCGTCCTGCACGCGCTGGACCAGCAGCAGGCGATCGAGCTGCTTCTCGACAAGATGAAGCAGACCAAGTCGAACGTCGAGTTCCTGATGCAGATCCAGAAGACGACGCCGACGCCCGGCAACGGCGACTGACGTCCGTCCCGGCCCCAGGCACCGGAAGGCCGCCCCCCGTCCCCCGCGGACGGGGGGCGGCCTTCCGGCTTCCACGGCGCGCCGGTGCCTGCGGCCCGCGCGGCGCGCGGCCGGAGGCACGGACGTGCCGAAAAGGTCACAGGTACGAGCGGGTCACAAAGGCCGCAAGCGAGATCTTTGCCACAGGCGTCCGCGTGGGCACCGCTTTCCGGACGTACCGGCCGGGGGCGCGAAACCGCAGGTGAGAGCGGTTCGCGCGAACCGGCCGGCCACGCACCGTGCCCGTCGCCGTACGCGGTGGGCACAGAGCGTCGTGCAACCCTTTTCCGAGTTCCTCCGTCTGACCAGGCGGAGCGACGATGGAGGGTGACGACCGCCCGACCCTGACCACAGGGGGTACCCGACCGCCGAGACCTAGGAGCGATGTGGCCGCCGAGAGCACTCAGCCCGCCATACCCGAGCCGGGCACGGCCCCGCGCCGCCGGGGCAAGGGCCGCCGACGCAAGGCCCCCAGCACCGGCCGCAAGGCGCTGCGTGCGACGGCCTGGACGGCCGTGGGCGTGGTCGTCCTCGGCGGAGCCGGCGCCGGGTACCTGTACTTCAAGCTCAACGGCAACCTGCACAGCGTCGACATCAACCAGGCCCTCGGCAGCGACCGGCCGACGAAGATCGACAACGGCTCCCAGAACATCCTGGTCCTCGGCTCGGACACCCGCTCCGGCAAGAACAAGAAGCTCGGCGGCGGCGCGGACGACGGCAGCGCCCGCTCCGACACCGCGATGATCGTGCACGTGTACAAGGGCCACAAGCGGGCCAGCGTGGTCTCCGTCCCCCGGGACACCCTGGTGGACCGCCCCGGGTGCACCGACACCAAGGGCACCGTGCATCCCCCGGCGTCCGGCGTGATGTTCAACGAGGCGTACTCCACCGGCGGCGCGGCCTGCGCGGTGAAGACCGTCGAGTCGATCACCGGCATCCGCATGGACCACTACCTGGAGGTCGACTTCGAGGGCTTCCAGCGGCTCATCGTCGACCTCGGCGGCGTCGAGGTCACGACGACCAGGAGCATCAAGGACCCGCAGAGCCACCTGGACCTGAAGGCCGGCACCCACACGCTCGACGGCGAGCAGGCCCTCGGCCTGGTCCGCACCCGGCACGGCGTGGGCGACGGCTCCGACCTCGGCCGCATCCAGCTCCAGCAGGCCTTCGTCAAGGCACTGATCGACCAGGTCAAGCACGTCGGCGTCTTCACGAACCCGAAGAAGCTGTACGACCTCGCCGACACCGCCACCAAGGCCGTCACCACCGACTCCGACCTCGGCTCGGTCAACTCCCTGATCGACTTCGCCGGCGGCCTCAAGGGCATCAGCTCGTCCCACATGAAGATGGTCACGATGCCCGTCCAGTACGACCCGGCCAACCCCAACCGCGTCCTGCTGGAGAAGACCAAGGCCCAGCAGGTCTGGGACGCTCTGAAGAACGACAGGCCGATCCCGGAGTCGGCCACGAAGGGCACGGCCACGGGCGAGGCCAAGGGCGTCGTGACCGGCTGACCGGCTAACCGGCCGACCTGCCTGGGGGCCGCCGCCGCACCCTGACCGGGCCGCACGCCCCCGCACACCGGGCCGCGTGCCCCCGCACCCCGGGAATAGAACAATCGCACCCCCGGTTTGGGAGGATGGCGCCAGTCCTGGCAGACTGGTACGTCGGCTCCGGTTCACGCTCCCGCACCCCGCGGCGGCGACCCGGCGCCCTCCCGGAACCTAGGAGACACCTTGAAGCGCGACATCCACCCCGAGTACGTCGAGACGCAGGTCAGCTGCACCTGTGGCGCGTCGTTCACCACCCGTAGCACCATCGAGTCCGGCACCATCCGGGCCGAGGTCTGCTCCGAGTGCCACCCGTTCTACACGGGCAAGCAGAAGATCCTCGACACCGGTGGCCGTGTGGCCCGCTTCGAGGCCCGCTTCGGCAAGGCTGCCGGCTCCAAGAAGTAGCGAGCCCCAATGCGCCGGTCCACGGTCGCGCCCGCCACGGGTGTGCCCGGGACCGGCGTTTTTGGTCGCCCGTCCTTCCCCACACCGCAGTACAGGAGCCGAAAGATGTTCGAGGCCGTCGAGGAACTCGTCGCCGAGCACGCCGACCTGGAGAAGAAGCTCGCCGACCCGTCGGTCCACGCCGACCAGGCGAACGCGCGCAAGCTCAACAAGCGCTACGCCGAGCTGACCCCGATCGTCGCCACGTACCGCTCCTGGAAGCAGACCGGCGACGACATCGAGACCGCGCGCGAGTTCGCCGCCGACGACCCGGACTTCGCCGCCGAGGTCAAGGACCTGGAGAAGCAGCGCGAGGAGCTGACGGAGAAGCTCCGCCTCCTGCTGGTCCCGCGCGACCCGAGTGACGACAAGGACGTCATCCTGGAGATCAAGGCGGGCGCGGGCGGCGACGAGTCGGCGCTGTTCGCCGGCGACCTGCTGCGCATGTACCTGCGCTACGCCGAGCGCGTCGGCTGGAAGACCGAGATCATCGACGCCACCGAGTCCGAGCTGGGCGGCTACAAGGACGTCCAGGTCGCGGTGAAGACCCGCGGGCAGACCGAGCCCGGCCAGGGCGTCTGGGCCCGGCTGAAGTACGAGGGCGGGGTGCACCGGGTGCAGCGCGTCCCGGCCACCGAGTCGCAGGGCCGTATCCACACCTCCGCGGCCGGTGTCCTCGTCACCCCCGAGGCCGAGGAGGTGGACGTGGAGATCAACCCCAACGACCTCCGCATCGACGTCTACCGGTCCTCCGGCCCGGGCGGCCAGTCCGTGAACACCACCGACTCCGCCGTGCGCATCACGCACATCCCGACCGGAGTCGTCGCCTCCTGCCAGAACGAGAAGAGCCAGCTCCAGAACAAGGAGCAGGCCCTGCGCATCCTGCGCTCCAGGCTGCTCGCCATGGCCCAGGAGGAGGCGGAGAGGGAGGCCGCCGACGCCCGTCGCAGCCAGGTCCGCACCGTCGACCGCTCCGAGAAGATCCGCACCTACAACTTCCCGGAGAACCGCATCTCGGACCACCGGGTCGGCTTCAAGGCGTACAACCTGGACCAGGTCCTGGACGGCGACCTCGACGCGGTCATCCAGGCCTGCGTCGACGCCGACTCGGCGGCGAAGCTCGCCGCCGCGTAAGACACGTACGCACGTACGGGCTCAAGCACGAGCACGAGTACGACACGGAGGACTCGCGTGAACCTGCTGCTCGCGGAGGTGGCCCAGGCCACCCAGCGGCTGGCCGACGCCGGCGTGCCCTCGCCGCGCACCGACGCGGAGGAGCTGGCCGCGTTCGTGCACGGCGTGAAGCGCGGCGAACTGCACTCCGTGAAGGACGCCGACTTCGACGCCCGGTACTGGGAGGTCATCGCCCGGCGCGAGCAGCGCGAGCCGCTGCAGCACATCACCGGGCGGGCCTACTTCCGCTACCTGGAACTGCAGGTCGGCCCCGGGGTGTTCGTGCCCCGGCCGGAGACCGAGTCCGTGGTGGGCTGGGCCATAGACGCCGTACGCGCCATGGACGTGGTCGAGCCCTGCATCGTCGACCTGTGCACCGGCTCCGGCGCCATCGCGCTCGCCCTCGCCCAGGAGGTCCCGCGCTCCCGGGTGCACGCCGTGGAGCTGTCCGAGGACGCCCTGGTGTGGACGCGCAAGAACGTGGCCGGCTCCCGGGTGGACCTGCGCCAGGGCGACGCGCTGACCGCCTTCCCGGACCTCGACGGCCAGGTCGACCTGGTCATCTCCAACCCGCCGTACATCCCGCTCACCGAGTGGGAGTACGTCGCCCCCGAGGCCCGCGACTACGACCCGGAGATGGCGCTGTTCTCCGGTGAGGACGGCCTCGACCTCATCCGGGGCATCGAACGCACCGCGCACCGGCTGCTGCGCCCGGGCGGCGTCGTCGTGATCGAGCACGCCGACACCCAGGGCGGCCAGGTGCCGTGGATCTTCACCGAGGAGCGGGGCTGGGCCGACGCGGCCGATCATCCGGACCTCAACAACCGCCCGCGGTTCGCCACCGCCCGCAAGGCGCTGCCGTGAGCACCCCGCAGACGTCCACCCCGCAGCACGTGTACGAGGAGGCCAGCTAGACATGGCACGGCGATACGACACCAACGACGCGACCGACCGCGTGACGGGTCTGCGCGAAGCCGCGTCCGCCGTCCGCCGGGGCGAGCTGGTGGTGCTGCCGACCGACACGGTGTACGGCATCGGCGCCGACGCGTTCTCCTCCGAGGCCGTCGCCGAGCTGCTCGACGCCAAGGGCCGGGGCCGCAACATGCCCACCCCCGTCCTCATCGGCTCCCCGAACACCCTGCACGGTCTCGTCACGGACTTCTCCGAGATGGCCTGGGAGCTCGTCGACGCGTTCTGGCCGGGCGCGCTGACGCTCGTCGCCAAGCACCAGCCGTCCCTCCAGTGGGACCTCGGCGACACCCGCGGCACGGTCGCCGTCCGCATGCCGCTGCACCCGGTCGCCATCGAGCTGCTCACCGAGGTCGGCCCGATGGCCGTCTCCTCGGCGAACCTCACCGGCCACCCGGCGCCGGAGGACTGCGACGCCGCCCAGGACATGCTCGGCGACTCCGTCTCCGTCTACCTCGACGGCGGCCCCACCCCGGCCAACGTGCCGTCGTCCATCGTGGACGTCTCGCGCCAGGTGCCGGTGCTGCTGCGCGCCGGCGCGCTCTCCGCGGAGGAGCTGCGCAAGGTCGTACCCGACCTTGAGGTGGCGAATTGACGGCCCCTGAATCCCCCAGGCTCTCGGTTCCGCTCGAGCAGGGGGTGCCCCCATGCGTGGCATAGGCGGCGGGGGCTACAGCGCGGAGGAGACGACGACGTTCGGGTTCCCCCGCGACACCTTCCGCATCCTCCACGTCAGCACCGGCAACGTGTGCCGCTCGCCCATCACCGAGCGGCTGACCCGTCACTTCGTCGCGGAGCGGCTCGGCGTGCTCGGCGGCGGGCTGATCGTGGAGAGCGCCGGCACCTGGGGCCACGAGGGCGCGCCCATGGAGTCCCACGCGGAGACCGTGCTGGCCGAGTTCGGCGCGGACCCCACCGGGTTCACCGGCCGGGAGCTGCTGGACGAGCACGTGATCCGGGCCGACCTGGTGCTGACCGCGACCCGCGACCACCGCGCCCAGGTCATCTCCATGGGGCACTCGGCGGGCCTGCGCACCTTCACCCTGAAGGAGTTCACCCGGCTGGTCCGGGCGATAGATCCGGCCACCCTGCCGCCGCTGGAGGACGGCGTGGTCATGCGGGCCCGGGCGCTGGTGCGCGCGGCGGCGGCCCTGCGCGGCTGGCTGCTCGCCCCGACCGCCGAGGCGGACGAGGTGTACGACCCGTACGGCGCCCCGCTGACCTTCTTCCGGTCCATCGGCGACGAGATACGGGACGCGCTGGATCCGGTGGTGACGGCGCTGACCGGGGTACCGGCGCGCAGGTAACGCGTACGCCGTCCGGCAGCAAGGGCTGCGACGACCGCGCGTGCGCCGCTGCCCGGGCCTACATTGGGGATACGTCACCGTCGACCGCCCGGGAGCCCGCCATGTCGGTCACCCCCACCCTCGAGACCGACGTCCTGCGGCGACAGGACCCGGCGATGGCCGAGATCCTGCTCGGAGAGCTGACGCGGCAGTCGACCACGCTCCAGCTGATCGCCGCCGAGAACTTCTGCTCGCCGGCCGTGCTGGCGGCCCTCGGCTCCCCGCTCGCCAACAAGTACGCCGAGGGCTACCCCGGCGCCCGGCACCACGGCGGCTGCGAACTGGTCGACGTCGCCGAGCGCGCCGCCATCGACCGCGCCAGGGCCCTGTTCGGCGCCGAGCACGCCAACGTCCAGGCACACTCCGGCTCCTCCGCGGTCCTGGCCGCCTATGCCGCCCTGCTGCGCCCCGGGGACACCGTCCTGGCCCTCGGCCTGCCCCATGGCGGTCACCTCACGCACGGCTCCCCGGCGAACTTCTCCGGCCGCTGGTTCGACTTCGTCGGCTACGGCGTGGACGCGGAGACCGGGCTCATCGACCACGACCAGGTCCGTCACCTGGCGCGCAACCACCGGCCGAAGGCCATCGTCTGCGGCTCGATCGCCTACCCCCGTCACATCGACTACGCCTTCTTCCGCGAGGTCGCCGACGAGGTCGGGGCCTATCTGATCGCGGACGCGGCGCACCCGATCGGGCTGGTCGCCGGGGGCGCGGCCCCCAACCCGGTGCCGTACGCCGACATCGTGTGCGCGACCACCCACAAGGTGCTGCGCGGCCCCCGCGGCGGGATGATCCTGTGCGGCGCCGAGCTGGCGGAGCGCGTCGACCGGGCCGTCTTCCCCTTCACCCAGGGCGGTGCCCAGATGCACACCATCGCCGCCAAGGCCGTCGCGTTCGGCGAGGCGGCGACGCCGGCGTTCACCGTGTACGCCCATCAGGTGGTCGCCAACGCCCGGGTGCTCGCCGGTCACCTGGCCGCCGAGGGGCTCGTCGTGACCACCGGCGGCACGGACACCCACCTGATCACGGCGGACCCGGCCCCGCTCGGGGTGGAGGGCCGTACCGCGCGCGGCCGGCTCCTCGCCGCCGGTCTGGTGCTGGACTGCTGCGCGCTGCCGCACGGCGACGGCCGCGGCCTGCGTCTGGGCACGGCCGCGGTGACCACCCAGGGCATGGGCGAGCCGGAGATGGTGCGGATCGCGGCGCTGCTGGCGGCCGTGCTGCGCGGTGAGCGGGAGCCTGCCGCGGCGCGGGAGGAGGTGCGCGCACTGACCGGCCAGTTTCCGCCGTATCCCGGCTGAAGCGGGGTGGCCGACCGGGGTGCGCGGCCACGCGTACAGCCACGCGTGCAACCATCGTCGCTACCCGGCAGTCCTCATCCATATGCATCCGTCGCTAGGGTGTGGGGCTGTGATGGCCAGCGAGACCTGTGGGGAAGCCCGTGCGTGAATACCTCCTGACGCTCTGCATCACGGCCGCGGTGACGTATCTGCTGACAGGGCCGGTACGCAAGTTCGCGATCGTGGCCGGGGCGATGCCGGAGATCCGGGCCCGGGACGTGCACCGGGAGCCCACTCCGCGCCTCGGCGGTATCGCGATGTTCTTCGGCCTGTGCGCCGGTCTGCTGGTCGCCGACCACCTGACCAACCTCAACGAGGTCTTCGCGAAGTCCAACGAACCGCGGGCGCTGCTCTCCGGGGCCGCCCTGATCTGGCTGATCGGCGTCCTGGACGACAAGTTCGAGATCGACGCGCTGATCAAGCTGGGCGGTCAGATGATCGCCGCGGGCGTGATGGTCATGCAGGGTCTGACGATCCTGTGGCTGCCCATCCCGGGCGTCGGCAACGTCGCCCTGACCCAGTGGCAGGGCACGCTCCTGACGGTCGCCCTGGTGGTCATCACGATCAACGCGGTGAACTTCGTGGACGGCCTGGACGGCCTCGCGGCCGGCATGGTGTGCATCGCGGCGGGCGCGTTCTTCCTCTACGCCTACCGGATCTGGTACTCGTACGGCATCGAGGCCGCCGCCCCCGGCACGCTGTTCGCGGCCATCCTGATGGGCATGTGCCTGGGCTTCCTGCCGCACAACATGCACCCCGCCCGGATCTTCATGGGCGACTCGGGCTCGATGCTGATCGGTCTGGTGCTGTCGGCCGGCGCGATCTCGATCACCGGCCAGGTGGACCCGGACGCGCTGAACCTGTACGCCGGTTCGGAGAAGGCGGCGGTCCACCAGACGGTCCCGGTGTACATCCCCCTGCTGCTCCCGCTGACGATCATCGCCGTACCGGCCGCCGACCTCGTGCTGGCGATCGTCCGCCGCACCTGGCGCGGCCAGTCGCCGTTCGCCGCCGACCGCGGGCACCTGCACCACCGCCTGCTGGAGATCGGCCACTCGCACAGCCGGGCCGTGCTGATCATGTACTTCTGGTCGGCGCTGATCGGCTTCGGGGCGCTGGCGTACTCGGTCAACTCGGCGTCGATGTGGATCGTGCTGGGCGTGGTCTTCCTGAGCGCGATCGGCCTGGTCCTGCTGCTGCTCCCGCGCTTCACCCCGCGCGTGCCGGTGTGGGCGCAGCGGTTCGTGCCGCCGCGGTACCGCAGGCGCGGCCTGGGCGCGGGGAACGCCGTCGCGGCGGAGGCCGCCGAGCCCTCGGAGGCCCAGGAGGCCCGAGCGGCCGCCCAGGACCAGCAGGCCCCGGAACCGGGCGAGCGCACCCCCGTTCCGGCGGGCGCCCCGACCGTCAACGGGGCGACTGCGATCAGCGCTCGTTCGCGTCTGATCGACCGTCGTTGAGACGCTCAAGGTAAGAATCTGACTAGAGCATTGCCAACTCGTGGGGGAGCGTATGCCCCCAATACCAGTCAAGTCACCCCGGTTCTTGCACAGACGCGCACGGTCACTCTCATGTGTGACAGCAAGCACACCCAACAGGTAAAGACCTCATCAAATAGTTTGTGATACGGTTCACGAGAACCCGGGATAGGACCGAAGGACCTGAGTGCGACGGTCCGAAGGTGTGAGGTCTCGATCACTCAGCCCGGGACTACGCTCGTCCATGACGACACCCTGCCCCCTTGTGAAAGCGGAGTTGCCGCCATGCCGTCCAATGACGCCCGGATCCTGGCCCAGGCCGCCGTACCCACGGCTGCCGTCGGCGCCATCGCCGCCGTTGTCAGCGGGGTGGTCGCCGGTGGCAAGGGGGCCATCGGGGCCGTCGTCGGGACGCTGGTGGTGATCGCGTTCATGGGTCTCGGCCTCTACGTGCTCCAGCGCACCGCCAAATCCTTTCCCCAGCTGTTCCAGATGATGGGCCTGATGCTCTACGCGGCCCAGCTGTTGCTGCTGGTCATCTTCGTCGCCCTGTTCAAGAACACGACGCTGTTCAACCCGCGTGCCTTCGCCATCGCCCTCGTGGTCGCCACCCTGACGTGGATCGCCGCGCAGGCGCGTGCGCACATGAAGGCCAAGATCCTCTACGTCGATCCCGATGCCTCGTCGAAGGGCGACAAGCCCGAGAAGACAGGGCACTCGTCGTGAGGGGTAGGGCCGGGATAAAGGCGCACGAGAGATGCTGCTATCGTCCGGTGCCAACTGCGGCATCGCGGGCGCGGGTATCTGAGCTGACGCCTGCTCAATCGCGAGGCGAGATGCCCCACAGCCGCCCCCACATCCGTAACACCAGTCCCGTGCCGAACCGCGGCCGTACGCCGCGCCGACACAACGAGGTTGCCGTACCTATGCGCCACGATGAAGGAGCCCGCGGTGAGTGCTGACCCGACGCAGACGCTCGCTTTCGACACGAGCTGCCACCTGTTCGACGGGTGCGGCTTCCCGGCTCCGGGCCTGCACTCGTTCCTGTTCAAGCCGCTCGTCGGCGACGCGGACAGCAACTTGTACTTCAACAAGACGATGCTGCTGGCGCTGCTCGGTTCCATCATCATCGTGGGCTTCTTCTGGGCCGCCTTCGCCAAGCCGAAGGTCGTCCCGGGCAAGCTCCAGCTGGTGGCCGAGGCCGGTTACGACTTCGTGCGCCGCGGCGTCGTCTACGAGACGATCGGCAAGAAGGAAGGCGAGAAGTACGTTCCGCTCGTCGTCTCGCTCTTCTTCTTCGTCTGGATGATGAACGTCTGGTCGATCGTCCCGGTCGCCGCGTTCCCGGTCACGGCGATCATCTCGTACCCCGCCGTCCTCGCCGGCATCGTCTACGTCATCTGGGTCTCGCTGACCTTCAAGCGGCACGGTTTCGTCGGCGCCTTCAAGAACTTCACCGGCTACGACAAGACGCTCGGCCCGGTGCTGCCGCTGTCGATGACGATCGAGTTCTTCTCGAACCTGCTCGTGCGGCCCTTCACCCACGCCGTGCGACTCTTCGCGAACATGTTCGCCGGTCACACGCTGCTGCTGCTCTTCACGATCGCCAGCTGGTACATGCTGAACGGCATCGGCATCGCCTACTCCGGTGTCTCGTTCGTCATGGTCATCGTGATGACCGCCTTCGAGCTCTTCATCCAGGCTGTCCAGGCGTACGTCTTCGTACTGCTGACCTGCAGCTACATCCAGGGCGCGCTCGCCGAGCACCACTGAGCCACCCCACCACCCACCCAGACATCCGGTGGCCAACCCCCACCGGTCATTGAAAGAGAAGGAAGAACCGGCATGTCCGCTCTCGAAACCCTTGCCGCCGGCGTCCAGATCAAGGGCAACCTCGGCTCCATCGGTTACGGTCTCGCCGCCATCGGCCCGGGCGTCGGCGTCGGCATCATCTTCGGTAACGGCACGCAGGCTCTCGCCCGCCAGCCCGAGGCGGCCGGTCTGATCCGCGCCAACCAGATCCTCGGCTTCGCCTTCTGTGAGGCGCTCGCCCTGATCGGTCTGGTCATGCCGTTCGTCTACCCGGCCTCCTGACCCGACCGCCGCGCACCAATAGACGAAAGGCACTGATATGAGCCCCCTGGTTCAGCTGGCGGCTGAGGAGGCCGAGAACCCCCTCATCCCGCCGATCCCAGAGCTCGTCATCGGCCTGATCGCCTTCGTCATCGTCTTCGGCTTCCTGGCCAAGAAGCTCCTCCCGAACATCAACAAGGTTCTGGAAGAGCGCCGCGAAGCCATCGAGGGCGGTATCGAAAAGGCCGAGGCCGCGCAGACCGAGGCCCGTAGCGTCCTTGAGCAGTACAAGGCCCAGCTCGCCGAGGCCCGGCACGAGGCCGCGCGGCTGCGCCAGGAGGCGCAGGAGCAGGGTGCCGCGCTCATCGCCGAGATGCGGGCCGAGGGCCAGCGTCAGCGCGAGGAGATCGTCGCCGCCGGTCACGCCCAGATCGAGGCCGACCGCAAGGCCGCCGCTTCGGCGCTGCGTCAGGACGTCGGCAAGCTCGCCACCGACCTGGCCGGCAAGCTCGTCGGCGAGTCCCTCGAGGACCACGCCCGTCAGAGCCGTGTGATCGACCGCTTCCTCGACGAGCTTGAGGAGAAGGCCGAGGCCACGCGATGAACGGAGCGAGCCGCGAGGCCCTGGCAGCCGCACGTGAGCGTCTCGACGCGCTGACGGACTCCACGTCCGTGGACGCCGTCCGGCTCGCGGACGAGCTGGCGGCCGTCACCGCGCTGCTCGACCGCGAGGCCGGCCTGGGGGGGGGGGGGGGCGGGGGGGGGGGGGAGGGAGGGGGGGGGGGGGGGAGGGGGGGGGGGATGGCATTGGGGGACGTTGGGGGAACCAACCGCAACCCAGCAAGCACAACTGGCGAG
>NZ_JBVHWQ010000015.1:0-1830 GCF_055564315.1 Streptomyces sp. NPDC029151
CCAGGTCCACACCACCGCGGTCACCGTCCGCGAGGACACCCCGGGCAACAAGCAGCTCGTCGCCTACCTCGTCCCCACCCCCGGACACACCCCCGGCACCCCCGACCTGCGCGCCCATCTCCAAAGGCAGCTGCCCGACCACATGGTCCCCAGCCTCTACGTCACCCTCGACCACCTGCCCCTGACACCCAACGGCAAGGTCGACACCAAGGCCCTCCCCGCACCCGACCACCACCGACCCGAACTCGCCACCACCTACACCGCCCCCCGCACCGCGACGGAAGCAACCATCGCCGGCGTGTGGTCCGACGTCCTCGGCATCGACACCGTCGGCATCCACGACAACTTCTTCGAACTGGGCGGGCAGTCGATCAGCTCGGTGCGGGTGGTCTCCCGGCTGCGGGAGGCCGGTCTGGGCGTCGCCCTCCAGCAGATCGTGCGGCATCCGACGGTGGCCGAGCTGGCGGCCGTGCTCGACGTCCCGCAACCGGCGTCGTCCGGGCTCGTGGTGCTCCTCTCGTCCGTGGTCGATCCCGAGCTGCCCGTGCTGTTCTGCGTACACCCGGGCGGTGGCAGCACCCACCCGTACCGGTCGCTCGCGCGGTGCCTGGCGGGCACGTTCACCGTGTACGGCATCCAGGCCCCGGGACTCGACGCGGACGAGGCGCCGCTCGTCGGGATCGAGTCGATCGCGGAACGGTACTGGCGGGAGATCCGCAGGGTGCAGCCCACGGGTCCGTGCAGGATCCTCGGATGGTCGACGGGTGCCGTGATCGCACACGCGATGGGAGCGGCGGCACCGGAGGAGGTCTCGGGCCTGTACCTGCTGGAGCCGGCGGTGACCGGCGACGACCAGCGGGGCCGCTTCGAACGGCACGCCGAGGTGTACCACCGGGTGAACGCGTTGTGGCACCGGGGTCAGGGCGAGCGGGGCGCCGAACGGGCCGCGACGCAGCGGGAGTTGCGGCGCCTGGCACCGGAGATGAACCTGGACGAGGCCCTGGTCACGCTCGACGAGTGGCTGCCCTACGCCGTGCTGGAGGCCGAGGTGCGCTCGCTCGCCGCCTACCGGCCCCGGCGCTCGGGAGCCAGGGCGACGCTGTTCGTCAGCGACACGGTACGGGACGGCAGCGGCGACGAGGTGCCGGAAGCCCGGTACATCGCCCACTGGCGCGGCCTGTACCCGGCCGGGCTGGCCCAGCGGGCGATGCCCGGCCGGCACATGGAGATGGTGAGGGGCGACGAACAACTGGAGCTGGTGGTCTCCACACTCCGGGAGGCCGTACCGGCGGCCGCCGCCTCTCGGGAACGGGAGTTGCAGCCGGCCTGAGCGGAAGCTCCGCCGGAGTACCGGAGCCGGTGGCCCACGAGGGGCCCGCCACGACTGTGGCGGGCCCCTCGTCCTGTTGCTCTTCCCCGGCCCGTCGCTGTCGGTGTGCGGCGGGGCCGCGGTCCCGGGATCCGACCGGCGTCAACGGAGTGTGCCTCCTGCCTGGCCAGGGCCAGCGTCCGTCGCGCACCGGGGCGCATCCGGGACCGGGCGGCTGCCGAGGGCCCTTGCCCGCCCGGGCCCCACGGCCGGCGGCGTCGCAGCCCCCGCCCTCCCTCCTTCCCTCTCCCGTCCCCCGGTGCTTCGCCCGCCGGCGCCTTACCCACACGTCCCACGTCCCCGTGGGCTGCTCCCCCTCCTTTCCGCCTCCTTTTTCCGGCTCCTTCTTCTCGGCCTTGCGGCACACACGGCGACGCCCCGGGGTGGGGGGGGGGGGGGGGGGGGGGGGGGGGGAGGGGGGGGGGGGGGGGGGGGGGGGGGGGGGGGGGGGGAGCGGAGGA
>NZ_JBVHWQ010000015.1:1840-118798 GCF_055564315.1 Streptomyces sp. NPDC029151
CCCTCCCTCCCCTTTTTCCTTCTCCCCTTTCTTTTCTCTGGACAAACCCCGTTAACCTTCTTTCTTTCTTTCCCCCCTTTTTGGGGGGGGGACACCCCGAGACCGGGGCGTCGGGGGCAGCGGCCGGGGCCGCCCGGCTCACCAGCGCTTCAGGTCGGGGAAGAAGCCCGGTATCTCGGTGGCCCGGCCGGTGCGCACGGCGGTCCGGTAGACGTGGTGGCCGACGGCCAGGTCGAGGACGCCGAGGCCGAACGGGGAGAACACCGTGGGGCGGTCGCGGCCGAGGGTCACGTCGCCTCGCAGCACGTCGGCCAGGGTGCCGTCGATGAAGTCGCGCGTGCCGTACTCCATCTCCGTGAGGTGGGGCGAGGTGCGTGCGGTGAGGCAGTGGTCGATGTCGTCCAGGACGTTGTGGCACTTGATCATGACGGTGGGGTGGATGTCGCGCAGGGACAGGTTCAGGATGAGCTGGCCCGGCAGGAGGGTCTGCCCGTCCGCAAGCCAGGGCGCCGGCGCGGTCGTGGCGAGGACGACCAGGTCGGCGGTGGCGAGGGCCGCGTCGATCTGCGACACGGTCCGGGTCTGCCAGCCGTGCGTGTCGGCGGCGTAGGCGGCGAAGGTCTCGGCGTACGCGTCGACGTGGTCGTGGACCAGGCAGGCGCGGACCTTGGTGCCGCGGGCCGCCAGGAAGTCGGAGACGGTCCGGCCGATGACGCCGGCGCCGACGAAGAGGACCGTCTTCGGGGTGTCACCGTCGGCAAGGGTCTCCACGGCGAGCGCCGCGGACGCCGCGGTGCGGGCGGCGCTGATTCCGGACGCCTCCAGGCAGGCGAACGGGTAGCCGGTCTCGGCGTCGTTCAGCAGGAGGACGGCGGAGGCGCGAGGCAGGTTCCGGCGCACGTTCCGCGGGTAGCTGGCGATCCACTTGAGACCGGAGACCGGTGTGTCCCCACCGAGGTGGGCGGGCAGGGCGATGATCCGGGCGTCGGGATCGTGTGGGAAGCGCAGGAAGTGGCTGTTGGGGTTCACGGTGGCCCCGCGGCTGTGCTGGAGGTAGGTCTCCCGCACGAGGTCCAGGACGTCGGACGGCGCGGAGCCGATGACATCCTGGGCGACGGAGCCGTCGATCACGTGGAAGGTCGACATCGGTGGTTGCCTTTCGGGGGCAGGTGGCCGGGCGGGCAGGTGGCCGGGCGGGCAGGTGGCGCGGGCGGGATCACGTCAGGGCGCCGAGGTTCCGCTCGACCCAGTCGTCGTTGTAGATCGTGCCGAGGTAGCGCTCGCCGAGGTCGGGGGAGATCGCGGCGATGCGGGAGCCGGCCGGGAGGGTGCCCGCCCGGCGGCGGACGGCGGCCAGGACCGAGCCGGTGGAGCCGCCGGTGAGCAGGCCGTGGGTGCGGGCGAGCAGCCGGCACTCGCGCACGGCATCCTCCTCGGCGACCAGGACGACGTCGTCTGCGAGACCGGGTTCGAACAGTTCGGGAATACGGCTGGCGCCGAGTCCGGGGATGCGGCGCGGACCGGGTGCCGCGCCGAGGATGACCGAGCCGAGTGCGTCCACGGCGACGATCCGGGTGTGGGGCGAGAATTCGCGCAGGTACTGCGCGCACCCGACGAAGGTGCCCGTGGAACCGACGCCGATGAACAGGTAGTCGAGGTGCTGGACCTCCTTCAGCAGGGTGCGCGCGGTCTGCTCGTAATGGGCGCGCGGGTTGGCCGGGTTGGCGTACTGGTTGAGCCAGACGACGGTCGGGTCCGCTTCGATGTGGCGGCGGATGTGGGCGATGCGTGACTGGAGGAATCCGCCGTTGGCGTCGACGGTGTCGACGACGACCACCTCGGCGCCCAGGGCGCGCATGTGATCGATGCTGGTGGCGTTGGTGTTGGGGTCGACGACGCAGGTGAAGCGGTACCCCTTCGTGGCGCACACCGAGCTGAGGGCGATGCCGAGGTTGCCGGAGGAGGACTCGATCACGCGGGCGCCCGGCGTGAGGACGCCGCGGTGCTCGGCGTCCTCGATGAGGCTCAGCGCGGTCTTCAGCTTCACGGAGCCGGCCGGGTTGAGCCCCTCGATCTTCAGGAAGACGTCCGAGCCGGGCACCATCCGGGGCAGCAGGACGAAGAGGTCGTCGGTGACCAGGTCGTAGGTGTGCTCGTAGATCATGACCGGGGCTCCCACAGGTCTTCGGGGCCGGTCTCACGCGCCGTGTAACGGCCCAGCGCGCTGACGGCCATGCGCAGTTCGAGCGCCATGGCCTCCAGCAAGCGCTCGAGCCCGTGCTCGGGGTCCTCGTCGGCGGCGATCAGGGCGGCGCGGCCGAGGCCGACGGCGCGGGCGCCGAGGGCGAGCAGTTTCACGGCGCGGATGCCGTCCCAGACGCGTCCGCTGGCGAGGAGGGTGCGGCCGGCGGGATCGACGCGGCGGAGGGCTTCGGCGAGCGGCAGTCCGACATGGCCGAGGAACCCCGTAGGGGCCCAGCCGGTGCCCCCCTCGGCGCCGTCGACGGCCACGGCGTGGGCGCCGGCGTCCCAGGCGACGGTGGCTGCCTGGCCGACGTCCCGGCCGGGGAACAGCTTCACCCAGCAGCGGGCGCGGGGGTAGTTGTTGCGCATGAGCTGGATCTGCCGGCGGAAGATCTCCTCGGTGAAGGTGCCGGGGCTCGCGCAGCGCAGGAGCGACGAGGTGCCGGGGCCGAGGCGTTCCACGGCGTACTGTCCGGCGAGGTCGGACGCGACCGCTTCGCTGATCATGGTGAGGCCGCCGAGGCCGGGCTTCGCCCCCTGGCCGACCTTGAGTTCGAAGCCCAGGCGGCCGGAGGTGAGGAGACCGGTGACGGCCGGGTCGCTGTAGACGTGGTTCCAGACCTCGGAGTCGGCGTCCTCGGTGCTCTGCTGGACGCAGATGCCACCGACCCCGTCGGGGAGTTCCTCGCAGTACGCCTGGATGCGTTCCAGCAGGCCCTTGCGGTGGTCGTCGCCGCCGGTGCGGAAGCCGTTCATGGGGGCGACGTTCTCGCCGATGACCATGGGGATGCCGAGCCGTCCGGCCTGGCGGCTGAGCGCGAGGCTGGTGCCGGCGACGCGGGTGGAGCCGAGCGCCGACAGGTAGACCGGCAGCGGGGCGGTGAAGCCGCCGAGGTCGGTGTCGAGGTGGACGTCGGAGTAGAGGGGTTCGCGGCCGAGGTCGATGAGCGCGGCGAGGCGGCCCGGCATGAAGACGGGCGGCGCCAGACGCAGCGCGTCGATCTCGTCGCCGGCGGGTTCGGGGCCGGCGCCGAAGACGGTGGTGCCGTAGCTGTCCAGGGGCGGGAAGACGGCGGCGGCGCCGTCGCGGGCCCGGGCGCGGACGGTGTCCTCGGGCAGGCCGGGTGCGGTCAGCCGGGTCACGGCGACACCACCCCCGCGATCTTCGGGAAGGCCGTGGTCCGCCAGGCGGAGTCCAGGCCGGTGACCCAGCGGGTCAGGCGCTCCAGCCCGATGCCGAACCCGGCGCTGCTGGGGATGCCGTGACGGGCGACGTCGAGGTACCAGGCGTACTTGGAGGGGTTCTCCCCGGTTTCCCGCATCCGGGTGACCAGGGCCGCGTAGTCGTACTCGCGTTCGCTGCCGCTGCAGAGTTCGCCGCAGCCCTCCGGGGCGATGAGGTCGAAGTTGAGCAGCGTGCCGGGTGCTGCCGGGCTCTCCTTGTCGTAGAAGCCACGGGAGCCCTTGGGATAGCCGACGATGAAGAACGGGGCGTCGGCCTGGAGGGAGATGCGCTCCTCGGCCTCCCAGTCGATCTCGGTCCCGGCGTCCTGCGGGTAGCCGTCGCGGCGCAGGCCGTCGACGACCTCGCCGTGCGGGACGCGGGCGAACGGCCGGGCCACGTAGCGGCGCAGGGCGTCGGGGTCGCGGCCGAGGACGGCGAGGTCGTCGCCGCACTCGTCGACGACGGCGGTCACGGCGCGGCGGACCAGCTCCTCGGCGACGTCCATGGCGACGTCACGGGTGGCGCCCGCGTACTCGACGTCGATCTGCCGGAACTCGGCGAGGTGGCGGTGGGTGCTGCTGGTCTCGACGGGTTCCAGACGGACGTTGGGCGCGACGAGGAAGATGCGGTCGAAGGCCAGGAGCGATGCCTGCTTGTAGAGGATGGCGCTGGTCATCAGCTTGTAGCGGTGGCCGTAGTAGTCGACGTCGACCTGTTTGGCGCCGCGCGAGCCCGGGTCTGTGACGGGGCCGATGACGGGGTGGGCCATCTCCACGGCGCCGTCGGAGCGCAGGAAGGCGCGGGCACCTGCCACGAGTGCCTGCTGGACGCGCAGGGCCGCCTGGGTTCGCGGGTCGCGCAGGTGCTCCAGGGGCGAGGGCAGCCCGGGGGTGCCGGGTGTGGTCGGAAGGTCCATCTGGAGTGTCATGTTCGTCGTGTCCTCTCGTGTCGTTTCCGGGCGGGGGCCGGTCACCCGCCGGCGGACGGCGTCCGGTGCAGGGGGGCGCTCGGGTCAGCTCGTCCGGCCGGCGAGGGCGGCGGGGTCGTCGTAGCGGTTCTTGACGTGATGGAGCGCGTGCAGCAGTCCGGAGGAGGTCAGCCGCCGGGACGGCGGTGCCGCGGCGGGCCGGCCGAGCGGGAGCGATCCGGTGCGGGACCACTCCAGCCGGCCGCGGTCGGAGATGAAGCTGCGGGTGCGGCCCGCGTTGTCGGGGTGCAGGCAGAAGGGGACGTCGAGGTAGCCGTGCGCGAAGGCACGGACCAGGGCCTGGCCGAGGTCGTCGTGCAGGTGCAGGACGGCCTCGACGAGGGAGCGGGCCTCCGCCTCGACGCCGGTGGACGGCGGCGGAGGGGCCGGCCGTGCGGTGCGGGCGGCGGTGGCGGCGGTCTCCAGCGCGGTGACGTTCTCCTCGACGGAGGGGATGCGGGCCGACTCCGCCGGTGTCTTGACGATGAGACGGGCGGCCCCGGTGCGTACGGCGAGCCGGGCGGCGTCCGCGACCAGCCGCAGTGCACCCGCCCGGGTCTCCGGGTACACGCCCATGTACGCGTAGACGACCACGTGCCAGGAGGTGTCCGGGAGGTGGTCGGCGGCCAGGGCGCGCAGCGCGTGGACGGCCTCCTCGTCCTGTGCGGGGTCGATCTGCTGGGCGTAACTGAGGGAGACGCTGCGCAGGCCGTGCCGGCGGAAGAAAGCGGCCTCCAGGACGGAGAGGGCGACGAGCAGGGAGGGCGGGCAGAGCTGGCCCAGCATGCAGCCGCCGAAGGTCTCCAGGTGCGGTTCGGTGCCGGTCTCGCGCAGGGCGGCGAGGCTGCGGCACGCTTCCGCCCAGGCGCGGACCGAGGTGGCCAGCGGGGTACGGCCGTAGGGCAGGCAGTAGGAGACGGGGCCGCCCTCGGTGGCGTCGAGCCCGGCGGCGACGAGGGCGTCGACGATCCGCCCGGGCCGTGCGGAGCCGTGCCGCACCTGCACGGGGAAGCCGGGCCCGTGGACGCCGTCGAGGAGACCGGTGGTGGTCTCCAGGTCCGTGCTGACCAGCGGATAGCCGTTGAGGTGGTGGCCCTGGGCGACGGCGCGGGCGGCGGCGGCGTAGTCGCCGACGCGGGTGAAGCTGTCCAGGGTGAGGGTGCCGACGGTGGTGGCGTCGGCGGCCCGGGTGGCGATCAGGCCCGCGCGCATCCGGGCGGGGTCGGCGAAGCCCATGCGGGGCTGCACGACGAGGGTGCCGGTGCGGGCGGCGTCCGCCATGAAGCGGTGGAAGGCGCCGGCGGCGGGGGCGGGTTCAGCGGACGGCATCGGCGTGGGACCTTCCGTGCCGGTGCTCGGACAGGCCGTCCAGCAGGGCGAGCAGTCCGGGGACGGCGTTCGCGCCGGTCAGGACGGCGTCGAAGCCGGCGTCGGTGAGCGCGGCGTGGACCTCCGGGGCGGGGCTGCCGGAGGTGTCCAGCTTGCCTCCGACGACGAACGGCACCTCGGCCAGCGCCGGCACGGCGCGGACCGCCCGGGCCAGGCCCGGGGCCTCCTCCGCGCCGTGTCCGTTGACCGTGCTGACGACGATCAGGTCGGGCGTGCGGGCCGTGGCCTCCTCGACCACGACGCCGACCGGGACGCACGCGCCGAGGTTGGTGACCTCCCAGCCCTGCTCCTCCAGCAGAAGTTGCAGGAAGAGCAGGTTCCAGGTGTGTGAGTCCGAGGCGATGGTGGTCAGGACCGCGTGGCGCGGGCTGTCCGGGGGCTGGCGATGCGGGTACACGACCGGCTCTTTCCTCTCGACACCGTGATGGGGCCGCGACCGCTGCGATCGGGCCGGGTGCCCGGGAAGGCGCCCCCAGTCGGGGCGTCCGGGCTGTCCACTAGTGACGCCGTCCATGGTGGCCAGCGGTGATCGCGGGCGGCACTGGGCAGTTGTGACCACCCCGCCGGGCGTCACTTGTGCCCACTGGGAGCCCCCCTCCCGCGCGCCCTAGCGTGCTTGTCGCGGACGTCTCGCCGGGGCCGTGGTGTCGCCGGCGGCGCGGCTCCCGGCCCGTCCGGGGTGCCCCGCCTCTCACCGCCCGTCGTACGACGTGCCGCCCGTGAACCGCTTGTACCGCTGACGATGTCCTGACGATGGGGAGTGAACGGTGGCTGATCACCAGCTGGGGGAGTGGAGGCAGGAGTCGGCGGGGCTGGAACCGCTGGAACTGCCCTCGGACCGACGGCCGTCGGACGGCGGCCCGGGCCCCGCGGACCGCGTCCGGTTCGACGTACCCGCCCGGACCGCCGACGCGCTGGCCGCGCTGGCCCGTGACGGCGGCGTGGAGCTCCCCGCGGTCCTGCTGACGGTGTTCCACACGCTGCTGGGGCGGTACGCCGGCCGGGACGCCGTCCCGGTGGCGGTGCGGGCGGACGCCCCCGGCACGGCGGTCGTGGTGCGCGGCGCACACGGCGACCCGGCGTTCACCGAGGCCGTCGCACAGGTCGCGCGGGGCATGGCGGACGCGGCCGGCCGGGAGCCGGTGCCGCCCGCGGCGCACACCGGCCGGGTCGACGCCCCGGTGGCGGTGCCGGCGGACGCGGTGGCCTGGTTCGCGTGGCGCACGGCCGTCCGGGAGGCCGCCGTGTTCCCGCCGGACGCCCACGTCACCCTGGAGGTCGTCGCGGACGGCGGCGGACTGAGCGGTGTCCTCGGCTACCGCACCGATCTGTTCGAACGGGCCACGGCGGAGCGGATGGCGGGGCACCTCACGACACTGGCGTCCTCCGCCGCCGACACGCCCGGGGCGCCGCTCAGCGCGCTGGAGATGCTGACGGAACCGGAGCGGCACCGGATCCTGACCGAGTGGAACGGCCCCCGGTCCGCGTTCCCGGACACCGCCACCGTGCACCGGCTGGTGGAGGAGCGGGCCGCTCTCCGGCCCGATGCGGTGGCCCTGGAGCACGGCGGGCGGCGGCTGACCTACCGCGAGCTCGACGAGCGGGCCGAGGGGCTGGCCCGGTACCTGGCGGAGCGGGGCGTCGGCCCCGGCGCGCTGGTCGCCGTCTGCCTGGACCACGGCCCGGACCTGGTGTGCGCCCTGCTCGGCGTCCTCAAGTCCGGTGCCGCCTACGTGCCGCTGGACCCGGCCTATCCGGCCGAGCGGCTGCGGTACATGGTCGAGGACAGCGCCGCCACGATGGTGGTGACGCAGTCCGCGCACGCGGGCCTGTTCGCGCCGGGCACCGCGCTGCTCCTGGCCGACCGGGAGTGGCCGGCCGGCACCGGCACCGCCCCGGCCGTCGCCGCGGGCCCGGACGACGTGGCGTACCTCATCTACACCTCCGGTTCCACGGGCCGCCCCAAGGGCGTGCGGGTCGGGCACCGCGGCGTCGTCAACTACCTGCACTGGTGCGACCGGAACTACCCTCCGGCGCCCGGCGCGCGCATCGGCTCGCTGCTGTGCTCGTCGGCGGCGTTCGACCTGACGGTGACCGCGCTGTTCCTGCCGCTGGTGCAGGGGCTGTGCCTGGTGGTGCCGCGGCCGGAACCGGGCCGTACGGTGTTCGACGCGGCCGTGGACATCGTCGCCTCCGGTGTGCCCATCAGCTTCCTGAAGGCGACGCCCTCGCACCTGGAGCTGCTGACCGCCCGCCTGGAGCAGGACGGCGTCCGGCACGGCATCGCCACGGTGGTCGCCGGCGGCGAGGACCTGACCCCGGCGCTGGCGCACCGCGTACTGGCCCTGGGTGGCGAGGACACGGCTATCGTCAACGAGTACGGGCCGACCGAGGCCACCGTGGGCAACGTGGTCAGCCGGACCGTGTCGGTGGAGCCGACGGCCGAACACGTGCCGATGGGCCGGGCGATCGACAACACCGAGGTCTACGTGGTCGGTGCGCACGGTGAGGTCCAGCCGGTCGGAGTCCCCGGTGAGCTGCTCATCGGCGGTGTCAACGTCGCCCTCGGCTACCTGGGGCGACCCGAGCTGACGGCGCGGCGGTTCGTGCCGCACCCCTTCTCCGCCGACCCCGACGCCCGCGTGTACCGCACCGGCGACCTGGTGAAGTGGCTGCCGGACGGCCGCCTGGTCTACCTGGGCCGGATGGACGACCAGGTCAAACTGCGCGGGCACCGGGTGGAACTCGGGGAGATCGAGAACGCCCTGCTGGCCCGGCCGGACGTCGCGGCGGCCACGGTCGTGGTCCGCGAGGACGCCCCCGGCGGCAAACGGCTGGTGGCGTACCTGGTGCCGGCCGGCGGCGCCGCCGTGGCCGTGGCCGGACTGCGCGCGGCGCTGGCGCGGGAGCTGCCCGCGCACATGGTGCCCGCCCGGTACATCGTACTGGAGCGGCTGCCGCTCACCCCGAACGGCAAGGTGGACCGGCGGGCCCTGCCCGCGCCCGAGAGCCACCGCCCGGACCTCTCCGCGGCCTTCACCGCACCGCGTACGCCCACGGAGCGGGCGGTCGCTGCCGTCTGGGCCGAACTGCTGGGCGTCGACGAAGTCGGCGCGGACGACGATTTCCTCGAACTGGGCGGGCACTCCCTGCTGGCCGCCCGGGTCGCCTCCCGACTGCGCCGGGACCTCGGCGTGGACGTGCCGCACCGGACGCTGTTCGACGCGCCGACACCGGCGCTGCTGGCTGCCGTCGTGGACACGCTGGGGCCGGGCACCTCCGCCGCGATCCCGCGGGCGGACCGCTCGACGAGGCCCCTGCCACTGTCCTTCGCCCAGCAACGCCTGTGGTTCCTGGACCAGTTGGCGCCGGGACGGGCCGAGTACACGATCCCGGTAGGGCTGCGGATAGCAGGGGACTTCGCGCCGGACGCGTTCGGCGCCGCCCTGACGGCACTGACCGCGCGGCACGAGATCCTGCGGACCCGGTTCGTCGCGGACGGCACGGGACGCCCGTCCCAGGTCGTCGACGCCGTACGGGAGACGCCGGTGGACGTCCACGACGCCCGGCACCTCGGCGCGGGCGCCGCGCGGGAGATCCTGCGCGAGGCGGCGGAGCGGCCGTTCGACCTGGCCGCGGGGCCGCTGCTGCGCGCGGTGGCGGTACGGGTGGCCGACGCCGAGTGGCTGCTGCTGCTCGCGGTGCACCACATCGTCTCCGACGGCTGGTCGGAGGGCATCCTGGCACGGGAGCTGGGCGAGCTGTACGGTGCGGCGGCGGCCGGCCGCCCGGCCACCCTGGCCCCCCTCGGCCTGCAGTACGCGGACTTCGCGAGCTGGCAGCGCGAGGTACTGGACGGCCCGGCGCTGGCGGGGCAGACCGCGTACTGGCGGGAGCGGCTCGCCGGAGTGCGGCCGCTGGAACTGCCGACCGACCACCGCCGGCCGGCCGAGCGGTCGGGCCGGGGCGGCACGGTGTCCTTCTCGGTGCCCGCCGACCTGGCCGGCGCGGCCCGGCGGCTGGCCGCGGGGCAGGGAGCGAGCCTGTTCATGTCCCTGCTGGCGGTGTTCCAGCTGCTGATGGCCAAGTACAGCGGCCAGGAGGACATCGCGGTCGGCACTCCGGTCGCCGGCCGCAACCGCGCCGAGACCGAGGACCTGATCGGCTTCTTCGTCAACACGCTGGTCCTGCGCACCGACCTGTCCGGCGACCCGGCCTTCACCGAGCTGCTGGCCCGGGTCAAGGACACCGCCCTCGGCGCCTACGACCACCAGGACCTGCCCTTCGAACGCCTCGTGGAGGAACTGGCCCCCGACCGGGACCTGTCCCGCAACCCGCTGTTCCAGACGATGTTCGTGCTCCAGAACACCCCGGACGGCCACGCGTGGCGACTGCCCGGAACGGTGGTGGAGCCGTTCGCGGTCCGTGCGGAGGAAGCCAAGTTCGACCTGACCCTCTTCCTCACCGAGCGGCCCGACGGCTCGCTCGGCGGCGATCTGGTGTTCGCCCTCGACCTGTTCGCCCCGGACACGGCCGAGCGGCTGGCCGAGCACTTCACCACGCTGCTGCGCGCGGCCGTCACCGGCCCGGAGCGCCGGCTGTCGGAGCTGGAGGTGCTGGCCGGTGCCGAGCGGCACCGGGTGCTGGCCGACTGGAGTGGGACGAACTCCGCCGCGGACACCGGATGCGCGGCCGGAGCCGGACTCGAAGCCGGGACCGGAACCGGACTCGAAGCCGGAGCCGGAGCCGGGGCCGAGGCGGGGTCCGGTGCCGGAGCCGGCCCCGGGGCGACGGTGCACCGGCTCGTCGAGGAGTGCGCCGCCCTGCGGCCGGACACCCTCGCGGTGCTCTCGGCCGACGGGGAGCTCACCTACCGGGACCTGAACACGCGGGCCAACCGGCTTGCCCGGCACCTGAGTTCGCGCGGAGCCGGTCCCGGGGCCGCGGTCGCCGTGTGCCTGGAGCGCGGCCCCGAGCAGATCACCGCACTCCTCGCCGTCCTCAAGTCCGGCGCCGCCTACGTGCCGCTGGATCCGGAGCACCCCTCCGACCGGCTCGCCTACATGATCACGGACGCGCGGGCCGCGCTCGTCGTCACCGACGGCGCCGGCGCCGCGCGGCTGCCGGAGGAGCCCGGCCGGTTCCTCACCGACCGGGACTGGCCGTCCCTCGCGGACCTCCCGGCGCACGACCCGGAGCCCGCGGCGACCCCCGGCGACCTGGCGTACGTCATCTACACCAGCGGTTCCACCGGCCGGCCCAAGGGCGTCGAGATCGAGCACCGCAGCCTGGTCGGCCTGGTCCGCTGGACGGCCGACACCTTCGGCGCGGCCCCGGAACGGCGTGTCGCGCTGCTGGCGGGGGTCGGATTCGACGCGGCGGCCTGGGAGCTGTGGCCCGCTCTGGCCACCGGTGCCACCGTGTGCGTACCCGACGACACGGTACGGCTGACGCCGCCGCTGCTCCAGCGCTGGCTGACCGAGCAGCGCGTCACGGGCACCTTCGTCTCGACACCCGTGCTGGAGGCACTGGCGGCCCTCGACTGGTCGGAGCCGACCTCCCTCGCATACGTGCTGACCGGCGGTGACGCCCTGCGCCTGCCGGCCGGACTGCGCCTGCCGTTCCGGGTCGTCAACAACTACGGACCGACCGAGTCGACGGTGGTGACGACCTCGACGGAGGTCGTCCCCGGCACGGCCGTACCACCGATCGGCCGGCCGGTGCGCGGCACCTTCGTGTACGTCGTGGACCGGTACGGCCGGCCGGTGCCGACCGGGGTGCCGGGCGAACTCCTCGTCGGCGGCACCGGGCTGGCGCGCGGGTACCGGGGGCAACCGGAGCAGACGGCCGAGCGGTTCGTGACCGTCCACGTCGACGGCACGCCGCGCCGGGTCTACCGGACCGGTGACCGCGTGCGCTGGCTGGCCGACGGGCAACTGGAGTTCCTGGGGCGGCTGGACGATCAGGTCAAGCTGCGCGGACACCGCATCGAGCCCGGGGAGATCGAGGCGGTGCTGCTGTCCGGCCCCGACGTCGCCGCGGCCACCGTCGTCGTCCGCGAGGACACCCCCGGCGACAGGCGGCTGGTCGCCTACGTCGTCCCCGCGGCCGGCGGCACCGTGCGGAGCGAGGCCCTGCGCGGCCGGCTGCGACGGGAACTGCCCGGCTACATGGTGCCGTCCGCGTTCGTGGCGCTGGAGCGGCTGCCGCTCACCCCGAACGGCAAGGTGGACCGGCGGGCGCTGCCCGCGCCGCAGCCCCGCGCGTCGGCGGCCGGAGGTCCGGCCCCCCGCACTCGGGTCGAGCGCGCGATCGCGGCGGCCTGGTCCCAGGTGCTGGGCACCGAGGTCACCGGTGTGGACGACAACTTCTTCGAGCTGGGCGGCCACTCGCTGCTCGCCACCCAGGTGACGTCACGGCTGCGGGACACGCTCGGGGTGGAGGTGCCGGTGCGGGCCTTGTTCGCGGCACCCACCGTCGCCGGGCTGGCCGCGGCCGTGGCGGAGCCGGCGGCGGACGGGACGGCCGGCGCCGAGCGGATCGCGCCCGCCGACCGGACCGGCGGGCCGCTGCCGCTGAGCTTCGCCCAGCAGCGACTGTGGTTCCTCGACCAACTGGAACCCGGACGCGCCGAGTACGCCGTGCCCTTCGCGCTGCGCGTCAACGGTGCGCTGGACACCACCGCCCTCGACGCGGCGCTGACCCGCATGCTGGCGCGGCACGAGATCCTGCGGACACGGTTCGTCGCCGACGAGGACGGAGAGCCGGCGCAGATCGTCGATCCGCCGGCACCGGTGCGCACGGCCGTCCACGACCTGCGGCACCTCGCCGATCCCGCGGAACGCCGGGAGGCGGCCCGGAACCTCGCCCGAGCGGAGGCCGCCCGCCCGTTCGACCTGGCGGCCGGACCGCTGCTGCGCGCCCACCTGCTGCGGCTGGCCGACGAGGAGGCCTATCTGCTGCTGACGGTGCATCACATCGCCTGCGACGGCTGGTCGGAGCCCCTCATGGCCCGCGAACTGCGCGAGGGCTACCGGGCGGCGACGACCGGCATTCCGCCCAAGGACGACGAACTTCCGGTCCAGTACGCGGACTTCGCCGTGTGGCAGCGGCAGAGGCTCACCGGCGAGGTGCTGGAGGGACAGCTGGCGTACTGGCGGGAGCGGCTCGCCGGTGTGGAACCACTGGAACTGCCGGCCGACCACCGCCGTCCGCCGGGACGGCCCGGCGGCGCGGACACCGTGACGTTCGAGGTGAGCGCGGCGGTGGCCGCCGGACTGCGGAAGGCGGCCAGAAGCGGCTCCGCGAGCCTGTACATGGTGCTGCTGGCGGCCTTCCAGGTGCTGCTGGCCAAGTACGGCCGCCAGGACGACGTGACCGTCGGCACCCCGGTCGCCGGCCGCAACCGTGCCGAGACCGAGGACCTGATCGGCTTCTTCGTGAACACGCTGGTCATGCGCACCGACCTCTCCGGCGACCCCGCCTTCACCGAACTCCTCGACCGCGTCAAGGACACCGCACTCGACGCCTACGACCACCAGGACCTCCCCTTCGAGCGCCTCGTGGAGGAACTCGCCCCGGACCGGGACCCGTCCCGCACCCCCCTGTTCCAGACGATGTTCGTGCTCCAGAACACGCCGGACGGACACGGCTGGAGCCTTCCGGGGCTGGACGTGGAGCCGTTCACGGTCACGCTGCCTGACGCCAAGTTCGACCTCACCCTGATGATGTCCGAGGACGCGGACGGCGGACTGCGCGGCGCCCTGGAGTACCGGACGGACCTCTTCGAACGCGACACGGTCGCCCGGCTGGCCGGCCACCTGGGCACCCTGCTGGAGACGGTGGCCGGCCGGCCCGCGGTACGGCTGTCCCAGCTCTGCCTGCTCACCCCCGAGGAGCGGCGACGGACGGTGGCCGAGTGGAACGACACCGCCACCGCCTTCCCGGACACCGCCACGCTGCACGGCCTGTTCGAGGAGCGGGCGGCACGGCAGCCGGACACGGTGGCCGTCGAGTGGCCGCAGGGCACGCTGACCTACGGCGAGCTGAACGCGCGCGCCAACCGGATCGCCCACCACCTGCGCGGCCGGTACGGAGTGCGGCCGGACATGCCGGTCGCGGTGTGCCTGGAACGAGGCCCGGACCTGGTGACGGCCGCGCTCGGCGTCCTGAAGGCGGGGGCGCCGTACGTACCGCTGGACCCGGATTACCCGGCCGAGCGCCTGGCGTACATGGTGCGGGACACCGCGACCCCGGTCGTCCTCACCGGCACCGCGCACACCGGCCGGCTGCCCGCGGACGTCCCGCTGCTGCTCCTCGACGACGACACCGCGACGCTGGCCGCCGAGCCGGACACCGACCCCCGGCCGGTCACCGCACCGCACCACCTGGCCTACCTGATCTACACCAGCGGATCCACCGGCCGCCCCAAGGGCGTGCAGGTCGAACACCGCAGCGTCGTCAATCTGGTGCACTGGACGGCGCGGGAGTACGGGCTGGACCCCGGGCAGCGGATCGCGCTGCTGGCCGGGACCGGCTTCGACGCGGCGGCGTGGGAACTGTGGCTCGGCCTGACCCGGGGTGCGACCTGCTGCGTCACCACCGACAGCGTCAGGCTCACCCCGCACCTGCTGCGGGACTGGCTGTGCGAGCAGCGCATCCACGCCACCTTCCTGTCCACGCCGATGCTCGAAGCCCTGGTGGCGCTGGAGTGGCCCGCGGACAGCACCCTCGACTACGTGCTGACCGGCGGTGACAGGCTGCGGATGCCGCCCCGGGCCCGGCTGCCGTTCCGCGTGATCAACAACTACGGTCCCACCGAGACCACGATCATCGTCACCTCGACGGTGGTCGAACCCGGCGACGCGGTCCCGCCGATCGGCCGGCCCATCCCCAACGTCCTCGCCTTCGTGGTGGACCAGCACGGCCGGCCCGTGCCGGTCGGGGTTCCCGGTGAACTCCTCGTCGGGGGAGTGCCGGTCGCCCGCGGCTACCGGGACAGGCCGGAGCTGACCGCGGAGAGGTTCACCGCGTACGAGGCCGAAGGGCTGAGCACCCGGGTCTACCGCACCGGTGACCTCGTGCGGTGGCGGGCGGACGGGCAGCTGGAGTTCCTGCGGCGGATCGACAACCAGGTGAAGATCCGCGGCAACCGCATCGAGCTGGGCGAGATCGAGGCCACCGTGCTGACCCACCCCGGCATCGGTGAGGTCAGTGTGGTCGTCCGCGAGGACACGCCCGGCGACAAGCGGCTCGTGGCCTACCTCGTCGCCACCGGCACGGACGCCCCGAGCACCGCGGAACTCCACGCCCACCTGGGACGGTTCCTGCCCGACTACATGATCCCGGCGGCGTTCGTGACGCTGGAGCGTCTCCCGCTCACCGCCAACGGCAAGGTGGACCGGACGGCCCTGCCGGCGCCGGACCACCGGCGACCGGACCTGGGGACGGAGTACACGGCGCCGCGCAACGCCGTCGAACGGACCGTCACGTCCGTGTGGCAGGAGCTGCTGGGCATCGAGCGCGTCGGCGTGCACGACAACTTCTTCCAGCTGGGCGGTCATTCGCTGCTCGCCACGCAGGTGGCGTCCCGGCTGCGCAAGGCGCTGCGGGTCGACGTGCCGGTGCGGGCCGTGTTCGACTCTCCCACCCCGGCGCGACTCGCACAGGGCATCGCCGACCTGATGATGGCGGCGATCACGGCGCAGTTCGCGCCGGCCGGGTGACGTGCCACGTGCCACGCCGTGAAGGGGCCGGACCTCGTCGCCGAGGTCCGGCCCCTTCACGGTGCGCCGGTCCCGCCCGGTGCGGGGCGGATCAGGCCACGTCCTCGGCGCGGATGCCGCCGCTGGCGAGCGCGAGGGCACCGAGCTGAAACCGGCTCTGAGCACCGAAGCGGTCGGTCAGCTTCTCCGAGAGGCGGCGCACCGTGCGCAGCGAGACGTCCATCCTGCGGGCCGCCGCCGCGTCCGTGAGCCCCTGCGCCCACAACCGGAGGACATGCTGCTCCTGGAGGGAGAGGTTGCCGCCGGTACGGGGACGCGCCTCCGCGAGCGGCAGGGCCTCCTTCCACAGCCGGGCGAACAGGGTCGAGAAGGCTTCCGTGACCGACTCGACACCGCACGCCATCGCGCCCACGACGCTGCGGCCGCCGACGACCGGCACCACGACGTGCCTGCGGTCGGAGAGGATCATCCACACCGGCAGCGACGGCAGGGTGCGGACGGTGCCACCGCACTCCTCCGTGCTGCGCAGGCGCTCCGTCTCCCCGGGGTCGTTGCGGACGCTCTCCAGCACGATGGACCGTGCGGGAACGCCGCGCCGCCGCAGTATCCCGTCCACCGGGCGGCCCGCGCCGAGGGCCGCCGCGTCCAGCCGCTCGGCCGGTCCGACGCTCAGCCATTCGTTCGCGCACTCCTCGGCGAGAGAGGCGACGTGCCGCCACACGGCGTCCGCGCCGGCCAGCCACTCCACGTCCGGGACGCCCGCCGGGCCGCGCCGCCCGCGCTCCGACAGCAGCCGCGTCACCTCCAGCCGGCTGCCCTCCACCTGGAGGCGGTGGCGGGCCAGTTCGTCCTGCTGCCGGGCGAGCATCGCGGCCAGCCCCACCTCCGGATCGACCGGACGCCAGCCGCTCGCGGAGTCCCCCGGAACGACGAGCAGCAGCGCGGACAGCCGCTCCAACCCGTTCCGGACCGCTTCCTCGCTCTCCTCCAGATGCTCGGCCAGCTCGGACACCTTCGCGCCGGGCCGGTCGACCATGGCGATGTACACACTCCGCGCAACGGGGTCGATACCCAGAGAGGTCCGCATGTCGTCCACTCCTGTATGTCTTGTCGTACGGCACCTGTTGGCTGTGGGACACGGGTCGAGACCGGGCCGGCGGCGCTCTCTCGGGACATGACCGCGGGCCGCCGGCCGGAGACCAGTAGAACGGGAGCCGCCGTGACGGCGGATGCGGGCCGATCCCCCAAGTTCTCCCAGGACGACCGCGCCCGGGGCGGGCGAGCGCACCACCAGCGACGGCCCTCGCGCCCGCAGGCGGCACCCCGGCCGCGAGGGCCCCCGCGTCCGGAGTGCGGACCGGACCCCCCCGCGCACACCGGCCCCCTCGCCGGCCGTCGCCCCGCCGCCTCGTGCCCACGGGGGCGTGCGCGTCGGGGCGTGCACGCCCCCATATACCCGCACGGCCGGCCACCCGCCCCGCACACCCCCCACCCACCCGGCGCCCGTCCCCGTCATCGGCCGCCCGTACGTCACCGGCCTGCGCTTTTCACCCCGTCACCGCGACACGGCCCGACCCCTCGTCCGCTCGACACCGAGCGCTCCGCACCCCCCGCCCCCCATCGGCGGGCGGCACCGGACCAGGGCCGCCGGAGAATATGGGGGACAGTTCCCCATGCGGGCCCCCACCGCATCTGTGACCTTGTTCTCGTGACCCGAGCAGCCGCACCCGCGGCCCACCCCAGCGCGAACCACCCGGCTCCCGCCCGGCGGGCCGCCGCGATCCTCCAGGCCGGGACCGGCCGCGACCCGCTCCGCACCGGCGCCCGCCCCACGGCGATCACCGGACTTCGCCGTACCGACCTGCCCATCGCACGCTGAGAGTCACCGGGCGGACCTCCCGACGCCGCCCGCCCGCCTTCCCGCACCCGCCCTCACAGACACGAGGTTCCTCACCATGGCCGAGCTCCGCCGCGCTGCCTCCTCCGCCCCCGCCGACCTCCCCGCCCGCCCGGACGCCGACACGGACGCCGCCGGCGGTATCACCCTGTCGGGCCGCAACCGCGCCTGCGCCCGAGCCCGCGTGCTGGCGGGCATGGTCCTCACCAGCGGACTCGTCATCACCCTGACCTCGATCGACACCTCGGTATCGGCCCCGCACTGAACGCCGCGCCCCGCGCCGGACGCCGGAGGCGGCCGACCCGGCCGCACCTCGCACCCACCGACAGCGGGGGGCGCACGGCACCGTGCCCGCGGGAACGACCGACGCCGGGGACCCGGCCGCACCGAACGACCGGTCAAGGCCCCTCACGGACGCGGTACGGCCCCCCGTACAGGGCCTCCACCCCGTCCCGCGCCGCCGCGGGCCCACTCGCCGGGGCGGCCGGGGAACCCTACGCGTCCCGCAGGGCGGCCGACTGTGCGCACAGCTCCGCGCGGTTCGCCGCCCCCGTCTTCGTGACCAGACTCGCGATGTGCTTCTCCGCCGTGCGCGGTGAGATGAACAGCCGGTCCGCGATGTCCTTGTTGCTCAACCGCTCCGCCAGTAACCGGAACACCTCGAACTCCCGCACCGTGACGCCCTGGGCACGCAACTGGTCGGGGATACCGCTGGTACCGGTGCGGTGCTGGTGCACGGAGGCGCCGAGCCGGCGCAGCCCCGCCCGGCAGGCGCCCGTGACGGCCTGGACGTCCCGCTCGTGGAAGTAGTGCTCCGCCCGCCGCAGCCAGCCCACCGGATCGCCCCAGCCGTCCTGGTGCGCCGCGTCCGCGATCAGCCGCAACCCGAGATGCAGGGCCAGCGGGTACGGCTCGGCCACCGCCAGCGCCGACTCCACCGCGGCCGCCGCCCGCTCACCCGCCCCCTCGCGGCCCAGCAGCACGGCGTCGCTCAGCAGCACGAACTGACGGTTCCAGCGCATCCGGGCGACGGCGGTGGCGGTGATCTCCTCGTGCCGTGCCCGGTCCGCGTCCCCGGCGAGCACGTCCAGCAGCAGGACCAGGCCGTGCGTGCCGCCGAGATGGTACGTCGAGGGGTTGCCCGCCTCCAGCGCCAGCACCTGCCGCAGCTCCTCCCGGGCGAGGCCGCGGTCCTCCTCCAGCAGGGCGCAGAAGGCGCGGGCCAGACCGCGGCCGAGCGCCTCCTCCTGCGAACCGGCGCCGTCCCACTCGGCGAAGGCCGCCAGCGACCGCTCCATCGCCGCGCGGTCCGCGTGGTGGGCCGCCAGGACGGCCTGGGCCATCAGGACGTACCGCACGACGGGTGCGAGCCGCAGCCTTCGTACGACGGCCATGCACTCGGCGGCGGCCGACCGGGCGTCGTCGTAGCGGCCGCGCAGCACCGCGTCCAGCACGAGGATGCCGTCCACGGTGTGGACGATGTTCACCGAACCGAGCCGCAGGGCCTCCTCACGGACCGCCAGCAGGCCCGCGGTGTCGCCGTCGGCCAGCCAGGCGTTGCCGCCGAGCCGGGTGGCCGCGTACATCCGCTGCAGCGGGAGACGGTGGCGCTCCGCCGTGGCCAGGGCCTGCCCGAGCATCGCCGCCGACTCCTCCGGGTCCCGCTCGCGGGCCACCGTCGCGAGCAGCTCCCGGGCCTGGCAGGCGACGACGGGCAGACCGTGCCGTTCGGCGGTGTCGGCGGCGGACCGTGCCAGCTTCTCCGCGTGCTGGGTCCGGTCGGGCCCCGGTGTGTCGAGGGCCAGGTAGGCGGCTGTGACGTCCACGGCCGCGGCGACCGACTCGTCCGGTGCCGCGGCCAGCACCTCACGGGCGCGCGCGATCTGCCGGTTGCCGTCGCTCCACCGGCCCGCCGTGTGGGCGACCTTGGCCAGCCGGGTGTGCAGCGTGGCCAGGCGGGCGGGGCTCAGCCCCGAGCCGTCCAGCGCGTGCAGGTCCTCGGCCAGGGCGAGGGCGCGGGCGAAGTCACCGGCCTCCGCGAGGGCCGGCAGCAGGTTCTCCAGCACCGTGGCCCGCGACTGCGGATCGCCGGCGTCGGCCAGCAGTGTCTCGGACCGGCTCAGCAGGGTGACGGCGGAGCCCAGCGCCCCGGCCGCCAGCGCCCGCTCGCCCGCGTCCGCGAACAGCAGACCGGCCTCCACCTTGTCGCCCGCCGTGCTGCGCAGTCCGGCCGCGAGCGGGCACCAGTCACCGGCCAGGTCCGGATGCAGTTCCTCGACCGCCTCCGCGCCCCGCCGGGCCAGGTCGGCGCGCAGCCCCGGGGTCATCTGCGTGAACAGGGCCTCCACGGTGAGCGAGTGACGGAAGGAGTACCAGTCCGGCGCGGGTTCGTCGGGAACCACCAGCCGCGCGGCCACCCCGGCGTGCAGATGGCTGAGCAGGGCCCGGTCGTCGACGCCGGTCATGCGCTGCAGGACCGTGAGCGGGAAGCGCCGTCCGAGCACGGCGGCGGCCGACAGCAGGGTCAGGCCCTGCGCGCCGAGCCGGTCGATACGCCGCAGAATGCCACGCGCCACCGACGAGGAGACGTCGCTGCGGAGGTCGCCGACGGCCCGCCAGCCCTCCGGGCCCCGCACCAGGGTGCCGGCCCCGATCATCGACTGGAGCAGCTCCTCGACCAGGTACGGGCTCCCCGAACTGTCCTCCCACAGCCGCTCCAGCACCGCCGGGGGCACCTGCTCCGGGCCGTCGGCCCCGAGTTGCGCCGCGATCATCTCGTGCGTCTGGGGCCGGGTCAGCGGCGGCAGTTCCACCAGGGCGGCGGCGCCGCGCCGGCGGGCGGACTGCGCGAGGTCGAGGGCGTCGCTGAAATCCGTCCGGACCGTGGCGAGCAGCAGGACGGGCGAGTAGTCCAGGTTGTCCACCAGGTATTCGAGAACGCCGAGCGTTTCGGGGTCGGCGTCGTGCAGGTCCTCCAACAGCAGCAACTGGCCTTGCCCGCGCCCGGCGGCGATGAGCAGGCGCAGCACGGCC
Organism: Streptomyces sp. NPDC029151; assembly: GCF_055564315.1. Classification (NCBI taxonomy): domain Bacteria; kingdom Bacillati; phylum Actinomycetota; class Actinomycetes; order Kitasatosporales; family Streptomycetaceae; genus Streptomyces; species Streptomyces sp. NPDC029151. The sequence goes on from NZ_JBVHWQ010000015.1 coordinate 22,321, forward strand.
TCACCCAGGATCACCATGGAACTGCTGTCCCGTTCCCCGGTGTCCCAGTCCGGGATCAGCCGCCCGAGCACCGGCCGGTAAGGGCCGAGGGGCAGGTCGTCCATGGGTTCGCCACCGCGGAACAGCGACATCAGGGCTTCGGTGAGCGGTCGGAACGGTACGGCCGGTCCCGTGGTGCTGCTGCGGCCCCGCAGCACCCGCATCCCGGCGCCCAGTGCCCCGCCGACGACCTCCGCGGCGACCCGCGACTTGCCGACACCGGCCTCTCCCACCAGGAACACGACACCGCCGCGGCCCTCGCGCGCTTCGGCCAGGGCACGTTCGAGCAGGGCCAGTTGGGAGTCCCGTCCGACCAGAGAAGGCGCATGGGAACGCATGAGCGCAGATAGTAATCGGACATCGCGGCCCACGGCAGGTCGCGCGACCGCGTACCGGCCCCACCAGCACCGCGACGTGCCGGGCCCGGGCCCTCGCCGTCTCGTCCGCCCGAACCGCCCCGGTGCCACCGCGGCGCGGGAGCGAGGTGCCGAACGTGCCGACGCCGGTGAGCACGACGGCGACCGGCACACGGGCGCGGACGCAGCGTTCGTGCGCCGGCCGTGAGCGGTGTGGGCGGGGGTGGGGAGACGGTCCGTCAGCGACCGGGCTCCTCCAGGAGCAGCAGGGACGGAACGGTGTCGGGGCGGGCGAGACGGAGGAGCCCGTAGCCGATGCCGGACAGCCCCGTCAACAGCCCGGGCGAGGGGACGTGGTCGGGAGTGGCGCACTGGTGGCTTTGCGCCTCGACCAGCGCGAGCACCTGCCCCGAACACCGGGACAGCGCCCCGGCGGCCACCGTGTCGCCCCGCCCGGCGAGCGTGGCCAGCGCCTCCAGCGTGCCGAGCGTGCCCCGTCCCAGGCTCAGACCCGGCCGCACTTCGCTCTTCGCCAGGCAGGACGTCAGCGCTCCGGCGGCGCTCGCAGGCGCGGCGGCGGCCACACCGGCGAGCCCGGAGACCCAGGAGAGGTCCGTGGGCGCGGTCCGTACCGCGCGGACCGCGGCACGCAGCAGCGCGTCGGCGGCCCCCGCGTGCGCGGCGGCGCGCTCCGGCCGACAGCCGGCGTAACGCCGCAGGGCCCAGCCGATCCCGGCCGCGCCGTCCGCGAATCCGGGTCCTTCGTCCGCGAGCGCGGCCGCGCCGTGAGCGAATCCGCCTTCGCCGTCCGCGTATCCGGTCGCCCCGCCCGCGAATCCGGGCCCGGACCCGTCACCGAGGTCCGCGGCGTCCGCGGACGGGTCCGGCCGCTCCTGTCCGCGCACCGTTGCCAGCAGCAGGTCCGCCACCGCGTCGGCCAGCCGCAGGGCCTCGGGTGCCCCGGTCGCCCCGTACGCGGCGACGGCGGCGGTCAGCGCCCCGGCCGCGCCACCGGCCAGCCCGGGATCGGAGCAGGCGGCGACGGCGTGCCCGAGCGCGGTGAGCGCGTCCGGCAGACAGCCCGTCAGGTCCTCACCGAGCAGCGCCGACAGCCTCACGAGCGCGTGGACGATGCCGCCGAGCCCGGAGTAGGCGCCCGGCCCGGCCGCCGCGCTCAGTTCGGGATCGGCGGCCAGCGCCTTCATCAGGGCGGGCAGCGGCCGGACCGCCTCCCGGGCCAGCACGGCATACCTCCCGGCCCCGGTCAGCGCGTCCGCCTGCGCCAGGAAGAGCGCCACCCCGCAGTAGCCCTGACCCAGCCCGGCCCCCATCGGCAGCACGGCCCAGTGCGGCCCCGACACCTGCTCCAGGCCCAGCCAGTTGGTCCGGCCGCCGCCGCGCACCGCGCGGGCGGCGATCTCGTCGGCGACGCCGCACGCGGCGGCCAGCAGTCGCGAGGCGTCCGGCACGACCGCCGGCAGCGGGGCGAGGGCGAGTTCGGAACGCCGCGCCAGGGGCGAACCGGTGCCACGGGCGGCCAGTGTGGCCGAGATGACCCACTCCTGGTCGTGGCAGTCGACCTCGTCCATCCGGGCCAGCTTCTCGCCGACCGCGGCCAGGGCGGCCACCGGCAGCAGGTCCGGCAAACAGGTGCCATCGGCCGTCCGGACCCCTGTACCGGACGGCCGATGCACGAACAGGGGGACGTCGCCGCGCCACAGCTGCGCGGTCTCGTGCTCGACCAGGCGCCGACGCGCCTCGTCGTGCGCGGACTCGGTCCACAGCACCGCGAACACACCCTCGCGAGCCAGGGCGTCGCCGAGCAGCGAAGGGTGGGCGGACTCCTCCAGCAGCGTGGCGTAGAGGCGGGTGGAACGCACGATGAGCCGCGCGGGGCTGTCCGCGTGCTCCGCCAGCGGCCCGCCCGGGGCGAGCAGTTCACGACCGTGCGCGGCCAGCGCCGTGTAGCCGGCGCGGAACCCCTCCAGCAGGGCCGCCCGGTGGTCGGCCCCTTCCAGGGGCGCCCCCGCGGGCAGCGGCTGGTTCTGCGCGGCCGGGCTGAGCACCGCTCCCCGTACGGCCCGCATCGTGTCCTCGCCGCTGTCCACCCAGTGCAGGCCCTCGCTCGGGAAGGTGCCCGCGGTGTTCCGGCCCAGCGCGGAGATGTCCAGCGCGCCCTGCTCGCCGATCAGCAGGTGGGGCAGCAGACAGGTGCGGTGCACGGAGGCGTGCAGGGCGTCCGCGGCCGGATCGGCACCGGCCGTCGTGGCCTGCGGAAGGCCCGTGTGCAGCAGGGTCTCCGCGTCCACCAGGACCGGCTGGTCGCCACAGGCGATGACGTTCTCGTAGTGCATGTCGGCGCCGTCCACCGCGTACAGCAGGGCCAGCAGCGCACCCTGGCGCCGGTAGAAGGCATCGGTCTCGGAGACCGACCGGCACCAGCGGTGTTCCACGAACTCCAGCCAGCCGTACCCCGGCCGGCGCACACTGCGCGGCGTCCGCAGTGCGAGGCCGGGCACCTTGGCCCCGAGCCAGGCCGCCAGGTCGTCCAGCAGGGCGTGCTGCTCGAGCGGCCGGGGTTTGTACACGATCCGGTCGCCACCGGCGAAGCGCAGGACCGCGACCGCCCGGTTGCCCTGGTGGGCGTCGCCCAGACCGAGGTCCACCCCGGCCAGCGCACCGGGCGCGCGCCCGTCGAGGAGGCCGGTGACCAGGTCCTCCCGGTCGGCCTGGAACCTCGTCACCAGCTCCGCCGCGGCGTCCGCCGCGTCCAGCGCGGTCTGCGCGAGCATCCGGGCCAGCACCGGGTAGGCTGCGAAGAGCGCGGACAGGCCCCGGCGACTGCCGGTGGCGGCGACGAACGAGGCGAACCGCTCACGCGGGCCCGCGCCGTCGAGCCGCCGGGCGCGCCGGGCCCGGGACAGCTCATGGACCAGGGTCCGGGCGGCCTGCCGGGTCAGCTGCTCGGTCAGCCGCCGTTCGAACGCCTCCCGCCACACCGCCTGTTCGCGCGCGGTGGCGTCCGTCGTGCGGCGGGCGAGCCGGTCGGCGGCCGGGGTGACGAGCGGCCGTACGACGGCGGCGAAGACCTCGGGCCCCACGCCGTCCGGGGCCGGTTCGTCCGGGCTCTCGGGGGCGGCGGCCAGTGCCGCCTCGGCGAAGTCGGCCCAGTGGGGCTTGGCCGCGCGCTCGGCGAGGTGCTCGGCGCTCTCCGCCGCGAGGGCCGCCGCGGTCGCCCCGTCCACCCCGAGGTGGGCCAGGCGCAGGGCGAAGCCCTCGGCGTCCCCCAGACTCCAGGGAGCGTGCCCGGTGCCGGGGCCGGTGGGCGCCGCCGGGACGCCGGGCGCTGCGAGCCGCTCCGCGAGGGTCAGCGCCGGGGCCCACCAGGCGAGCGGCAGGCGGGCGTCGAACGGAGCCGGGAGGCCGGCGGTGCGGGGAGCCGGGAGGTCGGCGGTCTCAGTCACGGAGCAAGACGGTGCCAGACCCCCGTGATCCCCACATGGGGAAGTGACCCCCATATTCCTGCGCACCGGGCACCGAGGGGGAACGGCCACCGGAGGACGCCCCACACCGATGGGGGAACGCCGTTGGACGCCCTACACCGATGGGGGAACGCTACGGGACGCCCTACACCGATGGGGGAACGCTACGGGACGCCCTACACCGATGAGGGGTGCCGGCCGTGGACGCCCCGTACGGATGGGCCCGCGGTGAGCGCCCCGCACGACGAGGGGGGTGATCACCGTGGACGGCCCCCCCGTACCGACGGGGAACTGCCGTGGACGTACGCCCCGCACCGGCCGGAACGGCCGGCCGCGCGTCCCCCCGGCGGTGCCCGGCTCCGCTCAGAACCTGGGCGTCGGCAGCAGCCGCGGTTCGATCCGCTCCTCCACCGTCCCCGCGCCCGCGCGGCTCACCACGTAGGCCGCCTTGCCCGACACTTCCGCCACGGCCTCGACCAGTTCGGTGCCCCGATAGACCAGACCCACCCCGTCGTCGGTGCAGTGGGCTGCCCGGAAGGCGCCCTCGGCGACCAGCCGGTGGATCAGCGGACGCCGGCCCGCGTCCGAGTCGTAGTGCACGCCGTTGCCGTACGGCAGCAGGCCCAGGCCGTCGGTGACCGGGCGCAGCCCGGGGCCGAAGGAGTCCGTCGCGCCACCCTCGAACCAGCAGATGGAACCCGCGCTGATCCCGGCCAGCACCACACCCGCCCGCCAAGCGCGCCGCATGATCACGTCCAGGCCGTGCACCCGCCACACGGCGAGCAGGTTCGCCACCGAACCGCCCATCACCCAGACCACGTCGTGCGCGAGGACCGTGCCCTCGACGTCCTCGACGTTCGGCATGGGGAACAGTTGCAGGGGAGTGAGGTCGTAGCCCGCCACCCGGGCCGCCTCCGCCACCCGCGCCGTCACGTGCTCGGCGTCACCGGTCGCCGTGCCGACGTACAGGACGCGGGGCCGTCTGCCGTGTACGCCGGAGAGGTCGACCGCGTGGTGGACCAGGGCGTCGAAGAGCAGCCGGGTGCGCGTGCCGGCACGGTGCCCTCCGGACGTGGCGAGGATGGTCGGTTCCGGAGCGGTCACACACGTGATCGTAGCGGCCCGAACTCCCCCTGCGAACGCGTCGTCACGTCCCCGCCCCCGGTTCGAACCCGGGCGTGGCACGTCAGGACTGTCACGACCCGCGACGGCCGCCGGCACGGAGTGCGCGGCCGCTCGACCGCCCGCCCACGCGCAGACACCGGCCAGGTGCTGAACGGGCCTGGAGTCGCGCTGCGCGGTCCCGGCCGCGACCGGGGCACGAGCAACATCGACGGCGCCGACGCCGGCTCACCGCCGGCACTGCACCAGGCATTGCGGCCGGCAGGTAACGTGCCGTCAAGGTGGAAGGCTCGCTGACTGACATGGAGTGACCGTGCCGCTCGATCCCGGTCCACCACCCGTCGGCGAAGCCGCCCGCCGCATCGTGGACCTCGTGCTCACCGAGGACGACGTCTACCTCGACAGCCTCCCGGACGAGGTCGAGGCCTCCATCGCCGTTCCGTTGACCGAGGTGGCGCGGATGCTGGACGAGCCCACCGGCCACAAGGAGTTCCGGGATGGCGTCCGGCTCCTGCTGGAGGTGGGCGCGAGCGTGGCGCCCCGTATGCCGAGCGAGCTGCGTGACCTGTTCGAGGAGCTGCGTCTCGCCATGCGTGGCGTGACCGTGCGAGGAGCCGGGCCCGGGTGAGGGGACCGGCAGGGGCCGGGCAGAGCGGGGTCTGGAACAGGGTGCTCGGACCAGGTGGCGGTGAGCATCCGCCGACGCCGCGCGGTGCGTCGAGACGAGTGGACACCGGCGTACCGCGCCGGCCGGTCGACGGGGCTTCGTCCGGTGGCTCCGGAACCTCGTGGTCGCACCGGCAGGGCCGCTCCCTACCCCTCGTCCTCGGTCCGGCCGCCTTCGAAGACGAACAGTGGCTTGGTGCCGTGGGCAGGTGCTTCGGCGAGCGTGACGGCTTCGGCGAAACGCGCGAGAGGGAAGGGCCGCCCCTCGGGGATGCTCAGCACCTCGTCGGCGACGAGATCGCGGACCCGGGCCAGGGCGCGCCGCACGGTTTCGGGTGAGGCGCTGCCGAACCAGCGGTTCAGCCAGAAGCCACGGACCGTTTTGGTCTCGTAGATGACCGAGCGTGCCTGCAGCGGGATCGTCAGTGCCGCGGGGTCGGTCTGCCGGTGGGTGGAGAGAGCGCCGTACACCACCAGCTCGCCTCCAGGAGCCAGTGCCTGGGACACCTGGGCGCCGACGGGACCCGCGACACAGTCGACGGCCTTCCGCACGCCGGCCGGTCCCGTCGTCTCGGCCACACGCGGCACGAGGTCCTCGTCCTCGGTGCAGATGACCGCGTCACCGCCGAGCGCTGCGATCTCCTCGACAGCGCTGCGACGACGAACGACGTTGATCGTGCGAACGCCCAGGTGCCGGCACAGCTGGACGACGAGCCGCCCGACGGTGGAGCCCGCGGCCGTCTGCAGCAGCCATTCGCCCGGCTGCACGTCGAGTTCCCGCGTCACGAGGAGCAGTGCGGTCAGCGGGTTGACGGCGAGCTGGCAGGCGGTCGAGTCGCTCAGGTGGTCGGGTACCGGAAGGAGTCTTCGGGCGTCGGCCACGAGATATTCCTGCCAGGTGCCGGCGACGGGGGGCCCGGGTACGGCCGGGATCGCGGCGGCCACCACGCGCTCACCGGCCTTCAGTCCTTCGGTGTCCCGACCCAGGGATTCGATGTGACCCACACATTCCATGTAGCCCCCGACAGCGGGGAACTCGGGGGAGAAGCCGTAACGGCCGCGCAGCGCGTGCAGGTCACTGGCGTGCACAGGAGTCGCCTTCACCCGGATCAGTGCCTGACCGGCTTTCGGTGTCGGCACAGGCCGGGAGTCCAGCCGCAGGACATCGGTGGGTTCACCGGCCTCCAGGGCTACGAGCGCGCGCATCGATCGAGGCATGGGTGGCTCTCCGTCTCACAGCGCCCGAGACGGCTCGGCGTGCTGGTGTCGTGCGGCCTCGGAGGGGACATGATCAGGGCTGTTCGCCGCGGCGCACCACCCTGACTCCGTCACTCCACGCTACGCCCGCCTCCGGGAAGATTCCCGGCGGCTGACCAGGACCGAAGATCAGAGGGCCGGGCGGCGGATCGCGACTGCGGCCGCGTCGTCGTCCAGGCGAGCGCGCGGGAGCTCGTCGGGGTCGTCAGGCCGCCCCACTGCTTGAGTCGGGCGATGCACCGCTTGACAGTATCGCGCTCCTTGTACGTATCAGCGTCGAAGCCGGGCGGGCGGCCTCCGACGCGGCCTCGCCGCAGACGGTGGCCGAACTTCCACGCGAGGGCCTCAAGGGTCCGGCGGTGGTCGGCCCACCGTCGTCCACGGACCGGATCGGCCGGCAGCAACGGCTCGATCCGGTCCCACATCACATCAGTGATCACTCACCGAACAGGCGCATCCGATCAACCGATCAACCCATCAATCAACCCATCGAAGAGACACGCTCTAGACGCCTGTCACGTACCACAGCCTGGCTGACGCGCCACGCAGGTACAGATGACGGCCTCGTCCTACAGGGCGCGCATACCGCTTGAGCGGTGCCCCGTCGGGGAGGGTGAGGCAGGCTTCCTCGACCGGCAGGGCCTCGCTCCCTGTCAGGCGGCAGCGGTGCAGGCGGTCCGGTTGTCGGTTGCCCCCCAGCATCGTGAGGTGGTCACCGTGCACGGCCATACCCGCGGGAGCGACCACAGGAGTGCGCCGTAGCCGGATGTCACCGTTGGTCCGGACTTCGAGCAGCGGGAAGGTCGGGTAATAGCTGGCCCAGGCGACGCCGTCGTCCACGTTGAAGGCGTAGACCGTGTCGATGTGTTCGACGCCCTTGGGAGGCGCATACCCCCACCGGTGGTTGCCGCCGCTGTCCCAGCGCACCAGCCCGGCGGCGCTGACCGGGTCGGTGTAGACCCCTTCGTCGAAGTAGGCACTCCATACATGGTGTCGCCGGTCCGCCATCAGGTACTCGACCGCGTCCCCCATCGCGAAGCTGTGGCGGCGGCGCCCGTCCGACCCGTATATCCGGGCGTTCCGGTCCCCGGCGCCGCCGTACCCGTGCACAACGAGCCGGCCGTTGGGCAGCGCGTCGAGATGGGTCACCCGCAAGGTCAGGTCGCGCAGGGGCTGTTCGCGGACCGCGCCGCGGTCGTCGACGACCAGGAGCGCGTCGTACGGGAAGCCACGAGGCTGGGGGGAGGGCCTGCCGTACGAACATGGACGGAGTTCCGCATCGGGACAGATCAACCAGAGAGTCCGGCCCCAGGCGTCCACGGTGGTCGCCAGAACCTTCTGGTGGTCGTACTGCCGAGGCAACAGTGCGTAGGGACGCAGTGCCACCTTCCTCAAGAAATCACCTCACGGGCGAACGAACACGACCCGCCCATGATCGCATTCTTCGAACCCGCCGCCCAGGGGGCAGCGCCTCGAAGTCCGCATGCGGATGCGGCGCCGGTACGACGGGGCCAGGCGGGGTCGGCAGGCGGCGGGGGCGCACTGCGGCGGGAAGCCCGGTCGGCCTCTGCTCGACCGGGCTTCCTCCGGCCTCGGACCCGACCGCCGGCACCTCCGGCCTTGGACTTGCCCGCCGGCACCTCCGGCCTCGGACCCGACCGCCGGCACCTCCGGCCTTGGACTTGCCCGCCGGCACCTCCGGCCTCGGACCCGACCGCCGGCACCTCCGGCCTCGGACCCGACCGCCGGCACCTCCGGCCTCGGACCCGACCGCCGGCACCTCCGGGGTCAGGGGACCGCGATGCGGTGGTCCGTTCCCTCAGGCCACGGGCTTGGTCCGCTGTCCTGCCATCTCGGCCAGGACCTCGTCTGTCGGGGTGGGCTCGATGCCCAGTGTCTTCGCTGTGAGTGATGCGTCGAGGACGCTGGGGCGGTCGTACAGGTAGAGCATCTCCGTGAACTCCGCCATGACCGGATCGGTCCGTCCGATCTCCTCCAGCTCGGCCTTCGTCATCCGCTCCAGCCGCGGGACGGGCGCGCCGGCGGCTGCCGCCAGGCGCGCGGCCAGTTCGCCCGCCGGCGCCTCGGACGTGGAGGGCACGTGCCAGGCGCGGCCCCAGGACTCCTCGTGCCGGGCTGCCGCAACGAGTGTGCGCGCTGCGTCGACGGTGTACGTCCAGCTGTGTGGGGCGTGGGGGTCGCCCGGGTAGAAGGCGGGCGCTCCGGCCAGCACCCGCGCTCCCACCATGAGGGTGAAGGGAGAGTAGGCGTCCGCGCCGAGGAAGTCGCCGGCCCTGACCTCGGTGACGCGCACCCGGCCGGCCTCGTGGGCGGCCAGGGCCGCCTGCCACATCCGGGCCCGGACCCGGCCCTTGACGCTGGTGGGGGCCAATGGGTGGTCCTCGCGGGCGGCCTCGTCGGTGGGGCCGTAGCCGTAGGTGTTGCCGAGCATGACGTAGTCGGCGCCGGTGTGTCCGGCCGCGGCCAGCAGCGCGGCGGCCAGTGGCGGGAACTCCGCCGGCCAGCGGTCGTACGGCGGCATGGCGCAGTTGAACAAGGTGGTCGCGCCGCGGGCCAGTTCGGTCAGCCGCGCGGTGTCGGTAGCGTCGGCGGTGACCCGTTCGATCCGCTCGTGCACCGGCCCGCTGCCACGGCGGGTGACGAGCCGGACGCGTTCACCGGCGGCGGCCAGCAGACGGGCGGTGGCCGATCCGGTGGCTCCGGCTCCGACAATGACGTGCAAGGACACGGTGCTCTCCCCGGTCGCAGTGGTGGGCGCTGCCGCCGGCTCCGACGGCCGCGACGACGTGCTCCCTACCTTCCGCCCGAGGCGATCATTAGGGTAGTGGCCCGAATGCCAACCATCTGGAGGTTCGGGCCATGCACCGAGTCGCTGTCGTCGCGGTCCCCCCGGCCACCACCTTCGACCTGTCCATCCCCGAACTCGTGCTGGGGGAGACGTGGGTCGACGGCACCCGCGGCTACCAGGTGCGGATCTGCACCGCCCGCCCGGGGGCCGTCGCCACCAACGGCAGCCTCCAGGTCAGCGTCCCCCACGGCCTTGAGACCGTCGATGACGCCGACACCGTCATCGTCACCGGCACCGCGGCCCGCGACGACATCGACCCCCACGTCCTGTCGGTGCTGCGTCACTCCGCAGCCGCCGGCAAACGCATCGCCTCGATCTGCACCGGAGCCTTCGTACTCGCCGAGGCAGGACTGCTCGACGGCCGCCGCGCCACCACCTACTGGGCCAAGTCGGAGGAGTTCTCCCGCCGTTTCCCCGCCGTCGACCTTCGCCCCGGCGTCCTGTACGTCGAGGACGGCACCTTCCTGACCTCTGCCGGACTGTCCGCCGGCATCGACCTCTGCCTGCACCTGGTGCGCACCGACTACGGCGCCGCGACGGCCAACGAGGTCGCCCGTCTGGTGGTGGCGGCGCCCGTACGACCCGGAGGCCAGGCCCAGTTCATCAAGGCACCACTGCCACCCGAGACCGCGACGTCCTTGACCGCGACCCGCAGCTGGGCACTGGAACGCCTGTACGAACCACTCACCCGCGCCGAACTCGCCGCCCACGCCCGCACCAGCGTCCGCACCCTGACCCGCAAGTTCCATACGGAGACCGGCCTCAGCCCGCTCCAATGGCTGCTCCATCAGCGCGTCCTGCGCGCCCAGGAGCTCCTGGAAACGACCGACTGGCCCATGGACCAGGTGGCCCGCCTCAGCGGCCTCGCCACCACCGACTCCCTGCGGCAGCACCTCACCCGACGCACCGGCCTGACGCCCAGCGCCTACCGCGCGACGTTCACCCAGCGCTCAGGGCGAGCGCACGGCTGACGGCACCGCGTCGGGTGCGCGTCCTGCCGGGGCCCGGTCGATGAGGCCGTGAAGCGTCACCGGTCCCTCTTCCGAGCCCTCCCGGCGGCCCCTCCGGCGCGGACGACCACCTGCTCGACGGTGCCGGTGTCGACCCGCGGGCGAACCGCTCCGATCCGGGCCGCCGGGAGGCGGGCGAGCGTGGTCTCGCCGGTGCCGGGCAGGTCGCCGGTGACGACGAGCACGGGGTCGTCGCTGCGTCAGCCCCGGAGAGGCCACGACCGCCCGGCCTGTCGCAGCGGTCGCCAACTCGCCACTCACGGGCGCGAACCAGCCAAGCGCGGCCCCTATCCCTAGTATTCCTATCGAATTACTAGGGAAGTGTTGACGGTCGGTGACGAGGAGCGTGAGGATGAGCGGGCCGACGCGTCACCGCGCAGCGCACTTTGCGCCTCCTCCGGTGCCGCACCGACTTCGGTCCTGCGAGGGAAGACGTCATGACCACAGCACTGGGCTACGGCGACAGCCGCAGCCGGACGAAGCGGACACGCCTGTGACGCTGCTGGCTCATGAGGTGACCGACGCGGGAGCCCGGCAGGTCGACTGGCTGCACATCGCCCGTGAGACGGCCGACGACCTGGCCGCGGACGCGGTCGAGCGCGAACAGGCCGGCAGGGCACCGCTCGACGAGGTGGCGCTGTTGCGCGGGTCGGGACTGCTGACGCTGCTGGCTCCGGCCGAACTCGGGGGAGGCGGTGGGGACTGGCGTACGGCCTGCGCGGTCATCCGGACCGTCTCCGCGGCCGACGGCGCCATCGGCCATCTGCTGGGCAGCCACTACTTCCTGTCCAACACCGCCCGGTTCTTCGCCCCCGCGGCCCGCGCCGACCGTATCGAGCGGGACGCGACAGCGGGGCAGTGGTGGTGGGGAGGCGGCATCACCTCGCACGAGCCGCCGCTCATCCTGACTCCCACGGCGGACGGCTACCTGCTGGACGGCTACCAGCGGTATGCCGCCGGAGTCGGGATCGCCGACAGACTGGTGGTCCGCGCGGCCCAGTACGGCACCGGTGAGCCGCTGGCCGTCCTCGTCGACCCCTCCCACCCGGGAGTGGTGAGCGGCATCAGCGGGGACACCTTCGGTCAGCGTCTGGCGGCCGGTGGCGCCGTGGAGTTCGGCTCCGTGCCGGTCGCGGCGGACGACGTGCTCGGCACGCTCTCGCCGGACGAGGACGTCCTGTCACCTGCCGCCTCCCTGGCCGCGCCGACCGCGCGGCTGGTCTCCGCCCAGTTCTGTCTCGGCATCGCCGAAGGACTGCTGGCCGAGGTCCACGAGCACGGACGGGCCGTGCGGTCGCCCTGGCAGCCCTTCTCGCCGGAGCCCTGGCCGGACAGGCCCCCGCAGGATCCCTACGCCCTGGCCGTCTACGGTGAACTGACCGTCACCGCGCGTGCCGCCTCCGCCCTCGCCGACCAGGCGGTGGAGGCTCTGCTGCGCGCTCTCGCACAGGGCGTCGATCTCGACGACGAGGAGGGCGCGGAGGCCGCCGTTCTCGCGAGCGTGGCGGAGGCCGCCGCCTCCCGGGCCGCCCAGGAGATCACCACCCGTGCCCTGGACGTCATCGGCACCGACGCGGCCTCCGTGCGGCACGGACTCGACCGCTTCTGGCGCGACGTCCGGACACACACCCTGCGTGAGCCGGCGGTGCACAGGCTGCGCGAGATCGGGGACTACTTCCTCAACGGCGCGCACCCGCCCTTCACCCTTCCCGCCTGACGGGCCGGCCGGTGACGTGCGGAACACAGCAGTGAGGGATAATCGCGGCATGCGGATCTCGGCGCGGGCGGACTATGCGGTGCGGGCGGCGCTGGAGCTGGCCGCGGCGGGGGAGGAGACCTCGCTCAAGGCCGAGGCGATCGCCGCGGCGCAGGGTATCCCGCACAAGTTCCTCGAGGGCATTCTCGGCGACCTGCGCCGGGGTGGTCTCGTGGTCAGCCAGCGCGGCGGCAAGGGCGGCTACCGGCTCGCCCGGCCGGCGGACTCGATCGCCATCGCCGACGTCATCCGTGTGGCGGACGGCCCTTTGGTGTCGGTGCGGGGAGTGCGTCCCCCCGAGCTTTCCTACTGCGGCCCCGCTGAGCCGCTGCTGCCGCTGTGGATCGCCGTACGCGCCAACGTGCGCAAGATCCTCGGCGAGGTCACCCTGGCCCACGTCGCCACGGCCGAGCTGCCCGACGAGGTCCTGAGCCTCGCGGCTGACCCCGAGGCCTGGACGAACCCCTGACCTCACCGCCGTGTCCGGCCGGCCGTCGCCGTAGTGCCCGCGGTTGCCGGGGTCCCCGTCGGCGGCCGCCGTGGTGCCGCTCGGGACGCGTGGTGCCGCTCCGGACGGTGTCCGTCCGCAATGCAAGACCCGCCCGGATCTTCTTGACCCGAGCGGCGGACGTCTGCTGAACTCCCGTCCTATGAACCCGCGCGTGGACCTCACTCGGCGGCGCCACATCGATCTGGCGCACGTCTCCAGCGCGTTTTGTTGTCGTTGATCCCGCACGTGCGGCCCGACAGCACCTGGTTCGCACCGGTGGCGCACGTCGGGCAGAGGCGCTAGCAGCCGCCCGCATGGCAGTGGCTTCCCGCCGGTTCGTCGCGCCCTTCTCCTGACCGCCTCCTTTCCCGGTTCCGCTCGGCACTCCCTCCTTCCCGGTCGCCGGGGAGAGGTGCGCGTACGGCGCCGGTGAAGCGCCCTGCCGTCAGGTACGACGAACGACTCCACCCACACCCCCGCACGCCCATCAGTGCGCCCCGCTCCCCTGGGAGGGACTTCCTCATGCCTGTCTCCATCCGCAAGCTCACCAGCCGTATCGGCGTGATCGTCGAGGGAGTCGACCTCACCGCGTCGTCCGACCCCGCGACGATCACGACGCTCCGTCGGGCCCTCAACGAACACAAGGCCCTCGTGTTCGACCAGGTGGACCTGGACAACGCCGGTCAGGAGCGCGTGGCCGCGTGGTTCGGCGATCTCACCACGGCCCACCCCAACGTGCCGGCGGCCGACGGCACGACGCACGTGCTCGCCGTCGACAGCGAGACGTCCAAGGCCAACGAGTGGCACACGGACGTCACCTTCGTGGTCAACCCGCCGCAGGTCACGACGCTCCGGTCCGTCGTGGTCCCGCCCTACGGCGGCGAGACGCTCATCGCGAACGCCGCCGCGGCCTACCGCGACCTCCCGGAACCGCTGCGCGCCCTCGCGGACTCCCTGCGCGTCGTGCACACCAACCAGTACGACTACGCCCGTCCCTCGGCCGCGACGGCGGCGCGGCAGGAGTACGACCGCGTCTTCGTCTCCACTCCGTACGAGGCGGAGCACCCGGTCGTGCGGGTACATCCGCTGACCGGCGAACACGGCCTGTTCATCGGCGGTTTCGCCCGACGCGTCACCGGTCTGTCGAGCGGCGACTCGGCCGATCTGCTGCGCGTCCTGCAGTCGTACGTGACCCGGCCGGAGAACGTCCTGCGCTGGACCTGGTCCCCGAACCAGCTGCTGGTCTTCGACAACCGGATCACCCAGCACTACGGGGTGGACAACTACGACGACCATCCGCGTCGCCTGAACCGGGTGACGGTCGCGGGAGAGGTGCCGGTCGGCGTCGACGGCCGTCCCAGTGTGCAACGCGTCGGCGACGCCTCCCACTACACCGGCGTCCTGGAGGCGGCCGCATGACCGAGATCCGCATCCCGGCACCGGCCGTCACCAAGGGCCGGGACGCCGAAACGGCGGCCGAGCGGCAACGCGAGGTGTTCGTGCCGCGCGACGTCCGCCGCCGGACACCGCTCGGCACGCTCCGCGACCGCCTGCGGTGGCCGCTGGGCGTCTACACCACGCCGGTCGTGATCCTCGTCGCCTGGGAGGTGCTCGCCCGGGCCGGAGCGCTGCCGAAGACCTACGCGCCGGCGCCGACCTCGATCGTGACATCCGCCGCCGACCTGTGGCGACAGGGCGTCCTGGGACCGGACCTGGCCGTCTCGCTGCAACGGGCCGGCATCGGTCTCGGGATCGGTCTGACGGTGGGCGTCGTCACCGGGGTGCTCGGCGGGCTGCTGCGCAGCGGTGAATACCTGTTCAACGGCGTCGTGCAGATCCTGAACACGATCCCGCTGCTGGCGGTGCTGCCGTTGATGATCGTGTGGTTCGGCATCGACGAACTCACGAAGGTGCTGCTGATCTCCTTCGGGGCCGGCGTACCGATGTACCTCAACCTGTTCGCCGCGATCAGAGGGGTCGACCAGCGGCTCATCGAGATGGCGCGGACGACGGGCGCGGGTCCCTGGCGCATCGTGACACGGGTGCTGGTGCCCGGAGCCCTGCCGGGCTTCCTGGTCGGCCTCCGGTTCTCCCTGGCGTACAGCGTCCTGGGCCTCGTCGCCGCCGAGACGATCAATGCCGACCAGGGACTCGGGTTCCTCATCACCCAGGGGCAGACGTACCTGCAGCCCAACCAGGTCTTCGTGGGGCTGGTGGTCTACTCGCTCCTCGGTCTGCTCGCCGACCAGTTCGTCCGGGTTCTCGAACGGGTGCTCCTGCGGTGGCGACCCGGTTATGAGGCGTCATGAGCAACACGACCCAGGTACGCCCCCGTCGGCAGACCGGAGCCGTCGTCGAGCAGGTCGTCCGCCGGTTCGGTGACCGGGTGGTGCTCGACCACCTCGACCTCACCATCGCCGACGAGGAACTGGTGGTCCTGCTGGGCCCTTCGGGCTGCGGCAAGAGCACCCTGCTGCGGCTGCTCGCCGGACTTGACCGGCCCGACGGCGGACGGGTGGAGGTACCCGCGAAGCGGGCGATCGTCTTCCAGGCCGACCGGCTGCTGCCGTGGCAGCGTGTCCTGCGCAACGTCACCCTCGGCCTGCACGGGCCCGACGCGGAACAGCGAGCCGCCGACGTGCTCGCCGAGGTCGGACTCGCCGGCCGCGAGAGGGCATGGCCCAAGGAGCTGTCCGGCGGTGAGGCCCAGCGGGTGTCGCTGGCACGGGCACTGGTCTCCGAGCCCGAACTCATCCTGCTCGACGAGCCGTTCGCGGCACTCGACGCGATCACCCGACTGCGCATGCACGACCTGGTGCGGGAGCTGCGCAGCAGGCACCACGCGGCGATGCTGCTCGTGACCCACGACGTCGACGAGGCGATCGCGCTGGCGGACCGCATCGTCGTCATGAGCCACGGCCGCATCGGCGCCTCGCACGAGGTGCGCGTCGCCGCCGCGGACCGCGAGGCGGGTGCCGCCCGCGAAGAACTCCGCGCCCGGCTCCTGGAGGACCTCGGCCTGGCCGGCCGGCACTGACCTCTCCCCACACCCTCACCCGGCACAGAAAGCACAGGACATCCCATGCGCAAGAGAACGGCCTCGGCCATCCGTACCCTCGGCTCACTCGCCCTGGCGAGCACCCTGCTCGCCTGCGGAGCGGGAGAGTCGGACACCACCGCCCCGCTGGCCGACGTCGCCGGACCGGGCGATGCCAAGCACCCCGAGTGGGCCGGGTACACCTTCACCATCGGCGACAACGGCGGTGACGGAAGCCAGGAACTCGCCAGGATCACCGGCGTGTTCGACAAGGCGCCCTACAAGGTCAGGTTCGCCCGGTTCACCTTCGGTCCGCCGCTGGTACAGGCCGCGGCCTCGGGGGACATCGACCTCGGCAGCGTCGGCGACGTGCCGCCGATCACCGGAGCGGCGAAGGAGTACGGCTTCAAGGTCGTCGCCGTCAACCGCTCGCTCACGCCCGACCAGGCCGTGGAGAACATCATCGTGCCGAAGGGCTCGAAGCTGAGGACGGCCGCCGACCTCAGGGGCAAGAAGATCGCTGTCCCCCAGGGCAGTTCCGCCCACGGCCTCGCCCTGAACGCGCTGAAGAGCGTCGGCCTCACCCCCAAGGACGTGAAGCTGGTCTTCCTCGACCCGGCGGCCGGAGCGACGGCCTTCAACACCGGCAAGGTGGACGCCTGGTCCATCTGGAACCCGCAGTCGGCGATCGCGGTCAGGAACGGCGCGCGGGTCCTGGTGAAGGGCCTGCCCCCCATCGACCAGACGAGCAGCTACTACGTCGCCAGTGACTCGTCGCTGAAGGACAGCTCGAAGCGGGCGGCCCTGACGGACGTGCTGAAGAGGCTCTCGCGCGAGTTCGCCTGGGCCGTCAAGCACCCCGACCGGTACGCGCAGGCGCTCTCCAAGGAGCAGGGCATCCCGCTCGCCGACGCCAAGGCGTCCCTGGCCGCCTACTCCAACCGGGTGACTCCGGTGGGGCGGTCGGACATCGAACTGGAGCAGAAGCTCGCCGACGCCTTCCTGCAGGCCGGCCAGATCACCAGGAAGGTCGACGTCAGGTCGATCACCGACAACCTCCTCCCCGCCGGTTACGACAGCTCGAAGCCGGAGGTCTCCTCATGAGCGCGCGACGGCGGAGGCTCCGCCTCAACGCCTTCCTCATGGAGGCGGGCCACCACGAAGCCGCCTGGCGGCTCCCCGAGAGCAACCCCCGGGCCGACTTCGACCTGCGGCACTGGATCGACCTGGCCCGGCTGGCCGAGAGCGCCCGCTTCGACGCGCTGTTCCTCGCGGACGGGCCGGCCCTCATCGGCACCGGCGAGTTCCGGCCACCGGGCCGGCTCGATCCCCTGACACTGCTGACCGCGCTGTCCCAGGCGACGAGCAGGATCGGCCTCATCGCGACCGTTTCGTCCACCTACAACGAGCCGTACGACCTGGCCCGCCGGCTCGCCTCGGTCGACCACGTCAGCGGCGGCCGCGCCGGCTGGAACATCGTCACCTCGGCCGGGGCCGACGAGGCGGCCAACTTCGGCCTCGACGACCGCCCCGGACACGCCGAACGCTACGCCCGCGCCGACGAGTTCCTGAAGGTCGCCAAGGCGCTGTGGGACAGCTGGGAGCAGGAGGCCGTCGTCGCGGACAAGGACACAGGGCGTTACGCCGACCCCGCGCGGCTGCACCGAGTCGGCCACCGGGGCAGGTACTTCAAGGTGGCCGGACCACTCAACGTGGAGCGTCCGCCGCAGGGCCACCCGCTGCTCGTCCAGGCCGGCTCCTCCGAGGACGGCAAGGACTTCGCGGCCCGCCACGCCGAGGCCGTCTTCACCGCCCACACGACCTACGAGCGCGCCGCCGCCTTCTACGCCGACATCAAGGCACGGACCGCAGCCGCGGGACGCGACCCGGACGGGGTGGTCGTCCTGCCGGGCATCGTCCCGTACATCGGCTCGACCGAGGCCGAAGCCCGCTCCCTCGCACGGCAGTTCGACGAGCTGCGCGTCCCGGAGTACGGGCTGCGCCAGCTGGCCGCCGTCTTCGAGACCGAGCCGTCGGTCTTCGACCTCCACGAGGCGCTGCCGGACGCCCTCCTCGCCAGGCCGAAACCGGAAGGCGCGCAGAGCCGCTCCGACCTGATCACCGAACTCGCGGTGCGCGAGAAACTCACCGTCCGCCAGATCATCTCCCGGCTCGGGGGCGGCCGCGGTCACTTCGAGTGCGTCGGTACGCCCGAGCAGGTGGCGGACACGATCACCACCTGGTTCGAGGGCGGCGCCGCCGACGGGTTCAACATCATGGCCCCGGCCCTGCCGTCGGGTCTCACGGTCTTCATCGAGCACGTCCTGCCCATCCTGCGCGGCAAGGGGCTGTTCCGCGAGGAGTACGAGGGCACGACCCTCCGCGAGCACTACGGTCTCCCGGTGCCCTCCAACCAGTTCCACCGGCCGCGGGCCACGGTCCGGGCGGCCGGTGCCTGACGCGTTCGGGTGCTCGTGCCGCCCCAGGGCTGCGGGACACCGCCCGAGTCGGCCGGATCACCAGGTCCACAGGACTCGGCGACCGACCGGGGCGGGGCACACCGGCGCGGCATCGTCCTGCCCAGCACCTCGCTCGGCCGTCCCCGCGCGTCAGAGGACGGGGGGCCAGCGGGCCGCACACAGGCGGGGGACGGTCGTTGGCCGCGGTTCCGCGAACCGCTGGTGCCCGGTGATTGTCAGTGGTCGTCGTTAAGGTGACGATCATGAGTCTGACAGCAGTGATGATCACGGTGGATTGTGCGGAACCGCAGGAGCTGGCCCAGTGGTGGGCCACTGCGTTGGGAGGCGAGATCGCCCAGGACCACGGTGACTTCGTCATCGTCAGAGCGCAGCCTCTGGCACTGGGTTTCCAGCGTGTGGCCGAGGAGCGGCGGGGCAAGAACCGCGTACACGTCGACTTCGCCGCCGCGCCCGGCACGGGCCTGGCGGCAGAGGTGGAGCGGCTGGTCGCTCTGGGGGCGAGCGTCGTCGGCGAGCACAGCGTTCCGGGCCTCACCTGGACCGTGCTGCGGGACCCGGTCGGCAACGAGTTCTGCGTCCACTGACGAGCAACGCCACCGTGCCGGTCACAGCCGTTGGTCGACGACTGTGACCGGCACGGCCACCTCATGGCGGACGGCGAGCTTGCCGCACCTCGTGGCCACGGCTCGATGGCGCCCGGGACGACCGATTCCACACTCCCACCACGCGGGTGCTCCGCGTAGTCGTGCTTGTCGAACGCGACGGAGAGTCGCGTCGCAGTTCACGGGGAGTCCCCCGGTCTCCGTGCCGCCGGACGCATCCGCGCGCCCCGCGCGCGCTGCCCCCGCCGGGACCCGGATCCTCACATACTGGCAGTCGGGTCTGATGTGTCCCGCCATGAAAGGAGCGAACCATGACCGGGCGGAGCTCGGGTGGTGCGGGCGGCGCGACTGAGGGCAAGTCGAGGTTCGACGACATCTACGACAGTCCGGACCCGCGCGCGTACTTCTCCCGGCTGGCCCCGCTGGAGTACGAGATCCCGCAGCACGCCCAGCCGGTCTTCCGGCAGGCCGCGGCCGAACGGGCGGCGCTCGACGACGGCCGCCCCGGCGTGCCCGTGGTGCTGGACGTGTGCTGCTCGTACGGCATCAACGCCGCGCTGCTCAACCACCACGTGACGCTGGCGGACCTGTACCGGCGGTACACCTCACGGGCGGCGCGGGCCATGCCGACGGCGGAGCTCGCCGCCTGGGACAAGACGTTCTACGCCGAGCGGCGCAGACCCGACGCCGTGGCGGTGTACGGCTTGGACGTGGCCGCGCCCGCCGTGCGGTACGCCCTGGAGGTGGGCCTGCTGGACGCCGCCTTCACGGACAACCTGGAGCAGCGCCCACCCGGCCCTCGCCTGAGCGGGGCGCTCGCCGACCTCGGCCTGATCACGCTGACAGGCGGCGGCAGCTACATCACGGAAAGGACGTTCGCGGCACTGCTCGACGGCGCCCGTCGCCCCGTATGGGTGAGTGCGTTCGTGCTGCGGACCGTCTCCTACGCACCGGTGGTACGGGCACTGGCCGAGCGCGGCCTCCACACCACGGTCGATCCGTCCCGCACCTACCCGCAGCGCCGGTTCACCGACGACCGGGAGCGGCGGTATGCGATCACAGCGGTCCGGGCACTGGGCGGTGACCCGTCCGGGCGGGAGGACGCCGGCCGGTTCCACTGCGTGCGGTACGACTCGCGCCCCGCTGGCCACGAATGACCCTGTCGTCGCACGCGGGCGCACGACCTCCCCCGCCCGCCACGCCTCGTTTCGGCGTGACCGGTGCCCGCGGACGCCTGCTACGGCGAGGCGGACCGAACCCTGCGCAACGCGGATCCCGCGCCTCCGCGTCCGGTGGCGCCGCCGACCTGTGTCCGCTGAGCCCGGCAGTGTCCGGTTCTCGCCGGTCCGCGGTAAATGCCTGGACTGGGAGACTCTGCGGACGGGAGACTTCCCACGACCGACCTCCGGGAGTGTGATGGGGACGACGGACACGCGAGGGCCGACGCCGGGCAGGAGCGCGGTCGTTCTGGCGCTGCGCCGCTACTGCCAGGAACTGCTGCGGTTACGACTGCTGGCCCTGCCCGGGATGCTGTTGCCGGCCGTGGGCAACATCGGGGTCCGCTACGTCGCCCCGCTGCTGATCGCCAAACTGGCAGGACAGGCAGCAGGCGACGGCGGTCTCGACCTCGGTGCGGCGCTGCCGTACGTGCTGGGCTTCGGCGTGGCACTGGTGCTCGCCGAGGTGGTGTGGCGGGTCGGGCAGCACTGTCTGAACCGCGTGGACGCCCTCGGCATGGAGCACCTGTACGTGAGCGGCATGGACGAACTCCTGATCCAGGACGCGGCGTTCTTCCACGACAACTTCGCCGGATCCCTGACCAAACGGGTGCTCAGCTTCGGCAAGCGCTTCGAGGACTTCGTCGACACGGTGACGTACCGGATCGTGGGCAATCTGGTTCCCCTGGTGTTCGGTGCCGTGGTGCTGTGGGGCTACGAACCGATGCTCGTCGTCGGCCTTCTCGTGATGATCGCGCTGACCGCGGTGGCCGCGACGCCTCTGATCCGGCGTCGGCAGAGACTCGTCAACGACCGTGAGGCGGCCATCGCCCGGGTCTCCGGCCATGTCGCCGACAGCCTCGGGAACATGGAGACCATCCGGGCCTTCGCGGCGGAGCGGCGGGAGGCCGACGAACACCGCAGCCGTGTCGCGGAGTCCCGGCGCCTCACGCTGAGGTCGTGGGACTACGGCAATCTGCGCGTCGACACCCTGGTCGCCCCGATGTCCGTGCTGACCAACGTGCTCGGTCTGTTGGTCGCCATCGCCTTCGGGGGCGAGGGCCAGGGAGTCGAGGAGATCGTCGTCAGTTTCACCTACTACTCCAACGCCACCCAGATCATGTTCGAGTTCAACCAGATCTACCGGCGTCTGGAAAGCTCGATGACCGAGGCCGCGCAGTTCACGGAGCTGTTCCTGGACCCGCCCACCGTGCTCGATCCGACGGAACCCGAACCGCTCGCCCCGCGGGACACCGGCGTTCGCTTCGAGGCGGTGACCTTCGCCCACGCGGGTGCGAAACCGATTTTCCAGGGACTCGACCTCGACGTCCCCGCAGGCGCACGGATCGGTCTGGTCGGCAGGTCCGGCGGCGGCAAGACCACGCTCACCCGGCTCCTGCTGCGGATGTCGGACATCGACGGCGGACGCATCCTGATCGGTGGCCAGGACATCAGCCGGCTGCGCCAGACCGACCTGCGCTCACTGATCGCCTACGTCCCACAGGAACCCGCCATGTTCC
Source organism: Streptomyces sp. NPDC029151 (assembly GCF_055564315.1). Lineage (NCBI taxonomy): Bacteria > Bacillati > Actinomycetota > Actinomycetes > Kitasatosporales > Streptomycetaceae > Streptomyces > Streptomyces sp. NPDC029151. Next base: position 44,224 of record NZ_JBVHWQ010000015.1, read on the forward strand.
ACCGCAGCCTGCGGGACAACATCGCCTTCGCCCGGCCCGACGCCACCGACGAGGAGATCCGCGCCGCGGCCGCGGCCGCGCACGTCACGGAGTTCGCCGACCAACTCCCCGACGGCTTCGCCACTCTGGTGGGGGAGAGGGGGGTCAAACTCTCGGGCGGTCAGCGCCAGCGCGTCGCCCTCGCCAGGGCCATCCTGCGCGACGCGCCGATCCTGCTGCTGGACGAGGCGACCAGCGCGCTGGACTCGGAGAGCGAACTCCTCGTCCAGGACGCCCTGTGGCGCCTGATGGACGGACGCACGGCCCTCGTGGTCGCCCACCGCCTGAGCACCGTCGCCGGCATGGACCGGCTCGTCGTCCTCGACCGCGGAAGCGTCGTCGAACAGGGCACCCACGGGGAACTGCTCGCGGCGGACGGTGCCTACGCCAAGCTGTGGCAGCACCAGTCGGGCGGCTTCCTGGGTGAGAGCACCGGGTCGGCCCCGGGACACCCGGCACCGGGCCCGGCGGCGGACCTCGGAGGGCTGCCCGGGCCGGTCGATCCGGCGCCGGCCGGGGGCGGGCGGATACCGGCACACGCCCGAACGAGCACCCGGCCCACGTGATCGAGTCGACCGGTGCTCCCGCGCCGCGTCGTCGGCCTCAGCGGAAACGATCGAAGGTGCCCTTGGCGGTACCGTCGAGCTCGTCCTCGCCCCGCCAACGGGCCAGCACCCGGGCGATCTGCCGAGGAGTCGCCTGCGCGTACTCGTGCCACCGGGACGCATAGCCGTGCGGGTAACCGAGCAGCATGTTCAACACGTTGTTCACCGCGTCGTCCTGATCATCCGGATCCGGGAACGACGGCCAGGCTTCCGCGATCGCGGCGATCTCGTCCCGGGTGAAGCCCATGAGGGTGGAGAACTCCCAGTCCGGGAAGAATGGCCCGCTCACTGCCGCGTCCAGGCACTCCTGGACGATCTGCAACTCCTCGACGGACATGCGCTCCACTGCACTCATGCCGGGATGATCTCATCCTGCTCGTCCTCGCCGGTGCGGGCACCAGCCCGGTACCGGCCGACCACCGGTCCGATCAGCCCCCACCCAGCCGGTCGGTTTCCGCGCCGTGATCGGGGCCGTGCCCAGGCCGGAGATGTCCGGGGCGAGCGCGATGGAGCCGGCACGTCGGAACCGGGGCTTCGGCACAGCTTCCGCGCCGGCCCGGCCGGTCAGGGCGAGGGCCCCGCGAACCGGCACGGTAGCCTCGGGCCATGCCCGAGACGTCGGTGGCGCACTTCTACGACGAACTGGCCGACGACTACCACTTGATCTACGCGGACTGGGACGCGAGCCTCCGTCGGCAGGGGAACGCTCTGCACACCCTGATCGGTCAGGAGCGTGCGGCGGTGCTCGACTGTTCCTGCGGCATCGGCACGCAGGCCATTGGCCTGGCGCTGCGTGGGCACCACGTCACCGGCACCGATCTCAGCCCCCGCGCTGCCGCCCGCGCTGCCCGCGAGGCAGCCCACCGGAGCCTGGGCCTGTACACGGCCGCGGCCGACATGCGACGCCTCCCGTTTCCCGATGGCCGGTTCGACGTCGCCGTCTGCGCTGACAACTCGCTGCCCCACCTGCTGACAGAGCGGGATGTGCACGCCGCCCTGACCGAGATGCGCCGCGTGCTGCGTCCCGCCGGTCTGCTGCTGGTCAGCACACGCCCCTACGACGACCTGCTGCGCGACCGCCCCGTCTCGACGCCTCCGCAAGCCCACTGGACCGCCGACGGCGGGGAAAGGACGGTGACCTTCCAGCTCTGGCACTGGCACGATGACGGTGAGCACTACGACCTGGAGCACTTCCAACTACTCCCGGCCGGCGGAGACTGGCGCGTCAAGATCCGCCGAACCACCTACTGGGCGCTCGGCCAGGACCGCTTGGCCGGCCTCGCGGCCGATGCCGGGTTCGTCGACGCCCGGTGGCTCATGCCGCAGAGCACGGGCTTCTTCCAGCCGCTGCTCGTGGCCCGCGCCGGCGCGTAGGCGATGCCGCCGCTCGACGGGCCGAATCCGGGTCCCGCCGACTGCCAATGTGAAATGACGCGTCCGAAAAGGGGCGCCTCGAAAGGCGCCCCGTGCCGTGCTCGGATTTCAGTGAATCCTGATGGATATGATCTCGTGGACGTGGCCAGGATTCCACGAACTCCACTTCTGCAACGTGATGGTTTCCAGTCTCGGATCACTCAGGTTTCGCTGGAACTGCAGGGTCACGACATTGTTCCCCGACTCCACCCAGTTCACGCCGTAGATGGCGACGGGAATCGAACCGGCATTGGCGAAACAGAGAGTGTCACGACCCTCGTTGTTGTGGATTTCGAGGTAGCCGTTCTCGTTGCAGTCCGTTCGGTTGATGGACGGCCCGATGGCGGAAGCCGCACCGGACGAGCCCACGGCGGCCGTGGCCGGCACGGCCGTCGCGGTCAGCGCGGCCGCACAGATTGCTGCCACGCCGAGGCAACGGCGCACGGAAAGCTTCATTCTCTTCCTCTCGCACGGGAGCTTGAGCCCTTACCGTCTCACGTGCCTCCACCGTACAGAAAGCACTTACTGGCCAGATGGAAATGGCCTTTGCGTACGGGCGGAGAAGGGTGAGCGACACCACGTTTGGACATGAACAGCGGAGGTTTCACCAGTTCGGCAGGGGGTTCGGATGACCGAGCTCAGAGGGGACGAAGCCGACCCGCGGAAGAGCCGCCGGGGAGTCCACAGACGTCATGCACGTTGATCAGCGGCGGAACGGGGAGGGTTCGGTGCCGTGAGTCAGCCGAAATTCGCGGAATAACAGGCCCCGCCAGCTCGCAGAGCCCGTGGAAGGGAAGGGCGTCGAGGATCGGGGAGTCTTCCTGCTCGTGGACTGCCGGCTCAGTGCAGAGGCCGCAGGACTCGGCGAGTTCGGCCGCTCTCCGGGGGCGGCCAGCGCAAACGGGACAGTGAGGCCGACAACGCGTTCGGCAACACACGGCCGTACCTGGAGGCGGCGGTGGAGCGCACCTGGCGCCGGTTCGCGGTCTTCATGTCGCTGCGCCCGAGCCGGCAGGCGGTCGTCGATGGCAGTGGCTGGTGGCCGCCGACGCTCTTCGCCGTTGAGCACCAGGACGTGGAACTGCTCGCCCGGCTGCTCGATGCGGGTGCGGACCCCGATGAAGGAAACACCACTCACCGTGACCACGACCGCGGTGCTCCTGGCCTACGGCGCGGATCCGGCGCTGCCGGACGGGTCCGGAGAGACGCCGCTCGAGGCGGCGGAGCGGAACGATGATGTCCTTGCTCTCCGGCTGCTGCGCCGGCATCTGTCGGGCGACGAGGTTCGGGCCACGGATCGCCGGCAGGTGCGGGGCTCCGCCCCCGGCGCTTCGTGTCCCTGACGTATCCCCGACGTGCCCCGACGGTACCGACGGGTCTTGACGACGGGAGTGGCTGTAACAGAAGCTGTTGCGACAAGCGGGGGAGGGGAGGGGTGATGGCGGCGAACAGTCGACTGACCATCGCGACGCATGTGCTGGCCTGGCTGGCGTTGGCGCAGCGTCGTGGTCAGGAGGTTCTCACCTCGGAGCAGGTCGCGGCCAGCGTCAACACCAACCCCGTGATCATCCGGCGCAGCCTCGGGGACCTGCGACGAGCCGGCCTGGTGGACGTCCGCCACGGCGCCGGCGCGGGCTGGAGTCTGGCCCGTGAGCCCGAGGGGATCACCCTGCTCGAGGTGTACGACGCCGTCGGCCCGGAGCCGCCGTTCGGTCTGCACCGCACCGAGCCCAACCTGGAGTGCCCGGTCGGCCGAGGCATCCGTCCCGCCCTCAGCGGCGTCTACGGCCGGGTCGAGCGGGCCATGCGACGGGAGCTGGCGGACACGTCGATCGCCGATGTGCTGCGCGAGACGCTGGTGAACTGACCGACAGGGCCGGTAGTCGGGTAGCCACCCTGCCGCTTGCTGTAACAAACATTGTTGCAACAGCCGAACGAGGAGCAAGAGTGCTGAAAGCCCCACGGTCCCCAGTCGTCGAGCTGCGGCAGTACACGCTGCACCCAGGACGACGAGACGCGCTGATCGATCTGTTCGACCGGGAGTTCGTCGAGACCCAGGAGGCAGTGGGGGCGACCGTCGTGGGGCAGTTCCGTGACCTGGACGACCCGGACCGGTTCGTCTGGCTCCGCGGATTCCAGGACATGCCGCACCGTGCCAGGGCACTGGAGAGCTTCTACGGTGGCCCGGTCTGGCAGGCCCACCGCGACGAGGCGAACGCGACCATGATCGACTCCGATGACGTGCTGCTGCTGCGACCGGCCTCGGCGCGCGGTGGATTCCCGGTGCCGGACGCCGCTCGACCGGCCCCCGGCGAGCCGGCACCCTTGCCACCGTCGCTCGTCGTCGCCACGATCTGGTACGGCCACCGCCCGTTCGACACCACGTTCGTCGACTTCTTCCAGCAGCGAGTACACCCCGTACTGGCCGAGACCGGCGGCGAGCCACTGGCGTACCTACAGTCGGAACACGCCCCGAACACCTTCCCGGCGCTGCCGGTACGAACGAACGAGGAGGTCTTCGTATGGTTCGCACGTTTCACCGGCGAAGGCCACATCGACCGTCACCTGAATCGGCTGCAGGCCTCGGAATCCTGGCGCGAGGAGGTGCTGCCGACCGTTTCGGAACGGTGGGCCAGGGCCCCGCAGCGGCTACGGCTGGCGCCCACCGAGCGGTCACTGCTCCGCTGAGAAGCAGACCACACAGGCCCAAGGGAACCGCGCTCGTGCGACCGCTGCCGCTGCGCGTCGCGCCGTCGCGTGGAGAGGGGGAGGCGTGCAGGATCTGCCCAGGTCGGTGACGGAGCCCGACGGTTCCGTGGTCGTACGTGTGCTCAGTTACAACATCCGTTCCATGCGCGACGACGTCGAGGCCCTCGCCCGGGTGATCCGGGCCTGCCGGCCCGACCTCGTCTGCGTCCAGGAGGCCCCGCGGTTCTTCCGCTGGCGCCAGGCCGCCGCCCGCCTCGCCCGTTCCTGCGGACTCGTGTACGTCTCGGGCGGCGGCCCCGCTTGCGGCCCCATGATCCTCTCCTCGCTCCGCGCCCACGTGGAACGCACGGAAGACGTGCTGCTTCCCCGCACCCCCGGTCTGCACCAGCGTGGCTTCGCGACGGCCGTACTGCGGTTCGGCCGGGCCCGGCTCGGAGTGCTCAGCTGCCACCTGAGCATCGACGACCAGGAGCGCTACCAGCAAGGCCGGCTGCTTCTCGACCGGCTGTCCGCCCTGGACATGCCGTACGCCGTCGCCGCGGGCGATCTCAACGACCGGCCCGACGGGCGCACGTTCGGCCTGCTCGCGGCCGCCCTGCAGGACGGGTGGGCGACGAAGCCGTGGGGGCGTGAGCACACCACCCGGCTGGGCGATCCACTCCAGCGGATCGACGCGGTCTTCGCGACGGAGGGGGTCCAGGTGCTCGGGTGCGGGGTGCCGATGGGGCTGTCCGGGCTCGACGAACGAGACCTGCGGGCAGCCACGGACCACCTGCCGGTGCTGGCCGCTGTGCGGGTGCCCGCCGCGTAGCCGTGGGGCACGGGCCCCCGGGTCCGACGACTACCCACAGGAACCGGTTGACGACAGGACTCGTGCGGGCGGGAAAATCCGATGAGGCACCGGACGGCGGCCGGGGTCGCTCAGAAGGCGTAGCGGATGCGCAGCCACGGTGCGTGGGACGCCACCAGCGTGCGCAGGGCCTGGACGGCCTCTGCCTTGACATGGTTGGTGTAGCGGACGTTCAGTGCCCCGTTCTCGGAGCGCTTGCCCTGCTGGAGGGCGGGCTGCCACAGCACCTCCTCGGCCCTAGGGTGCCAGCCGAGGTTCACCTCGTGCAGTTCCCGGTTGTGCGTGAGCATGATGACTTCGCAGGCCGCCTGCCGTTTGACCCGGTCGGGGAGCACGTCGTCGAGGTGCCGGAGGACCTCGGTCCACGCCTCCTGCCAGCCGGGGCGCAACACCACGGGGGAGAGGTTGAAGTGGACCTCGTAGCCGGCGTCCAGGAAGTCCGCCGCGGCGGCGATCCGGTCGCCCACCGGTGACGTGCGGATGTCCAGCAGCCGCGAATCGGCCGGGGGCATCAGCGAGAAACGGATGCGGGTCCGGCCCCGCGGGTCCAGGTCCAGCAGGTCGGGATTGACGAACTTGGTGGCGAACGACGCCTTCGCCGAGGGCCACTGGCGGAAGAACCGCACGAGATCCGCGGTGTTGTCGCTGATCAGCGCGTCCACCGAGCAGTCGCCGTTCTCCCCGATGTCGTAGACCCACGCCGACTCGTCGCACTGGTTCGGTTCCGCTTTGCGACCCTGGCGAGCGATGTGCCGTGCCAGATGGGCGAGGATCGCGTCGATGTTGGTGAAGACGGTGACCGGGTTGGCGTACCCCTTGCGGCGCGGTACGTAGCAGTACGCGCAGGCCATGGCGCACCCGTTCGAGGCGCCGGGGGCGATCCAGTCGGCGGACCGTCCGTTGGGCCGAGTGGTCAGCGTCTTCCGCTCGCCCAGTACCAGCGTCTCTCCCTTCACCCGCACCCATCGGTCGACGTTGCCCTCGTTGCCGTGCAGCCCCGGGATGCCCCAGTGGGACGGCACCTCGACCACGTCCGCGTCCGGGAAGCGGGCGAGGATCTCACGGCCGCGGGCGGAAGCGGCGGCAGCGGGCTCCGCGTAGACGGTCCGCACGGGGAGCAGACGGCGGGCCGCCGGGGAGTCGCGGAACGGGGGACGGCCCGGTGCTCCGGCTTCGCCGGAACCGCTGAGCCCGGAGGCACCGCCCTCGTGCGGCGGGGCGCCCGAGCCGAGCGCGTCCAACCCGAAAAGGGCGTCGGCGCCGTCGGTCGGCCGGGCGGAATGGTGTCTCATGGGTGCTGCGCTCGCGAGGGTGTCGGGGCTGAGGGCCTCACTCCACTGTAGGCAGCCGCCGCGGACAGCACGCGCGCGGGGCGCAGCGCCCGGTACGACGCATGCGGACCCCGTGAGCGGGACTCACCCCTCGTGGAGCGGGTCGTGGCCCCAGTTCATCAGCGAGTGGCGCCACCGTGTGTCCCGCACGTCCCCGGACGGGCGCTGGGCCAGGTGGCGGCGGACGTAGCCGATCACTTTGCGCATGTGCGCGTAGTCCGCTTCCGAGAGGTCGCCCTTCTTCTTGTGGAGGATCTCCACGATCGTGCGCCCGGAGGCGTGACCGGTGGACTCGCCCCCGTCCTTGTGCTGCCCTGCCGCCCGGGACTCCTGCGTCGTCAGCCACTTCTCCAGCGCGGACGGCGTCATGTTCACCAGTTCCCGGAAGGCGTCCCAGGTCTCGCGGTGCTCGTCGGAGCCGGCCACGCCGGTCTACTTCTTCTTCTTGAGGGCGGACGGCTTGTGTACGGCCGTACGGCCCGACTTGTCACTGCGCACCTCGTACTGGGGGTCGTCGGGTGAGGCGTCCACGGTCCGTCCCGCCGCCTCCGTGCGTTCGGTGATCTTCTTCTCCACGGTGCCGGTGGTCTCGCTGCCGTGACTGCGCCAGGTCACCTTGTCGCCCTTGGACGGTGCGTTCCTGCCCGAGGAGCCCTTCGCCTTCGCCATGGTCGTCCTCCTGCCGTGCCGAGCCGCGCGAGTGGGGGCACTCCCACCTTGCAGCCGACGGCCGGTTGCTGCATCCGCAGGAACGGGCAGGTCGCAGGCATCTCGATGACACGGCGTGCCGACCGCCCTCACGGTCCCCGAGCGCAGACGCCGGGCTTTCCGGCCGCGCCGTGCCACGACCACGACCAGCGCCCCGCCTCGCCGAGCCGTCGCCGCCTGGTCCGGAAGCGTGGCGTAGCGGCCGGCCGGGCCCGGGTCGGAGAACGGCTCTCCGGCTGCTTCGAGGCTTCGCGCCCCCGTCAGGCTGCCGCCGAGGTCACCGACCAGGGCCGCGCGACCCGGCCGTCCACGGTGACCTTCACCGCGTCCTGATGTCGTAGGCGGTGCCGCCGGTGACGGCCTGGAGTTTGTCCGGATTGGCGACATTGTGGAGGGTGGTGATACGGCCGTCGGCGTCGAAGTCGAAGGTGAGGGTGGCGATCACACGTCCCGGTCCGCTGAACACGATGCCCGGGCCCGCGTTGATCTCGACGAGCTCGGCTCGCATGTCGCCGGGCTCGACGCCCTGGTAGGAGACGGTGCCGAGGGATGCGAACCAGGCGGCCACCGTGGCGGCGCCCACCACCGGGCGCAGGGCCTGGCGGACCTTGCCGCCGCCGTCGGTCCACAGGGTGACGTCCGGACTGAGCAGTTCCATCAGGGCGTTGACGTCACCGCCGGACGCGGCGGCGAGGAACTGCTCGGTGGCCTCACGCTGCCTCGAGCGGTCCGCGGCGAAGCGCGGTCGCCGGGCACGCACATGCTCACGGGCTCGGTGCGCGGCCTGCCGCACCGCGGCCTCGGAACGGTCCACCGCCTCCGCGATCTCGGCGTGGCTGAAGGCGAAGACCTCCTTCAGCACGAACACCGCGCGCTCCAGCGGGCTGAGCGTCTCCAGCACCACCAACATCGCCATCGACACCGATTCGGCGTCCGTAACGATCTCGGAGGCATCGCTGCCGGTGAGGATGGGCTCCGGAAGCCACGGCCCCACGTAGGTCTCCCGCTTGAGCCGGGTGCTACGCAGCCGTTCCAGCGCCAGGTTCGAGACGATTCTCGTCAGGTAAGCCCTGGGACCGGCCACCTGCGACCGTTCCGCGGCGGACCACTTGATCCAGGCGTCCTGGACCGTGTCCTCGGCGTCGGCGGCGCTGCCGAGGACACGGTAGGCCACGGAGAACAGCAGCCGCCGGTGCGTGTGGAAGACCTGCTGGTCGGGCTGAGCGGACGAGTGGGTCACTTGGCCCTCCGGACACGGGTGAAGCGGCCCCCGCGGGGCCAGAACGCGCCCGAGGCGGGCATCTTCTTCATACGGCCGTAGGTCGGCCAGGGCGAGGCGGTCACCGTCTCCTTGTACCGGACGGCCAGGCCGCCGGTCAGGCAGATCCGGCGTGGGCGGTCGTCGGGCCGGGTGAACTGCACCACGGCGTCGTCGCGTCCCAGGCTCACCGGCGTGTGGTAGTAGCCGAAGCGGAACGGCCTGGGCTGTCTGCCCCGCAGTGTCCGGTCGATCGACAACGCGGCGTGCACCCCGGTCGGCATGCCGCTCTGGCAGGTGCCGTGCAGGACACCGTAGCCCTGACGGACGGCGGCGGCGTCGCCGACCGCGTACACGTCGGGGTGGGACACCGACCGCAGCGCGGCGTCGGTGAGGATGCGTCCGCGCTCGTCGACGGCCAGTCCGGCGGCGGCCGCCAGCGGCGGCACCCGTGTGCCGCAGGTCCACAGGACCGCGTCGGCCGCGATGCTCTCCCCGTCCGTCAGCTCCACCGCGCCGGGCAGTACCTTCACCACGTCGACACCGGTGCGCACCCGGACGCCCAGCCGGTCGAGCGCGGCGCGCAGATACGCCCTCGCCCTGCGGTTCATGGCCGCGCCGGGCTGCTGTCTGCCCAGGAGCACCACGCGCAGCCGCGGGTACCGCTCGGCGATCTCCGCGGCGGACTCGATGCCCGTCAGTCCGCTGCCGACGACCATCACCGTGCCCGTGCCGATCCGTCCCAGCCGGTCGGCGAGCAGTTCGGCGTCCTGGACGCTGCTGAGGGTGTACGCGTGGTCCTCGGCCCCCGGCACCGCCGAGGTGTCGGCGACCGAACCCAGGCCGTACACCAGCGTGTCGTAGTGCAGCACCCGTTCGTCGTCGATCCGCACGGTCTTGGCCTCCGCGTCCACCGCGGTGACCCAGCCGCGCAGGAACCGTACGCCCGTGCCCTGAAGCAGCTCCGGGATGCTCAGCTCGGCCGGCCGACGCCCGGTCGCCGTCATGTGCAGTCTCATGCGCTCGGTGAACCGCTCGTGCGCGTTCACCACGGTCACCCGCACGCTCTCGTGCCGCTTGGCCCGGGCCGCGAGCTGGACGGCCGCGGCCAGGCCGGCGTATCCCGCTCCCAGGACCAGCACCTGGTGGGCGGTCGCCGTACCGGTCGACTTGGATGCGCTCATCGTCGTGTCCTCCTCGGCTCGCTTGCTGACGCCCACCAGATGGGAGCAGACGACCCGGACGTGACACGGGGTGGATGTGATGCGCGACACAGGCGGGATCACAGGATCGCCGGGTCCCGGATCAGCCCGCCGGGACCCGCGAAGCCCTCATGAGACCAGGCGGCCGGCACGGAGGGAGCGGTGGCCCGGCGGCGCCGCGCCACAGTGCGCTCGCTCAGGCCCCGGTGGGTGCACGGCCCCGTGCCCCACGGGGTTCCGCGGTCGGCGAGAGCGGGCACGACGCCTCGGGCACGGACCGGGTGCGGTGGATGCCGTGGTCGTAGCCGCGGCCGGTGCCCAACGAGCCTGGCCGGCGGTGGAATCGGTCGCCCCGCCGTGACCGGCAGCGTCGGCCGACCTCACCGTGGACCGGCACGATCGCGTCCGGCCCGGACACGGCGTGGGGAGGGCCGGTGGCGCCGGTGGACTCAGGCGCCCACGGTCCCGTCGATGCCCTCACGCAGAAAGTCCGCGTGCCCGTTGTGGCGGCCGTACTCCAGGAGGACGTGCACCATCACCATCCGCAACGACACTTCCTCGTCCCATCGTGGCTGGTACCCGGCCTGGTCCAGGGAGGCAGCCTCCCGTTCGACCCGGCGCGAGTTCTCGACCTCGGCCTCCCAGGCTGCGAACGCCTCCTGCCTGGTCGACGTGCTCGCGTCGTACGCCGCCTGGAAGTCGACCTCGTCGGACCAGACCATGGGCGCGTCGTTGTCGTCGAACACGCGACGGAACCACGCACGCTCCACCTCCGCCATGTGCCGCACGAGACCGAGCAGCGAAAGCGTGGACGGCGGCATCGACTGCCGCCGCAGCTCCTCGTCGGTGAGTCCTTCGCACTTCATGGCGAGGGTCGCGCGGTGGTAGTCGAGAAAGGCGCGCAGCATGTCCCGCTCGCTACCGAAATTGGGCGGTCCTATGCGGTTGTCGCCGGTCACTGGTCGTCCCCCTCATCGTGCTTGCGTGCGGAGCCAGTATCCACTTCACCCGACTCCCCCTCGACGACGGGTACCGCCATCAGGACCGACCGTCACGCACCACCTCGTCGGTCACCCCGAGTCGGAGATCGTCTGGCCGTGACGGCGAGAATGAGCCGCATGGACCACTTGCTGCACCTCGACCGTACGCTGGACGAGTTGGACCCACCCGTCTGGGCGCCGCCTGCCGCTGACGCGACCCACCTGGTCCGCAAGGTCCATGCTTTGCGGCTCGTGCCCCTCGGCGAACTCGGTCCTGCGGACCTGCGCACCCTCGTCTCACAGCGGGTCGCGCTGCCCTACGTCCTTCCCCTCGCAGTGCGCCTGCTGCTGGAGGAACCGCTCCTCGACGCCTATTTCCACGAGGGCGACCTGCTGCTCGCCGTGGTCGACGCGCCCCCGGCGGCGTGGGCCCTGCTGCCGGAACTCGGTGCGCGGCTGTGCAACGTGATCACGGCACTGCCGGAGACGGCGGTCGCCCGCCTGCCCAGCGGAGCAACTGAGGAACTCGCCCGCTTCGTTACGGGCTTTCCCTCCCGCGAGCCGCACACCTGAAGGGGTTCGTCAGGCGCCGATGCGGAAGCGCCTCATCCCCGACTCCCCCCGCGCCATGACACGCAGGCGGCGGCGGTGCGCCCGCTGCCGGAGGCTCCTGCGGTCACCCGGGGAATGTGAGTGAACGAACTCCGACGTCCAGCATGCGGATCAACTCACCGACCCGTCCTCCGCCACTTGGTGCCGCGGGAAAGCGTTTGAGCACGTCGACGACGGCGGGCGTGGCATGGCGCACCGTCTGCTCAAGGTGTCTGACCCCGACGCTCCGGTCGTCACCGGCGAGGAGCTCGGCCGCTCTGGCCGCGTAGGCGCCGGCCCCGAGAATGTGCTTGACCTGGGTGGCCTTGGCCAAGGGATGCAGGTAGGCGGCGCCGGCCGCGGACATCGCTGCCCATGCCGCCTCGCGCGCAGCCGGGCAGCCCGTGTCCTTGGCCGCCTTCAGGGCTGCCGACGCCGTGTCCCGCAGAGATTTCCCGCGCTCGCCGCCCCGGGCGAACTCCCAGGCGGCACGGACAGCATCTCGGGGTCGCGAGTCGCCCGGCTGATCAGCCTCGAACATCTCGAGCACCACTTCAGCGCACGTCGCGGCGAACCCGGTGACCTCACGGAGGTCCTGCTTGCTCAGAACGATCTCGCTCACTTCCGCCGTCATCGTTCCATCATCCGTGATCGGGTGATCGGTTGATGCGGCTGGGGGGGGGCAGCCCGTGCCTGCCAACTCCGAAACGGACGGAGCTCGTTGAAACGGCGGGGCCGTCCAAGCTCAAGTTCCGCTCAAAGCAGCAGCGTCTGCTTCGAGAGCGAGCGCATACTCACGGAAACGATCACACACAGGGGAGATGGCGCATGAAGACCTGGCTGACCCGAGCGACGGTGCTGGTCCGCGACACGGTGTCCGGCCGTCGGCGTCTCGAGCGGTACACCGACCCGGAGGCCCACCGCCGTAACCACAACCGAGACGCCCACCTCGCCCGCCACTACATCCCGTCGGCACAGCAGATCCCCGTCACTCTGTCGAGCGGCATGTAAGCGGCTGCCACACTGATGCCGCCCGGTCGAGGCTCACCAAGGTGTCGGGCACGACGAACGGGTGGGGGATGCCGGCCGGCCGGGTCGCCGTAGGGCCCCCGTGGTTCGCTGCCCGATGTCCGGCCAGTACGTGACGGTGGCCTCGACGAGGCGCCGACCGGTCCGCACAAGCCAGCACCGGGTCCACGGTGCCCACGTCGCCCCGCGTTGAGCCGGGCCCAGCGCGGGGCCGACTGCGGCGAGGTCTGTTCCGCACTGACGGTGCGGTACGCGCGGGGCCGCGTCCCGTCCCACAGGGGTGCCATGTGAGACCACCGGCTGACGCACGCAGACCACCTCAGCGGCCACCCCGCCACAGCCTCACGTCAGAGCTCGCCGATGTCCCCCCGTTCGCGGACCGAGGCAGCCGGTTGTCGACGGGCCGCGGACTCAGTCGAGGCCGGTCGCCCGTGCCGTCAGCGCGGCGAAGTCGTCCCTGGTCAGGCCGCGTCGTGGGTCGACCCGGTGCAGCAGGGCGGGACCGTCGTGGTGGTCCTTCACCCAGGTGCGGTCCGCCTGCGTGATGTCGTCGTCGACCCAGGCGAACGCACGGCCTTTCGCCCACGCGACGACCTCGGGCGTCTTCCAGAACACGCCGTCCCCGGGCTCCGGTCGAGGCAGGGGCCAGCGGATGAAGGGCAGTTCGGGCAAGCCCAGAACTGGCGCGACGAAGACGTTGGCTTCCTCCTCCCACGTCGTCGCCCATACGAGGTCGAAGGGAAGTGCGGCCAGCGCCGGGCCGTGACGCGGGTTGAGCCACACCCGCAGTGGCCTGACGGGTTTGTTCGGCAGCCCCCACTCGGTCAGCCGGCGCCGCTCGGCGGCCACCCAACGAGGGGTCAGCAGGCGGTGTGTCTCATAGCCCTCGGGTCGACGGTGCGGTTTCGCGGCATACGGATTCAGCGGTCCGTCGACATCCACCAACAGCACTGGTCGCACAGGCTCGTCCCTCTAGGCTCCTGACCGCAGGGTAAGGGCCGCCCGACGAGTCCGCGTGGGCCCGCCCCGGCTCCCGCCGGCCCGCACGCACCGCATCCCGGGGGGCGCACATGTGCTGCCCGCGCAGGTGATTGCTCAGGGGCAGGGCATGCTCATGTACAGGGCTTGTTCGCCCGATGAAGACGTGCCGTCGTAGAGCGTGGTGTCCAGCCCGCAGAAGGTGAATCCCATCCGCCGGTAAGCGTGGATCGCCGGGGCGTTGATGTTGGTGACCTCCAGCCAGATGTGCCCGGCACCGGACTCGCGGGCGAACCGGACGGCGCAGCCGACCAGGCCGCGTCCGACGCCGTGGCCCCGATGCGCCGGGGCGACTTCGATGTCCTCGATGGCCAGCCGTCGGTTCCACGAAGCGTACGAGACAGTGGCAAAGCCCGCCGGAGAACCGTCGGCGTCGACCGCGACGAAGGTACGGCTGTTCGGATCTTCCTCGGCCCCGGAGGTGTCGGCGTCGTCGCTCTCGTCGGCGGGAAAGACCTTGCGGATGGGCGGGTCCACCGGAATCTCCTGGAGGGTGAACCCGGTCTCCGTGATGTCGACGTGAAAGATCGTGTGGGTGGTGAAGGATCCGTCGAGCGCCATGATGGCCTCCGTGTCCGCGGGCCGGGCAGTACGGAACTCGTAGTTCATGTGGTCGGCTGTCGTCACGGCATCAACCTATGACCGGCCTGGCCGGCATGGACGGGTTCCGGACGTGCCGGAAGCCAGGCTGCCGGAGCGGGCCGCGGCGACCAGCGCCGGGCATTCGGATGCGCACACCTTCGCCAGGAAGCGATCTTCCCCCTGTGAGATGTCGAGCGTTCGAGTACGCGAAAATCGGATGCGCAAGGGCCGCGGCCGGCGTTACCGTTCCTGCTGTGCAGGTGCGCAGGCTGCGGCTACTTCGCCTCTCAAGCGGGTAACGCGGGTTCGAATCCCGTCGCCGGTGTCATGCCGGTGTCGTCCAGCGGCCCAGGACGCCTACAGTGCGCCGCCGTCGACCTTGAACTCTGCACATCAAAGCAGGTCGCTCACCGCGGGATAGCCGGTGGGCGACCTGGTCATGTGATCCGGCGGCCGCGTCGACAGGTCGCGGGCAACCGTACCGTCCAGCCCGGCTTCGTCACTTTCCGGGGACGTCGCGCCGGATAAACCGGTGGAAGCGGATGCCATGGTCCTGGGTAGCCTCGCCTCATGGTGGATCACGAGGAGTACGTGAGGTACCGGTACGACGCGAAGGTGCTGGCGGCGATCGGGGAACATGTCGACGCTCAAGTCGGCCGGGTCACGGTCCGACTGCCCAGGACCGTAGCCGAGGCCGCGGTGGACGCGTGGAAACGTGACGAACTGAGTGGGCGCTCTCCTGAGACCCATGAGGAGTACGCGCTTCGGGACCAGGCGGCTGAGCTCGCCCTGATCGGCCTGGCGATCTCGCAGCGTGGTCGCTGGGAGGACGACGAAGTCGTGGTGGACCTGGATGTCGCGTCTGCGGGGGCGGCCTCGCGCGCGTCGCAGTAGCCGGGCTGTGACCGTCGCCGGCCGGCGGCACCGGCGGACACCTTCGGCCGGAGACACCGGCCTGGTGAACGGGCATGGCCGACAGCATCGGCCAGTGGCTCTCGGATACTCTCGGACGGCTACCGGGCGGCCTTCAACAGCTGATCGACGGATGTTTCGGCCCACCGGGACTTGGTGTTCATTCCGTACGGCTCCTGCTCTGAATCGCTGAGTCGTTCGCTGCCGTTGGCTTTGCGTGCGATCGAGACGTTCAGGTAAGGGTCCATGTCTCCCTTGGCGACAAGAGGGTGCTCGGGCCAGGCGACGGGGAGGACCCACCACGCGCTCACATAGTCCGTGGTGTGCGTCAGGTTCAGCATCTCGCTGCTGTGGTAGATCTTGGCGTGGTAGCGCAGGAAGTCGTTTCCCGCACTCGTGAGCCAGTCCGGGGCATCCTGTTCGTGTGCTCCGGTTTCCTGGTTCCAGGAGGTTTCTTCCGAATCCTGGTAGTTGTTTCCGAGCTTGCCCCGGTCGGCCCTGATGAACGAAGTGTCCGCGACGATCTCGACACGACCGATCCCCGCGTGCAGCGGTACGTCGACCACGAAGTCCCGCGACAGATCGTCGCCGGGATCGAGGCGATCGCCAGGGTTCGCGAAGGTCCCCATGCCCAGCATGCGGGAGGGTCCGTAGACGACGTGTCTCACTGTTTCGTCGAAATCTTGGAACTCTCGCTTCCAGGTGTCTTCTGTCGTGCCTTTCTCCGTGAACCGAGTGGGCCACGCCAAGACTTTCCAAAGGGTACCCACCACATAGATCCGCACCGACCCGCTGTTGCGGAACTCCACGTGTTCCGGGACATGGAGCATTTTTCCGTCCGCGCTCAGTGCGGGCTCGCCGAACGAGACGCTGAACGGAGTCTTCACAGGCGTCGAGTAAGGGACGTACATCTGGGAATAGACGAGGCCTGCGATGCCGATGACCGCGGACACCACCACGCTCATCGCGATACCTCTCGGGTGCGGGATCTGCTGCCACACCCCCTGCCGTGCAAGCATCCACAGCGCCCAGGCCGCCCACACGGCCAGGCCGATCCACAGCCAGAGGAAGATGGTGAGCGACCGACCCTGGATCTGAGTGATGAGAAACATGAGGTCGGTGACGGTCACGCTGCCGACGCCGACGAGGACGGCTGCGCCTGAGTAGCGCACCGCCCTGTTGCCCCAGTAGTCGCTCGCCGCCACGGCCGCGACCGCTTCCACCAGCGAAGCGGCCACGAAGACGACCCCGACGACGCGCCCGCCGTACGCCAGCGCGTTGACCGCGTCCTTCGTCCCCACATGGAAGAGCACGGCGGCGGACACGAGAAGCCCAAGTGCCATCAGGGCCCCAGCGGCTCGTCTGCGCCAAGGACGGTCGGGCCAGTGGAACGGGTCTGCCAGCCAATCGACCTGCCCCGGGTCGTCGAGGTCCAGGTCCGGCAGGCCCGCTCGGCGCACCAGCCGCTCGAGACCGCGTCGCGACCAAGCCCGCCCGACGGTCTCCCCGCGCACCCGCAGGGCCCGCCGGCCCCGGTCGTCCGGCGCCTCCACGACGACTGTAGGGCGGTTGCGCATGGGCCAAGGGTGGCAAGGCTTTCGCGATCACTCACGCAATGACGCGCACCCGCATCCCGGTCGGCCTAGCGGGCGCTCGGGAGAACGAGGTGCGCGACGACCATCACGGCGAAGGTGAACAGCACGGCGAAGGTGAACAGCACGATCCGCTCATCGACGGCGTGATCTGACCCGTGCCGCCTCAGCGAGCTGTGCCCGACGCGCCGTCCGGCTCGGTCGAGGGGGCGATGCCCGCGCGCGTCCGGCGTGCTGCCGCGGCGTGCTGCTCCGACCTGCGGCCGCGGTGGCCGTGTCAGACGACCTGGTCGACGCGGGTGGCGTGGTCGTACGACTCGCGGGCGTCGAGGAGTTCGTCCCAGTGCTGCTCGGCCCACGCGCAGGCGACCGCCATCGGTTCGAGCATGCTCTGGCCCAGCGGGGTGAGTTCGTACTCGACGTGCGGGGTGGTGTCGGTGTGGACGGTGCGTGTGATCAGGCCGTCGCGTTCCAGGGAGCGCAGGGACTGCGTGAGCACTTTGGGAGTGACGCGGCTGAGGGGTACGCGCAGTTCGGAGTAACGGCGTGGCCCGGACTCGAGGCAGCGGATGACGAGGGCCGCCCACTTGTCGCCGAACCGGATGGGGTTGAGCGAGGACGGGCACAACTCGTCGAACATGTCGGCGGGCAGGGGTTTCCTCATGGCCTCACGATAGCCGGTATCCGGTCGGTAACCACGGCCGTCGTTAACGTCGGTGGACCGGCCAGGAGCACACGGTCTCCGGCCCTGGGGGAGAGGCGGTTCGTTGTGGACATCGTGATTTTCGGCGCGGGGGGCCGGGCCGGGCGGCAGGCCGTCGCCGAGGCGCAGCGGCGCGGTCACCAGGTCACCGCCGTGGTGCGCGCCCCCGCGCGCCACGGCGGTGACCTGGCCGGTGCGCGGTTGGTGGCGGGCGACGTCACCGACGCGCTGAGCATCGAGCGGGCGGCCGCCGGTCACGACGCCGCCGTCAGTGCCGCCGTGGATCTGTCCGTGCCGGCGCACGGGTTCTTCACCGCCTCCTCCCGCGCGCTGAGCAGCGGTTTGGCGAAGGCGGACGTCAGCCGCCTGGTGGTGGTCGGTCTCGCATCGGTCCTGCCCGGGAAGTCCGGTGTTGCCTTGATGGACGAGCCCGGCTACCCCGACGAGTACCGCTCGTTCCACCTCGGCCACGCGGCCGGCCTCGACGAACTCCGGGCCGGCGGCCTCGACTGGGCGTACGTGGCTCCCGCGGGCGACTTCGACCATGACGGTACGCGCACCGGCCGGTACCGGATCGCCGACCACGGGGACTCGGACAGCCGGATCTCCTACGCCGACTTCGCGATCGCGCTGCTCGACGAGATCGACGCCCCCCGCCACCACCGCGCCACGGTCAGCGTCGGGGAGGCGCGATGACGGAGGTCCACGACAGCCGGAACCCCTTCGTCGCCGAGCACATCCGCCGCTTCGAGGAGACCGGCGGCCGGCCCCGGCCGGGCGTGAACGACCTGCTGCTGACGACCCGGGGCCGCAGATCGGGCCAACTGCGCCGCACCGCACTCGTCTACGCACGTGACGGTGACCGCTACGTCCTGGCGGCCTCCAACCGCGGTGCCGGCCACCACCCGGCCTGGTACCTCAACCTGCTCGCCGACCCGGACGTCACCATCCAGGTCGGGGCGCTGGCCTTCGCCGCCTGGGCACGTCCCGCCACCGGCGCGGAACGTCCGCGTCTGTGGAGCCTGATCGTGTCGGCCAGGCCGGAGTACGCGGTCTATCAGACGCAGACCACCCGGGAGATACCCGTGGTCGTCGTGCGAGCCGTCGACCCCCCGGCCGTCGGCGCCCTGGGCTGACCGCGGCGACAGGAGCGGTGCGCGGGTGCGCCGCACTGGTCGCCTTGTACTCCGATGAAGATGTACGGCAAGTCCTCCGCCGCCCGCCGGTCCACTCGCCGGTCTCCGTGCGACGCTCGCTCTCCTTGCGGGTCGTCACCGGGGGCGCGGGGGACGACGCGTGGGTCGATCACGTGCTGCCGGTCGTTCGCCCCCGACCGGAAGCCCGGCATCCGGCTCCGCGTGACCCAGACCCCGCGGACCGTCGTCGGCGACACCGTGCCCCTGTGCCTGCGGAGGACTCGCCGACGGCGTCGAGAACGACGAGGGCGGTGACGAGGCGGTGCTTCCGGCCGGCGCATCGGCCTCGTCCACGAGAACCCGACGGCGCAACAGCACCCTCGGCGCGTCCCGCTGTCGCAGAGCCTCGCCTCAGAAGCGGTGATCAGGCCCAAGCGGCTCCTCAGATTCCAAGGAGTATCGGCACAGTGCTCCGACTCCCTGGCCTCCGGCCGCGGAGCTCGCGCGAAAAGCGATGGGCGGACCACGGCGGCCGCTGCTACCTTGGGGAAGGCCGTGCGAGAGAACGAGGAGGTGGTACCCGTGAACGTATCGACATGGGTGCTCTCCCTCGGGGTCACGGTCGGGCGATAGGTCGTCCGGGAGCGCCGTTCACGCGCCCTCCCGAAAGGCACGACCATGGCTCTCCACTTCACTTCCGAACAGCGTCTCGAGGACGACGTCCTCGAACGCGCATTCACCATCGGCGATATCCCCGGCATCCTGTGGACGCCGGCATCCGCATCCGCGTCCGCACCGGCGCCGCTGATCCTTCTCGCCCACCCACCGCTCGGACTGCGCACGATGTATCCCCGACTGGTGGTTCGGGCCCGGCGAGCCGCGGCGGACGGGTTCGCCGCGGCCACCATCGAGCTTCCCGGGAGCGGTGAACGGCCTCGTTGGGCCGCCGCCGAGCAGGCTCGCGCCGACCTGCGCCGGGCCATGGCAGCCGGCGGGCCGGTAAGCGACGAGATCATCGACGCCCTGATCCTCCCGCTCGTCGACAGGGCCGTCCCGGAATGGCAGGCCGCCCTGGACGCCCTCATGCCGCTGCCCGAGATCGGCGGTCCGGTCGGATACTCGGGTGGACTGATCTCCATCGGCGTTCGCCTGGCGGTGGTCGAGCCGCGCATCGTGGCCGCCGGCTTGTTCGCCGGGAGTCTCGTGCCCCGCGCCGTGTTCGAGGAGGCCCGCCGGGTCACCATTCCGCTGCACGTCCTGCTGCAGTGGGACGACGAAGGCAACGACCGGCAGGCGGCCCTTGACCTGTTCGACGCCTTCGGCTCGAAGGAGAAGTCGCTGCACAGCCACATGGGCGGGCACACCGGCGTCCCGGAGTCCGCGGGGGAGGACGCGGCCCGTTTCTTCGCCCGGCACCTGAAGTGAGGCCGGGCCGCAAGGCCGTCAGCAGAAGGCAGGCCGTGGAGGCCAGGATGCTGCTCGTCGCGGGCAGTCCGTGAGTTCCTCTGCCGGTCAGGCGCGGGTCCCCGCCAACTCGGCGGGGGCCCGCGGGGTCCGAAGCCACCCGGGCCCCGTGCGCCACACAAACAGGGGCGCGACAAGGACACATGCGACCCGGACCCTCACGTACCCGACCGGAAAAATAGTAGCCATGAACATAGTAGCCATGTAATCTATTTGCCATGAGCAAGGGTTCACCGGGCCCCACGCCCGGCTTCCTCGTATGGCGGCTCGCCAACAAGTGGCGCGTCGCGGTCGATCGCGCGATGGCTCCACTGGGCCTCACCCACGCGCAGTACTCACTGGTCGCGTCGCTGTACGGCATGCAACGCGCCGGTGAGCGGCCCAGTCAGCGCCGGCTTGCCGACCACACGGGCCTGGAGGCGCTGTACGTCTCGAAGCTGGCGCGCGCCCTGGAGTCGGCCGGCCTGATCGAGCGCACCCGCGACCCCCGCGATCCGCGCGCTGTACAGCTGGCCCTCACCGAGCGGGGACAGGCCGTCACGCGGCAGGCCATCACGGTGGTCCAGGAACTGCTTCAGCAGTTGCTGGATCCGCTCGGCGGCCTCGACGCCCCGCGGACACGCGCGTTCACCGACGAGCTGACGACCCTGCTCGACGCACCTCTCGCTCCATCCGTACCGAACGACAAGAGCACACAGGGGACGACACCATGACCATCGACGCATCCGCCACCGCACCCCTCGCCGACGCGCGTGCACTCGGCCTGGCCCATTACGCCGCCCGCGGCGTCCTGGAGCGCGCCCTGGCCCGGCACGGCATCACCTTCGAGCAGCAGATCGCCCTGCGCGCGGCCGTCACCGCCGACACCCCGCAGACGACGGACGAACTCGTCACCCAGGTCAAGGGCTCGCTCAAGGCCGACCCGGCCCGCATCCGTGCCACGGTCGACGAGCTGCTGGTCAAGCGACTGCTGGTCACCGACGGCGCTCACCTCCGCCCGACGGATGCCGGGCGCGAGCTGCTCGACACCGTCGGCGCGGAGACCGCTCCCCTCACCGCCCGTATCTGGGGTGGGATACCCACCGAAGACCTGGCCGCCGCCGGCCGCGTCCTCGCCCTGGTCACCGAGCGCGCCAACGCGGAGCTCGCCACGCTGACCGCCTGACCCCCCGTCGGCGAGTGAGCTGTCGGGTCTCCTGTCGTAAGGCGGGCGACGCACCGCCAGGCTTTCGAAATGTTCGAGTGAAGGGTGTCCCTGGCTGAGGAACAGGCGGGCGACGACCGGCGACGTCGGCGGGCCGGCGTCGCCGGCGAGGCCGGGCACGTGTCCAGGGCGCAGCCGGTCACGGGGCCGCTGAACCGGTCGCCGTCGCAGCGAATGGCAGTGCCGGCATCGTGGCCGATGCCGGTCTCGGCCGCAGCATGGCCATCCGGCTCGCCTAGGAGGAACACGACTGGTCGTACGTAAGGGCAGTGGACTCCAGGGCGATCGCCCGACCGGTCCCTGCCGAGCTGGTCCAGCCCGTCCGCGGCGGTCCGGTGCTCCCACCCTGGCCGGCAGTCACGGCGAGCACCGTTGCGGTACCGGGCCCATCTCCCGGATCGAACCCTGGCGCTTTCTTTCCGGCCGCCCCCAGCCACTCCGGTGCGTGAGGTTGCACGGCGGAGAGGTGGTCGACGGGGAGCGCCGGCGAGTGACGACAACACGGCGGGTGTGCATGCCCTGCACCACGCACCCTGGCAGGATCCGGAAGAGAGGAGGCCTAACAGGCGCCGAGGTCCTCCCAGACACCCCAGGGACCGGTGGTTCCGGGCTTGTCCCCGGTCACCCACCATTTGGCGCGCCAGTTGTGACCCTCGTAGGACACGGTGTCACCGCCGTTGTAGACCCGGGCGGGGTCCCAGGCCGACGCCGTGCAGGTGCCCCCGCCGGTGCCCCCACCACCCCCTCCGTTGCCCCCGCCGCCGCTGCCGCCGATGGTGACGTCGACGCAGGAGTAGAACGCGTTGGCGGTGTCGGCGATGTTCCAGACGGCGAGTACCTTCTGCCGGCCCGTGAAGCTGCCGAAGTTGACCTGCTGGCTGACGTCCGCCGCCGGCTGCTGGTTGTGGCCGTCGAACTCGGCGATCTTCTGGCCGTTGATGAAGTACTGCCAGTTCGCGGTGGAGTGC
The DNA here is from genome assembly GCF_055564315.1 of Streptomyces sp. NPDC029151. Taxonomy (NCBI): domain Bacteria; kingdom Bacillati; phylum Actinomycetota; class Actinomycetes; order Kitasatosporales; family Streptomycetaceae; genus Streptomyces; species Streptomyces sp. NPDC029151. The sequence continues at coordinate 66,538 of NZ_JBVHWQ010000015.1, forward strand.
CGGGCCGAGTTGTGCCATGTGAACGTCGCCGTCGTGCCGACAGCAGTGGCCTTCCAGCCCTTGCTGTCGTCATCGAGCTCGGCGTATTCCGCGTGTCCGCCGCTGCAGCTCTGCAGTCCCTTCGGTCCCTCGACGCTCTGCGGTTCGTACTTGATCTGTCCGCAGGCGACGACGCCTTCGGCGCACTGTTCCTGACGGCTCGTGGGCAGCGTCACCCATCCGTGGGCGCTGGCCGTGCTCGCCGGGAGGCTGACGGCGAGCACCGGTGCGACCAGCGCACCGATCGCGAGAGCCGCCCGTCTTTTTGCGTTCATGCCATCTCACTTTCCTGCGGCGTGTGGGGTCACGTACTGGTCCGGTCCTGATGCCAACTAGGTCTAGACCATAGCCTCACGCGGGGGCCGGTCAAGAGGTTCACGGCGGCAAGTGCGCCCGCGTGCAGGACGTTCGAGCGTGGTCCAGTCCCCCGGCGGGCGCCCTGTTCAGGCAGGGGGCGCCGAGGGACCCGAATTGGTCTAGTCCCTTTTTGGTCCAGACCATTGACCCAGCCTCTGGCGGGCGCTATCCCAGTAGTCGGCAACTTCCTGTCCCCTCAAGGGACATCGGCCACCCCCTCCACACACCGGGACTGACATGAGACTCGTGCGTTCCTTCCGCGCAGCCCTCACCGCTGCCGTCACCATGGCGGCCGCGACGGGGCTCGCCCTCACGGGAACCGGCACCGCCCAGGCCGCGACGCCCCTGCCGAACCACGTCTTCGCCCCGTACTTCGAGGCCTGGACCGGCGAGAGCCCCGCCGCCCTGTCCGCCCAGTCGGGCGCCAAGCACCTGACCATGGCGTTCCTGCAGACCGCCGCCAAGGGTTCCTGCACGCCGTACTGGAACGGCGACACGAGCATGCCGATCGCCGCCTCGACCTTCGGCGCCGACATCAAGACGATCCAGAGCAACGGCGGTGACGTCATCCCCTCGTTCGGCGGGTACACCGCCGACACCACCGGCACCGAGATCGCCGACAGCTGTACCGACGTGCAGCAGATCGCCGCCGCGTACGAGAAGGTCATCACCACCTACGACATCTCGCGGCTCGACATGGACATCGAGGTCGACTCGCTCGACAACACGGCCGCCATCGACCGCCGCAACAAGGCCATCAAGCTGGTCGAGGACTGGGCCGCGGCCAACGGGCGCAAGGTGGAGATCTCCTACACCCTGCCGACCACCACGCACGGCCTCGGCGACACCGGCGAGGCGCTGCTGCGCAACGCGGTCGCCAACGGCACCCGGGTCGACGTCGTCAACCTCATGACGTTCGACTACTACGACAACCAGGCCCACGACATGGCGAAGGACACCCAGACCGCCGCCCAGGGCCTGTACGACCTGCTCGCGCAGCTGTACCCGGGCAAGAACGCGGCCCAGTTGTGGAACATGGTCGGCGTCACGGAGATGCCGGGCGTCGACGACTTCGGCAAGGCGGAGACCTTCACCCTGGCCAACGCCCGGACCGTGTACGACTGGGCGGTCGCCAAGGGCATCAACACCCTGTCCTTCTGGGCGCTGCAGCGCGACAACGGCAGCTGCGCGGGCGGGGCGGCGGCGGACAACTGCTCCGGCATCCAGCAGAACACGTGGGACTTCACGCACATCTTCGCGCCGTTCACCGGTGGCGGCCCCACCACGCCGTCGAACGACTTCTCCGTCGCGCTCAGCCCGACCTCCGGCTCCGTGACGGCCGGTCAGACCGCCACGGCCACCGTGAAGACGGCCGTGACCGCGGGGGACGCCCAGACCGTGAAGCTCAGCGTCAGCGGGGCCCCGGCGGGCGTCACCGCCTCCCTCAGCCCGACGTCCGTCACCGCGGGCGGCACCTCCACCCTCACCCTGGCCACCACCTCCGCCGCGGCCTCCGGCACCTACACCGTCACCGTGACCGGCGCGGGCACCTCGGGCAGCCACTCGGCCACCTACTCCCTGACCGTCACCGGCGGCACCGGCAGCCAGTGCACCGCTGCCCCGTGGGCCAAGGACAAGGTCTACACCGGCGGCCAGCAGGTCTCGTACAAGGGCCACACCTGGAAGGCCAAGTGGTGGACGACGGGTGAGGAGCCCGGCACCACCGGCGAGTGGGGCGTCTGGCAGGACCTCGGCGCCTGCTGAACCGCCGCCGGCACACCAGCCCCAGGGGGGGCGCACCCCACAGGCGGCCCCCTCCTGGGCATTGCAGAAGCCCCGGTGCCGGGCCTTCGGACCCGTACCGGCGCTGTGGCGCGTGCGGTCGCCGGCAGGCCCGGCCTTGCCGGCCTGCCGGGCCTTGGACATCCCACCTTTTCCTCTTCGGCGGCGGCTCTCGGCAGGTCCGGCTCGATGAACTCCCGCTCCTCGCCCACGGTTCCGGGCGCGTCACGCGCGAAGGACTACCGGGCCAGGGTCAGGGCCAGGGCCGGGGCCAGGGTCACGGCCTGGAGCGGAGGGAGGGGGAACCCACCGATTGATCGACGACCCGGCCCGCGCCCTAGGCGGGCTGCGGAACGCGCGTTCTCGGAGCGGCCGCGACCGTGCGGGTCTCGCGCAGTATCAGCAGGCCATTGACCACCATCAGTGTCGCGGTCAGGCAGTGGACGCCGAGTGCGGTGGCCACGGATCCGTGGTGGGCCAGCACGGTGGCCATGTCGCCGTAAGCGGCGAGGGACTCCACCAGCAGCACCCAGCCCAGCGCCCGGCGGTGGCGCGTCACCAGCAGGATGCCCAGGACCAGGGCCAGGACGATGTCGCGGATCCCCTTGACGATCAGGAAACCGTCGCCGTCGCCGGAGGGCCAATGCGGCAGGCCGAAGCCCGGCGCCGTCGTCTCCGGGCTCAGGATGAACTCCGTCCCGAACCAGAGGATGAAGAGGATGAAAGCGGTGGCCAGCACGGTGTTGCACTTTTTCAGCCACATGGGTCTTCTCCTTGAGAGCCTTCGTCGGTGCGATGAGTTGGGCGTAGCCCGGTAGGTCGTACGGAGTGGGGATTGTGCGCCGGCGGCGTGGCGTCGGCCCGTGCGGTCAGAAGACCGAGGCCCTCTCCCGCTCACGCCGACGGGACGGACGACGGCGAAGGGATGGTGTCAGGTGAGGGCGGTGACCAGCAGGGTGAAAGCGGCGATGATGACGGCGACGCGGACGTAGTGGTACCGGCCCCAACGGTGCAGTTGCTCCTTCCAGTCGGCGGGCCGGTTGTCGGGAGTCCAGGTCTTGTTCCGGTTGTTGATCGGGACGAGCAGCAGCACCGACATGACGACGCTGACGATCAGCAGGCCGGCGGCGGTGACGACGAGAGCGGCGCCGTGGTGGTGCCACCCGGCCACAGCCCAGATCGCGCTGAGGACGAGCGAGCCTATGTACCAGAACGGCATCAGGGCACCGAGCATCCGGCCGCCGTGGGCGTGCCCGAGCTGGGCACTGTCCTCGGGAAGCGCGTCCAGGATCCGGTTCATGATGAAGGCGACGGAGAACTCCACCCCGACCATGAGACCGACGACGACGGTGGTGACGATTTCGAGCGCGTCGAGCATGACGATCCCTCCGTTGAGCTAGCAATGCTAGGCAGTGAGGCAACGCTAGTGCTGCTGTCGCTCGCTTGTCTAGCAATGCTAGGATCGAATCATGTCGGTAAAGGAACGCAAGCAGCGCGAACGGGCGGCCCGTGAACGCCTCATCGTGGCGGCGGCCCGCGAACTCGCTGAGCAACAGGGCTGGGACGCGGTCACCACCCGCCGGCTGGCCGAGCACATCGAGTACAGCCAGCCCGTCCTCTACAGCCACTTCCGAGGCAAGCGCGAGATCATCGGCGCCGTCGCCCTGGAGGGGGCCGCCGAACTGGCCGTGGCGGTGCGTGCCGCGACCGCCGACGTGGACGACCCTCGCGAAAGGGTCGCCGCCCTCGCCCGCGCCTACCTCGACTTCGCCGAGCGCAACCCGGCGGTGTACGACGCCATCTTCCAGCTCGACGGCGGCCTGGCGTACGCGCAGGAGGACACGCCGGAGCCCCTGAAGGACGCCTTCGCCGCGCTGATGGAGAGTCTGAGCGAGGTCGCCGGGAACGGCATCGACCCGGGGCTGTTCACCGAGGTGTTCTGGGCCTCCCTGCACGGGATCGCCACCCTGACCCGCGCGGGCCGCCTGCTGCCCGAATACGCCGAACCCAGGGTGGAGCTGCTGGTGGACCGGCTCGCCGTGGTCTGACACACCATCCCGGCCGACGGCCGGTCGAGGCCTCCGGGTACCGCCGCTGCCTGCCTGCGGGAACCCTTTTCACCACTCGCGTCCACACTGCACAGCCTCGCCGGCCCGTGGCGTCCGTGCCCGGGTAGCGGGTTGGGAGCGGTCCGGCGCGCGGGGGCACCACCGCGGAACGTCTGGGATGAGCTGCGGAAGCGGATCGAGCCGCGGCTGCCGAGGCGGGAGCGCGGGTTGCGCTCCGTGGGCCGTTAGCGGTTGCCGGACCGGTATTTACAGGGCGGGACCGCGTACGTGTCGCCGCACGGACATCGCCCGATGGCCCGGGGTCGGGCTACCCGGTGGATGATCGAGCGAACCTCCGCCTGGCTGGCTGGCTGGCTGGCTGGCTGGCTCGCCCGCCCGGCAACGGCGGATCCACGCCGGACGGGCGGCGGGCCTCTCGCGGCCGCCCTGCTGAGCCCGGTCCCGGCGGCCTGGACGCCGGGACGGCACCCCGCCCCCGCTGTCCCTGATCCGCGGCGGCCCCCGGCCCCTCCCGGGTCTGCCGGCGGTGAGGGCCGCGCGGAGTACGCAGTGCGCCGGCGGCCTGCTTGGATCAGATGCGCCAGGACCGCAGGGCCTCGGCGGTGGCGTAGACGCTCAGTCGGGTGTCCCGAACCTTTCTGACGAGGTCGGACAGGGCGCCGTACGGGGGGTCGATTCCTTCCCCGGACTGATCCATGTACTGGGCGGCCACGAAGGCGGCGAAGAGGCTGTTGCGGTGGGGGAGGGGCTCCAGGCGCACGATCGTGTGCAGAAGCGCGGCCGCGCGCCAGGCGGCATCCGGGTCGGAGGCCTCGAGCGTCGGCATCCGGGTCTTGTGCCGGGCGACAGCCGCCACCAGCGCCGAGTAGTCGGTCACGGTCACGTCTTCGTGCCCGAGGGCGGCCTCCTGGACGTCGAGCAGCCAGGAGACGTCGATGTGTACGACCATCAGGCTGCCGTGATCCCGTCGCCGCGCTGGGAGGGCGCGACCTCTTCGGGAAACGCCTCGTCGAACTCCTCGCGCAGCCTGTCGGCCCAGGCGGTGGCGCCGGCGACGAACCGCTTGCGGTGCATCTCGCGTACGCCCAGGTCGTGCAGGTACTGCTTGAGACTCTTGCCCTCGGCGGCGGCGGCGGCTCGGACGCCTTCCAGCTCCTCGTCGGAGAAGGACACGTTCAGTGATGGCATGACTCGATGGTACCTACTTGGTACCACGCTCCTCAAGGCGGCTGATCGTGATCAGGACAGCCAGGCGCCACGCGCGTCCACCGCTCTGGTCGCGTCACCTCACCCGTGCCGGGGGAAGGCGAGGGAGGCGTTGGGCGAGCAGGGGCTGGGGCTGGGGCAGGGGGGAGCGGGAGGAGGGGCAGGACGAGGGCGCCATCAGTGGGCACACCCCTCACCGCATGCCGAAGTCCGGTCGCCTGGACGGGCGGTGGAGCGATCACCGGAGAGTGATCAATGGGATGCCGTGCCGGATCCGCTCCGACGTCCCGTCGCGGGGCCTGTCAGAGCGGTTCGGGAACGGGAAAACGGTGTACGAGCGCCATCGCCGCTGGTCCGCGGATGAGACCTGGGATCCGGTTCTCCAGGCCATCCTGACCGATGCCGACGCCGAAGAGCGGATCGACTGGAGCATGGCGTGCGGACGGACTTTGCCGGCTTCCCCGCGCCGCAGCACGGTCACCAGCTTGCGAAATCGGCGCGGGATCAGCCCTGTGAACGGGGCCGTGCAGGCGGGCCAGCAGTTACGTGCCCGCTTTCAACCGATCCCGGTAGCCGTCGAGGCCAAGGACAGGACCAGGGCACCGAGCGCGCCCACGTCACCATAGAGGCGCACCTTGCGCCGATCATCGCGTGGGCGGACATACAGCACGGTGGCCCACGCGAAGATCAGACCGCCCACGATGAACCACGGCCCCCACAAGTAGAGGTACCAACCGGTCAGCCCAGTCAGATCCGGCTCCACGGAGACGGCCCCAGCCTCGACCAGTACGCCGTGGACGACGAAGAGGCCGCCATGCCACGTGAGCAGGGTTGCCGCGCCACCGCCGCAGAGCACCATGAGCCGGCTGATCAGCGAGCCCCGCGGTCGCGTCAGGCCGATGCCGACCAGTGCCCCGAAGAGCTTCAGGAAGCCGGTCACGACCAGGACGGTCAGGAACCATGGCACTCCATCGCGAGCGAGCTTCACCAACGACGGCGACACCGTCGACTGCGCGCCGAAGGTATTGCCCGTTGCCCAGACGAAGCTGGGTACCGCGAACGAGAACCCCCATGCTGCAGCGGCGCGTCCAGGCCATTTGCTCAGCTGGAGGCGGTCTGCCTGGAGCGGGGCGGGGCGCACTGTTTCACCCAAGGAGTGCCTGATCGACATGACTCGAGCATGGTGCGAACCACGACGACGTGCGTCATCCTCGCGGAGGATCCGCCTCCCCCACGAGGGCTACCTCTCGTCGCGCCCGAGCTGTACACCAACACCTCAACCGGAGCAGCGGAGAACGCGAGCCTGCCGGAGCAGCCCCCTTGAACGAATGACGCACGGTGGGTCCCCTTCGGCGGACCGGGACGCCATACGATTGAGGGGTCTTGTGAAGTTTCCGGCAGTTGGACGAGGCAGGCGGTGTCGGACCCGGTGAAACAGCTGTCGGAGATGAGCGAACGCGAGTACTTCGCGTGCGTCGGACAACGGCCCGGCATGTTCGTCGGCAAGTCGTCCTTCCACATGCTGACTTCCTTCCTGATCGGCTACGACCAGCATGCGGCGCGTCACGGCAGCGCGGGGCTGGCCGGTTGGCACGAGTGGCTTGTCGCACGCCGTGGCCGCGACTGCAACCACGCCTGGCCGGGCCAGGTCCTGCATATCGCCCTCCCGGACGGCTGGGAGAACATGTGGGACCTGCCACCGGAGGATGAGCAGCGCGCGATCGACGTCCTCTTCCAACTCCTCGACGAGTTCACTGCTGAGCGCGAAAGGTCAACCTCATAAGGCTTGCTGCAAGGCTCTGTCGACCTCGTTCCCGGTCCGGCGTCGCCGGTGACAGGACGACCGGTCCATGGGGGAGCCAGTGCTGGTCCGGCTGATCGGGCGCCGGTGTTTCCTCGACGGTCCGACGTGTGTGAGGTGAAAGTGCCCTGACCGGACCCGGGTCACAGCTCCATGGCGATTCCCCACACCAGCGCGGCGGCGCTCAGGAAGGGGGCCAGCAGCATCATGAGGAAAGCGGCGCCGGAGAGTTGGGCCGGATCACCCTGCGCGGCCTTCCGCCACTGCCCGTTGCTCCAGGCCACGGCCACGAAGAGGACGATCACCAGCCAGTAGGGGCCGTCGTGCCGAAACAGCTGTACCGCGCCGGCTGCGAGGCAGAGGAACGAGAAGGCAGCGATGTAGACGGGCTTGATGCCGTAAAGCGTCACTGTCGTACCCCTTTTGTCTTCGTTGGTATGGGTTGTTATGAGGCGACGGCCGCTCAGGGGGCGCTGTAACCTTCCGACTCGTCTTCTGGATCCTCCGCGGCGTACGGGGAGGGCCCACCTCTCCTTCCCACGTGGCGACACGCCGTTCCACCATGTCAGGCTGACGCAGCCGGAGGCGACCCCCCAGAGCCGCCGAACGCGGCGAGAGGCGCACTGCCGAACCGGTGACCGGCCAGGTCGGCGATGCTGATCGGTCCAAGTTCGGCTGGCCGCCGGTGTCAGCGCCTGGCCAGTCCGGCCGCGGGTTCATTCTCAACCAGGGCTTGGAGACGCTGCGAGCATACGGTCCTCGACGTGGATACGACTGGCAGTCGGTGGCCTACGCGGTAATGGAGTTGCCGTTCTCACCCCGGCGCAGCGGGACGTGGCGCTCGCCGTTCCCGCTGACCTCGGCTTCCCTCGCCGCGATGCGCACACGCCCGCGATGCGCGCACGCTCCTACGGCAAGGTCAGCAGACAGATCGCCAGTGGCGTACGACGGGCGGCGGCGGTCCATGAGCAGGCGGAGCCGCTTCAGGTCGCGGACCAGGTGCGCGCGGCCCGGTGGTGCGGACCTCCCGGCGTACCGGGGGCAGCGCAAGAGACGTCGAACGCGACGATGGCCTACCGTTCTGCCCATGACTTCCCTGCGCGCCGACACCGACGGCAAAGCGAGCGTGACCATCCGCTGTCAGGACAACACGTTCGTCGGCGTGACCTTCTGCGACCGGGTCGGCTCTGACGCGGGCCGTGCGCACTACGGCGTCGAACTGCGCGCCCCAGGTATGACCGCTCGCGTCGACGAGGTCGTCGCCTGGATCCGGGACGGCGATCTCGCCGTGTTCCTGGAAGAACTGGCCGCGGACTACCGGGGATGGGACGGCGAACGGAGCTGGCAGACCGACAACAGAGACCTGACGGTGGCGGCCGTCTTCCGCTCCGGTGGCCACGTCGGGCTGACCTGGACCTTGCGACCCTGGCCGCGGGCCGCCGGAGGCTGGAGCGCCTCGGCGACCACGTGGCTGGAGTCCGGCGAGCGGATGGCTGCCCTCGCAGCCGACGTCCGGAGCTTCCTCACCGGAGAGCACCAGTGACAGCCGGCATACGCCTCACTTGGAAGCTGGGGACACACGGATGGGCTGACTGCACGCTCGAGAATCACCAAGCGAAGGCCGAGGTCACCGCGTCCTACATCACCAACGCGCCCGAGGAGTTCCTGACCGCGGTGGCCCGGCTCATCGGAGGGGAGACGGAGACCCGTGCCCAGTTCGAGGCTGAACCCACCGCCTACCGTTGGATCTTCTTCCGCGAGGGCGACGACGTCTGGGTCCGCGTGCTGGAACTGCGCAATGGCAGCGATCACGACAACAGGGGGACCGAGATCTGGTCGAGTCAGCTCGGCATCGACCAACTCGCCCGCGCCGTGATCCGGTGCTTCGACGAGGTCGCGCAGACTTACGGCGAGAGTGGCTACCGAGGCAAGTGGGGCGAGCACTTCCCCCGAACCGAACTCGAGACCCTGAGACGGCTCTGGCACACCGGCCGGCATCCCCAAGACGCTGGTCGGGACGGCCCGCGAACTGCTCAGGCCGAGTGAGACGAGGCCCACGTCGGTGGCCGTAAGCGGCCAAGCTTCGTGTCCTGTTCGCCGCCTGAGCCGGCGGCACATGACGTGACGACCCCGCCCGTCCCACCGGATTCGGAGAGAGGCGGCATCGCTGCTGTGTTCGGCGGCTCCCGCGGGCAGCGGCCGGCCGGTTCAGAGCTGGCGCAGCACGTACTCGTAGCCGATCTGCGGCTCGGGGGACAGCCAGTGCCGGTGGGCGCCGCCGGCCGGACAGGTCCCGTTGGATCCGTTGCCCGTGAAGAAGAGGCCGGAGCACTGGAGGCACAGGAACCAGTGCCGCTGGCCACCGGGGCCGTTGGTGCCGTCGGGCAGAGCCTCGATCTTGTAGTTGCCCGAACCGGACGAGTTGTGCCACCGCAGCGGCAGACTGCTGTTGGGGCAGTAGGACTTCGTGCGTCCACTGTCCGACCAGCCCTTGGACCACAGGGCGGCGCAGTCTCGGCACCACATCCAGTAGGTGTCACCCACGCCGGGGTCCGTGTCGTACCGCAGGAGGTAATCGCCGCTGCCCGAGCTCTGGTGTCCGTGATCCCAGCCGAAGATGCCGCTGCCGACCGGGCAGTATCCGCTGCCGTTGCCGGAGAACCACAGCTGGCCGCATTGATAGCACCAGGTCCACAGGTGCTGCCAGGCCTGGGCCGGTGTGGCGGTCGCCAGCGTGGTGGTGGTCGCGGCAGCGATCGCGAGGCCGCTTCCGGCCGCTGCCGTGAGCAGGGTGCGTCGAGAGATCGACGGGGTGCACGGCATGGGTGGTCCCCCTTGTCTGCGTGAGTCTGTGATCGCGTGAGTCCGGCCCGCGTCCGAGGAGATGGCGACGTTGCTGTAGCCGCCCGCCGCTTTCGGAGACGGCCGTCGAGGGGCGTGACGACGGTCCGGCCGAACCGTCGGGCGCGGCACAGGTACGTGTCGTAAGAGTCCCCCCAACCTCACGCCCCGAAGATGCCCACGACCGAACCAGATCACTCGGAGCGGCGAAGCACACCCAGGGCTCGTGTACAAACCCGATCAAGGTGTGGTCCCAGGTGCACTCAGTAGTCCGCCTCACCTGACTCCGCGCGCACACAGGTCGCCGCCGACTCCTCTGATGGCCGCCGATCCGACGTGCAGGAACGTAGGGAATCACCGGCCCCACTCGGCGTGACCGTAGCGGTGGTAGCCGTAGGTGTCCCGGACTTCCCACGCTGTGGCCGTACAGCGTCTGGCGTGCCCGTGTACCTCTTGACCACCGGCGGGTCCTCGACGCCGAGCCGCGCGGCCACGTGCTCGATTATGGCCACGGCGTCGCGAGCGGGGCCTCCAGGAGCAGACCGACGTACCACACCGTGTACAGGATCTGGCTCTGGTTCCGTGGTGCCGCCATGTCGAGTGAGTGGATCAGCCTGCGGTCGACCGACCCCGATGGCGAGGACCCCGGGTCAGTCTCCTGCCTCGGCTGCAGACCGCTTGGTGAGGAACTGCTTTGCTGCCTCGACCGCATCTCCGTTGAGCTTTTCGACGGAGACTCCCCAGCTCTCCTCCCAGCCGGCGAGGTTGTGCGCGCAGTGCACCAGGGGTTCCAGCTCTTCGGGGTAGCCGAGGTCATAGGCGATGTCGGCCCAGATGAGGTGAGTGCCGGCGGCGGGAGCCAGGGATCCGTCGGCGATCTGACCGGCGATCCAGTAGGCCATCGCCCACTTCGCGGCCCGCGGTTCCGCGGGTGGGTGGAAGAGCAGGCCCAGCTCATCGAGTACTCGATCGAAGAGCTCCGGCGCTTCGGGCTCTTCGCTTCGGAGGAGTCCGGCCAGCATGGCCAGGGAGGGGCTCTCGACCCCCGGCCATCAGCGCGTCCAGACCTGCCTGAATGAGCCGGTCCGACCCGACATGCCTGCCAAATGCCCTCTCACGTGCGATGTGTCTGAACTGATCGAGGGCGTCGCCGCTGTTCATCACGGTCTTCTCCGTCGGTATCTCGAAGGAGAAGGCTTGCACATCCGCCGACGCCGCTGCCATCGAGTTCCTCAAGTCGTCGGTGCCAGGACATGAGGACGCGCTTCCGCAGCAGGGCGAAGCTTGCGCGCCCGGACATCTGGCGCTTGAACATCTTGATCCGGTTCAGGTGCCCTTCCACAACGCCCGAGCTCCAGGGCAGAGCCGGGCCGGCAATGACGGCGTCGCCGTCGCGTTCGATGCCCGCGGCGAGGGTATGGAGGCTGGGCCGGGCAGGTCGTCCCGCCGGACAGCATCGAGCCATTCGGGCAGGCGCTCGGTGAGCTGTGCGAGAAGGAACGTTGAGTCGGAACCCGAGCTTTGGCGGCACCGTCGCCTCGTCGGGAGATGGGCGTTCGTCCAGTACCGACGCCTGGTGGGGGCCTCGCCGATATCGCCTGGCGGGCCGATGAGGAGTCGGGCAGGGTTGCGGGTGATGAGCGATGAGTACGTGATGACATACGCCCACCCCGACTCCGTCGAGGGCCTGCTGCAACGCGGGCGTGGCCTGGGCGCCGTACGGGCGCTGCAGGACCCCTGCGGAACTGCGGCGTTCGTGTACGACGGGATCCGCCGTGACTGGCGATGGGACGGGACCGACGATCGGCCCCTGTATCTGGCGCGGCTGGTCCAGGACCTGCGGTTGTCCCCGACACCGGTCGTGGACCAGCTGGCAGGAGACAGGGAATCCTGCTTGCGGGCCTGTGACGTCCTTGAGCTACTGGCTCTCGCCGGGACGGACGAGGCCTGGGACGGGCTTCGCGCTTACATCCGGGAAGGTGAGCACTGGGTCGCTGTGTTGGAGTCGGTGGCGACCGGCTGGCCGGCAGAGTGGTGGGAGGACCTCGCGGACGTGGCACGCGCTCGCATCGGCGGAGAAGCGGAGCTTCCGTGGTGTTCCGAGCCGTGGGAGCGGTTCGGGATCGAGGTGCAGAGCCGCCCGGCCGTACCGCGCCCGTCACTGGCCGGGCTCGGTACGGAGGAGCTTCTCACTCTCCTCGCCGACAACCGCGCAGAAGACGTCACGAAGTTCGACGCGTTGCTGGAGCTGAACAGCCGGGAGCCTGCTGCGGAACTGATCCCGTTGGTCCCCTCATTGGGCACTGCGGACGACCGTCGGCCCTTGCCCCCGCTCAGGCGGGCCGTCGAGCGCCTCGGAGCCGCCGCCGTACCGGCAGCGCACGGCTGGGCGCAGGACGAACGCCCCTGGCTGGCTCAGCTGGGAGGAGAGGTCCTGGCCGACCACCCCGGCCCCGAGGCACTGCCGGGACTCGTGGCGGAACTCGCCCGGCAATGGGCGGCGCGTACCTGGTGCGGTCCCGACCGGACGGCCCGCCGCCTGGCCCGGTTCGGGCCCGATGCGGCGGCCGCGGTGCCCGTCCTGCGGCGCTTCTGGCTGGGCACCCCGCACTCCTACGAGCGGACGGCGTACCTGGAGGCGCTCGCCGCCATCGACCGAGACGGTCTGGACTACGTGTACACCGAGTCGCTGTGGGACTGCGAGGAGAGGGCGCGGTTGCTGGCGATCACCTCGGCCCCCGCCGGACCGGAGGCCCTGGCTCGGATCGCGGTGCTGCGCGACGACCCGATGGAGTCGCCCGAGGTGCGCACTGCGGCCCGAGCGCGGCTGGTCACGGAGTCGGGTCCCGGTCCGTCCTGACCCTGTGGAACGGGAAGTCGCCCAGCGGGAGGCGGGGCGGTGTGCCCGGTGTGCCGAACCTGCCGACGGCCCGTTGGGCGGGCGCGCGGACCGGCTGGCCTCGAACCGCCCCGTCAGCCAGACGGCGCCGCGTGCCACCACCGCGCTCACACCGAAGCCCGAACCGAACGAGCCCGGGTCGGCGGACCGGGCCCCGCACGAGGGGGGTGGTCCTGTGGACACACCGGCCGAGGGCCGCAATGGCCGACGCTAGGGTCGCTCGGCCGCAGTCGGCAGATTGTGCCATGCGTGTCCGCAGGCGCCTTTGCAGTACGTCTCGCGGCGGCGAGTGTCGGCAACGGCGAACACGGACACAAGGACGCGGAACGCCTTGACGTGTTCGGCAGGGGGGAGGCCCGCGAACCCGTACCGGGGCGGGTCCATGCAGATCATCACCGAGGGGTTGGCCCTGGGACTCACACCGGACCGCGCCACCCCCGCACGGCCGTCCGCAGCCGTGATGTGCGCCTGCATCGCATAGCCGGCGACTTCCCGCAGTACCTCCTGCCGACGTGCCGGAGTCAAGCCGGAGAACCAGTCCACGCCGGCCTCCAGCGTGCGGAGCCCCTGGGCGATCTCGTTGACGACCCGCTCGATCTCGCGCCGGCAGGCGCGGCCTTCGTCGCTGCTCGCTTCCGTCACCGCTTGATGATTTCACCATGCCGGTTCTAGGCGAAGGCCGGTATCCGCACCCATGAGCCGCGCGGTGGTGCGGGGGGCTGTGAACAGTCCGCCCAACCAAGGCAGTCCCACAGCGCTCCCGCCCCCCGCTCGCCAGGCACCCCCGCAGCACCTGACGGAGTCAGGCCGGAACGATTCCGGAAGAAGCCGACACCGCCAGGCTGTCGTAGCGCCCCGTCACACTGCCTCAGGCCCCCAGCTCTTCGAGGCGCTGGAGGTCGTCATGGACCGACTCCCGTTCCTCGTCGGTGAGTTGGATGGAGGCTGCTCGGGTGAGTGCGGACCTCGCGGCGCTCTCGTCACCGAGGCGCCCGGCGACATCGGCGCGCAGCACGAGGAGTCGAAGCAACTGCACGGGCGTGGGCTGCTCGTCTTCCCTGCGCAGCGCCCGGTCGATGATCTTCGCGGCGCCCGCGGGGTCCTCCTTCGAGTCAGCGAACAGGGACGCGTGGTGAAGGGCTCGGGCAAAGGGTTCCTTGGGTGCGGGTCGGTGGTGCTGGTCCTGGCTCGTTTGCTGTCCGATGCGCAGGCAGTTGCCGCCCGGATCGGTCACGAGGAACTGTCGCGTGCCGTAGGACGTGTCCTTCAGTGGCCCGATTCGCGGCAGCCCCCGGGTCGGGATCTTCCCGTACGCGGCCTTCAGGCCGGCCCGGAAGGCCTCGTGCAGCCCATCGACATCATCGGTACGGACGTAGCACGTGCTGTAGGACTCAGCCGGCTCGTACTGCTTCAGCGCGAAGAAGTGGAGCTGAATGCCGCCGCGCTCCACGACCGCGTACGGGTTGGGGCTCTTCTGCTGGAAGGTCACCTCGAACCCGAGGGCGGCGTAGAAGTCGAGAACCGGCTGGATGGCTTGGCAGGGGAGGATCGGGATGGTCGTCTCCATCCCCGCAGTCTAGTCAAAATTGAATAGTGAGGGAGGCTTGTTGGGGAACGGCGCAGCACCAGCGACGGCCGGACGCGTGAGTTGTCGGCACGCCCGGCACGACTGACTCCTGGAACCTCGCTGCCTCGTGGATCCCTTGAACGTCAGGGCCGCGAGGCCGGCAGCAGTGCGGCGAGCGCGAGAGGGGCCGCCGTCTGGTACCCGATCCATATCTCACCCCCGGCCTCGCCGCCCTGCCATGCCGTCAGGAGGCCGGCGAGCGCCGTCAGCGCCCATCCGCTGTCGTAGGCAACCATGAGCCGCGTGTATGTGCGCATCGGCCGTCTCCGCACATACCGAATCTCGACCCCGCCACCGATCAGCAGGGCCACGCCAGAGACCACCATCAGCCAGGCGGGCACGCCCAGCAGTCGGCCGAGTGGGGCGGCGCCGGCGGTGTAGACACCGGCGAGCAACAGCTTGAAGGCGCCATCGGCGACGACCCCGGCCGTCCGGCGTGTCACTGGCGGTTCCATGGTCTGGGCCATAGCTGGTTCTCCCTGACGCTCGTTCCGACTGGTCTCGTAATGAGATTACGGCAATAATCAAATTATGAGAATGACGAGAGCGGAGACCAGGGAACGCAACCGCCGCGCCTTGCTGGACGCTGCCTTCCAGGTCGTCTCCCGGGACGGGTACCGGGCCAGGCTCGAGGAGATCGCCGAGCGCGCCGACCTGACCACGGGAGCCATCTACTCCCTGTTCGGGAGCAAGAACGGGCTGGTGGTCGCCCTCGTGGCCGACTACCTGCGGCCTCACTACGAAGAGGTCGAGCAGGCCGTCCCCGCCGACCTGGATCTGGTGGAAGCGGCCGAGGCCTTCGCTCGGTACTACCGGCGCACGTGTGACGCTCCCGACGCACGGTCAGGTCTGGCGCTCCAGATCACCTTGCTGGACATGGCTCTGCACGACCCGGACCTGGGATCCCAGCTCGCCGCGTCCGTACGAGCGCAGGAAGAGCACCTGATCGCGCTGTTCACCGGAAGACCGCACGACGGAGGCGTCGTGACGGCGCACCAGGCACAACGCCTCGTCACTGCGTTGAGGGCATTGTTCGTCGGTCTCAGCCAGGGCGTCATCCTCGGCCTCGCCGAGGGTGCCGACGAGCAGTACTTCGCGGACTCCGCCCGCGCCCTGGCATCCGCCGTGCCCCTCGTCGATCACGGTACGGACGCCTCCTGAGGACCTCCGCGCCTGCACCCGGGGAGAAGTGTCCAGCTGCGGTTGCGAGGCAGGCGGAAGGGAGCCTCGTCGCCGACCGGCCGGTGTCGTGGACAGGAGCATCGACCGCGTTGTCAGTCCCTCCTGTCATCATCCGGCCCTGCTGTACGACGGCCTCACCACCACTTCCCGCGGGCGCGCCCCGCTCGACGCCGCGTGGCCCGGCACGCTCGCCGGCGGACATCGGCTCGAACGCGGCGACGGCCGGTGCCGGCGGGGCGCCACTCCTGCGCACCGGATCAGGAGGGACGCCTGATGGACCTCGCGGACCGGCTGATGCGAGCGCTGACCGACCCGGACTCCACCCCACACCACGAGGACCGCCACCCGAACCTGTCACAGGTCTCCGACGAAGAACTCGGCGCCCTGCTGGTGGCGGCCCGCCGGCCGGACGCCCCGGCCACGCACGAGGTGGCGGGGCTGCGCTTCGCGGTCGAGCGCGCGGCCAGGGAGCGGCAGCCCCGCTTCGCACCGGAGGGGTGCCGCCGGACCTTCGAGCGGGCGATCCGCAGACGCCTGGCCGCCTCGGTCACGGTGCCGGTCTCGGCGACGGCGGCGAAGTACCGAGGGTGACGCAGCTCCACGCCCGGGATGTCCTGCACGCCCCGTTCAGCTCTCCCGTCTGCTGCCGTAGGCGTCAGCCCATGGCGACGGGCGAGAACCGGTCTTGGCGCTCCCGGCCCCCACCCGCTCTTGACTGGGGGCATGTTCGTCATCGTGTTCAGGTACCGCGCGCCGTTGGAGAGCCATCGACGTGTTCAAGGAAGCCCACTACTCCAACCGGCGGGGACGGTTCGCCACCGGGATGGCACGCGTTGCGGGCCCGCTGGAACCGCGTACCGGCGGGCTGGTCGTGGCCGCAGGGCTAACGGTCGGCGATCGAGGCCGCCGTCGCCGGCGATCCGTTCGTGACGAGTGGTGTGGCGTACCGCCGAGCCTCTCCGGTTCCGGCCGGCCTGGTCGGCGGTCTCCGACCAGCTGTGATCAGGGAGCGGAGCCGGCGGGACGGTGGACGACGGGCCCTCGGTGGACGTCGGCGAGCCGTTGGGGGTGACACTTCGTGTTGCGGGGATTCGACGTGATCCTGCGTGGTGCCGGAGCGAGTGCTGCGCACCGGCCCGTCGTGCCCCGGGTCGTCGAAGCCGCCGAGAGGGGGGCGGCGAAGAAGGCGGCTTCGCACCGGAGGCGCTGTGGGCGGCGGGCGGCGGAGAAGCCGTCCCCCAGCCTTCGAATCCTCCGGATGCTTCAGCGGCGGAATCCGCGTTCAGGTGAGCGCGGGTTCACGTTGAGGAAGTCCTCGAACCACTCGTCCGGTTGCAGCGCGGCCGGAATGGGGCAGGACCCCTGCGAGCCCACCGGGGCGTCCGGGGTGTCGCTGTGCCGGCGGTCGTACAGCCGCAGTACGTCGTGATCGGGGAAGAACAGCTCCGAGCAGGCGTCGAAGTCGTAGTCGTCGCGGTGCGTGGGCAGTGTCGTGTGGGACGGGGTGTCCTCCTCGAAGTCCGCGGCCTCGGGTGCGTCGTCGAGGGCGAGATGCAGCACCATCTCCTCGGCCGCGCAGGTGGGCTGGGGCCACTTGCCGTGGGCGAGGTCGTCCGCCAGGTCGTCGCAGGCGCGGGCCACACCGCGCCGCCACTGCCGGCCCTGGTGCCAGGTCACGCGCGGCAGACGGGAGTAGAAGCCCCAGGTGCCGTCGTCCTCCTCGACGACGGGCCGGTCCTGCAGCTCCGCCACGTCGTCGTAGGCCGTGTCCGCCAACCAGACGAGCGCGCCGAAGAGCCGGTCGGCCGTGCGCGGGGTGAGCCACCAACTGCACTTCTCGCAGTCCTCCTCCTCGCAGCCGCAGGCGGCGGGACAGGGGAAGAGGGAGGCGAAGTCCGGCTGCGGCTCCTTGCGCGCGGGCGGCGCGTCGGCGATGCGCTGCAGTGCGGCGTGGAGGTTGGGCACGCGGCGAAGCCGCCAGCCGGCCCCGAAATTGACGCGGACGGGGTCGGCGGACCAGTCGGCCACTTCGTCGCCTCGTGCGGACAGCAGCAGGTGGCCCTCCTGTGCGTCCGTCAGACAGTCCGTCCCGGGCAGCTCGCCGGTCGTCTCCGCGGCGAACATGACGGCACCCACCAGGTCGTCCGGATCATCCTCGCCCAGCTCCTCGTCCGGCAGCGGCTGCCAGCCGCAGGCCGTTGCGGCGTTGAGTGCCTTGGCCCGGTCGTACACGTGGAACTCGCGCAGCTGCACCACCCGGACCACCGGACCGGGCAGGTCGGCCAGCCGGGCGTCGCCCGGCGACCGGGTCGCGGAAACGGGCAGGTCCTCCCGCTGACCGTCCTCATGGACCCAGTCGAGTGGGTCGTCGGCGGGCCAGGTGAAGATCGCTGACGCGTGGGTGGGCCATACGCCGTCACGAGCCCGCTCGAGAGCCTGCCGGAAGGAGGCGGCGGGGGCATCCGGCAGCGCCGTGACGACCTTGTGCGCCGTGGCCTGCTGACGCGGGGTGAGGGCGCCGTGCAGGGCGGAGAGGGAGAGCAGGAGCGCAGCATGCTGGGCTAGGAGCGCGTCGCGGCAGGTCAGAACGGTCTGCAGGCAGGTGGGACCGGCCGGGTGCGCCAGCAGGACGAGTACCCGGCTCTTGCTGCGCGAGTGCTCGCAGAAGAAGTCGCGTGGCACGGCAGATGCGGATGCCTGGACGGCGGTCATGGCGAAGCTCCAACGGTGCGCGGTCAGCCGGAGTTGACGGCAGACGAGGAGGGGAGCTGCTGGTGGGCGCGGTGCGATCGCATCCCCGGACAGCGTGGAAGCCTGATTCGACTGGTGTCATCGGTACGAGCGACGACCCGGGTCCGGACACTGACTCTAACGCCTGACTCCTCATGTGTGCAGGCGGTTTCGGCCAATCACTGGGGTCTGAGGTGCGGGTGTTCCGGTCACTCGCGAGCACGCCGGCGGACGTGACCTGTCACCTGCTCACCGCCTGAGCGCAGGGCGCGGCCGTAGTCAGTGGGCGGCTCCGCCCGAGCTGTGGGTGAGGGGCCCGTGCCTCCGGGCGGCCGGGATCGTCGCCCCGTCACCGGTCGTGATCCACCCGGCCCGGCACGGGCCGGTCACGGTCCTCTCACCTCATTCTGAAATGATCAGCAAGCGATTGAAAATTAGGCATCCCGGGCCTCGAAACCGCCTCGAAACATTTCGGCCTTGGCCGTTTCCTGAGCATTATTTCCCCATGATTCATTTCGTCTTCGGCTCCCCCAACCCGTGCACCATAGTCCGAAAACACCCCGTCAATCTCGTTGAAAAATGGAGCTCGATGGTGTCTCCGAGTGTCTGACCGGGGTCGGAGCGCGACGATCGGTGCAGCTGAGACTGTCGCATGTGATCATTGTGCGTACAAAATGCGTCACTATCGAAAAGGTAGTTGATCGGGTTAACGTGGCTCCCGGAACAGCGTGAACAGTCACTCAGGGAGATGCATGAACTCCTTATCCGTGATATCCGCTCCGGCGGTACGGAATGCTGGCAGTCCGAATGTGGCGCGGGAGGGGGCATGATGAAGGAGATGCCGCCGGTGGCCCCGCCTGCTGGTTCCGGTGCGTACGGAACGCGGCGAACCGTGCTGATGGAACGCGAGGAACAACTCGACCGCGTCCGGACCTGGCTGGCCGCTCCGCAGCCGACGGGGCAGGTGTTCCTGCTGGAGGGGACGGTGGGCGCGGGCAAGACGGAGTTCCTGCGCGAGGTCACGGAGTACGCCCAGTCCGTCGAGGTCATCCCGCTGAACGCCGTCTGCTCCTTGGAGGAGCGGGACCTGCCCTTCGGCGCCCTCGGTCAGCTGTTCGGCAGTCCGGCGCTCCCCCCGGAACTGCGCGGCCGCATCTCACCCGTGCTCCGCCGGCTCATGCGATCGACCCGGCCCGAGAACATGCACGAGGCCGTCGAGCTCAACAGGGCCGACATCTGGTACGACCTCTTCCTGCCCGTCATCGAACTGGCCGCCACCACACCCGTCGTGGTGTGCGTGGACGATGTCGACCACATGGACGCCGCGTCGCAGCAGTGCCTGTTGTACCTGGTCCGCCGGCTGCCCTCGGCACCGCTCCTGATGGTGTTCACCGAGCGCGCCGAGCCGTGCGGGTCCCACCGTCCGTTCCATGCCGAACTCCTGCGGCAGTCCTCCGTCGTGTCCGCCCGGCTCACACCGCTGTCCCCGGAAGCCGTGCGGACCCTGATCGGTCTGCGCCTGGGCACGGGGGCGGCCCGAGAGCTGAGCGACACGTTCCTCACCTACAGTGGCGGCAACCCCCTGTTGCTCGACGCCCTGATCCACGACGAGCAGCTCGGCGGCGAGATCCGTCAACAGAGCTACCGACGCGCGCTGTTGAACTGCCTGCACCGCAGCGAACCCCACACACTGCGGGTGGCTCGCGCCATGGCGGTCTACGGTGACGACGCCTCACCGGAGGACCTCGGAGCACTGGTCGACACGGATGCGGCCACCGTCGAGCGGACGCAGCACGCCATGACCGAGGCGGGGCTGCTGTGGGCGGGCAGGTTCCGGCACGCGCTGGCCGCGCGCACCGTCCTCGACGACCTGGCCCCCGCGGACCGGGAGCAACTGCACCACCGGGCCGCGCGACTGCTCTACGACCAGGGTGCCCCGGCGGCCGACGCGGCCCGTCATCTGGCCGAAGCCGGCCGGGTGTCGGAGCCCTGGGCGCTGCGCGTGCTGCTGGAGGCGTCCTCGGAGGCACTGCTGCACGGCGAGGTGCAACGCACCCTGCGCTACCTGAACTCGGCCCAGCAGTCCTGCACGAACGAAAGGGACCGCTGGGAGGTCCGGACCAGGCTCGCCCAGGCCGAATGGCAGCTGAGCCCGCCCGCGTCGCTGCGACACCTGATCGCGCTCACCGAGGCGGTCCGCAACGATCAGCTCGATCCCCACGAGACGATGCTGCTCGTACGGCAACTGCTGTGGCTGCACCGTACGCAGGAGGCCGCCGAGATCCTGGCGCTGCTCCGCAAGCGGGCGGCGCGGCAGCCGTCCGCGGCAATCGCCCCCGGGCCCGGCACGCCGAAGCAGCCGGCCGACATGAACGACATGGAGGTCTGGCTGGCCTGCACCTACCCGCCGCTCGCGGGACGGGCACAGAGCGGGCCCGCGCCCACCGGTCCTGAGGGAGCGCCCACCAGCCGGGGCCGGAGCTTCTGGCTGCAGTCGATCGGAGCGCTCTCCGGGGGCCTCGTCCGCAGGCGCACCGGCGAGACACAGGAGTGGGCCTCGCACGTCCTCGGCCAGCTCGATCTCAACCACAACGCCCCCTGGGCCGAGGAAGCGACCCTCCTCGCGCTGATGTCCCTCGTCTACAGCGGTCGGCTGAGCGATGCCGCCAACCGGTGCCGGAGCCTGGACGAACGCCACAACGGGCGCCTCTCCCCGATGTGGCAAGGCGTCCTGGACGCCGCCGAGGCGGAGATCCGGCTGCGCCGAGGCGACCTCCGGGAGGCGGTGAAGCGGGGCACGTCGGCCCTGGAGCACGTGTCCGTCCAGGGATGGGGCACCGCCGTCGGCCTGCCGCTGGGCACGCTGATCCTGGCCCACACCCGGATGGGGGAGCTGGACGAGGCCACGGCACTGGTCAACCGGAGCATCCCCGACGAGATGTTCCAGAGCCGGTACGGACTGCACTACCTGTACGCCCGCGGGCACTACCACCTGGCCATGAACCGGACGCGCGCGGCGCTCGGGGACTTCCTCTCCTGCGGCGAACTCATGGGCAAGTGGGGACTGGACCTGCCCGGCATCGTGCCCTGGCGGAGCAGCGCGGCCGAGGCGTGGCTGCTGCAGGGCAACCGAGACCAGGCCAAGCGCCTGATGAAGGAGCAGCTGACCCTCCCAGGGCCGGAGGAGACCGTCAGCCGGGCGCTCGCCCTGCGCCTGATGGCCGTGTTCAGTTCGCTGGGGCAGCGCCCGCGCCTGCTCGGTGAGGCCGCGGACCTCCTGGAGGCGGACGGCTACACCTACGAACTGGCCAGGACCCTGTCCGATCTGGGGCGGGCCTACCATGCGCTGGGCAAGCACCGCCGTGCGCGGGTGATCATCCGCCGTGCCTGGAGGGTGGCACACCTGTGTCAGGCGGAACCGCTGTGCCGGGAACTGCTGCCGGACACGAGCGCCGAGGCGGGTGTGACGGAGGACGAGGAGAGGACCACGGCCATCGCCTCGCTGACCAACTCCGAGCGCAGGATCGCCTCGATGGCCGTCATGGGGTACACCAACCGGGAGATCGCGGAGAAGCTGTTCATCACGCCCAGCACGGTCGAACAGCACCTGACGCGGGTCTACCGCAAACTGGCCGTCAAGAACCGCCAGAGTCTGCCGGGCTACCTGCGCACCGACTCCGGCTGATCCACCGGCTTCGACGGCGCCGCGCCCCGCGTCGGCCGAGGACTCCCCGGATCCTCGCTCATCCGCTTCGGCCCTGCTTCCGCGATGCGGTCCGCTCCACGATGCGGTGCGCGGCGCGCAGCCCTTGAGCGGTGGCCCGTACGGCGTTGAGCGCCCGGGCGTCGGCGGCGCCACCCGCGATCTCGAAGGGGACCCCGGCCCGGTGGAGCAGGTCGACGACATCCCGCCGGCTCTCCTGACCCGTGGCCAGGACGACATGGTCGGCGGCGACCAACCGCCGTTCCCCTGCGGCCTCCACCACGACACCGTCCCGGGTGATCTCCTCGTACACGACGTCGGTGAGCAGGCGCACGCCGCCGGCGCGGAGTTCCTCCATGGCCACCCACCGGGTGGACGGCCCGATTCCGGTGCCGATCCTGCCGCCCCGCCGCATCACCGTGACCTGCCGAGACGCCTCTGCCGGTACGGGCACGGCCCGTGGCCCCGCGACCGCCTTCCGCGGCGGGGCGAGGCCGCGGGACGCGAGGAACTCCTCCGGGGTGAGGGCGGCGGAGGAGCCGCCGGTGAGGAGGTGGGCCAGGTCGACGGCGATGCCACCGCCCCCGATGACGGCGACGCGCGGGCCGAACGCGTCGGGGTCCGCGAACGCCTGGGCGTAGTCGAACACATGCGGCAGTCCGACGCCGGGCAGGTCCGGCCGATGGGGACGGACCCCGGTGGCGACGACCACTCCGTCCACGGCGCGCAGACGAGGTACGTCCCGCGAACCGAAACGGTGGCCCAGGCGCACGGGCACGTCCAGATCGTCGAGTTCCCGCGCGCGCCGTCGTACGGTCGCGCCGAAGTCGGCCTTGCCCGGCACCCGGGCGGCCAGCCGGAACTGGCCTCCGGGCTCGTCCGCCGCCTCGTACACCTCGACCCCGTGCCCCAGCCTCGCCAGGGTGCGGGCCGCCTCCAGTCCCGCCACTCCCGCGCCGATCACGGCGTACCTGCCCCGGCGCGCGGGGGAGCGGCCGGCCGGGAACTCGCTCTCGTGTCCCGCCCGCGGATTGACCAGGCAGGACACCCGCTCGGTGCCGAAGGACCGGTCGATGCACGCCTCGTTGCAGGCGATGCAGAGGTCCACCGACGTGCTCGCCCCCGCGCGGGACTTGCCGACGATGGCCGGGTCCGCGAGGAACGGGCGGGCCATGGCCACCAGATCGACGTCGCCCGCGGCCAACACCTCCTCGGCCTGCGCCAGCTGGTTGAAGCGGTTCGAGGCGACGACCGGCAGCGCGTCGTGACCCGCCGTCCGCAGTGCCCGCTTGATCCGCTGGGCGTACACGGCCCACGTCCCCGCCGGTACCTGCGCCTGCACGGTCGGCACCGGGGACTCGTGCCAGCCGACACCCACCGCGAGCGCGTCGGCACCGGCGTCGGCGAGCGCGACGGCCAGTGCGGCCGTCTCCTCCCACGGGGTACCGCCGGCGACCAGGTCGGCGCCCGACATCCGGAAGAGCACCGGGAATCCCGGTCCCACCGCGGCCCGTACGGCCCGCAGCACCTCGACCGGGAAGCGCCGCCGCCGCCCGGCGTCACCGCCCCAGGCGTCGTCGCGGCGGTTGGTGAGGGGCGCGGTGAACTGGTTGATCAGATAGCCCTCGGAGCCCATCACCTCGACCGCGTCGAACCCCAGGTCGTACGCCGCCCGGGCACCCCGGGCGAAGGCGGCGGTGGTCTCCCTGATCTGCCGCGCGGTCATCGCCCGCGGTGTGGTGCGGGAGAACCGGCTGTACACGGCGGACGGCGCGAGCGGCGCGGCACCGTCCGCACCGGGGGTGCCGGGCAGCGCGTACCGCCCGGCGTGGAAGAGCTGGAGGGCGATGAGACCTCCGCCGTCGTGCACCGCACGGGCGGCCCGGCGCAGCGCCGACCTGTGGTCCTCGTCGTCGAGCACGCCGTAACCGGGGCCCCCCGAACCCGCCGCGTCCACCGCGGAGCCGCCCGTGACGATCAGGCCGGCACCGCCCCGCACACGTTCCGAGTAGAACGCGGCCAGGGCCGCGCCGCCGTCGTCCAGGGTCTCCAGATTCAGGTGCATGGCACCCATGACGATGCGGTGCGGCACCGTCAGGCCACCGATCACGCAAGGCTCGAAGACGTGGTCCAGCACCTGCCGTCCCCTCTCGTCGGCTCTTCCGGTCGTCGGCTCGTCCGGTCAGGCGTCTCGCGTCGGCCGGGGCGGCAGCTCGAGCGCCTCACCCGCGTCCGCGAAGAACGGCGGCGCGACGATGCTGAGTCCGCCGTCGACCACGAGGGTCTGCCCGGTGATGTAACCCGCTCCCTCGCCGAGCAGGAAGGCGATGGTGTCGGCCATCTCCTGCACGGTGCCCGGACGGCGCGCGGGGATGCGGTCGAGGACGCCCTGCATGGGCGGCATGCCGTCGACGTTGTAGAAGAACTCCAGCGAATCGGAGTCGATGAGCCCGCCGTTGACCGCGTTGACGTTGATGCCGTAGGGGGCGAACTCCACCGCCATGTACCGCACCCACGACTCGATGGCGGCCTTCATGCCGCCGAGCATGGCGTAGGTGGGGTAGGCGCGGATCGAGCCGTAGGAGGACAGCGCCACGATCCGCCCGCCGTTGTCCATCAGCTTCACGGCCTGCTGCGCCCCCAGGACGAAGGGCCGCAGGTTCATCGCGTACGAGCGGTCCAGGTGGTGCGGACCGAGATCGACGATGTTCTTGAACGCGCTCGCCGCCGCGTTGGACACGAAGTGATCGAGCCTCCCGCAGCGCTGCGCCACCTCGTCGAACAGCGCTGTGACACCCTCGGTGGTCTCGACGTCCGCCTGGACCGCGAAGCCCTGACCGCCGGCCTCCTCGACCTCGGCCACGGTCTTCTGCGCCAGGTCGGCGTTCTTCTTGTAGTTGACGACCACGGTGCCGCCCCGGCGGGCGAGGGTGAGGGCCAGGGTACGGCCGATGCCGCGTGAGGCCCCCGTGATCAGGGAGACCTGCCGGCGGTCGGCCGTCTGCCGCGAGTGTGGACTGTTCATCGGACCGTTCCCTCTCCGTCCCGGGACGTGGCACGCTGGAGCAGCTCGCGGAAGACCACGGCCTTCTGCACCTCGTTGGTGCCCTCCTCGAAGCGCTGGGCACGCGCGTCGCGGTACACACGCTCGATCTTCTGCGACTTCCAGTATCCGAGCCCGCCGTGCACCTGCAGTGCCTTGTCGGTGACGTTCGTCAGCATCGTCACCGCGTGCATCTTCGCCATCGACGACTGCATGGAAGCGTCGTCGGCGCCCTCCTCGAAGCGGCGGGCCGCGTGCAGGACCAGCTGCCGTGCGGCCTCGATGTCCGCCGCGTTCTCCGCGAGCATGAACTGGATGGCCTGGCGCTGGGTGAGCGTCCTGCCGAAGGTGACACGGTTGCGGGCGTACTCGACAGCCAGCTGCTGGGCGCGCTGCGCGAGTCCGACACAGCTCATCGCCACGGAGATCCGGGACGGGGTGAGGAAACCGCCGAGGAACACCTCGAGGCCCTGGCCCTCCGCGCCCAGCCGGTGGTCCACCGGCACCGGGGTGCGGTCGAAGGTCAGCGACGCGTGGTCGGTGCCGGTGACACCCATGGTGTCGGAGGTGTTCTCGACCGTGACGCCCGGTGCGTGCCGCGGCACCAGCAGGGCCACCGTGCCGTCGTGCCCGGTGCTGCCCTCGACCCGGGCGGCCAGCAGGTAGTAGTCACAGCGCACGCCGAAGGTGATCAGGTGCTTGCGGCCCGAGAGGTAGTACGTGTCGCCCTCGCGCACCACCGACGTGGTGATGTCCGCGCCCGTGCCGTTGCCCGGCTCGGTGAGAGTGAAGGCGATCTTGATCTCGCCGGTGACCGAGGGGATGACGAAGCGCTTGCGCTGCTCGTCGTCGGCGTGGCCGTCCATCGACCGCCAGATGCCGTTGACCACGTGCACGATCATGCGCACGGAGCCGTGCGAGCGGGAGAAGATCTCCATCAGCTCCATCCAGCGCGCGAAGCCGAGGCCCAGTCCGCCGTACTCCGCGGGAGCGGCTATCCGCAGGAACCCCAGGCCGTTCAGTTCGGCCCACAGCTCCTCCGGTACCTGGCCGGTCTCCTCGATGCGTTCGGCCCACTGCTCACCAGGCCCCTCGACCCACTGTTCGACCCGGGTACGCAGCTCCTGGAACCGCTCGTCGTCCGTCATGTGCCGCCCCTGCTCTCGTCTCGTCGTTCCGGTCTGCTGTCCCTCCCCGCCACGGTGGGCACCGTGACGGGGACGGGCGGTGTCAGGTGGCGCACTCGTCGTGCGGCCGGAAGCCACGGGCCAGCGCCCGCAGTTCGAACTTCTTCACCTTGCCGATCGGGTTGCGCGGCAGGGCGTCGATCCGCTCCAGGCGCTCCGGCCAGTACTGTTTGGCCACCTCGTGTCCGTCGAGGTACCGCCGCATCTCCGAGAAGGTCAGCTCCGCCCCCGCGGCCGGGACCACGAAGGCACAGGCGCGTTCACCGAGGCGCTCGTCCGGCATCGCGACCACCGCGACGTCGTCCACCGCGGGGTGCCGGAAGAGCAGTTGCTCGATCTCGGAGACGGGGATCTTCTCACCGCCGCGGTTGATCACGTCCTTCACCCGTCCGGTGATCCGCAGGAAGCCCTCGGCGTCGATCGTCGCCAGATCACCCGTGCGGTACCAGCCGTCCTCGGTGAACGCCTGGGACGTCAGGTCGGGACGCCCGAGGTAGCCCTCGAAGACCGTGGGGGAACGCAACTCGAAGTTGCCCTCCTCGCCCGCGGGCAGCACCAGCCCCTCGTCGTCCGTGATCCGCAGCTCGATGCCGTCCAGGGCGCGGCCGTCGGAGCCCCAGCGCTGCCGGGGCTCGTCGCGGGGTGACGACAGTGCGCCCAGGCAGGTCTCCGTGGTGCCGAAGGCCCCGCACACGTCGGTGCCCAGCACCCGTCCGGCGCGCTCCGCAAGGCCACGGGGCACCATGGCCCCCGTCGCCACGAACATCCGCAGGTGCCGCGGTGTCTCCCCGCTCTCCTCCACGGCTTTCACCAGGTCGGACAGGAACGGCGTCGCGGCCTGCACGAACGTCGCGCGGTGGTCGTTGAGCGACTGCAGGGCCCGTTTGGCGTCCCACTCCGGTTGCAGGATCTGCGGCACGCCCAGCACCAGGGCGAGCACCATGCCGTACAGGAAGCCCGTCTGGTGGGCTAGCGGCGACGGCACCCAGATCGCGTCCTGCTTGCCGAGCCCCAGATGCCCGATCTCCATCGCCACGGCCCTGACCAGGTTGCGCGTGGGCTGCGTGACGCCCTTGGGCTCGCTGGTGGTTCCCGAGGTGAACAGGAGCTGCGCCGTCATCCCGGGGGCCGGCGCGAGGGAGTCCAGCGCAGCGCGGTCGACCACTGTCGCCGACAGCGCCTGCTCCCAGTCGTACACGGCCGTCCCGCCCGCGGGAGACTCGGGCAGCTGGGCGGGGCCGCCCGCGGTCGCCAGGACCACCACGTGCTCCAGATCCAGGTCCGATCCGTTCTCCGCGACCAGGTCCAGTGCCTCCTCGGCGGGGCGGCGCGAGCGGTGCCGGTCCGCCACGACCAGCACCCGCGCCCTGGAGCGCCGGAGGACGTAACCGACCTCGCGCTTGCGGAAGAAGGGGATGACCGGGCAGCACACGGCCCCGATGCGCAGTGCCGCCAGTGACAGCACCACGAACTCGACGCGGTTCGGGAGTTGGTACGCCACGTTCTCGCCCGGCCGCACACCGAGCCGCAGCAGCAGGGCCGCCGCGCGGTCCACCCGCTCGGCCAGCTCGCTCCAGGTGATCACCTCGTCCCGGTCGGAGCGCACGTCCACGACGGCCGTGTCCCCGGGCCGCGTCTCGGCCCGTCGGCGCAGCCACTGCGGCAGCGTGACCCGGGACGCCGGCTCGGGCCCGACGGCCTCGGGCTCGGCGGCCGGGGTACGGTCCCCGGCGGGGTCCGCCGGACCGTCCTCAACCGACACGGGCACGGTGAGGGTGTTCATCGAGTCGAGGAACGTCGGATAGGAGATGCGGTGCGCGTTCGGATACGTCAGCGTCGAGTGTCCCTGTGCCCGCGACGACGCCACCGCGAGCGACATCAGGATGCGGTGGTCGTTGAACGAGGACAGCCTGGCACCGGTCAGGCCGTCCACGCCGCGCACCCGCAGCGCGTCGTCCGACAGCTCCAGACGGCCGCCCATGGCGTTGAGCTGGAGCATCGCGGCGGCGCGGTCGGACTCCTTGAGCCGGGTGTGCGCGATGTTGCGGAACACCGACTCGCCGCGTGCGAACGTGGCGAGGGTCGTGAGGATCGGCAGCATGTCGGGGATGTCGCGGCAGTCGACGTCGACCGCGGTGAGCCGCGGCGCGTCCTGCCGGATCCGGATCCCGCCGGCCGCCTCGTCGACCTCCATCGGAACGCCCATGGAGCGTGCGACATCGAGGAAGTGGAACTCCGGGTGGTCGGCCGGACCGCCCTCCAGCGTGGTGATCCCGCGCAGCAGCACGTCACTGGGGTGCAGCGCGGCCGTCGCGATGCCGAACGCCGCCGAGCCGATGTCCGGCGGCAGCGCCAGCTCGACCGGGTGCGCCCGCTGGCCGGGCTCGATGTCGAAGCGCCGCCAGTCCTCGGAGACCGTCACCTGGAGGCCGAACTGCCGCATCATGGCCACCGTCAGCTCCAGGTAGGGGCGCTCGTTGAGCTCACCCTCCACCTCGATGGTGGTGTGCCGCGTCGCGAACGGGGCCAGCAGGATCAGACCGGAGATCCACTGGGACAGGGTTCCCGCGATGGTGACGTGACCGCCGGTGGGCCTGCGGCCCCGCACGTGGACGGGAGGGCAGTCGTCGGCCGACTCCAGTCCCACACCCATCTGTTCCAGGGCGCGCAGCAGCGGGCCGACCGGGCGTCGCTTGAAGTACTTCTGCCCGGTCACCGACACGGCACGGTCCGACAGGGACGCCAGACCGATCATGAAGTACAGCGTGGTACCGGAGCTGCCGGCGGACACGGCCTCCCGGCGCGGTGCGTACCGCCCGCCGAGTCCCCGCACCACGAAGGTGTCACCCTCCCTGGTGATGGTCACGCCGAGGTCGCGCAGCAGCCGCACCGTGTACTCGACGTGCCGGGCGTCGGACAGACCACGGATGCGGCTGACGCCCTCGGCGAGCGAGGCGAGGATCAGCGCGCGGTGCGCGTGGTATTTCGAGTTCGGGACAAGAATCTCACCGGTGACCCGGTGCTGAATTCCGTTGACGAGAAGGTGCATGGGTCCTACTACTCCCTGGCAGTGGGCAGGAGGCCGGGACAGAAAACGGAAACGGTCCGCGTTCTCACGACGCACCGGCGCCGAAGCGGCAGGGCGGCCGAGGAGAGAAGGGCGGCCGGGCTGCCACGGTCCGACGTTCGTCGCCCTAGGCTTGGTCGAGCCACACCTCTGCGTGGCTCCGGGTCCTGAACTCTCGGTGCTCCGGCGCGGACAGCACTTCCCGGTCGCCCGGGGCCCGCGGGCTCCCCTGCCTCTCCTGGGCCACCCGTGACCCGCCTGGAGGCGCGATGGGCCGGCTGTCCACGTCGGCCCAGACGGAGACCAGTGAGACCGCCTGCTCCTGGTTGAGCCGGGGGTCGCACAGACTGGTGCGCCGGACGGTGGCCCCCTCGAACTCGGACACGTCCGTGGCACATTCGAGGACGTCGTCGGGGGTGGTCTCCAGGTGCAGCCCGCCCGCCGTGCCGCCGGCGCCGGCCACGGCCCGGAGGAACCCCCGGATCTCCCGTGCCATGGTCACCAGCAGGCGGGTCTTGTGACCGTCCGGGCCGGTGACCGTGTTGCCGTGCATGGGGTCGCTGAGCCAGATCACCGGGTGCCCGGCCAGCCGGACCGCCTCCACGAGCGCGGGCAGCCTCTCGGAGACCGCGTCGGCGCCCATGCGTGCGATGAGCGTGAGACGGCCCGGCTCCCGCAACGGATCGAGCTGCTCGCACAGGAGGGTGATCTCCTCCACCGTGGTCGTCGGACCGACCTTCACCGCGACCGGGTTGACGATGCCGGCGGCCAGGTCCAGGTGCGCGCCGTCCAGCTGACGGGTCCGTTCGCCGATCCACGGCCAGTGGGTCGAGCCGAGCCAGCGGCGTCCGTCACCCAGCTCACGGACCAAGGGAAGCTCGTAGTCCAGGACGAGCGCCTCGTGGCTCGTCCACACCCGGGGTTCGGGCCGCGGCCGGTGACCGGAGGGAGCGGGGCCGCGCCAGCCCAGGTGCTCCAGGACGTCACCGGCCGTCATGTACGAGGTCAGAAGGCGCAGCGGGTCATGCCGCCGGTCTTCCGGGGTGGGCCGAGGACCGTTGACCATGTGACCTCGGTAGACCGGCAGTTCCAGGCCTCCGATCCGTTCGAGAGGCCTGGAGCGCGGCTTGGCGAACTGGCCGGCGATGCGTCCCACCCGTACGACCGGTTTACGGGCGGCCGTCATCAGCGTCGCGGCGAGCAGGTCGAGCAGCGCGGACTTGCGCGACACGTACGCGGCGTCGCATTCACCCGGGTGCTCGGCGCAGTCGCCGGCCTGCACCACGAGGGCGTTGCCGTCGGCCACCTGGGCCAGCAGCATCCGCAGCGCACGCACGTCCTCCGCCTTGACCAGCGGTGGGCGCGCGGCCAGCACCTCCCGGATGCGCCGGACCTGTGACGGGTCGTCCCACTCGGGCTGCTGCAGGGCCGGCTTACACGTTTCCGTCACGGCTTTTCCCACGTCGAGTCTCCGGTGAAATATCGGTCGAGCTATGACTGAGAACGGTGGAGGGTGATGGGGGAGGACCCTCCGGAAGCCTCCGCGGGGCGCCGTGACAGGCCGGGATCCCGGGGGCGGTGACCCCCGGTCGCCGGAACCGTTCCGCCGAGCCCGGTCGGGACGCCGGTGTCCCGTGACCGCACCCGTGCGATGTTCCGTCGGCGGACCCCCACCCCATCCCCGGGGGACACCCAGGCCCCTCGTCGACGGTCTTCGAGTGCGTGGGATCAAGGCGTTCGGGCGCTGCCGAAGCACGCGTCGAGGAGTTCCGCCGGTGCCCGCAGTACGACATCGGGTTTCTCCGCGAGCAGGGTCTCCTCGTCGGTCTCGCCCCACAGGGCGGCGACGGCGGTGACCCCGGCGTCCCGGGCGCTGGCGAGGTCGGTGACCGCGTCGCCGACCATCACGGTCCGCGAGGGGTCGGAGCCGAGCACCCCCAGCGCCTTCAGCACGATGTCGGGGGCCGGCTTGGGCCGCCGTACCTCATCGGAGCCGATCACGACGGTGAACAGGTGCAGCAGGCCCAGCTGTTGGAGGAGCGAACGCGCCCGCGGTCCGCTCTTGCCGGTGGCGACGGCGAGCCCGACACCGCGCGCCCGCAGCTGTCCGAGCATCTCCGGCACGCCGTCGAAGACCGGGACGAGGTGGGCGAGCCGGTAGCTCTCACGGACGAAGGGGGCCTCCATCTCCGGCGGCAACCCCATGATCCGCATGATGTCGGGGAAGTAGCGGCCCAGATGCCGCTCGTACTCCTCGAAGGGTGCGTCGCCGTCCCCCACCACCTCGGCGTAGGCGGTGGTGAACGCCTGGCGCATCACGGCGAAGCTGTTGACGAGTACTCCGTCGAGGTCGAAGACGACCGCGTCGATCGGCTCCGCGCGATTGTCGTGGGTGGCGAGGCCTTGGCTGGCTCCAAGACTGTCCATGGCGCTGTGCTGCTCCCTTTCGTGGGGCGGCGGTTACGGGGGGCGGGGACCGCTGCCGTCCGACAGGGACGGCGGCGCGGGCCGACCTGGGGGCCGGCCGTGCCGGTCACGGCCGGCGCTGCTCGGGTCCGTGCTGTGCGGTGCGGGCCGAGGAGTAGATCCGCTCGATGGCGTCGATGGTGCGGCGTGCTTCCTCGACGGCCCGGTGCGGACCGGCCGGACCCCGCAACTGGGCGAGCAACTCGTCGAGCTGCCGGTCGTACTCTGTGCCGACGGGCTCTGCGGGCACCGTGACGACACGGGTCCGCCCCTCGTCGGTGCGGGTCAGTTCCGGGTGCTCCAGGCGGTTGGGGCTGAAGCCGAACGTACAGCGCAGGGTCGTGCTGCCCGCGCTGCCGTCGACCCGGATCCGGGTGATGTCGCGCTCCTCGTGCGAGGCCCAGCTCACGTGCAGCGACACCGAGGCACCGCTGTCGGTGACGAGGAACGCGCGGGCGGTGTCCTCGACGTCGATGGCCCCGCCGGGCGCCCGCTCGCTCTCCCGGTCCTGCCCGGCCCCTTCCGCGCGCCAGGAGACCCGTGCGGTCTCCCGTGCGATGAAGTCGCCCGAGACCGCACCGGCGATCCGCGTGAACTTTGCCGGGCCCAGCAGGGGGGCGGCGATGTCGAACAGATGCCATCCCAGGTCCACCAGCGCACCGCCACCGGACAACCGACGCCGGGTGAACCAGCCGCCCGCATCCGGCACACCCCGGGCACGCACCCAGGACAGCTCGATGTGGCGGACGGCACCCACGTCGTCGGCGTGGGCGAGCAGTGCCCGGACGTCGGCGCGGTGGCGGGCGGCGCTGCCCGCCAGGAGCCGCGTACCGCCGACGCGTTCGGCTTCGGCCAGCCGCTCCGCCTCCGCCGCGGTCAGGCACACCGGCTTCTCCAGGAAGACCGGGACCCCCTTGCGCAGCAGACCACTGGCGATCTCGCAGTGCAGGTGGTTGGGGACCGCCACGACGGCCAGGTCCGTCTCCGCGGGGTCCACTTCGTGCGGGGCCGTCAGGACCGGGGTGCCGGGGACGTCGGCGGTGACGGCCGCGCGCGAGGCGGGGTCGGGGTCCACCGCGGCGGTCACGGTGAAGCCGGGGTGACGGCGCAGCCGCGGGAGCCAGATGGACCGAGCCGCCCAGCCGAGCCCCACCACGGCGGTGCGGAGCGGCCTGCCGTCGAGGTCGGCCGCGGTCATGAGCCGAGGACATCGGCTATGACGGCGGCGACCTCGTGCATCTGCTCCTCGGTGCCGAGCAGCGTCCGGTGGTGCAGCCACACGCAGTCGGTCGTCAGCGCCTCCGAGTGGGGGCAGCGGCGGGCCAGTTCGTCCACCGACAGGTCCGGGGCGCCCAACTCCCAGAAGGCGTCCGTGCGGTAGACCGAGCGGAACGCGACGAACGCGGGGACACCGCGCTCGACGAGCGTGTCGACGACCCGCGCGCGCCGTTCCTCGGTGATGCCGGGCACCCGGAACATGGCCATGTAGTGCGGGTTGCGGTCGGCCCGGCGGTCCAGCCGCTGCGGCACCACGCCGGGGATCCCGGCGAGCAGCGAGGACAGCAGCGGCCAGCGCTCCTCGCGGGTCCGGATCTGCCCGTCCAGGCGCGCGAGCTGGGCGCGCAGCACCGAGGCGGAGAACTCGTTGAGCCGGAAGTTGGAGCCCGACGTGCGATGGAAGTAGCCGCGGTCGTCCCGCGGACGTCCGCAGCTGTGCCGCACGAAGGCGTGTTCCGCCATCTCGGCGGTCGGGAACAGCACCGCACCGCCCTCGCCGGCCGTCATCAGCTTGCCGTTCTGGAAGGAGAACGCGGCGACCGAGCCCAGTTCGCCGAGCCGCCGGCCGTTCCAGGTGGCGCCCTGCGCGTGTGCGGCGTCCTGGATCAGCGGCACGCCGGAGTCGGCCGCCAGCTTGTCGAGGGAGTCCATGTCGGCGAGCTGGCCGGCCATGTGTACCGGCATGATCGCGCGGGTCTTCGAGGTGACGGCCTTCGCGGCCTCGGCCGGATCGATGCAGTAGGTCTCCGGGTCCACGTCCACAGGCACCACGACCGCGCCGAGTCGCTGAGCGGCCTGGGACGAGGAGATGAAGGTGAAGGCCGGCACGATCACCTCGGTACCGGGGCCGACACCCATGACCTCCAGGGCCAGTTCGAGGGCGTGCGTGCCGTTCGTGACCGCCAGCGCGTGCTCGCCGCCGTGGTACTCGGCGAACTCCCGCTCGAACGCCTCGACTTCTCCGCCGCCCATGCGCCACCACTGGCCCTGTTCCAGTGCCCGGATCAGGCCGGTGCGCTCCGCGTCGTCGTACTGCGGCCACACCGGAAGGGCCGAGCCCAGTTGCACACCACTGCTCATGCTGTTCTTACTCCTTCGGTCTACGCGCATGCGAACGCCGCCGCGGGGACCATCGCGGAGGCATGACGCGGAACAGCTCCTCAGGGACCGGGTGTCCGCCCGGACGCCGGCACCGGAACACCGTCTCGGCGCGGTCCGCGCGCCTGGCCGGGCAGGTCGAGCGACCACCGCCCGGCGGGGCCGGTCGTCGCGATGGGCACGCTAACCCAGTGGTTGGCGGGGCGTCATTCCCCTGCGGGACCCCCCTATGTTCCCCCTTGTGACTGCGGACATACCGAGTACTGGCCTCCGCCTGTCAATGTGGGGGGCGGAAAAACCACCTCCTGACGGACCGCTGCAAAGCACGGTGCGTATTGAGCAGACCGCTGTTGATGAACGGACCGGATCTCGGCATACTCGGGAGGCGTCGGGATGGGGCGCCGAAGAAGTGACCGGACGCGACCGAAAAGCCGACGCGTTCCAGCACGACGGTGAGGCGGAGATGATCCGCACCATTCAAGCCGACCACGACACCATTGGCGCGGTCACCGGTCCCGCGGCCCCGATGAAGGCCGGCCGGGACCTCGGTGCCGTGGGGTGTCGGCTCACTGCACGCGCGCTGCCGGGAAGGGCCGCCGACCGCTGACGCGGTCCCGGCCGGTTCGACGTACCACCCTGTTCTTCCCCGAGTCCCCCCGAGCCGGGCCGCCCCGGCTTCCGCACGGACACGACCGGAATCCGCACGGCCACGACGGAGAACCGCGCGGACACGAACGAGAACCGAAAGCCGAGGACACGACACGATGCCCCAGGGACAGACGGCGGAATCCGTGCTGGCCGCTCACCGCGACCGGCTGCGCCCCATCGACCGGATGATTCCGGAGGCCGCGGCGCTGCCGGACCCCTCCGACGGCGAAGAGCTTCTGGAGGTGAGCGGGGCGCAGGGTCTGCTGACGCACACCCGCGTCGACGCCGACGCGCTGGAGGCGGTGCTCGGCCCGCTGGACCGCTGGGAACTCACCCCCCGGGTATCCGGTCCCGACGAGATGGCCGCTCTGCTCACACGCTGGCAGCAGTACATGGAGAGCCACCCGGAGCGCCCCGGCGCGGACTCCATGGCCGCCGTCGAGTGGCCCAGCCGCGACGTCGGCATGACCCGGGTCCTGCGCGCCTTCGGGTTCGTTCCCGAGTTCGTGATGATCGGCCGGCTCAGGGGCACCGAGCTGGTGCCGGAGTCGGGCAAGGTGCGCGTGCGCCGGGCCACCGTCGAGGACAGCGAGGCGGTGTTCGAGCTGCAGATGGTGGAGACCCGGTTCGACGCCGCCGTCAGCGGCGCCGTCGAGCGCGACACCACCGAGGCACTGCTGCGCGAGGAGATCACCGCGTCGTTCAAACGCGACGAACCGCTGATCTGGGTCGCCGAGCACGAGGGCGAGATCGTCGGGATGCACCGGGGCGAGGACTTCTCGGAGCCGCAGCAGGCATGGCTCGCTACGAAGATCACGGCCACCCCGGTCGCGCACCTCGTCTGCCAGGCCGTCAAGGAGGGCTACCGCAGCCTGGGCATCGGCACCTCCCTCGCCCACCACGTGCACGCCGACCTGGACGCCATGGGCATCGGCGCGGCGGTCGGCTACCACGCGATGTTCAACCCGATCTCCACGCCGTTCTGGCACCGCCACGGCTGGCGGCCGTACTGGAACCGCTGGATGCGCACCCCGGCCGTGTGACCGGCACCTCGGCGACCATCCGTACCCCATCCTGTGGAGTGGAACATGCTGGTGAAGGCGCTGGAGGAGCGGGCCGACTCCGTCGCGGAACACACGGCCCTCGAATACGAGGGCGTGGAGCTGACGTACCGGGAGGCCCACGAGCGGGCCAACCGGCTCGCCCGCCACCTGGTGGCCCGGGGAGTCGGTCCCGACCGTGTCGTCGCGGTGATGCTGCCCCGTTCCACGGAACTGCTGGTCACGCTCCTGGCGGTACTCAAGGCCGGCGGGGCCTATCTCGCCCTCGACCCGGAGCACCCCGCCGAGCGCGTCGCCTTCCAGGTCCGCGACGCCGCCCCGGTCGCCCTGGTGACGTCGGCCCGCGTCGACGCCGACCGCACCGACGTGGGCGTCCCCCGTATCGTGCTGGACGACCCCGGGACGGCCGCGGCGGTGGCAGCGCTGCCCGCCGGACATCTGACGGACGCCGAACGGGTCGCCCCGCCGAAGCCCGAAGACCTCGCGTACATCATCTACACCTCCGGATCCACCGGCACCCCCAAGGGCGTCGAGATCCCTGTACGCGCCCTGCACAACCTGCTGGAGGCGATGCGGGAGCGGCTGTCCCTGGGACCCGGCGACCGCATGCTGTCGGTCACCACCGCCACCTTCGACATGTCGGTGCCCGAGCTGTTCCTGCCGTACTACACCGGTGCCCGCGCGGTCATCGCACCCCGCGCCACCGGGCAGGACCCGCAGGCACTGGGCGACCTGATCGCCCGAAGGCGGATCGGCACCGCCCAGGCCACCCCCACCCACTGGCACATGCTGGCCACCGTCACCCCCGAGGTGCTGCGCGGTCTGCGTATCCTCATCGGCGGCGAGGCGCTGTCGGAGAAGCTCGCCGCGACGCTGCTCGACCTCGGCGCCGAGGTCATCCAGTGGTACGGGCCCACGGAGACCACCGTGTGGTCCACGATGCACCCGGTCACCCGGCCCGACGACGCGGCCGTCATCGGCAGGCCCCTGCGCAACACCCTGCTGTACGTCCTCGACGAGCAACTGGCGCCCGTCGAGCCCGGTACCGAGGGCGAGCTGTTCATCGCCGGCGCCGGTGTGGCCCGTGGCTACCTCAACCGGCCGGAGCTGACCGCCGAGCGCTTCCTGCCGCACCGTCCCGGCGACGACGGTGCTCTGATGTATCGCACGGGCGACGTGGTGCGGCAACGCGCGGACGGCGCCCTGGAGTACGTCGGCCGCGCCGACCACCAGGTGAAACTCCACGGCTTCCGGGTGGAACTCGGAGAGGTCGAGGCCGCCCTGGAGCGGTCCGAGGACGTCGACCAGGCGGCCGCGACGGTCAGGGAGGACCGCCCCGGCGACCGGCGCCTCGTGGCCTACGTGACGGCCGCCCCGGGGCGCGTGCCCGACGTCAAGGAGCTGCGGAACCTCGTGGCCGACACCCTGCCCCTGTACATGGTGCCGTCCGCCGTGGTGGCCCTGGAGGAGTTCCCGCTCACCCCCAACGGCAAGCTCGACCGCAAGGCACTGCCGGCACCCGTCGTCGCGCGGACCGCCATGGTCGAGACGCACCTCACGCAGTCGGAGCTGATGCTCAGCCGGCTCTTCGCCGAGGTGCTCGGTGTGGAGCAGGTCGGACCACGCGACAGTTTCTTCGACCTCGGCGGCTCCTCGGTGCTCGCGGCGCGCCTCCTGGCCCGGGTGCGCTCCGAGATGGACCTGGAGCTGTCGATCCGGATGCTCGTGGAGTTCCCGACGCCGGCCGGGCTGTCCCGGCGGCTGACCGGTGACGAGCCGCAGGACTCCTTCGACGTCCTGCTGCCGCTGATGACCAGGGGCTCCGCACGGCCGCTGTTCTGCATGCGCCACTTGGGGGGCACCGCCTGGTGCTACGGAGTGCTCGCCCAGCACTTCAGCCTGGAGTATCCGATCTACGGCCTCCAGTCGCACACCTTCCAGGAGTTCGACACCCCCGTCGACAGCATCACGGCCATGGCGGCGGACTACGCGGACCGCATCCAGGGCGTCCAGCCCGAGGGGCCGTACCGCCTCCTAGGCTGGTCCTTCGGGGGGATTCTGGCCCACGCCGTCGCCGCCGAGTTCCAGAAACGCGGCGAGGAGATCGAGTTCCTCGGCGTGTTCAACACCAACCCGCACATCACGGACAAGGAAGACCGTGACGAACAGGGCCTGATCGAACTGATCCTGCTGATCAACGGCAAGGACCTCACCGCGTACGAGCGCCCGCTCAGGTACGAGGACATCGCCGAGTTCGCCGACATGGCGACCAACTACGCCTGGCACGGCAGGAAGAGCGCGGCCGAGACCTTCGTCGAGACCATGCTGACCGACCTCGGCGCCTGGAAGGCCCACAGGCCGGAGAAGTACAGCGGCGTGATGCACCTGTTCGCGGCCGATCCCAGCCCGGTGGCCGAAGCGGCCTCCAGCGAGGCCTGGGCGCCCTACGTCGCGGGCGAGATCGTGCGCCACGAACTGGGCTGCGGCCACGAGGAGATGCTCAGCAGCCCACGCGTGCTCCGCCAGGTCGCCGAGATCGTCACCAGTCACCTCGGGGACTGACCCGGCCAGGCGATCCACCCCCACCACCTGGGCATCGCCGCAGGGCGGCAGCAAGGGCGGCCCTGCGGCGAAGCTCGCCGGCGGCTGCCCGCTGCACCGCCACGGTCACCGCCGAGACGGCCCGACCGCCCCGGCCACCGCTGCCACCCGTGGTGCCCGCTCGCCTTGGCGCACCGTCCTCACCGCCCGGTGCGGCACTGCCGGCCAGGGAGCGGCCACCGCGGAACCGCGAGGGGACGAGCCAGGGGGCCGACGTCCACCCCGGCCTGCAGCGCTCCCGGTGACTGCCGGAAGCGTCGGTGCCTTCGCCGGTGGCAGGCAGGGGTGGGGCCGGGGCCGGTTGTCGGGAACGGCGGTATTCCGGTCCGCTGCAGGACGCGGCGGGGGCAGGCCGATGGCTGCCGGCAACGCTGGAGTCCTCGCACGTTGCCGGACGCGGCGGTTGGCCGGGGTCGGTTGCCGTGCGGGGGTGCTCTCACCTGTTGCCGGTGACGGTGGTGCGCCCACCTGTTGCCGGAGACGGTGTGCTCCCATCCGTTGCCGGTGATGGTGGTGCTCGCACCTGTTGCCGGTGACGGTGGTGCTCCCGCCCGCTGCCGGAGGCCGCCGCCAAGGTTGCCGTTCTCCGCGAGGGATGCGTGCGAGTGCCGGGGTCCAGCTCGGTGGTTGCCGGTGACGGTGATGTTCCCGTCCGCTGTCCATAACAGCATGACCTGCGCCGGTTCGCAGCGGCATGACCCGCGCCGGCCTGCAACGGCATGACCCGCGCCGGTTCGCAGCGGCATGACCCGCGCCGGCCTGCAGCGGCATGACCCGCGCCGGCCCGCAATGGCACGATCCGCGCCGGCCCGCAACGGCACGATCCGCGCCGGCCCGGAAGAATTCCCGTCCGGGCCGGCGCGGCCCAGCTGTCGTGTGCGCCCCTTCTCAGCCCGCTGCGCGCGGCATCTCCGCCAGAGCCCGCGCGACGACGTGCTCCGGCAGATCCGGCACCAGCTCGGCGCCGTCCTTGCCGTCCAGTACGAAGGTCAGTCCCGACGTCGCCTTCTTGTCCAGCCGCATCAGATCGATCAGCCGGGCCGGTGCCACGTCCCCGGGCAGCTCGTGGGGGAGCCCGTAGTGGCGCACCACCTCCAGGTGCTCCGCCGCCCGCGCTTCATCGATCCGGTCCACGGCCCGTGCGAGCCGCCCGGCGAACACCGTGCCGATCGCCACCGCCTCCCCGTGCCGCAGCCGGAAGTCCGTGGCCCGCTCCAGTGCGTGGCCCAGCGTGTGGCCGTAGTTGAGCAGGTGGCGCAGGCCGGTGTCGCGCTCGTCGGCGGACACGATCTGCGCCTTGCGGGCCACACTCGCCGCGATCTGCTCCGCCGGCGTCAGCTCCCGCAGGTCGCCGGCGCCGATGAAGTGGCAGCGGGCGATCTCCCCGTAGCCGTTGAGCATCTCCCGCCGCGGCAGGGTCTCCAGGTAGTCCGTGTCGCACAGCACCGCGCTGGGCTGCCAGTAGGCGCCGATGAGGTTCTTGCCCTCGGGTGTGTTCACGGCGGTCTTGCCGCCGACGCTGGCGTCCACCTGCGCGAGCAGCGTGGTCGGCAGGTGCACCACGGGCACCCCGCGGTGGAAGAGCGCGGCGGCGAGACCCACGACGTCCGTCGTGGTGCCGCCGCCGACGGAGACGACCACGTCGTCACGGGTCAGCCCGAAGCGCACGAACTCCCGGCACAGCGCCTCGACCGTGGCGAGCGTCTTGTCCGTCTCGCCGTCGCGGGCCCGCACCACCAGCGAGGGCACGCCGGGGTCGGGTGTCCAGGCGTCCGGCCGGGCGGAGACCACCGCGGCGCGCCGCGCTCCCAGTCGCTCGACGATCCCGGGCAGCGAGTGGCGCACGCCGGGTCCGATGTCGACGGGGTAGGCGCGCTCACCGAGCTCCACGACGATGCGCGTGTGCCGGGGCGAGGAATCTTTCATGTCCGGGTGTCCCTTTCCCTGCGGATCCGCTGTCGAGGGAAGTCCGCCGGGAAAAGGATTCCCGCTCCCCGGGCGCTCGCGGTAATGCGGCCGCCTATCACGGATGTATTTCGGCCGTCGGCCGATGACGTGACGACCGTCCGTACGGCGGTGGAGCCTAATGCCGCCCGTCCGCGGCTCCAAACACGCGCTGAAATCTTCTCGGTTAATTCTCGTCACTCCGCAAGTTAGGGATGCGTAGGGGGGTGTTGAGGGGGGTGCGGAGAAGCACCGGATGACGAGACTGTGCCGGGCAGGGCGAACCGTTTGCCATGACGGACTGCCCGTCCGCTGTCGCCCTGGAGGGATGACGACACATGCTGCGCACGGAGTTGATCCGACCGCTCCCCGAGCTGCTGATCCACCAGGCCCGGCACTTCGGTGCCAAGGTCGCCTACCGGGACGCCCGCCGGAGCGTGAGCTACGACGACCTGGAGCTGCGGACCCGGAGGCTCGCCGGACACCTGGCGGATTTGCGGCTGCAACCAGGCGACCGTGCGGCCATCTGCCTGGGCAACCGCGTCGAGACCGTCGAGAGCTACTACGCCATCACCCGGGCCAGTGCCATCGGCGTCCCGGTCAACCCGCAGAGCAGCGACGCGGAACTCGCGCACATCCTCGACGACAGCGGCGCCCGCCTCGTCATCACCGATCACCCGCACGTGGACCAGCTGAGGCGCCTGCTGCCGGACCGCCCGCACCTGACGGTCGTCCTGGTCGGCGACGGGCCGGTGCCGTCGGGCTTTCTGTCCTACGAGTCGTTCGCCACGCAGGAACCCGCGACCCCGGCCCGTGACGACCTCGGCTTGGACGACCTGGCGTGGATGCTCTACACCTCGGGCACCACCGGCAGGCCAAAGGGCGTGCTCTCCACCCAGCGCAACTGCCTGTGGTCGGTGGCCGCCTGCTACGTGCCGGTGCCCGGACTCGGCCCCGACGACCGCGTCGTCTGGCCGCTGCCCCTCTTCCACAGCCTCTCGCACATCGCCTGCGTGCTGTCCGTGATGGCCGTGGGCGCCAGCGCCCGCATCGTCGACGGCCTGTCGGCCGAGGACGTGCTGACCGCACTGGACGAGGAGCGCGCCACCTTCCTGGCCGGCGTCCCCACTCTGCTGCACTACCTCCTCGACGCGGCACGCGACCGCGGCTTCACCGCCCCCCGGCTGCGCGTGGCCCTGGTCGGCGGCGCGGTCACCACCGCCTCACTGCGCCGGTCGTTCGAGCGTGTCTTCGGCGTCCCCCTCATCGACGCCTACGGCTCCACCGAGACCTGCGGTTCCATCACCGTCAACTGGCCCGAGGGTGCCCGCGTCGAGGGGTCCTGCGGCCTGCCGGTGGTGGGTCTGGGCGTACGCCTGGTGGACACCGGGACCGGAGAGGACGTCGCCGACGGTCAGGAGGGCGAGGTGTGGGTGCGCGGGCCGAGCGTCATGGCCGGCTACCACAACCAGCCCGAGGCCACCGCCGCCGCCTTCCACGACGGCTGGTACCGCACCGGCGACCTGGCCCGCCGTGACGCGGCCGGCTACTTCACGATCACCGGCCGGAGGAAGGAACTCATCATCCGCGCCGGGGAGAACATCCACCCCGGAGAGGTCGAGGAGGTCCTGCGCTCCGTCCCCGGCGTCGCCGACGTCGCGGTGGTCGGCAAGCCGCACGACGTGCTGGGCGAGGTGCCGGTCGCGTTCATCGTCCCCGGCCCCCAGGGACCGGACACGGAGGAGCTGTTCGGCGCGTGCCGCGACAGGCTCTCCTACTTCAAGGTGCCCGAGGAGCTGTACGAGATCGAGTCGATCCCGCGTACCGCCTCGGGCAAGATCATCCGGCACCGGCTGCTGGAGACGCCCGCCCGGCTGCGCGCCACCAGCAGTGGCCTGTACGACTCGCTGTTCCGCGTCGACTGGATACCCAGCTCCCCGCTGTCGATGGGAACAGGGCCGGTCGAGCGGGGCGGTTGGGTGCTGGCGGGCTCCGACTCGCTCGGCCTGGCCGCCGCCCTGGAGGCCGTCGGCATCACGTGCGAGGTCCACACCGACCCCGCCGCCGCCCACACGGCGGCCGGCACCGCGTCCCACGGCGGCACCGGCGTCCTCCTCGTCGACCGGACCGCCTACGACTCCGCGGCGGGCATCGCGGAATTCGTCACGTCCCTCGCGGACTGGCTGGCCGACGACCGCGACGAGAACGTCACGCTCGTGGTCCTCACCCGGCGGGCCGTGGCCGCCGGCGACGGCGAGGACGTCAGGGACCCCGCCCACGCCCCGCTGTGGGGACTGCTCCGCGCGCTGCAGACCGAACACCCGGGCCGGCTCGTACTCGCCGACCTCGACACCGACGGGCTCGGCGAGGGCGGGGCCCGTCCCCTGGTCGCCGCCGTGAACGCCGGTGAACCCCAGTTCGCCATCCGCTCCGGCGTCGCCTTGCTGCCGCGCCTCGCCCGCGTCTCCACGGACCGGGAGGAGCAGCCGCTCCCGCTGCTCGATCCCGACGGGACGGTCCTGGTCACCGGCGCCGCCACCGCCCAGGGGGCCGCGCTCGCCCGCCACCTCGTGACCGTGCACGGCGCCCGCCACCTGCTCCTGGCCCACGGCTCCGAGCACGGGCACGCGAGCGTGCGGGCCCTGTGCGCCGAACTCGCCGGGGCCGGCGCCCACGCGACCGCCGTCATCGGCGACCCGGGCGACCGCGACGCCCTCGCCGAGCTGCTGGCGGAGGGCGACCGCCCACCGCTGACGGCCGTGGTGCTCGCGGAGGAGATCACCGGGACCGGTGCCGTGTCCGCCACGGCACACGCCCTGCACGACCTGACCGCCGACCGGGACCTGACCGCGTTCGTCCTGTGCTCCTCGCCGCTGGGCGTCCTCGGCGCCCCCGGCGCCGGCGCGCTCGCGGCCGAGAGCGCCGCGCTCGAGGCACTGGCCCATCACCGGCGCGCCCACGGCCTGCCGGCGCTGTCCCTGGCCTGGGGGCCCTGGCCGCGCGGAGCGGCTGAGAGCGCTCTCCCCTTCGCGGCGGGCGAACTCACCGAACAGCAGGCCCTGGTGATGTTCGACGCCGCGCACGCCGCGGGCGAGGCCGCACTCGTCGCGATGCGCCTCGACAACGCCGCCCTGCTCGGCGGCCCGGTCCCCGCACCGT
Organism: Streptomyces sp. NPDC029151; assembly: GCF_055564315.1. Lineage (NCBI taxonomy): Bacteria > Bacillati > Actinomycetota > Actinomycetes > Kitasatosporales > Streptomycetaceae > Streptomyces > Streptomyces sp. NPDC029151. The sequence continues at coordinate 110,326 of NZ_JBVHWQ010000015.1, forward strand.
TGCGCGGACTGATCGACACCACGGACCGGCAGACCCCTGCCGAGACCGCGCAGCTGCGCGACCGGCTGGAGAGCGTGCCCGCCGAGGAGCGGGCGGAGATCCTGCTGCGGCTCGTGCGCGCCGAGACCGCCGCGGTCCTCGGCCGCACCGACACCGAGAAGATGCCGGCCGACCGGGCCTTCAAGGAGCTGGGCTTCACCTCCGTGATGGCCGTCGCCCTGCGCGACCGGCTCGCCACCGTCACCGGTCTGCGGCTCCCCGCGACCAGCGCCTTCGACCACCCCACCCCCGAAGCCCTGGCGCACCGGCTGCTGGGCGAGGTCTGCGGCGAGCCGGCCGACGTCCCGGCCCGGCAGGCCCCCGGTGCCTCGGCCCCCGACGAACCGATCGCGATCGTCTCGATGAGCTGCCGGCTGCCGGGCGGCGTCGCCTCGCCCGAGGACCTGTGGCGGCTGGTCGCCGACGGCGCCGAGGGCCTCTCCCCGTTTCCGTCCGACCGGGGCTGGAACCTGGCGGAACTGTACGACCCCGACCCGGACGCCTCCGGCAAGTCCTACGTCCGCGAGGGCGGCTTCCTCGACGACGTGGCCGGCTTCGACGCCGAGTTCTTCGGGATCTCCCCGCGCGAGGCGCTGGCGATGGACCCGCAGCAGCGGCTGCTGCTGGAGACCTCCTGGGAGGCCTTCGAACGCGCCGGCCTGGACGTGACCGCGCTGCGCGGCGCGGACGTCGGTGTCTTCGCCGGCGTCATGTACCACGACTACACCACCCGGGCGGTGCGGCCCGCCAAGGAGATCGAGGGCTACCTCGGCGTCGGTGGCGCGGGCAGCGTGGTCTCCGGCAGGGTGTCGTACACCTTCGGTTTCGAGGGCCCCGCGGTGACGGTGGACACGGCGTGCTCGTCCTCCCTGGTCGCCCTGCACCTGGCCGCCCAGGCGCTGCGCGCGGGGGAGTGCTCCCTGGCGCTGGCCGGCGGTGTCGCGGTGATGGCGACCCCGGGCAGCTTCGTCGAGTTCTCGCGGCAGCGCGGCCTCGCCGCCGACGGCCGTTGCAAGGCGTTCGCCGCCTCGGCGGACGGCACCGGCTGGTCCGAGGGCGTGGGCGTGCTGCTGCTGGAGCGGCTGTCGGACGCCCGCCGCAACGGTCACGACGTGCTGGCCGTCGTCCGTGGCACCGCCGTGAACCAGGACGGCGCCTCGAACGGGCTGACCGCGCCCAACGGCCCCTCCCAGCAGCGCGTCATCCGCCAGGCCCTCGCCAACGCCGGCCTGACCCCCGCCGACGTCGACGTCGTCGAGGCGCACGGCACCGGTACCTCCCTCGGTGACCCGATCGAGGCGCAGGCCCTGCTGGCCACCTACGGCCGTTCGCGTCCTGAGGGTGCGCCGTTGTGGCTGGGGTCGCTGAAGTCGAACATCGGGCATGCGCAGGCCGCCGCGGGTGTGGCGGGCGTGATCAAGATGGTGCAGGCGATGCGGCACGGTGTGCTGCCGAAGACGCTGCACGTGGACGCCCCGACACCCCAGGTCGACTGGACGGCCGGCGCGGTCGAGCTGCTCACCGAGGCCAGGGACTGGCCGGACACAGGGCGCCCCCGCCGCGCCGGTGTGTCCTCCTTCGGCATCAGCGGCACCAACGCCCACGTCGTCCTCGAACAACCCGCCGGGACGCCCGCCGACGGACCGCACCCGGCGGACGCCCCGGAACGCGCCCTGCCCGAAGGGCTCGTCCCGCTCGTCCTCTCCGCCAAGACCCAGGAGGCCCTGCGCGCCCAGGCCGGACGCGTCGCCGCCCTTCTCGACACGGAGCCCGCGCCGGCCCTGGCCGACATCGCCCTCACGCTCAGCGGCCGCTCCGCCTTCGCGCACCGCGCGGTCGTGGTCGCCGGCTCCCCCGAGGAGGCCCGCCACGACCTGGCCGCCCTCGCCGCGGGCGACGACACGCACGCCACCGCCACCGACGGCAGGCTCGCCGTCGTCTTCTCCGGCCAAGGCGCACAGCGCCCCGGGACGGGGCGCGAACTGTACGCGTCGTTCCCGGTGTACGCCCGCGCCTTCGACGAGGTCTGCGCCACCCTGGACCGCTGGCTCGACCGGCCGCTGCGCGACGTCGTCCTCGCCGAACCCGGCACCCCGGACGCGGACCTGCTCGACCGGACCGCCTACACCCAGGCCGCCATGTTCGCCGTGGGGGTGGCCCTCTACCGGCTGGTCGAGTCCTGGGGGGTGCGCCCCGACCTGGTCGCCGGGCACTCCGTCGGCGAACTCGCCGCCGCCCACGTCGCCGGCGTGTGGTCCCTGGAGGACGCCGCGGCCCTGGTCGCCGCCCGCGGCGCGATGATGCAGCGCCTGCCCGAGGGCGGTGCCATGATCGCCGTCCAGGCCACCGAGGACGAGGCCCTCGCCGAGCTCACCGAGAAAGTCGCCGTCGCGGCGCTCAACGGTCCCGAGGCCGTGGTCCTCTCCGGTGACGCGCCCGCCGTCGAGGCCGTAGCCGCCGTGTTCGCCGCCCGCGGCCGCAGGACCAAACGGCTGCGCGTCTCGCACGCCTTCCACTCGCCGCGCATGGAGCCGATGCTCGACGCGTTCCGGGAGGTCGCCGCCGGACTGAGGTTCCACACCCCCGCCCTGCCGGTCGTCTCCAACCTGACCGGCGCCCTCGCGGACCCCGCGCAACTGTGCACCCCCGAGTACTGGGCACGTCACGTCCGCGACACGGTCCGCTTCGCCGACGGCCTGCGCACCCTGGTCGAGCAGGGCACCACCACCGTCCTCGAACTCGGGCCCGGCGGTGTGCTGACCGCCATGGCGCGCGACTGCCTGCCCGAGGACGTCGACTGCGTGCCCGCACTGCGCGACGGAAGGCCGGAACCGAGGACGCTGCTCGCGGCCGTCGCCCGCGCCCACATCCGGGGCGCCCGCGTCGACTGGCCCGCCCTGTTCGCCGGCAGCCACGCCCGCCGCACCACCGTGCCGACGTACGCCTTCCAGCACCGGCGGTACTGGCTCGACGCCGCCGGCCCCGGTGACCTGGCGGCCGCGGGCATCACAGCGGCCGGCCACCCGCTGCTGACCGCGGCGGTGGAGCTGCCCGAGGCCGACGCCGTCACCTTCACCGGACGCCTGTCCCCGGCCGACCGGCCCTGGCTCGCCGACCACACGGTCGGCGGCACGGTCCTGCTCGCCGGCACCGCCCTGGTCGAGATGGCCGTCCGGGCCGGCGACGAGGTCGGGCACGGCGCCGTCCGCGAACTCGTCCTGGCCGCGCCGCTGGTCCTGCCCGCCGACGGCGCGGTGCACCTCCGCGTGCAGGTCGGCGCCCCCGACGAGACCGGCGACCGCCCCGTCGCCGTCCACTCACGCCCCGACGGCGCCGACACGGCGTGGACACGCCACGCGAGCGGCACCCTGACGCGCACCGACCCCGGCGACGCTCCCGCCGCCGACACCGGCCCGTGGCCCCCGCCGAACGCCACCGCCGTGCCCGTCACGGACTTCTACCGGGAACGCGCCGAGGCCGGCTACGCGTACGGCCCCGCCTTCCAGGGACTGCGCGCCGCGTGGACCCTCGGCGAGGAGGTCTTCGCCGACATCGCCCTCGACGACGAACAACACGACGACGCCGACCGGTTCGGCCTGCACCCGGCCCTCTTCGACGCCGCGCTGCACCCCAGCGCCCTGAGCGGCATCGCCGAGCCCGGTGACGGAAGCCGTCTGCTGCCGTTCGCCTGGAACGGCGTACGCCTGCACGCGACGGGTGCCAAGGCCCTGCGCGTCCGGCTGACCCCCGCCGGAGAGAACGCGGTGTCCCTGCGCATCACCGACGCCGCCGGCGCCCCGGTCGCCGACGTCGACTCCCTCGTCCTGCGCCCCGTGGCCGCCGAACACCTGCATCCCGCCCCGGAAACGGGACACGCGTCCCTGTTCCGCACGACCTGGACGCCTCTGCCGGTGACGGCACGCGCGGACGGACTCGACGGCGTCCGCGTCCTCGACGCCACCGGCCACGGCGCCACTGCCGACGACGTGCACGCACTCACCTCCCACGTGCTGGAGAACCTCCAGGCACAGCTGGCCGAGACCGACGACACCGCGCGGCTGCTCGTCGTCACCAGGGGAGCCGTCGCCGCTCGCGACGGCGAGCACGTCACCGACCCGGCGGGCGCCGCGGTCTGGGGCCTGGTCCGCTCCGCCCAGTCCGAGCACCCCGACCGCTTCCTCCTCGCCGACCTCGACGGACACGACGCCTCCCGCGACGCGCTCACCGGCGTCCCGGCGACGGCCGCGGCCCTGGAGGAGTCGCAGTTCGCGGTGCGGGACGGCGAGGTGTCCGTGCCCCGCCTCGTCCGCGCCTCCCACACGGGCCTGACGGTCCCCGACGGTGCCGCCGCCTGGCACCTGGACACCACAGGACCCGGCACGCTGGAGAACCTGGCCCTCGTCCCGGACGCCGACCCCGGCCCGCCGGGCCCCGGCCAGGTCCGGGTGGCCGTCCGCGCCGCCGGCATGAACTTCCGCGACGTCATGATCGCCCTCGACATGTACCCCGGCCGGGCCGCGATCGGAGGAGAGGCCGCGGGCATCGTCCTGGCGACGGGCCCCGGCGTGACCGGCCTGTCACCCGGCGACCGGGTCATGGGCCTGTTCCCAGGCGGGGCGTTCGCCCCCGAGGCCGTGACCGACCACCGCAGGCTGGTCCGCGTCCCCGCCGGATGGACCTTCGCGCAGGCCGCCGCCGCACCCATCGCGTTCCTCACCGCCCTCTACGGCCTGCGCGACCTGGCCGGCGTCACAGCCGGCGAGACGGTCCTCGTGCACGCCGCGGCCGGCGGCGTCGGCATGGCCGCCGTCCAGGTCGCCCGTCACCTGGGCGCCGACGTCTACGGCACCGCGAGCCCCGGCAAATGGGACACCCTGCGTGCCCAGGGACTCGACGACGCGCACCTCGCCAACTCCCGCACCACCGACTTCGAGCAGGACTTCCTCGACGCCACCGGCGGCCGCGGCGTGGACGTCGTCCTCGATGCCCTGACCGGCGAGTTCGTCGACGCGTCCCTGCGCCTGCTCCCGCGCGGCGGCCGCTTCCTGGAGATGGGCAAGACCGACATCCGCGACGCCACCGAGGTCGCCGGACGCTTCCCCGGAGTGGAATACCGGGCCTACGACCTCGCGGAGGCGGACGACGACCGGGTACGGGAGCTGCTCGACGAGCTCGTCGGCCTCGCCGACCGAGGAGTCCTCACCCCGCTGCCGGTGACGGCATGGGACGTACGACAGGCCCCGGACGCCTTCCGGCACCTCAGCAGGGCCCGCCACGTCGGCAAGGTCGTACTGACCCTGCCCCGCCGGCCCGACCCCGACGGCACCGTCCTCATCACCGGCGGCACCGGCTCCCTCGGCGCACTCGTAGCCCGCCGTCTCGTCACCGGACACGGCGTCCGCCATCTGCTCCTCGCCGGCAGGCGCGGCCCCGACGCGCCCGGCGCGCGGGAACTCACCGCCGAACTCACCGCCCTCGGCGCCACCGTACGCGTCGCGGCCTGCGACGTCGCCGACCGCGACGCCCTGGCCCGGCTGCTGGAGTCCGTCCCGGCGACGGCGCCCCTGACCGCCGTGGTGCACACCGCCGGCGTCGTCGACGACGGCGTGCTCGCCGCGCTCACCCCGGAGCGGATGGCCGCCGTCCTGCGGCCCAAGGCCGACGCCGCCGTGAACCTGCACGAGCTGACCCGGGACCTCGACCTCGCCGCCTGGGTGCTGTTCTCCTCGGCCGCCGGTGTCCTCGGCAACCCCGGGCAGGCCAACTACGCGGCGGCCAACTCCTTCCTCGACGGACTCGCCCGCCTCCGCCGTGCCGAGGGCCTGCCCGCGGTCTCGCCGGCCTGGGGCCTGTGGTCGCACGCGAGCGGCATGACCAGCGCCCTCACCGAGGCGGACCTGCGGCGCACCGAACGCGACGGCATGCTCGGGCTGACGGCCGAGGACGGCCTGGCCCTCTTCGACGCCGCCCTCACCGCCGTCGAACCGGCCCCCGTGCCGACCCGGCTCGACCCGAACGTGCTGCGCGCCCGGGCCGCTTCCGGCGCGCTCCCCCCGATGCTGCGCGCACTCGTCCGTGCCCCACGCCGTACCGCCACCACCACGGCCCCCCGGCGCACCCTCGCCGAACGGCTCGCCGGACTCCCCGCGGACGAGAAGGCCGCACTCGTCCTGGACCTGGTCCGCACGGAGGCCGCGACCGTCCTCGGCCACTCCGACGCCTCCCTGGTCGCACCCGACCGCGCCTTCAAGGAAGCCGGGTTCGACTCGCTGACCGCGGTCGAGCTGCGCAACCGGCTCGGCAAGGCCGCGGGGACGGCCCTGCCCGCGACGGCCGTGTTCGACTACCCGGCGCCCAGCGTGCTCGCCGCCTACCTGCTCAAGGCCCTCGACCAGGAATCCGACCCGGTCGCGGCCAAACTCGACGCCCTGGAAGCGGCGCTCGACGCCCTGCTGTCGGAGGAACTGGAGCACTCGGGCATCCACTCCCGGCTGAAATTCCTCGGATCGCGCCTCGAGGAGGCCGCCCTGAGCGGCGACCCCACCGGGGCCTCCGACCCGGCCGGCCACCTCGAAACCGCCACCGCCGACGACGTCTACGCCTTCATCGACAACGAGCTCGGGCTCGGCTGACCCGCCTGCCACCCGGAAAGAGGAGACCAGTTCCCATGACCACCGACGAGAAGGCGCTCACCTACCTCAAGCGGGTCTCGGCCGAGCTGCAGCAGACGCGGGAGAAGCTGCGCGAGGAACAGACCCGGCGCACCGAACCCATCGCCATCGTGGCCATGGGCTGCCGGCTGCCGGGCGGGGTGACGTCCCCCGAGGACCTCTGGCGACTGGTGTCCGAGGGCACCGACGCCGTCGGCGCCTTCCCGGCGGACCGCGGCTGGGACCTCGACACCCTCTACGACCCCGACCCGGACTCCTCCGGCAAGTCCTACGTCCGTGAGGGCGGCTTCCTCGACGACGTGGCCGGCTTCGACGCCGAGTTCTTCGGGATCTCCCCGCGCGAGGCGCTCGCGATGGACCCGCAGCAGCGGCTGCTCCTGGAGACCTCCTGGGAGACCCTGGAACGCGCCGGGATCGACCCCCTGGCCCTCAAGGGCGAGAGCGTCGGCGTCTTCACCGGCGCCGCCGGACAGGAGTACGCGCCCCGCATGGGCACCGGCTCCCAGGAGATCGAGGGCTACGTCCTCACGGGCGGCGCGGGCAGCATCGTGTCCGGCCGAGTGGCGTACACCCTCGGCGTGGAGGGCCCCGCGGTGACGGTGGACACCGCCTGCTCCTCGTCCCTGGTGGCGATCCACCTCGCCGCGCAGGCACTGCGCTCCGGCGAGTGCTCACTGGCGCTCGCCGGCGGCGTGGCCGTGATGTCGACCCCGGGCGCGTTCGTGGAGTTCTCGCGGCAGCGCGGACTGGCCCTCGACGGCCGTTGCAAGGCGTTCGCCGCCGCGGCCGACGGCACCGCCTGGGCCGAGGGTGTGGGTGTGCTGCTGCTGGAGCGGCTGTCGGACGCCCGCCGCAACGGTCACGACGTGCTGGCCGTCGTCCGTGGCACGGCGGTGAACCAGGACGGCGCCTCGAACGGGCTGACCGCGCCCAACGGGCCCTCCCAGCAGCGTGTCATCCGGCAAGCGCTGGAGAACGCCCGGCTGTCGGCCGCGGACGTCGACGTCGTGGAGGCGCACGGCACCGGCACGTCGCTGGGTGACCCGATCGAGGCGCAGGCCCTGCTGGCCACCTACGGCCGTTCGCGTCCTGAGGGTGCGCCGTTGTGGCTGGGGTCGCTGAAGTCGAACATCGGGCATGCGCAGGCCGCGGCGGGTGTGGCGGGTGTGATCAAGATGGTGCAGGCGATGCGGCACGGTGTGCTGCCGAAGACGCTGCACGTGGACGCTCCGACACCCCAGGTCGACTGGACGGCCGGCGCGGTCGAGCTGCTCACCGAGGCCAGGGACTGGCCGGACACCGGGCGCCCCCGCCGCGCCGGTGTGTCCTCCTTCGGCATCAGCGGCACCAACGCCCACGTCATCCTGGAGCAGCCCCGGCCCGCGGAGACCTCCGACACCCCCGCACCGCCGCGCACGGTCTCCGGTGGTGTGGTGCCGTTGGTGTTGTCGGGGAGGTCGGTGGGGGCGTTGCGTGAGCAGGCGCGGCGGTTGGGGGTGTTTGTGGAGGGCCGGCCGGATGTGGGGTTGGCTGATGTGGCGTTGTCGTTGTCGTCGCGTGCGGTGTTCGGTCATCGGGGTGTGGTGGTGGCGGGGTCGCGTGAGGAGGCGTTGGGGGGTTTGAGGGCTCTGGCGGGTGGGGTGCCGGCGGGGTCTGGGGGTGGGTTCCCGGGTTCGGGTGTGGTGTTTGTGTTTCCGGGTCAGGGGGCGCAGTGGGTGGGTATGGCGTCGGGTTTGTTGTCGGAGTCGGTGGTGTTCGCGGAG
>NZ_JBVHWQ010000016.1:0-117623 GCF_055564315.1 Streptomyces sp. NPDC029151
ACTCCAGCGCGGCCCGGTCGGCACCGCCCTGGCTGGAGATCCGCATGCCGCCGATCGCCGCGTTGACGAAGCGGGCCAGCGCTCCGGCGTCCCGGGGGGGGGGGGGGGGGGGGGGGGGGGGGGGGGGGGGGCGCCCCCCCCCCCCCCCACCCCGACGGGTGCGGCTCCCGGCTGGTGGTCGCGGCCGGCGTCCGGCTCAGTGGCCGGTGGCGCCGCCGTTGTCCCGGCGGTCCAGGGCGCGCTGGAGCGCGGCGGCGGCGTTCTTGCGGTCGGACTCGCTCGTGCGGGGCGTGTGACGGACTCGGCGGCGGACGGTCGTCTCGGCCATGGCAATCGACTCCTTGGGCTTGCGTGGAGCACGGCAGTGAGGGGTGACGAGACGCCGGAAGGGGCGGGGAGCGCTCGGCCGCAGGGGTTGCCTGCACGGGGCCCGGCTCACGACCGCCGTTCGCTGGATGGAGCGAGACGTTCGGCTCCTTTCAAATTAAGGGAGCGGCCCGCGTCTGTCTGCCCCATTACTCGGACTTCCTACTATCTGAGACGGCGGAACGGGTCACACCCCGCTGAACTGGGCGTTCGTGCGTTCGTGCGTTCGAGGGAAGCCCCGCCCGTGCCGTGCGAACGCCCGTGCGCCGCCCGCGCGTTCGTCAGGTGACGTCGCCGTCCCGCCAGTCGAGGACCAGTTCCCCCGCCGGGTCCAGCGCGCCCCGCACGTACACGCCGCCCTCCTCGTCCGGCAGTCGTACGATCCCGTCCGGCGAGAGGGCGTGCACCGGGCCGGGCCACTGCCGCCAGCCACGGGCGGTGTACAGCAGGGCGCCCTCGTCACTGGCCGAGAGCGCGCCGAGGTCGTAGGCCCGGTCGACCACCCGCTCCAGTTCGGCCATCACCCGCCCGCCGAGCCCCGTCCGCCGCACGTCGGCCCGTACGGCGACGGCCTCCACGTACCCGGCGCGCAGCCAGCGTCCCCCGTGCCGGACCCGGCGCATCACCAGCGCCCCGTGGGCGGCGAGCCCGCCCCCGTCCCGCACCAGCACGTGCAGGCCGCCGAGCCCGTGCTCCCAGTCCTCGTCGGAGAAGTCCCCGTCGAACGCGTCGTCCAACAGGACGCGGACGGCGCGGAGTTCGGCGGGGTCCAGGTCGGCGGTGTGGGCGAGACGGAGTCGAGAAGTCATGCCCCCAGTATCACGCCTAACCCTTGAAATCATCCTGACCGGTTAGCCATATCTCCTGCACGGCTTCCCGGGCAGCTCGCACATGTTCCGGGACCTCATCCCGCTGCTCGCCGACCGGTACCGGGTGGTTCACCCGGCTGCCCCGATCGGCCTGCGGCTCGCGCTCGCCCACCCCGGCCGGGTCACCGCGATCGTCACGCAGAACGGCAACGCCTACGAGGAGGGGCTCGGCGCCGGGGCCCCGGTGCCGGCGCTGATCGAGAAGCGCACGCCGGAGACCGAGGCGCCGGTGCGGGAGATCTACACGCCGGACGGCGTCAGGTGGCAGCGGAAGGCGCCCTCGCCTTCCGCCGGGACCTCCCGGAGGCGGAGATCCACCTGCTCCCCACGGGCCACTTCATCTGGAGACCCACGCCGGCCGGATCGCCTCACGGATGACGGACTTCCTCACCCGCGGACTGCCCTGACCCGACCGGGCTCCAGGCGGACCCGTTCAGCGCGCACGCCAAGTGCATACAAATCCGAATGCGCTCCTCCGGCGAACAGTCGGAGAGAACGGCCCTCAGCTGTCGCATGATCAGCAGATCACGGCATACCTTCGCCAGCGCCAGCAGAACGCCGAGCAGCAGCACCAAGGCACCGACCATTTCAAGGGCTGTCACCGGTACCGCCTACGGATCTCGGTGGCAAGTGCCGCAAGACTGAAATCACCCACTCCTCGTCGGCACCAGCTGGCCCGCAGGCATCTCAGAACAAGCGAGGCGTCACCGAGATCGATCCGCTCGGGGTGGGGTTCGCGGTGGTCACTCGGGCTGCTGTCGACACCCTCCCGTTCCGCCGTCATACCGCTTCGGCGCAACGCGTCGGCGACGTCTGTGGCAGGCACCCCGCAGCACCACTCGATGACGATGTCAAAGGTGTGGTGCGTATAGGTGTTGGCCCAACCATGAGAGCGGGCTGCCGTATTGATCAGAAGAGGTCTGCGAAGCACCCGGCTGAACAGCAGATCACGCGCGGCGGCCCGGGGGCGCGTCCTCCTGTCGCTCATCCACTCGGCCAGCTCTTCACCCTCGGGACGAGAGAGCCGGGTCGGCGCGTCGGCCCAGATACGAGTGATGCCCCTCTCACGGCCGGGCAACGACGGCTGCCACCCCGGGTCGTCATGCCTCAGACGGACCACCGCCGAACTGGCCGTGTCGACCAGTGCCCATGCCCCGTGCCGGCGTTCCAGCCGCAGCCCCGGAACGCCACGGAGCCCTCCGTAGAGCGCGTCGAAGCGCGGCAGCAGTGCGGCCACCACGACGTTCGCCATCGTGGGATGCACAGAGAGCGTGAGCGCGTCACCGTCCGGGAGAACCCCTTGGACTCCCAGAACGGCGCCGTCGAGCTGGCCATCACGAAGAGGACCGGTCAACGTGTGCGCGATCAGCGCCTCGAATCGCCGCTGTTCCGGAGAGCACGCGTCGGGCACAGGCAGCCGCCGAGAGATACGGCCGGCGTGGGCCCATTCCCAGCAACGGTTGTACGACACACCGGTAGCACGGCGGCAGGCTCGCGCAGCACGTCCGAAGTTGTCCTGCTTCTTGGACATACGTCCTCCTGCGACCTCCCGGCATGGTCACTGAGGAGATGCGTACATCCTGACGGCTTCCGTGGAGTACAGGTGGGTTCGCGAGAGCCCTTCGATCCCCTCGAGGTTGCCGGGACCCCGAGTGCAAGGAGCACGTCTGCCTGCCGACGCCGTTCCAGAGTAGCAAGGGAACGGTGTGCCGGGCCGGACTTCGTTCGGCTGAACTCGGCGCTCGGGGTGGAGATGGCGACGGGCCGGGAAGCCCGCTCGGCGGCAGGCTTCCCGGCCCGGGTCCGGGGGGCCGGGGATCAGCCCATGTGCGGGTACGCGTAGTCGGTCGGCGGGACCAGGGTCTCCTTGATGGCGCGGGTCAGGGTCCAGCGCTGGAGGTTCTGGGGGGCGCCGGCCTTGTCGTTGGTGCCGGAGGCACGGCCGCCGCCGAAGGGCTGCTGGCCGACGACGGCGCCGGTCGACTTGTCGTTGATGTAGAAGTTGCCGGCCGCGTAGCGGAGCTTCTCCATCGTGTAGGCCGCCGCCGCGCGGTCGTTCGCGATGACGGAGCCGGTGAGGGCGTAGTCCGAGACCGACTCCATCTGGGTCAGCACCTCGTCGTACTTGTCGTCCTCGTAGACGTGGACCGCGAGGATCGGGCCGAAGTACTCCGTCGTGAAGACCTCGTTCTCCGGGTCGGTGCACTCGATGACGGTCGGACGGACGAAGTAGCCCACCGAGTCGTCGTAGCTGCCGCCCGCGACGATCGTGCAGGACGGGTCCGTCTTGGCGCGGTCGATCGCGGCCTTGTTCTTGGCGAACGCGCGGTCGTCGATCACGGCGCCGATGAAGTTCGACAGGTCGGTGACGTCACCCATGGTCAGGTAGTCGACCTCGGCCGCGAACTCCTCCTTGAAGCCGGAGTTCCAGATGGAGGCCGGGATGTACGCGCGGGAGGTGGCGCTGCACTTCTGGCCCTGGTACTCGAAGGCACCCCGGGTGAGGGCGGTCTTCAGGATCGCGCGGTCGGCCGACGGGTGCGCGACGAGGAAGTCCTTGCCGCCGGTCTCGCCGACCAGGCGGGGGTACGAACGGTACTTCTCGATGTTGGTGCCGACCGTCTTCCACAGGTACTGGAAGGTCTTGGTCGAACCGGTGAAGTGGATGCCGGCCAGGTCGCGGTGGTTCAGGGCGACCTCGGAGACCGCGATGCCGTCGCCGGTGACGAGGTTGATGACGCCCTTGGGCAGGCCCGCCTCCTCCAGCAGCTGCATGAGGAGCACGGCCGCGTGGGTCTGCGTCGGGGACGGCTTCCAGACCACCACGTTGCCCATCAGGGCGGGGGCGGTGGGCAGGTTGCCGGCGATCGCCGTGAAGTTGAACGGCGTGATCGCGTAGACGAAGCCCTCCAGCGGGCGGTGGTCCAGGCGGTTCCACACGCCCGGGGAGTTCGCCGGGGGCTGCTCGGCCAGGATCTGGCGGGCGTAGTGGACGTTGAAGCGCCAGAAGTCGACCAGCTCGCAGGGCGTGTCGATCTCGGCCTGCTGCGCGGTCTTGGACTGGCCCAGCATCGTGGAGGCGGCGAGGGTCTCGCGCCAGGGGCCGGCCAGCAGCTCGGCGGCGCGCAGGATGATCGCGGCGCGGTCGTCGAAGGACATCGCGCGCCAGGCCGGCGCGGCGGCCAGGGCCGCGTCGATGGCGTCCTGCGCGTCCTGCCGGGTGGCGTGGCGGCCGGTGCCGATGACGGCCTTGTGGTTGTGCGGCTGCACGACCTCGAACGGCTCGCCGCCGCCCAGCCGCTTCTCGCCGCCGATCGTCATGGGCAGCTCGATCGGGTTCTCGGCCAGCTCCTTGAGCTTGACCTCCAGCCGGGCGCGCTCGGGCGAGCCGGGGGCGTAGCCGTGCACCGGCTCGTTGACGGGGGTGGGGACCTGGGTCACAGCGTCCATGAGATCCGTAACTCCTTGTACGTGAGCGGGTGTGCGGGCTCAGCCCTTGCTGACCATGGAACGGAGGAAGAACCGGAGGTTGGCCGGCTTCTCCGCCAGGCGGCGCATGAAATAGCCGTACCAGTCGGTGCCGTAGGCGGTGTAGACACGCATGCGGTGGCCCTCGGCGGCGAGCCGCAGGTGCTCCTCGCCGCGGATGCCGTACAGCATCTGGAACTCGTACTCGTCGAGCTTACGGCCGGCCTGGTGGGCCAGCTCCTGGGCGATGGCGATCAGGCGCGGGTCGTGCGACCCGATCATCGGGTAGCCCTCGCCCTCCATCAGGATGCGCAGGACCCGGACGTACGCCTTGTCGATCTCGTGCTTCTGCTGGTAGGCGACCTCGGCGGGCTCCTTGTAGGCGCCCTTGACCAGGCGCACGCGGCTGCCGGACTCGGCGAGGCGGCGGGCGTCGGCCTCGGTGCGGAACAGGTAGGCCTGGATGACGCAGCCGGTCTGCGGGAAGTCCTTCCGCAGCTCCTCGTGGATGGCGAACATCGAGTCGAGGGTGGTGTGGTCCTCGGCGTCCAGGGTCACCGTCGTACCGATGGCGGCGGCGGCCTCGACCACCGGGCGGACGTTGGCGAGGGCCAGCTCGTGACCACCGGGCAGGGCCTGGCCGAACATCGACAGCTTGACCGACATCTCGACCTTCTCGCCGAGCTCCAGCTCCTTGAGGTGGTCGATCAGCGTGAGGTAGGCGTCCCGGGCGGCGGTGGCCTGCTCGGGGGTGGTGATGTCCTCGCCGACGACGTCCATCGTCAGCTCCAGGCCCTTGGCCGTCAGCTCCTCGATGATCGGCACGACGTCGGCCACGGTCTCGCCGGGGATGAAGCGGTCGACGACCTGCTTGGTGACCGGGGCCGCCGAGATCAGGCGTCGCATCCGGTCGCTGCGCGACGCGGCGAGAATCACGGGACCCAGCACGGGGCACCTCCACAGACAAGCACCGAATTCGGCCGTCACCCGACGATTCGGGTACGGCACGGAGAACCACCGTGAAACCTATGGATCTCTTTGATCGTCGGCCATCGACAGCTGTCACGCATCCGTGCCCGGGATCTCAGACATCTGTATGAAGGCGGCGGGGACATGGGGGAGAATGCCCGGGTGGCGGCTGAATTCAAGGCGGACTACCAGGAGCTGGTGGACGAGATCTCCGAGCTGCTGGGGGTGCCCGCGACCCTGGAGAACCGCGACTTCGAGCTGATCGCCTTCGGGGCCTACGACAGCGAGGGCGAGCTGGACCCGTCCGCGCTGGACCCGGTGCGCACCCGCTCGATCCTGACCCGGCGCTCCACGGCCACGGTCCGGGCCTGGTTCGAGGGCTTCGGCATCACCCGCGCGACCGGTCCGGTCCGCATCCCGGCGAGCACCGAGGCGGGTGTCTACCGCGGCCGGATCTGCCTGCCCGTCCGGCACCGGGGCGTGGTCCTCGGCTACGTCTGGCTGCTGGACGGCGACCCCGGGCCGACCGACGCCCAGCTGGCCGCCGCCATGGGAGTCGCCGGGCGGATCGGCGCGCTGCTCGCCGACGAGGCGGAGGCCGGGGCGGGGCTGAGCCGTGAGCTGCGGGCGGTGCTCACCGCGGAGAGCGGCTGGCAGCGGGACATGGCGGTGGCCGAGCTGCGCACCGCCCTGGGGCCCCGCGCGGACGGCCCGCACACCCTGGTCTGTGTCGCGCCCTGGCCGTCGGCCGACCCGGACGACGCCCCGGCCGCCCGGACGATCCCGCACGCCACGGCGCTGTGCACGCTGCCGTGGGGTGCGGCCGGACAGAGTCTCGCCCTGCTGGTACGGCTGCGGACCACGGAGACGAGCACGCCCGCGGTGGCGGCGGCCACCCGGCTGCTGAAGGAGGCCGAAGCGGCGCGCGGGGCGGCGGGGGGCACGGCACGCGGGACCGGGGCGCGGGTGGCGGCGGCGGTCGCCGCGGGGTTCACCCCGGGCGCCGCGGTCGCCGGCTGCGCCGCCGGGGTCGGCGAGCCCCGCACCGGACTGGCCGAGCTGGGCACGGTCTGGCAGGAGGCGGCGGCCGCGGCGCGGGCCGCGCTGGCCGAGCCGCGGTACGGGCCGGTCGCCGAGTGGGCGCGGATCGGGGCGTACCGGCTGCTGACCGCGCTGCCGCCGGAGGCCGCGCACGACCGCGTGGTCGGCCCGCTCCTCTCCCCCGCACACCGGGAGCTGGCCCGCACGGCCGAGGTCTACCTCGACTGCGCGGGCCAGGCCGGGCGCACGGCGTCCGAGCTGGGCATCCACCGCCAGACGCTCTACTACCGCCTGTCCCGGGTGGAACAGCTGACCGGCCTGGACCTGGACGACGGCGAGGACCGGCTGCTGCTGCACATGGCGCTGAAGCGGGCGCGACTGTGACCTGCCGGCGGACCGGCGACGGCGGGGCCGCGCTCCGTGCCGGGGTGCGCGGGTCCGGCCGGGGCGCCGAAGCCGGTGAGGACGGCGGAGCGCTTGGTGACGCCGGGGCCGGGGCCCGTTCGCGCGGACCACGGGACTGCTGCCGCGTGCCGGGCGGCCGTCCGTGACGGGGTGCGGTCAGCCGAGCAGGTCCCCGACCCGCGCGATCCCCTCCGCGATCGCGCGTTCGGGCACGTCCCCGAAGCCCAGGACGAGGCGTGCCGGGCCGGCCGACGGCCGGGTACGGCAGGCGCTCATGCCATACAGGCCGACACCGCGGGCCAGGGCCGCGCCGATCACCGTGTCCTCCTCGGCCCCGTCCGGGAGGTGGGCCACCGCGTGGAAGCCGGCGGCGAGCCCGGTCAGCCGTACCCGCGGGGCGTGCTCGGCGAGGGCCGCGACCAGGGTGGCGCGACGGGCCGCGTAGGTGGTGCGCATGCGGCGCAGGTGGCGGTCGTAGCGGCCGGACTCGATGAGCAGGGCGAGCGCCAGCTGGTCGAGGGTGGGCGTGCCGCGGTCGGCGATCCGCTTCGCCTCCACCAGACGGGGGGTGAGCGCGGGCGGGCTCAGCAGCCAGCCGATGCGCAGGGCGGGGGCCAGGGACTTGCTGACCGTGCCGATGGAGATCACCCGGTCCGGCGCGAGGCCCTGGAGCGCGCCGACCGGCTCCCGGTCGTAGCGGAACTCGGCGTCGTAGTCGTCCTCGATGACGTGGGCGTCCCGGCGCAGCGCCCACGCGGCCAGGGCACGGCGGCGGGCCGGCGCCAGTGCCACACCCGTCGGCCACTGGTGGGCCGGGGTGACGACCACGGCCGTGGCCCCGGTCGCCTCCAGCGCGGTCACGTCGAGGCCGTCCGCGTCGACCGGGACCGGGACCGCGCTCAGGCCCGCGGCGCGGGCGGCCGCCGTCACGGTGGCCGGGGCGCCGGGCTCCTCGTGGGCGACGGCCCGCACCCCGGCCCGGGCCAGGACCTGGAAGGCGAGGGACAGGCCCTGTGCGTAGCCGGACACGACGACCGTGTACGCGGGGTCGGCGGCGGCGGCGCGGACCCGGCGCAGATAGGCGGCGACGATCTCGCGGAGCGCCCGGCTGCCGCGCGGGTCGCCGTAGTCGAGGTCCGCGGTCGGCATGGTCCGGGCGGCTTCCCGGACCGCCCACAGCCAGTCGCCGCGCGGGAAGGAGGCCAGGTCGGGGACGCCGTGCCGGAAGTCCGCGATCAGTCGCGGCGCGGCCGCGGGGGGCGTGGGCGGCGGTGCGGCGGCGGGCTGCGCCGGCGCGGAGGGGGCCACGCGGGTGGCCGAGCCGACGCGGGTGACGAGGTATCCCTCGGCCTGCAACTGGGCGTAGGCGTCCTGGACCAGGCCGCGGGAGAGGCCGAGGGCGCGGGCGAGTTCCCGGGAGGACGGCAGCCGTTCGCCGGGCCGGAGCCGTCCGGTGCGGATCGCGTCCCTCAACTGCCGTTCCAGCTGGGCGCGCAGCTGTTCGCCGCTGCCGCGGTCGACCGACAGCAGCAACTCGGGGGACAGACCGGCCCACTGCACAGGCATGGAATTGGAGCTTACCGGGGGTCCGGTCGCCGCCTAGCGTCGGCCTCATGACGAACTCCCCGTCCCGAGAGGCGACTTCGGCCGTACGGCCGCCCCTGATGACCCGCGCACTGGCCCTGCGGTTCGTGAGCATGGTCGGCGCCTCGGTGAGCTTCCACCTGCTGCTGTCGGCGGTGCCCGCGCACGCCGGCCGGGGCGGGGCGGGGCTCGCCACCGGCGCGTTGATGCTGACCACGGTGCTGGGCGAGCTGGCCGCGCCCCGGATCGTCGCCCGGTACGGCACCCGGGGGCCGCTGGCGGCCGGGCTGTTCCTGCTGGGCGCGCCCGCGCTGCTGATGCCCCTCTCCGCCGCGCTCGCCTGGACGCTGACGGTGTGTCTGGTCCGGGGGCTGGGGTTCGCGCTGACGATCGTCGCGGGGGGCGCCCTGACGGCGGCACTGATCCCGGCCGAGCGCCGGGGCGAGGGTCTCGCGCTGGTGGGCGTGGTCGGCGGGATCCCGTCCCTGGCCGCGCTGCCGCTGGGCCTGTGGCTGTCCCACCAGGTGGGGTTCGCACCGGTCGCGCTGGCGGCCGGGGCGGCGGCGCTGGCCGCGGTGCCCACGGTCCCGGGGCTGAGGGGGACCGCGGACGGTGTCGGCGCGCCGGACGGCCACGGAGGCGGATCGGCGGCACCCACCGCGCCAGGGCCGGTGGACACCGCGAACGACCGCGGCGCGCCGGGCGCGACGGCGGCGTCCCGGGACGCCGGCCGGAAGAGCCTCGGCATGGTCGCCGCCCTGCGTTCGGCGCCGCTGCGCCGGCCCTCGCTCGTCTTCGGCACGACCGCGCTCGCCGCCGGTGTCCTGGTGACGTTCCTGCCGCTGGCCGTGGCGCCGGCGGCGGCGGGCGCGGTGGCGGTGGCGCTGCTGGTGCAGCCCGCCACCACCACCGCGGCCCGCTGGGCGGCGGGCCGGTACGGCGACCGGAAGGGCTCCGGGCGGCTGGTGCTGCCCGGGCTGCTGGTGTCGGCCGCCGGGATGCTGCTCACCGCCGCGACCTCCAGCGCGGTCGCCGTCGTCGCCGGTGCGGCGGTGTTCGGCACGGGCTTCGGCGTCACCCAGAACGCCACGCTCGCGCTCCTGTACGGCAGGGTCTCCCGCGCCTCCTACGGCACGGTGACCGCCCTGTGGAACCTCGCCTACGACGCCGGCATGGGCGCGGGAGCCGCGGTGTTCGGTGTCCTGGCCGGGCGCACGGGATATCCCTGGGCGTTCGCGCTGACGGCGGCCGTGATGCTGGGCGCGCTGGCCCCGGCGGTACGGGACCGGCCGGTGCCCGGCGGACGCGGGGACCGGGTCAGTCCTCCGTGACGTCCCCGATCACCCGCCGCAGCCCCTCGGTGAGCTGGTCGGCGGTGGTCGCGGAGTCGGGGTCGAAGAGCCACTGGACCATGAGCCCGTTGAGGAGGGTCTGGTAGAGCCGGCCCTCGGTCTCGACCGTCTCGGGGTCGAGGTCCGCCTCCGGGACGCCGGTGAACATGGCGGCGAGGCCCGCGCGCCCCTCGCGCTGCGCCTCCGCGAGGAGCTTGCGCACCTCCTGCAGCCGTTCGTCCTGGAACATCAGCTCGAAGCTGAGCAGCCAGATCGGCCGGGATTCGGGCACCGTGCGGATGACCGCGGCCCACACCTCCCGGAAGCGCTCCAGGGAGCCCGGGGGCTGTGTCACCTCCGCGCCGAACCCCGGGTCGAACCGCTCCCCCACGCCCTCGATCAGCGAGATGTACGCCTGCACCAGCAGCGCGTCCTTCGAACCGTAGTGGTAGCCGATCGACGCCAGGTTGGTGCCCGACTCCTTGACGACGTCCCGCGCGGTCGTCCGCAGGAAGCCCTTCTCCAGCAGGCAGCGCTTGGCGCCTTCGAGCAGATCTTCACGGTGTCCCATGCCGTCACCCTACCCAGGGTCCATACGACCGTCCTAGACAGATGACCTATACAAACGTTCTAGACAACTGTTTAAGACGCTCGTACAGTTCTAGGCATGACGATGAACGCGACGAGCACCGCCACCCCCGTCCGCGCCGGACGCCGCGCCTGGACCGCGCTCGGCGTGCTGATGCTGCCGCTCCTGCTGGTCTCCATGGACGTCTCGGTCCTGTACTTCGCGACCCCCGCGATCAACGCGGACCTGCGTCCGAGCGGCACCCAGCAGCTGTGGATCTTCGACATCTACGGCTTCGTGCTGGCCGGCCTGCTGATGACGATGGGCTCGCTCGGCGACCGCATCGGCCGCCGCAGGCTCCTGCTCATGGGAGCGGCGGCCTTCGGCGGGGCCTCGCTCCTCGCGGCCTACGCCGACAGCGCCGAGACCCTGATCGCGGCCCGCGCGGTCCTCGGCATCGGTGGCGCCACCCTGATGCCGTCCACGATGGCCCTGCTGCGCACGCTGTTCACCGACCCGGCCCAGCGGGCCAAGGCGATCGGGCTGTGGTCCGGCGTGATGACCGGCGGGATCGCCCTCGGCTCGGTGATGAGCGGCGTCCTGGTCGAGCACTTCTGGTGGGGCTCGGTCTTCCTGGTCAACCTGCCCGCGATGGCGCTGCTGCTCGTCCTCGGCCCGGTGCTGCTGCCCGAGTCGAAGAACCCCGCGCCCGGCCGGTTCGACTGGCTCGGCGTCCCGCTCTCCCTGGCCGCCGTGCTCCCCGTGGTCTACGGCCTCAAGGAGATCCCCTCCGAGGGCTGGCACCCGCGGTACGTCCTCTGCGTCACCGTCGGCCTGCTCTTCGCGGCCCTCTTCGCCCACCGCCAGCGCACCGGCACCTCACCGCTGATCCCGCCGTCGCTGTTCCGGGGCCACGGCTTCACCCCGGCGCTGGTGCTGACCCTGGTGTGCGCGTTCGGGATGATGGGCTCGGCCGTCTTCACCACGCAGTACCTGCAGTCGGTCCTCGGCAAGAGCCCGCTGGAGGCGGCGCTGTGGAGCCTGCTCCCGTCGGTGCTCATCGGCATCGCGGGCCCCGTCACCGCCCAGCTCGTCCAGCGGGGCGTCCACCGCGGGCACGTCGTCGCCGCCGGCTTCGCGGTCGGCGCCGCCGGCTACGGCCTGCTGTCCCTCGCCGGCACCGACTCCCTGTGGCTGGTGCTGACCGCGGCGGGCGTCCTCGCCTGCGGCGCGGTCATGGTGATGTCCCAGCTGACCGACCTGGCGATGAGCGGGGCGCCGGTGGAGCGGGCGGGCGCCGCCTCCTCCCTCCTGGAGACCGGCACCGAGTTCGGCGGCGCGCTGGGCATGGCGGTCCTGGGCTCGATCGGTACGGCCCTCTACCGCCACGCGATGCCGGACACGGCCCCGGCGGCGTCCCGGGAGACCCTGGGCGGGGCACTGGCCGACGCGGCGCACGCGCCCGGCCGGGACGGCGCGTCCCTGCTCGCCACGGCGCGGGAGGCGTTCACCGGCGGGATGCAGGGGGCGGCGATCGCGGGCGCGGCGGTGCTCGCGCTGGCCGCGGTGGCGGCGGGGGTGACGCTGCGGAAGGCGGAGGTGCCGGACGCGTAGGGAACGACGAGAACGCCGAGAACGCCGGGCGGGCTGACGGAAGTCAGCCCGCCCGGCGTTCTCGGGGAAAGGGGAGGATCAGACGAGGTTCACCGACCGAGCCGACGTGGCCCCGATCTCGGAGGCGACCTCGGCCAGGACGCCGGCGCCCACCGTGTCGTCCACGGTCAGCACGGCGAGCGCCTCGCCGCCCACCGCCGCGCGGGCGACCTGCATGCCGGCGATGTTGAGGCCGGCCTCGCCGAGGATGCGGCCGACGGTGCCGACGACACCCGGACGGTCCTCGTAGCGCAGGACGACCATGTGGTCGGCGAGGGCCAGGTCGACGTCGTAGTCACCGACCGCGACGATCTTCTGGACGTGCTTCGGGCCGGCCAGCGTGCCGGAGACCGACACCTCCTCGCCGGTGCCGAGGGTGCCGCGCACGGTCACCACGTTGCGGTGCTCGGCCGACTCGGAGCTGGTGGTGAGACGGACCTCGACCCCGCGCTCCTGCGCGAACAGCGGAGCGTTGACGTAGGACACGGTCTCGTCGACGACGTCCTCGAAGACACCCTTGAGCGCCGACAGCTCCAGCACCTTCACGTCGTGCTGGGTGATCTCGCCGTAGACCTCGACGTCGAGGCGGACCGCGACCTCTCCGGCGAGCGCGGTGAAGATCCGGCCGAGGCGCTCGGCCAGCGGCAGGCCCGGCTTGACGTCCTCGGCGATGACACCGCCCTGCACGTTCACCGCGTCCGGCACCAGTTCGCCGGCGAGGGCGAGGCGGACGGACTTGGCGACGGCGATACCGGCCTTCTCCTGCGCCTCGTCCGTCGACGCGCCCAGGTGCGGGGTGCAGACGACCTGGTCCAGCTCGAAGAGCGGGGAGTCGGTGCAGGGCTCCTTGGCGTACACGTCGAGGCCGGCGCCGGCGACCCGGCCCTCCTTCAGCGCCGCGAACAGCGCCGCCTCGTCCACGATGCCGCCGCGGGCGGCGTTGACGACGCGCACGGTCGGCTTGACCTTGCGCAGCGCCTCGTCGCCGATGAGGCCGAGGGTCTCGGGGGTCTTGGGCAGGTGGACGGTGATGAAGTCGGAGACCTCCAGCAGCTCGTCCAGGGAGAGCACCTTGACGCCCATCTGGGCGGCCCGCGCGGGCTGCACGTAGGGGTCGTAGGCGACGACCTTCATGCCGAACGCGGACATGCGCTGCGCGACGAGGGCACCGATGCGGCCCAGGCCCACGACGCCCAGCGTCTTCTCGGCGAGCTCGACGCCCGTGTACTTGCTGCGCTTCCACTCGCCGTTCTTGAGAGCGGCGTTGGCCTGCGGGATGTTGCGGGCGGTGGCGAGGATGAGACCGCAGGCCAGTTCGGCGGCGGTCACGATGTTGGAGGTCGGGGCGTTGACGACCATCACGCCGGCCTTGGTGGCGGCGGAGACGTCGACGTTGTCCAGGCCGACACCGGCCCGGGCGACGACCTTGAGCTTCTTCGCGGCGGAGATGGCCTCGGCGTCGACCTTGGTGGCGGAGCGGATCAGGATCGCGTCCACGTCGGCGATGGCCGGAATCAGCTCGCCGCGGTCCGCTCCGTTGCAGTGCCGGATCTCGAAGTCCGGACCGAGTGCGTCGACGGTGGCGGGCGACAGCTCTTCAGCGATGAGTACGACAGGTTTCGAGCTCACGTGAGTCCTCACATGTGCGATGCGGACGGCCGTCCCGACGGCCGCAGGCGGAGGAGGGGGGCTAGCCGCGGAAGACGCACGACGCTGTGGGCCTGACGCGTGTTGTGCAGCAGTGTAGTGCTGAGGCGGGGGTCGTATTACGCCTCTGCGGAAGGATCACCCGTCCGGGGCTGGACGAGGTGGACAACAGGGGCCGGAGCAGTGCGCCCCGGCCCCTGTCGAACGGCTTACGCCTCCTCGTTGACCCAGCTCATCAGCTTGCGCAGCTGCTTGCCGGTGGTCTCCAGCAGGTGCTCGGAGTCCTGCTGCTTGTACTCGTTGTACTTCTTCAGACCGCCGTGGTACTCGTCCATCCAGTTCCGGGCGAAGGTGCCGTCCTGGATCTCGGCGAGGACCTTCTTCATCTCGGCCTTGGTGGCGTCGGTGATGATGCGCGGGCCCGTGACGTAGTCGCCCCACTCGGCGGTCTCGGAGACCGACCAGCGCATCTTCTCCAGGCCGCCCTCGTACATGAGGTCCACGATCAGCTTCAGCTCGTGCAGGCACTCGAAGTAGGCGATCTCCGGCTGGTAGCCGGCCTCGGTCAGGGTCTCGAAGCCCGCCTTGACCAGGGCCGCGGTGCCACCGCACAGGACGGCCTGCTCGCCGAAGAGGTCGGTCTCGGTCTCCTCGGTGAAGGTCGTCTTGATGACGCCGGCGCGGGTGCCGCCGATGCCCTTGGCGTACGACAGGGCCAGCGCGAAGGCGTTGCCGGAGGCGTCCTGCTCGACGGCGGCGATGCAGGGAACGCCGCGGCCCTCCTCGTACTGACGGCGGACCAGGTGGCCCGGGCCCTTCGGGGCGACCATGGCGACGTCGACGCCGGCCGGGGGCTTGATGAAGCCGAAGCGGATGTTGAAGCCGTGGCCGAAGAACAGCGCGTCGCCGTCCTTCAGGTTCGGGGCGATGGACTCCTCGTAGACCTGGGCCTGGATGGGGTCCGGGACGAGGATCATGATCACGTCGGCCTCGGCGGCGGCCTCGGCCGGGGTCACCACGCGAAGACCCTGCTCCTCGGCCTTGGCCTTGGACTTCGACCCCTCGTGCAGACCGACACGCACGTCCACACCGGAGTCACGCAGCGACAGGGCGTGGGCGTGGCCCTGGCTGCCGTAGCCGATGACCGCGACCTTGCGGCCCTGGATGATGGACAGGTCGGCGTCGGCGTCGTAGAACAGCTCGGCCACTTTGGGTTCTCTCCTTGTGTGCAGGTGGTGCGTCCCACCGTATGACGGCGGGCGGGCAGGAAGTTCGGGGGTCTCGGCATACGGGCGGCCGTGGTGCGCCGGCCGCCCGTTCTCAGTCTTACGCCGTCCGGTCGAGAGCGCGCAGCGACCGGTCCGTGATCGAACGGGCACCGCGGCCGATCGCGATCGTGCCGGACTGCACCAGCTCCTTGATGCCGTAAGGCTCCAGCATCTTGAGCATCGCGGACAGCTTCTCGCCGGACCCGGTGGCCTCGATGGTCACGGCCTCCGGGGAGACGTCGACGGTCTTGGCGCGGAACAGCTGGACGATCTCCACGATCTGGGAGCGGGTCTCGTTGTCGGCGCGGACCTTCACCAGGACGAGTTCGCGCTGGACGGCCTGTCCGGGCTCCAGCTCGACGATCTTCAGCACGTTGACGAGCTTGTTGAGCTGCTTGGTCACCTGCTCCAGCGGGAGCTCCTCGACGCCGACCACGATGGTGATGCGGGAGATGTCGGGGTGCTCGGTGACGCCGACCGCGAGCGAGTCGATGTTGAAGCCGCGCCGGGAGAACAGGGCGGCGATGCGGGCGAGGATGCCCGGCGTGTTCTCCACCAGGACGGAGAGCGTGTGCTTGGACATGTCTAAGGGGTCTTCCTCGCTCAGTCGTCTTCGTTGTCGCCGAAGTCGGGGCGGACGTCCCGGGCGGCCATGATCTCGTCGTTGGAGGTGCCGGCGGCGACCATCGGCCAGACCATCGCGTCCTCGTGGACGATGAAGTCGACGACGACCGGGCGGTCGTTGATGGAGTTCGCCTCCGCGATGACCTTGTCCAGGTCCTCCGGGCGCTCGCAGCGCAGGCCCACGCAGCCCATGGCCTCCGACAGCTTCACGAAGTCCGGCACCCGCGTGCCCTTGGCCTCCGGGTTGACGTCGTCGGGGCCGCTGTGCAGCACGGTGTTGGAGTAGCGCTGGTTGTAGAAGAGGGTCTGCCACTGGCGGACCATCCCGAGGGCGCCGTTGTTGATGATGGCGACCTTGATCGGGATGTTGTTCAGGGCGCAGGTGGTCAGCTCCTGATTGGTCATCTGGAAGCAACCGTCGCCGTCGATCGCCCAGACCGTCTGCTCCGGCTGCCCGGCCTTGGCGCCCATCGCGGCCGGGACCGCGTAGCCCATCGTCCCGGCGCCGCCGGAGTTCAGCCAGGTGGCGGGCTTGTCGTACTGGATGAAGTGCGCGGCCCACATCTGGTGCTGGCCGACGCCCGCCGCGAAGATCGTGCCCTCGGGGGCGAGCTGCCCGACCCGCTCGATGACCGCCTGCGGGGAGAGCGAGCCGTCCTCCGGCTGGTCGTAGCCGAGCGGGTACGTCTCGCGCCAGCGGCTCAGGTCGCTCCACCAGGCGGTGTAGTCGCCCTGGTGGCCCTCGGCGTGCTCCTTCTGCACGGCCTGGACCAGGTCGGCGATGACCTCGCGGGCGTCGCCGACGATCGGCACGTCGGCGGCGCGGTTCTTGCCGATCTCGGCCGGGTCGATGTCCGCGTGGACGATCTTGGCGTAGGGGGCGAAGCTGTCCAGCTTGCCGGTGACGCGGTCGTCGAAGCGGGCGCCGAGGGCCACGATCAGGTCGGCCTTCTGCAGCGCGGTGACCGCGGCGACGCTGCCGTGCATGCCGGGCATGCCCAGGTGCAGCGGGTGGCTGTCGGGGAACGCGCCGAGCGCCATCAGGGTGGTGGTGACCGGAGCGCCGGTCAGCTCGGCGAGGACCTTCAGCTCGGCCGTGGCCTGCGCCTTGAGGACGCCGCCGCCGACGTACAGGACGGGCCGGCGGGCGGCGGTGATGAGCTTGGCGGCCTCGCGGATCTGCTTGGCGTGCGGCTTGGTCACCGGGCGGTAGCCGGGCAGGTCCATGGTGGGCGGCCAGGTGAAGGTGGTCTTCGCCTGGAGCGCGTCCTTGGAGATGTCGACCAGGACCGGGCCGGGGCGGCCGGTGGAGGCGATGTGGAAGGCCTGCGCGATGACCCGCGGGATGTCCTCGGCCTTGGTGACCAGGAAGTTGTGCTTGGTGATCGGCATGGTGATGCCGACGATGTCCGCCTCCTGGAAGGCGTCGGTGCCGATCGCCTTCGACGACACCTGGCCGGTGATCGCGACCAGCGGCACCGAGTCCATGTGCGCGTCGGCGATCGGCGTGACCAGGTTGGTGGCGCCCGGTCCGGAGGTGGCCATGCAGACGCCGACCTTGCCGGTGGCCTGCGCGTAGCCGGTGGCCGCGTGGCCGGCGCCCTGCTCGTGGCGGACCAGGACGTGGCGCACCCGGGTGGAGTCCATCAGCGGGTCGTACGCGGGCAGGATCGCGCCGCCGGGAATGCCGAATACCGTGTCCGCGCCGACCTCCTCGAGGGAGCGGATGAGGGACTGCGCACCCGTGACGTGCTCGACGGGGGCGGACTGCTGTCCTCCGGAACGGGGCCGCGGCTGCGGATGGTGGGCCCCGGTGGCCTGCTCGGTCATCGGCATTCTCTTCTCGATGCTGAGGGTTTTTGCGAGGTTCGGGCGGAGTGCACGCATTGCACGAAAGGCACTCGTGCAACAAAAAACCCCTCGTGCCGCAAGGCAAGCGAGGGGAGCGCGCCGGTGAGGTCGCTGGGGATTCCGGATCGTCCTCCGGTGGGTCCCAGCTCAGCCGACGCGCTGTCCAAGTACGAGAATTCGGGTGCGCATGGGACTGACCCTCCCCCCGGCACGCACCACGTGTCAAGTGGGTGGGACGGGCGTCTCAGAATGTGAACGAAGGGCACTCCCGCCTCCGATGACAGCAGACACACCCCCTGTGTACACCCGGGATCCCTTGCCCGCGAACGCCGGTTCGGCCGGGGCGTGCGGCACCGGATAGTGGCCGGATCCGAGCGCCCGGCGCAGCCGGTACTCGTCCAGCGGACCGGTGAACGCCATGCCCTGTCCGTGTGTGCAGCCCATCGCGCGCAGCGCGACCACCTGCTCGGGCAGGTCCACGCCCTCGGCCACCGACTGGAGGCCGAGATCGCCGGCGATCCGCAGCAGACCACTGGTGATCTTGTGCAGCCGCGCCGACTCCACCACGCCCTCGACCAGGCCGCGGTCGAGCTTGAGGATGTCCACGGGCAGCCTGCGCAGCGCCGTGATGGCCGCGTAGCCGCTGCCGAAGCCGTCCAGCGCGATCCGCACCCCGAGCCGGCTCAGCGCGGTCAGCCGCCGCTCCAGTTCGTCCAGCGGGACCCGGGGATCGGTGTCGGACAGCTCGACGACCAGCGCGCCGGGCGGCAGCCCGTGCCGGGTCAGCAGCGCCTCCACCGAGCCGAACGGCGTGGAGCGGTCCAGCAGCCGCCGGGCGCTCATCCGGACCGCCACCGGCACGACGAGCCCGGTCGCGGCCCGCTCGGCCGCCTGCTCCACGGCCTCCTGGAAGATCCACCGGTCCAGCTCGGCGGTCTTGTCGCCGTCCTCGGCCACCCGCAGGAACTCGGCCGGGGTGAACAGCACGCCCTGCGAGGAACGCCAGCGCGCCTGTGCGGAGACCGCCGTGATCCGGCCGTTCTGCAGGCACACCACGGGCTGGTGCAGCAGCGTGAACTCGCCGTCGTGGAGCGCGGCACGCAGGCGCGTGGCCAGCTCCGCCTTGCGGACGACGTCCTGCTGCATCTGCGGTTTGTACAGCTCGACCCGGCCCTTTCCGGCCGACTTCGCGCGGTACATCGCGAGGTCGGCGTTGCGCAGCAGTTCGCCCGCGCCGAGGCCCGGTTCGGCGAACGCGACGCCGATGGAGGCGTTGACCCGGACATCGTTGCCGTCGATGGCGTACGGCTGGGAGAGGGTCCCCCTGAGGCGGTCGGCCAGCTCCAGGATGTTCCGCTCCCGGGCGGCCCGGTCCCGGGTTCCGTCCCCGGCGATCAGGGCCGCGAACTCGTCACCGCCCAGCCGGGAGGCGGTGTCGCCCTGCCGGACCGCGTCCTGGAGTCTGCGGGCGGCCTGGATGAGCAGTTCGTCCCCGGCCTGGTGGCCGATCGTGTCGTTGACGGCCTTGAAGCCGTCCAGGTCGATGAAGAGCACCGCCGTACCGCGCAGGGCGGCGCCCCGGTCGGTGGCGCGGCGGCCGGACAGGGCCTGCTGCACGCGCCGGGTGAACAGCGCGCGGTTGGGCAGGTCGGTGAGCGGGTCGTGCTCGGCGTTGTGCTGCAACTGGGCCTGGAGGCGCACCCGCTCGGTGACGTCCCGGCTGTTGAAGATGAGGCCGCCGTGGTGCCGGTTGACGGTCGACTCGACGTTGAGCCAGCCGCCGTCGCCGGAGCGGAACCGGCACTCGATGCGCGTGGTGGGCTCCTCCAGCGGATTCGCGGCGAGGAATCGGCGCACCTCGTGCACCACGCAGCCCAGGTCCTCGGGATGGATGAGCGCGGCCAGCTCGGTGCCCACCAGCTCCTCTGCGGGCCGGCCGTACACCCCGGCGGCGGCCGGGGAGACGTACCGCAGGATGCCGTTGGGCGCGGCGATCATGATGACGTCGCTGGAGCCCTGCACCAGGGAGCGGAAGTGGTTCTCCTTCTGGGCCAGTTCCTGGGTGAGGGTGATGTTGTCCAGCAGCATGATGCCCTGCCGGATGACGAGCGCCAGCACCACGGCGCCCGCGGTGATCAGCACCACGTGGTCGGGCCTGCGGCCGTTCAGGACGTTGTACAGGATGCCCAGCGTGCACACGGCCGCGGCGAGGTACGGGGTGAGGGCGGCGAGGGAGCCGGTGAGCGGCCGGCCGGACGGGTACCGGCTGTGCTCGCCGCCGGGCGCGGGCAGCGGCGGGAGGTGGCCCGTGCTCCGCTGGCCCGGCACGTGCTCGTGCACCACGCGCGTGTGGCCCTCGGCCGCGCGTGCCCCCTGCGCGCTCCGGCGCCGTGGGGCGGCCCAGGGGGCGTAGGCGAGCAGCAGCGAACCGGCGAACCAGCCCGCGTCCAGCAGCTGCCCGGAGCGGTAGCTGCTGTGCAGCAGCGGGGAGGTGAACAGCGCGTCGCACATCACGGTGAGCGCGAGCGCGCCGATCGCGGTGTTCACCGCCGTACGGTTGCCCGGGGCGCGGCGGAAGTGCAGTGCGAGGACCATGCTGACGAGCGCGATGTCGAGCAGCGGGTACGCCAGCGACAGCGCGGCGTGCGCCACGCTCGACCCGTCGATGCGGGCGGCCTGGGCGAGCGCGAGGCTCCAGGAGAGGGTGAGCAGCGAGCCGCCGATCAGCCAGGCGTCCAGGCCCAGGCAGATCCAGCCCGCCCGGGTCACCGGCCGCTTGGCGAGCACCAGCAGGCCGACGATGGCGGGCGGGGCGAAGCACAGGAAGAACAGGTCGGCGTAGCTGGGGCTGGGCACGGGCCGGTCCAGCACCACCTCGTACCAGCCCCAGACCGCGTTGCCCAGCGCGGCCATGGTCGAGGAGAGGGCGAACAGCAGCCAGGCCGAGCGGAAGCGGACGCGCCGGCTGCGGGCGTACACGAAGCAGGAGACGGCGGCGGCGCCCGCCGCGGCCGTCAGGCCGAAGTCGCCCATGATCAGCGCGACTTCGTGCGTGCCCCAGTCGAACGCGGCTCCGACGGCGTAGGCCGCGCAGACCAGGGCGAGGACGAGTTGCTCCGCCAGCCGGGTGCTGTCGCCGGCGGCCGGCCGGCGGGGTGGCGGCGCCTCGTGCGGGTGCGGTGCGCGCACCGCTCCGTCGAGGGGGGTCGTGACCGAGGGCGGGGCGCTCACCGGGGCCTCCCGGTCTGCGCCGCTCCCGGGTCCCGACGGTCCCGGTGCGCTGGATGCGCGTGCCTGCGGCGGCCGCTGTGCCTGCGCTGCTGGTGACTGTGGTGGCTGGTGTGGTGGCCGCGCCTGCGCGCCGCCGTGCGCCAGGGTCGCCGTCGGCGGCTCCGCCGCGTCGGATCGTTCGTCCATAGGCCGTGCATCGCCCGTCGCCCCCCTCACGAATCTGAAATGTCCATCCCCGGCGCCGAACGGTCAGCGGCGCAGCCCCTGTCGGGACGATACACCAGGATCGTCACTCAGGGACATAGCTTCTCTACGCTCCGTGACGACCAGCGAGGATGCGGGTACGGGGTGCGCCCGAAAGGTTGCGGAGGGTGCCGGACGGGGCTTACCGCCCGGTTGCTCCCGCCGTTCCCGGCCCGGTCGTCAGGATCACGTTGCGCAGCGGCTCCTGGTTCACGTAGCGGGTCAACTGGTCGGCCAGCAGCCGCTCGGCACGCGGCAGGAAGGCCGAGGAGGGTCCGCCCACATGCGGGCTGATCAGCACTCCGGGCGCCTGCCACAGGGGGTGGCCGGGGGGCAGCGGCTCCGGGTCCGTCACGTCCAGGGCGGCGGTGATCCGGCCCCGTTCCAGCTCGGCGAGGAGCGCCTTGGTGTCCACGACGGCTCCGCGCGCGACGTTCACGAGCAGTGCGCCGTCCTTCATCCGGGCCAGGAAGTCGGCGTCGACGAGGCCCCTGGTGGCCTCCGTGAGCGGGGTGCAGACGATCACGACGTCCGCGTCCGGGAGCAGGGAGAGCACATCGGTGATCGGGTGCACAAGACCGCGCGCCGTGGTGCGCTGGGAGCGCGCGATGCGCGCCACCCGCGCCACCTCGAAGGGCACGAGCCGGTCCTCGATGGCGGCGCCGATGGCCCCGTACCCGACGATCAGGACGTTCCTGTCGGCGAGCGCGGGACGGAAACCGCCGGCCCAGCGCTGCTGTTGCTGGTCGCGGACGAACTGCGGGATGCCGCGCAGCGAGGCGAGGGTCAGGGTGAGTGCCAGCTCGGCGGTGCTCGTCTCGTGCACCCCGCGCGCGTTGCACAGCCGTACCCCCGGCGGGATCACCGACAGCCGGGAGGTGATGTCGTCCACGCCGGCGGTGAGCGTCTGGACGACCCGGACGTTCGTCAGGTGCTCCAGCGGCCCCACCCGGACCGACAGCCGCTTCATGTACGGCACCACGTACACGGCGCACTCCGCCGGGTCGCCGGGGAACGGCTGGCGGCCGTCGTCCCCGCCGTCCCAGAACAGGTACCGGAGCCCGTCGGGAAGCCCCTCGATCTCCTCGGGCGGAATGGGAAGCCAGACGTCTGAAGTCATGCCAGGAGGCTATGTCAGGCGCCCGTGCGCGCAGAGGTTAGGTTGGGGGCCGGGCAGAGGGAGGTTCACGAGCAGGTGGAGCGCAGGACGATCGGCGCGGGGGGACTCGCGGTGGGGGCCGTCGGACTCGGGTGCATGCCGATGAGCTGGGCGTACAGCGGTTCCCGGCAGCGGGGGGAGGAGTCGCTCAGAACCGTGCACCGGGCCCTCGACCTGGGCTCGGACCTCCTGGACACCGCGGACATGTACGGCCCGTTCACCAACGAGCTGCTGCTGGGCCGGGTGCTGAGGGAGCGGCGCCGGGAGGCCTTCGTGTCGACGAAGGTGGGGCTGCTGGTGGGCGAGCAGCACATCGTGGCCAACGGCCGCCCCGGTTATGTGCGGCGGGCCTGCGACGCCTCGCTGCGCCGGCTCCAGACGGACGTGATCGACCTGTACCAGCTGCACCGCGCCGATCCGGAGGTGCCCGTCGAGGAGACCTGGGGCGCGATGGCGGACCTGGTGCGGGCCGGGAAGGTGCGGGCGCTGGGCCTGTGCGCGGTGGGCGCGCGCGGCGGGCGCCGCACGGGCGCGGGGCTGTACGACACGACGCTGCGCCAGTTGCAGCGCGTGCAGCAGGTGTTCCCGGTGAGCGCGGTGCAGGCGGAGCTGTCGGTGTGGTCGCCGGAGGCGCTGCGGGCGCTGCTGCCGTGGTGCGAGGCGCGGGGCGTGGGCTTCCTGGCGGCGATGCCGTTGGGCAACGGCTTCCTGACCGGGACGCTGACGCCGGGCGAGGGCTTCGAACCGGACGACGTACGGGCCCGGCACCCCCGGTTCACCGCCGAGATGATGGCGGCGAACCAGCCGATCGTGGCGGGGCTGCGGCGCATCGCGCGCCGGCACGGTGAGGACGTCACCCCGGCCCAGGTGGCGCTGGCCTGGGTGCTGGCGCAGGGCCCGCATGTGATCGCGCTGCCGGGCACCAAGCGGGATCGGTGGGCCGCGCAGAACGCGGCGGCCGCGGGACTGCGGCTGACCCCGCAGGACCTGGCGGAGGTGGCCCGGCTGCCGGCGGCCCAGGGGTCGTGGGACTGAGGTTCCCCCCGACGGGTGCCGCGGTCCGGGAACCCGGCGGGGTACGAGCGGTGTTGGACGGGGAAAGAGCGTGCCGTGCGGACCGCCGCGTCGAAGGGACCGTGATCGTGCGACGTCGAGCTGTACCGGCCGCCCTGGCCGTGACCGCCCTGCTGCTGACGGCCGGCTGCTCCTCCGGCGGGGACGGCGGGACGGACGGCGGCGGGCGGACGGCGACCGGGAGCGCGCCGGGCGCCTCCGCCCCGCGGGCCACCGGTTCCCCGCCTCCGGCCAAGGGCTCGGTGCGGGTGCTGCGCACGGTGGCCGAGGGGCTGAAGACCCCGTGGGGGCTGGCGCCGCTGCCCGGGGGCGGGCTGCTGGTGTCCTCCCGGGACGAGGGCACGATCAGCAGGATCGACGGGAAGACGGGCCGGACCACCGAGCTGGGCACGGTCTCCGGGGTCTCTCCGGCCGGCGAGGGCGGCCTGCTGGGCATCGCCCTCTCCCCCGGCTTCGCCAAGGACCACATGATCTACGCCTACTTCACCTCCGCCTCGGACAACCGCGTCGTGCGCATGCTGTACGACGACAAGAAGCCGGCCGGTGAGCAGCTGGGCGCCCCCGACACGGTGTTCAAGGGCATCCCGAAGGGTCTCGTCCACAACGGCGGCCGGATCGCCTTCGGCCCGGACGGCATGCTGTACGCGGGCACCGGCGAGAGCGGGCGGAAGGGCCTGGCGCAGGACGGGAAGTCGCTGGGCGGCAAGATCCTGCGGCTGACCCCGGACGGCGAACCGGCCCCGGGCAACCCCTTCCCGGGCTCACCGGTGTACTCCTTGGGCCACCGCAATGTGCAGGGCCTGGCCTGGGACGACCGGCAGCGGCTGTTCGCCTCGGAGTTCGGGCAGGACACCTGGGACGAGCTGAACGCGATCAAGCCGGGCGGGAACTACGGCTGGCCGGAGGCCGAGGGCCGGTCCTCCGACACCCGCTTCCAGAACCCGCTGGCCCAGTGGCACACCGACGACGCCTCCCCCAGCGGCATCGCCTGGGTGGACGGCGTGATCTGGACGGCGGGCCTGAAGGGCGAGCGCCTGTGGCGCGTCCCGCTGAACGGCACCTCGGCGGCGGCCGGCCCGCAGGCCTTCCTCACGGGCACCTACGGCCGCCTCCGCACGGTCGTCCCGGCGGGCGGGGACCGGCTGTGGCTGGTGACCAGCAACACGGACGGCCGTGGCACCCCGAAGAAGGGGGACGACCGGGTGCTGGAGGTGCGGGTGCGCTAGGGCCTCTCTTTCGGATCAGTCCGGCTCCGGGCGACGGTGCCTGCCGGCCGCTCCTCCGGCTCCGGACCGGCCGGTTCGGTCCCGGCCGGGTCCGGTTCCGGCAGGCGTATCACCGCTCTGCCGGAGGCGAGGTCGATCGGGCCGCGACCGGGGTCGCTGTCGCCCACGTCCTCGCGGGTCAGTTCCAGTCGTCTCCGTTCGTCCCGGGTGTGCTGACGACCGGGTGCGAACAGTTCCTCGAACGCGTCGAACACGGCTCCCCCTCAGTGCCGGTTTCCTTCAGCGTAGGTCTCATCCCGGCGTTTCGGCCCCGAGCGTCCCGGCCGCGAACAGTCCCAGCCGGTGCGCCACCGCCGCAGCCTCGCCGCGGCCCGAGACGCCGAGCTTGCCGAGGATGTGGGAGACGTGGACGCTCGCGGTCTTCGGGGAGATGAACAGTGCCTCGGCTATCTGGCGGTTGGTGCGGCCGGCCGCGACCAGGCCGAGCACGTCCCGCTCACGGTTGGTGAGGCCGAGCGCCGCGACCGGGTCCGCGGGGGCCCGGCGGCCGGCGCCGGCCGGGGTGAGGCGGGCGCGCTGGGCGAGCCGGGTGACGGCGTCGGCCAGGGGCCGGGCGCCGAGGTGGGCGGCGACGGCGGCGGCGAGCCGGAGCAGCTCGCCCGCGCGGTCGCGTTCGTCGTCGCCGCCCTCGGCCAGCAGCGCCGCGGCGAGCCGGTGGCGGAGCCGGGCGAGGTCGTAGGGCCGGTCCAGGCACTCGAAGGCGGCGACGACCGGGGACCAGGTGTCCGGGGTGTCCCGGCCCTCGGCGCGGAGCAGTTCGGCGCGGGTCCACTGGGCGTAGGCCTGCCAGAGCGGCACGCCGGTGGTGAGGGTCCGTACCGCGGCGGAGAGCCGGTCGAGGATCTCCGCGCGGCCGGGCCGTGCGGCGGGCAGGGTGCGGGCGTCGGCCTCCGCGGTGGCGGCGGCCAGCAGCAGCGGCCAGCCGTAGCGGTGGGTGCCGGTCGGGAACCCGGCGTCCACGGCCGGGAGCAGGGCCGCGCGGGCGTCGGTGATCCGGCCCTCGGCGGCGGCGATCCCCAGGGTGATGCGGGTCAGCGGCAGCAGGTGCTGGGGCATCGGGTCGTGCGTGCCGTACCGGGCGTGGGCGGCGGCGAGGTGCCGGCCCGCCTCGGCGAGGTCGCCGCGGCCCAGGGCGAGGTGGGCCAGGCGCAGGGCACCCGCGCCGCGGGGCTTGGCGCTGTGGCCGATCCGGGTCGCGTGCGCGGCGGCCTCGGCTGCCTCCGCCCACTGACCGAGGGAGTACAGGGCCTCGGACAGGTTGGCCCACGCCCACGCCCCGGAGTCCAGCAGTCCGTACCCGCGGCAGAACTCGATGCCCTCGCGCAGCAGGGGGACGGCCTCCCGGTCCCGGCCGACGCTCTGCAGCGCGGACGGCAGGTTCACGTAGACGCGGCCCGTGACGTGGTGCATGCCCTCCGCGCGGGTGTCGCCGAGGACCTGCCGCATCTGCGCGAGCCCGGTCTCCGGGTCGCCGGACTCCACCGTCAGCACGCCGAGGGTGAGGCGGGCGTGCAGTTCGGTCTCGCGGGCGCCCACCATCCGCGCGTACTCCACGGCCCGCTCGGCGGCGGCGAGGGCGTCGGGGCCGGGGCGGCGCTGCATGGACCAGCTGGCGGCGACCGCCAGTACCTCGGCGTGCACCTCGGACGGTGGCAGGCCGCGCACCAGGTCCTGGGCGGTGCCCAGTTCCTGCCAGCCGTCGCCGCGCGCCAGGGCCTGGACCAGCCGGGCGCGCTGCACCCAGAACCAGGCCGCGCGCAGGGGGTCGGGCTCCTCGGCCAGGAGGCGCAGGGCGCGCTTGGTGATCTTCAGGGCGCGTTCGCGTTCCCCGCCGAAGCGGCCCGCGACGGCCGCCTCGGCCATCAGGTCGAGGTAGCGCAGCGGGGTGGTGGCCGGGTCGCAGCCGCACGGGGGGTAGACCTCGGTGTAGTCGACCGGGCGCAGGGCGCGGCGCACCTCCTCCGGGGCGGTGTCCCACAGTTCCATCGCCCGCTCCAGCAGCCCGAGTTGCTCGGCGTAGGCGTGCCGGCGGCGGGCGACGACGGCGGCGGCCAGGACGGCGGGCAGGGCCTTGGCGGCGTCGTGGGCGTGGTACCAGTAGCTGGCCAGGCGCATCACGCGGGCGTCGGCGGGGACCAGCGTCGGATCGGCCTCCAGGGCTTCGGCGTAGCGGCGGTTGAGCCGGGAGCGTTCGCCGGGCAGCAGGTCGTCGGCGACGGCCTCGCGGACCAGGGAGTGCCGGAAGCGGTAGCCGTCGCCGGAGCGGGCGACGGCGAGGAGGTTGGCGCCGACGGCGGCCCGCAGCGCCTCGATGAGGTCGTCCTCGGTGAGCTGGGCCACGGCGGCGATGAGCCGGTACTCCACCGTGGAGCCGCCCTCGGCGACGACGCGGGCGACCCGCTGGGCGCTCTCGGGCAGTGCCTCGACCCGGACCAGGAGCAGGTCGCGCAGGGAGTCGGTGAGCCCGGCGCAGTCGCCCCGGGCGGCGGCGACGGCGAGTTCCTCGATGAAGAAGGCGTTGCCGTCGGAGCGGGCGTAGATCTCGTCCACCTGGGCCGGGGTGGGTTCGGCGGCGAGGATGCCGGCGATCTGCCGGCCGGCCTCCTCGCGGGTGAAGCGGGCGAGTTCGATGCGGCGGACGGTGCGCAGCCGGTCCAGTTCGGCGAGCAGGGGGCGCAGCGGGTGGCGGCGGTGGATGTCGTCGGAGCGGTAGGTGGCCAGGACGAGGAGGCGGCCGGCGCGCAGGGTGCGGAAGAGGTAGGCGAGGAGGTGGCGGGTGGAGGCGTCGGCCCAGTGCAGGTCCTCCAGGACGAGGACGACCGGGTGTGCGGCGGCGACCCGCTCCAGCAGCCGGGCGGTGAGTTCGAACAGGCGGGCCATGCCCTGCTCGTCGTGGCGGCCGGCGCCGGCCTCGCCGAGGTCGGGCAGCAGCCGGGCCAGCTCCTCCTCCTGGCCGGCCGCGGCGGCGGCGAACTCCTCGGTCAGGGCGTCACGGAGGGCGCGCAGTGCGGTGGAGAAGGGGGCGAAGGGCAGCCCGTCGGCGCCGATCTCCACGCAGCCGCCGGCGGCGACGACGGCACCCTGCCGGGCCGCGGCCGCGGCGAACTCCTCCACGAGGCGGGTCTTGCCGACGCCTGCCTCGCCGCCGAGCAGCAGCGCCTGCGGCTCGGCCGCGGCGGCACGGGCGAGCGCGTCGTCGAGCGTGTCCAACTCGTCGGTGCGGCCGACGAACACGGGACTGACGGACCTGGTCTCCACGGGCCCGAGCATCGCACGGGGGCGGGACGACCGGTCACCGGTTTTCCACAGCCCCGGTGTGATCGTCGTACCGACGGCCGGAGGAGTCGCACGGTCCACGGCCGGAGCGACACCGTCCGCGGCCGGAGCAGCACCGGCGGCCGGAGCCGTACCGGTGGGCCGCGAAGTCGCGCCCACGGCCGGAAGGGCCGTACGGCTCCCCTGCCGGAGAGCCGTACGACCCTGTTCCGTCGAGCGGCCGACCCCCGTACGGCCGCCCCGCGCCCCCGTGGTCACGCGGTGCGCGGGGACCGCAGCCGTCGGGGGCGGTCCGTATGGGACTCGGCGGCCGCGGCCCCGTGGCCGGCGTCCGCGCGGCGGGCGGCGCGGAGGGCGCGGACGGCCTCGCGGGCCAGGCGGTGCTGCTGCGCCTCGCGGCGCAGTTCCGCGGACCGCATCCGGTGGAGTTCGAGCTCGTACATGGCGGGTCCTTCCGAGGAGCCGGTTTCGTGGTGGTCGTGCCTCGCGTTCTGCGATGACTCCACTTTCGTCCTCCGGCGGGGTCCGCCACATCGGGAGAGTTCCGCATCTTCGGCCGGCCTGCGTCCCGTACGCGCGCGTAAGGGGCCTTAGGAGGCCCGTGAGATGCTCACGGACTCCCTAAGGCCCCTGGGAGCTGCGGTCCGTCAGCCGGCCGAGGGCAGGCCGAGGAGCGCGTCGGAGTACTTCAGGACGGCCAGGAGCAGGCCGATGACGCCGAGCGAGACACCCGCCCAGGCGACCGACCTGATCCAGGGGACCTGCGGGCGGCCGGGGACGCCGAACGCGGGCCGGACCAGCACGACCACGCCGGTGACCAGCGCGGCCAGCGCGAACAGGCCGGCCCACAGGGCGGTGGTGTGCCAGGCGTCGCCGTAGACCTCCTTGAGCTGCGTGGCGACGCTCGCGCCGGTGGAGGTGTGCAGCTGGCCGACGAGCTGCTCCCGGGCGCCGGCGACGGTGCCGACCCAGCCGCCGCTGAGCGAGACCAGTCCGAGGGCCGCGGAGACGACGGCTCCGGCGCCCTGGCCGGCCCCGGAGGGCACGCGGTCACCGGCCGCGTCCTCCGGCTCGTCGCCCTCCGCCGGGGAGGCGAGCGCCTCGCCCTCGCCGGTGTCGTCCACCGCGGCCTGCGCCCCGGTCCCCTCCTCGGTGGTGCCGGCCGCCACCGTCCCGTCGTCCTTGTGCGCCTCGGTGCCGGCCTCGGCGCCTTCCGCTGTCTTCGTTGCCATGCCCGGCACCGTACGGACGCTGTCTGAGAGGTGTCTTAATGATCGTCGCGCGCGCTGCGCGCGCGTGCCGCACGCCACTCGGGTGCGAGCACCGCCCAGATCTCGGTGCTGGTGCGCGCCCCGTGGTGCGGGTAGTTCTCGCGGAGCACGCCCTCGCGGGTCATCCCGAGCCGCCGGGCGACGTTGATGCTCGGCTCGTTGGCCGAGGACACGCGCCACTCCACCCGGTGCATCCCGCGCTCCTCGACGGCCCAGTCGAGCAGCACCCGCATCCCTCGGGTGACCAGCCCCCGTCCGGCCGCCGCCGGCTCCAGCCAGCAGCCGGCCTCGCAGACCCCGCTCGGGGTGTCCCAGACGCGGAACAGCAGCCCGCCCACGAGCGTGCCGTCCAGCCAGATCCCGTGCAGGCTGCCGGCGTCGGCACCGCGCTTGTCGGCGTACGATTTCAGCCAGGCACGGGCGCCGGCCAGGTCGGCCACCGCGTCCGCCAGGCCGATGTGCCGGCCGATGAACTCCCGCCCCCGGTCGATGTTGGCCAGCAGCTCCTCGGCGTGCCACACCTCCAGGGGCCGCAGTTCGGCGCCGTCCTCACCGAGCGATATCGCGTACATCGTGCCGTTCTTCCTTCCGCAGTTCGTGCACCGGGACCGGGCCGAGCCTCTCATGCGCGGCACGGCGCTCGGGCGGCTCGATGCCGACGCGCGGCAGGCGGCGCCGCATCCAGCGGGGCAGCCACCAGTTGGCGGCGCCGAGCAGGTGCATCAGGGCGGGCACGAGGAGCGTACGCAGGACGAAGGCGTCGACGGCGACCGCGGAGGCGAGCGCGATGCCGAACATGGCGATGACCCGGTCACCGCTGAGCACGAAGGCGAGGAACACCGAGATCATGATGACCGCGGCCGAGTTGATCACCCGGCTGGTCTCGGCGAGGCCCACGCGGACGGCGCGCCGGTTGTCGCCGGTAGCCAGCCACTCCTCGTACATCCGGCCGACCAGGAAGACCTGGTAGTCCATGGAGAGCCCGAAGAGCACCGAGACCATGACCACCGGCAGGAAGGGTTCGACGGGGCCCGCGCGGCCGAGGCCGAGCGGTTCGCCGCCCCAGCCCCACTGGAACACGGCGACGACGACGCCGAACGCGGCGGCGACGGCGGCGACGTTCATCGCGGCGGCCTTCAGCGGCACGCCGAGCGAGCGGAAGGCGACCAGCAGCAGGAGGCAGCCGACGCCGACCACCCCGCCGACGAACAGCGGCAGTTTGCCGACGATGACCTCCGCGAAGTCGTCGTAGCCGGCGGTGACCCCGCCCACCCGCACGTCCAGCGAGGTGCCGTGCCGCGCGCGCGGGAGCACACGGGTGCGCAGCCGGTCGACCAGGTCGCTGGTGGCCTCCGACTGCGGCGCGGACCCGGGGACGACGGTGAGGTACGCGGTGTCCCCGCCGGTGGCGTAGGTCACCGGGGTGACGGAGGCGACGCCCGGGGTGGCGCGCAGGGTGGCGTCGAGGTTGTCCAGGGCGAGCTTGTCGTCGCCTCCGTCGACCCGGGTCACCAGCGTCAGCGGCCCGTTCACACCGGGTCCGAAGCCCTCGGCGAGCAGGTCGTAGGCCTTGCGGGTGGTGGCGGTGCGGGGGTCGTTGCCCTGGTCGGAGGTGCCGAGGCGGAGCGAGAGGGAAGGCAGGGCGAGCACCGCGACGACCAGGAGGGCGAGCGAGCCGAGCAGCTTGGGGTGGCGTTCGACCAGGGCCGACCAGCGGGCCGCGAGACCGGTGGGCAGCTCGGGGCGTGGCCCCTCCTCGGCGAGCCGGCGCCGTTCGCGGCGGCTGAGCGCGCGCGTGCCGAGGTACGACAGCAGGGCGGGCAGCAGGGTCACGGAGGCGGCGACGGTGAGCACGACCGTCAGGCAGGCGGCGACGGCGACCCCGTCCAGGAAGCCCAGCCGCAGTGTCAGCATCCCCAGCAGGGCGATGCACACCGTCGCGCCCGCGAAGACGACGGCGCGTCCGGTGGTGGCGACGGCGTGCTCGGCGGCCTCGGCGACGCCCAGGCCGCGTTTCAGGGCGCGCCGGTGTCTGGTGACGATGAACAGGGCGTAATCGATGCCCACGCCGAGGCCGATCAGCGTGCCGAGCACGGGCGCGAAGTCGGCGACCGTCATGACGTGTCCGAGCAGCCCGGTGCCCGCGTACGCGGTGCCGACACCGACCAGCGCGGTGGCGATCGGCAGCAACGAGGCGGCGAGCGAACCGAAGGCGAGGTAGAGGACGACGGCCGCGACGAGCACCCCGACCACCTCGGCGGTGTGCCCGCGCGGGGACTCGGTGCGCCCGATCGCGCCGCCGCCCAGCTCCACCTGGAGTCCCCCGCCCGCGGCGGCCCGGGCGGTGCGTACGACGGCCTCGGCCTCGGCCGGGTCGACGTCCTCGGCCGGCCGGGCGAAGGTGACGGTGGCGTAGGCGGTACGGCCGTCGGCGCTGATCCGGTGGGTGTCCTGGTCGCCGTACGGCCCCGAGACCGAGGCCACGCCGGGCAGGGCGGCGATCCGGCGCAGGGTGCGGGTCATGGTCTGCTCGACGTCGGGGGCGCGGACCGTGCCGCCGGCGGTGTGCCAGACGACGGTGTCGCTGTCGCCGGCCAGGCCCGGGAAGGCGTCCTGGAGCAGCCGGGCCGCGCTGCCGGACTCGGTGCCGGGGACCTCGTAGTCGTCCGTGTACGCCGAACCGGCCAGGGCCGCGCCCGCCGTGACCCCGCCGAAGGCGAGGAGCCACAGCAGGACGGTGGTCAGGCGGTGCCGGACACACCAGCGCGCGAGGTCTGCCACGGGCATGCTCCCAGAAGACGATGTGTGATCTTTCGCCGG
Organism: Streptomyces sp. NPDC029151; assembly: GCF_055564315.1. Classification (NCBI taxonomy): domain Bacteria; kingdom Bacillati; phylum Actinomycetota; class Actinomycetes; order Kitasatosporales; family Streptomycetaceae; genus Streptomyces; species Streptomyces sp. NPDC029151. The sequence continues at coordinate 32,005 of NZ_JBVHWQ010000016.1, forward strand.
GAACAAACACCCATAAACCGGATGTAGCCCGCAGTGGCTGCGGGATCCGTCCGTACCGTGCGGAGGCGGGACGTCAGTCGAACTGGTCTCCGAGCGCCATGACCATCGTCCCGGCGACCAGCAGCCACAGGGCCCTGCGGGTACGGCCCCGGAGGCCGAGCACCCCCGCGAGGGAGCAGACGGCGGCACCGAGGGCGTAGGCGGCGGGTACGAGCACCGGGGCGGAACCGGCGGCCCTGAGCAGCGCGGCGGCCAGCCCGGCGAGCGTCAGCAGCGCGCCGGTGCCGGCCGCGGCCCACCGCGCCCGACGGGCATCCCCGGCGTGCTCCCCGTGCTCCTCGTGCTCGTCGTAGGCCTCGTATTCCTCGTATTCCTCGAGCTCCTCGTGCTCGCCGCCGGCCGCGGTTATCGGAGGCTCGGTGCCGGAATCAGTGCGTCCACTCATGGCGGGCGAGCGTACCGCCTCCGGTGGGGAGGCCCCGGCAGGGGGGCGGCGCCCTCGGCCGGGGACGCGCGGACAGCAGTACGGCCCCGGAGGGCGCGCCTCCGGGGCCGTACGGCGGAACGGGGCTCAGCCCTCGGCGACGCCCAGCTTCTCCAGGATCAGCTCCTTGACGCGGGCCGCGTCGGCCTGGCCGCGGGTGGCCTTCATGACCGCGCCGACCAGGGCGCCGGCCGCGGCCACCTTGCCGCCGCGGATCTTGTCCGCGACACCCGGGTTGCCGGCGATGGCCTCCTCGACGGCGGCGGTCAGCGCGCCCTCGTCCGAGACGACCTTCAGACCGCGCTTGTCCACGACCTCGTCCGGGGTGCCCTCGCCGGCGAGGACGCCCTCGATGACCTGACGGGCCAGCTTGTCGTTCAGGTCGCCCTTGGCGACCAGCTCGGTGACCCGCGCCACCTGCTGCGGCGTGATCGCCAGCTCGTCCAGCGTCTTGCCGGACTCGTTGGCGCTGCGGGCCAGTTCGCCCATCCACCACTTGCGGGCGGAGGCCGCGTCGGCACCGGCGTCGATCGTGGCGACGATCAGGTCCAGCGCGCCGGCGTTCAGGATCGCCTGCATGTCGGTGGCGGAGATGCCCCACTCGGCCAGCAGCCGGGTACGGCGGGCCAGCGGCAGCTCGGGCAGGGCCGCGCGGATCTCCTCGACCCACGCGCGCGAGGGCGCGACCGGCACCAGGTCGGGCTCCGGGAAGTACCGGTAGTCCTCGGCCTCCTCCTTCACGCGGCCCGAGGTCGTGGACCCGGTGTCCTCGTGGAAGTGGCGGGTCTCCTGGACGATCGTGCCGCCGCCGGAGAGGACGGCCGCGTGCCGCTGGATCTCGAAGCGGGCCGCGCGCTCCACCGAGCGCAGGGAGTTGACGTTCTTCGTCTCCGAGCGCGTGCCGAACTTCTCGCTGCCCTTCGGCATCAGCGAGAGGTTCACGTCGCAGCGCATCTGGCCCATCTCCATGCGGGCCTCGGACACGCCGAGGGCACGGATCAGCTCGCGCAGCTCGCGGACGTACGCCTTCGCCACCTCGGGGGCGCGCTCGCCGGCGCCCACGATCGGCTTGGTGACGATCTCGATGAGCGGGATGCCGGCGCGGTTGTAGTCCAGCAGGGAGTGGGACGCGCCGTGGATGCGGCCGGTGGCGCCGCCGACGTGCGTCGACTTGCCGGTGTCCTCCTCCATGTGGGCGCGCTCGATCTCCACGCGGAAGGTCTCGCCGTCCTCCAGCTGCACGTCGAGGTAGCCGTTGAAGGCGATCGGCTCGTCGTACTGGGAGGTCTGGAAGTTCTTCGGCATGTCCGGATAGAAGTAGTTCTTCCGGGCGAAGCGGCACCACTCGGCGATCTCGCAGTTCAGCGCGAGGCCGATCTTGATCGCGGACTCGACGCCGGTCGCGTTGACGACCGGGAGCGCGCCGGGCAGGCCGAGGCAGACCGGGCAGGTCTGGGTGTTCGGACCGGCGCCGAGCGAGGTCGAACAGCCGCAGAACATCTTGGTCTTGGTGCCGAGTTCGACATGGACCTCGAGGCCCATGACGGGGTCGTACGACGCCAGCGCGTCCTCGTACGACACCAGGTCGGTCGTGGTGGTCACGGTGAAAACTTCCCTCTCAGCCCAGCAGGACGTCGTCGTCGCCCAGCCGCTTCAGCTCGCGGTAGAGGATGGCGAGGCCGGTGGCGATGCCGGCGGCGGTGACGACGGCGTCGACGAGCCGCAGCGTGTCGTTCTCGGCGCGGGCCTTCTTGATCTGCTTCATGGCGCCGACCGCGCCGAACGCGGTGGCGGCCATGGACAGGTACGTACCGGACTTGGACTTCTTGAAGCCCTTGGCCTTGGTCAGTGCGCTCACAGCGACGGTGCCTCCTCCAGCAGCGGGTGACCCCACTTTTCCACGAAGGCGGCCTCGACGGCGGCGCCCACCTTGTACAGCCTGTCGTCCTTCATCGCCGGGGCGATGATCTGCAGGCCCACCGGGAGGTTGTCCTCCGGGGCGAGGCCGCAGGGCAGGGACATGGCCGCGTTGCCCGCCAGGTTGGTCGGGATGGTGCACAGGTCCGCGAGGTACATCGCCATCGGGTCGTCGGTGCGCTCGCCGATCGCGAAGGCGGTGGTCGGGGTCGTCGGGGAGACGATCACGTCGACCTGCTCGAAGGCCTTCTCGAAGTCACGCGTGATGAGCGTGCGGACCTTCTGCGCGGAACCGTAGTACGCGTCGTAGTAACCGCTCGACAGGGCGTACGTGCCGAGCATGACGCGGCGCTTCACCTCGGGGCCGAAGCCCGCCTCACGGGTGAGGGAGGTGACCTCCTCGGCCGAGTGGGTGCCGTCGTCGCCCGTGCGCAGGCCGTAGCGCAGACCGTCGAAGCGGGCGAGGTTGGAGGAGCACTCGGACGGCGCGATCAGGTAGTACGCCGACAGGGCGAGGTCGAAGGACGGGCAGTCCAGCTCGACGATCTCGGCGCCCAGCTCCTTCAGCAGCTCGACCGACTCGTCGAAGCGCTGGACGACGCCGGCCTGGTAGCCCTCGCCGCGGAACTGCTTGACCACGCCGACGCGCATCCCCCGGACGCTGCCGTTGCGGGCGGCCTCGACGACCGGCGGGACCGGGGCGTCGATGGAGGTGGAGTCCAGCGGGTCGTGTCCGGCGATCACCTCGTGCAGCAGGGCCGCGTCCAGGACCGTACGGGCGCAGGGACCGCCCTGGTCGAGGGAGGAGGAGAACGCCACCATGCCGTAGCGGGACACCGCGCCGTAGGTCGGCTTCACGCCGACGGTGCCGGTGACGGCGGCCGGCTGGCGGATGGAGCCGCCGGTGTCGGTGCCGATGGCGAGGGGGGCCATGTGCGCGGCCAGCGCGGCGGAGGAACCGCCGCCGGAGCCGCCGGGGATCTTGGTGAGGTCCCACGGGTTGCCGGTCGGGCCGTAGGCGCTGTTCTCGGTGGAGGAGCCCATGGCGAACTCGTCCATGTTGGTCTTGCCGAGGATGACGACGTCGGCGGCCTTCAGCCGCTGGGTGACCGTCGCGTCGTACGGCGGGATCCAGCCCTCCAGGATCTTCGAGCCGACGGTCGTGGGCACGCCCTCGGTGGTGAAGATGTCCTTGAGCGCGAGCGGGACGCCGGCCAGCGGGCCGAGCTTCTCGCCACGCGCGCGCTTGTCGTCCACGGCGCGGGCCTGGGCGAGCGCGCCCTCGCGGTCGACGTGCAGGAAGGCGTGCACCTTCTCGTCGACCGCTTCGATGCGGGCGAGGTGGGCCTCGGTGACCTCGACGGCCGTCAGCTCGCCCGAAGCGATCTTCTCGGCGGTCTCGGCGGCGGTCAGCTTGATGATGTCCGTCATGGGATCAGTCCTCCCCCAGGATCTGCGGCACCTTGAAACGCTGCTGCTCCTGGGCGGGGGCGCCGGAGAGCGCCTGCTCGGGGGTGAGCGAGGGACGGACCTCGTCCGGCCGCATGACGTTCGTCAGCGGGAGCGGGTGCGAGGTCGGCGGTACGTCTTGGTCGGCGACCTCGCTGACGCGGGCGACCGCGCCGATGATGTCGTCCAGCTGGCCTGCGAAGTGGTCGAGTTCTTCGGGCTTCAGCTCCAGACGCGCCAGCCGGGCGAGGTGGGCGACCTCCTCGCGCGTGATGCCAGGCATGCAGCGATCCTCTGGGGTGAGTGTGTGTGGTTTGGGCCCAATCCTATGGGGCCGGGACCCGTGCCCGTGAAACGGTTTGCCCCGGGCCTCCCGCTCAGCGCCGCCGCCCGTCCCACGCCCGGCTCTTCAGGAAGTGGTTGTCGTACAGCTCCTGCACCTCCAGGATGCTCTCCGGGGTGGCCTCGCCGAGGCGGATGCGCTGCAGGTGGCGGAAGTACGCGAAGCGCTCGACGCCCGGCGCGATGACGATGAGCAGGTCCGCGGTGCTGCCGGGGGCGGCGGCGAAGGCGTGCGGGCGGTCCGGCGGGACGACGATCAGGTCGCCGCGGCCGGCGGTCACGACGTCGTCGCCGGAGAGGACCTCCGCCTCGCCGTCGAGCAGGTAGAACATCTCCGCGGAGTTGTGGTGCACATGCGGGCGGGCCCCGTCCGCGCCCTCGGCGAGCGTGACCCGCACGGTGGACAGCGCGCCCCCGGTGGCGCTGCTGTCGGCGAGCAGTCTGACCCCGACGGGCGCCCCGCCGACCACTTCGGCCTCGGCGTCCCGGACGAGCACGGTCTCATCGAACCTGGGCACGAACAGCGACACGGTGGATCTCCTCCTGTGAGGTGACGTCGTACGAGATGCCGTCCGGCGGCGAGGAGCGGTCCCGCACCGATCGGTACGACGATCGAGGTGGCGAAGTGGATCCCGGAGGCGACGGCGTCGTGCCGCCGTCGCACGGGTCCGGCCGGACCGCCGGGCCGGATGAGCACGCGCACCCGCGACGGCGGACGCTGCCGGTCGGCCACTTCACGGCAGACGGGGTGCGGCCGTCCCGGAGGCGGGGCCTACTCGGCGGCGGGCAGCGCGGCGCGCGGTCGCTGCCAGCCGCGGGACCCCCGCGCCAGCAGCCACGCCGTGGTCTCCTCGGGCGGCATCGCCGCGGCGACCAGCCAGCCCTGCACCGCGTCGCAGCCCAGGTCCCGCAGCCGCTCCCAGGTCTCGTCGTCCTCCACACCCTCGGCGACGACCAGCAGGCCCAGGGAATGCGCCAGGTCCACCGTGCAGCGCACGATCTCGGCGTCCTCGGTGTCGACCGCCAGCCGGGCCACGAAGGAGCGGTCGATCTTCAGCTCGCTGACCGGCAGCCGCCGCAGGTGGACCAGGGACGAGTAGCCGGTGCCGAAGTCGTCCAGGGACATCTTCACGCCGTGCGCGGTGAGGCCGGCGAGGGTGTCGGCGGCCCGCTGCGGGTCCTCCAGCAGGACGTGTTCGGTGATCTCCAGCTGGAGCGCTCCGGCGGGGACCCCGTGCCGGGCGAGGCGGGCGGCGACGGATCCGGCGAAGCCGGGTGTGTGGACGTCGCGCGGGGAGACGTTGACGGCGACCGGCACCCTGAGCCCCTGGGCGCGCCACCGGGCGACCTGTGCCAGGGCGGTCTCCAGCACGTACTCGGTGAGGTGGGGCATCAGCCCGGAGGACTCGGCTATCGCTATGAACTCGTCGGGCGGCACCTTGCCGCGCTCCGGGTGCACCCAGCGCACCAGCGCCTCCAGACCGGCCACCTGTCCGTCGAAGCGGACCTTGGGCTGGTAGTGCAGCTGCACCTCGTGCGCGTCCAGCGCCCGGCGCAGGTCGCCCAGCAGGCCGAGGCGGTCCGGGGTGTTGGAGTCCCGCTTGGACTCGTAGACCTCGACGCCCGTGCGGTCCCGCTTCGCCTGGTACATCGCGACGTCGGCGCGGCGCAGCAGTCCCTCGGCGTCCAGGGCGTGATCGGGGAAGACGGCGACGCCGGCGCTGGCCTCCAGGACGAGCGTGAGTCCGTCCAGGTCGAGCGGGGAGCTGAGGGCGGAGACGAGGCCGCGGGCGACGCGCGTGGCCGACGTGGTGGAGTCGGCGACGGGCAGTAAGACGGCGAACTCGTCACCGCCGAGCCGGGCGGCCTCCGCGCCGCGCGGCAGGGCGAGCCGGAGCCGGTCGGCGATCTGGAGCAGCAGGCGGTCGCCGGCCAGATGGCCGAGGGTGTCGTTCACCGAACGGAAACGATCGAGGTCGATCAGCATGAGGGCGGCGCGGGCCCCGATGCGCTCGGCGTCGTCCAGGGCGGTCCAGATCCGCTCCAGCAGCCACTGCCGGTTGGGCAGCCCGGTCAGCGGGTCGCGCAGCTGCTCCTCGGCGCGGGCGCGGGCCATCCACAGCGTGGAGTCCAGGGCGATGAGCGGGATGGCGAACAGCGGCAGCAGGATCGGCTGGGCGTCGGCGACGACGCACAGCAGGGGCGCGATGCCGAGCAGCGCCACGGCGACCAGCCCCTGCCTGACCAGGGCGGTACGGGCGACGGTGGGCACGCCGCCGCCGCGCGGGGCGTGCAGGTACCACAGCAGGCCGCGGCTGACCGCGAGGTAGGCGACCGCGACCAGGACGACCTGCGGGGCGGTGGCGGCGGTCCAGCTGCCGGGCCGCCAGGGGTGCTCGACGCTCGGCACCCGGCCGAACGCGCCGAGCAGCAGGGCGCCGGCGCCGATGCCGAGGACGTCCACCGCGCCGTGCAGCACTCCCTGCCGCCAGCGGTGCCGGCGGGCGATGCCGACCAGGACGACGACGGTGAGGCTGACCAGGCCGGCGGGCAGCCAGCCGTACAGCAGCAGGACGGCGAGGGTGAGGGCGGCGCCCGATCCGGTGCCGCCCCACCAGCGGGCGCGGCCCAGCATGACGAGGTGGCCGACGATGACGCCGGTCAGCAGGGCCAGCGCCCAGCCGACGGTGCCGCAGGGGAAGAGGGCGTGGTGGCCGGTGTAGGCGCGGTAGAAGCCGGCGCCCAGGGCGCATCCCGCGGCGGCGACGAGGGCCGCGGGCAGGGCCGGCCAGGACGGCTGCCGTTCGGTGTCGGCTCCGGCCAGGCCGCGGGCGGGCTCGATGGCCGGCAGCGGCGCGTGGGACTCGGCGGCGGTGCCCGGGCCGGCCGGGCGGGGCTGCGCGCCCGTACGCCCGTCGGCGCGCCCCGTCCACCGGTACCCCCGCCACGCGACCGCGCGGCGGCGCAGGCGCAGCCGTGAGTCCGGGGCGGCGCTCTCGGTCGGTTCCATTCCCGTCCCTCTCACAGCCGGCGGTGCCCACGCCACGCGGCCCGGTGCCCGACAACCATCAGCGGCTCCGCGTCGAAGAAACCTTCCCCGCGCTCCTGGAGAGCACGGCGATGCCCCAGCCGCAGCTGGGCACGGCAGGCGCACATCTCAACAGTAGGCCGCGGAAGGCTTCCACGGGCAGCGGTCTCCGACGGTTGCCCGAATGCGCCCGGGCCACCCGTATGCAACTGATATGCGCCGATCGGGTGGCCTTCAACCGCTACTCCTCGGTCGGAAGCGCGACTTCGGCCGCGGCTTCGGGGCCCTGCTCCAAAAGGACGCGGAAACCGTCCTCGTTCAGCACGGGAACCTTCAGCTGCATCGCCTTGTCGTACTTCGATCCGGGGTTGTCACCCACTACGACGAACGAGGTCTTCTTCGACACCGAACCGGTCACCTTCGCGCCCCGGCCCTGCAGCGCTTCCTTGGCTCCGTCCCGGGTGAAGTTCTCCAGCGTTCCGGTGACGACGACCGTGAGCCCCTCCAGCGGACGCGGTCCCTCGTCCTCGCCGGACGACTCGTCCTCCAGCGGGACGCCCGCGGCCTTCCACTTGCGGACGATCTCGCGGTGCCAGTCCTCGGCGAACCACTGCTTGAGCGCGGCGGCGATGATGGGGCCGACGCCGTCGGCGGCGGCCAGCTCCGCCTCGGTCGCCTGTTCGATGCGGTCGATCGACCGGAACTCGCGCGCGAGGGCCTGCGCGGCGACCGGGCCGACGTGCCGGATCGACAGCCCGTTCAGGAAGCGGGCGAGCGGACGGGACTTGGCCGCCTCGATGTTCGCCAGCAGGGCGAGGGTGTTCTTCTTCGGCTCGCCCTTCTGGTTGGCGAAGACCGTGACGACCTTCTCCTCACCCGTCTTGGGGTCGCGCTTGGGCAGACCGCTGTCCGGGTCGAGCACGTACGCCTTGATGGGCAGCAGCTTCTCCACCGTCAGGTCGAACAGGTCGCCCTCGTCCACCAGCGGCGGGTCGGCCGGCTCCAGCGGCTGGGTGAGCGCGGCGGCGGCCACGTCACCGAAGTGCTCGATGTCCAGGCACTCCCGGCCCGCCAGGTACGCGAGACGGCCTCTCAACTGCGCGGGACAGGCACGGGCGTTGGGGCAGCGGAGGTCGATGTCGCCCTCCTTCATGGGCCTGAGCGCCGTCCCGCACTCGGGGCACTCGCCCGGCATCACGAACTCCCGCTCGGTGCCGTCCCGCAGGTCCACCACCGGGCCGAGGATCTCCGGGATGACGTCACCGGCCTTGCGGAGCACGACCGTGTCGCCGATGAGGACGCCCTTGGCCTTGACGACCTCCTGGTTGTGCAGCGTGGCGAACTCGACCTCGCTGCCGGCGACCGTGACCGGCTCGACCTGGGCGTACGGCGTGACACGGCCGGTGCGGCCGACGCCCACCTTGATGTCGACCAGCTTGGTGTTGACCTCCTCCGGCGCGTACTTGTACGCGATGGCCCAGCGGGGGGCCCGGGCGGTGGAGCCGAGCCGCCCCTGGAGGCGGATCTCGTCCAGCTTGACCACGACACCGTCGATCTCGTGCTCGACGGAGTGGCGGTTCTCGCCGTAGTGGGCGATGAACCCGCGTACGCCGTCGAGGTCGTCCACCACGCGGTTGTGCGGGGAGGTGGGCAGGCCCCAGGTCTTCAGCAGGTCGTAGGCCTGGGAGAGCCGGGTCATGCCCGAGTAGCCCTCCAGGGCGCCGATGCCGTGGACGACCATGTGCAGCGGCCGGGTGGCGGTGACCCGCGGGTCCTTCTGGCGCAGCGAACCGGCGGCGGCGTTGCGGGGGTTGGCGAACGGCTTGTCGCCGGCCGCGACCAGGCGTTCGTTGAGTTCGAGGAACTTCTCCATCGGGAAGTACACCTCGCCGCGGATCTCCACCAGGTCGGGCACCTTGTCGCCCGCCAGACGGTCCGGGATCTCCGCGATCGTCCGTACGTTCGGCGTGATGTCCTCGCCGGTGCGGCCGTCGCCGCGGGTCGCCGCGCGGGTGAGGCGGCCCTTCTCGTAGGTGAGGTTGACGGCGAGGCCGTCCACCTTCAGCTCGCACAGGAAGTGGTACGTCTGGTCGCCGAGCTCCCGGGCGATGCGGTCGGCCCAGGCGGCCAGCTCGTCGTCGTTGAACGTGTTGTCCAGCGAGAGCATCCGCTGGCGGTGTTCGACCGCGGTGAACTCCGTCTCGTACGACCCCGCGACCTTCTGGGTGGGCGAGTCCGGGGTGCGCAGCTCCGGATACCGCTCCTCCAGGGCCTCCAGGGACTTCAGGAGCCGGTCGAACTCCGCGTCGCTGACGACGGGAGCGTCCTTCACGTAGTACCGGAAGCGGTGCTCCTCGATCTGCTCAGCGAGCTGCGCGTGCTTGTCACGTGCCTCGGCGGGCACTGCCGTCTCCGCCTGCTGCTTATCGCCGGCCACCGTGTTGTCCTCCCGTTACTCTGGGTTGTCCGCGAGGGATCTCGCCGCCCGGACGCAGTGGGCGAGCGCCTGGCGTGCGTAGGCGGGGGAGGCCCCCGCCAGGCCGCACGCCGGAGTCACCGTGACCGCTTCGGCGAGCAGCCCCGGATGCAGGCCCAGCCTGCGCCACAGCGTCCTGACACCCATGACGCTACCGGCAGGGTCTGACAACGGGCCGTCCGTGCCCGGCACGACACCGGCGAAGAGCCTGGTGCCGCCCTCGACGGCCTCGCCGATCGCGTCGTCGTCACGCTCGGTGAGGAGGGCGAAGTCGAAGGAGACGGCCGCCGCGCCGGCCCGGCGCAGCAGCGCGAACGGGACGTCGGGGGCGCAGGAGTGCACCACCACGGGCCCGCCGGCGTGCGCGCCGACGACGTCCCGCAGGGTGGCCTCCACGATCTGCCGGTCCACGGCGCGGTGGGTGCGGTAACCGCTGGCGGTCCTGACCTGTCCGCGCAGGACGGCGGTGAGGGAGGGCTCGTCGAGCTGGAGCACGAGCCGGGCGCCGGGCACGCGCCGCCGCACCTCGGCGAGGTGGAGGCGCAGGCCCTCGGCGAGGGAGGCGGCGAGGTCACGGCAGGCGCCGGGATCCGCCAGGGCGGCCTCGCCGTTCCTCAGCTCCAGGGCGGCGGCCAGGGTCCACGGGCCGACGGCCTGCACCTTCAGATCGCCCTCGTAGCCCTGGGTGAACTCCTCCAGGGCGTCCAGGTCCTCCCCCAGCCAGGACCGCGCCCGCTTGGTGTCGCGTCCGGGCCGGTCCCCGATCCGCCATCCGCTGGGCTCCACGCGCGCGTACAGCTCCACCAGCATCCCGGCGGTACGGCCGATCATGTCGGCACCGGGCCCGCGCGCGGGCAGCTCCGGCAGGAACGGGAAGTCCTCGAAGGATCCGGTGGCGGTCTTGGCGGCCTCGCGGGCGTCGCCCCCGGGCAGGGACCCGACACCGGTGGCTCCTGGGAACCTGAACTGGCTGTTTTCGCTCACCCCCGCAGGGTACGTAACGCCGGCCCGTGATCTCACAGCCAGTGAGCGCCGTACCGGCGCAACAGGGCGCGCAGACCGGGCGGATCGGCCACGGCGAGATTGTTCCGGAAGCGGCCCCGCTCCCACGCGAGGTCCGTGCCCCCGTGGAGGCTCGCGGATCCGACGACCAGGCCCCGGGCGTCGAGCAGGGCCACCGTCAGGCTTCCGGGGCACCGGCAGATGTCGTCGGTGAACTCCCCCTCGGTGGCGAGACCGCGCAGCTCCGCGAGGCGGGCGTCGTCGAAGATCTCCCCCAGGACCGGACGGCCGGCGAGCGGGGCACGCACGTCACCGCCGGCGAGGACCAGCGCGGCCTCGGTCCGCGGCCACACCTGGGCCAGCCAGAGCCGGACCTCGGCCCCGCTCCCCCGCGTCACCGCCCGGGCCGCACCGTCAGGTCGTTGACCTCCGCGTCCCGGGGCAGGTCGAGGGCCATGAGGATCGTCGTGGCGACGGACTCCGGGTCGATCCACTTCGTCGGGTCGTACTCCTTGCCCTCCTGCTGGTGGACCTTGGCCTGCATGGGGCTGGCGGTGCGGCCGGGGTAGACGGAGGTGACGCGGACGCCGTGCGCGTGCTCCTCCTGGCGCAGGGAGTCGGCGAGGGCCTTGAGGCCGTGTTTGGAGGCGGCGTACGCGGACCAGCCGGCGTTCGCGCTGAGGCCGGCACCGGAATTGACGAAGATCACATGACCGCGGGCGGCCCGCAGCTGCGGCAGGAAGTGCCGGGTCAGCTCGGCGGGGGCGATCAGGTTGACGTTGAGCTGGTGGCGCCAGGCTTTCGGGGTCAGCTCGCCGACCTCGCCGAGGTCGACGACGCCGGCGACGTGCAGCAGGGAGTCCACCCGGTCCGGGAGGGTCTGGTGGGAGAACGCCCAGGACAGCTTGTCCGGGTCCGCGAGGTCGCCGACGAGGGTGCGGGCGCCGGGGAACTCGGCCGCCAGCTCCTTCGCGCGGCCCGCGTCGCGCGCGTGCAGCACGAGTTCGTCCCCGCGCGCGTGCAGCCGGCGCGTCACGGCCGCGCCGATGCCGGAGCCGGCCCCGGTGATCACATGAGTAGCCATGACCGCCATGCTCGCATCAGTGCGCGGCGGTCTGCTCCTCCAGGTAGGCCAGGGCCCCGACCGGCTCGTCCGCGAAGAAGACCAGCTCGGCCAGCGGGCGGGGCAGGAAGCCCTCGGCCTCCATGCGGTGGAACTGCTGCCTCAGGCCGTCGTAGAAGCCCGCCGTGTTCAGCAGCACCACGGGCTTCTCGGTGCGGCCGTGCTTCTTCAGCTCCAGGATCTCGGTGGCCTCGTCCAGCGTGCCGGTGCCGCCCACCATGATCACCACGGCGTCGGCCTTCTCCAGCAGCAGCTTCTTGCGCTCGGCGAGGTCGGCCGCGATGACCATCTCGTCGGCACCGGGCCGCGCCTTGTTCGCGAGGAACTCCACGGAGACACCCAGCAGCCTGCCGCCCGCCTCCTGCACGCCGTCGGCCACCACCTTCATCAGACCGGCGTCGGAGCCTCCCCAGACCAGCGTGTGGCCGCCCTTGCCGATCAGTTCCGCGAACTCGCGCGCGGGGCGCGTGTAACGCTCGTCGAGGTCGGCGGCGGAGAGGAAGACGCAGATGTTCATGTTCCCTACCGTACGGTGCCCGGCCGGGGCGGGAAGAAGAACGGTCCGTCCGGGTGCTGAACCGGTATGACCCATGGACACACGATCACCATCGAGAAGAGCGGGCGGCACGTGCGCGTGGAGCGCGGCGGCCGGGTGCTCGCCGAGTCGGACCGCGCCCTGGAGCTGCGCGAGACGGGCTGTCCGGTGCGGTACTACCTCCCCGCCGAGGACGTCCGTCTCGACCTGCTGACGCCCTCCGACACGCACACCGTCTGCCCCTTCAAGGGCACGGCGTCCTACTGGTCGCTGCCGGACGCGCCCGACCTCGTCTGGGCGTACCCGGACCCGAAGCCGGAGGTGGCGGAGATCAAGGACCACTACTGCTTCTACGACACCGACGTGTCCTGACCGGTGAGTCCGCCGTCGTACGGCAGTCTGCACGGGCATGGACAAGAAGACGACTTCCCGCGACGGCACCTCCCTCGCGTACCACGTGACCGGCCAGGGGCCCACGGTGATCCTCGTGAGCGGCGCGATGTCCACCGGCGGCACCATGATGCCCCTGGCGCAGCGCCTCTCGGACAGCTGCACGGCCGTCGTCTACGACCGCCGGGGCCGCGGCGAGAGCGGCGACACGCCACCGTACGAGGTCGACCGTGAGGTGGAGGACCTGGCCGCGCTGCTCGACGCGGTGGGCGGGGACGCGGCGCTGTTCGGTGTCTCCTCCGGCGGCGCGCTGGTCCTGCACGCGGCGGCGAGCGGACTGCCCGTCGGCCGGGCGGCGGTGTACGAGGTGCCGTACGCCGACCACCTGGCGGACGGTGCCGCGCGCGAGGCCGTCTACAAGGAGCAGCTGACCAAGGCACTCGCCGAGGACCGGCGCGGGGACGCGGTGGAACTGTTCCTGCGCCTGACGGGCCTCGCCGAGGAGATGATCCGGCGCGCCCGCCAGTCGCCGATGTGGGCCGGCATGGAGTCCGTCGCCCCCAGCCTCGCGTACGACGACGCGGTCATGGGCGACGGACTGCTGCCCCGGGACCGGCTCGCCGCGGTCCGTGTCCCCGTCCTCTCGGTCGCGGGCGGCGCGAGCCCGGAGTGGATGCACCGGGCGGCCCAGGCGGTCGCGGAGGCCGTGCCGCAGGGCACCTACCGGCTCCTGCAGGGCCAGACGCACATGGTGGAGCCGGAGGTGCTGGGGCCGGTGCTGGCGGAGTTCCTCGCGGGCTAGAGGGGCCGGGCGCCTCACCCGGCCCCGCGGACCCGCTGGGCTCAGACCGCCGCCGTCGCGCGCGTGGTGGACGCGATCGTCGCCGAGCCCACCACGCGCGTGCCGTCGTACAGCACGATCGCCTGGCCGGGGGCGACGCCGCGGACCGGCTCGGCGAAGGTCACCCGCAGCTCGCCGTCGACCGGCTCGGCGGTCACCTCGGTCTCGCCGCCATGGGCGCGCAGCTGGGCGGTGTAGGTGCCGGGGCCGGTGGGGGCGGTGCCGCACCAGCGGGGCTTGATCGCGGTGAGCGCGGTGACGTCCAGGGCGGCGGCGGGGCCGACGGTGACCGTGTTGGTGACCGGGGAGATGTCCAGGACGTAGCGCGGCTTGCCGTCGGGGGCCGGGGTGCCGATCCGCAGGCCCTTGCGCTGGCCGATGGTGAAGCCGTACGCGCCCTCGTGCGTGCCCAGCTTGGCGCCGGACTCGTCCACGATGTCGCCCTCGGCCTTGCCGAGGCGCTTGGCGAGGAAGCCCTGGGTGTCGCCGTCGGCGATGAAGCAGATGTCGTGCGAGTCGGGCTTCTTGGCCACGGCCAGGCCCCGGCGCTCGGCCTCCGCGCGGATCTCCTCCTTGGTGGTGACCGTGTCGCCGAGCGGGAACATCGCGTGCGCGAGCTGTTTCTCGTCCAGCACGCCGAGGACGTACGACTGGTCCTTCGCCATGTCGGAGGCGCGGTGCAGCTCGCGGGAGCCGTCCGCGTTCACGATCACCTGGGCGTAGTGGCCGGTGCAGACGGCGTCGAAGCCGAGGGCCAGCGCCTTGTCCAGCAGCGCGGCGAACTTGATCTTCTCGTTGCAGCGCAGGCACGGGTTCGGGGTGCGGCCCGCCTCGTACTCGGCGACGAAGTCCTCGACCACGTCCTCGCGGAAGCGGTCGGCGAGGTCCCAGACGTAGAACGGGATGCCGATGACGTCGGCGGCGCGGCGGGCGTCGCGCGAGTCCTCGATGGTGCAACAGCCCCGCGCGCCCGTTCGGAACGACTGCGGGTTCGCGGAGAGCGCCAGGTGGACGCCGGTGACGTCGTGGCCTGCTTCCGCGGCCCGCGCGGCGGCGACGGCGGAGTCGACCCCGCCGGACATGGCGGCGAGGACGCGGAGGGGGCGGGTGCGCTGCGGGGTGTCAGTCATAACCCTTCCAGAGTACGGGGGCGCGGGAACCCGGACGGCCGCACATCCGTTGACGATCACATGGGGGCGACGACAGGGGCGGCCACGGGGCCGCCGGCGGGCGACGGGGACCGGCGGCTGGGGCGGCGGGCCCTGCTGGCGGGCGGCCTCGCGGCGGCCGTGGGCACGGCGGCGCTGGCCCGGGAGGAGCTGTCCCGGCTGTGGTGGCGGCTGCCCGGGGTGGACAAGCCGCGGGTGGCGGGCGCGGTGGACTTCCGGGGTGCGCGCTGGGTGGCGGCCTCGGCGGCGAACTACCGCCGGGCGGACCGGCCGTCGGACTACCGGGTGGACCGGGTGGTCGTCCATGTCACCCAGGGCGGTTACGCGTCGGCGGTGAAGGTGTTCCAGGACCCCGCGCACGGCGCCGCGGCGCACTACATCGTGCGCGGGGACGGGCGGATCACCCAGCTGATCCGCGAGCTGGACGTCGCCTTCCACGCGGGCAACCGGGAGTACAACGAACGCAGCGTCGGCATCGAGCACGAGGGCTTCGTGGAGGACGCCGCGTCGTTCACGGACGCGATGTACGCGGCCTCGGCCCGGCTGACGGCGGCGATATGCGGGCGGTACGGGATACCCGTGGACCGGGAGCACATCATCGGGCATGTGGAGGTGCCGGGCACGGACCACACGGACCCGGGGCGGTTCTGGGACTGGGAGCGGTACCTGCGCCTGGTCCGCACCGAGCGCGCCAGGACCTCCGCTGCGGGGTGAGCACCGCGCGGGGTAGGGCCCCGGTGGCCGGCCCGGTGAGACGCGGTGGCCGGCCGGGTGAGACGCGGTGGCTGGGTGGGGCCGCGGTGGGGACGAGCCCCGGGCCACTCGGCAAGGCCCACGGCGGGGACGGGCGCCGGGCCGCTGGACAGGGCCGCGGTGGGGACGGACCCCGGGCCACTCGACAAGGCTCACGGGCGGGACGGGCGCCGGGCCGCTGGACAAGGCCGCGGTGGGGACGAGCCCCGGGCCGCTCGGTAAGGCCCACGGCAGGGACGGACCCCGGGCCGCTGGACAAGGCCGCGGTGGGGACGAGCCCCGGGCCACTCGGCAAGACTCACGGCGGGGACGGGCCCCGGGGCACTCGGCAAGGCCCACGGCAGGGACGGACCCCGGGGCACTCGGCAAGGCCCACGGCGGGCGTGGGCCCCAACCGCGAGGCGAGGCCGGGGCGGAGTGTGCCCTCGCCGCCCGGGCGGGCCCGCGGTCGGGTGGGCCGTGCGGCTGGGGTCTCTCTCCGGATCAGGCCGGCTCCGGGCGACGGTGCCTGTCGGCCGACCTGAGCGGGGTCGGGTGCGTGCGGCTGCGAGGCGGAGGAGGGCGTCGACGCGGAGCGTCGGCACCCCGCGACCCCGGCAGGATCCGGAAGAGAGGCCCTAGGTGAGGCCCGCCGCCCGGGCGCGCTCCACCGCCGGGCCGATCGCCTTCGCCACGGCCTCGACGTCGTCCTCGGTGGAGGTGTGGCCCAGGGAGAAGCGCAGGGTGCCCCGGGCCAGGTCGGGGTCGGCGCCGGTGGCGAGGAGGACGTGGCTGGGCTGGGCGACGCCCGCGGTGCAGGCGGAGCCGGTGGAGCACTCGATGCCCTGGGCGTCCAGCAGGAGCAGCAGGGAGTCGCCCTCGCAGCCGGGGAAGGTGAAGTGCGCGTTGGCCGGGAGCCGGCCCCCGGGTGCCGGGTCGCCGCCGAGGATCGCGTCCGGTACGGCCGTGAGGACGGCGTCGACCAGCTGGTCGCGCAGGGCGCCGATCTCCCGCGCGAACCACTCGCGGTGCTCGGCGGCGAGCCGGCCGGCGACGGCGAAGGAGGCGATGGCCGGGACGTCGAGCGTGCCGGAGCGGACGTGCCGCTCCTGGCCGCCGCCGTGCAGGACGGGTACGGGCGTGTGCTCACGGCCGAGGAGCAGGGCGCCGATGCCGTACGGACCGCCGATCTTGTGGCCGGAGACGGTCATGGCGGCGAGGCCCGAGGCCTCGAAGTCGACCGGGACCTGGCCGAAGGCCTGGACCGCGTCGGCGTGCAGCGGGACGTCGAACTCGGCGGTGACGTCGGCGAGTTCACGGACCGGCATGACCGTGCCGATCTCGTTGTTGGCCCACATCACGGTGGCCAGGGCGACGTCGTCGGGGTTGCGGGCGATGGCCTCGCGCAGCGCGTCGGGGTGGACCCGGCCACGGGAGTCGACGGGGAGGTACTCCACGGTGGCGCCCTCCTGCTCGCCGAGCCAGTGCACGGCGTCCAGGACGGCGTGGTGCTCGACGGGGCTGGCGAGGACGCGGGTGCGGGCCGGGTCGGCGGAGCGGCGGGACCAGTACAGGCCCTTGACGGCCAGGTTGTCGGCCTCGGTGCCGCCCGAGGTGAAGACGACCTCGCTGGGGCGGGCGCCGAGCGCTTCGGCGAGGGTCTCGCGGGCTTCCTCGACCGTACGGCGGGCCTGGCGGCCGGACGCGTGGAGGGAGGAGGCGTTGCCCGTGATGCTCAACTGGGCGGTGAACGCCTCTGCCGCCTCCGGGAGCATCGGCGTGGTCGCGGCGTGGTCGAGGTAAGCCATGGTGACGCCGATTCTACGGCGCCGGGCCCCCGCGGTCGGCGTCGGCCGGGATTAGCTGCGGGTGGGTCTTCGGGGCCCCGGGTCGGCTGAACCCGGGCCGGGTGACGAGGTGCCCGGCACTGTCTGCCGTGCCCACCCGTTCCTCCCTGCGGGACGACTGCCCACGGCGGCGTGGTGGTGCGGCGGCGCAGCCCGTCCGCGGCGGTGCGGCTCACCCGGTGCGGCAGGAGGCGCGGTTGCCCCGTCGTCCTCGGGGCGCGCCGGGGTCACAGGCTCCAGGAGACCGTGCCCGAGATCTGCATGGCCACGACGAGGACGGCCAGGTCGGCGACGCCGAGGGCGAGACCCAGGTAGGCGCGGCCCCGGCGGCTGGTGCCGCGCCAGAGGGAGACCGCCGCGAGGGCGATGGCGACCGGCCCGAGGAAGACGTTGAGGACGAGCAGGCCGAGGAGGCCGAGGATGAAGGACGCGACGGCCATGCCGTCGGCGTCACGGGTGCGCGGGCGGGTGTCGGTGCGGCCGGCGGCCGGTGCGGTGAGTTGCATGGTGCTCAGCTCCTTGGGTCCGTGGTCCCTGGGTCTCGGGTTCTGCCCGCGGTCAGTTCGCCGAGGTGCGGCGGCGACGGCCGTGGCGCTCGCGGATCGCGAAGACGCCCAGCCAGACGGCGATGACGGCGGCCAGGACGGCGGTGACGGTCAGCGGTGCGTGGGCGACGGTGCCCAGCACGACTCCGAGCAGCATGAGCGCGGCGACGAGGAACAGCATGGGATCGGATCCCCCTCCTAGGTGCCTCGTGTTTCGGCCGGTGTGAAATTTCGGTGAACAGTTGTAGTAACAGTTGTTCACTGACTTCGAGTCTAGCGCTCCCGACGGCTTTCAAATTCCAGAGAACAGTTGTTAACTGGATGACATGAGTCACACCCTCGGCATCCGGCAGGCCCAGAAGCAGAAGACCCGGCAGGCGTTCCTCGACGCGGCGCTCGCCCTGCTGGAGGAGCAGAGCCTGAGCAGCCTCGGCCTGCGCGAGGTCACCCGGGCCGTCGGGGTGGCCCCGACCGCCTTCTACCGGCACTTCCGCTCGACCGCCGACCTCGGCGTGGCCCTGGTCGACGAGGCGCTGGGCAGCCTGCATCCGATGGTGCGGACGACGGTGTCCACCACGGGCGACAGCGAGGAACGCATCGCGCGTGCCATCGAGTTGATCGCCCGTCACGTGGACGAGTACCCCGCACATGTCCGTTTCATCGCCCGGGAACGGCACGGCGGGGTCCAGCCGGTGCGCGAGGCCATCCGGGCGCAGCTGGCCCGGTTCGCCGAGGAGGTGAGGACCGAGTTGGCCAACGACCCGGAGGCGGAGGGGTGGAGCGAGGACGACCTGCTGATGCTCGCGCACCTCTACGTCGACCAGATGCTCGTCACCGCCTCCCTGTTCCTGGAGGCGCTGGAGGCCCCGGAGGACGAGCGGGAGCGGGTGACCCAGCTCGCCGCCCGCCAGCTGCGGCTCATCAGCATCGGCCGCAGCCACTGGCTCGACTGAGCCGCCCTTCGGCCCTGCCGGGCCTCCCGCCGCGGCGCCGCGGCGCCGCAGGCACCGCCCGGGCCATCGCCGGAGCCGCCCCGACCGCCGGGCACGCCGCTCGGCACCCCGCCGGGCGTGCCGGTCGGCCTCGCGGACGACGCCCCCGACGGCGCTCGCTCCTCCGGCCGGCACCCTCCGGCCCCGCTTGTGGGCGTGCCGGACGGCCCCTGACGGCCCCGCCGCCCACCGGCGCCGCCGCTGCCCGCGGAGCCCCAGGCCGAGGACCGGGACGAGGGCGAGGACGAGTCACCCGAGCCGCACGCGGCCGGCAGCAGCGGGGACGAGACGGACACGCTTCACGAGAGCCGGCTCCGACGACCGGCGTCACCCGGGCGGCACGTGGGCCCGTGCTGCCCGCCGGCTGCCGCTCCCCGGGCCGGCCCCCTCGTACAGCTCCGTGACCGAACGCACCGCCGCCAGCAGTTCCGCCCGCGCCTCGGGCGGGTCCACGACCTCCACCTGGTCGGAGAGTCCGAGGAGTTGCCGTACGGCCCGCAGGCTCGGGTAGGCCAGCCGCGCGGTGGCCCACTCGCCCGTGCCGGGATCGTCGGGCAGGGCCGTCAGCTGGGCGGCGACCAGCCGCTGGAACAGGTCGAGCCGCTCGCGCCGTACCCGCACGGTGACCTCGACCGTGTTCTCCCGTTCCTCCACCTGCCGGCGCAACACCTCCCAGGCGTCGCCGAGTTCGACCCCGGGCCGGCGCCGTACGGGCTCGTCCAGCGGCCGGGCGGAGCGGATCCGGTCGGCGCGGAACAGCCGGGGCAGGCCGCGGCGGTCGGCGACCAGGTACCAGACCCCGGCCTTGGCGACGAGGCCGTAGGGATCCACGGTGTACGTCCGCGGCTCGTGCTGCCCGCTGTGCCGGTAACGGAGCCTCAGGCGCAGGTCGGAGAAGACCGCGTCCTGGAGCACGTCCAGGTCGACGGCCTGCTGCGGGCCGCTCTTCCAGCGGGTGGCGTCGACCAGGATGCGGCGGCTGGTCACCTCGGCGGCGGGCCGGTGCGGCGCCGGGAGCGCGGCCATCACCTTGCGCAGGGCCGAACCGAGGGCCGCGTCCAGCCCGAGCGCGGCATGGGCACCCTGCGCCCCCAGGATGAACAGGGCCCGGGACTCGTCGGCGGTCAGCCCCGTGACGTCGGTCCGGAAGCCGGGGAGGAGTTCGATGCCGCCGTGCCGGCCGCGCTCGGCGTACACCGGGACCCCCGCGGCGGACAGCGCCTCGACGTCCCGGTAGATGGTGCGGACCGACACCTCAAGCCGGTCGGCGAGTTCGGGGGCGGGGACGCGGCCCCGGGTCTGCAGGAGCAGCAGGATCGACAGCAGCCGGTCGGACTTCACGCGCCCAGGATCCCGCGGGCGCCGAGTGCCGCGCAAATGTTGACGGGAGGTGTCAGGTTATCCGCGCATCCTCTTCCCACCGAACACGAGCACCACCACGGGAGAGGCACACCATGACCAGCACCGAGTTCATCGACCCGCGCCCGTTCTACGTCCGCGCGACCGACCAGGCCGCCGCCCTGATCAAGGAGGTACGGCCCGGGGACCTGGACCGGCCGACCCCCTGCAGCGAGTTCGACGTCCGCGGCCTGCTGGGCCACATCGTCGGCGGTACCCGGCGGATCGCGGTGGTCGGCGAGGGCGGCGACGGTCTCGCCGTGGACCCGGTCACCGAGGGGGTCGCGGACGACGGCTGGGCCGCGGCCTACGACGAGGTGCGGGTCCGGGTCCTGAAGGCCTGGGAGAGCGACGAGCGGATGACGGCCCCGGTACGGGTCCCCTGGGGTGAGGTCCCCGGCCACGCGGCGCTCTCGGGCTACGTCATGGAGATCGTCACGCACACCTGGGACCTCGCCGAGGCGCTCGGCCGGCGGGACGGGCTCGACCCGGAACTGGCCGGGTTCGCGCTCGCCACCGCCCGCGCCGTGCTGCCGGACTCCCGTCCCCGCGACGCGGAGACGCCCTTCGCCGCACGCCGTGAGACGCCGGAGGGAGCCGGTGTGTACGAGCAGCTGGCGGCCTGGCTGGGCCGCTCGCCGCTCAGCCGAGTCTGACCCGGGCCAGCTGGCGGGACTGGGCGACCAGCCGGTCCTCGCTGTCCCAGACCTCGGCGTCCTCCTCCAGGAAGCCGCCGGCCAGGTTGCGGGTGGTGATCGACACCCGCAGCGGGCCGGGGGCCGGCCGGTGGCGGACGTGGACGGTGAGTTCCACGGTCGGCACCCAGCCCTTGATGCCCAGCTCGAAGGCGGTGGGCGGGAGGGCGTCCACGGCGAGGAGCAGCGAGAGCGGGTCGGCGTCACGGCCGTCGGCGAGGCCGAACCAGGCGCGCATCTCGCCCTTGCCGGAGGGCGCGCCGAGCGCCCAGCCGAGGGTGGCGGGGTCCAGCTTGAGCATCAGCCGGTCGGTGATCGCGGAACTGCCGTCGACCGGGGCCGGCCCGTCCTCGGGGCCGAAGCACTGCTCCGGCGGCGGGATCGCGGGCGGGGTGGCCGTCGTACGGACGTCGTCGGGGAGGGCGGCGAGGTCGCCGTAGGAGGCGAGGACGCGGATGCGTTCGATCTCGTTGCCCTCGTCGTCGTACTGGTAGAGCGAGGCCTGGCCGGTGGAGAGGGTGCGGCCGGTGCGCACGGTCTCGGTGCGGACGACCGCCGGGCCGGGCTGCGAGGCGGTCAGGTAGTGCGCGGAGACGGTGAACGGGTCCGGGTGCGGCAGGGTGTCCGCGAGGGCCCGGCCGAGCACGGCCAGCAGATAGCCGCCGTTGACGGCGCTGATGATGGTCCAGCCGGCCGAGAGGTCGATGTCGTAGACGCCGGGCTCTCGCCGGGTGACCGCGGTGTCGCGGTCGAACTCGCTGTCACCGATCAGGGCCGGGGCGGCGGGGACGGAAGCTGCTTCTGGCATGGATGAACGGTACAGCAGGAAACTACTAAGCGGTAGCTTTTCTCGCTGGGGCGAGCGTCGGGCGCGGCCGCCAGGTGAGGGTCCGGCAATTTCTCGGTAAGTGTCCGGACTCGTCCTCAACCCCGGGGCTCGGTTCTCCCTCTAAGGGGACATGAGCCTCACCGGGACTCCGTTCCTCTACACGACCATCGTGCTGTCCGTGGTCGCCCTGATCCTGCCGCTCGTCCTGTGGTCACGGATGCGCGGACCCAGGCCGCTGCGCACCGCGGCCCGGGTGCTGATGCTGCTGTTCGCCCAGGGCACGGCCGTCACCCTGGTCTTCGTGCTGGTCAACAACCAGAACAACCTGTACGACAACTGGGCCGACCTCCTCGGCACCGGCGACCACGTGCAGCAGGCCGCCGACCTCGGCCGGGACGGCACCGGCGGGATCGCGGTGAAACGATTGCCCAAGGTGCGCCAGACCTTCGCGGAGGCCCAGGGCCCCGGCATGCGCGCGGCCGGCGGGGTGCGCGTCACCCAGCTCAGGGGCCGGGTCTCCGGCGTGAACGCCGAGGTCTACGTCTGGCTTCCGCCGCAGTACGACGACCCGGCCTACCGGCACAGGAAGTTCCCGGTGGTGGAGGTGCTGCCGGGGTACCCCGGCTCCGCCAAGGCCTGGTTCGGCTCGCTGCAGGCCCACGAGCAGCTGCTGCCGCTGATGCGGAGCGGCCGGGTGGCGCCGTTCATCCTGGTCGCCCCGCGCACCAACCTGCTGGCCGGTGTGGACACCGGCTGCGCCAACATCCCGGGCCAGGTCAACGCCGACACCTGGCTCAGCATCGACGTCCCGAAGATGGTCACGGACAACTTCCGGGCCGAGCCGGCCCCCCGGGGCTGGGCGGTGGCCGGCTATTCGGCGGGCGCGCACTGCGCGGTCAAGCTGGCCGTGGCCCATCCCGACCGGTACCGGGCCGCGGTGAGCATGTCCGGCTACAACGACCCGATCGGCGAGCGCAACTCCCTCGCCGCGCAGACCCCCGCCCTGCGTGCCGCGAACAACCCCTACCTGATGCTGCGCAAGGCCCCCACCCCGCCCCCGGTCGCGCTGTACCTCTCCGGCCAGTCCGGCGACGGCTACCAGGCCGGCCTGGCCCTGGAGGCGGCCGCCAAGGCGCCGACCACCGTGCGGGTGGTGTTCCTGCCGCGCAGTGCGGGCGGTCACACCATGGCGCTGTGGCGCCCGCAGGTGGACACCGTCTTCCGCTGGCTGACCCTGCAGATGGGCGAGAGCCGCGCCAAGGGGCACGACACCTCCGTCGCCGGGACCGCTCCCGGGGCCCCCGGGACAGCTCCCGGCACCCCCGGGACCGCGGCGGCGACCCCCGGGGCTACTCCTCCGTCACCGTCGACCGGCGGTTCCACGCGCGCGGCGCTCGCCAGTGGTACCGCATCGCGAGCAGGCGCAGCACGAAAGCCGTGACGACCGCGAGCCCGCTGGTGAGCGGGGTGAGGGCGTCGTAGCGGATGCACAGCGCGACCATCGAGGCACCGACGATCGCCGGGACGGCGTAGAGGTCGCGGTCCCAGCGCAGCAGTGAGGGCACCTCGTTGGCCAGCACGTCCCGCAGGACACCGCCGCCGACGGCGGTGGCCAGGCCCAGCGTCGCCGACGCGGTCAGGCCGAGGCCGAAGCTGTACGCCTTCGTCGTACCGCTGACGCAGAACAGACCGAGGCCGGCCGCGTCGAAGACCAGCACCGCCGCCTGGATGCGCTCCACGTGCGGGTGCAGGAAGAAGACGACGAGCGTGGCGAGCAGCGGGGTGACGAAGTACCCGAGGTCGGTGAAGGCGGCCGGGGGGACGGCCCCGATGACCAGGTCGCGGAACAGTCCCCCGCCCAGCGCGGTGACCTCGGCGAGCACGGCGATGCCGAAGACGTCGAAGTTCTTCCGCACCGCCAGCAGGGCGCCGGAGATCGCGAACACGAAGATGCCGATCACATCGAGCGTGTGCTGGACGGAGGGACTGAAGAGTTGCTGGAGCTGCACCCTGACATTCTCACCTGTCGGAGTGGGTGAACCTTACAAAGCCAGGCTCACAGGGCGGGTTTCCCTGTGGTGAACAGCCAGGTGTCGAACAGGTCGTCCAGCTGCCGTCCGCTGACGCGCTCCGCGAGGCGGACGAAGTCGTCGGTGTCCGCGTTGCCGTACCTGTGGAGGCGCGTCCAGGCGGGCAGGAGCGTGAAGAAGGCCTTGTCGCCGATCCGCTCGCGCAGCGCCTGGAGCGTCATCGCGCCGCGCTGGTAGACGGCCGAGGCGAACATCGTGTCCCGCTGCGGGTCGGCGACCTTGATCTGCCAGAAGGCGGAGTCGGCGGGGCGGGCGTTGTACCCGGCGAGGAAGGAGTCGTGGGCGGAGCGGGTGCCCCGGTGCTCGGCCCACAGCCACTGGGCGTAGGTGGCGAAGCCCTCGTTGAGCCAGGTGTCCTTCCATCGCGCCACGCTCACCGAGTCGCCGAACCACTGGTGGGCCAGCTCGTGCACGATGGTCGTCTCGTTGCGCACGGCCGAGTAGGCGGGCTTGCTCTGCACCTCCAGCGAGAACCCGGCCTCCGGCATGTCGTCCACGATCGCGCCGGTCTCCTCGAAGGGGTAGGGCCCGAAGACCTCCGACCAGTAGTCGGTGGCGGCCGCGGTGACGCCGTAGACGTCGACGCTGTTGCCGTCCTTCAGCACGGGGTCGACGGCGACGTAGACGGGGATGCCGCCGGGGGTGCGGCCGGTGCGCACGTCGAACTTCCCGATGGTGGCGGTGGCGAGGTAGGTCGCCATCGGCCTCGACTCCCGCCAGTGGGTGTACGTCGAGCCGCCCTTGTCGTACGTCGACACCAGCCGGCCGTTGGAGACGGCGGTCAGGCCCCGCGGGGCCTTGATCCGGATGTCGTAGGTGGCCTTGTCGGCGGGGTGGTCGCTGGACGGGAACCAGGTGGAGGCGGCGTTGGGCTCGCAGGCGACGAAGACGCCGTCGCCGGTCTTCATCCAGCCGTAGGAGGAGCCGAAGATGATGGGCCCGCCGAGGGGCTCGGGTACGCCGCCGTAGGTGACGGAGACGGTGAACACACGGCCCTCGGGGAGTGCGCGGCGCGGGGTGACGGTCATCTCGTCGCCGTCGCGGGTGAACTCCGCCCGTCTGCCGTCGACCCGGACGCCGGTGACCTCCAGCTGCTGCAGGTCGAGGTCGAAGGAGGAGAGCGTCTGGGTGGCGCGCGCCGTGAGGGTCGTACGGCCGTCCAGGCGGCCGGTGTCCGGGGCGTAGGCGAGGTCGAGGTCGTAGTGGCGGGCGTCGTAGCCGCCGTTGCCGAGCTGCGGGAAGTAGGGGTCGCCGATGCCGGGGGCGCCCGGGGTGGGGGCGGAGGAGGCGGCGACGACGAGGAGGGAGGCAGCGGCGGTGGCGACTGCCCCCAGACGTGCCGAACGGGAGAGTGACACGGGTCGTCCCTTTCGAGCGTGCCGATCAGTGGTCGGACACGGACGACTCTGCACTCTCCCGTTCAGGCATGTACATGACTTTGCCCAGTCGTCATGTGCGACGTCATGGGCCACGTCCCGTGCTACTTGTCGGTCGGCTCCTCGCTGCCGGCCTCGTTCGTGGTCTTCGCGCCCGGGCCGGTCTTCGTGCCGGACGTCTCGACCGCCTCGACGACCTCGGTCGTGTCCGCACCTTCGGCGGCTGCCGGAGCGTCGGCGGTCGCGGAGGGCCTTTCGGCGGACTCGTCGGTCTCCGAGGTCTCCGAGGTCTCCGCGGTCACCGCTTCGGTCTCGGGGGCCTCGGCGGGACCGGCGGTCTCGGGGGCCTCTTCGACCTCGGCTGTCCCGGCAGCCTCTTCGGCCTCGGCGACGGCCTCCCGTGACTCGGCAGCGGCTTCCGCCGCCTCGGCGGCCGCAACCGCCTCCGCCGGCTCGGAAGCCTCCTTCGCCACCGGCTCCTTCGCCACCGACTGCTTCTCCGCCGGCTCCTTCGCCGCCGGCTCCTTCTCCGTCGAACCGCCGGAGGTCACCGAGTCCGGGACCAGCTCCGAGGCCTCCTTCGCCGCCGTCAGCAGGACCGTGTCCTGCGGGGCCTGGTCGGCGAAGTTCTCGGGGTGGTGACAGGCGACCCGCTGGCCCGGCCGCAGCTCGACCAGCTGGGGTTCGGTCGTCCGGCAGATCTCCGTCGCCTTCCAGCACCGTGTGTGGAAACGGCAGCCGGAGGGCGGGGCGATCGGCGAGGGAACGTCGCCGCGGAGCAGGATGCGCTCGCTCTTCTGGCCCCGGCGCTTCGGGTCCGGCACCGGCACCGCCGACATCAGCGCCTTGGTGTACGGGTGCATCGGCGACTCGTACAGCGCGGTGCGGTCGGCCAGCTCCACAATCTTGCCGAGGTACATCACCGCGATCCGGTCCGAGACGTGCCGGACCACCGAGAGGTCGTGGGCGATGATCACGTAGGTCAGGCCCAGCTCCTCCTGGAGGTCGTCCATGAGGTTCACGACCTGGGCCTGGATCGACACGTCCAGCGCGGAGACCGGCTCGTCCGCCACGACCAGCTTCGGCTTCAGGGCGAGCGCACGGGCGATGCCGATGCGCTGACGCTGGCCGCCGGAGAACTCGTGCGGGTAGCGGTTGTAGTGCTCGGGGCTGAGGCCGACCAGCGACAGCAGCCGCTGGACCTCCTTCTTCACCCCGCCCTCCGGCTCGACGCCCTGGAGCCGGAAGGGCGCCGAGACGATCGAGCCGATGGTGTGCCGGGGGTTCAGGGAGCCGTACGGGTCCTGGAAGATCATCTGGATGTCGCGGCGCAGCGGGCGCATCTGCCCGGTCTTGAGCCGCGTGATGTCCTGGCCCTCGAAGGTGATCTTCCCGCCGGTCGGGTCCTGGAGCCGGGTGATGACCCGGCCCATGGTCGACTTGCCGCAGCCCGACTCGCCGACCACGCCCAGGGTCTCGCCCTTGCGCACCTCGAAGTCGATGCCGTCGACGGCCTTCACGGCGCCGACCTGCCGCTGCAGGATGCCCTTCTTGATCGGGAAGTGCTTGGTCAGGCCCTCGACCTTGAGGAGCACCTCGCGGTCCGCCGAGCCCTCGGAGGCCGACGCCTGCTGAGGGATCGCGGCCTCGTCCGTCTTCTTGGTCTCACTCACAGCTTGGGCGCAATCTCTTCGGTCCAGATCCGCTGGCGGTCCTCGGCCGAGAGGTGGCAGGCGGACCAGTGCCCGGTGCTCACCAGCTCCAGCTCGGGACGCACCGTGCGGGTGACGTTCCCCTTGGGGATGTCCGCGTACGGGCAGCGCGGGTGGAAGGCGCAGCCCGAGGGGACGTTGATGAGGCTCGGCGGCGAGCCCTTGACCGGGATGAGCCGCTCGGAGGTCTCGCGGTCGATGCGGGGCATCGAGCCGAGCAGGCCCCAGGTGTAGGGGTGCTGCGGCTTCTCGAAGACCTCGTCGGCCGGACCGCGCTCCACGCACCGGCCGCCGTACATCACGAGGACGTCGTCGGCGATCTCGGCGACCACACCGAGGTCGTGCGTGATCATGATGACCGCGGAGCCGAACTCCTTCTGCAGGTCCCGGATCAGGTCGAGGATCTGCGCCTGGACGGTCACGTCGAGGGCGGTGGTCGGCTCGTCCGCGATGAGCAACTCGGGGTTGTTCACCAGGGCCATGGCGATCATGGCGCGCTGGCGCATACCGCCGGAGAACTCGTGCGGGTAGCCGTCGACGCGCTTGGCCGGCTCGGGGATGCCGACGCGGTCGAGCATCTCGATGGCCCGCGCGCGGGCGACCTTCTTGCTGACCTTGTGGTGCACCCGGTAGGCCTCGACGATCTGGTCGCCGACCTTGTAGTAGGGGTGCATCGCGGACAGCGGGTCCTGGAAGATCATCGCCATCTCGCGGCCGCGGAGCTTGCGCACCTCGTCCGGAGCGGCGGAGACCAGTTCCTTGCCGTCCAGCCAGATCTCGCCGGACATCCGCACGTTCTTGCCGCGCGTGCCGAGCCGGTGCAGGCCCATGATGGCCTGCGAGGTGACCGACTTGCCGGAGCCGGACTCGCCGACGATGGCGAGGGTACTGCCCTTCTCCAGCGAGAAGCTGAGCCCGTCGACGGACTTGACGATGCCGTCGTCGGTCGGGAAGTGCACCTTGAGGTCACGGACCTCCAGGAAGGCCTCGGGTGCCTTGGCGGGCGTGGGCTCGCCCACGGCCGCGCCGGTCTTGGAGAGTTCGGTCACGAGAGCCTCACCCGCGGGTCGGCGGCGGCGTAGAGCACGTCCACCACAAGATTTGCGATCACGACGAAGAAGGCGGCGAGCAGGGTCACGCCGAGGATCTTGGGCAGGTCGTTGTCGGTGATGCCCTGCACCGCGTACTGGCCGATGCCCGGCAACGAGAACACGTACTCGGTGATCACGGCGCCGCCGAGCAGCAGACCGAGGTCCATGCCGAACACGGTGATGATCGGCGTGAGGGCCGCGCGCAGGCCATGGCGGACCACGACGTTGCGCTCGCGCAGGCCCTTGGCGCGGGCCGTGCGGATGAAGTCCTCGTTCATCGTCTCCAGCATGCCCGAGCGGGTCAGTCGCGCGTAGATGGCGGAGTACAGCAGGGCGAGAGAACACCAGGCCGGGAAGAGGGTGTTGGCCCACTGGGAAGGGTTCTCGGTGAACGGGACGTAGTCGCGGCCGAAGATCGGCAGCTGTTCGGTGAAGAGCAGGAGCGCCAGGTTCCCCGTGAAGAACATGGGCAGCGAGACGCCGGCGAGCGCGACGCCCATGAAGGCCCGGTCGTAGACCGACCGCGGCTTCAGCGCGGAGATGACACCGGCCACCACACCCGAGAGCAGCCACAGCACCGCGGCGCCCACGGCGAGCGAGAGCGTGATCGGGATGCGGGAGGTGAGTTCCGGCCACACCGCCTGGTGGTTCTTGAAGGAGTAGCCGAAGCAGGGTGCGTCGCAGTGCACCGTGGTGGGGCCGATGCTGTAGTCGGCGCCGGCCACGATCCCCTTGATGAAGTGCCAGTACTGGACGTAGACGGGCTGGTCCAGACCGAGGTTGCGCTTGACCGCGGCGATGTCCGCCTGCGACGGGCTCTTGCCGATGTACTGCTGCGCCAGCTGATCCGCTGTCTGGCCGGCGAGCCGCGGCAGCAGGAAGAAGATGGCAAAGGTGACCGCGGAGACGACCAGCAGCAGGATCACTGCCGCGAACGTCCGGCGGAGGATGTACGAGATCACGGGGATCGGCGCTGGTGCCCGCGGGCCGCGAGGCCCGCGGGCACCAATGCCTTCACCTGCCTTCCGGGGCTGCTACTTCGACGCGACGCCGATGTTGAGGTAGTCGTACTGACCGCTGAAGGCCGCCGTGGAAACCAGGTTGGTGTAGTTCTGCGGGCGGGCGAGCAGGACCTTGAAGTAGGTCAGCGGGACGAGGACGGCGTCGTCCATGGTCTTCTTGTCGATCTGCGTGTAGAGGCTGTTGCGCTCGGTGGTGTCCTGAGTGCCGATCGCCTTGGACAGCAGAGCGTTGACGTCCTTGCTGTCGTACTGCGCCAGGTTGGTGTTGCCGGACTGGCTGATCGCCTTGCCGTTCAGGATCTGCTGCAGGAAGCCGTAGCCCGAGGGCCAGTCGGCGCCCCACTGCATCATGATCAGACCGAGGTTCTGCTTCTCGGTGAACTTCGGCACACCGGCGTAGTCGGTGAAGTACTTGCCGGACGGGTACTGCTTCAGGCTGGCGTTGATGCCGACCTTCTTCAGCGAGTTGATGATCGCCGTGGCGGCGTCGACCTCCTGCGGACGGTCCGAACGGGCCGAGATGTTGGTGGAGATGGACGACTTGCCGCAGGCCTTCAGCTGGTCCTTGGCCTTGGCGACGTCACCCTTGCTGTCCTTGGTGGCGTAGACGTCGGACTTGGCGTAGCCCGGGATGTCCGGCGGGAGGACCGTGGAGGCGATGTCACCGCGGATCGGGCCGCCCTCGGCGGTCTGCACCGAGACCTTGTCGATGGCGTACTGGACGGCCTTGCGGCACTCCAGCTTGTCGAACGGCGCGACCTTGGTGTTGATCGCCATGTAGACGAGACGGCCACCGAAGGTGTTGTCGGTGCCGGCCTTCTTGTCCGGGTCGGTGATGACGTCGGCCTGGGTCGAGGCCTGGACACCGGTACCGGCCAGGTCGATCGCCTTGCCGGCGAGGACGTCCTGGTCGATCGTCTCCGGGTTGACCTTCAGCTTGACGACGATCTTGTCCGGCAGCTGCTTGCGCAGCGGGTCGGTCTTCGCGTCCCAGTTCTCGTTGCGCACCAGGACGGCCTGCTTGCCGTCCTCGTAGCTCTGGAACTTGTACGAGCCCGAGGAGACGATGCTCTTGACGTAGTCGACGCCCTTGTCCTTCGCCTTGGGCACCGGCGCCGTCTGCGGGGCCGCGACCAGGTAGTCGAACTCCTGGAAGGCCTGCTTCAGGTGGAAGACGACCGTGGTGTCGTCCGGCGTCTCGATGGAGGACAGGCCCTTGTCGCTCTTGTCCTTGTACGGGCCCTTGTACTTGTCGCCGCCGGCCAGGAACTGCTGGAAGTAGTTCGGGCCGAGGGAGAGCACGTCACGCGCGAAGTTCGAGCGCTCGACGGCGTACTTGACGTCCTTCGAGGTGATCGGCGTGCCGTCCTCGTACTTCAGGCCCGAACGCAGCTTGTACGTCCAGGTCTTGCCGCCGTCGCTCGACACGCCCTTGCTCGCCGCGAGGTCCGGGACGAGGGTGTTGCCCTCCTCGCCGGCGCCCGGCTTGAAGGTCATCAGCGGGCGGGCCCACAGACGGCTCAGGTTGTACATGTACGCGTAGTACGTGTTGCCCGGGTCGAACGAGTCCGGGACGTCCGACATCTCGTAGGTGAGAGTGCCGCCCTTCTTGTCGGACGCGTTGACGACGCCCTTGGTCGCGGCGTTGGCCCCGGCCGGCTTGGTGCCGTTCTCGTTCTTGTTGTCATCGGCCTTGCTGCAACCTGCAACGAGCAGGCTGGCGGAGCCGATGGCCGCGATCGCGGCCAGCGCTGACCTTCGCATGATGGGCGCTTTCCCCTCCATTGTTGGAAACTTTTCGGGCTCTCTGTGGCAGGCGTCAGCGACTGCGCGGGTCGAGAGCATCGCGGAGACCGTCACCGAGCAGGTTGAACGCCAGCACGGTCACGAAGATGGCGAGTCCGGGGACGATCATGAACTGGGGGTCGACCTTGTAGAAGTTGACCGCCTCGCGGAGCATGCCGCCCCAGGACGCCTGCGGGGGCTGGATGCCGACGCCGAGGAAGCTCAGGGACGCCTCGAAGAGGATGTTGGTCGGGATGAGCAGCGTCGAGTAGACGATGATCGGGCCGACCAGGTTGGGCATCAGCTCCCTGAACAGGATGTACGGAGCCTTGGCGCCCATGCCCCGGGAGGCGTCGACGAACTCGCGCTCGCGCAGGGCGAGGGTCTGGCCGCGCACGATCCGCCCCAGATAGGGCCAGTTGAAGAAACCGATGACGAAGATCAGCACGCTCAGGTGGAGCGGCAGTCCGTTCAGGCCGAACGCGCCGCCCTGCAGCGTGGCGGAGATGGAGATGGCGAACAGCAGGAGGGGGAAGGCGAGGAAGGTGTCCATCAGCCGGCTGATGATCGAGTCGACCCGCCCGCCGTAGTAGCCCGCGATGACGCCCATGACGGCACCGATCACGTTGGACAGGATGGTGGCGCCGAAGGCGACCACCAGCGACACCCAGGAGCCCTCCAGGACGCGGGTGGCGATGTCCCGGCCGAACTTCGGGTCCACGCCGAGCGGGTGGTCCGCGCTCATGCCGCCCAGACTCCCCTTGGGCAGGGAGGTGTTGGGGTCGATCAGGTCCTGGTTGAAGGCGTTGGGGTCGAGCCCGAGCAGGGACTGGATGGGCCGCGAGAGGATGGCGAGGAGGATCAGCAGGATCACGATGACGCCGCCCGCGACGGCCACCTTGTCCTTCTTGAACCGGGTCCAGGCGATCTGGCCCAGGGAACGACCCTCGATCTGCCCCTTTCCGGCACCCTCCAGCACAGCCTCCGGCTGTGCCTCGGCTGCCGCTCCGGTGGTCTCGATCGGTGCGGTCACGGTGAGCGACCCCTCTCGCCGGTGGTGACCGGCCTGCGCCTGCCGCGGATTGCGGCTTTGTCGACTTGCCATCGAGCATGAGGTCTCGACCTCACGTCTGAGTCGGGAGTCTTCAGCGTCGTCGCGATCACCCGCCAGAGCTGACGGCGAAAGTATGCGCAACCGTGATGCAGTCCAGGGGATTCCGTTATCCGATCAGTGGGTAACGGCCACCGGACGCGGGCCAGTTGGGGCAGAACGGCGAATCTGCGCGGTTCGGGACGATCCGGCGGAGTCTACGCGCGCAGAAATGTGTCCGGCGCGTAAATTCTGCGCCGGGGGTCGACACACGTGTCACACCGCCCCGGTGTCAGTAGCCGCCGTGCACCGGTGGGTAGCCGTACCCGGCGGCCGGGGTCTGCGGCGGTACCGGGGCGTGGAGCGGGGGCTGCGGCGGGGGCGCGGGGACGTGGGCCTCGCGGTCGTAGAAGGGGCGCGCGCTGGCCCGCATCCACATCACCACCGGGTCGTGGTCGTCGGTCATGGCCACCGTCGACACCGGCAGCCCCTCCGGGACCGCCCCGATGGACTGCTGCATCATCGCGCGCACCGAGTCGACCGCGGCGGGCGAGGTGTCGTAGACGTCCAGGCCGATGGCGAGGTACGGCGCCCCGAGCGCCGGCTGCACCCAGGCACGGCGCAGCGAGCGCAGCGCGGGGGTCCGGTGCGCGTTCTGCGCGAGCAGGGCGTAGAACTGGGGGATCTCGATGCCGGGCTCGGACAGCCGCAGGGGCCCCGCGGGCTGGCGGTCCAGGCCGGTGGCGATGCGGCGCAGGTCCAGCCAGGGGATGCCGACGCCGCCGCCCGGGGCGTGCGGGTTGAGCCAGAGTCCGTAGTGGTCGGGGTAGAGGGTGCGCGCCACGTCGAGGCCGTCGACCACTTCGTACGAGCGGTTCCAGCCGCTGGCCGACAGCTCCTGGGCGGAGGTGACGCAGGGGGCGTAGTGGCAGCCGTCCACCTCCATGTCCCCGTACTGGGCGTCCGGGGCGCCGGCCTGGCCGTGCCACAGGAGCATCCAGATCTGGCCGGAGGAGGGGGTGGCGAGGGCGCGGAGCAGGGCCTCGTAGGCGTCGTAGCGTCCGGGCGTGACCTGGCGCAGCGTGTGCTCGACGCTTCCGCTGTGGCTCGCGCTCACCTGTCGTGCCCTTCTCTGTTCCAGTGCCCCTGCGTTCGGAGACAGCTTATGCGCCCTGCAGCTCGGGGCCTTGTGTTCGTGCGCGGGTGCGGGTGCGCGGGGGGCTCGCGGCCCGTGACGGAGCCCCCCGTCGGACGCGGCCCCGCGGCCCTCCGGGGCGTCTTCAGTGGCCGTACTCGTAGAAGGGGCGGACGTTGGTCTTCAGCCAGGTGGCCACCGGGTCGTCCGTCACGTCCATCAGGACCAGGCTGACCGGCCACCGGACCGGCACCCTGCCCAGCGCCCGGCCGAGGGCCTCCAGGGGGCGGGTACGGAGGTCGCCCTCCCACTGGGAGAGTTCCACGCCGACGAACATCACCGGGTCGGCCGTCTCGACGGCGGCCAGGCAGCGGCGGGCGGTGAGGATCACGCCGGCCTCGGCGAACTCGGCGGAGGCGGCGGAGAGGAAGTCGACCGGGTCGTCCTGCCAGTCGGGCTCGAAGAGGCGGACCCGGCCGCCGGTGTTGGGGCCGTCGAGCGGGGTGCGGCCGGCCCGGCACAGCTCGGCCACGGCCTCGGGCGGCAGCGGGACGCCGACCACACCGCCCGGGTTGACCACGATGCCCGCCTGCGGGGGCAGGCCGCGGGCGAACTCCAGGGCGGGTGCGACGGTGTACGACATGTGGGCACCGGCCACCTGGCGCAGCTGCTCCTCGGAGCTGAACACCGGGACGTAGGTCTGGCCCTCGATGTCCGTCGTGGGCAGGTCCAGCGGGCCGCTGTGCGGGCCCCCGCCGTTCGGCAGCGGTATCCACAGGAAGCTGCGGCCGAGGACCTCGACGATCCGGCCGGCCGCCGAGGGCACGCCGAGGGAGGCCGAGAGCACCTCCTCCAGCTCGTTGCCGGGCCACCCGCCGTGCGGGTGGGGGTGCGCCTGTGCCGGGAAGTCCGCGGGAAGGTCCGCCGGGAAGTCCATCTGCCTACCGCCTGCTGGGGATCACTGCTGTGCGCGAAAAGGCTAGCGGGTGGCGGTGACAGTGCCTCACCGCGTGAGGCCGGCACCCGCCGCCGTAAGGAATCGGCACCCGCCGCGGCCCGGGGCCGGCGCCCTCGCCCCTCGCGGCCGGCGCCCGCCACCGGGTGGGGCCGGCACCCGCCGCCGTAAGGGATCGGCATCCGCCGCGGCCCGGGGCCGGCGCCCTCGCCCCTCGCGGCCGGCGCCCGCCACCGGGTGGGGCCGGCGCCCGTCACCGGGTGAAGCCGACCCGGCCGAGGACGTCCGCCGCGTCCCGGTCCAGCAGCACAGCCGCGCCGCAGCCGGCGGGCAGCTCGCCCCGCTCCACCGCGCGCAACAGGCGGGCGGTGCTACGGCGGTGGCGGCGGAAGGCGTAGCGGGACACGCCCCGGCCGCGCTCGCGCTGGCCCTCCCGGGCCGTCTCGGGACTGACGTCGAGGACGAGCAGGTGCAGGGCGGCGCCCCGGCGGCGGGCCTCGCGGGCCAGCCAGGCGCGCACCCAGGGCTGGGTGCCGCAGTCGTGCACGACGACTCCCTCGCCGGTGCGCAGGGCGCGGCGCAGTCCGGCGTAGTGCGCGAGGCGGACCAGGGGGCGGTACAGGGCGTAGGGGAGGAAGCCGGGGACGCGGGCCTGCCAGCGGTCGCGGGCGTCCTGGGAGTCGACGCGCCGGCCGCTGACCGCGCGGTGCATCAGGGTGGACTTGCCGCTGCCGGGCAGTCCGGTGACGACCACCAGGTCGCGGGGGCCGAAGAGCAGGGCGTGCGGGCTGCGGCCGGCGCGGTCGCGCAGGTCGCGCACGACCGGTGCGGGGCGGTCCGTGCCGCGCTCGCGGGACAGGGCGGGGGGCTGCTTCGGCACCGTGAAGCCGGCGTCGGTGGCGTAGGCCGAGGTCCTGTTCACCGTGATCGTCCTCCCCTGGGGCTCGGTCGGTCCCATGCCCGTTGTACGTAAAGAGAAGGTAATGCGCAACGGTCGGCGGTTCGTGTGCGTACGGCCACAGGTCGGTCACAAGGAGCGTGCTCTGGCTGGGCGGGGTGTGGCGTGCAATGATGTGCCCGCCAACTGCATACCGGCCGCTTGAATCCGCGCGGGAGAGTCCCTGGCAGCACTGGTGCCGGGGCGCCGAAGGAGCAAGTCCCTCCCTTGAATCTCTCAGGCCCCGTTACCGCGCGGGCGAGGCACATCTGAAAAGCGGGCCGCTGCAGACAGTGGCTCCACCCAAGGTGCAAGCCGTGACCGTCCCCGTGGCGGTCGAGGCGAACCTCTCAGGTTCCGATGACAGATGGGGAGGAACGTTCCTCGCCTGTCCGCCTGCCTTGGGAGACGACCGTCCGATGAGCAGTTCTGAACTCCGTCACACCGCGCTCGATGCCGTGCATCGTTCGCTCGGTGCGACGATGACCGACTTCGCCGGCTGGGACATGCCCCTGCGCTACGGCTCCGAGCGCGACGAGCACCTCGCCGTGCGCACGAAGGCCGGTCTCTTCGACCTCTCCCACATGGGCGAGATCACCGTCACCGGCGCCGAGGCCGCCGCGCTCCTGAACTTCGCCCTGGTCGGCAACATCGCCTCCGTCGGCGTGGGCCGCGCCCGCTACACCATGATCTGCCAGGCCGACGGCGGCATCCTGGACGACCTGATCGTCTACCGGCTGGCCGAGACCGAGTACATGGTCGTCGCCAACGCCTCCAACGCCCAGGTCGTGCTGGACGCGCTCACCGAGCGCGCCGACGGCTTCGACGCCGAGGTCCGCGACGACCGGGACGCGTACGCGCTGATCGCCGTGCAGGGCCCCCAGTCGCCCGGGATCCTGGCGTCGCTCACCGACGCCGACCTGGACGGTCTGAAGTACTACGCCGGTCTGCCCGGCACGGTCGCCGGCGTCCCGGCGCTGATCGCCCGCACCGGCTACACCGGCGAGGACGGCTTCGAGCTGTTCGTGAAGCCGGAGCACGCCGTCGAGCTGTGGCAGGCGCTGACCAAGGCCGGCGAGGGCGTCGGTCTGGTGCCGTGCGGGCTGTCCTGCCGGGACACGCTGCGCCTGGAGGCGGGCATGCCGCTGTACGGCCACGAGCTGACCCGTGAGCTGACCCCCTTCGACGCCGGGCTCGGCCGGGTGGTCAAGTTCGAGAAGGAAGGCGACTTCGTGGGCCGCGAGGCGCTCACGGGGGCCGCCGCCCGGGCCGAGGAGAACCCGCCGCGGGTGCTCGTCGGCCTGGTCGCCGAGGGCCGCCGGGTGCCGCGCGCCGGGTACGCCGTCGTCGCCGGGGGCGAGGTGATCGGCGAGGTCACCTCCGGCGCCCCCTCCCCCACCCTGGGCAAGCCGATCGCCATGGCCTACGTCGACGCGGCGCACGCCGCTCCGGGCACCGAGGGCGTCGGCGTGGACATCCGGGGCACCCACGAGGCGTACCAGGTCGTGGCGCTGCCGTTCTACAAGCGCCAGAAGTAAAGACTGGGCGCGGTCGGCCGTCTCCGGGGCCCCCGCCCCGTGGCCGGCACGTGACCCTGCGCACATTCGGCCGCTCACCAGCGGTTTCCGCAGTCCCCCCGTCATCAGCACTCCCGCGTGTACAGGAGAATTCAGGCCATGAGCAACCCCCAGCAGCTGCGCTACAGCAAGGAGCACGAGTGGCTGTCGGCCGCCGAGGACGGCGTCGCGACGGTCGGCATCACGGAGCACGCGGCCAACGCGCTCGGTGACGTCGTCTTCGTCCAGCTCCCCGACGTCGGCTCCACGGTGTCCGCGGGCGAGACCTGCGGCGAGCTGGAGTCGACGAAGTCGGTGTCCGACCTGTACTCGCCGGTCACCGGTGAGGTCACCGAGGTCAACGAGGACGTCGTCGGCGACCCGTCGCTGGTGAACTCCGCTCCCTTCGAGGGCGGCTGGCTGTTCAAGGTACGCGTCGCGGAGGAGCCGGGCGATCTGCTCTCCGCCGACGAGTACACCGCCTTTTCCGCCGGCTGAGGAGTCGTAGCCGTATGACTGTTCTGAACACGCCCCTGCACGAGCTGGACCCGGAGATCGCCGCCGCGGTCGACGCCGAGCTGAACCGTCAGCAGTCGACCCTGGAGATGATCGCCTCCGAGAACTTCGCGCCGCTCGCGGTGATGGAGGCGCAGGGCTCGGTCCTCACCAACAAGTACGCCGAGGGCTACCCGGGCCGCCGTTACTACGGCGGCTGCGAGCATGTCGACGTCGCCGAGCAGATCGCCATCGACCGGGTCAAGGAGCTGTTCGGCGCCGAGTACGCCAACGTGCAGCCCCACTCCGGTGCCTCCGCGAACCAGGCGGCCCTGTTCGCGCTGGCCCAGCCCGGGGACACGATCCTCGGCCTGGACCTGGCGCACGGCGGCCACCTGACCCACGGGATGCGGCTGAACTTCTCCGGCAAGCAGTTCGACGTGGTCGCCTACCACGTGGACGCCGAGACCGGGCTGGTCGACATGGCCGAGGTCGAGAGGCTCGCCAAGGAGCACCGCCCGAAGGTGATCATCGCGGGCTGGTCGGCGTACCCGCGGGAGCTGGACTTCGCCGAGTTCCGCCGGATCGCCGACGAGGCCGGCGCGTACCTGTGGGTCGACATGGCGCACTTCGCGGGCCTGGTCGCGGCCGGTCTGCACGCGAACCCGGTGGAGTACGCGGACGTCGTCACCTCGACCACCCACAAGACGCTGGGCGGCCCGCGCGGCGGCATCATCCTCGCGAAGAAGGACTTCGCGAAGAAGCTGAACTCCTCCGTCTTCCCGGGCTTCCAGGGCGGTCCCCTGGAGCACGTGATCGCGGCCAAGGCGGTCTCCTTCAAGGTCGCCGCCTCGGAGGACTTCAAGGAGCGCCAGCGTCGTACGGTGGAGGGTGCGCGCATCCTCGCCGAGCGGCTGACGGCTGCGGACGCGCGCGAGGCCGGCGTGAACGTGCTGTCCGGCGGCACCGACGTGCACCTGATCCTGGTGGACCTGCGTGCGTCGGAGCTGGACGGGCAGCAGGCCGAGGACCGTCTCCACGAGGTCGGCATCACGGTCAACCGCAACGCCGTCCCGAACGACCCGCGGCCGCCGATGGTCACCTCGGGTCTGCGCATCGGTACGCCGGCCCTGGCGACCCGCGGCTTCACGGCCGAGGACTTCGCCGAGGTCGCGGACGTGATCGCGGAGGCGCTGAAGGCGCCGTCCCCCTTCGGGGCGGCCGACGCCGAGGCCCTCAAGGCGCGCGTGAAGGCGCTCGCCGACAAGCACCCGCTGTACCCGGGTCTGAACAAGTAATCCCCCGGTGGGGCACCCGTACGAGGGTGCCCCGCCACCCCCCTGTTGTCTTGAGGAGTGACCGTGGCCATCTCGGTCTTCGACCTGTTCTCGATCGGCATCGGCCCGTCCAGCTCCCACACGGTCGGCCCGATGCGGGCGGCGCGGATGTTCGCCCGCCGCCTGCGCAACGAGGGCCTTCTGGAGAAGGCCGCCTCCGTCCGCACGGAGCTGTACGGCTCCCTGGGCGCGACCGGACACGGTCACGGGACCCCGAAGGCCGTCCTGCTCGGCCTGGCCGGCGACTCGCCGCGCACGGTGGACGTGGAGACGGCGGACGCGCGGGTGGAGGCGATCAGGACCGACGGCAGGATCAGGCTCCTGGGCGAGCACGAGATCGCCTTCGACTTCGACCGGGATCTGGTGCTGCACCGCCGCAAGGCCCTGCCGTACCACGCCAACGGCATGACGCTGTGGGCGTACGACGCCGACGGCGCCGAGCTGCTCTCCAAGACGTACTACTCGGTCGGCGGCGGCTTCGTCGTCGACGAGGACGCGGTGGGCGCGGACCGGATCAAGCTGGACGACACGGTCCTGAAGTACCCGTTCCGCACGGGTGATGAGCTGCTGCGCCTGACGAAGGAGACGGGCCTGTCGATCTCCTCGCTGATGCTGGAGAACGAGCGGGCCTGGCGCTCCGAGGAGGAGATCCGCGCGGGCCTGCTGGAGATCTGGCGGGTGATGCGCGAGTGCGTGCAGCGGGGCATGTCCCGTGAGGGCATCCTGCCCGGCGGTCTGAAGGTCCGCCGCCGCGCGGCCGTCTCGGCCCGCCAGCTGCGCGCCGAGGGCGAGCCGCTGGCGCACGCCATGGAGTGGATCACGCTCTACGCGATGGCCGTGAACGAGGAGAACGCGGCCGGCGGCCGGGTGGTGACGGCGCCCACCAACGGCGCGGCCGGCATCATCCCGGCGGTCCTGCACTACTACATCAACTTCGTGCCGGGCGCCGACGAGGAGGGTGTGGTCCGCTTCCTGCTGGCCGCGGGCGCGATCGGCATGCTCTTCAAGGAGAACGCGTCCATCTCCGGCGCCGAGGTCGGCTGCCAGGGCGAGGTCGGCTCGGCCTGCTCCATGGCGGCGGGCGCGCTCGCCGAGGTGCTCGGCGGCTCCCCCGAGCAGGTGGAGAACGCGGCCGAGATCGGCATGGAGCACAACCTCGGCCTGACCTGCGACCCGGTCGGCGGCCTGGTCCAGATCCCGTGCATCGAGCGCAACGGCATGGCCGCGGTGAAGGCGGTCACCGCCGCGAAGATGGCGATGCGCGGCGACGGCTCGCACAAGGTGTCCCTGGACAAGGTCATCAAGACGATGAAGGACACCGGCGCGGACATGAGCGTGAAGTACAAGGAGACGGCGCGGGGCGGGCTCGCGGTGAACATCATCGAGTGCTAGCCCGGCCGGGCCGGCGCACGGCGAAGTCCTCACGGGGGAGGCGGATCCGGGGATCCGCCTCCCCCGCGCCGTCTCGTGGGCGGGTCAGCCGGTCGTCAGCGTGGCGTCGTCGACGACGAAGCTCGTCTGGAGTCCGGAGTCCTCGGTGGCGGTGAAGCTCAGCGTGATCTGCCGGCCCAGGTACTGGCCGAGGTCGAGGGTGCGTTCGGTGTAACCCGTGGCCGCGTCGACGTTGGAGTACGTCTGCTTCACGGTTCCGTCGACCTTGACCTGGAAGGTGTCGTACACCGTCGCGCCGGACTCGTCGGTGTCGATGTGCAGCCAGTACCTCAGGGTGGCCTTCGTGCAGCCGGACGGGACGGTCACCGTCTGGTTGACGGTGTCGGTGGCCGCGTGGCCGTAGCCCGCCAGCCACGCGTACCGGGTGCCGGAGTGCGCGGACTGGCCGCTGAACGCGCCGATCGCGCCGGTGTCACCGGTCCACGGCGCCGTGCCGTTCTCGAAGCCGCCGTTGGAGATCACCTGCGCCGCGGTGCAGCCGCCCGGGCCCTTGACGGTCAGGGTGTACGGCGTGGTGTGCGTGGTGGTACCGGTGCCGGTGATCGTGAGGTTGTACGTGCCGGGCGGCACGGAGGAGCCGACGGAGACCGTCGCCGTGGAGGAGGCCCCCGAGGTCACCGAGGCCGGGCTGAAGGCGACCGTGACGCCCGAGGGGGCACCCGAGGCGGACAGGGTCACCGTCTGCGCCGAGCCGCTGGTGGTGGCCGTGGAGACCGTGGTGGTCAGCGAGGTGCCCGGGTCGGTGCTGCCCGTGGCGGGGCTCGCCGAGAGCGAGAAGTCGTTCGCCGGGGTGGTGTCGGAGACCGCCTGCTTCCACAGCGTGTAGGCGACGCCGTCGGCGCTGCGGTTCAGGCCGGTGGCGTTGATGTTGGCGGTGGTGTCGCAGGAGGAGTGGTAGCAGCCGTCGTAGGCGGCGCCCGCCGTGCCGCCCCACTTGGCCGCCTGTGCCGAGGTCTTGCGGGCGCTCGCGCCCATGGCGTAGCCGGAGGTCGGGATGGAGTAGTTCTCGAACGAGTAGTCGTCGGAGCGGCCCGCGCCCTCGGTGTTCTCCTCGGGCTGGAGGTTCAGCGAGTCCCAGTACGCCTTCATCGGCGCGGCGGCGGCGGAGGTGAGGTGGTTGATGAAGTAACCGCCGTTGGGCGAGGCGACCATGTCGAAGTTGTAGTACGCCTTGATCGCCGAGCGCTGGGCGGAGGTGAGGGAGCGGACGTAGAAGTCCGAGCCGTTGAGGCCGGCCTCCTCGTCGGTCCACCAGCCGAAGCGGACCCGGGCCGCCATCGAGGGGCGGGTCTCGGCGAGCTTCAGCGCCACCTCCAGGAGGGTGGCGCTGCCGGAGCCGTTGTCGTTGATGCCGGGTCCGGCGGAGACGCTGTCCAGGTGGGAGCCGAACATGTACACCTTCGAGGCGTCGCCGTAGGGCCACTCGGCGATCAGGTTGGGCCCGGCGCCGCTGGAGCAGCCGGAGGTGCAGGCCTGCTCGGTGACGGTGTAACCGGCCGCCTGGAGCTTGCCCTTCACGTACGCGACGGAGTCGCGGTAGCCCTGGCCGGTCGATCTGCGGTTGCCGCCGTTGCGGCTCGCTATGGCATTGAGCTCGGTGAGGTGCGCCTGGACCCTGGTGACGTCGATGTCGGGCGCGGCCGCGGCCGGGGCAGCCGCCGTACGGGGGTGCGGGGAGGCCGCTTCGGCGCTCGCGGGGAGCGCCGCGAGGCCTGCGGCGGCCGTGACCAGCGCCAGCGTCGCCAGGGGGAGTCTTCGTAGTCGTGACACCATGTCTCCTTGTGGGGTGGAGGAAACGGGAGGTGGGCGCCGGGCCTGGGTGGGCCGCGCCGCTTCACCCCTGTTGAGCATGCGCATGCCAAGCGCTCGTCAAGCCTCGAATCACCAGACCGTCCGGATCGGGAGCCTCGCCCCGCCCTCCCGGCGGATGTTCCCCATGGGGCTACCGTGCGATAACCACACACCCGTACGCTGCCGCCAATTGTGCTCCTACCGAGGGAAGTTGGCGCATGCGTGGATTGAGACGGCTGGCGGCGCTCGCGGGCGCCGCCGCTCTGCTGGCGGTGGCACCGGGCAACGCCCACGCGGCGTCGCCGAAGTTCTCCGGGACGACGGCCATCGGGACGCACAACGCGTACGAGAAGACCAAGTACCCGTACTTCGCCCAGGCCTTGGACTCCGGTGCCTCACTGCTGGAGCTGGACGTCTACGTCGACAGCATCAGCCACCGGTGGCGGGTCAGCCACAGCAACCCGCTGGGCAACGACAACAACTGCGAGGCGGCGAAGACCCCGGGCGAGCTGTACGGCAAGAGCCGCAACCAGGACCTCGGCAGCTGCCTGGACAACATGGCCGCGTGGAACCAGCTCCACCCCGACCACCCGCCGATCCTCGTCAAGGTCGAGATGAAGGTCGGCTTCAACGACAAGGGCGGCCTCGGACCGGACGAGTTCGACACCCTGGTCGCCCAGAAGCTGGGCGGCAGCGTCTACAAGCCGGCCGACCTGCTCGGCGGGACGTACAGCACGCTGGACGCGGCGGCGAAGGCCGACGCGTGGCCCGACCGTGACTCCCTCCGGGGCAAGTTCCTCTTCGACCTGATCCCGGGCACGGTGGAGCAGTCCAACCCGTTCGACAGCTACTGGACGGACGAGGAGTACGGCGACCATCTGCGCGATCTGTACGCGGCCGGCCGCATCTCCTCGGCCCAGGCCTTCCCGGCCGTGCTCGGCGCCGAGAACGGCGACCCGCGCACGAGCCGCTACGACGCCTCGATCCGCCCCTGGTTCGTGTTCTTCGACGGTGACGCGGCCAGTTACGTGAACAACGGCTACGACACCTCGTTCTACTCCCGGAACCACTACATCCTGATCGCCACGGACGCCCACAACGTGTCCCCGGCGATCTCCTCCACCAATCCGACGGACGCCGAAGTCGCCGCGCGCCTGGCCCTGTTGGCCAGGGACCACGCGAGCCTGATCACCTCGGACTGGTCGGCGAAGCCGGCGTCGGTGCTGAGTTCGGTGACCACCCGGAGCTGAGGTTCCGGACGGGCGCTCACGGGGGACAACCTTCACATGCTGCATGGCATCGACGTGAGCGCCTTCCAGTCCTCCTCCTACGGGACGGGCGGCCTCTCCTTCGTCTTCGTCAAGGCGACGGAGGGCCGTTCGTACGTCAACCCGAAACTCGCGGCGCAGACCAAGCGCGCCCGCGACGCGGGCCTGGTCGTCGGCTTCTACCACTTCCTGTGGCCCGGCAACCTCACCGCCCAGGCCGAGCACTTCCTCGACCACGCCCCCGACCGCCGCGGCGACCTCCTCGCCGTCGACTGGGAAACCACCGGCGAGGGCACCCACGCGAGCAACGCGGAGAAGGACCGCTTCATCCGCAGACTCAAGGAGTTGCGACCGCACAACCGGGTCGTGCTCTACTGCAACCGCCACTTCTGGCTGAACGTCGACACCACCTCCTACGCCGGGGACGGCCTGTGGATCGCCGACTACGTCAGCGCCGGCAAGCCGCGCATCCAGGCGAAGTGGCGGTTCCACCAGTACACCAGCGATCCCCACGACAAGGACGTGGCGCACTTCGCCGAGGAGGACGACCTGCGCGACTGGGCCACGCCGTAGGGCCCGGGCGGGACCACCGGGCCCGGAGGGCGGGCGTGGTTCAGGCCCGGAAGTCCGCGGGCCGTTCCGGGGTGGCTTCCGCCAGGGCCTTCTCCACGGCGGACGTGCCGGCGCGCAGGCCGTAGACCGGGGTGCCGGGCTGCTGGCGCCAGGAGTCGGCGAGGGTGCCGGCGTCGACCGTGTCAAAGCCCAGTTCGTCGATCAGGGCGCGGACCGTGCGCTTGGCGGTCTCGTCGTCGCCGGCGACGGGGAGGGCCATGCGGTCGGGGTCGCCGGCGGGGCGGGGGCGGTCCAGGATGTCCTGGGCGTAGGTGCCGTTGAAGGCCTTGATCACGGGGTGACCAAGGTGCTGCTCGGTCCAGCGGCTCTCGGTGAGGCCCTCGTCCTCGATGGCGGCGATGCGGCCGTCG
The DNA here is from genome assembly GCF_055564315.1 of Streptomyces sp. NPDC029151. Lineage (NCBI taxonomy): Bacteria > Bacillati > Actinomycetota > Actinomycetes > Kitasatosporales > Streptomycetaceae > Streptomyces > Streptomyces sp. NPDC029151. Next base: position 75,874 of record NZ_JBVHWQ010000016.1, read on the forward strand.
CGCTGCGGGTAGTAGTTGCCCGTGTCGATCACCGCGACCCCCTCGGCCGCGCCGTCCAGCAGACCGGAGGGGAGGTCGGGGACGGCCTTCAGGGGGACGGTGACGATCACGACCTCGGCGCCCTCTGCCGCCTCCTCGGCCGGGACCGCGGTGGCGCCGGTCTCCTCGGCCAGTTCGCGGAGCGTCTCGGGGCCGCGGGAGTTGGCGACGGAGACGTCGTGGCCGAGGGCGGTGAGCCGCCGGGTCAGGTTGCCGCCGATGTTCCCCGCGCCGATGATGCCGATCTTCATGGCTGACCTTCCGGGTAATCCATGCGTGTGCATGCTTCTGTCCCCCGCGACAACCCCTCCGCGGCCGGGACTATTCCGCCGCACCCCCGGACGGGCGAGGCGGGCACCGGGCACTCCGTGCCGCCGCGCGGAAGGGCGCGGGCCGCGTGCGGTGACGGCGCGACGAAGGGGGTGCCCGGGCCGTTCGGCGCGGGCACCCCCTTCGTCATCGGGTCACTTGTTCAGGTAGGCCCAGAACTCGTCGAACGACAGCACCTTGTCGCCGTTGAGGTCACGGGACTTGATGATGGCCTCCGCGACCGTCTCGGTGACGTTCCAGTCACCTTGCTGCGCCAGGGCGGACTTGAACTCCGCTGCGGTGATGAATCCGTCACCGTCCGCGTCGATCCGCTGGAACTGCTTGCGTGCTTCCTCGATGTCCGCCACCGATCCGCCCCTTTTGTTCGTGTTTCTCATGCCGTGCTGGCGTACTGACGCTGGTCAGATTAACGGCCCGCGTGAGCACGGAGTGCGGCGACCACCCAGGCGAAGTCCTCGGCGTGCGGTGGAGCGGGCTGCCGGTTGACCACGGCGAGCAGTTCCCGGTAGCGGGCCACGCGCTCGTCGAAGCCGGCCGTCATGCGCTCCAGCGCCTCGGCGCGGTCGGCGTCCCCGAAGAGCTCGTGCAGCACCTCCTCCGCTCCGGGGCCCGTGGGGCCGATGCCGCGCTCGCGGGCGGGTGCCACCAGTTCCACGAGCCGCTTGGCGAACCACAGGGACCGCCCGCGCGGCTCACCGGGCCGCCGGTCGGCCGCGTTGAACTCGACGGCCCGGCGCATCTGCGCCCGGAACCCCGGGTCCTGGAGCATCTCGGCCAGCTCCACCCAGGCGTCGACCTCCTCCGGCGCGGGGTCCTCCGCCAGGTGGACGGCGGTGCGCCGGATCCGCTCCCGGACGTCGGGGTCCACGGTGTCCAGTCCGTGCAGCGTCTCGGCCACGAACTCCTCCATGATCCGCTGCCGTTCGGCGGCGGACAGCCGCGCCAGCTTGTTCACGAGCGTCATCTCCTCTGCGGACGAACCGCGTCGCGCCACGGTCGACAGCACCGCACGGGTCACCCTGAGCGACCGGATCTGCGCGTCCAGGGCGGCCACGTGGGTGGCCGCGACCTGCGCCACGGTCCGCTCCCCCGCCAGCACCCCGCGCACGTCCTGAAGGCCGAGGCCCAGCTCGCGCAGGGTGTGGATCAGCTCCAGGCGGGCGACGCACCCGGCGTCGTAGAGCCGGTAGCCGCCGGCCGACCGGGTCACGGGGACGAGCACGCCCTCGTCGGACCAGTAGCGGATGGTGCGCACGGTCAGTCCGGTGGCGCGGGCCAGCTCGCCGATGGTGAGAAGTCCGGTGCCGTCGTCGATCATGTCTGCGAGTCTGGGCCTTCCAGTGGGTGGAGACTCAAGGAGTGGGCCTTGGAGAGCTTGCGGGACGTTCTCGACGCGGCGGCGGCCGGGGTCTTCCCGCCGCCGGACGGCGCTACGACGGTCCTGCCGCAGCCCTCGCCGCGGGACGCCGGGGTGATGTCGTTCACCGCGCACACCGTGATCTTCACCGACGAGGACCCGGCGTGGATCCGCGCGACCCTGGCCGGCCTGGACTGCGATCCGCTGGCGGCCACGATGAACCCGTGGTTCCTGACGGCCCTCATGGAGCGGACCGGCCGCCGGGCCGACACCATCGACGCGGTCCTGGTGGGCGCCCCGCTGCCGGGCGGTCCGCCGCTCGCGCTGACGGAGCTGCGCGACGCCCGGCATCCCAGGGCGCGCTACGCCCGGTGCCGGCGCGACGACGTGCGGGTCTGGGAGGCGGACGGCGGGGTGCTGGTCATGGGACGCGGGGTCGCCGGGCGGCTGGAGGTGTCGGTCGAGGTGGACGAGCGCTGCGCGCCGGGGCTCGGACGGCTGCTGGTGACCGCGGCCCGGCACCTCGCCGCCGAGCCGCTGTGGGCGCAGGTCTCCCCGGGGAACGCCCGCAGCCTGCGGGCGTTCCAGGGGGCCGGGTACCGTCCGGTGGGGGCGGAGCTGCTGCTTCAGCGGAAGATGCCGGTGTGCCCCAGTGAGTAGCGGCCGGGCTGGGGGTAGACGGCGAGCCCGTGCGGGCCGCTGCCGACCTTGATGCGGGCCAGCTGGGCGCCGGTGCGGGTGTCGATGGCGTACACCTCGGAGTTGTAGCGGCCGGACAGCCACAGGATCCTGCCGTCGGCGGAGACACCGCCCATGTCGGGGCTGCCGCCGCCGGGCAGGTGCCACTTCCTGGTGAGCCGGTTCTGCGTGAAGTCGAAGACCGAGATGGTGCCCTCGCCGCGGTTGGAGATGTACATCTCGCGGGAGTCGCGGCTGACGTAGAGGCCGTGGGCGCCCTTCCCGGTGGCCAGGAACCGGGGCCGGGTGAACCGGTCGCCGTCCAGGATCCACACGCCGTGGGCCATCATGTCGGCGATGTAGAAGAGCTTGCCGTCCGGGGAGATCTTGACGTCCTGCGGCATCGCGCCGCGCAGCGGCAGCTTCTCCTGGGCGACGACCTTCATCCCGGCCGTGTCGACCTTGAGGATCTCGCCGCTGAACTCGCAGGAGACGATGAAGTAGCGGCCGTCGACGGAGAAGTCGGCGTGGTTGACGCCGTAGCAGCTGACCGGGACCGCCTTGACGACCTTCATGGTGTGCGCGTCCCGGAAGACCAGCTGGCGGTCCATGGAGGCCATGACGACGGCGTACCTGCCGTCGGGTGTGAAGTACAGGTTGTACGGGTCGTGCACCTCGACCGGTGCGCCGGCCCTGCCGGTCCGCGGGTCGATCGGGGTGAGGCTGTTGCCGAGGTCGTTGTTGACCCAGAGGGTCTTCAGGTCCCAGGACGGCACGACGTGCTGCGGCTGGCGGCCGACCTTGATGGTCTCGACGACCCGGTAGGTCGCGGGGTCGATGACGGTGACGGTGTCGGAGTTGGTGTTGGGGACGTACACCCGGGTGGGGAAGTCCCGGACCACGGGCGAGAGCCGGTTCGGCCGGTCGGCGGCGTACAGGTCCTTCGGGTCCTCGACCGGTGGCATTCCGGGCAACACGTTCACCTGCGGCTTCTTCACCTGCGGCCGGACCGGCGCCTTGCTGCCGAGGGCCTCGCTCTCGTGGCCCCCGCTGCCACCGCCGCACGCGGAGAGCAGGGTCAGGGCGGTGACGGCGGCAGCGGCGGCCAGCAGGCGGGCGGCTTTCGTGGTTCGCATCAGCTCAGCAGCTCCGTGGTGGTGACCGCGCGCAGTCCGCGGCGGCCGAGTTCGGTCAGGACGTCGGGGAGGGCGGCGACGGTGTCCGGGTAGCCGAAGTGCAGGCTCACCACCGATCCGTCGCGCACGCCGGCGAGGACCTCCCGGGTGACGGCGGCGGCGCCGGGGCGGGTGTAGTCGAGGGAGTCGACGTCGTACGACAGCACGTGCGGGTAGCCGGCGGCGCGGGCCAGCCGGGCGACGAGCGGGGAGGCGGACGGGGCGCGGGAGGGCCGGAACCAGGTGCCGATGGAGCCGGTGAGCCGCTTCAGCCGTTCGGCGCAGTCGGTGATCTCCCGGCGGGCCTCCGCCTCGGGCAGGGAGTTGACGCCGATGTGCCGCTGGGTGTGGTTGCCGAGGTCGTGGCCGCCGTCGAGGATGCGGCGGGCGAGGTCCGGGTGCTCGTCCAGCCAGCTGCCGATGGCGAGCACGGTGAGCCGGGCGCCGTACCGCTCGGCCGTCGTGAGCAGCGTGCGGGCGACGGCGGGGTCGCCCTGGCCGTGGAAGGTGAGGGCCACCTGGGGGCGGGTGCGGGGGCCGTGGGTGATCTGGGCGGGGTGGCCGGGGTAGGCCCGGGGGGCGGGGGCCGCCGGCGGGGACGCGGAGGGCGAGGGCGGGCGGGAGGCGGAGGCCGGGGCGGGCGGAGCGGCGGCCCGGCCGGTGCCGCACCCGGTGGCGAGGGCACCGCCGGCCACGATCCCGGCGCCGGCGCGCAGCACTTCACGGCGGTGGGTGGAGGTCACACGCACCATTTAAGGGTGATGTGGCGAGAAAAGCGGAGATTAGCCCGGTATGCCAGGGCGTCGGGTCGTGCGGGAGCACCCCGGGCGCGGCTAGCGGTCCGCGACCCTCATCTCGAACCACGTCGTCTTGCCCCGCGGCAGCAGGTCGGCGCCCCAGCGGTCGGAGAGCTTGTCCACCAGGAAGAGTCCGCGTCCGCTGACGTCGAGTTCCTGGACCGGCATCAGACAGGGCAGCCCGCGCGAGGGGTCGCGGACCTCGACCCGGATCCAGCCGGGGCGCCGGCGCATCCGGAGGCCGAAGACGCGGGCGCCGGTGTGCCGCACGGCGTTGCCGACGAGTTCGGAGACCAGTAAGACGGCGTCCTCGGCCAGCTTGGGGGTGAGCCGCCAGGTACGCAGGACGACGACCTGGGCGAGCCGGCGGGCGGTGGCGGCGGACTCGGGGCGGGACGGCAGCGGCACCTCCGCCTCCGTCGGGTTGCCGAACAGTTCGAGCGCTTCGAGCGCCTGTTCGTCCTCGACCGCGGGCGACCAGCGCGCCGCGGCTGCACGGCTGTGTCCCCGCGGCTGTTCGATGCCCTCCAGCCCCGCCATGCCCCCATGATGGCCGTCCGGAGCGGCCTTGGGGGCCGTTCCGGAGGAATACGCCCCCCGCACGCCCCCCTTCCGCACCTGCCCGTCGGCATATGCCGCAGACATGTCGATGTCCGGTGCGACCCTGCTGACCTGCGGCGACGGCTCACTCTCCGGCAATCGACGGACTCCCTCGACACAGCAGGCTTAAGGTTGCCTTAAGGCTCCCATAAACCGCTCCATCGAGGGACCCGAATGAGACGACGCGTCAACTGCAAGGCACCGCACCGGAGTTCGGCGAGGCTTTCAGCCAGGCAGCCCTAGACGAACTTGGCCTTGCCCGGCCCCTCCTCCACGAAGCTGCGCATGCCCCGCTCGCGGTCCTCGGTGGCGAACAGGCCCGCGAACCAGTTCCGTTCGACGGCGAGCCCGGTGTCGATGTCGGCCTCCAGACCGGTGTCGACGGACTCCTTCGCCGCGCGCAGCGCGATCGCCGGGCCCTGGGCGAGCCTCGCGGCCCAGGCGTGCGCCTGCTCGTACACCTCGGCGGCCGGCACGACCCGGTCCACCAGGCCGATGGCGAGGGCCTCGTCGGCCTTGACCTGACGGCCCGTGAAGATGAGGTCCTTGGCCTTGGAGGGGCCGATCAGCCGGGGCAGCCGCTGGGTGCCGCCGGCACCCGGGATCAGGCCGAGCAGGATCTCGGGCTGGCCGAGCTTGGCGTTGTCGGCGGCGATGCGGTAGTCGGCGCACAGGGCCAGCTCGCAGCCGCCGCCGAGCGCGTAGCCGGTGATGGCGGCCACGACGGGCTTGGGGATGCGGGCCACGGCGGTGAAGGAGTCCTGCAGGGCGCGGGAGCGGCGGACCATCGCGGCGTGGTCCATGTTCTGCATCTCCTTGATGTCCGCGCCCGCCGCGAACACCCGCTCACCGCCGTAGATCACCACGGCGCGTACGTCGTCGCGGTCCGTGGCCTCCGCGGCCAGCTCTTTCAGCCGGTCCTGGGTGGCGATGTCCAGCGCGTTCATCGGCGGCCGGTCCAGCCGCAGGGTGCCGACGCCTTCGGCGACTTCGAGAGTGACGGTCATGGAGGCAGGTTAACGGGGACTAACGGCACGGGGCCCGGTGCCGTAGGTCACAGCACCGGGCCCGTACGTCGGACGGGGCTCACTTCTTCCAGGCCGCCCACGACATGTTCCAGCCGTTGAGGCCGTTGTCCGGGGCCACCGTGGCGTCGTGGGAGTTCTTGACGACCACCACGTCACCGACCATCGAGTGGTTGAAGAACCAGGCGGCCGGGACGGAGCCGTCGTAGCCGCCGCGCACGTCGCGCAGGCCGACGCAGCCGTGGCTGGCGTTGTAGTTGCCGAAGGCGCCGCCGCCCCAGTAGTTGCCGTGGACAAAGGTGCCGGAGGTGGTGAGGCGGATGGCGTGCGGGACGTCCTTGATGTCGTACTCGCCGCCGTAGCCGACGGTCTCGCCGTTCATCCGGGTGACGGCGAGCTTCTCGCTCATGACCATCTGGCCGTTCCAGGTCTCGTAGCCGGGCTTGCCGGTGGTGACCGGGAGGGTCTTGACGACCTTGCCGTCCTGGGTGACCTTCATCGTGTGCTTCTTGGCGTCCACGACGGAGACCTGGTTGCGGCCGATGGTGAACTTCACGGTCTTGCGCTGCTTGCCGTAGACGCCGTCGCGGCCCTCGACGCCGTCCAGGTCGAGGTCGACGGTGACCTTGGTGCCGGCCTTCCAGTACTTCTCGGGGCGGAAGTCCAGGCGGTCGTTGCCGAACCAGTGGCCCTCGACGTCGACGGCCGGCTCGGTCCTGATGCGGACGGCCTTCTCGACCGCCTCCGGGCTGGTGATGCCGCGGGTGAAGCGTATGGAGAACGGCATCCCGACGCCGACGGTGGAGCCGTCCTCGGGCGTGAAGTAGCCGACGAAGGTGTTCTTCGGCGTGAGCGTGGTGAAGCTGGCGTCCTCGGCGGCCTCGCGGCCCTCGGAGTCCTTGGCGACCGCGTGCACCGTGTACTTGGTGGCCGCGGCCAGATGGGTCGACGGCGTCCAGGAGGAGCCGCCGCCGGTGAGGGCGCCGTCGACCTTCGTGCCCTTGGCGTCCTTGACGGTGACCTCGGTCAGCCTGCCCCGGGCCACGCTGACCTTGAGCGCGCCGCTGGTGTCGACACCGGTCGCCCCGGACCTGGGCGCGATGCTGACGGCGGCCGAGGACTGCCCGTCCTTCCGGCCGCCGCCCTTGCCCTTGCCGTCCCCGGAACCGGACCCCGAGTCGTCCCCTCCGCCGCACGCGGTGAGCGTCAGCACCAGGGCGCCGGCTATGACCGCCAGTCCCCTACGGCCTCGCCGCCCCCGAGCCGACGCCCCCGCCACAGGCCGCATGTTCAAGTTGTTCTCCCCTCGCCGGGCCCTGCTCAGGCCCGCTCCCCACCACTTCGGTGCGCGCATATTAACTGCCGGATTTCGAGCGAGGTGTCAGGCATAGGTCACCGTTCCGTCGCAACTTCCGCCCGGCACCCGCGCTCCGCCCCCCATCCCTCACCTGGTTACTTCACCGCGCTGCCCGCTTTCCACTCCTTCCAGCCCATGTTCCACCCCCCGAGGCCGTTGTCCGGGGCGACCGTCTTGTCCTTGCTGTTCACCACCTCGACGACGTCCCCGACGAGGCTGCGGTCGAAGAACCAGCCGGCCGGGGTGTCCGAGCCGCCGCCCTTGACGTCCCTCAGACCCACGCAGCCGTGGCTGATGTTGACCTGTCCGGGGGCGTCCGGGGCCCAGTAGTTGCCGTGCAGGAAGGTCCCGGAGTCGGTGAGCTTCATGGCGTGCGGCACGTCGGGGATGTCGTACTCGGCGCCGAGGCCGACCGTCTGGCTGTTCATGCGGGTGACCTCCAGCATGTCCATCACCACCATCTTCCCGTTGTACGTCGGGTGCTTGGGCGCGCCCGCGGTGACGGGGACGGTGGCCAGGAGCTGCCCGTCGCGCCGCACCTCCATGGTGTGCTCGGCCGCGTCGACCAGGGAGACCTGGCTGCGGCCGACGGTGAAGGAGAACGTCTTGTCCTGCAGGCCGTAGACACCGCGGGAGCCCTCGACGTCCCGCAGGCCCAGGTCGACGGTGACCTCGGTGCCGGGCTTCCAGTAGCGCTCGGGGCGGAAGTCCAGGCGCCCCTTGCCGAACCAGTGCGGCCGGATCTCGACCGGGGGCCGGGCGCTGACGCGGACGGCGCGTTCCACGGCGGCGCGGTCGGTGATCTCCTGGCTGAAGGAGAGCGAGACGATCATGCCGGTGCCGACGGTGGCCCGGTTCTCCGGGCTGACGTAGGCGATGAACCGCTGGTCGGGGACGTAGGTGGTGAAGGTGGTGTGCCGGGCCGAGCGGCGGCCGTGGGAGTCCAGCGCGACCACGTCGACGGTGTACTTCGCGGCCAGCGCCAGCCGGTCCTCGTCCGGCCGCCAGGTCAGCCCGTCCTCGCCGATCCGCCCGGGGACCGGGGAGTCCTGGGCGTCCTGCGACTTCACCACGGTGACCTTCTCCAGCCGTCCGCCGGGCACCCGGACCAGCAGCCGGTCGCCGGGGCGTACGGCCTTGCTGCCGTCGTCGGGGGTCACCCGGATGACGTCCTCGGGGGGCGGCGGCTCGCCCAGTGTCCCGCCCATGCCCAGCGGGCCCGGGCCGTCCGCGGAGCAGCCCGCGAGCAGCCCCGCCCATGTCAGTACGGCGGCCAGCGCGGCCCCCGCGCGCCGTGCGCGTCCAGTTGCGTGCCTCACGCGAGACTCAACGACGGCGCCCGCTCCGGGGAAACGTGAGTGCGAGCCACGCGGTGGGCAGAACAGAGGGAAGGACGACAGGCCGGGCGAGCCTGAGCCAGTGGGAGGCTCGCCCGGTCCGACACGAGCCGTCGGGGCGCAGCCGTACCGGCGGCCGGGGCGCCGCGCGGGTGCGCTCCCGGCTTCCCGGTGGGGCCGACCGCTGGCGCGCCACTGAGAAGAGGGGCCGACAGTGACGAGCGCAGCCGAGCAGCGGGCGCCGGCCGGGGAGCCGGCCGCCGGGAGCGGGCAACCGGCGGCGGCGAGGGGCGCCCGGCGGGCCGTTCCCCCCGTCCCGGCCGTGTGGCCGGGCACGCCGACCCCGCTGGGGGCCCGGTTCCGGGTCGGCCCGGACGGGGTCGCGGGCACCAACTTCGCGCTGTGGGCGGCCGGTGCGGAGGCGGTCCGGGTGTGCCTCTACGACGAGCACGGCCGGGAGACGCGGATCCCGCTGACCGAACTGACGCACGAGATCTGGCACGGCTTCGTGCCGGGCGTGATGCCCGGGCAGCGGTACGGCTACCGGGTGGACGGCCGCTGGGACCCGTGGACCGGCGCCCGCTGGAACCCGGCGAAGCTGCTGCTCGACCCGTACGCGCGCGCGGTGGACGGGGAGTTCCGGCTTCCGCCGGAGGTGTACGGGCACGTGAGGGACTGGCCGGACCAGTCGGTCGCCGACACCGTGCGCGACGAGCGGGACTCGGCGCCGTACGTCCCGAAGGGCGTCGTCGTCCACGACGACGACGACTGGTCGGACGACCGCCGGCCCAAGACTCCCTGGGCGGACTCGGTCATCTACGAACTGCACGTGCGCGGCTTCACCCGGCTGCACCCGGACATACCCGAGGAGCTGCGCGGCACCTACGCGGGGCTCGCGCACCCGGCCGCGATCGAGCACTTGGTGAGACTGGGCGTCACGGCCGTCGAACTGCTGCCCGTCCACCAGTTCGCGCACGAGGACCACCTCCTGCGCCGGGGCCTGCGCAACTACTGGGGCTACAACTCCATCGGCTACTTCGCCCCGCACGCGGCCTACGCGGCCTCCGGTACGACCGGGGGGCAGGTCGGCGAGTTCAAGCGGATGGTGCGCGCGCTGCACGCGGCCGGCATCGAGGTGATCCTCGACGTGGTCTACAACCACACCGCGGAGGCGGGCGAGCTGGGGCCGACGCTGTCCCTGAAGGGCATCGACAACCGCGGCTACTACCGGCTCCAGGGCGACGCCCGCCGGTACGCCGACTACACCGGCTGCGGCAACACCCTGCACGTCGTCCAGCCCCAGGTGCTGCGCCTGATCACCGACTCGCTGCGCTACTGGGTGACCGAGATGGGCGTGGACGGCTTCCGCTTCGACCTCGCGGCGGCGCTGGCCCGCTCGATGCACGACGTCGACATGCTCTCCCCGTTCCTGGCCGTCATCGCCCAGGACCCGGTGCTGCGCCGGGTGAAGCTGATCGCCGAGCCGTGGGACATCGGCTCCGGCGGCTACCAGGTGGGTGCCTTCCCGCCGCTGTGGACCGAGTGGAACGACCGCTACCGCAACACGGTGCGGGACTTCTGGCGGCACGCCCTGCCCGACGTGCGGGAGATGGGCTACCGCCTGTCCGGCTCCAGCGACCTGTACGCCTGGGGCGGCCGGCGCCCGTACGCCTCCGTCAACTTCGTCACCGCGCACGACGGCTTCACCCTGCGCGACCTGGTGTCGTACCAGACCAAGCACAACGAGGCCAACGGCGAGAACAACCGGGACGGCACCGACGACAACCGCTCCTGGAACTGCGGCGCCGAGGGCGAGACCGACGACGAGGACGTACGGGCCCTGCGCCGCCGGCAGCTGCGGAACCTGCTGACCACCCTGCTGCTGTCCACCGGTGTGCCCATGCTGGTCGCGGGCGACGAACTGGGCCGCACCCAGCGCGGCAACAACAACGCCTACTGCCAGGACAACGAGATCGGCTGGCTGGACTGGTCGCTGCTGGAGGAGCCCGGCTGGCGGGCGCTGTGCGAGCTGACCTCGCGTCTGATCGCGCTGCGCCACCGGCATCCGGTGCTGCGCCGGCGGGCCTTCTTCTCCGGCCGCGCGCAGACCGCGGACGGGCTGCGGGACCTGGCCTGGTTCACCGCGCGGGGTGCGGAGATGACCGAGGCGGACTGGTACGCGCCCGCCGCCACGCTCGGCATGTACCTGTCCGGGCGGGACATCCCCGGCCGCGACGAGCGGGGCGCGCCGGTGGTGGACGACAGCTTCCTCGCGGTGCTGCACGCGGGCGACGGGCCGACCGGCTTCGTGCTGCCCGGGCCGCCCTGGGCGGGGCGGTACGAGGTGGTCGTGGACACCTCGTCGGAGGAACAGGACGAACCGCCGGGTACGGTGCACCCGGCGGGGGTGGAGATCACGGTTCCGGCGCGGACGGTGCTGCTGCTGCGGGTGGCGTGAGTCCGGGTGACACCCGTGCGTGACGCGGATCACGCCCGCCGAGTGCAGCGCCGACGGGGGTCAAAGGCCTTTCTCCTGGTGTAGACAGCCGGCGAGAACGGGGACCGTGGGAATGGAGCAGACCAGGGCCGGTGAGTACGACGCGTTCGTGGCGGCCCGCTGGTCGGTGTTGTTCCATCTCGCCCGTCTGCTCACCGGAGGGGACCGGCACCGCGCCGAGGACCTGTTGCAGGAGTCCTTGGTCAAACTGTGGTTCGTCTGGCCGAAGGTCGCCGACGAGGCGCCGGAGGCCTACGTGCGCAAGGTGCTGGCGCGGGCCGCGGCGCGTTCGGCCCGGCGGCGCTGGTGGGGCGAGCGACCCGTGGAGCAGCTGCCGGAGGTGGCCGCGGCCGGCGACATGTCGGCGACCGTGGCCGAGCGGTCCCGGCTGGAGGCGGCGCTCGCCCAGCTGACACCGCAGCAGCGGGCCGCCGTGGTCCTGCGCTACTACCAGGACCTGCCCGACCGGCAGGTCGCGGAGACCCTGGGCTGCCCGGTGGGCACGGCCCGGTCCCATGCCGCGCGCGGGGTGGCCCGGCTGCGCCGGCTCCTGGCCGACGTCATCGAGCCGGTGGGGTGAGGGAGGAGTCATGGATCACTTCGAGCGGCAGCTGACGCAGCTCCTGCAGCAGGACCGGCAGCCGGCGCCCTTCGAGGCCCGGCACCGGGAGGCGCTGCGCGCGGGGGTGCGGGCCCGGCGCCGGGTGCGCACCGCGCGCCGGACGGCCGGCTCCGTGCTGGCGGTGGCCGGGCTCGGCCTCGGCCTGTTCCTGTGGCCGCACGGCCACACCGTCGACCGCCCCAGCGCGCCACGGCCCATGGTCAGCCCGGCACCGACGCCGAGCAGTCCGCCGACCGAGTCGCCGACCCTGTCGCCGAGCGCGCCGCCGTCCTCGCCGTCCTCGACCTACTCGACCTCCTCGACCTCCTCGACACGGACGGCCACCGCGCCACCCGACGGGGCCTCGGTCACCCCCGAGCCGCCCGCGACCACCCGCGCTCCGGCCACCGCCACCCACGCGCCGCCACCGGCCACCGCCACCGCCCGCCACGACAGCACCACACCGCCGGCCACTGCCTCGGTGAGCGCGCCCGCCGAACCGTCGGACGAACCCTCGTCCGCGGTGAGCGCGAGCGGCTAGCCGGCTCCGTCCCTCCCGCCCGCGCCTGCCTCGGCACGCCCGACACACAAGACCACACGGGGAACCACGTGACATACATCCGACCGAGCCGATCGAGCAGGCCGGGCCGGCCCCAGGCCCCGGCCACGGCCCCGGCGCCCCGGCGCACCCCGCTGCGGGCGTCCGCGGCCGCGGACGGGGAGCCCGTCCTGGACGTGGCCGTGCCGGTGTTCAACGAGGAGAAGGACCTGGAGCCCAACGTCCGGCGGCTGCACACGCACCTGCGGGACACCTTCCCCTACCCGTTCCGCATCACGATCGCCGACAACGCGAGCACCGACCGCACCCCGGCCATCGCCGCCCGGCTGGCTGCCGAACTCCCGGAGGTGACCTCGCTGCGGCTGCCCCAGAAGGGCCGCGGCCGGGCCCTGAGGGCCGCCTGGTCCGGGTCCCGGGCGCCCGTGCTGGCCTACCTCGACGTGGACCTGTCCACCGGGCTGGCCGCGCTGCTGCCGCTGGTCGCCCCGCTGATCTCGGGCCACTCCGACCTGGCCATCGGCACCCGGCTGGCGCCCGGCGCGCGGGTGGTGCGCGGGACCAAGCGCGAGGTCATATCCCGCTGCTACAACGTGCTGCTGCGGTGCACGCTCGCCGTCGGGTTCTCCGACGCCCAGTGCGGTTTCAAGGCGGTCCGGCGGGAGACCGCCGAGCGGCTGCTGCCGCTGGTGCGGGACGGGGAGTGGTTCTTCGACACCGAACTGCTGGTGCTCGCCGAGCGGGCGGGCCTGAGGATCCACGAGGTGCCGGTGGACTGGGTCGACGACCCGGACAGCAGCGTCGACATCCTCGCCACCGCGCTCGCGGACCTGCGCGGGATCGCCCGGATGCGGCGCACCCTGGCGCGCCGCCGGCCGCGGCCGGTGGTCCGGTGACCGCGACCCTGCCCCACATACGCCCCGCCGCCCCCGGCTCCGCGTCCGGCTCCCGGCTGCGGGCCGCCGCCCGCCGGCACGGGCCCGTGCTCGCCATGTTCGGCACGCTGAAGCTGGCCGGTTTCTGCTCCTTCCTGTACCTGCTGTCCTCCGCCGGGGACTACCGCGCCAAGCACCCCCGGTTCGGCGGCGGAGCGCACGCCTGGGACGTGCTGGCCACCTGGGACGGCTGGTGGTACCAGCAGATCGCGGTGCACGGGTACGACCCGAAACTCGTCCCCGTCCCGGGCGCCACCGGCCTGATCACGCTGGAGGGCAACTCGGCGGCGTTCTTCCCGCTGTACCCGGCCCTGATCCGGCTGACCTCCACGGTCACCGGCCTCGGCTCCTACGGCGCCGGGCTGCTGGTCTCGATCCTCGCCTCCTTCGCCGCCGCCCTCGGCGTCTACGCCGTCGCCGAGCGCTTCGGCGGCCGGCGGGCCGGGCTCGCGGCGGCCGGGCTCTGGGCGGTGTGGCCGGGCTCCGGCGTGGAGTGGGCGGTCTACTCCGACTCCCTCTACGTGGCCCTGGCCGCCTGGGCCTGCCACGCCATCCTCACCCGCCGCTGGCTCACCGCCGGGGTGCTCACCTTCGCGGCCGGCCTCAACCGGCCCACGGCCGCCGCGCTGATCGCCGCGCTCGGCGTGGCCGCGCTGCTCTCCCTGCGCCGCCGCGAGGACGGCGCGCTGCGCCCGCTGCTCGCCATGGCCCTGGCCCCGCTGGGGCTGCTCGGCTACCTGCTCTGGGTCGGCAACGAGATGGGCGACCTCGGCGGCTACTTCAAGCTCCAGTCGGGCGCCTGGGCGCACCGGTTCGACTACGGCAAGCAGACCTGGGACGTACTGACCTCCGTCCCCGTGGGCAAGTTCGACTACCTCTTCGCGTACCCCTTCGCGGACGTCATCTCGGTCGGCGTCATCCTGCTCGCCTGCGCCCTGCTCCCCCTGCTGCTACGGCTGCGCCCGCCGGCGGTACTGGTCCTCTACACCGTCCTCACCCTGGCCCTGGTCCTCGGCAGCCAGCAGATCGTCGCCAACATCTCCCGCTACCTGCTCCCCTGTTTCCCCCTGTTCCTCCCCCTCGCGGTCGCCATGCGCCGCCTGAGCCTGCCCGTCCAGTACACCCTGCTGACCATCGCGGCCCTGGCCTCCGGCTCGTACGCGGGGTATGCGCTGTTCGAGCTGGGGGTGCCGTGATCCCGCCTGCCGGGGCGGGGCCGGGTGCCACGGACGCCAGTACTGCCCGTCGGCGCGGGCGAGCAGTTGCTCTTCCACCAGGTAACGCCGTAGCGCGGCCACATCCGGGTGGACCTCGCGCAACAGGTTGTTGACCGCGACCTCCGGGTAGCGCCGGCGGGGTTCGAAGAGCTGCACCACGTTCTCCAGGAACACCCTCCGCTTGCCGCGTTTGGCGGGGATCGTCGTCGGCGCCGGCGGCTTCGCACGGCGGGGTGACGCCTCCCGCCAGACGTCGTCGGCCGGCGCCCAGCCGCTTTCCGTGTGCGTGACGAGTCCGGCCCTCTCAAGGGCAACGAGCGCTTTCGCGATGCGCTCGGAGGACATGCCCAGGCGCTCGCCGACGCCCTGGGCGGTGTCAGCGCGCAGGACCACGGCGCTGTAGACCGAGCGGCGGGTCGCGTCGGCCAACGCGGCGAGGACGCGGTCCGCACGGTCTTCCCCGCCGCTCCTCGGCCGGGTGTACGGCGGGCCGCCCAGTCGAGGTGGCTCGGTGGAGCCCGTCTCGCCCAGCGCCTTCAGCTCCTCGGCGAACGACGCGCCCCTGTCACGCTCCCAGGCCCCGTGCTTGCGCAGCAACAACAGGCCCGTCTGGCGGTGCTTGTGCGGCTCGTTGAGGGCGAGGACGTCCATCCCGCTGTCCGGTGCGGCAGCCTGGCGGCGAAGCTCCTGCAGCAGCGGTGTCGGCACGATCCGGGCCGCCACCCGGGTGTCCCCCCGCTGGTCGGACGTCTCGACGGTGGTGGCCAGGTACGGCTCGTGCAGGACGACCGTGCCGCCGGGGGCCACACGGGGCCAGAGGGAGGTGAGGAACGCCGCGTCGTCGCCTTGTGTGCCGGCGTCGAGCCAGACCAGATCCAGCGGGCCCCAGCCGTCGAGTTCCTCGTCCGTCAGTGCGAAGAAGTCGCGCTCGATGAAGGTCAGCATGTCGTCGAGGCCGAGATCCCGGGCCGCCTCCCGCACCCGGTCCGCGGAGGTGCCCGGCACGGAGATGTCGTCGACGACGAGCAGCTTCGGCGTGTAGTCCGCGACGGCGGAACGGGGGTGCAGGACCGAGGCCCGTTCGTGCGCCACGGTCTCGCCGTCGATGATGCGCCGGTCCTGAGCCGCCTCGGCGCGTGCGTCGCGCAGTCCGAGGAGAAGGTGCAGTGTCGATGAGCCGGCACCCACCTCGACCACCGTGCGCGGACGCACCATCCTGGTCAGTGCCCGCAAGGCGGGACCGGCGTTCTCCGTTCCCATTCCCGGACGAGTCAGACCGGTCAGCGCTTCGGACGTCGGGTCAGTCATGGGTCATCCTCTCTTCGGCCTGCTCCCGTCTGTCGTCACTCGGGAGCGACGGCCCGGAGCAGGCCGGCGGACAGCATCCGGTCCGCCGCGTCGGTCAGTGGCGCGGGCAGTGAGCCGGCGGGGATCCCGTCCCCGTGTCCGGCGCACTGCCACAGCCGGAGCGCGGCCGCGCCCACCTTGAGGAAGTTGCCGGTGGGGACACTGGCGAGGAAGTAGACCCCCTGGTCCCGTTCCACAGCCTCCGTCCAGGCCTCCTGGACCAGAAGCCGGCCGCCCGGTCCCGGCCGTACGGCTACGGGGGAGGGATCGGCGTGCAGCAGCCCCAGTCGCAGCAGTCCCACCAGGAAGTGGTCCACCAGGAGGTGGTCCACCGCCTCCTCGGACGTCACCCACCGGTCGCGCACCGCGGTCACGGACGCGCCCCGCACCAGGAGTTCCCCCACCGGCCGGGGCACCTCCGCGAACGCGGGGAGGTCCGGGCCGAAGAGTGCGGTCACGGGGCCGCCGTCGCGCACGAAGGGCACGGGCGTCTCCTCGGTCCGCACGTTCCTGGGCAGGCGCAGCCCCGTGCCGGGGGGCAGCCGGCGCGGCCAGACGAGGCGGTCGGTCTCCCGGGGAGCGGGCGGTGGCGTCAGGCTGAGCACGGTGCCCTGGGCCCGGTCCTGCCGCGACCAGGCCAGCTCCCAGGCGAGCGGCAGGGAGGCCCCGGTCTGGGCGCAGAACCGGGGCAGGACGGGATCGAGGAGGATCCGCTGGCGGGTCACGACGCTTCTGCCTCCGAAGCCTGTCGAGGAGGGACGGACACGCGGGCGTCAGCCGGGGCCGGGGCGGCCAGCGCCCGTGTCCGGAGCCAGCCGGCCGAGCCCACGACGAAGGCGACGGCACCTCCGGCGAGGATGCCCCAGCGGGCCCCGTCGGCAGGGGCGAGCCCGGCCAGAGAGAAGCCCACGGCCACCGCGCTCTGCAGCGTCGCGCCGTAGGCGGCACCGACGCGGCCGCGCACCTCCTGCGGGCAGTCGGCCATGACATGGGTCCGCAGCGCCACGTTCTGCACCGCGTTGGCCATGCCGCCGCAGAGCGAGGCCGCCAGCATCACGGGGAGGACGAGATATGCGGCGGTCACCAGATAGCTGAGCCCGATGACCGCGGCGGCGCCGACCGCGACGACGGCGGTGGGCAGGCTGCCGAGCCTGCCGCGCAGCACGAACGGTCCTACGACCAGGCCCACGCTCCAGGTGGCCAGCACGATGCCGTAGGAAGCGGTCCCGCCCGGAATCTCATGAGCGAAGAACGGCATCAGGACGTTGACGACGGAGGTCGAGGCCACGGTGACGACGATGGTGGCGAGTGCGGTCCGCCGCTGGGCTCCCGCCCAGAGCAGGGACAGACCGGCCCGCAGACCGCCCTTGGCCGCTTCGGCGGGCGGAGAGGGGGTGTCGGCCGCCGGCGAGGGCGGCGCGGGCATGGCGGACAGCCAGTGGGTGATCACCGGCACCGCCAGCAGGGCGAAGGCGAAGGTACCGGCGTCGACCG
Organism: Streptomyces sp. NPDC029151; assembly: GCF_055564315.1. NCBI lineage: Bacteria > Bacillati > Actinomycetota > Actinomycetes > Kitasatosporales > Streptomycetaceae > Streptomyces > Streptomyces sp. NPDC029151. The sequence continues at coordinate 93,216 of NZ_JBVHWQ010000016.1, forward strand.
CCAGTGCCAGTCCGGTGCCACCGTGCGCGGTGAGCAGACCCACCAGCAGCGGGCCGACGATGTAACCCGCGTTCCTGGTCGACTCCATGACACCGTTGATCCGCAACTGCGCCTCGGAAGCGGGGAACAGCCGTGGGACGAGAGCCATCACGCACGTCTGGGCGACGGCGCCCAGGGCCCCGAGGAACAGCATGGTGGCGATGAGGAGCACCGGTCCGTTCGCGAAGCCGGCGGCGGCCGTCGCGATGAGGCACTCCAGTGCCAGCGTCACGCCCAGGACGACGTCGAGCCGGAACCGGTCGACGATCCGCCCGATCGGCCCGCCCAGGGCGATCCCGGGCACCAGACCGGCGAGCATCTGGGCCGACACCACCGAGGTGAGCCCGGTACGGTCGGCACCGCGCAGGGCGAGCGCCACCAGGGCCACCTCGTCACCGACTGTGCTGATCAGCAAGGCGACGACGGCCAGCAGAGCTGGTCCCTTGCTCCGTGGCACCGACATCACAGGACCGGCTCGACGGTACGCGCGGTACCGGACTCGGCACCCTCGACCAGGGTCGCCCGCCAGGCCGACAACCTGAGGAGGACGGCGTGCAGAAGGGGTACGGCGGCGCTGTCCGTCTCCCGTTCCCACTGTCCGAGATCGAGTGTCTCCCCCGAGGCCAGCGCGGTGAGGGCGGTTTCGAGCCGCGGATGGTCGGCGACCTTCACCGTGTGCCCCTGCACGGCGACGGCGCGGCGCCCGTCGGCGAGCGGCCGCTGGCGCAGCACGACGTCGTCGCCGAGCCGGACACGGGCGTCGCGCGGCACCGGCACGGGAGACTCGGACGGGCGGCCCACACCCAGACCGCCCGAGGTCAGCGCACGCATGCCGTGTTCCCAGACGGCGTCCTCGATCTCACCACGCGACAGACCGGCCAGTGCGTCGAGGGTCGCGGCGGTCGGGGCCGGGATGCCGTCCGGGACGTGTGCGTCGGCACCGGGCTCGCCCGCTGTGCGCGCTCGGCCCAGCAGGCCGCCGACGGCTTCCAGGACGACGGCGGTCGGATCACTCCTGGTGAAGAAGGCGATGTTGACGTTCACCGCGACCGCGTCGGGGGACTCGCCGACGTGCAGCTGCCTGGAGGGGAAGTACGTCAGCGCTCCGGGCTCGCCGACCAGGACGTCGGCCAGTTCGCGGGCCGATGCGTAGTCGGCGGTGTGCTGGGGAACCTGCTCCGCGTGCTTCGGCGCCCAGGTGAGAAGGGTCTTGCGGCCACGCAGAGTGAAACCGAAATTTCCCGCGTGGTCGACGTGCACGCCAACGTTGGTCGAGGTGTACCGGCCGATGAAGGTGTCGATGTCCACCCGGCCGGCGACCCGCGTCCCGGTGTGGCGGAAGACGTCGTCGGACATCCGCTTGGCCCGGTCCCACAGCGGCGCCGAGACCGCGTGCAGGCCGGAGACGGCCACACTCCACTCGTGGTCACGCATGTACCGGTCCACGCGAGCCAGGTAGTCGTCCAGCGAGCGGTCCTCGGGCAGCGGGAGGAAGACCCGCGTGTCGATCGGCTGGGTCCGGCCGTCCACCGTCACCACGACCTTCGGGAGCCCGGACCCCTCGGGCCGGTTCTCCGGGTCGGCCGCCAGGACCAGTGCCCGCAGCACCTCCTCGTCTCCTATACCCAGCTGGACGGGCGAGGATGGCAGGGAGAGCGGCGCCTGCTCCCAATGGCGGGAGGCGAACTCCTTCCAGAAGCGGTCCGTTTCGGACCCTGCCACGGGGAGGGGGTGGGACACGACTGAGACTCCTGCATTCGGGCCGCGGCATGCGGCGTTGGTCGGTTTGCGGTGACGCCGGCCGGTCGTCATCCGGAGCGTTGAGCGGCCCCCGCCGGCACAGCCGTAGCGAGCAGCTGCGGGTGGAGGAAGGCCGCGGCGACGACCCCGTGCCCGGCCAGTTCGTCCAGCAGCGGCATCAGCCGCTCCTCAGGCAACCGGGTCCGGGCCGACAGTTCGGCCGCGGTCGCGCCGTCGGCCGTGAGCAGCCAGACGAGTCGGCCGGCGGCGGACACTCTGACCCGCTTGTCGGTCTCCGGAGAGGCCAGCAGGCAGCTTCCATCGGACCGGCTGTCCAGCACCTCGTGCGGCTGGGCCGCGTACCACAGCGACGCACTCCCCTCGCGGGTGCCGGCCGCCTCGACGGTCAACGCCCGATGGGCCGCGAGCCGGACCAGCGTGGCCGCCGTGGCTCTGGCCGACGGGACGTTCTCCAGCAGGCCGGCCACGGTCTGCGGCGGTCCGTCGAGCAGTCGGTCCCACTCCCGGGGCACGGTCAGCAGGGCGTCGCCCGACGGCACGTGCAGCAGGATCCCGCGCTCGGTGGCCGACACCCGGACACGCACCTCGTCCGCGAGCCGAACGCGCGTTTCGGGGCGCAGCTCCGGGCGGGGAGCGGATGGCGCGGCCAGCTTCCGGGCCGGCAGTTCCGCCTCGGCCATCGCCCACAGGAACGACCACTCCTCGGCGTCCCCGATCCAGGTGCCCCGGTGGAACGCGGCACCCGCGGGGCTTCCCGAGCCACCGGAGGTGAGCCGCACCGCGTCCTCCTGGGTGAGGCCGTCGGTGACCGTGTAGTCGAGGTCAAAGGCCAGGTCCTCCCCCTCCGCGGGGGGAATCAGCTCGACGCCGAACAGGTCGGGGCGTTCCCCCACGGGGGAGAGCACGTCCAGGATGAAGGGTCCGTTGGCGGCCGTGGAGTACGGGACGTCGTACTCCTCCACGGAGCGGCGCAGCGCCTCTGCGGCGAACTCCTGGGTCCGCACCGCCTCTTCCTCCGTCTCTCCGGGGAAGCCGGTCATGCAGAACAGGTGGACCGGCACCTTGTTCCCCAGCAGGGCGTCGAGGGAAGGCTCGATGTCGGCCACCTTGGTGCCCTTGCGCATCAGATCCAGCACGCGCTGGTTGTAGGACTCCAGGCCGAGATCGAGGCGTCGGCATCCCGAGCGCCGCAGCGTGGCCGCCAGTTCGTCGTCGAGTCCCTTGCTGAACCGGGTCTCCCCGTACCAGAACAGCTCGTGGCCGCCTTCGACCAGCTCTCGCGACACCCCGCGCAGCGAGGTGAGCGTCATGATCTCGTCCACGAACATGAAGGTGTCGGTGCCGTGCCGGGTAGCCAGGGTGGCCATGTCGTGCACGACCTGGTCCGGGCGCCGGATGCGGAACTTGTTGCTGGCGAACGGGATGGAGCAGAAGGCGCAGTCCCATGCGCAGCTGCGCGAGGCCTGGAGAGGGAGGACGGGACCGGGGGCGAAGTAGCGGTCGAGCGGCAGGCCGTCGAAGTCCGGCGTCGGCAGGTCGGAGACGTCGACCATGGCGGCCGGCGTGCGCAGCAGCCCGCCCCGGCCGTCGCGTTCCAGCAGTCCCGGAACAGGGCGGTCGTCGGCCCCGCTGATCCGGTCGCAGAGGGCGGGCAGCGCGTCTTCCCCCTCATAGGACACGAAGGAGTCCACGTACTGGAAGAACGGGTGTTCTTCCTGCCAGCGGCTCACCATGCGTGTGGTCAGGTTGCCACCCATCACCACATGGACATCCGGACGGGCACGCTTGACGTGCCGGGCCACGGTGAGGGCCGCGATGAGCTGGGTGTCGGCGGACACCGAAATGCCGACGACGGCAAGGTCGGAATCCGCCAGCTCAGCGATGGGCCGGTGCTCGAGTGCCCAGCCGTACACATTGCGGTCCGGCGAAACGGCCGCTTCCAGTACGGAATCGGAGCGTCGGTGGGAGAAGCACGAGAAGTTCCCCCGCAAGTCGAAATTCAATCCCGGAAAGGAAGCGGAAACACAGGCGAGCCCATTGCGCACGACCGTCGCGGCATCGGTGAAGGCGACCGGATCCCTCAGAATGGACCGAGATTTCAGTGCCGTGCGGGCGTGGTCGATACGTTCGATGCTGTCGCCGAATACGGCGAGGGTCTCCTCATGGGCGTACCGTTCTGCGGCGGACATCCCGACCAGCCGCCGTTCGGCCTTCGGCAGCAGGGCCGTCAGCCCCTCACGGGAGAGCAGCCAGTCCGTCTGCTCGATGCTCAGATCGAGGGACGACACCTGCCATCCGTGCCGACGCATCACCGCAGCCAGCAGGGGAACCGCGAGGTGCGGCGCGTAGACGTTCCAGATGGGCGGGTTGACGAGAAGTATTCGGGGTTTCCGCATAAGAGTTCTCGTGGGGTTCCGTTGCTGGACAGGGAGCCGAGTACGGCCATCAGGGCGCGGACGGATCGCGCTTCAGCGAGCCACGCTGATCAGCTCGTGGCCGGTCAGCTGTTGGCGGACTCCTGAAGAAGGGCGTACTTGCTGTTGACACGGTTCGGAACGACGGCCTCGACAGAGAGGGCCTCGTCGACCTCGGTGAGGGCGAGAAGGGCGTCGACGTCGAAGTCGTTGGCGGTCTCGGCGTTGAGGTTCATGGATGTCTCCTCTTCGAGTAAAAGGTGCTCCGTGGAACGTGCGTTGCTTCACGGCCTTCGCTCGACTCCCCAACCGTCCAGCGCGCGAACGAATGTAACTTCAAGATCACGGCCCCGCAAGAGGGATTTCCATCTTTCGTTACCCCGCGCCCGGACGGCACTGTCCGATGTTTCCCGAATGGCGCCTTACAAATTGAAGCGACCGGTTTCGATGCCGTCGGTACCTTGCGCCGCGGAAATTTCCCGGCTTACGCCAGGCTGTCCCGCCACGCCCGGTGGAGGTCCGCGAAGCGGCCCGTGCTCTTGATCAGGTCGGCCGGGGGGCCGTCCTCGACGATGCGGCCGTGTTCCATGACCAGGACCCGGTCCGCGATCTCCACGGTGGACAGCCGGTGGGCGATGACCACGGCGGTGCGGCCCCGCAGCACCGTCGCCATGGCCCGCTGCACCGCCCGCTCCCCCGGGACGTCCAGCGAGCTGGTCGCCTCGTCCAGGATCAGCACCGCCGGGTCGGCGAGCAGCGCCCGGGCGAAGGCGACCAGTTGGCGCTGCCCGGCGGAGATGCGGCCGCCGCGTTTGCGGACGTCGGTGTCGTAGCCGTCGGGCAGCGCGCTGATGAACTCGTGGGCGCCGATCGCCTTCGCGGCCCGCTCGATCTCCTCGCGGGTGGCGTCGGGCCGGCCGATCGCGATGTTGTCGGCGACCGTGCCGGAGAACAGGAACGCCTCCTGCGTCACCATGACCACTCCGCGCCGCAGTTCGAGGACCGGCAGTTCGCGCAGGTCCACGCCGTCCAGCAGCACCCGCCCGGCCGAGGGGTCGTAGAAGCGGGCCAGCAGCTTGGCCAGGGTCGACTTGCCGGCGCCGGTGGAGCCGACGACGGCGACCGTCTGCCCGGCCGGCAGGGTCAGGTCGAAGCGGGGCAGCACCTCGCCTCCGGTGCGGTAGGCGAAGCGGACCCCGTCGAAGACCACCTCGCGACCCGGGATGCCGCCCTTGCGGGGCGGGAGTTCGCGGGGGTGGGACGGTTCCGGAACGGACGGTGTCCGGGCCAGCAGGCCGGCGATCTTCTCCAGGGAGGCGGCGGCCGACTGGTAGGAGTTCAGGAACATGCCGAGCCGGTCGATCGGGTCGTACAGCCGGCGCAGGTACAGCACCGATGCCGCCAGCACGCCCAGTTCCAGGGAACCGGACGCCACCCGGTGGGCGCCCCAGAGCACGATCGCCGCGACCGCCGTGTTGGCCACCAGCCGGGAGCCGACCACGTAGCGGGCCATCTCCAGCAGCGCGTCCCCGTTCACGCGCTCGTGCCGCGCGTTCAGCACCGCGAACTCGGCGTCGTTGACGGCCTCCCGGCGGAAGGCGCGCACCGGCCGGATGCCGTTCATCGTCTCCACGAACTTCACGATCACCGCCGCGATCGCCGTGGACCGCAGCCGGTACACCCGCCCCGCGCGCCGCCGGTAGAGCCGGACCAGCAGGTACAGCGGCAGGAAGGAGGCCACCGCGACCGCGCCGAGGCCGAGGTCGAGCCAGAGCAGCAGCGCCGAGATGTAGACGAAGGACAGGATGACGGTCACCAGCTCCTGGAGCCCCTCGTCGAGGAGCTCGCGCAGCGACTCCACGTCCGTGGTGGAGCGGGAGATCAGCCGGCCGGAGGTGTACCGCTCGTGGAAGTCGATGCTCAGCGCCTGCGCGTGCCGGAAGATCCGCCCCCGGAGGTCCAGCAGCACGTCCTGGCTGACCCGTGCGGAGGTCTCGATGAACGCGAACTGCAGCGCGCCGGAGGCGAGCGCGCACAGCAGATAGCCGGCGGCCACCGCGCACAGCGGGCCGTTCCGGTCGTCCCGGAACGCCGGTACGGCGCTGTCGAGGGCGTACGCCACCAGCAGCGGGCCCGCCTGCACCGCCGCCTGCTGGAGCAGCAGCAGGAGCGTGGTCAGCGCGACCCGTGCCTTCATGGGCGCGAGGAGGGAGCGCAGCAGGGCGGCCGTGGCGCCGGGCGGGCTGGGCAGCAGGTCCCGGTCGACGTGGTCGCCCGACTCGCCGTCGCCGTCCGGGCGGGCCGGTTCGTCGTCGGCGACGGCGGGGGTGGAGGTCGTGCTGGTCAACGGGTGTCCTCCTGTTCCCCGGACATCAGGTGGGCGTACTCGGCGTTGTGGCGCAGCAGTTCCTGGTGGGTGCCGACGGCGGCGATGCGGCCGCCGGAGAGCAGGGCGACCCGGTCGGCGAGCAGCACGGTGGAGGGGCGGTGGGCCACGATCAGCGCGGTGGTGTCGGCGAGGACCCGGCGCAGGGCGGCCTCCACGGCGGCCTCCGTGTGCACGTCCAGGGCGGACAGCGGGTCGTCCAGCACCAGGAACCGCGGTCTGCCGACCACCGCGCGGGCCAGTGCGAGCCGCTGGCGCTGGCCGCCGGAGAGGCTGAGGCCCTGTTCGCCCACACGGGTGTCGGTGCCCTGCGGGAGCGCGTGCGCGAAGTCGGCCTGCGCGATGGCGAGGGCCCGGTCCAGCTCCGGCTTCCCGGCTCCGTCGGGGGCGCCCATGAGCACGTTCTCGCCGACGCTCGCGGAGAAGAGGGTGGGCTCCTCGAAGGCCACGGCGACCTTGGCGCGCAGCTCCTCCCTGGACATGGCCGTGATGTCGACGCCGTCCAGGGTGATCCGGCCGGAGGTGACCTCGTGCAGTCGTGGCACGAGCGCGGTGAGCGTCGTCTTCCCGCTGCCGGTGGCGCCGACGAGGGCCATGGACTCGCCGGGGCGGATGTGCAGGTCGACGTGGGTGAGCAGGGGCGGGGAGTCCGGGGGCGCGTCGGGGTAGCGGAAGGAGACGCTCTCGAAGCGCAGGCCCCGGGACTCCCGCGCACGCGTCCCGGCGTCGCCGGCGTCCCGCGCGCGCGGCCGGGCGTCCCGGCCTCCTCCCCGGTCCTCCGGCGCCTCGTCCATCACCTCGAAGTACCGCTCGGTCGCGGTCGCCGCCTCCTGGCTCATCGCCAGCAGGAACCCGATGGAGTCGACGGGCCAGCGCAGGGCGAGGGCCGTGCTCAGGAAGGCGACCAGGGTGCCCGCGGACAGCTCCCCGTCGGCCACCCGCACCGCGCCCAGCACCAGCGCCGCGCCGATAGCCACCTCCGGGAGGGTGACGATGACCCCCCAGATGGTGGCCAGCAGCCGCGCCTTGCGCAGTTCGGTGCCCCGCAGCCGGCCGGACAGCTCACGGAACGCGCGGGCCTGGCTGCGGTGGCGGCCGAAGCCCTTGATGACGCGGATGCCGAGCACGCTCTCCTCGACCAGCGTGGTCAGGTCGCCGACCTGGTCCTGGGCGCGCCGCGCCACCTGCGCGTACCGCCGCTCGAAGACCACGCAGGTCCACATCACGGGGACCGCGGGCCCCAGGATGACCAGTCCGAGCCTCCAGTCCTGGAGCAGCATGACGACCACGCCGACGAGGATGGTGACCGCGTTGACGAGCAGGAACGTCAGGGGGAAGGCGAGGAACATGCGCAGCAGCATCAGGTCGGTCGTGCCCCGGGAGAGCAGCTGGCCCGACGCCCAGCGGTCGTGGAAGGCGACCGGCAGCCGTTGCAGCCGCCGGTACAGGTCCGCCCGCATCTCCGCCTCGACGTGCGACAGCGGCCGGGCCACCAGCCAGCGCCGTATGCCGAACAGGACCGCCTCGGCGACGCCGAGCAGCAGCAGGCACAGCGCGCCGAGCCACACGCCCGCCGGGTCGCGGTCGGCCACGGGGCCGTCGACCATCCACTTCAGGACCAGCGGGATCACCAGTCCGGTGCAGGAGGCGACGACCGCGACGAGGGCGGCGGTGAACAGCCGCGCGCGCACCGGGCGGACGTACGGCCACAGCCGGAGCAGGGTGCGCACGGCGGAACGGTCGGTGGTTGCAGGTGTCGTGGGCATCACTCGCGAGCGTACGGACCGCCACTGACAACGCCCACCGAGTTTTGGCCGGACGCCCGCGCGGACGGGCCCGGTTCCCGCACCGCCGTACCCGATGGCGCGGGGGGGGTGGGCGAGGGACTGCTGCCGGGACGGCCGGGCGTACGCGCCGGGTGGCCCGGGCCGGTGTCCGTGCCGGGCGCGCTGAACGCCTGGCCACATCCTGCGGCACCCGGTGACGACCCGGGTCCGGACGGACGCGGGCTTCCGCACGGCCGGGGTGGTCGTGGGGGAGGCGGTGCGCCCGGGGGTCGCGCTGCCGGGCCGGGCCGCGCCGGCGGGGGGCGAGGAGTCGCCCCGGGTCCCGGGGGGCACGACGGACCGCCCGGTACCGGACCCGGCCGGCGGCCGGGAACCACGACGGCCGGCCGCCGGCGGGAGAGCCGGCGGCCGGCCGCAGGGATACGGAGCGCCTAGGGAGCGACCGGGTCGCCGTCCCCCAGTTGCAGCCACCACACGTCGTCGTCGCGGGTGAGCCGCACCTCCTGTCGCCGGCCGTCGCCGAAACGCAGTTCGACGGCGGCCAGGTACGGCACCACGGGGTCCCGCACCAGCGCGTCGACCGGTTCGCCGGCCTGAGCGCCGTACCGGCTGATCAGCTGCCGTGCGGCCCGTTCCCGGCCGGTGTACCAGGGGGCGCCGAGGCGGGCCAGGTCGGTGGCGTCCCCGGCCGCCAGGCGCTGGACGTACACCTTCAGGAGCGGATCGACGTCACCGGCCAGCTCCCCCGCCTCCGGGTACTCCGACGTCACGGCGTGGACGGTGACGTGCACCGCCGGCGTCTTCCGCAGGGCGTAGGGGGCGGGGTCGCGCAGGAGCCACCAGGCGCCGACGGCCGCCGCCAGGGCGACGGCCAGCGTCACGGCGACCGCCACGAGGCGCTTCCCGGCCGGGGCGGCCATCAGTACCACCCCGGAACGACGTGGAAGATGTCGGCCCAGGTGCCGCGCTGGCTGTTGATGTAGACGTCGAGGCGCTGGTTCAGGCGGTTGTTGTTGTGCGCGCTGACGTACGCCTTGCCGCCCGACATCTTCGTGATGACGCCCGCGTGGTCCCAGCCGCCCTTGCCACCCCAGTTGAACAGCACGATGTCACCGACCCTGGCGTAGCTCTGCTTGGTCTCGGTGTTGATCGCGCCGTCGCTGTGGCGCAGCAGGAAGGTGTGCATCTTGTCGGCGACCGTCCAGGTGTAGGAGTTCGTGTAGTAGTACACGCCGTGCGGGGCCAGGTGCCCGACCCGCCACCAGTTGTCCGCGCTCTTCTTGTCCTTGTTCACTCCCTTCATGCGCATGCCGCCGCCGTAGTACAGGGCCTTGGAGGCGAAGTTGGTGCAGTCCTGGCTGTACTGGGCCCGGTCGTTCCAGTGGTCCCTCGCCCACTTCGCCGTGCCGCTGGCGTTGATGGTGGCGTACGGCGTGATCTGCGACGCGTAGGACGCGTACGCGCTCGGGGCGGCGGTGGCCGTCCGGGTGGCCTGCGTGCCGCCGCTGTCGTTCTCCACGGTCCCGTAGGTGACGGCCCCCAGGGCGCGGTCGTCCTTGGCCAGTTGCTGTTCGTACTGCTCGGCGTTGGTGCTGCCGCGCAGGACCGGGTTGTCCCCGCCGGAGAACGTGTAGCGGACCGTCGCCTCGGTGGTCTCCGGGTCGGAGGGCGCGTCGGCCAGGGTCTTCTGCTGGCCGACCGTGGTGCGGACGGTCACCGTCCCGTCGGCGGAGGGCAGCAGCAGCGCGTCGGAGAGGTCGGTGGTGATCGACGTGTACGTCAGCCCGTTCGCCTTCAGGGAGTCGCGGCTGTCGATCAGCCAGGACTCCTCCGCCTTGAGCAGCGAGGTGTACATGCCGGCGTGCGGACGTCCGTCGACGGCCGCCGCGGCGCTGCTCTTCGCTCCGGTCGTCAGGGAGGCGGCGGACTCCAGGTACTCGCGGACCGCCTGCGTGTAGGCGGCGCCGTCGAGCGGGGCGCCGACCGGCTCGACGGCGGCGCCGGTGACGGCGTCGCTCGTGCCGTAGGCGCTGGAGGCGCTGACCCGGAAGGTGTAGGAGGCACCGTTGGTGAGGCCGGTGAACACGGAGTCGGTGCCGTGGGTGGTGTGCCGGGCGACCTCGGCGCCAAAGGAGTCGAGGGCGGTCACCTCGTAGGTGAGGACGGTGTCGTTGTAGCCGCTGTCCTCACTGGCCCCCCAGGTGACCAGGGCGCCCCGGTCCGCGGCCGTGGCGCGGACCGCCACGGGCGGGGAGGGCGGGGTGGCCGCCTCGTACTCGGCCGTGAGGGTGACCGAGGTGAAGGTGATGCCCGCCGTGCCGGGGGCGTCCTCGGCCCGGCGCAGGACCAGGCCGTTGTTGGCGTTCGCTCCGTCGGTCCAGCCCGTGACCAGACCGGTGACGTCGATGGTCCAGGGCGCACCGGCCGTCAGGTTGGCCTCCGGGGCCGTGACGGCGTCCAGCTGGCTGCCGGTGCCGGTGGTGGGCCAGGCCGCGTTGAGGGCGTGCACGTCCAGGTCGGGTGTCGTCGCGGCCGACTGGAGGGTGAGCTGGGCCTTGGTCACGCGGGCGCCGGCGGGGATCCTCGACACGTCGGCCTTGAGGTAGGTGCGCCAGTTCCTGCCCGAGACGCTGCCGGCCTTCAGGGCGGTGCCGGTCTCCCCGACGCAGGTGTCGGAGTCGGTGCAGACGGTGGCCTTGGTGAGCGGCAGGTCCACCGAGGAGGTGGCGGTCGCCCGGTCGGGTTCCGCGCCGGTCCCGGCGGCGATCGGGGTCCGCTCGGTCCACGCGGAGCACTTGCCCGCGTAGCAGGCCCGCATCGACCAGTCGAACGGTCCGCCGGAGGTGAGCCGGTCGGCCGGGATCTGGAAGCCGGCCCGCTCCCCGTCGGCGACGAGCTGGGTGCCCAGGGTCTGGGTACCGGTGGCGTTGCCGAGGCGGAACTGTGCCTCGACCATGCCGCCGCCCGGCGAGGTGACGACGCCCGTGACGAGCGGCGAGGCGGTGTCCGTCGCGCCGGCCTGGAGCTGGGTGGGCAGGTCGGCGGGCTGCACGGCGGTGGCGTCGACGCGGAAGGTCTTCCAGTCCGACCAGGCCGAGGTGTCGATCCCGTCACCGGTGCGGGCGCGCATCCGCAGGTGGCTGCCGTCGGGAAGGGCCGACGCGGTGGGGATCTGCGTGGTGGCGACGGTGCCGGGCGCGAACTGGGCGGTCTTGCCCGTCCAGGTGTACGTGGTGTCGGCGAAGGCGGGGTCCGGCTGGACCTGGAACTCCGTCACCAGGCCGGAGTCGGCGTCGGCGTCGCCCACCTTGGCCTGGAGGGTGGGTGTCAGGGACCCGGCGGTGGTCAGGGTGGTGCCCGTCTTGAGCGGGCTGACGTCGAGGGAGGCCGGGACGGCGGGGGCGGAGTTGTAGGTGACGATCAGCGACGGCTCGGTGGCCGCGTCGTGCGATCCGTCGACGTAGTTCGCGGAGCGGTAGCGGCGCCAGGTGAGGGGGTCGGTCTCGTCCACGGCGGCGAGGCGCACGCCGTAGTTGGGCTGGCCGTCGGCCCACGCCTGGGCGATGCCGTCGATGTCCCACGACACCTGTCCGGCGGGGCAGGCGGAGCTGTAGCCCTTCGCCGCCGTCGAGACGGGGGCGGAGGCGGTGGTCGTGCCCGGCTGGCTGCCCCAGGTGATGGCGGAGGGGTCCCAGTCGCCGGTGACGCGCCGGACCTGGATGCCGGAGTTGTTCGTCGAGCAGGAGGACGACCAGTGCGAGTACAGGCGCAGGTCGGCGTCGACGATGTGCTTGCCGAGGAAGCGGGCGGTGTCGAACTTGAGGTAGGAGCGGGCTCGTTGGGTCCCGTTGTACGTGCCCGCCTTCAGCTCGGTCGAACCGCGCTGGGACGTCGGATAGTCGTCGTCCTGGATCCAGGTGTCCGTGAGCGGGCCGAGCAGGGTGTTGGTCGGGTCCACGGTGACCGGGTACCTGACGGCGGGGTCGGCGAGGAACGACGCGTCCGGCTTGAGCACCAGGGTCTGGCCGTCGGTGCCGCCCTCGACGGAGACGTCCACGTCGGTGACCTTCGCCGGTTCGCCGGAGGTCTGCCCCTGTCCGGCTCCCCACATGACGGGGACGGGGGCGGTGGCGACCTTCCGGCCGCTGTCGCTCTCCCACAGCAGCCGCTCGTCGGCGGTCTCGCGGAGCCTGAGGCCCTCGGCGGCCACGGGGATCCGCAGCTCCACGTCGTCCTTGGGGCGCTCCTTCAGCACGAGTTGGTGCGAGAAGCCCTCCGGCAGCGCGGTGACCACGAGGTCCTCGCCCGGCCTGACCTCGCTGTAGACGGCGGTGTTGCCCTTGATCTCGGGCTCGGGAAGGGGGCCGTCCCAGCTGATGCCGAGGGTCTTGTCCCCCTCGTCGACCTCGGCGAGGGGGCCCTCGCCGCCGTCGGAGATGCGGATGTCGGCCGCGGCCCGCCGGGGTGCGATGCCGCCGTCGCGGCGGACGAGGGTGGTGTCCAGGTCGTGCCAGGCGCCGTCGTCGTCCTTCACGCGGACCGGTCCGGTGGCCGCCTCCACGGTCACGGACCCGTCGGGGTTGACGTAGGTCGTGGAGCTCTCGGTGCGCAGGTCCGTGACCTCGACGCGTTCCCCCGTCGCGGCGGCACGCCTGCGGGCTTCGCCCGTCGCCGCGTCGCCGTCGTCGGACGCGGCCGCCGCGGTCGCCACCGGGGTGACGGCCTCGACGGCGTCCCGGTGGGCGGGCAGGGCGAGACCGGCCGTCACGACGCCGGCCATGGCGTACGCGGCGTAGACCAGGAAGCGGCTGCCCCCGGGTCTGTGGCGTCTTCTCATGTACGAGATCCTTGCTTTACATGTACTTGGCAAAATCCAAAGGATCTTCACATACAGATCTGGTCATGTCCATGGCTTGAAACCACCCAGGACGCGGGGCACCCCCGTCCGACCTCGCCGCGCTCCCGCGAAGAGTCCGCATACCGAACATGAACATCCGGTCAACGGACCATTTCTGGCCAACTTTGTGACGCGGTCCTGACAGAGGGCGAGATCTCCTGCCACTCTTCCCTGGCCGACTCACAGCAACCCCACAGTTACTGCGCGTCTCTGCGAGCCGGCTCCGCACCCGCACGTGGCTTTGGCGTAACGCCCTGTTCTGCCCGGACGTCCCAACTCACCGTCCGGTCTCCCCTGGCCGCGCGACCCGCGGTCACGCAGAAGGAGTCAGTGTTGAGAACCCACCTCTCTCGCGGACGCACCTCCCACACCCCGCACCGCCGCACCGCCGCCGTCGCCCTCACCGGTGTCGCCGCCCTGATCGCCGTCGCCGTCCAGTCCGGCACGGCCGGCGCCGCACCGGCGCAGCCGCGGCCCGGCAAGGCCGATCCGGCCCACGCCGCGGTCCGGCTCACCCCCTCGCAGCGCGCCGAGCTGATCCGCGACGCCGACGCCGGCAAGGCCGCCGCGGCCCGGGGGATCGGCCTCGGAGCGAAGGAGAAGCTCGTCGTCAAGGACGTCGTCAAGGACGGCGACGGCACCCTGCACACCCGGTACGAGCGGACGTACGCGGGCCTGCCCGTGCTCGGCGGCGACCTGGTCGTGACCACGGCGAGGTCGGGCAAGACGATGGAGGTCGTCCGGGCCACGAACGCCACGCTCAAGGTCGCCGGGCTCACCCCGTCGGTGTCGAAGGCCGCCGCCGGGAAACAGGCCGTGCAGCGGGCGAAGGCCCTCGGCGCGACCCGGCCGGCCGCGGACAGCGTCCGCAAGGTGATCTGGGCGGCCACCGGCAAGCCCGTGCTGGCGTACGAGACGGTGGTCGGCGGGCTCCAGGACGACGGCACCCCGAACCAGCTGCACGTCGTCACCGACGCGGCCACCGGCAAGAAGCTCTACGAGTACCAGGGCGTCAAGAACGGCATAGGCAACACCCAGTACAGCGGGCAGGTCACACTGACCACGACCCAGTCGGGCTCGAACTACACGCTCACCGACGGGGCGCGCGGCGGCCACAAGACGTACAACCTCAACAGGGGCACCTCCGGCACCGGCACCCTGTTCTCGCAGACCAGCGACACCTGGGGCAACGGGACCACCTCGAACGCGGCGACCGCGGGCGCCGACGCCCACTACGGCGCCGCGCTCACCTGGGACTTCTACAAGTCCGTCTTCGGCCGCAGCGGCATCAAGAACAACGGCGTCGGCGCCTACTCCCGCGTGCACTACGGCAACGCGTACGTGAACGCGTTCTGGGACGACGGCTGCTTCTGCATGACCTACGGCGACGGCTCCGGCAACACCAAGCCGCTCACCTCGATCGACGTCGCCGGCCACGAGATGAGCCACGGCGTCACCTCGTCCACCGCGAACCTCAACTACTCGGGTGAGTCCGGCGGCCTGAACGAGGCCACCAGCGACATCATGGCCGCCGGCGTGGAGTTCTACGCCAACAACGCCAAGGACCCCGGCGACTACCTGGTCGGCGAGAAGATCGACATCAACGGCAACGGCACCCCGCTGCGTTACATGGACAAGCCCAGCAAGGACGGCGCGTCCAAGGACAACTGGTACTCCGGCATCGGCGGCGTGGACGTGCACTACTCGTCCGGCCCGGCGAACCACTTCTTCTACCTGCTGAGCGAGGGCAGCGGCGCCAAGGTCGTCAACGGCGTCAGCTACAACTCGCCGACGGCGGACGGACTTCCGGTCACCGGCATCGGCCGGGACAAGGCGCTGCAGATCTGGTACCGGGCGCTGACCACCAAGTGGACGTCCACCACCAACTACGCGGGCGCCCGCACCGGCACCCTGGCCGCGGCCGGCGAGCTGTACGGCACCTCCAGCGCCGAGTACAAGTCGGTGCAGGACGCCTGGGCCGGCGTCGGGGTCGGCTCGCGCTCCGGCGGCGGGGGCGGCGGCGGTACGTCCTACGAGAGCACCACGCCGGTGGCGGTGCCGGACAACGGGCCCGCCGTCACCTCCGACATCACCGTCTCCGGCCGCACCGGGAACGCGCCGGGCAACCTCCAGGTGAGCGTCGACATCACCCACACCTGGCGGGGTGACCTGGTGATCGACCTCGTCGGCCCGTCGGGCACCGCCTACCGGCTGAAGAACTTCAGCTCCTCGGACTCGGCGGACGACGTGAACGAGACCTACACGGTCAACGCCTCGGCCGAACCGGCCAACGGCACGTGGAAACTGCGGGTGCAGGATCAAGCCACCTACGACACCGGAACGATCAACGGCTGGAAGCTGACCTTCCCGTAAACCGCAAGCCACGGGCCCGGAATCACGGCGCTGTCCGAGGGTCGAGCACCCTCGGGCGGCGTCCGTTCATCTCGCTGAAACGTTCACCCATTCATCGACTTTCAGCCAACATCACTTCAGGGTCCTGACATGTACGCGGCGCTGATGTCACTCTCTCTCCACCCGCCGCAGAACCTCACCACCCCACACAGCCGGCCAGTAACCCCACGCTGACCGGACTCCCCACCCGAAGGAGCTTCTGTGAGCCCCCTCTACGCGCGTCGTCACCGCACGACTCTGGCCATCGCCACCGCCGTCGCGGCCGGAGCCCTGCTCGCCACCGGTGTGACCACCAGCGCCTCCGCCCAGCCGACGGCCAAGGCTCTCGCAGCGGCCCCGACCCAGCTGTCCGCGGCCGCCCGCACCACACTGCTCCAGCACGCCCAGGCCGACGCGGCCGGCACCGCGCACGCGATAGGCCTCGGCGCCAAGGAGAAGCTCGTCGTCAAGGACGTCGTCAAGGACACCGACGGCACCCTGCACACCCGCTACGAGCGCACCTACGCCGGCCTGCCGGTGCTCGGCGGCGACCTGATCGTCCACACCGCCAAGTCCGGCAAGACGCAGGGCGTCACCAAGGCCGCCAAGTCGGCCATCAGAGTCTCCTCGCTCAAGCCGCAGATCACCGCCGCCAAGGCCGAGAAGCAGGCGGTGTCCGCCGCCAAGACGCTGGGCTCCGCCAAGACCGCCGCGGACGGCGCCCGCAAGGTCATCTGGGCCGGCTCCGGCAAGCCCGTCCTCGCCTACGAGACCGTCGTCGGCGGCCTCCAGGACGACGGCACCCCGAACCAGCTGCACGTCATCACCGACGCGGCCACCGGCAAGAAGCTCTACGAGTACCAGGGCATCGAGAACGCGACCGGCAAGACGCTGTACTCCGGCACGGTCACCCTCAACTCCGTGCAGTCGGGCTCGACCTACCAGCTCACGGACACCGCGCGGGGCAACCACAAGACGTACAACCTGGCCCGCAAGACGTCCGGCACCGGCACCCTGGTGGCCAGCTCCACCAACGTCTTCGGCACCGGCACCGCCTCCACCTCCTCCTCCGACCAGACGGCGGCCGCGGACGCCGCCTACGGCGCGGCGGAGACCTGGGACTTCTACAAGAGCACGTTCGGCCGCAGCGGCATCAAGAACAACGGTGTCGGCGCCTACTCCCGCGTCCACTACGGCAACGCCTACGTGAACGCGTTCTGGGACGACAGCTGCTTCTGCATGACCTACGGCGACGGCTCCGGCAACGCCGACCCGCTGACCTCGCTGGACGTCGCCGGCCACGAGATGAGCCACGGCGTCACCTCGAACACCGCGGGCCTCAACTACTCGGGTGAGTCCGGCGGCCTGAACGAGGCCACCAGCGACATCTTCGGCACCGGCGTGGAGTTCTTCGCGAACAACGCGTCCGACCCCGGTGACTACCTCATCGGCGAGAAGATCGACATCAACGGCGACGGCACCCCGCTGCGCTACATGGACAAGCCCAGCAAGGACGGCGGCTCGGCGGACTACTGGTCCTCCTCCGTCGGCACCAAGGACGTCCACTACTCGTCCGGCGTCGCGAACCACTTCTTCTACCTCCTCTCGGAGGGCAGCGGTTCGAAGACGATCAACGGCGTGACGTACAACTCGCCCACGTACAACGGCTCCACGGTCACCGGCATCGGCCGCGCCAAGGCGCTGCAGATCTGGTACAAGGCGCTGACCACGTACATGACCTCGACGACCAACTACAAGGCCGCCCGCACGGCGACCCTGAACGCGGCGTCCGCCCTGTACGGCTCCACCAGCACCGAGTACAAGGCCGTCGCGGCCGCCTGGTCGGCGGTCAACGTCGCCTAGCGTCACCGGCTCGTCGAGGGCGGCACCCGGGGAAGGACTCCCCCGGGTGCCGCCCTACCCTTGTGACCCATGTCCTCGGCCCCCTTCACGTACGAGCCGGTAGGCGCGACCCGCGACGACCTGTCGTACTGCCCGCCCGGCTTCCACCCCCTGCTCGTCCGCACCCGCCTCGGCGAGGGCCGGCCGGTCTTCCAGCGCGCGGCCGAGGCCGTCATGACCTGGCAGATGCACCGCGAACTGGGGGTGGGCATCGACGCCACCGCCGACCGCGCGGCCCCCGGCGTCGACGTCACCGTCACCCTGGCCGGCCTCGTCAAGGCCCCCTGCCGCGTCATCTGGACCACCGAAGAACCCCGCCGCGCCGGCTGGGCCTACGGCACCCTCCAAGGCCACCCGGAATGCGGCGAGGAGGCCTTCGTGGTCGACCGCACCGGCGACGGCACCGTCTGGCTGACGGTGGCGGCGTTCAGCAGGGGCGCCAAGTGGTACGCCCGGGCGGGAGGCCCGGCCACGCGGGGGCTGCAGCACGCGTACGCGCGCAGGTGCGGGACGGTGCTGAGGAGGCTGTGCGCGGAGGCGCCGGAGGCGTGACGCCGCCGCTGACACCGGAGCAGGCGGAACGCGTCGCGACGGAGTACATCCACCGGCTGACCGCCGACTGGGACACGGAGATCGCCATGTTCCCGGACAGCCGGTGCAAGGCACGGAAGGGACCCGTTCGACGCGCGATAGCGGCCGGCGGGGCACCGGCGGTGCGGGGTCCGGTGCCACCGCGGATCCGGGCCGTCCGGAACGCCCCGCCTCACCCCGGCCCGGGACGTGCGGGGCCCTGCCGGCCCGGATCCGCCGCTCGTCAGCCGCTCACCGCATCAACACTCCCGCCCCCTCCACCACCTCCTCCGAAGGCACCGCCACCAGTCCCAGCTCCGCGCCGGACGCCAGCAGGCGGTGTGCGGGCAGGATGCGGACCGTGTAGCCGTACGGGCCGGTGCGGTCCAGGGAGAGCGGGCCCTCGTAGACCAGGCGGCCCTCCAGGTCGGGGGCGCCCGTCGGCTTCAGGGGGACCGCCGTCGCGTCCGTGATGCGGTCCTCCGCGTCCACCCGGCCCGACACCGCCTGCACCTCCACGTCGTCCGGGGTCAGGTCGCCCAGGTCGACGCGCACCCGGAGCCCCACCGTCGTGCCCAGTTCCGCCGTCGCCGTGGTCTCCGTCGTCTCCACGTGGTCCACGCTCACTCCCGACCAGGCCGACCGCACCCGGGTCTTCCACTCGGCCAGGTCCCGGGCGGTGTCCGGGGTCAGGGCGCGGTGGGCCTCGGCGGCGGGGGCGTAGAGGCGGTCGACGTACTCGCGGACCATGCGGCCGGCCAGGACCTTCGGACCCAGCAGGGACAGCGTCTGGCGGACCATCGCGATCCAGCGGTCCGGCAGGCCGGCCCGGCCGCGTTCGTAGAAGCGGGGCGCCACCCGCTGCTCCAGGAGGTCGTAGAGCGCCGCCGCCTCGATGTCGTCGCGGCGGTCCGGGTCGGTGCACGGCCCGTCCGCCGTGGGGATGGCCCAGCCGAAGTCCGGCTGGAACCACTCGTCCCACCACCCGTCCAGGACGGAGAGGTTCAGGCAGCCGTTCAGGGCCGCCTTCATGCCCGACGTGCCGCAGGCCTCCAGGGGGCGGAGGGGGTTGTTCAGCCAGACGTCGCAGCCGGGGTAGAGCTTCTGCGCCATCGCCATGCCGTAGTCGGGGAGGAAGACGACGCGGTGGCGGACCCGGGGGTCGTCGGCGAAGCGGACCAGTTCCTGGACCAGGCGCTTGCCCCCGTCGTCCGCGGGGTGCGCCTTGCCCGCCACCACGATCTGGATCGGGTGGTCCGGGTGCAGGAGCAGGTCCGTCAGGCGGTCCCGGTCCCGGAGCATCAGGGTGAGGCGTTTGTAGGAGGGGACCCTGCGCGCGAAGCCGATCGTCAGGACGTCCGGGTCCAGGACTCCGTCGATCCAGCCCAGTTCGGCGTCCCCCGCGCCGCGTTGGCGCCAGGAGGCGCGCAGCCGCTCCCTCACCTCCTGCACCAGCTGTTCGCGCAGGGTGCGGCGCAGTTCCCAGAGCTCCTGGTCGTCGATCTCCGCGACCGAGTCCCAGCGCTCGGAGCCGCCGACGGTCAGCGCGTCCTCGGCCCGTTCGGTGCCGAGCCGGCGGGCACCGAGGCGCAGGACCTCCGGGGCCACCCAGGTCGGGGCGTGCACCCCGTTGGTCACGGAGGTGATCGGCACCTCCTCGGGGTCGAATCCCGGCCACAGGCCCGCGAACATCTCCCGGCTGACCTGGCCGTGCAGGAGCGAGACGCCGTTCGCGCGCTGGGCGAGGCGGAGACCCATCACTGCCATGTTGAACAGGTTGGGCTCGCCGCCGGGGTACGTCTCCCTGCCCAGCGCCAGGATCCGCTGCACGTCGATGCCGGGGAGTTCGGCGTCCGGGCCGAAGTGCCGGCCGACCAGCTCCCGGTCGAAGCGGTCGATGCCGGCCGGGACGGGGGTGTGGGTGGTGAACACCGTGCCGCCGCGCACCGCCTCCAGGGAGGAGTCGAAGTCGAGCCCCGCCGCGCAGAGTTCGGCGATGCGTTCCAGGCCCAGGAAGCCGGCGTGGCCCTCGTTGGTGTGGAACACCTCCGGCCGCGGGTGGCCGGTGAGGCGGCAGTACGTCCGTACCGCCCGGACACCTCCTATGCCGAGCAGCATCTCCTGGAGCAGCCGGTGCTCGCTGCCGCCGCCGTAGAGCCGGTCGGTCACCCCGCGTTCGCCGAAGTCGTTCTCCTCCACGTCCGAGTCCAGGAGCAGCAGGGGCACCCTGCCCACCTGCGCCAGCCAGATCCGGGCGCGCAGCGCCGTGCCGCCGGGCAGGGCGAGGGAGACCTGTGCCGGGGTGCCGTCGGCCTCCTTCAGCTGGGTGAGCGGCAGTTCGTGCGGGTCGAGCACCGGGTAGTGCTCCTGCTGCCAGCCGTCCCGGGAAAGGGTCTGCCGGAAGTACCCGTGCCGGTAGAGGAGCCCGACGCCGATCAGGGGTACGCCGAGGTCGCTGGCCGCCTTCAGGTGGTCGCCGGCGAGGATGCCCAGGCCGCCGGAGTACTGCGGGAGCGCGGCCGTGATGCCGAACTCCGGGGAGAAGTAGGCGACGGCGGCGGGCAGGCCGTCCGACTGGGTCTGGTACCAGCGGTCGCCGGTCAGATAGTCGTCCAGGTCGTCGGCGGCGGCGGTGAGGCGGCGCAGGAACCGCCGGTCCGCGGCCAGTTCGGCCAGCCGGTCCGGCCGCACACTGCCCAGCAGCCGTACGGGGTCGCCGCCGGCCGAGGCCCAGACCTCGGGGTCGACGGACCGGAAGAGGTCGCGCGTTTCCGCATGCCAGGACCAGCGCAGGTTGCGCGCCAGGTCGCTCAGCGGCCGGAGGGGGTCGGGGAGAACGGGACGGACGGTGAACCGACGGATCGCCTTCACATTCCACCTCGGGACGCGTTACGGGGGGAGACGTACGGCGTCGTACGTCTCGTCGTCGTCTTCGACGGTAGTGGTTACCGCGCGGTCGGTGGGGACGTACCGGCCGGGGTGTCGGGGCGTCAAGAAGCGGTCGTGGGGCACCCGGAGGGGAGAGACCGGTCTTGTGCGTAGACATACGCGTGAGTAGTTAACAAAGTGCCGGATTGCCCACCCGAACCGGGTGGGAAGGCTCCTCCGGTACCAGCCCCACCCATGCACCACAGCACCACCGCAGGACCCACCTCCCCATATCCATCCGCCCACACCCACGTTGAAGCGGACAGGAGCGGTCATGCCCGCCAAGCACCCATCGTCAGCACCCCCGACAAGCAACAGGACCAAGGCAGCAGGGAAGAAGAAGACCACACCGCCGGCGACCACGACGACGGGGAGGACCGCGGTGACGCCCCCCGACGTGACGCCCTCCGACGCGACACGCCCCGGCGCGGCCACCACTCTCGGCCGCATCCCCGTGCTGGACGTGCGCCCCGTCGTCCAGCACGGCCGCCGGCCCGCCAAGGCCGTGACCGGGGAGTCCTTCGAGGTGTCGGCCACCGTGTTCCGGGAAGGCCACGACGCCGTCGCGGCGAACGTGGTGCTCCGGGACCCGGCGGGCCGCGCCGGGCCCTGGACGCCGATGCGGGAACTCGCCCCGGGCACCGACCGCTGGGGCGCCACCGTCACCGCCGGCGAGCCGGGCCGCTGGACCTTCACGGTGGAGGCCTGGTCGGACCCGATCGGCACCTGGCGGCACACCGCCCGGATCAAGATCCCGGCCGGGATCGACACCGGCCTGGTACTGGCGGAGGGCGCGGAGCTGTACGAGCGGGCCGCCGCCGGGGTCCCGGAGGCCGAGCGGCGGCCCGTGCTGGACGCGGCGGCGGCGCTGCGCGACGAGAGCCGGCCGGCCGCCTGGCGGCTCGCGGCGGCGCTGGACCCCGAGGTGGAGGCGTTGCTGGCCCGTCATCCGCTGCGGGAGCTGGTGACCGCGTCGGATCCGATGCCGTTGCTGGTGGAGCGCGAGCGTGCCCTGTACGGCTCGTGGTACGAGTTCTTCCCGCGGTCGGAGGGGACGGCCGAGCGGCCGCACGGCACGTTCCGTACCGCCGCCCGCCGGCTGGAGGCGATCGCGGGGATGGGCTTCGACGTCGTCTACCTGCCGCCCGTCCACCCCATCGGCACGACGTTCCGCAAGGGCCCCAACAACACGCTCACCGCCGGTCCGGACGACGTGGGCGTGCCCTGGGCGATCGGTTCCCCGGAGGGCGGCCACGACGCCGTCCACCCGGACCTGGGCACGATCGAGGACTTCGACTTCTTCGTCGCCGAGGCGGGGCGGCTGGGGCTGGAGGTCGCCCTGGACTTCGCCCTGCAGTGCTCCCCCGACCACCCCTGGGTGCACAAGCACCCCGAGTGGTTCCGCCACCGCCCGGACGGGAGCATCGCCTACGCCGAGAACCCGCCCAAGAAGTACCAGGACATCTACCCCGTCGCCTTCGACGCCGACATGGACGGCCTGGTCACGGAGACCGTCCGGATCCTGCGGCACTGGATGGCGCACGGGGTGCGGATCTTCCGGGTCGACAACCCCCACACCAAGCCGGTGGTGTTCTGGGAGCGGGTCATCGGGGAGGTCAACCGCAAGGACCCGGACGTGATCTTCCTGGCCGAGGCGTTCACCCGGCCCGCGATGATGCACACCCTGGCCCAGATCGGTTTCCAGCAGTCGTACACGTACTTCACCTGGCGCAACGACAAGCAGGAGCTGACGGAGTACCTGACCGAGCTGTCGGGTGAGGCGGCGGCCTGGATGCGGCCCAACTTCTTCGCCAACACCCCCGACATCCTGCACGCCTACCTCCAGCACGGCGGGCGGCCCGCCTTCGAGGTGCGGGCCGTGCTCGCCGCCACCCTCTCCCCCGCCTGGGGCATCTACAGCGGCTACGAGCTGTGCGAGAACACCCCGCTCCGGGAGGGCAGCGAGGAGTACCTCGACTCGGAGAAGTACCAGCTCCGCCCGCGTGACTGGGCGGCCGCCGAACGGGAGGGGCGGACCATCGCCCCGCTCATCACCCGGCTCAACGACGTCCGGCGGCGCAGTCCCGCCCTCCGTCAGCTGCGCGACCTGCACTTCCACCACGCCGACAAGGAAGCGGTGATCGCCTACTCGAAGCGGAGCGGGTCGAACACGGTTCTGGTGGTGGCCAACCTGGACCCGCACAGCACCCAGGAGGCCACGGTCTCGTTGGACATGCCGCAACTCGGCCTGGACTGGCACGAGTCCGTGCCGGTGCGCGATGAGCTGACCGGCGAGACCTACTACTGGGGCAGGGCCAACTATGTGCGCCTCGAACCGGGTCATAGGCCCGCGCATGTCTTCACCGTCCTGCGACCGTCCACCCCGCAGATCGGAGGGTCACCCACCATATGATCGTCAACGAGCCCGTTCCGGACACCTTCGAGGACACTCCCGCGGGGGACCGGGACCCGGATTGGTTCAAACGTGCCGTCTTCTACGAGGTGCTGGTCCGCTCCTTCCAGGACAGCAACGGCGACGGCGTCGGCGACCTGAAGGGCCTGACCGCCAAGCTCGACTATCTGCAGTGGCTCGGCGTGGACTGCCTGTGGCTGCCGCCGTTCTTCAAGTCACCGCTCAGGGACGGCGGTTACGACGTCTCCGACTACACCGCCGTCCTGCCGGAGTTCGGTGACCTCGCCGACTTCGTGGAGTTCGTGGACGCCGCACACCAGCGCGGCATGCGCGTCATCATCGACTTCGTCATGAACCACACCAGTGACCAGCACCCGTGGTTCCAGGAGTCGAGGCGGGACCCGGACGGTCCGTACGGGGACTACTACGTCTGGGCCGACGACGACAAGCAGTTCCAGGACGCCCGGATCATCTTCGTCGACACCGAGGCCTCCAACTGGACGTACGACCCGGTACGCAAGCAGTACTACTGGCACCGCTTCTTCTCGCACCAGCCGGATCTGAACTACGAGAACCCGGCCGTGCAGGAGGAGATGATCTCCGCGCTGAAGTTCTGGCTGGATCTCGGCATCGACGGGTTCCGGCTGGACGCGGTGCCGTACCTGTACCAGCAGGAGGGCACCAACTGCGAGAACCTGCCGGCGACCCACGAGTTCCTGAAGCGGGTGCGCAAGGAGATCGACGCCCAGTACCCCGACAAGGTGCTCCTCGCCGAGGCCAACCAGTGGCCCGAGGACGTCGTCGACTACTTCGGCGACTTCCGCACCGGCGGCGACGAGTGCCACATGGCGTTCCACTTCCCGGTGATGCCGCGCATCTTCATGGCCGTCCGGCGGGAATCCCGCTACCCGGTCTCGGAG
>NZ_JBVHWQ010000017.1:0-84365 GCF_055564315.1 Streptomyces sp. NPDC029151
CATCTGGCTCGGCGACCGCGACGCCGTCCGCACCCCCATGCAGTGGACGCCCGACCGCAACGCCGGCTTCTCCACGTGCGACCCGGGACGCCTCTTCCTGCCCACGATCATGGACCCGGTGTACGGCTACCAGGTGACGAACGTCGAGGCGTCGATGTCCTCGCCCTCGTCGCTGCTGCACTGGACCCGCCGCATGATCGAGATCCGCAAGCAGAACCTCGCCTTCGGACTGGGCTCCTACACCGAGTTGCCGTCGTCGAACCCGGCGGTCCTCGCCTTCCTGCGCGAGTTCGAGGACGACCTCGTGCTGTGCGTCCACAACTTCTCCCGCTTCGCCCAGCCGACGGAGCTGGACCTGAGCCGGTTCGGCGGCCGGCACCCCGTCGAGCTGTTCGGCGGGGTCCGGTTCCCCGCGATCGGCGAACTGCCGTACCTGCTCACCCTCGCCGGTCACGGCTTCTACTGGTTCCGGCTGCGCGGGGAACCCGTATAGAGGAACCCGAACAGCGGCCCGGTGGGGCGGTGCGGAGTTTTCACCGCCCCACCCGGGGCACGCATCAGTAACACCCCGACGCCCCCCGGGGAAAGGACTGACGCCCATGGCGGAAACGGTCATCTCTTCCGGCACCACCGGTTCACTGCTCACCTCGCTCGACCCCCTGCTGCGCGCCTGGCTGCCCCGGCAGCGCTGGTTCGCGGGCAAGGGACGCCCCATCAGCGGGTTCAGCCCCGTGTCCGTCACCGAACTGCTGCCGCCCGACGGCCGGCTGGGCCTGTACCACCTGCTGCTGCGCGTCCACCAGCCCGCCGCGCCGGGCGCGCCGCCGCATCCCGGCGACTGCTACCAGCTCCTCATAGGCGTGCGCGAGGCGCTGCCACCGCGGCTGGCGCCCGCGCTGATCGGACACGTGACGGAGGGCCCGCTCGCCGGACGCACGGTGTACGAGGCCCTGTACGACCCCCGGCCCGCCGACGTGCTGCTGGAGGCCCTGCGCAGCCGGGCCCGCATCGGCGGGCTGCGCTTCGAACGGGACCCCGCGCAGGACATCCGGTCGGGGCTGGTGCCCCGGCTGATGACCGCCGAGCAGTCCAACTCGTCGGTCGTCTACGGAGATACGTTTATTCTGAAGGTGCTGCGCCGGGTCGTGCCCGGCGTCAACCCCGACCTGGAGATACCCCTCGCCCTGGCCCGCGAGGGCTGCCCCCGGGTGCCCGCGCCGACGGCCTGGCTGCACGCCGAGGTGAGCGGGGGGTCGTACGTCCTGGCCGTGCTGCAGCCGTTCGTGAGCGGTGCCGCCGACGGCTGGGAACTGGCGCTGCGCGAGCTGGCCAAGGGCGAGGACTTCGCCGCCGAGGCCCGGGAGCTGGGCCGGGCCACCGCCGAGGTGCACACCTCGCTCGCCCGGGCACTGCCCACGGTCACCCTCGGCCGCGCCCAGCTGGAGCTGCTGGTGGACGGCATGACCGAGCGGCTGGCGGCGGCCGTGCAGGCGGTTCCGGCGCTGCGGCCGTACGAGGACGGGCTGCGTTCGGCGTACCGGGCGCTGGGCTCGCTCGCCGCCGAGGGCCGGACCTGGACCGCGCAGCGCGTACACGGCGACCTGCACCTGGGGCAGTGCCTGCGCTCGCCGTCCGGGGGCTGGTCGCTGATCGACTTCGAGGGCGAGCCGGCCCGGCCGCTGGCCGAGCGGCGCATGCCGCAGCCGCCGGCGCGGGACATCGCGGGGATGCTCCGCTCCTTCGACTACGCGGCCCACTCGGCGACCCCGCCCGCCCCGGACTGGGCGCGCGTCTGCCGGGCCGCCTACTGCTCCGGGTACGCGGAGGTGGCCGGCCGCGATCCGCGTACCGATCCGGTACTGCTGCGGGCCTTCGAGACCGACAAGGCGGTCTACGAGGTCGTCTACGAGGCCCGGCACCGCCCCGACTGGCTGTCCGTGCCGCTGAGCGCGGTACGCCGGCTCTCCCTGCCCGACCAGGAGGTCCGTCCGTGAGCCCCAAGGCCAAGAAGAAGACCGGGGTCCCCGCGCAGGCTCCGGCGCCGGCCGTGGAGGCCGCCCTGTCCCCGGCACTCGACGCGGACGACCGGGAACGGCTGCTGCACGGCACCCACCACGACCCGCACTCCGTGCTGGGCGCGCACGCGGTCCCCGGCGGGGTCGCCTTCCGTGCCTTCCGCCCCCGCGCGCAGGCGGTCACCGTGGTCGCGGGCGAGCTGCGGGCGGAGCTGCACGACGACGGTGACGGCTTCTTCTCCGGCCTGCTGCCGCTCACCGAGGTCCCCGTCTACCGGCTGCTGGTGACGTACGACGGCACGGTGCACGAGACCGAGGACGCCTACCGCTTCCTGCCCGCCCTCGGCGAGCTGGACCTGCACCTGATCGGGGAGGGCCGGCACGAGCAGTTGTGGCAGGCCCTCGGCGCACACGTGACCACCCACCAGGGGGTCACCGGGACCCGGTTCGCGGTGTGGGCGCCGAACGCGCGGGGCGTGCGGGTCACGGGCGGTTTCAACTTCTGGGACGGCACCGCGTTCCCGATGCGCTCGCTCGGCGGCACCGGCGTCTGGGAGCTGTTCGTGCCGGGGGTCGACGAGGGCGAGCTGTACAAGTTCGAGATCACCCGGCCGGACGGCTCACGCACCCTGCGCGCCGACCCGCTGGCCCGCCGCACCGAGGTCCCGCCCGCCACCTCCTCGATCGTGCACGCCTCGCACCACGAGTGGGGCGACGCCGAGTGGATGGCGCACCGGGCGGACACCCCGGTGCACGAGGCGCCCTTCTCGGTGTACGAGGTGCACCTGCCGTCCTGGCGCCCGGGGCTGACCTACCGCCAACTGGCCGAGGAACTCCCCGCCTACGTCGGCGAGATGGGTTTCACCCACGTGGAGCTGATGCCGGTCGCCGAGCACCCCTTCGGCGGTTCCTGGGGCTACCAGGTCACCGGGTTCTACGCCCCGACGGCCCGCCTCGGCACCCCCGACGACTTCAAGTACCTGGTGGACCGGCTGCACCAGGCCGGCATCGGCGTGCTGATGGACTGGGTCCCGGCACACTTCCCGCGCGACGACTGGGCGCTCGCCGCGTTCGACGGGCGTCCGCTGTACGAGCACCACGACCCGCTGCGGGCTGCCCATCCCGACTGGGGCACGCTCGAGTTCGACTTCGGCCGGCGCGAGGTGCGCAACTTCCTCGTCGCGAACGCCGTGTACTGGTGCGAGGAGTTCCACATCGACGGGCTGCGGGTGGACGCGGTCGCCTCGATGCTCTACCTGGACTACTCGCGCGCACCGGGCCAGTGGAGGCCGAACGAGCACGGCGGCCGGGAGAACCTGGACGCGGTGGCGTTCCTCCAGGAGATGAACGCCACCGTGTACCGGCGCTGCCCGGGCGTGGTCACCGTCGCCGAGGAGTCCACCGCCTGGGACGGTGTCACCCGGCCCACCCACCACAGGGGCCCGAGCGGCTTCGGCGGGCTGGGCTTCGGGCTGAAGTGGAACATGGGCTGGATGCACGACTCGCTGCAGTACATGTCCCACGAGCCGGTCCACCGCAAGTACCACCACCACGAGATGACCTTCTCGATGGTGTACGCGTACAGCGAGAACTACGTCCTGCCGATCTCCCACGACGAGGTCGTGCACGGCAAGGGGTCCCTGGTCGCGAAGATGCCGGGCGACTGGTGGCAGCAGCGCGCCGGCCTGCGCGCCTACCTGGGCTTCATGTGGGCCCACCCGGGCAAGCAACTCCTCTTCATGGGGCAGGAGTTCGCGCAGGGCGCCGAGTGGTCCGAGGCGCGCGGCCCGGACTGGTGGCTGCTCGACCCGGAGTACGGCGCCGAGGCGGACCACCGGGGCGTGCGGGACCTCGTGCGGGACCTGAACGCGGTGTACCGGTCGGCTCCGGCGCTGTGGCAGCGGGACACCGACCCCGCGGGCTTCGAGTGGATCACCGGGGACGCGGCGGAGGACAACGTCTTCGCGTTCCTGCGCCACGACGCCGAGGGCACCCCGCTGCTCGCGGTCTCCCACCTGTCCCCGGTGGTCCGCCACGACTACCGGCTGGGGGTGCCGGAGGAGGTGCCGGCCTGGGTGGAGGTCCTGAACACCGATGCGGCCCGCTACGGCGGCAGCGGTGTCACCCACCCGGACGTCGTCAAGCCCGAGCCGCACCCGTGGCACGGCCGCCCGGCGAGCATCCGGCTGACCCTGCCCCCGCTGGCGACGGTGTGGCTGCGTCCCGCCTGACCTGCCCTTTGCCTTCCGCCCGGCCCGCGCCTAGGCTCGGGCGCCCGGTGCGGCGGAGGGGGAGGACATGCGGCGGATCGTCGTGGCTCTGGGAGCGGTGGCGGCTGCGCTGACGGGCTGTGCGCCGGACAGGGCGTGCACCCTGATGGACATGGAGTCGGGCGTCGGCGTGGTGTGGCGGCCGGCCGACTTCGGGAAGCAGCGGGACGCGGTGACGGTCCGGCTGTGCGTGGACGGCAGGTGTGTGCGGCGGGCGTCCGGCGATCCCGGTGATCCGGTCCGCACCCTGTCGGTACGGCTCCCGGACGACGTCGGCGCCGGCCCGGTCCCGGTGAAGCTCACGGTGACCGCCGGGCAGGACGGCCGGGTCGTCGTCCAGGACAGCCGGCGGGCGCGGCTCACCGAGGACCACCCCAACGGCCGCTCCTGCCCGCCCACGGCCTGGACGGCGTCCTTCCGGGTGCATCCGGAGAAGGGACTGACCTCCCCGAAGGGCATGAAGCTGCGGAGGACGACGGAGTAAGGGGCCCGGGAGCGGCTGTTCCCGGGCCCCTTGCGGTCACTCCGCGTCGGCCAGGCCCGGCGGCAGCGCCCCGGTGTGCAGGACGCCGAGCCGCTGGGTGGCCCGGGTCAGGGCCACGTACAGGTCGCTCGTGCCGTAGGCGCCCGGCTCGACGACCAGGACGGAGTCGAATTCGAGGCCCTTGGACTGGCGGGGGTCGAGCAGGACGACCGCGCGGGTCAGGTCGGGTTCGCCGCCGGCCGTGACGCCGTCCAGGTGCGCGGCCAGGGAGCGGTGCAGGGCGCGCGGGGCGATCACCGCGAGCCGCCCGTCCGTCGGGGCGAGTTCGGCGACCGCCTTGGCGACCGCGCCGGGCAGGTCGTCCGGGACCCGGCGCACCCAGGGCCGTACCCCCGTCGACCGGACCGAGCTGGGCGGCCGGAAGTCCGGGTCGCCGGCGCGGACCACGGCCGCCGCCAGGTCCATGATCTCGGCGGGGGTGCGGTAGTTGACGCCGAGGCGGGTGTGCTCCCAGCGGTCCTCGACATAAGGAGCGAGGATGTCCGCCCAGGAGCCGACGCCGGCCGCCTCCGCCGTCTGGGCGGGGTCGCCGACCAGGGTCATCGAGCGGGTCGGGCAGCGCCGCATCAGCAGCCGCCAGGCCATCGGCGACAGCTCCTGCGCCTCGTCCACGATGATGTGCCCGAACGCCCAGGTGCGGTCGGCGGCGGCCCGCTCGGCGGCGCTGCGGTGGTCGGCCTCCTCGTGCCGCTCGGCGAACCGCTCGGCGTCGATGATGTCGTGCGCGGACAGGACCTCGGAGGCTTCCGGGTCGTCGGCCTCCTTGTCCTCGAACTCGTAGGTCCGGGAGGCGTAGGAGACGTCCAGCACGCCCTGCGCGTAGGCGACCTGGGTCTCGCGCTCGCGTGCGGCGCGGGCCCTGGCCGGCCGGTCGTCCTCGCCGAGGAGTTCGGCCGCCTCGTCCAGCAGGGGCACGTCGGCGACGGACCAGGCGCGGGTCACCGGACGGCGGACCGCGTCGGCGTCCTCCTGCGACAGGTAGCCGTCCGGCTCGGCGAGGAGGTCGGCGACCAGCCGCTGCGGGGTGATCCGGGGCCACAGCCGGTCGATGGCGTCCCAGACCTCCGGGTTCTCGGCGAGTTCGTCGCGGATCTGGGTGATGTCGGAGGCGTCGAGCAGGCTGCTGCCGTCGTAGGGGTCGGTGCCGACGCGCTCGGCGTACAGCTCGGTGAGCGTGTTGAGGATGTGCCCCTCGAAGTGCTCGCGGGCGACGTTGTGCGGCAGCTTGGCGGCGCGGGTGCGTGTCCGGGCGACGCCGACCAGGCCGTCGTCCAGCATGAGCACCTCGCGGTCGTGCTCGATCGCGATGACCGGGTCGGGCAGCGCCTGCCGGTCGCGTACGACGGCGGCGAGCACGTCGGCCATGCCGGCGCGGCCCTTGACGGCGGCGGCCTCCGGGCTGTCGGCGGCGGTGGCCTTCACGCCGGGGAACAGCTCGCCGACGGTGGCCAGCAGGACGCCGGTCTCGCCCAGGGAGGGCAGCACCTCGCCGATGTAGCCGAGGAAGGCCGGGTTCGGGCCGACGATGAGGACCGCGCGGCGGGCCAGCAGCTCCCGGTGTTCGTACAGCAGGTAGGCCGCGCGGTGCAGGGCGACCGCCGTCTTGCCGGTGCCGGGGCCGCCCTCCACGACCAGCACGCCCCGGTGCGGTGCCCGGATGATGCGGTCCTGGTCGGCCTGGATGGTCTGCACGATGTCGCTCATCCGGCCGGTGCGGGCCGAGTTCAGCGCGGCGAGCAGCACGGCGTCGCCGCTCGGGTCCTCGTGCCCGGTGCGGGTGGTGTCGCCGAGGTCGAGGATCTCGTCGTGCAGGGAGGTGACGGTACGGCCCTCGGTGGCGATGTGCCGGCGGCGGCGCAGGCCCATCGGGGTGTGGCCGGTGGCCAGGTAGAACGGGCGGGCGACGTCGGCCCGCCAGTCGACGAGGAGCGGGGTGCGCTCGGCGTCCTCCTCGCGCAGCCCGATCCGGCCGATGTGGTGCCCGGTGCCGTCGGCGAGGTCGATCCGGCCGAAGCAGAGCGAGCCGTCCACGGCGTTCAGCGCGGCGAGCAGCCCCGAGCGCTCGGCGACCAGGATGTCCCGCTCCAGCCGGGCCTGCATGGGCTTGTCGCCCTGGGCGAGCGCGTCCGCGACGGAGGTCTCGGTCTCGCCGCGCAGCACGTCCACGCGCGCGTACAGTCCGTCGATGAATTCCTGTTCGTGCCGGATTTCATCGTCTGGAAATTCGGTGTTTGACAATTCCGCTCCCGCCCGGATATACTGTGCCCAGTAAACGTCATTCGTGGCCCTCATGTACGGCTCGCCGAAATGAAGTCACGAATCATTGAATATACGCACAGGAATCCCCCGGGCGCAATTACCCGGGGGATTTTCTGCGAGCGGGGCCGCTTTACAGCACGTCGGCCAGCTCCTCCAGCAGGCGCCGCTTGGGCCGCGCCCCCACCATGGACTTCACGGGCTCACCCCCCTGGAAGACCATGAACGTCGGCATCGACAGCACCTTGTACGCGTTCGTGGTCTCCGGGTTGTGGTCCACGTCCAGCTGGACGACCTTCAGCCGCTCGCCCTCCTCCGCGGCGAGGGCGCTGAGCACCGGCGCCATCTGCCGGCACGGCGGGCACCAGTCCGCCGTGAACTCCACCAGCACCGGCAGTTCCGATGCCAGTACCTCCTTGTCGAAGTCCGCGTCCCCCACCTCGGGTACACCCGCCGCCTTCGTCACCGCTCCTGCCCTCCCAGTTCGCACAACGGCTCCGGACCTCCCGGAACCAGCGCCTCGACGGCCAGTTCGTCCCGCGCCCGCTCGGCCCGCGCCAACTGCCCCGCGACCGTCTCACGGACCGCCGTCAGCTGCCCGATGAGCGCGTCCAGCTCGGCCAGCTTGCGCCGGTAGACCACGAGCGCGGCCGGACAGGAGTCGCCCTCCGGGTGCCCGGCCCGCAGACACTCCACGAACGGCCGGGTCTCCTCCAGGTCGAACCCGAAGTCCTGCAGCGTGCGGATCTGCCGCAGCAGCCGGAGGTCGCTCTCGTCGTACGTACGGTGTCCGTTGCCGTCCCGCCGGGCCGGCAGCAGCCCTCGCGACTCGTAGTACCGCAGGGTGCGTGTCGTGGTCCCGGCCCGCGCGGCCAGCTCGCCGATTCGCATGCACCCGACGGTACGGCTTGACGCCGACGTCAAGGCAAGACCGCGGTGCCGCCAGGGTCTCTCTGTCGGATCAGGCCGGCTCCGCGCGACGGTGCCTGTCGGCCGACCCGAGCGGGGTCTGGTGCGTGCGGCTGCACGGCGGAGGAGGGCGTCGACGCGAGGGGGGTCCCCCCGCGCGAGCGACGTCGAGCGTGGGGGAGCCGACAACCGACGACAACGCCGCGGATGTGCGTGCCGGACCCCGCGACCCCGGCAGGATCCGGAAGAGAGGCCCTAGGCGTCCACCAGCCCCGCCGACTCCTCGACCTCCATCAGGGAGGCGCTGTGCCGCTCCTCCTCGAACCGGCGGCGGCCGCCGCGCAGGCCGAAGAGGCGCTTGGTGAGGGCGATGTAGAGGACCGCGAGGATGTTCAGCACCAGGGTGGCGATCTTCAGCCAGCTGACGTGCTCGGTGAGTTCGTAGATCTCCAGCGGGAGGAAGGCCGCCGTGGCGACGACCGTCAGGTACTCCGCCCAGCGCTTGGCGTACCAGAGGCCGGCCGCCTCGACGATCTCGATCAGCGCGTAGGCCAGCAGCAGGCCGGCCACCAGGAGCAGCGTGGAGCGCTGGTAGCCGAAGGCCTTCTGCAGGGAGCCGACGACCGGTGAGTGGTCGAGGTCGTAGTGGAAGTGCCGGAAGACCGGGCGGAACACGTCGAGGTACTCCTCGAACAGGCGGCGCACCGCGTCCCGGCTGTTGCTGAACTTCCACACCGCGACCGCGACCAGCACGATGAACACCCCGCGCACGGCCCGCTCGACGGCGAGGAAGCGCAGGACGAACAGGTCCCGGAGCACCTTGCCGCGCGGCACCAGCGGGGCGTCGCTGGCCGGCCCCGAAGCGCGCGGCTCGCCGAGTACGAAGTCACCGCAGCGCAGGCACCGCCAGACGTCCCCGAGCGCGGTCCGGGCGTGCAGCCGGATGCGCAGCCGGGGATCGTCGGGCGCGTAGGTCACATGCCCCTTGCGCGCGCAGGTCCGCCGGTCCCAGTCGATCTTCATCCCCCGTGCCTCCACATAGTCACTGACACACATGTACTGACGCCGGAGGCGAACATCCCGTTCCGGTTGATCGGTCCGGCACGTTACCGGGGTGCCGCGGCGCCGAGACTCCGGCCACGAGGTCCGCGAGCCGGTCCCACGCCTCCGCACCGGGCGGCCCCGGTGCACCGGCCAGGCGCTCGGCCGGACGACCGGGCGCGGCACCGATCGGCGGCGCGGCGGGCCCGGCGGCCCCGGCGGAAGGGGACCCCCACGGTCGCGCCGCAAACGGCGGCCGGCTGGGGGCCGAGCGCAGCCCGCGCGGGGCCCTAACGGGGCTGGTGAGGACCGAGCGGGACCGAGCCAGGCGACCCCGGCGGGGGCCCAGCGCAGCCCGCGCGGAGCCCGAGCCAGGCGGCCCCGGTGGGGGCGGGACGGCCTCGGTCGCGCCGCGTACGGCAGGCGGTCGCGGCCGAGCGGAGCCCCGGCGGAGCCCGAACGGGGCTGGTGAGAACCGAGCGGGACCAGAGCCAGGCGACCCCGGCGGGGGCGCGACGGCCTCGGTCACGCCGCTTACGGCAGGCGGTCGCGGCCGAGCGGAGCCAGGGCGAGGCCCGAGCGAGCCCAGCGAGACCCGAGCCGGGCGGCCCCGGCGGGCTCGGCGGGCCCGACGACCCCGGCAGGAGGGAGCCCCCGCCGTCGCCTCGCGTGCCGCGGTCCGCTGAGGACCCGGCGCAGCCGAAGCGGGGCTGAACGCAGCCCGAGAAGACCCAGCGGAACCCGAACCAGGCAACCCCGGCAGCCCCGGCAGGCCCGGTGGCCCCGGCAGGCCCGCGGCCCCGGCGGCCCCGGCGGCCCCGGCGGCCCCGGCGGCCCCGGCGGCAGGGAACCCCGCGGTCGCCTCCCATGCCGCGGCCGGCGGAGGGCCGAGCGCAGCCTGAGCGGGGCCCGAACGGGGCTGGTGAGAACCCGGCGGAACCCGAGCCAGGCGACCCCATCAGGCCCGGCGGGAGGGGCTCCCTCGGTCGCCTCGCATGCGGTGGCCGGCTGCGGGTCCAGTGCAGCGCGAGAGAACCGAACGGGTGCCGGGCGGGGCCGGGGAGGTCCGCGTGGGGTCGGTGCAGGCCGGACGGCGCAGGGACGCGCAGCGGGTCGCGGGCCGTCCGGGCTCGTGGACCGGGCGGGCCGCGACCCGTGTGGGAGGGCCGGGAGACGTCAGCCGACGGTGCTGTCCGCCGGTTCCCGCTCCTCCGTCTTCGCCGGCTCCGGTGCCTGGGCCTCGCGGCGCGGCAGCAGGAAGACCACCAGGACCGTGCCGATGCCGAGGATGACCGCGCCGACCAGGCTGGTGTGGGCGACCGCGTCGGAGAAGGCGGAGCCCACCGCGTCGGTCATCTGCCGGGCGCCGGCGGCCAGTTCGGCCGCCTGCTGCTTGAGCTGCGCGGCCTGCTGCGGGTCCCCCGCCTGCTGGGCCTGCGCGGCGGCCTGCTGGGCCTTCTCACCGATGCCGTGCGCGACGGCGTACCCCGCGCCGACCGAGTCCTGTGCGGTGTCCAGGGCGCTCGCCGGGAGCTTGCTGCCGGCGGTGGCGTCGGACAGGTGGTCGCCGTAGGAGGTGGCGAGCAGCGAGCCGAGGATGGCGATGCCGAGCGAGCCGCCCAGCTCCAGCGAGGTGTCGTTGACGGCGCCGCCGACCCCCAGCTCGGACTCCGGGAACGCACCCATGATCGCGTCGGTGCAGGGCGAGAGGGCGAGGCCGATGGCGAGACCCAGGATGACCAGGGGCGCCACGAAGTCGCCGTACGTGGAGCCCGCGTCCACCCGGGTGAGCAGGGCGAGGGCGACCGTACCGCCGACCATGCCCGCGCCGACGGTCCACTTCATGCCGGCGCGCGGGGTGAGCCAGCCGGTCAGCGCGGAGCCGGCGAAGACGGCACCGGCGAGCGGCAGCATGCGCACACCGGTCTCCAGGGCGTCGTAGCCGAGGACGAACTGCAGGTGCTGGGTGAGGTAGTAGAAGGCGCCGAAGACGGCGAGGAAGAACAGGGCGACGGCGAGGTTGGAGCCGGCGAACCGGCGGCCGGTGAAGCGGCGCACGTCCAGGATCGGGCGCGGGTGGCGCAGCTCCCAGACGACGAAGGCGACCAGGCCCACCCCGGCGACCACGGCCGCCGTCACCGCCTTGGCACCCCACCCGAAGTGCGGACCCTCGATGATCATGTAGATGAGCGCGCCGGTCCAGACGACCGACAGCAGTCCGCCGACGTAGTCGATGCGGTCGTGGTGGCCGGCCTTGGACGGCGGGACCAGGACGAAGGCGCCGACGATGGCGACGGCCGCGATGGGCACGTTGATCAGGAAGGTCGAGGCCCAGCCGTGGTCGCGCAGCAGGGCGCCGGCGACCACCGGTCCGGCGGCGATGGCCAGCCCGGCGGTGGCGGTCCACAGGGTGATCGCCTTGGCGCGCTCGGCGCGCGGGAAGGTCGCGGCGAGCAGCGACAGCGTGGCCGGCATGATCAGCGCCGCTCCGACGCCCATCACGGCGCGGGCCGCGATGACGGTCGCGGAGCTGTCGGCGAGGTAGCCGAAGACGGCTCCGCCGCCGAACACCACGAGGCCGAGGACGAGCGCCCCGCGCCGGCTGTACTTGTCGCCGATCGCGCCGAGCAGCAGCATCAGCGCCGCGTACGGGACGGTGTAGCCGTCGATCACCCACTGGAGGTCGGCGCTGGAGAGCCCGAGGTCCCGGGTCATGTCGGGCGCCGCGACCGTGAGGGCGGTGTTCGCCATCACGATGATCAGCAGACTCAGGCAGAGCACCAGCAGCGCCCACCAGCGCCGGGCGTAGGGCCGGTCCGTCCTCTCGACCGGTTCGGTCATGACGAGTCGCATGGCAGGGATCGCCTTCCTCGGTACGCGACAGTACTTGCACAGTGGCGTGCAATTGCACAACCATGTGCAATGTACGCCCGTTGCACATCACTGTGCAAGTCGGCCGGGGACCGCCCGGGAGGGCGTCGAGGAGACCTCGGGGAGGCAGAATGACCGCCATGACCACGGGTAACAGCAGCCGCGCCGACGCCAACCGACGCCGCATCCTCGACGTCGCCCTCGTGGAACTGCTGCGCGATCCCGACGCCTCCATGGACCAGATCGCGCGCGCCGCGGGCGTCGTACGACGGACGGTGTACGGCCACTTCCCCAGCCGGGAGGCGCTGATCAGCACCCTGATCGACGGGGCCGTGGCGGCGCTGGCGGACGCGGACGCGCGGGCCCGCGCCGGCGTGACCGACCCGGCGGAGGCGCTGGCCCGCTCGGTACTCGCCCTGTGGCCGGTCGCCGACCGCTACCGGCTGCTGATCGCCCTGGCCCAGCGCACGGTCACCGTGCAGGGCATCCGCGACCGCCTCGCGCCACTGCGCGACGACAAGGTCCGCCTCCTGGAACGCGGACTGGACGAGGGCGCCTTCGTCTCCCCGCTGCCCGCGCCGGCCCTCGCCTACGTGGTCGAGCAGATGCTGTTCGCGGTGACGGAGGCCGTGAACGACGGCCTGCTGGCAGCGGAAGAGGCGGGCCGCTCCGCCACGGTCGCCGTACTGACCGCGGCGGGCGTACCCGCCTCACGGGCCACCGAGCTGGTGGCCGAGGTGTCGTAGCAAAAGTCCACCGGCGAAGACGGAGCCGGGCGGCCGAGGTACGGGGGAGACTCGGCCGCCCGGCGGCGGTACCGGACGCCCGGCCCGGGTTCAGGCGGGGCCGGACGTCCGGAGCTCACGGTGGCTCAGGCCCTGGCGAGTTCCTTCTCGCCCTCCCGGGCCTCGGGAGCCTCGTCCACCGCCGGACGGCTCTCGTCCAGCAGCGTGGTCTCGTCGAACGGCAGCTCCCCGGCCAGCACGCTGCGCACCCGGGCCTTGTCGATCTCCTTGGTCCACGTGCCCACCAGCACCGTCGCCACCGCGTTGCCCGCGAAGTTCGTCAGGGCCCGTGCCTCGCTCATGAACCGGTCGATGCCGACGATCAGACCGACGCCGTCGACCAGCGCGGGCTTGTGCGACTGGAGACCGCCGGCCAGGGTGGCGAGCCCCGCGCCGCTGACGCCGGCCGCGCCCTTGGACGCCAGCAGCAGGAAGAGCAGCAGCGGGATCTGCTCGCCGACCGACATCGGCGTGCCCAGCGCGTCCGCGATGTACAGCGACGCCATGGTCATGTAGATCATCGTGCCGTCGAGGTTGAAGGAGTACCCGGTCGGCACCGTGATGCCGACGACCGGCCGGCTGACGCCCAGGTGCTCCATCTTCGCGATCAGGCGGGGCAGCGCGGACTCCGACGACGAGGTCGACAGGATCAGCAGGAACTCCCGGCCGAGGTACTTGAAGAGGGAGAAGACGTTGAGACCCGCGGCGATGCGGAGCAGTGCGCCGAGGACGACGAAGACGAACAGGAAGCAGGTGACGTAGAAGCCGAGCATCAGCACGGCGAGACTCCTGAGCGCGTCGATGCCGGCCGAGCCGACCACCGCCGCGATGGCGCCGAACGCACCGACCGGCGCGGCCCACATCACCATGGACAGGATGCGGAACACCAGCCGCTGGATGTGCTCGATGCCGCGCAGCACCGGCTGTCCGGCGGAGCCCATGGCCTGGAGCGCGAACCCGGCGAGCAGGGCCACCAGCAGCGTCTGGAGCACCTGGCCCTGGGTGAAGGCGGACACGAACGTGGTCGGGATGATCGAGAGCACGAAGTCGACGGGCGGCAGCGCGTCGGCGGACACCTGGTCGTGCCCGGTGGCCTTGAGGGCGTTGGTGAGGTGCAGCCCGTCCCCGGGGTGCAGCACGTTCCCGACGACGAGGCCGATGGCGAGCGCGACGAGCGACATCACGAGGAAGTAGCCGAGGGCGATCCCGCCGACGGCACCGACCTTGGCGGCCTTCCGTACGGAACCGATACCGAGCACGATCGTGCAGAAGATGATCGGCGAGATCATCATCTTGATCAGGTTCACGAACCCGGTGCCCAGCGGCTTCAGCTCCACCGCCGCGTCGGGCCAGATGAGACCCACGGCGATGCCGAGCGCGACCGCCACGATGACGGCGATGTACAGGTAATGGGTCCGGTCCCGCTTGGCGCGGGGTGCGGCAGGTGCCGTGTCGGCAGTGCTGGCGGCCACGACTGCCCTCCTTGACGTCTTCGTCGGCGAACAACCGGCGTGCGGCTCACGTCCGGGCGTTGTTGGGGAATGCCGTGACTATCTCCCGCCCTGTGAAGCCGGTCACCCTTCCGTTCATTTAGTTCACACTCGGCCGGAGAGGCACACTGCTGACATGCGCGTCCCCGCCCTCCCCCGACCCCGCAGCCTGGCCGGCCAGCTGTTCGCCATGCAGGCCGTGCTCATCGCGGTGGTCGTGGCCGGGTACGCGCTCTTCACCTACGTCAGCGACCAGCGGCAGGCCGAGGACTCCGCCGCCCGGCAGGCCACGGCGGTGGCCCGGTCGATCGCCGACTCCCCCTCGGTCCGCGCGGCGATCCGCACCCCCGACCCCACGGCCCGGCTGGAACCGTACGCCCTCCAGGTCGTACGGGACGCGAACGTCGACTTCGTCACGATCATGAACCCGTCCGGCATCCGCTGGACCCACCCCGACCCGGACCAGATCGGCAAGCGCTTCCTCGGCAACATCGGCCCCGCCCTGCACGGCCGCACCTTCACCGAGACCTACACCGGCACGCTCGGCCCGTCCGTCCGCGCGGTGACCCCCGTCACCGACCACGGCCGGACCGTCGGCCTGGTCAGCGCCGGCATCAAGGTGGAGACGATCAGCGCCCGGGCCCAGGACCAGCTCACGGCCCTGCTCGGGGTGGCCGCCGTGGCCCTGCTGCTGGGGGCGGTCGGCACGTACGTGATCAACGCCCGGCTGCGCCGCCACACCCACGGCATGAACGCCACCGAGCTGAGCCGCATGCACGACTACCACCAGGCGGCGCTGCACGCGGTCCGGGAAGGGCTGCTGATGCTGGACGGCCGGTACCGGGTGGCATTGATCAACGACGGCGGCCGGGAGCTCCTGGGCGTCGGCCCGGAGGAGGAGACGATCGGCCGCTCGGTCGCCGACCTCGGCCTGCCGGCCCCGCTGACGGGCGCCCTGCTCTCCTCCGAGCCCCGGGTGGACGAGGTGCACCTGACGGCGTCCCGGGTCCTGGTGGTGAACACGTCCCCGGTGTCGGGAGGCGAACGCCGGGGCACGGTCGCCACCCTCCGCGACGTCACCGAGCTCCAGTCCCTCATGGGCGAGCTGGACTCCGAGCGGGGCTTCACCCAGGCCCTGCGCTCCCAGGCGCACGAGGCCGCGAACCGCCTCCACACGGTGGTCTCCCTGATCGAGCTGGGCCGGGCCGAGGAGGCGGTGGAGTTCGCCACGGCCGAGCTGGAGCTGGCGCAGGCCCTGACCGACCAGGTGGTGGCGGCGGTGAGCGAGCCGGTACTGGCCGCGCTGCTGCTCGGCAAGACCGCCCAGGCGAACGAGCGGGGCGTGGAGCTGGTGGTCTCGCCGGACAGCCGCCTGGACGACGGCGTACTGCCCCACGACCTGTCCGCCCGCGACCTGGTGACGATCCTCGGCAACCTGATCGACAACGCGGTGGACGCGGCACAGGGCAGCGCCCGCGCCCGGGTGACCGTGACGGCGTACGCCACGGCCGCCGAGGTGGTGCTGCGCGTCTCGGACACCGGTCCGGGGCTCGACCCGGCCCATGCCGACCTGGTATTCCAGCGGGGGTTCTCCACCAAGCCGGCCGGACCGGGCGGGCGGGGACTCGGGCTGGCCCTGGTCCGGCAGGCGGTGACCCGCCACGGGGGCACGTTGACGGTGACGGAGTCCGGTGAGGACGGCGAGGCGGGAGCGGTGTTCGAGGTGCGGTTGCCGTTGCGCGCGTCGGCGGGCGGCGGCGGATGACGAGCGGGCAGCAGCCGATCCGCGTCCTGGTGGTCGAGGACGACCCGGTGGCCGCCGACGCGCACATGATGTACGTCGGCAGGGTCCCGGGCTTCGTCGCGGTCGGAAAGGCGCACACGGGAGCGGAGGCACGCCGCATCCTGGACCGCACGGCGGTGGA
The DNA here is from genome assembly GCF_055564315.1 of Streptomyces sp. NPDC029151. Classification (NCBI taxonomy): domain Bacteria; kingdom Bacillati; phylum Actinomycetota; class Actinomycetes; order Kitasatosporales; family Streptomycetaceae; genus Streptomyces; species Streptomyces sp. NPDC029151. Next base: position 16,107 of record NZ_JBVHWQ010000017.1, read on the forward strand.
CCTGCTCCTGCTGGACCTCCACCTGCCGGATGTGCACGGCCTGCAGCTGGCCCGGTCGCTACGGGCCGCCGGTCACCACGCCGACGTGATAGCGGTGACCTCGGCGCGGGACCTGGCGGTGGTGCGGGAAGGCGTCTCCCTGGGCGTCGTCCAGTACGTCCTCAAACCCTTCACGTTCGCGACGCTGAGGGACCGGCTGGTGCGGTACGCCGAGTTCCACGCGGCGGTGGGCGAGGCGAGCGGGCAGGACGAGGTGGACCGCGCACTGGCGGCGTTGCGGGCACCCTCGCCGGCCGCCCTGCCGAAGGGGCTCAGCGGGCCGACGCTGGAACGGGTGACGGCCGCGCTGCGGGAGGGAGCCACGGAGGGGCTCACGGCGGCCGGGGTGGCCGAGGCGGTGGGGATCTCGCGGATCACCGCACGGCGGTATCTGGAGCATCTGGTGGATGCGGGGAGGGCGGGGCGGCGTCCGTTGTACGGGCAGGTGGGGAGGCCGGAGCTGGTGTATCGGTGGGTTTCTCAGGGGCGGTGAGGGCTTTGGCGCGGGCTCGGGCTCGGGCGGCTTCAGCCGGGGCATTGGCACGGGTGTAGGCGTCGGCGGCCCGCAGGTAGTGGGTGTGGGCTTCGGCTGGGCGATAGGTCTCCTTGTACTCGAGTGCCAGGTTTTCGAGGGTCTGCCCGGCTCCATACCAGTCCTCGAACTCCTGCCGGATGGCCAGAGCCTTGCCGTAGGCCTCCTTGGCGTCGTCCGTCTGCCCCAGCTCCGACAGCAAGACGCCGAGGTTGTTCCACGCCGACGCCGCGCTGTGGCGGTCGCCGAGATTCTCGTGCAGATCGCACGAGCGGACGAAGGCTTCCATGGCCTCTTCGAGACGGTTCGCCTCGTGCAGGGTGTTGCCGAGGTTGTTCCACACCCTGGCCTCCCCGGCCCGGTCCCCGAGCTCCTGATGCAGCTCGCGTGATCGAAGGTAGGCATCGATGGCCTCCTCGAACCGGTTCGCCTCGTGCAGGGCGTACCCGAGGTTGTTCCACACCTTGGCCTCCCCGGCCCGGTCGCCGAGGCCCTGATTCAGCTCGCGTGAACGAACGTGGGCGTCGATGGCCGCTTCCACGTCGCCGGACTCCCGCAGGGCAAGACCGAGATTGTTCCACGCCATGGCCTGCCCCACTCGGTCACCGGCGCGGTGCGCAGCCTCCTGAGCGAATCTCCCGACCGTCACCAGGTCATCGCGGTACCGCCGCCATTTGAGGTAGTAGTGCAGGGGCAGGGCCAGCCGCCAGGCTGTGTCCGCGTACTGTTCCTCCCGCCCCCACTGCACTGCAGCCACCAGACCCGCGCGTTCCCTGTCCAGCCAGGCCAGTGCCTCGGCCCGGGTCGCGAAGCGCATCGGCTCCAGCCTGCCCGGAAACCACCTCAACCGATCGTCGGCCGCGTCGACCGACCGGTAGTAGTGCACGAGCAGCCGCTGCCGAGCCTCTGCGGCCCCCACCGCAACACCCACGCCGAAGGCCCGCACCAGGTCGTGCATGCGCCAGCACCCCCGGCTGTTCCCCCGCTCCACCAGATGCGCCCTCGCCAGAGCCCTGAGGTCCCGGAGCGGAGCCTCCTCCACCCCGGCCAGCACGGCAGCCACCTCCTCACTCACCTCCGGCCCCGGCGCAAGGGCGACCAGGCTCAGCAGACGCGCCCGGTCGGCCGGGAGCCGCCGATACGAGAGGTCGAACGCGGCACGCACACTGCGGTCGCCGTCATCGAGCGCGGCGAGCCGGTCGTACGACGTGCCCAGTTCCTCGGCGAGTTCCGCCACCGACTTACCGGGATCCTCCGCCAACAAGGCCACCGCGATCTGAAGAGCCAGCGGCAGGTACCCGCACAACTCCGCCAGTCGCGCCGCCGCGGCCGCCTCCTCCACGACCCGGTCGTCATCCGGATCGGCGATCCTCAGGGCTCGATCGAGCAGTTCGTACGCCGCCGCGGGCGTCAGCTGATCCAGCGGCACCAGCCGTGCTCCCAGTTGAGGCAACCGGTCCCGGGAAGTGACCAACACCCGATGCCGCCGCCCACCCCCCGGCAGCAACAACCGCACCTGCTCCGGCGACGACGCGTTGTCGGCGAGGATCAGCACCGCCGCCCGCTCGGCCAGCACCGACCGGTACAGCGCGGCCCGTTCGTCCGCCGTGGCCGGAATGTGCTCCGGCTCCACTCCGAGCGCCCGCAGCAGGGACTGCAACGCCTGGTCGGCAGTCACCGGCACGTCGTCGTAGCCGTGCAGATCCACGAAGAGCACACCGCCCGGGAACCACCCGGTCTCCCGCGCCGCGTACGCCGCCTGCACCGCCAGTGCCGTCTTGCCGATGCCGCCAAGCCCCGAGACGGCGGTGACGAGGACGGCCTGCTCCTGCCCTGAGCCCGCGGGGTCCAGGGCGGCACACAGCCGGGCCAGCTCCTCGTCCCGGCCGGTGAACCCCGCGGCCGGCGGCGGCAGCGCGTCCAAGGCCGTGGGCGCCGGCGCCTGCTGCCGGTACTCCGCCTTCCCAATGACGGGCCCACGGAAGTCCCCGCCCCGGAAGTCGACGACATCGCTCACCCGGCCCCGCCCCCCACCCCGAACGGCACGGCGTACTGCACGACGCACACCCCCAGCCCCACGACCGTGACCGCCTCCAGCACGGACACCACCACCAGCCCGGCCGAGAGGTCACCCCCCGCCCAGTACACGACGAGCGCGCTCAACGGCACGACGCAGAAGGCCAGCAGGTCCACCACGCACTGCACGACCTTGCGGGAGACGCGCCGGGCGTCCCCCCGGTGCGTGGTCTCCCAGCGGAACACCTCGTCCCCCTCGGCCTGTGCCAGCGCAGCCAGCCGGGGTCCCAGCTCACCCCGGACGTACGCCCCGATCGCGGAGATCTTCTGGTCGTTGACCAGATACGTCCAGCCGAGCACGACGCACACCGGCGGCAGCGCGAGCAGCATCGCCGTCTGCCTGGCCTGCGCCGCGGCGGCGATGACGGCGGCCACGACGGTCAGGGTGACGTACAGCAGGTTGTCCCGGAACCCGATCCGTGTCTTCTGCTCGTCCTTGACGGTCTGGTACTCGGTGAGCAGCAACTGCCCCACGGTGACGTCTCGTTCCGGCACGCGAACCCCTTCCCCCGGCAGTACCTTATGAGTGTGCCGGAGACTCGACCCACCGTTCTGGTCCTGACCGCGCTCCCGCTGGAGTACGCGGCCGTACGGACGTACATCGAGGACCGCGAGGAACGGTCCCACCCCGACAACGGGACCTTCGTGGAGGTGGGCCGCCTGCGCGGTACGTCGTGGCGGGTGGCCGCCGCCGAGCTGGGCGAGGGCTCTCGCAGCACCGCCGCGCTCACCTCCTCCCTCATAGGCTGGCTGCGCCCCCGGGCGGTCCTCTTCGTCGGCGTGGCCGGCGGTCTCAAGGAGGACATCGGCCTGGGGGACGTGGTGGTGGGCACGAAGGTGTACGGCATCCACGGGGGCAAGGTCACCCCCGAGGGGCTGCTGGACCGGCCCGACGCCTGGCACGGCTCCCACGCCCTGCTCTCGGCCGCACGTGCCGCCGTACGGGACATGCCCGACGTACGGGCGCACTTCAAGCCGATCGCCACGGGAGACGTGGTGCTCGCCGACGCGGAGTCCGAGGTCGCCCGGCGCGTCCGCGAGCGGTACAACGACGCCGTCGCGTTCGAGATGGAGGGCTTGGGGGTGGCGCACGCGGCCCACCTGGAGGGCCGGGACGCCCTGGTCATCCGTGGCATCAGCGACCACGCCGACGCGGGGAAGGCGGCGGCCGACAAGGGCGGCTCGCAGGAGCGGGCGGCGGCTCAGGCCGCCGCCGTCGCGGTGGCGGTCCTGCACAAGTACCGCCGTGGGGGCGCGGGTTCCGGCGACTCCGAGGAGGGGCCCCAAGCACGCCACGGGGACGGCGACCACATCGACTTCCGGGGCGGGACCTTCTTCGGGACGGTCATCGGCAAGCAGGTCGGAGGCCGGTAAGGGCACGGTCCACGGCCCGGTCCCGCGCGCGACCTCCACCCTGCCGCCCCGCCCCCTCGGCTTCACCGGCCGCTCGGCGGAGCTGGACCGCCTGCTCCCCCATCTCGCACCCGGTGAAGACGGCGAGGCCGCTCCCCCGCTCCTCATCTTCGCCGTCACCGGCATGGGTGGCATCGGCAAGACGGCGCTAGCGGTGGAGGCGGCGCATCGGGCCTGCACGCAGGGCTGGTTCCCGGGCGGGACGCTCTTCGTGGACCTGCGCGGGTACGACGACGACCCGGTCACGGCGGATCAGGCAGTGCTGGCGCTGCTCGACGCGCTCGGCGTACGGGAACAGGATCTGCCGCCGACGACCGAGCGCCAGTACGACGCCTACCGTGCGCTCCTCGCCGAACGGCGGGACCGAATGCTGCTGATCCTGGACAACGCGTCGGACCCGTCCCAGTACGTGCCGCTGCTGCCCGGTACGGACCGGCACCGGGTGCTCATCACCTCCCGGGACCGTCCCGACGCCCTTCCCGTACGCCTGATCGACCTTGAGACGCTCGATCCCGAAGACTCGGTCGCCCTGGTGACCCGTGCCCTGCACGGCACCGACGAACGTGACGACCGCCCCGTACGGGAACCCTCTGCACTGCGTGCACTGACGGACCTCTGTGGCCACCTCCCCCTGGCGCTGCAGATCGCGGCCGGCATGCTGCGCCGGCGCCGCCATCGGGACATCTCGTCCGTGGTGACCGAGATTCGGGACGCCGGAGATGCGACCGCGGTCCTCGACCACGGCAGTCCTGGACCAGACCTGTACGGGCGCTCGCTCGTCCTGCGCCCGGTACTGGAGACCTCATATCGCCGGTTGCCGCCGGATCAGGCTCGCCTGCTACGTCTGCTCTGCCTGGCTCCGGGCGCGGAGACCGGGACGGAGGCGGTCGCGGCTCTCGCGGGCCTCGACACGGAGACCGTGCTGTCGCTGCTGGAGGACCTGGCCGCCACCCATCTCGTCGCGCCGGTACGAGGCGGGGCGGCCTCCGCAGTGCGGTGGCGGTTGCACGACTTGGTGCGGGGGTTCGGGGCCCGTGTGGTGACGGGGGACGCGGGGTTGCGGGAGGAGGCGGAGGCAGCGCGGGAACGGGTGCTGGACTTCTACTGGCGGTGGGCGGATGCGGCCGACGACCGGTTGCGGTGGCTGCCGGGGATGGAGGAGCCGGAACGGTTCGCGGAGCGGGGCCAGGCTTTGGCGTGGCTGGACGGGGAGCGGGCGGGTCTGGTGGCTGCGGTGGAGTGGGGGCGGGAGGAGCGGTTCGCGAACGCGGCGGTGAGGCTGGCCCAGTGTCTGGGGGAGTACCTGCTCTGGCGGCGGTACTTCGACGACTGGATCACAGTGGCGGAGGTGGCACGGAAGGCCGCCCGCCTCAGGGGGGACCAGCTGGGCGAGGCCATTGCGTGGCACAGCCTCGGCATCGCCCTGCGGGAGTCGGGCCGAGCGGAAGAGGCCATCGACGCCCACACACGGGCCCGCGACCTGTTCCAGGCCGCCGAGAAACCCCGCGATGAAGCCAGCGCATGGAACAACCTCGGCCTCGCCCTGGTGAGGGCGGCCCGGGTGGAAGAGGCCATCGACGCCCACACACGGGCCCGCGACCTGTTCCAGGCCGCCGAGAAACCCCGCGATGAAGCCAGCGCATGGAACAACCTCGGCCTCGCCCTGGTGAGGGCGGCCCGGGTGGAAGAGGCGATCGACGCCCACACACGGGCCCTCGGCCTGTACCAGACCGTCGGGAACGGCCACGGCGAGGCCATGGGGTGGAACAACCTCGGCATCGCATTGCGGGAGGCGGGTCGGGTGGAAGAGGCGATCAAGGCGTACGTCAAGTCCCTCGGATGCCGTCAGGAGTTCGAGGACTGGTACGGCGACGGATTGACCTTCCACAACCTGGCCCTCGCCCACCAGAGCGCCCACCGCCCCGCCGAAGCCCGCTCCGCCTACCTCCAGGCCGCCGACGCCTTCACCCGCGCCAACGCCCCCGACCGAGCCGCCCAGGCCCGCGCCCGCGCCGCCGAACTACCGGACTGACACCTCGCCTCACCCCGCCCCCGCATACCCCCGAGCCCCCCGCCAGGGCACCACCGCCCACATCCGCGTGCCGCCCCCGGGCTCCCGCGCCTCCCCGAACCCCCAGTCCCCCTCACACGCCCGCACCACGCACCCGAGCACCCGCAGCGCCGCCCGCCTCCGGGTGTCGCAGGCCGCCGCCAGCCGGGGGTGGGAGTGCCGGGGGTGTCCGTCGTAGACGATGACGCGTACGTCGCCGTCCCGGTACCGCAGGGACACGTACACCTCACTGTCGGGTGTGAACTTCCAGGCGCATGCGGTCAGTTCGCCGACCACCTGAGCCACCGCGTCCGTCATGTCGGCCAGGGCGTGCGTCCGCAGGACCACTTCGGCGGCGGCACGGGCGACGCGGGGACTGGTCGGCCCGGCGGGCAGCGTGAGGCTGTAGGCGAGCGCGGCGGGGGACGGCGGCGGTGTCCGCGGCTCGTCGGTGGAGAGCGGGCAGGCCGAGACGGTGACCCGTGCGGACACGGCGACTCCTTCAACAGGTACAGGTGGGTGTGGTTCCGAATGAGCCGATGACTCGACCGGCGGCCGGTGGCTTGTCTCCCTGGCACGGGTCCGCCCCTCCCAGGGGAGGAGAACGCGGGCAGCTCGCGCGATGCGCTTCCGACGGCGCCGTTCCGTAAGCGACTCATCACCAACTGTAGAGACTGAGGTGGCACACGTGCCACCTACTCCTGCTTATTGCCTCCCTCGAATTGGACCAGCACTCCCGTGCAGTGCAGACTGACTCCGACTTGCCGGGGAGAAAGGGCACTGATGCCGACAAGGCCCGCACCGACGGAACGGCAGAAACGCCTGGGCGCAGAACTACGCCGGATGCGGCTCGCGGCCGGGCGGACGACGGAGTACGCCGCCGGGCTGCTGGGACTGGACCGCACGAAGGTGTCCAACATGGAGTCGGGAGTCCGCGCCACCTCACCGGAGCGGATCCGGATACTCGCCAGCAACTACGAGTGCGCGGACGAGGCGTACGTAGAGGCGCTGGCCGCCATGGCTGACACGCGTCAGAAGGGCTGGTGGCAGCAGTTCAGAGGCGCTCTCCCGCAAGGCCTCCTGGACGTCGCCGAGTTGGAGTGGTTCGCCACACGGCTGCGGAGCTATCAGACCGTACACATCCCGGGGCTGCTGCAACTCTCCGAGTACGCCCGCGCCATCTTCACCGCCGCGCTCCCGCCGCTGCCCTCCTCAGAGGTGGAGCTCCGTGTCGTACAACGCCTGCGGCGGCAACAGGTGCTCGACCGCGAGCAGCCGACGCCCGTCGACTACGTCGCGTACGTGCACGAGTGGGCCCTGCGCATGCAGTTCGGCGGGCGTCGCGCCATGCGCGAGCAGCTCCTGCACGTCTGCGCGGTCTCCGAGCGCCCCAACGTCGAGATCCGCGTGCTCCCCGTGGAGGCCGGCGCCTTCCCCGGCGCAGGACACGCGGTGCTCTACGCCCACGGAGCCGTTCCCCAGCTCGACACCGTACAGCTGGACTCGGCCCACGGCGGCGAGTTCACTCACTCCGATGCCCAACTCGCCAAATATCGAGCGCACATGGACTGGTGGCACGCCCACACGCTGAGTCCCGACGACTCACGGGACCTCATCCACGCCATCGCCCGCGAACTCTGATCCCGGAGAGACACCCATGGCCGACATCACCTGGGAAGAACCCTTCTGCGCCGAAGGCAACAACTGCTTCCGCATAGGCACCGACCCCCAAGGCAACGCCTACATCGCCGTGGCCGGTCAGGAGGACCGCCCCCTCACCGACTCCCGCGAAGCCCTCCGCGCCCTCATCCGCGGGATCAAGGCCGGCGAGGCGGACCACCTCCTGTAGCCCACCGGTGGCCAATACCGCGCACGCGCATTGACCTGACTAGACCACTCCTCTTACCTTCACACGGCAGCAATCTCCGCGCCCACCCCCACGTGCGCTCAGGAGGTCATGCCCGTGCGCCCCACCGCCGCCCCCCTCGTCACCGCCCTCGCCCTCGCCGCCACCGCCCTCACCGCCTGCGGTGGCGGATCCGGCAGCGACCCGGACACGGTCAAGGTGTCGTACAAGCAGTCCACCGACAACTCGGTCAAGGTGATGGACACCTACCTCGCCGGGATCAAGAAGCAGTTCGAGCACGAACACCCCGGCAAGAAGGTGCGGTTCGTGCCGATCAAGGCGCCGGACGCCGAGTACTACACCAAGCTCCAGCAGATGCTGCGCTCGCCGCGCACCGCGCCGGACCTGGTCTACGAGGACACGTTCCTCATCAACTCCGACATCACCAGCGGGTACCTGAAGCCGCTCGACCCGTACCTCGCCAAGTGGCGGGACTGGGGGCAGTTCATCGGCACCGCGAAGGCGGCGGCCAGAGGCGAGGACGGGAAGACGTACGGCGTTCCGGACGGGACCGACACCCGCGGACTCTGGTTCGACAGGCGGGTGTTCCGGAAAGCGGGGCTGCCCGCCGACTGGCAGCCGAAGACCTGGGACGACGTCCTCGCCGCCGCCCGCACCATCAAGCGCAAGGTCCCCGGCGTCGTCCCGTTCAACGTCTACACCGGCAAACCCGCCGGTGAACGGGCGACCATGCAGGGCTTCGAGATGCTCCTGTACGGCACCGGCGACGGCACGCACGATCCGCTCTACGACAGCGGAAGCAAGAAGTGGATCACGGGGTCGCAGGCCTTCAAGGACTCCCTCCGCTTCGTCGAGACCGTCTACAGGGACAAGCTCGGCCCCGACGTCTCCGACGCCCTCGACCCGAACTTCAACACCACCGTCAACGGGGAGCTGCTCCCCGAGGGGAAGCTCGGCATCGCCCTCGACGGCTCCTGGCTGCCGCAGGCCTGGCTGCCGGGAAGCGGGCACGAGTGGCCGGACTGGTCCGAGCAGCTGGGGCTCGCCGCCATGCCGACCCGGCACGGGCAGGCGCCGGGCAAGGTGAGCATGTCCGGCGGCTGGACCTGGTCCATCCCCGCCAAGGCGGGCAATGCCGACCTCGCCTTCCAGTTCGTCCGGACGATGCAGACGAAGGACAACGCCCGGAAGTGGTACATCGCCAACTCCGGGATCGCCGTACGGAAGGACGTCGCCGCCGATCCGGCCTACGCCCGCGCCCAGCCCGGCATCAGATTCTTCACCGATCTGGTCGCGAGCACGCACTACCGGCCCGCGTTCCCGGCGTACCCCAAGGTGTCGACCGCCGTGCAGGAGGCCATGGAGGCGGTCACGACCGGTGACCTGTCCGTGGAGGACGCGGCGCGCGCGTACGACGCCACGGTCAAGGACGTCACCGGCGGCCAAGTGGTCGAGAAGTGAGGCGCGGACACCGGGGCGCCCGGGCGGTCAGGGCGCTCCCCCTCGCTCCCGCCGTCGTCCTGCTGCTCCTCTTCCTCGCCGGGCCGATCGCCTACTGCGTCTGGATCGCCTTCACCGACCTCCAGCTGACCGGGCAGGCCCACTCCTCCTTCGTCGGCCTCGCCAACTTCCGCCGGGCCTTCCGGGACGACGCCTTCCTGAACGCCGTCCGGCTGACCCTGGTGTTCACGGTGGTGTCCTCGCTGGTCGGGCAGAACACGCTGGGGCTGGCGCTGGCCGTGCTCATGAAGCGTGCCTCGCAACCCGTCCGCACCCTCACCGGCGCCGTCGTCGTCACCGCCTGGGTGCTGCCGGAGGTCGTCGCCGGGTTCCTGCTGTACGCGTTCTTCCGCCGCGAGGGCACCCTGAACGCGGTTCTGGACCTGCTGCACCTGCCGCGGCAGAACTGGCTGTTCACCCTGCCGATCCTCGCCGTGTCGTTCGCCAACGTCTGGCGCGGGACGGCGTTCTCGATGCTCGTGTACTCCGCCGCGCTGGACGAGATCCCCGCCGAGATCGCGGAGGCCGCCGAGGTGGACGGGGCCGGCGGGTGGCGGCGGCTGTGGCACATCACGCTGCCGATGATCCGGCGCTCCATCGGCACCAACCTCATGCTCAACACCCTCCAGACGCTCTCCGTCTTCGGGCTGATCTGGGTGATGACGCGGGGCGGGCCGGGGAACAGGAGCCAGACGCTGCCGCTGTTCATGTACGAACAGGCCTTCCAGAACAGCATGATCGGGTACGCCACCGCGGTCGCCCTGCTCCTGCTGGTCGTCGGCTCGCTGTTCTCCGTGGTCTACCTGCGGCTGCTGCGGACGGAGGTCTGATGGCCGGGACGCGCTCCGTCCGGCGGCTCGCCGCCGACCTGTCGCTGCTGGCCGTGGCCGCCGCCTTCGCTCTGCCGCTGGCCTGGGTGCTGCTGTCGGCCGTGGATCCGCACGCCGGGCTCCGGGTCAGGGTCCCGGACGGCCTCACCCTGGACAACTTCCGGGCGGTCCTGACCCCGGACGTCACCTATACCCCGCTGCTCAACAGCCTGCTCCTGTGCGGGGGCGCCACGGCGCTGACCGTGGGGTGCGCCGCCCTCGCCGCCTATCCCCTGTCCCGGTTCCGGTCCCGGCTGAACCGGCCGTTCCTGCTGACGATCCTGTTCGCGACGAGCCTGCCCGTCACGGCGGTCATGGTGCCGGTGTACGCCCTGTTCGTCCGGGTGAACCTGATCGACACCCTCCAGGGCACGATCCTCTTCTTCGCCGCATCCCAGCTGCCGTTCGCGATCTGGCTGACGAAGAACTTCATGGACGGCGTGCCGAGGGAGCTGGAGGAGGCGGCCTGGACGGACGGGGCCTCAGCGCTGCAGTCCCTGGTGCGGATCGTGCTGCCGCTGATGGGACCGGGGCTCGCGGTGGTGACCGTGTTCTCGTTCGTGATGATGTGGGGGAACTTCTTCGTCCCGTTCATGCTGCTGCTCACCCCGGACCGGATGCCGGCCTCGGTGAGCATCAACGACTTCTTCGGCAACCGGGGCATGGTGGCGTACGGCCAGCTCGCCGCGTTCTCCGTGATCTACTCGACGCCGGTGGTCCTTTTGTACGTTCTGGTGGCACGGCGACTGGGCGGCGGGTTCGCGCTGGGCGGCGCGGTCAAGGGGTGACCGGAAGTAACACCAGGTCACAGGGGGTGACACTGAGTGTCAGCTCGCCGGGTGCGATCAACCCGTACGTTCCGACGATCCGTGATCCTGTCCGAACGGACCGTAGCCATCCCGGCGGGGCGCCCCTAGCTTGTGCCGGGTGCGCCAACCCTCAGCTCCTCCGTTCAACGCCCCGGCGGCCCGCCGGCTGCGCGCCGCGCTCGGCATGGGACCCGAGCACGTCGCCTACGGCCTGCGGGCCTCGTACGGGCTGCCGTACGTCACACCCGATCTGGTGATCGCCTGGGAACGCGGTGTCACCGCCCCGAGCAATCCCGAACTGACCGCCCTCGCGGGCGTGCTGTGGTGTTCCCCGGGCGAACTCCTCGGCCGCCCGCGGACCCTGCGCGAGCACCGCATCGCCCGCGCCGTCGCGCCCGAGGACGTCGCCCACGCCGTCGGCATGGATCTGCGCGCGTACCTGCGGGCGGAGGAGAGCGGGCAGTGGAAGGGGAACGAGCGCCAGTCGGCCGCGCTCGCGCGGATCCTGGACCTCGCCCTGCCCGACTTCGTCGCCGTCACCGGCCGTGAGGCGAAGCTGGCCGAGCTGCTGCACAGCGCGGTGACCACCCGCTGGCAGGCGTACGTGCGGCCGGTGCGGAAACTGGCCCCGGTGGACACGGACGTCCTCGAAGGAGTGCTTCAGGCGCTGCACCAGGACTACCAGGGGCACATGGCCGCCACCCTCAGCTGGGGCGGCGGCAGCAGGAGTGCCAGCCGGTCCGGCCAGGAGTTCCTCGACGGGATCGTGGAGAACTTCTGGGCGGCGGTGGAACAGCGGACCTGAGACGGGTCTGGCCGACGAGTCCTAGAAGACCGACTCGGCCTCGTCCATCCGGTCCTTCGGGACCGTCTTCAGCTCGGTGACCGCCTCGGCGAGCGGCACCATCACGATGTCGGTGCCGCGCAGCGCGGTCATCCTGCCGAACTCCCCGCGGTGCGCGGCCTCGACGGCGTGCCAGCCGAAGCGGGTGGCGAGGACACGGTCGTAGGGGGTGGGGACGCCGCCGCGCTGGACGTGTCCGAGGATGACCGGCTTGGCCTCCTTGCCGAGGCGCCGCTCCAGCTCGTAGGCGAGGGCGGTGCCGATGCCCTGGAAGCGCTCGTGGCCGTACTGGTCGATCTCGCCCTTGCCGTAGTCCATGGTGCCCTCGGCGGGGTGGGCGCCCTCGGCGACGCAGACGACGGCGAACTTCTTGCCGCGGGCGAAGCGCTCCTCGACCATCTTGACCAGGTCGGCGGGATCGAAGGGGCGTTCGGGCAGGCAGATGCCGTGGGCGCCGGCGGCCATGCCGGACTCCAGCGCGATCCAGCCGGCGTGCCGGCCCATGACCTCGACGACCATCACGCGCTGGTGGGACTCGGCGGTGGTCTTCAGGCGGTCCATGGCCTCCGTCGCCACGCCGACGGCGGTGTCGAAGCCGAAGGTGCGGTCGGTGGAGGAGATGTCGTTGTCGATGGTCTTGGGGACGCCGACGACCGGGAGGCCCGCGTCCGAGAGCATGCGGGCCGCGGTCAGGGTGCCCTCGCCGCCGATCGGGATCAGGGCGTCGATGCCGAACTCCTCGACCATGTCGGCCGCGCCCTCGCAGGCCTCGCGCAGCCGGTCCCGCTCCAGCCGGGAGGAGCCGAGGATGGTGCCGCCACGGGCCAGGATGCCGCTGACCGCGTCCAGGTCGAGGGTGCGGTAGTGGCGGTCCAGCAGACCCCGGTAGCCGTCCTCGAAGCCGATGACCTCGTCGCCGTACTGTGCCACCGCCCGGTGCACGACCGACCGGATCACGGCGTTCAGGCCGGGGCAGTCGCCGCCTGCGGTGAGAACTCCGATGCGCATCGTGCTGTGTCTCCTGCTCGCTGTCGTGTACCGGTGAGCCGGTGTCGATTGTTTCACGTCCGCCGGTCAGGTGAAGCCTTGACGGGCGCCTTATCCGTCGGCAGGGGTATTGTCAAGAGGGTTCCACTCACCTCGGTGGGTGATTTTTATGCCGAAGACGCGACAGAAGCGACAGAGCGATATGAGGAACGGAGTGGACACGTGACGCGCAGCGTGTACGTCACCGGGATCGACCGCGGTGACGGCCGCCAGGTCGTGGAGCTGGGGGTCATGGAACTCCTGACGCGGCAGGTCGACCGGGTGGGTGTGTTCCGCCCGCTCGTCCACGACGGCCCCGACCGCCTGTTCGAGCTGCTGCGGTCGCGCTACCGCCTCTCGCAGGACCCGGCGACGGTCTACGGCATGGACTACCACCAGGCCTCCGCGCTCCAGGCCGAGCAGGGCACCGACGAACTGGTCTCCGCCCTGGTCGACCGCTTCCACCTGGTGGCCCGGGACTACGACGTCGTCCTGGTCCTCGGCACCGACTACGCCGGCACCCAGCTGCCGGACGAGCTGTCCCTCAACGCCCGGCTCGCCAACGAGTTCGGCGCCTCCGTGATCCCGGTGGTCGGGGGCCGCAGGCAGTCCGCCGAGTCCGTACTGGCCGAGACCCGCAACGCCTACCGCGCCTACGACGGCCTCGGCTGCGACGTGCTCGCCATGGTCGCCAACCGGGTGGCCCGCGAGGACCGCGACGAGATCGCCGAGCGGCTCGCCAGCCGGCTGCCGGTGCCGACGTACGTCCTTCCCGACGAGCCCGCCCTGTCCGCGCCGACGGTCGCCCAGATCTCCCAGACCCTCGGCGCCAAGGTGCTGCTCGGCGACGACTCCGGGCTCGCCCGGGACGCCCTCGGCTTCGTCTTCGGCGGCGCCATGCTGCCGAACTTCCTGTCCGCCCTGACCCCGGGCTGCCTGGTCGTCACCCCCGGCGACCGCGCCGACCTGGTGGTGGGGTCCCTCGCCGCGCACAGCGCCGGCACCCCGCCGATCGCCGGCGTGCTGCTCACCCTGAACGAGGTGCCGAGCGAGGAGATCCTCACCCTCGCCGCCCGCCTCGCCCCGGGCACACCGGTGATCTCGGTGTCCGGCAACAGCTTCCCCACCGCCGAGCAGCTCTTCTCCATGGAGGGGAAGATGACCGCGGCCACCCCGCGCAAGGCGGAGACCGCGCTCGGCCTGTTCGAGCGGTACACCGACACCGCCGACCTGGCCCGCCGGGTCTCCGCGCCGAGCGGCGACCGGGTCACCCCGATGATGTTCGAGCACAAGCTGCTGGAGCAGGCCCGCGCCGACAAGCGCCGGGTCGTCCTCCCCGAGGGCACCGAGGAACGGGTGCTGCACGCGGCCGAGGTGCTGCTGCGCCGGGGCGTGTGCGACCTGACCCTCCTCGGCCCGGCCGACCGCATCCGCAAGAAGGCCGCCGACCTCGGCATCGACCTCGGCGACAGCCGGCTCATCGACCCGGCCACCTCCGAGCTGCGCGACGCCTTCGCGGAGAAGTACGCGGCGCTGCGCGCCCACAAGGGCGTCACCGTCGAGCTGGCCTACGACGTCGTCTCCGACGTGAACTACTTCGGCACGCTGATGGTCCAGGAGGGCCTGGCCGACGGCATGGTGTCCGGCTCGGTGCACTCCACGGCGGCCACCATCCGGCCCGCCTTCGAGATCATCAAGACCAAGCCCGAGGCGTCCATCGTCTCGTCGGTGTTCTTCATGTGCCTGGCCGACAAGGTCCTGGTCTACGGCGACTGCGCGGTCAACCCGGACCCGAACGCCGAGCAGCTCGCGGACATCGCCGTCCAGTCGGCGACGACGGCCGCGCGGTTCGGCGTGGAGCCGCGGATCGCGATGCTGTCGTACTCCACGGGGACGTCCGGTTCGGGCGCCGACGTGGACAAGGTGCGCGAGGCCACCGAGCTGGTCCGCGCGCGCCGGCCGGACCTGAAGATCGAGGGCCCGATCCAGTACGACGCGGCGGTGGAGCCGTCCATCGCCGCGACCAAGCTGCCCGGCTCCGACGTCGCCGGCCAGGCCACCGTGCTGATCTTCCCCGATCTCAACACCGGCAACAACACCTACAAGGCCGTGCAGCGTTCGGCCGGCGCGATCGCCGTCGGCCCGGTCCTCCAGGGTCTGCGCAAGCCGGTCAACGACCTGTCCCGGGGCGCCCTCGTCCAGGACATCGTCTCCACCGTCGCCATCACGGCGATCCAGGCCCAGAACCCCGCCCCGTCCCCCGGCGGCACCCCGTCCCCCAGCGAGAAGGCGTCCCAGCAGTGACCTCCCCCACCCGTGTCCTCGTCCTCAACTCCGGCTCCTCGTCGGTGAAGTACCAGCTGCTGGACATGCGGGACAGCAGCCGGCTCGCGGTGGGCCTGGTCGAGCGCATCGGCGAGCAGACCTCCAGGCTCAAGCACACCTGCCTCACCAGTGGGGACACCCGGGAGCACACCGGTCCGATCGCCGACCACGACGCCGCCCTCAAGGCGGTCGCCGAGGAGCTGAGCCGGGACGGCCTGGGCCTGGACTCCCCGGAGCTGGCCGCGATCGGCCACCGGGTGGTGCACGGCGGGATGTTCTTCACCGAGCCCACCGTCGTCGACGACGAGGTGCTCACCGAGATCGAGCGGCTGATCCCGGTGGCCCCGCTGCACAACCCGGCCAACCTGACCGGCATCCGCACCGCGCGGGGGCTGCGCCCCGACCTGCCCCAGGTCGCCGTCTTCGACACCGCGTTCCACACGACGATGCCGGAGTCCGCGGCGCGCTACGCGATCGACCCGAGGATCGCCGACCGGCACCGCATCCGCCGCTACGGCTTCCACGGCACCTCGCACGCCTACGTCTCGCGGGAGACCGCGCGGCTGCTGGGCAAGGACCCGGCCGAGGTCAACGTGATCGTGCTGCACCTGGGCAACGGCGCCTCGGCGTCCGCGGTCGAGAAGGGCCGGTGCGTGGACACCTCCATGGGGCTGACGCCTTTGGAGGGGCTCGTGATGGGTACGCGCTCCGGTGATGTGGACCCCGCCGTCATCTTCCATTTGGCCCGGGTTGGCGATATGTCCATGGACGAGATCGACACTCTTCTCAACAAGAGGAGCGGTCTGTTCGGTCTGTGCGGGGACAACGACATGCGGGAGATCCGCCGCCGGATCGACGAGGGCGACGAAGAGGCCGCGCTCGCCTTCGACATTTACATTCACCGGCTCAGGAAGTACATCGGCGCCTATTACGCGGTGCTCGGCACCGTGGACGCGGTGGCCTTCACCGCCGGGGTCGGCGAGAACGCCGCCGAGGTGCGTCAGGCGGCGATCGCGGGCCTGGAGGGGCTGGGCCTGGCGGTGGACCCGGAACGCAACGCCGTGCGCGGCGGCGAACCGCGGCTCATTTCGCCCGAGTCCGCCCGGGTCGCGGTCGCCGTGGTGCCGACGGACGAAGAACTGGAGATCGCGACGCAGACCTACGCACTGGTCGGAAAGAACAACTGAATAGCACCTGAGCGGTGTGGCACTCATTTGTATCTTCCACCAGACGGAATATTCCGTAGCGAAACAAACCGATAGGATCGCTCCATGCGCCGTTCGAAAATCGTCTGTACTCTCGGCCCCGCGGTCGACTCCCACGAGATGCTCGTCGCCATGATCGAGGCGGGCATGAACGTAGCCCGTTTCAACTTCAGCCACGGCACCCACGCCGAGCACCAGGCGCGGTACGACCGCGTCCGGGCCGCCTCCAAGGAGACCGGCCGTCCCATCGGCGTCCTCGCCGACCTGCAGGGCCCGAAGATCCGCCTGGAGACCTTCGCCGAGGGTCCGGTCGAGCTGGAGCGCGGTGACGAGTTCGTCATCACGACCGAGGACGTGCCGGGCGACAAGCACGTCTGCGGTACGACGTACAAGGGGCTGCCGGGCGACGTCTCGCGCGGCGACCAGGTCCTCATCAACGACGGCAACGTCGAGCTGAAGGTCCTGGACGTCGAGGGCCCGCGGGTGCGGACGATCGTCATCGAGGGCGGTGTCGTCTCCGACCACAAGGGCATCAACCTGCCCGGCGCGGCCGTCAACGTGCCCGCGCTGAGCGAGAAGGACGTCGAGGACCTGCGCTTCGCCCTCCGCATGGGCTGCGACATGGTCGCGCTGTCCTTCGTCCGGGACGCCAAGGACGTGCAGGACGTCCACCGCGTGATGGACGAGGAGGGCCGCCGGGTCCCGGTGATCGCCAAGGTGGAGAAGCCGCAGGCGGTCGAGAACATGGAGGACGTCGTCGCGGCGTTCGACGCCGTCATGGTGGCCCGCGGTGACCTCGCCGTCGAGTACCCGCTCGAAAAGGTCCCCATGGTGCAGAAGCGCCTGATCGAGCTGTGCCGGCGCAACGCCAAGCCGGTGATCGTCGCGACCCAGATGATGGAGTCGATGATCACCAACTCCCGCCCGACCCGCGCCGAGGCCTCCGACGTCGCCAACGCGATCCTGGACGGTGCCGACGCGGTCATGCTGTCGGCCGAGTCCAGCGTGGGCGCCTACCCGGTCGAGACGGTCAAGACCATGTCGAAGATCGTCACCGCGGCCGAGCAGGAGCTGCTCTCCAAGGGCCTGCAGCCGCTGGTGCCGGGCAAGAAGCCGCGCACCCAGGGCGGTTCGGTGGCCCGCGCGGCCGCCGAGATCGCCGACTTCCTCGGCGGCAAGGGCCTCATCGCCTTCACGCAGTCCGGTGACACCGCCCGCCGGCTGTCCCGCTACCGCGCGATCCAGCCGATCATCGCGTTCACCACGGACGAGGGCACCCGCAACCAGCTCACCCTCAGCTGGGGCGTGGAGTCGCACGTCGTGCCGTTCGTGAACACCACGGACGAGATGGTCGACCTGGTGGACCAGGAGATCGCCCGGCTCGGCCGCTTCAGCCCGGGCGACACCCTCATCATCACCGCCGGCTCGCCCCCCGGGGTCCCCGGCACCACCAACATGCTCCGCGTCCACCACCTGGGCGGCCAGAGCAGCTGACCCGTTCCGCACGGGCCCTGGACGACACCGAGGGCGCCCCCTTCGACAGGGGGCGCCCTCGGTGGTGTGCGGCTCCCGAACCGGCTCGTACGACCGCTCAGTCGGTCGTGTACACGTGCATGCCGGGCACGTGCAGGTTGCCGCCGAACTGCGCCGCCTGGACCACCTTGACGTGGGTGAAGTAGATCAGCGGGATGTTCAGCGGGGGCGGGCTGTCGGGGCTGAACGTCACCGGGATCAGCCCGAACAGGTTGCCCGAGATGCTCTCGGTGTACATCACCGTGTCGCCGCCGGTGATGGTGGACGTCGAGCCCTTGGCCGCCTGGACGTGGTAGGTCTTGTTCGCCTGCTTGTCGTTCACCGTCTGGTGCAGGTCGCCGATGTCGGTGCCGCCGGAGATGACGTACTTCAGCACCTTCTTCGTGGTGCCGCCCGCGGTCCTCACCTCGACTATGCCCTGGTAGTCGGCGCCCTTGAGGAGCAGTGAGCTGGCGTTCAGGTACCAGGGGTCGTCCGCCACCGGCACCTTGTTGTCGACGCCGCCCTTGTCGTCCGTGGCCACCGGGCAGTCCTCGGCGGAGGGGGACTCGCTCGCGGACGGGCTCGGCGTGGCCGACGCGGTCGCGTCCCCGGCCGTCCCGGCGGTGTCCTTGCCGGTCTTGGAGACGGTGCCGGTGGTGTCCTTCACCGTGTCCGAGGTCTTCCCGGCCGTGTCCTTGGCCTTCCCCGCCGTGTCCTTGGCCTTCTCGGCCGTGTCCTTCACGGTGTCGGAGGCGCTGCCGCCCGCGTCCTCGCCACCGCCGGACGAGGTGCCCGTGGGCGAGGGCGACGCGGAGGCGGTCGGGGTCGGCGTCGCGGTCTGCGTCGACGTACCGGAGTCCGTGTCCTTGCCACCGCCGCCGGTGAGGATGTCACCGACCGTGTCGCCGATGGTGTCCAGGACGCCCCCGCCGCCGCTCTGGGTCCGAGGCTGCGACGGCGTGGTCGTGTCACCGGAACCGGAACCCGAGCCGGCAGAACCGGAGTCGGAGCCGGACGGCCCCGTGCCCGATCCGGAGGAGCCGGACGAACCCGTCTCGGAACCGGAGGAACCGGAGGAGCCGGACGAACCGGAGTCCGAAGGGGCGGTCGACTCGGACGTCTTCGTGTCGCCGGAGCCGCCGGAACCCGAACCCGACGAACCCGACGAACCCGACGAACCCGATGAAGAGGAGCCGCCCTCCTCCGTCTTGCCGCTGTCGGCGGTCTGCGACGGCGAGGCCGACGTGCTCGGCGACGCGGACGGCGACGGCGAGGCCGAGGCGTCCTTCTTGTCGTCGCCCAGCGCCTTGACGCAGTCCTTGTACTCGTCGGCCGTCAGGCTCTTCGCCGACGTCGACGGGGACGGGCCGCCGTTGTTGTCGGCGAGGGCGAGCGTGGACGTGAAGCCCATGCCCATGAGCACCGCGGTGGGCATCGCCACGGAGGCTATGGCCTTGCCGGCCGGCATGTGGAACCTGGTGAACAGCGGCTTGCGGGGAGCCGCGTGGCGGGGCCCGGTTCTCGCGCGGGACCCGTCCACATCGGTCCCGCGGGTCACCTCGTCAGCCGGCACTGTGCCTCCCGTTCGCCCCGTTGGCCGGGTTCGTTCCTGACAGGTCGTTCGGCTCGTCCAGTCCGTACACGCGCTGCTCCGGCTGGGGTGCGGCGGCGGGCGAACCGCCCTGGGCCGGTACCGGCCCGGCCGGCGGCTGCGGTTGCGCGGGCGCGCCCGGCGCCCAGGCGATGGCCATCGCCCCGCCGGTCAGCGCGCACAGGAAGCCCACGATGAAGCCGCCGACGTTGGACAGCGGGAGAGACACCAGCGCCAGCAGGATCGCCGCGACGCCCCCGAACACCCGGATGTGCTGCTGGAACCAGAGGATGATCCCGAGGACGAAGAGCAGTCCGCCGATGATCAGGGAACTGGAGCCGCCGGGCGTCCCCATCGTCATCGAGATGTGGCCCAGCTGCACGTGGGCGTACGGGAAGTACAGGATGAGAAAGCCGCCGAGCATGACGAACAGACCGGCCCAGAACGGACGCGTGCCCCGCCAGGCGCGGAACTGCTGCCTCCGGCGGGTGAACTGGCCGGGCTCGGCGGCAGGGGTCTCGGCGCTCATGGAAAACAGCTCCCTGGTGCGGCGTTGCTGTGGTGGTGATGTGTGCCGCGCGTGAGGACGCGGCCGGAGTGTGGACGGGCGGGGGCGCCACCGGCTCCCCCGCCCGTCAGCGAGTGCTTAGAAGCACTCCTTGACACCCGTCGACAGCGACATCTTCAGGCCGCTGAGCTTGAAGGTGCCGGCGGTGGTCGCCCACGCGGTCTGCTTCACGTTCTTCAGCGTGGCCTTGTCGGCCTGCTGCGCGAAGCCCCACGGGTTGGACTGCTCGCCGCCACCCTTCATGCCCGGACCCTTGGAGGCGTCCTTGGCGGCCACGCCGATGTCGATGTTGTCGAACGTCGCATCGGCGGCGAGGTCGGCGACGTCGATGTAGATGTTGTCGGCCTGGACCTTCTCGGCACCGTCACCGCCGGCCCGCAGGATCAGGCTGACGTTGCCGAAGATCGGCACGTCGGGCGTGACCACGGACTGACACAGGTTGGTGATCTCCGCGTGCTTGAACGCCGAGACGGCCACCGGGTGCGCCGTCTTCTTGCCGTCCATCGTGTAGCCGCTGTCGATCGCGCCGTACTGCGCGAAGCCGGTACCGACCAGCTGGTCCGCCGACACCTTGAACGACTGACCGGAAACGCTGAACGAGGCGGCGAGAGCACCCTGCGCGAGGGCGACACCTATCGCAGCCGTAGCGGCGACGCTGGGCACCATGACCACAGCGAACCGCTTCCATCTGGTCCCGCCACGCACCTGGGACTCCATATTTCCTCCTTCTCGGACGTACATCTCCTGGCCCGGACCCGCCCCGAGTCGGGGGCTTCACCGGGCAGGGATGGGAGAAGTGCTACGTCCTCGGGAAGGAGAGCGCCCGCGCTCGGCGGCGCGAACCGCGCCCGAATCACCGGCGATCACCCCCGAGCGACAACCACTGGTCGCGCCTGACACGCATCACGCACAACCTTGCTGGACAGGCTTCACCGGCCGGCGAAGACCCCCCTGCCCAAGAGCCGGCGCCACTGCCGCCGGCTCTGCTCGGTGGGGACCCAGAGTCTCCCGGCGACCCGGCCGGCTGCCGGGGTGCGGGAATGGACCGAGCGTCGCCGATCGTGGTGCATTCTCGGCCCGGACACAAGGGGGTTCGTTACTGGCTAGTAACGGCCGGATAACCGGAGGACGACCGACCGGTCTCGGAGTGCGACGCTCGGTGGCATCGAGGGGCAGAGCAAAGCCGTTGATCCCTGGACGAATCCAGACAGACCAACGGCTTCGATTTACTCCCAGTAACAGCCACCGCGATTACCAAGATTTGGCAAAGTGCGGTCGCCGTGGTGCCTGGTCGGCCAACCTTTCACCCCGGCATCACATGCCGGGGCGTTTAGCGACTGGTCAGAACAGGGCCCGCGCGAGCGCCCTGCGCGCGCCCACCACCCGCGGATCGTCCTGACCCACGACCTCGAACAGCTCCAGCAGCCGGAGCCGTACGGCGTCCCGGTCGTCGCCCGCCGTGCGCTGCACGGTGTCGATCAGCCGCCCGAAGGCGTCCTCGACGTGCCCGCCCACCAGGTCCAGGTCGGCGGCGGCGATCTGCGCCGCGCTGTCCTTCGGCTTCTCGGCGGCCTCCCGGCGCACCTTCTGCGGGTCCATGCCCTGCACCCGCTGGAGCAGCTCGGCCTGGGCCAGGCCGAGCTTGGCCTCCGGGTGGGCCGGGTCGTCGGCCAGCACGTTCTTGTACGCCTGGACGGCCCCGGCGAGGTCGCCGGCGTCCAGCGCCTGTGCGGCGGCGTTCAGCAACGCGTCGTACGGCCCCTCGGTCGCCGCGGCCGGCGCGGTGCCGCCCGGCTCGGCGTCCGGGTCGACGGTCAGGCCGGTCAGCCCGAAGCGCTGCTCGGCGACCTGCACCAGCTGGTCCAGGGTCTGCCGGATCTGCTGTTCGGGGGCCGCCCCCTGGAACAGCGGCAGGGCCTGTCCGGCCACGACGGCGAACACGGCCGGGACACCCTGGATCCCGAACTGCTGCATCAGCATCGGGTTGGCGTCGACATCGATCTTGGCGAGGAGGAAGCGTCCGTCGTACTCGACGGCCAGCCGCTCCAGGACCGGGCTCAGCTGCTTGCAGGGCTGACACCACTCGGCCCAGAAGTCGATGACGACGGGGACTTCGGCGGAGCGCTGCAGGATCTCCCGCTCGAACCCCGCCTCGTCGACGTCGATGACGAGATCGGCCGGGGAGACGGCCCCCGTCCCGCCCTGACGGGCGGCTTCGGCGCGTGCCTGCTCGGCCTTGGTCTTGGCCTCCTGGGCCGCCTTGACCGCGGCGAGGTCGACGACACCGCTCATGGACATGTTCCGTGGCTGCATGCGTCTATCCTCCCCCGATCCCGCGCCTGAATGGAAAAAGCGATGTGCGGCGCCGGGTCCCCACCCACGCCGTGCGGTTGCCGCCCGTGTACGTCCCACACGAGCTTTCGCTACGACCCGTAGCGTAATACCCGGAGGGCACCGCGCGACACCGCACCCCGGTGATCTCCCTCACGACCGCACAGATCTCGCCGGTTATGGTCGAGGAATGCAGAGCCGCACCCCCGCCAGCCGTACCGGGCGCCCGCGCAGCGCCGCGGCGGACACCGCGATCCTGGCCGCGACCCGCGCGGCTCTGGTCGAGCTCGGCTGGTCGAAACTCACCCTGGGAGACGTCGCCACCCGGGCCGGGGTTGCGAAAACGACGCTCTACCGGCGCTGGGCCGGCAAGAACGAACTGGTCGTGGACGCCGTCGCGGAACTCTTCGACGAGCTGGAACTGCCCGACCGCGGCAGCCTCGCCGCCGACATCGAGGGCGTCGTGCTGCAGTTCGCGGCCATCCTGGCCCGCCCGGAGGCCAAGAGCGGCCTGATGGCGGTGGTGGCCGAGGCCACCCGCGACGACGCGCTGCGCGAACGCATCCGCGCCTCCATCGTGGACCGGCAGATGCGCCTGGTGCTGGCGGGCCGCGCCCGGGCCCAGCGGCGCGGCGAACTCCCCCCGGAACCGGACGCCGCCGAGGCCGCCCGCACGGGCGACCTCATCTTCGACGTGGTGGCGGGCGCGGTGGTCCACCGCACCCTGGTCAGCGGCAAACCGGCGGACGAGGAGTGGGTGCGCGGCTTCACCCGGGTCCTGCTGCTGGGCCTGACCTCGTCCGCCGGAACCGCCTAGGGGTCCGGGAACCGCCCGGGAACCCGGGCCCCCGGGAATCCCCGGAGACGCCCGGGAATCCGGGGCTGCCCCTAGAAACCGGCGGGCTCCGTGTACACCCCCCACTCGTCCCGCAGCACGCCGCAGATCTCGCCCAGCGTCGCCTCGGCCCGCACGGCGTCCAGCATCGGCTCGATCATGTTGGCCCCGGACCGCGCGGCGGCGAGCATCCCGTCCAGCGCCACCCGGACCGCCGCCTCGTCCCGCGCCGCCTTCCGCTCGGCGAGCACCCGGACCTGCTCCCGCTCCACCTCGTGGCTGACCCGCAGGATCTCCAGGTCACCGGTGACGGACCCGGTGTGGACGTTGACGCCGACGACCCGCTTGTCGCCCTTCTCCAGCGCCTGCTGGTACCGGAACGCGGACTCCGCGATCTCCCCGGTGAACCAGCCGTCCTCGATCCCGCGCAGGATCCCGGACGTGATCGGCCCGATCGGGTGTCGCCCGTCCGGGTGAGCCCGCAGGCCCCGCTCCTTGATCTGCTCGAAGATCTTCTCCGCGTCGGCCTCGATCCGGTCCGTCAGCTGCTCGACGTACCAGGACCCGCCCAGCGGATCGGCCACGTTGGCGACCCCGGTCTCCTCCATCAGCACCTGCTGCGTGCGCAGCGCGATCTCCGCGGCCTGCTCGCTCGGCAGCGCCAGGGTCTCGTCCAGGGCGTTGGTGTGCAGCGAGTTGGTCCCGCCGAGCACGGCGGCCAGCGCCTCCACCGCCGTACGCACCACGTTGTTGTACGGCTGCTGCGCGGTCAGCGAGACACCCGCGGTCTGCGTGTGGAACCGCAGCCACTGCGCCTTGTCGCTCTTCGCCCCGTACACGTCCCGCATCCAGCGGGCCCAGATCCTGCGGGCCGCCCGGAACTTCGCGATCTCCTCGAAGAAGTCGACGTGGGCGTCGAAGAAGAAGGACAGCCCGGGCGCGAAGACGTCGACGTCGAGACCGCGGCTGAGCCCCAGCTCGACGTACCCGAACCCGTCCGCGAGCGTGTACGCCAGCTCCTGCGCCGCCGTGGCCCCGGCCTCGCGGATGTGGTAGCCGGAGACGGACAGCGGCTTGTACGCGGGGATGCCCGCCGCGCAGTGCTCCATCAGGTCGCCGATCAGCCGCAGGTGGGGCTCGGGCTGGAAGAGCCACTCCTTCTGGGCGATGTACTCCTTGAAGATGTCGGTCTGGAGGGTCCCGTTGAGCACACCCGGGTCGACGCCCTGCCGCTCGGCGGCGACCAGGTACATGCAGAAGACGGGCACGGCCGGACCGCTGATCGTCATGGAGGTGGTGACGTCCCCCAGCGGGATGTCCTTGAACAGCACCTCCATGTCGGCGGCCGAGTCGATGGCGACCCCGCAGTGCCCGACCTCGCCGAGCGAACGGGGATCGTCGGAGTCGCGCCCCATGAGCGTCGGCATGTCGAAGGCGACGGACAGACCCCCGCCGCCGGCGGCGAGGATCATCTTGTACCGCTCGTTGGTCTGCTCGGCGTTGCCGAACCCGGCGAACTGCCGGATCGTCCAGGTGCGGCCGCGGTAGCCGGTCGGATGGAGCCCGCGCGTGAAGGGGTACTCCCCGGGCCAGCCGATCCGCTCGAATCCCTCGTACGTGTCACCCGGCCGGGGCCCGTACACCGGCTCCACGGGGTCGCCGGAGAGCGTGGTGAAGTCCGCGTCGCGCTTGCGCGCGGCGTCGTAGCGGGCCTGCCAGCGTCGGCGGCCCTCCTCGATGGCGTGAGCGTCCATACCTTCGAATTTACTTGGACGTCCTAGTAAATGTCGATGGCAGACCGCCGCACGGCTCCGTACGGCGGTGTCCGCTAGACCTTGGCGACGGCCGGGGCCTGGCCGTCGACCCGGGCCTCCAGCTCGCGGCTGATCTTCCGCTCCACGAAGAAGGCGGCGGTGGGGATCGTCCCCGCGAGCAGCACCCACAGCTGGCGGCCGACCGGCATCCTGGCCTTGGAGCCCAGGTCGAAGGCGAAGATCAGGTAGAGGACGTACAGCCAGCCGTGGGCGATGGCGACGACCCGGGTGAAGTCGGCGGCACCGTCGACGTCCAGCCCGTACTTCGCGATCATGCCCAGGCAGAGCAGCACCAGCAGCACGCCGGTGGTGTAGGCCATGACGCGGTAGCGGGTCAGCACGCTTTTTTTCATGGAGACGAGCGTAACCACCCGTTCCGGGAGATCTTGCCCGGGGTCACTGCTCCTCGAAGTCGTGTGCCGCGATCCGCAGCGGGCGGAGCATCGCGAAGATCTCCCGGCACTCCTCCGCGTCGTACACCCCGAGCCCGAAGTCCATGGCCATCAGGTCGCGGGTGGCCGCGTCGACCACCTCGCGGCCCTTGTCGGTGATGACGGCGAGCGTGCCGCGCCCGTCGTTGGGATTGGGCCGCTTGGCGACCAGGCCCGACCTCACCAGCCGGTCCACGGTGTTCGTCACGGACGTGGGGTGCACCATCAGCCGCTCACCGATCTTGGACATCGGCAGCTCGCCGGCCTTGGAGAAGGTGAGCAGCACCAGTGCCTCGTAGCGGGCGAACGTCAGCCCGTACGGCTTGACCACCGCGTCCACCTCGGCGAGCAGGATCTGCTGGGCCCGCATGATCGAGGTGATCGCGGCCATGGGCGGCACGTTTCCCCAGCGCTGCTTCCAGAGCTCGTCGGCACGGGCGATGGGGTCGAACGGAAGGCTGAGAGGCTTCGGCACGTCATCAGACCCTACCGGCCGGTCATATGCCGGTCAGCTCCGTCTCGCCTTTCGGTCCCCGGGCGGTCACGGGGGCGCGCGCCGAGGGGCCGGGCCCGGGCGGTCAGGGGCGCCCGCGGCGCCGCAGGTGGTGGCGGACGGCCCGCTGGGCGACGGGCCCCAGGGACTCCACCGCGGCCACCAGCGCGCCCAGCTGTTCCAGCGCGTCCAGCGCCGCGTGCGCCCCCGCCTCGTCCACCCCCTCGTACAGCTCGATCCCTACGAAGGACGCCGCCACGGCCCGCGCCAGCCCCGCCGGGTCGGCGAACTCACCGAACGGCGTCGCCGTGAGCACCCGCCCGAGCACCTGCTCGATCTCGGTGATCCACAGGTCGAGCCCGGCCGCCGTGGCCGGACCCAGCGCCGGGTGGGCCGGCGCGCCGGCCAGCAGCTGTCCGAGCAGCGCCACATGTCCCCCGGCCCGCTCGCGCTCGTGGATCTCGCGCCCGACCGCGAGGAGCTCGGAGAGCGAGCCCACCGCGGCGAGCCGCTCGCGGTAGCGGCCCACGGCCTTCTCCGCGCCGTACCGGCAGGCCGCCGCCAGCAGCTCGTCCACGGATCCGAAGTGGTAGAAGACGAGCGCCTGGTTGACGCCGGCCGCCGCCGCCACCGTACGGGCCGAGGTCTTGGCGATGCCCTGTTCGGTGAGCGTCCGCAGCGCCCCCTCCAGCAGCTTGGTCTTGGTCTCCTGCGCCTTCGCGGTCTCCGAGCTCATGCGCGCGCCTCCTCCCGCACCGGCCGCAGCCCGGGCCGCACCCCGCGCGCGCGGACGTCGGTGTACGACGCGGTGAAGGAGCCCTCGTAGCCGAAGAGCGGCCCGACGTACCGGTTCACCACCCGGACCCGGATGCGGAAGCGCCCGGCCCGCTCGTCGTACGCCTCCCGCACCTCGGCCGTGGCGCCGACCAGCTCGGGGACGCGGACGTCCACCGGCCCCTCCCGGAACCGGTGGACACCGGAGCGGATGAGCAGGGAGCCGTCGGGCTCGGCGCGGAAGTGGAGGTCGCTCGCGAGGTGCTGGTGGGTGCCGAGGTAGTCGAGGACGCGGTCGCCCCGGGGGCCGAGCACCATCTGCGCGTCGAAGCGGCGGGCGCGGCCGGGGAGGTGGAAGGTGCGCACGAAGCTCACCGTCTCACGCCCGAAGGTGTCGGCGTAGGGCACGTTCTCGATCACGAAGGGAACGTGGCGGCCGGCCCGGGGGACCAGGATGTTCCGGGTGGCGCCGAGGGCGAGGAACGGCTTCACGAACGCCGGTCCGTGCCAGATCCGGTCCATCACACCCCGGCCGGTGCAGGCCTCGCCGCTGTCCAGGCCCACCGAGAAGCGGCGCCGCAGGGCCGGGTGGAGGCGGTGGAAGTCGGGGCCCATCGCGGTCTGGAAGATCGAGGTCATGCGTTCTTCTCCAAGGTCGCCCAGGGTTCCGGGGGCAGGGGCTGGAGCGTCGTCAGGAGGCGCGGCGCGCGGGCGTGGCCGGCGGGGGCGCGCAGGCAGCGGCGGGCGGCCGGGGTGCCGGCGAGCGGCGCCTTGAACAGGGCGCACCAGACGCCGACCACGAGCAGCAGCGGGCAGAGGTAGGCCGTGCTGTCGGCGAGGGGGCCGAGCGGGCCGGGGAGGGAGCCGCGCAGCAGCCCGGCCAGGCAGCCGGCGAGCAGCAGCGCGCGGAGGGCGAGGGCCCGCTCGGGGCTGATGCCCCGCTCCAGCCAGAGCCGGAGCCGGTCGAAGGACCAGGCGGTCGCCCAGCCCATGAGCGGGCGGAACAGCAGGCGGTCGGCGAGGGCGCCGGGCGCTCCCCACCGGGGGCGGTAGTCGTAGCCGGTGAGGAAGCGGACGCCCTGGGTGTCGGGGACGTAGCGCCAGTAGCCGCTGCCCTCGGCGATCAGGGAGAGGGGGTGCGGGGAGGCGAAGCGCAGGGCGGAGGTGCGGGTGCCGTCGGGGCGCTCCTTCTCCCCGGCGGCGACACCGGTGCCGGAGACCGTGAGGAACGGCAGGACGCGCGTGGCGTACCGGAAGCGCTGGGGCTCGTCCTCCGCGCGCGGGAGGTAGGCGATCTCGGTGAAGCGCAGGTCCCAGCGCTGGTGGCGGGCCGGGTCCTGGGTGCGGGCCCACAGCTCGTCCAGGTCGGCGCGGATGTGTGTCTCTATGTAGAGACCCATGTGTTCCCCCACGTCAGCACGGTGTTTGAGCGAGTGCTCAAATCGTCTGGCGCCGAACGTACACCTATTTGAGCGATCGCTCAAACATGCGGAACGGAAAAACCCCGGCCCTCAGGACCGGGGTTGGCCGCCGGAGCGGGAGACGGGCGGGGCTACCCGGCCAGGTACCGCTCGACGGTCTCGACCTTCGAGGTGAGGCCGTCCGTCACGCCGGGCCGGATGTCGGCCTTGAGGACGAGGGAGACGCGGGGCGCGCGCGCCTCCACGGCGGCGACGGCGCGCTTGACGACGTCCATGACCTCGTCCCACTCGCCCTCGACGGAGGTGAACATGGCGTCGGTGCGGTGGGGCAGCCCCGACTCGCGGACCACGCGCACGGCGTCGGCGACGTACTCCCCCACGTCCTCACCGACACCGAGGGGCGTCACGGAGAAGGCGACGATCATGCGTTCACGACCCCTTCCTTGCGGGCGCGGGCGGCGATGACGGCGTCCTCGGCCTCGCGGCGCAGCGCGCGCTCGATGACGAACCCGCCGCCGGGGATGAAGGAGTAGGCGAAGTAGAGGGCGGCCTTGCCCTTGTTCCACTTGGTGCGGTTCCACGCGTCCAGCCAGAAGAGCACGTAGAGGACGAACAGCACGCCGTGGATCGGGCCGAGCACCGGGGCGACGTCGAAGCCGGAGGCCACCGTGTACTTGATGACCGTGCACGTCGCGAGCACGATCCAGGAGATGCCCTCCGGCACGGAGACCAGGCGCAGGCGGCGGATGGCGGAGGCTGTCTTCAGGTCCACGGTTCACCTTCGGTGGGAGAGTCGTTTGTGAACGCACGCACAAGCGTTCCCCCATTGTGGCAAACCTCGTCCCTAGGGGTCCGCTCAGGGTGGGTATCCACCCACGGGCCCTGTTCCGTCCACCCGCCCGGCGGCTACGTTCGCAGCGTGGCGATGTTCCGACTCCAAGGGAGCAAGGTGCTCGCCGTCGACATGACCGGGGACGCCGTCAAGGCGAAGAACGGCTCGATGGTCGCGTACGACGGGCGGATGGCCTTCAAGAAGCTGAGCGGCGGCGGCGAGGGGCTGCGCGGGATGGTGACCCGGCGGCTCACCGGCGAACAGATGACGGTGATGGAGGTGAAAGGACACGGGACCTGCTGGTTCGCGGACCGGGCGTCCGAGATCAACCTGGTCAGCCTCCAGGGCGACAGGCTCTGCGTCGAGGCGGGCAACCTGCTGGCGACGGACGCGGGGCTGAGAACGGGCACGACGTTCACGGGGCTGCGCGGGGCCTCGCAGGGCAACGGCCTGTTCACCACGACCGGGGAGGGCCACGGCCAGGCGGCGATCCTCTCCGACGGCCCGGCGGTCGTCCTCCGGGTCAGCCCGCAGTACCCGCTGATCGTGGACCCGGGCGCCTATGTGGCGCACCAGGGCGATGTCCGGCAGTCCTTCCAGTCCGGTGTGACCTTCCGCACGCTCCTCGGGGAGGGCGGCGGCGAGGCGTTCCAGATCCGCTTCGAGGGCGACGGGCTGGTGTACGTGCAGCCGAGCGAGCGGAACACGATCGCGGGGGACGTGTGAGATGACCTTCCGAGAGATCAACTCCAAGATGGTCGAGGCGACCGTGGCGCCCGGGCAGCGGCTGTTCAGCCAGCGCGGGGCGATGCTCGCCTACCGGGGCGAGGTGTCCTTCACGCCCAACGTGCAGGGCGGCCAGGGCGGGCTGATGTCCATGATCGGGCGCCGGGTGGCCGGCGAGGCGGCCCCGCTGATGACCGTGGAGGGCAGCGGCACGGTCTTCTTCGGGCACGGCGGTCACCACGTCCATGTGATCACCCTCTCCGGGGACACCCTCTGCGTCGAGGCGGACCGGCTGCTCGCCTTCGAGGGCACGCTGCGGCAGGGCACGATGTTCCTCGGATCGCAGGGCGGCGTCATGGGCATGGTGCGGGGGCAGGTGACGGGGCAGGGCCTGTTCACCACGACCCTCCA
Organism: Streptomyces sp. NPDC029151; assembly: GCF_055564315.1. Taxonomy (NCBI): domain Bacteria; kingdom Bacillati; phylum Actinomycetota; class Actinomycetes; order Kitasatosporales; family Streptomycetaceae; genus Streptomyces; species Streptomyces sp. NPDC029151. The sequence continues at coordinate 46,404 of NZ_JBVHWQ010000017.1, forward strand.
GGGGCACGGCTCGGTGGCCGTCATGGCGCACGGCGGAGTCTTCGAGATCCCGGTCACCCCGCAGCGCCCGGTCCATGTCGATCCCCAGGCCTACGTCGCCCACCACGGCGAGATCCGCAACAAGCTGTCCACGGCGCTGGGCTGGCGCGAGATGGTCGGCCGGGGCTCCGGCGAGGCCTTCCAGCTGGAGCTGAGCGGCACCGGCACGGTCTACGTCCAGGCGTCGGAGGAGAAGCTGTGAGCACCTACGGAACTCCGGGCGCCGGACCGGTCGTGTACGACCCGGTGACCCTGCCGGCCGACGACAACGTGAACCCCTACACCTTCTGCGTGGAGCTGAAGAGCGGGCAGTGGTTCCTGCAGAAGGGAAAGATGATCGCCTACTACGGGGCGATCGAGTTCAACGGCATCGGACTCGGGCGACTCGACCGACTTGTCCGGAGTTCCTTTCATTCACCACTGCACGCGAGCGACTGGGTGGTGGCGGAGGGCTCCGGGAAGATGCTGCTGGCCGACCGGGCCTTCGACGTCAACTCCTACGACCTGGACGACGGGAACTTGACCATTCGCGCGGGCAACCTGCTCGCTTTTCAGCCAAGTCTCGCGCTGAAGCAATCGATCGTGCCGGGTTTTCTGACCCTTATCGGAACCGGGAAGTTCGTGGCCGCATCTAACGGTCCGGTGGTGTTCGTGGAACCTCCGGTCCGGGTCGACCCTCAGGCGCTCGTCGGGTGGGCCGACTGCCCGTCCCCGTGCCATCACTACGACCACGGGTACCTGACGGGTGTACTGGGCGGTCTACGTGCGATGACGGGCTTCGGCGGGGTCTCCGGGGAGGAGCACCAGTTCGAGTTCGCGGGCGCCGGGACGGTCCTGCTGCAGTCGACGGAGACCCTGATGGCCGAGGCCGCGACAGGGGCGGTTCCGCCCGAACCCGGGGTCCCCGGAGGTGGCGGAACGGCACCAGGCGGACACGGTCCGCAATCGTCGGGTGCACCGCGCCTTCCCGGACAGCTGGGAGACCTCCAGCGTCGCTTCGGGCTGTGAGCGGTAGTCTGCGGAGTGTGACGTCGAACGCGTGCGCACAGTCACACCACCCGAAGTAGTTCGTCATTCAACTTCTTAGGTAGACTTCATTCATGGAGACCGAGACGGCCACGCGCTGGCTGACCGATGCGGAGCAGTGCGCCTGGCGCACCCACCTGGAGGTCAACAGGCTGTTGACGTACCAGCTCGAGAAGGATCTGCAGCCGTTCGGCCTGACAATGAACGACTACGAGATCCTCGTGAACCTGTCCGAGTCGGAAGACGTACGGATGCGGATGAGCGACCTCGCCTCCGCGACCCTCCAGTCCAAGAGCCGGCTCTCGCACCAGATCACGCGCATGGAGAACGCGAACCTGGTGCGCCGGGAGAACTGCGAGTCGGACCGGCGGGGGCTCTACGCCGTGCTCACCGAGCACGGCATGGAGACGATGCGGAAGGTCGCGCCGCACCACGTGTCGTCGGTCCGGCGGCACTTCATCGACCTGCTGTCGGCCGACGCGCTGATGGAACTCGACAAGGCGCTCAAGCCGATCGCCGAGCACCTGAGAGGGCAGCGGGGGCGTCCCTGAACCCGCGGCCCGCGGCCACGGCGGGCAGTACGGCCACCCCTCCCGCCAGGAGGAAGCACGCCCCCAGCGGCACCCGGCCGATCAGCAGGCCCATCGCCATCGCCCCGCCCGAACTCCCCGTGTTGACCGCCATGTTCACCCAGGCCCCGGCCCGGGTGCGGGTGGCCTCGGTCGCCGACTCGTCGGCCAGGAGGTAGGCCGTGGTCAGGGCGGGAGCGACGAACGCGCCCGCGAGGGCCATCACCCCGGTGAGGGTCCACAGGCCGGGGGCCAGGGCCGCCGCCGCCGCCAGGGTCAGACCCAGGGCCGCGGCGAACCGGTACAGCCGGGCGCGGGCGGTCATGCGCCAGCGCAGTGCCCCGTTGGCCAGACCGCCCAGCGCGCTGCCCGCCGAGAGCGCGCCCAGCACCCAGGGGACCAGGGCGGGATCGTAGGAGCGCTCGGTGGCGAACGCCATCACCAGCAGCTCCACGGAGCTGAGGGCGAGCCCCACGGCCAGGGCGACCGCGACCGGCGGCAGCAGGCCCCGCACCGGGGCCTGCCGCCGTTCGCCGCGGGCGGCGGGGCGGGGGGCGGTCATCGCCGGGGAGGTGACGAAGGCCCGGGTGCCGACCGTGTTCAGCGCGGCGCTCAGCAGGATGCCGGCGGCGGGCGGGGCGAAGAGCACGAGCCCGCCGACGAGGGCGGGGCCGGAGACGTACAGCAGTTCCTCGGCGACGCCGTCCAGGCTGTAGGCGCGCTGCAGCAGCGCCCGGTCCGCGACCAGTTCGGACCACAGGGCGCGCATGACCGGGCCCAGCGGCGGCGCGCAGCAGCCCGCGAGCGCGGCCGCCGCGGCGACGGCCGCCGCCGGCGCCCCGGGGCGCCAGGTCAGCGCGGCCAGGACGGTCAGCAGGGCGCCGTAGAGCACGGACATGGTCAGCAGGACCCGGCGCGGGCCGGCCGGCCTCCCCCCGCGCGGGCCGGGCCGGGCGTGCGAGCGGTCGATCAGGGCGGCCCTCAGCGGCATCAGGAAGACCGTCGTCGCCCCGAACAGGGACAGCGTGAGGCCGGAGACGGCCCAGGAGCCGGTGGCCCGGGTGCCGGACAGCAGGACGGCGAGGGAGACGGTGCCGTAGGACAGGCGGGCCGCCAGCGCGGCGGTGAAGGTGCGGCGCGCGTGCGGGACGCGCAGGACGGCGGCGTACGAGGGCCGCGAGGGGTGCGTGGACACGCGGGGGTTCCTCCGGGAGAGGCGAAAGAGGGACACCGAAGGGCGCGGTGGCCTTTTCCGACGGCCCCGCGCTCCCGGGTGCGCTCTACGCCTGGGAGAGGAACATGGCGGTCAAGCTAGCAGTACGCCGGCGGACCGGCCAGGGTCAGCCCTGTGTCAGGCCCGCGACCAGCTCGTCGGCCGCGCGGTACGGGTCGAGTTCGCCGGCGACGATCCGCTCGGCGAGGGCGCTGAGGCGGCGGTCGCCGTGCAGGTCGCCGATGCGTTCGCGCAGCGCGGTGACGGCGATGGTCTCCACCTCGCGGGCCGCGCGGGCCCTGCGGCGCTCGGCGAGGACGCCGCGCTCCTCCATCCAGGCCCGGTGCTTCTCCAGGGCCTCCACCACCTCGTCGACGCCCTCGGCGCGGGCCGCGACGGTCTTCACGATCGGCGGCCGCCAGTCGCCGGGGCCGCGGGCCTCGCCCAGGCCCAGCATGTGGTTCAGCTCGCGGGCGGTGGCGTCGGCGCCGTCCCGGTCGGCCTTGTTGACGACGTACACGTCGCCGATCTCCAGGATCCCGGCCTTCGCCGCCTGGATGCCGTCGCCCATGCCGGGGGCCAGCAGGACCACGCTGGTGTCCGCCTGGGAGGCGATCTCCACCTCCGACTGGCCCACGCCGACCGTCTCGACCAGGATCACGTCGCAGCCCGCCGCGTCCAGCACCCGGATGGCCTGCGGGGCCGCCCAGGCGAGGCCGCCGAGGTGACCGCGGGTGGCCATCGAGCGGATGTAGACGCCGGGGTCGGAGGCGTGGTCCGACATCCGGACCCGGTCGCCGAGCAGCGCGCCGCCGGAGAACGGGGACGAGGGGTCGACGGCCAGGACGCCGACCCGTCTGCCCTGCTTGCGGTAGGCGGTGACCAGGGCGGAAGTGGAGGTGGACTTGCCGACGCCGGGCGAGCCGGTCAGGCCGACCACATAGGCGTTCCCGGTGAGCGGCGCGAGCGCCGCCATCACCTCCCTGAGCTGCGGGGACGCCCCCTCCACGAGGGAGATCAGCCGGGCCACGGCCCGGGGCCGGCCTTCCCTGGCCTGGGCCACCAGAGAGGAGACGTCCTGCATCACAGCTCCGTTCACTTCACCGACGTACCGGAATCAGGCCTGGGGTACCGGGACCAGGCCCACGGTGTCTCAGGCCTTCGGTACCCGCACGATCAGGGCGTCGCCCTGGCCGCCGCCGCCGCACAGCGCGGCCGCGCCGACACCGCCGCCGCGGCGCTTCAGCTCCAGCGCCAAGTGGAGCACGATCCGGGCGCCGGACATGCCGATCGGGTGGCCCAGCGCGATCGCGCCGCCGTTGACGTTCACCTTTTCCGTGGACACGCCGAGGTCCTTCATTGACTGCACGGCGACGGCGGCGAAGGCCTCGTTGATCTCGATGAGGTCCAGGTCGGAGACGTCCAGCCCCTCCTTCTTCAGGGCGTGCCGGATGGCGTTGGACGGCTGGGACTGCAGCGAGTTGTCCGGGCCGGCCACATTGCCGTGCGCGCCGATCTCGGCGAGCCAGGTCAGGCCCAGTTCCTCGGCCTTGGCCTTGCTCATCACGACGACCGCGGCGGCGCCGTCGGAGATCTGCGAGGAGGTGCCGGCGGTGATGGTGCCGTCCTTGGCGAAGGCCGGGCGGAGCTTGGCCAGGGACTCCGCGGTGGTGTCGCCGCGGATGCCCTCGTCCTTGCTGAACAGCACCGGGTCGCCCTTGCGCTGCGGGATCTCCACCGGCGTGATCTCGGCCTCGAACAGGCCGTTCTTCTGTGCGGCGGCGGCCCGCTGGTGGGACAGCGCGGCGATCTCGTCCTGCTCGGGGCGCTTGATGCCGAGGCGGGCGTTGTGCTTCTCGGTGGACTCGCCCATCGGGATGTTCTCCCACGGGTCGGTCAGGCCGTCGTGGGCCATCGCGTCGAGCATCTGCACCGCGCCGTACTTGAAGCCCTCGCGGGACTTGGGCAGCAGGTGCGGGGCGTTGGTCATGGACTCCTGGCCGCCCGCGACGACGATGTCGAACTCGCCGGCGCGGATCAGCTGGTCCGCGAGGGCGATGGCGTCGAGGCCGGAGAGACACACCTTGTTGATGGTGAGCGCCGGGACGTTCATGGGGATGCCGGCCTTGACGGCGGCCTGGCGGGCCGGGATCTGGCCCGCTCCGGCCTGCAGGACCTGGCCCATGATCACGTACTGCACCTGGTCGCCGCCGATCCCCGCACGGTCGAGGGCGGCCTTGATCGCGAAGCCGCCCAGGTCGGCTCCGGAGAAGGACTTGAGCGAGCCCAGCAGCCGCCCCATGGGCGTCCGGGCGCCCGCGACGATCACCGAGCTGGTCGTTCCAGAAGACATGAGGTGCGATCCCCTTCCAGCTGCCGCGCAGCCGAGGAGTGAACGAGGGTTTACTTCGAATGTACTGAGCGGTTGGACACGGCGTCACCGGCCTGCCGGTGTGATCGCGCGCACGTTGCGTAACCACCCCCGGAGCGCTGCACTGAGTTCATGCTGACGCGAATCGACCACATCGGGATCGCCTGCCACGACCTCGACGCGACCGTCGAGTTCTACCGGGCCACGTACGGCTTCGAGGTGTTCCACACCGAGGTCAACGAGGAACAGGGCGTGCGCGAGGCCATGCTCAAGATCAACGAGACCTCGGACGGCGGCGCCTCCTACCTCCAGCTGCTGGAACCGACCCGTGAGGACTCCACGGTCGCCAAGTGGCTCGCCAAGAACGGGGAGGGCGTCCACCACATCGCCTTCGGCACGGCGGACGTCGACGCGGACTCCGAGGAGATCCGCGGCAAGGGCGTCCGGGTGCTCTACGAGGAGCCGCGGAAGGGCTCCATGGGGTCGCGGATCACCTTCCTCCACCCCAAGGACTGCCATGGTGTTCTGACAGAACTGGTCACTTCGGCCCCTGTTGAGTCACCTGAGCACTGACCCCCGTACATAAGGGCCGGTAGGGTTGGGGGCGATCGTCCCCGAAACGGGGACGGTCGCATGCCGGGGTCCGGGTTTCGGGGGACGTGCGTCGGGGCAGCAGCCCGTGCTCCGCCGTTGATCTGACACCATTCCCCGGGGGCCCCGTTCGGCGGAGGACGAGGCTCGTTGGAGAAGCTGACCAGGGGACGGATGGGACCGCGCAGTGCGGGGCTACGAGAGCCAGGAGCGAGAGCCGGCGGCTGACGTCGACCACCTCTCTCGGTTCGAGGCCGAGATGAAGCGGCTGAGGACCGAGCGCGAGAAGGCGATCCAGCACGCCGAGGACCTCGGCTACCAGGTCGAGGTGCTGCGCGCCAAGCTGCACGAGGCGCGGCGCACCCTCATGACCCGGCCCGCCTACGACGCGGGTGACATCGGCTACCAGGCCGAGCAGTTGCTCCGCAACGCCCAGATGCAGGCCGAGCAGCTGCGCCAGGACGCCGAGCGGGAGCTGAGCCAGGCCCGGGCGCAGACCCAGCGCATCCTCCAGGAGCACGCCGAGCAGGCCGCCCGGCTCCAGGCCGAGCTGCACCAGGAGGCGGTGACCCGGCGCCAGCAGCTCGACCAGGAGCTGGCCGAGCGCCGCGCCACCGTCGAGTCGCACGTCAACGAGAACGTCGCCTGGGCGGAGCAGCTGCGCGCCCGGACGGAGCAGCAGGCTCGCCGGCTGCTGGAGGAGTCCCGCGCGGAGGCCGAGCAGGCGATGGCCGCCGCCCGCGCGGAGGCCGAGCGGCTGACCCGGGAGGCCCGGGAGCGGCTGCAGAGCGAGGCCGAGTCGGCGCGCGCGGAGGCCGAGCAGATCCTGCGCCGGGCCCGCACGGACGCCGAGCGGCTGCTGAACGCGGCCTCCACGCAGGCCCAGGAGGCCACCGAGCACGCCGAGCAGCTGCGCACGGCGACGGTCACCGAGTCGGACGCGGCCCGCCGGCAGGCCGCCGAACTGAGCCGGGCCGCCGAGGAGCGGATGACCGCGGCCGAGGAGGCGCTGCGCAAGGCGCAGGCCGAGGCCGAGAAGGTGGTCACCGAGGCGAAGGAGGCCGCCGCCAAGGCCCTCGCCGGCGCCGAGGCCGCCAACGAGACCCGCACGCGCACCGCCAAGGAGCAGGTCGCCCGGCTGGTCGAGGAGGCCACCAAGGACGCCGAGCACACCAGGTCCGAGGCCGAGCAGCTGGTCGCGGATGCCCGGGCCGAGGCCGAGAAGATCGTCGCCGAGGCCGCCGAGAAGGCCCGCACGATCACCGCCGAGGAGACGGCCACCCAGCTGTCCAAGGCGGCCAGGACCGCCGAGGAGGTCCTCAACAAGGCGTCCGAGGACGCCCGGAAGACCACCAGGGCCGCCGCCGAGGAGGCCGAGCGGATCCGCTCGGAGGCCGAGACCGAGGCGGACCGGCTGCGCGCCGAGGCGCACGACATCGCCGAGCAGCTCAAGGGCGCGGCCAAGGACGACACCAAGGAGTACCGCGCCAAGACGGTCGAGCTGCAGGAGGAGGCCCGCCGGCTGCGCGGCGAGGCCGAGCAGCTGCGCGCCGACGCGGTCGCCGAGGGCGAGTCGATCCGTGCGGAGGCCCGCCGGGAGGCGGTGGCGCAGATCGAGGAGGCGGCCAAGTCCGCCGAGGAGCTGCTGGCGAAGGCCAAGGCGGACGCCGACGAGCTGCGGCAGAGCGCGACCGCCGACAGCGAGAAGGTCCGCACCGAGGCCATCGAGCGCGCCACGAGCCTGCGCCGGCAGGCCGAGGAGACCCTGGAGCGCACCCGCAAGGAGGCCGAGCGGCTGCGCGCCGAGGCCGCCGAGCAGGCCGAGACGGTCGCCGCGGACGCCGAGAAGGCCGCGCGGGAGCTGCGCGAGGAGACCGAGAAGGCCGTCGAGGCCCGCCGTGCCGAGGCCGCCGAGGAGCTGGCGCGGCTGCAGACGGAGGCGCAGGAGCGGCTGGCCTCGGCCGAGCAGGCGCTGACCGACGCCCGGGAGGCGGCCGCCCGGATCCGCAAGGAGGCCGCCGAGGAGACCGAGCGGCTGCGCGCGGAGTCCGCCGAGCGGATCCGTACGCTCCAGCAGCAGGCCGAGGCCGAGGCCGAGCGGCTGCGCGACGAGGCCGCGTCCGACGCGTCCGCCTCCCGCGCCGAGGGCGAGGCCGTCGCCGTACGGCTGCGGTCCGAGGCCGCCGCCGAGGCCGAGCGGCTGAAGGCGGAGGCGCAGGACACCGCCGACCGGGTGCGCGCGGAGGCGCAGGCCGCCGCCGAGCGGCTCGGGGCGGAGGCGTCCGAGACGCTGGCCGCCGCGCAGGAGGAGGCCGCCCGGCGCCGCCGCGAGGCCGAGGAGCTCCTCGGCGCGGCCCGCGAGGAGGCCGGCCAGGAGCGTCAGCGGGCCCGGGAGCAGAGCGAGGAGCTGCTGGCGTCCGCCCGCAAGCGGGTGGAGGAGGCGCAGGCCGAGGCCACCCGGCTGGTGGAGGAGGCCGACCGGCGGGCCACCGAGATGGTCACCGCCGCCGAGCAGCACGCGCAGCAGGTCCGCGACTCCGTCGCCGGGCTGCACGAGCAGGCGCAGGAGGAGATCGCCGGGCTGCGTTCGGCCGCCGAGCACGCGGCGGAGCGCGCGAAGCGGGAGGCCGAGGAGGAGGCGGACCGGGTCCGCGCCGACGCCTACGCGGAGCGGGAGCGGGCCGGCGAGGACGCCACCCGGATCCGGCGCGAGGCGGACGAGGAGTCGGAGGCCGCCAAGGCGCTGGCCGAGCGGACGATGGCGGAGGCCATCGCGGAGGCCGAACGGCTGCGCGCGGACGCCGGCGACTACGCCCAGCGGGTGCGCACCGAGGCGTCGGACGCGCTGGCCGAGGCGGACCAGGCGGCGGCCCGTACCCGTGCGGACGCCCGCGAGGACGCCAACCGCATCCGCTCGGACGCGGCCACCCAGGCCGACACCCTCATCACCGAGGCCCGCAACGAGGCCGAACGGCTCCAGACCGAGACCGTCGCCGAGGCCGACCGGGTGCGCACGGAGGCGCTCGCGGAGGCGGAGCGGCTCCAGGCGGAGACCGCCGCCGAGGCGGAGCGGATCCGCGCGGAGGCGTCGGAGACGCTCACCGAGGCCAACGAGGCGGCGACGCGTACCCGCGCGGAGGCCCGCGAGGACGCCAACCGCATCCGTTCCGACGCGGCCACCCAGGCCGACACCCTCATCACCGAGGCCCGCAACGAGGCCGAACGGCTCCAGACCGAGACCGTCGCCGAGGCCGACCGGGTGCGTGCCGAGGCGCTCGCGGGTGCCGAGCAGCTGCTCGCCGAGGCCACCGACGAGGCCGAGCGGCTGCGCGCGGAGGCCGCGGAGACGGTCGGTTCCGCACAGGCGCACGCCGAGCGGCTGCGGGCCGAGGCGGAACGCGCCAGGACGGACGCGGAGGCGGAGGCCGAGCGGCTCGTCGGCTCCGCGCGCGAGGAGGCCGAGCGGACCCTGGACGAGGCCCGCAAGGACGCCAACAAGCGGCGTTCGGAGGCGGCCGAGCAGGTCGACAAGCTCATCACGGAGACCACGGCGGAGGCCGACAAGCTGCTCACCGAGGCGCAGAAGCAGGCGCTGAAGACCACCGCGGACGCCGAGTCGCAGGCCGACACGATGGTCGGCGCGGCCCGCAGCGAGGCGGAGCGGATCGTCTCCGAGGCCACCATCGAGGGCAACTCGCTGGTGGAGAAGGCGCGCACGGACGCGGACGAGCTCCTGGTCGGCGCCCGCCGGGACGCCACCGCGATCCGGCAGCGCGCGGAGGAGCTGCGCGACCGCATCACCAGCGAGATCGAGGAGCTGCACGAGCGGGCCCGCCGCGAGGCCGCCGAGACGATGAAGTCCACCGGCGACCGCTGCGACGCGCTCATCAAGGCCGCCGAGGAGCAGCTGGCGAAGGCCGAGGCGAAGGCGAAGGAGCTGGTCTCGGACGCCGGTTCGGAGGCGGGCAAGGTACGGATCGCCGCCGTGAAGAAGGCGGAGGGCCTGCTCAAGGAGGCCGAGCAGAAGAAGGCCAGCCTGATCAAGGAGGCCGAGGAGCTGAAGGCGGAGGCGATCCGCGAGGCCCGGCGGACGGTCGAGGAGGGCAAGCGGGAGCTGGAGATCCTGGTGCGCCGGCGCGAGGACATCAACGCCGAGATCTCCCGGGTCCAGGACGTCCTGGAGGCGCTGGAGTCCTTCGAGGCGCCCGGGTCCGGCAAGGACGGCGGGGTCAAGGCGGGCGCCTCGGTGGGCGCCCCCCGTTCGGGTGGCAAGTCGTCAGAGAGCTAGCGCACGGGGTAGGTTCCGTTGTCTTCTGGGGGCTTTGCCCGACTCCTTGGCAAGCCGTCCGACGGTCAGCCACTCAAAAGGGGTGCCATTCTCCAGATCAAAACCGTATCCGCTCGATGACACACCGCTTCGGCCCCTAGGATTCCCCTTATCACCTCACTCACCGGTCTCATTCGACAGGAACCCCATGAGCGACACTTCCCCCTACGGCTTTGAGCTTGTGCGGCGTGGATACGACCGCGCTCAGGTGGACGAACGTATCTCCAAGCTCGTCTCCGACCGTGACAGCGCTCTCACCCGCATCACCGCCCTGGAGAAGCGCATCGAGGAACTGCACCTCGAAACGCAGAACGCCCAGGCCCAGATCACGGATGCCGAGCCGTCGTACGCGGGTCTCGGCGCGCGGGTCGAGAAGATCCTGCGGCTGGCCGAGGAAGAGGCCAAGGAGCTGCGTGAGGAGGCCCGGCGGGCGGCCGAGCAGCACCGCGACCTCGCCGAGTCGGCAGCCCAGCAGGTCCGCAACGACGCCGAGTCCTACGCGGCCGAGCGCAAGGCCAAGGCCGAGGACGAGGGCGTCCGGATCGTCGAGAAGGCCAAGGCGGACGCGGCCCAGCTGCGCACCGAGGCGCAGAAGGACGCGCAGTCCAAGCGCGAGGAGGCGGACGCCCTCTTCGAGGAGACCCGCGCCAAGGCCGCGCAGGCCGCCGCCGACTTCGAGACCAACCTGGCCAAGCGCCGTGAGCAGTCCGAGCGCGACCTGGCCTCGCGTCAGCAGAAGGCCGAGAAGCGGCTCGCCGAGATCGAGCACCGGGCCGAGCAGCTGCGCCTGGAGGCCGAGAAGCTGCGCACCGACGCCGAGCGCCGCGCCCGCCAGACGGTGGAGACCGCCCAGCGCCAGGCCGAGGACATCGTTGCGGACGCCAACGCCAAGGCCGACCGGATCCGTTCGGAATCCGAGCGCGAGCTGGCGGCGCTGACCAACCGCCGCGACTCCATCAACGCCCAGCTGACGAACGTCCGCGAGATGCTGGCCACGCTGACCGGTGCCGCGGTGGCCGCGGCCGGCACGTCCACGGACGACGAGCCGATCTCCCGGGGCGTTCCGGCCCAGCAGTCCCGGTAGGTCCGGGCAGTCGTACGACCGCCGGGGGGCGGTGGGACCCGGTCCCGCCGCCCCTTCGCCGTCGCTAACGCAGTGGGGCCCCCGTCCTCGGCCCGGGCGCTCGACGGCTGGTGGTCCTCGGCCTTGCCGGGGCGCCGGTCGGTGAACCTGCCGATGGTGAGCAGGCGGGCGAGGCAGCCGGCGGAGGCGAGCGCGAACGCCAGGAGGAGCGTGGGGGCGGTGCCGTCCGGGACGGACGTCCAGCACAGGACGAGGGACGCCACCGCGAGCCCGGCCGCCGCACCGAAGGCCACCACCGCGAGCCCCGCCGGCGCCCCGCGCCACCCCGTACGCGGCCTGCCGTCCCGGCCCACCGTCTCCCCCGGCCGTGCTCCGCCCCCGGCGCCCCTCGCGCCGTTCAGGGAGGCTGCACACCGCGCCCCCTCGGGTGGCGGCTCGAGTGGCAGCCGCCCCGAGCCCGTCCTAGCGTGGCCGCATGATCGAGCTGGAGGGGCTGACCAAGCGGTACGGCGACAAGGTGGCGGTCGACCGACTGACCTTCACCGTGAGACCGGGCGTCGTGACGGGGTTCCTGGGACCCAACGGCGCCGGGAAGTCCACCACCATGCGGATGATCCTCGGGCTCGACCACCCCACGGCCGGCGACGTCCGCATCGACGGCACGCACTACGCCCGGCTCAGGGACCCGCTGACGTGCATCGGCGCGCTGCTGGACGCGAAGGCCGTGCACGGCGGCCGGAGCGCCTACCACCACCTGCTGTGCCTCGCCCAGAGCAACGGCATCCCGGCCGGCCGGGTCGCCGAGGTGCTGGAGACCGTCGGGCTGACCGCGGTGGCGCGGAAGAAGGCCAAGGGGTTCTCGTACGGCATGGGGCAGCGGCTCGGGATCGCCGCCGCGCTGCTCGGCGACCCGCGGATCGTGATGTTCGACGAGCCGGGGAACGGGCTGGACCCGGAGGGCATCCACTGGATCCGGAACCTGATGAAGTCGCTGGCGGCGCAGGGCCGCACGGTGTTCGTCTCCAGCCACCTGATGAGCGAGATGGCGCTGACGGCCGATCACCTGGTGGTCATCGGGCAGGGGCGGCTGCTCGCGGACACCTCGATGGCCGACTTCATCCGGGCGAACGCGCGGTCGTACGTGCGGATCCGCTCACCGCAGCGCGAGCGGCTCCTCGACGTGCTGCACCAGGCGGGGATCACCGTCGTGGAGGCGGGCGGCGAGGCGCTGGAGGTGGAGGGCGACAAGGCCGGGCAGATCGGTGAGCTGGCCGCGCGGCACGGACTCGTGCTGCACGAGCTGAGCCCGCGGCAGGCCTCGCTGGAGGAGGCGTTCATGCAGCTGACGGCCGAGGCCGTGGAGTACCACGCGCGCACCGGACCCGCCGCGGTCCCGCGTGGCCGGGACGCCGGCTGGAAGGGAGCCTGAGAATCATGGCGGCCGTACAGGTCATCCGGTCCGAGTGGACCAAGATCCGGTCGGTGGCATCCACGGTGTGGACGCTGTCACTGGCCGTGGTGGTCACCGTCGCCGTCGGGATGCTGGTCTCCGCGCTCACGAACAGTCAGTTCGCGAACATGCCCGCACGGGAACGGCTCTCCTTCGATCCCACGGTGATCAGTTTCGCGGGCATGACCCTGGGCCAGCTCGCGATGATCGTGTTCGGGGTGCTGGTCGTCTCCACCGAGTACAGCACCGGCATGATCCGGGTCTCCCTGGCCGCCGTGCCGCGGCGCGGCGCCTTCCTGTTCGGCAAGGTCGCGGTGGCCACGGCGCTCGCGCTCGCCGTCGGCATGGTGACGGGCTTCGCGGCGTTCTTCCTCGGCCAGGCGATGCTCGGCTCCCACCGGGCCGCCCTCGGCGACCCCGGGGTGCTGCGGGCGGTCGTCGGCGGCGGGCTGTACATGGCGCTGATCGCGGCGTTCTCCATGGGGGTCGCCGCGATGCTGCGCTCGCCGATGCTCTCCCTCGGCATCCTGATGCCGTTCTTCTTCCTGGTCTCGAACATCCTCGGCAACGTCGAGGCGACCAAGAAGATCGGGCGGTTCCTGCCCGACCAGGCCGGCAGCCGGATCATGCGGGTGGTCCCGCGGGTGGGCGACGACACGCCCTACGGCCCCTGGGCCGGGCTCGGGATCATGGCGCTGTGGGTGCTCGCCGCGCTCGCGGGCGGCTACGTCCTCCTCAGGCGCCGGGACGCCCAGTAGGCAGGAGCGACACGTTCCGTCATCCTCTGGCTTTACTTTCTTTTGGGCGGAACCGTCAGCGCCTCGATATCCTCCTAACCCTTACGGGGGCGTGTGCCCCGCTGTCCTGAACCTTTCGATGGGTGCGGAGCATGATCGAGGCTGTCGGCCTGACCAAGCGCTACGGCGACAAGACCGCCGTGTACAACCTTTCCTTCCAGGTGCGGCCAGGCGCCGTGACCGGCTTCCTCGGGCCGAACGGCTCGGGCAAGTCCACCACGATGCGGATGATCCTCGGGCTGGACAACCCCACGTCCGGGTCGGTCACCATCGGCGGCTACCCGTACCGCAACCTGCCCAACGCCCCCCGCCAGGTCGGCGCGCTGCTGGACGCCAAGGCCGTGCACGGCGGCCGGAGCGCCCGCAACCACCTGCTGAGCCTCGCCCAGCTGTCGGGCATCCCGGCCCGGCGTGTGGACGAGGTGCTCGGTGTCGTCGGTCTCCAGGACGTCGCCCGCAAGCGCTCCAAGGGCTTCTCCCTCGGCATGGGCCAGCGCCTCGGCATCGCCGCCGCGCTGCTCGGCGACCCCCAGGTGCTGCTCTTCGACGAGCCGGTCAACGGCCTCGACCCCGAGGGCATCCTCTGGGTCCGCAACCTGATGAGGGCCCTCGCGGCCGAGGGCCGTACCGTCTTCGTCTCCTCCCACCTGATGAGCGAGATGGCGCTGACCGCCGACCACCTGATCGTGATCGGGCGCGGACAGCTGCTGGCCGACATGAGCGTGAAGGACTTCATCTCGGCCAACTCGGCCGACTTCGCCCGGGTGCGCACCCCCGACACCGAGCCGCAACTGCGCGAGAAGCTGACCTCCGCGCTCACCGAGGCCGGCGGGCACGTCCTGCCCGAGCAGGACGGCGCGCTCCGGGTGACCGGGCTGCCGCTGCCCCGCATCAGCGACCTCGCGCACGAGGCGGACGTCCGGCTGTGGGAGCTGTCCCCGCACCAGGCCTCGCTGGAGGAGGCGTACATGCGGATGACGCAGGGCGCCGTGGACTACCGCTCGACCGTCGACCAGAAGGCGGGCCTCCAGCAGCCGCTGCCGGCCGGCGCCCAGCCGCCCATGCCGGTCCCCGGCCAGGGCCAGCCCGGCTGGTACGCCCCGCCGCCGCCCGGGGGGCTCTACGGCGGCGCCCCGGGTACGGCACCGGGCACGGCGCCCGGGGGCCCGGCGGGGGCGGCCAACCCGTACGCCCAGCCGGCGGCACCGGCTCAGCCGCCCGCGCAGGCACAGCAGGCACAGCAGGCACCGCAGCCCGCGCAGGTCCCCGCCGCCGCTCCGGCGCAGCCGCCGGCCCTGACGAAGGAGGCGCCGCCCGCGCCCGCCGCCGCTCCCCCGGCCCCCGCCACGGCCCCGGCCGCCCCCGCCGCCGCGGCTCCCGCCCCCGCCGACCCGACCCAGCCCGAGGACGCCCGATGAGCACCCACCAGCCCCCGATGCCGCAGGCCCCGGCCGCCGCGCCCGCCTGGCAGGCGGCGCCCGGCGGCTCGTACCCCGGCTACACCTCGCCCATCCCGGTCGTGCGCACCCACCTCGGGCACGCGCTGGCCTCCGAGTGGACGAAGATCAAGTCGGTGCGCTCCACGATGTGGACGCTCGGCGTGTTCGTGCTGCTCGTCGTCGGTATCGGCCTGCTGGCCGGCGCCCTGGTCGAGTCCAACTCCGACTCCGCCAGCCTGTCCGGCGAGAACCCGCTCTCCTTCGGCTTCTTCGGCCTGCTGCTCGGCAGCATCTGCATCATCACGCTCGGCGTGCTGACCACGGCCTCGGAGTACGGCACCGGCATGATCCGTACGACGATGACCGCGTGCCCCAGCCGGGCCCGGGTGCTCGCCGCCAAGTCGATCGTGTTCTTCGCCGTCGCCTTCGTCTTCACCCTGGTCACGTCCGGCTTCGTGGCCATGGTGCAGGCGTCGATGCTGGAGAGCACCGGCGCCCGCACGCCCACCGGCGAGGACTGGCTGAAGGCCACCGTCGGCATCAGCCTCTACATCGCGCTGCTCGGCCTGCTCTCGCTGCTCATCGGCTCGGTCATCCGGCACTCCGCGGGCGCCATCACCATCATGATCGGCGTGGTGCTCGCCCCGCTGGTGCTGGCCCTCTTCATGGTCTCGGAGTCGCTGAACAAGCTCCGTGAGTGGCTGTTCGAGTACTCGATCCCGAACCAGCTCAGCGTCTTCTACGCCAACTCCCTCAGCGAATCCGGCCCGTCCGGCTGGGACCCGCTGTGGATCATCCTCGGTGTGACGGCGGCGGTGTACGCGGGCGCGTACGCGCTGCTCCAGAGCCGGGACGTGTAGCCGTAACGGCCCTCGGGGGGCCGGCTCAGAACCTCGGCGCGTTACGGGACCGCTGCACCCGCGTGGTGCGGCGGTCCTTCGCGTTCCAGCAGGCCTTGTGCCAGTGCCGGCGGTCGTCGACGCCCGCGTGCTCCGGCCACGCCACCACGTGCGGGACGCCGGACGGGATCAGCTGGTCGCAGCCCGGGCAGCGGTAGGTCTTGCCCTGCGCGCCGGCCCCGGCGACATGGCGCACGCTCCATTCCTCGCCCTGCCAGCTCTCCGTCGACTGCCAGCCGCCGTACCGGCCGGCGCGGTCGTCCTCGGCGCTCCGGCCCGGTGATCCGGCTGCCTTCGGTCGGTTGCGGCGCGGGGACACGGGACACCTCTCGGGGCTGTACGGGGAGCACGGGCTCCATCCAGCCTACGCGCCGCCGTGTGGGGTACGCGTCGGATACGCGTAAGGAACCAACCCGCCCAAGTCCCCCTCCTGGGCGACCCATTCTGCAGACAATCCGCAAATCCTTCCGGGCAGGCCGTGTCCTGGGCACGTGTCAGACGGTTATGCCGGGTGGGGGAGCTCCCGGTCGGAGCCAAGGAAGCAGGAAATGCGATGCACGTAGGAAGTTTTGTGCTGGCGGCCCAGTTCCCGGGCCAGGGTCCCGGGGAAGCCCTGCACCGGGCGGTCCGCTCGGCGGAGGTCGCCGAGCAGTCCGGGCTGGACGCCGTCTGGCTCGCCGAGCACCACTTCGTGCCGTACGGCACATGCCCGTCCGCGGTGACCCTGGCCGCGCTGCTGCTCGGCCGCACCCGCCGCATCCGGGTCGGTACAGCGGTCAGCGTACTGCCCACGGCCCACCCGGTGGCCCTCGGCGAGCAGGCCGCGCTGCTCCACATCACCAGCGGCGGCCGGTTCACCCTGGGCGTCGGGCGGGGCGGCCCCTGGGTGGACCTGGAGGTGTTCGGCGCGGGCCTCGAGGCGTACGAACACGGGTTCCCGGAGTCGCTCGATCTGCTGTTGCGCTGGCTCGGCGAGCCGTCGGTGGCGGCCTCCGGAGAGCGGTACTCCTTCCGCGAGGTGCCGGTCGTCCCCCGCCCCTCGGAGGCCCTGACGGAGAGCCCCGGCCCGGAGGTCGTCCTCGCCTGCACCTCGCCGGCGAGCGTACGGCTGGCCGCAGAGCGCGGGCTGCCGATGCTGCTCGGCATGCACGTCGGGGACGAGGAGAAGGCCGAGATGGTCGCGCTGTGGCGGCACTGCGCCCGGGCGGCGGGCCGGCCGGCCGAGGAGATCGAGGGCGCCGCCCACGTCTCGGCCGGGGTCTGCCAGCTCGCCGACCGGCGCACGGACGCGGTGGAGACGCTGACGAAGGCGATGCCGGGCTGGCTGCGGCAGGGACTCGGGGCCCATGTGACGGTGGACGGACGGGCGCGCTCGATGCGCGACCCGTACGCCTACACCGAACTGCTCTGCGGACTGCACCCGGTGGGCACCCCGCGGCTGGCCGCCGACCGGCTCGCGGCCACCTCGGAGCGGACCGGCATCTCCCGCTTCGCCCTCCTCACGGAAGGCTCGGGCGACCTCGCGGCCACGGAGGAGAACCTGCGGCGCCTGGGCGCCGAGGTGCTGCCCCAGCTGCGCTGACCGGCCCGCCGCGCAAGCCACCTGGGGGGCTTGCCGCCCCGGTCCTGAATGCACCTCCCCCACGGTGGAGCGGCAAGCCGACGGCTGTCCGTCCCGGCCGTGCCGGAACCCCGCGTCAGCAGTCCCGCAGCTCCGGCGACTGGTTCAGCAACTGGTTGCGCACCGACGTGAAGCGGGCCAACGTCTCGTCCACCGAGGCGTCCAGCGGGAACACCGCCACGCGGTGGCAGTTCTGGAAGGCCAGCCGTACACCGAAGTGCCGCTGCAGCGCGCCGCGTATGGCGTCGCTCGCGAGCGCACGCAGCAGCTGGCCGCGCGCCTGCTCGTCCGGCGGGGGCGTCTGGTTGTCGGCGAAGGGGCCGCCGTCCACCTTCAGCTGGGCCACCAGGGAGCTGATCATCTCCCATGCGTAGGGCAGGGAGGTCCGGACGCAGTCGACGAAGTCTGCTTCGTCGACCTCGCCTCGCTCGGCCTGTTCGAGTAGGGCCGGTGAGACGTCGAGCGACATGGGTTCTCCTCTCGCACCCCCGAGGCGCAGGGGTTGCCGGACAGATAGGGGAGTTCGCGATTTCGAACACGCTCGGTACAGGGGCCGCAACCTCCCGTTCTCTACGGTAGGCAACGGTAGGTGACCACACCAGCAGAATGCGTATATGGAACGGTCCCGTTACGCCCACAATCGGCCAGGGATGAACAAGAGTTTCAAGGGACAAATGGGGCGATCCACAGGGAGCGGGGCGGGCGGATCGCGAGCACCGGGGGGTGTCGAGTAGCGTTGCCGACCATGCGTCTCGTCATTGCCCGCTGCTCGGTCGACTACGCCGGCCGGCTCACCGCCCACCTGCCCTCGGCGCCGCGACTGATCCTGGTCAAGGCGGACGGCAGCGTCTCCATCCACGCCGACGACAGGGCCTACAAACCGCTCAACTGGATGTCGCCGCCCTGCACGCTGAAGGAGGGGACGGGCGAGGACGAGGGGGTGTGGACCGTCGTCAACAAGGGGGGCGAGAAACTGATCATCACGATGGAGGAGATCCTCCACGACTCCTCGCACGAACTCGGCGTGGATCCCGGTCTGATCAAGGACGGCGTGGAGGCGCACCTCCAGGAGCTCCTCGCCGACCGCATCGAGACGCTGGGCGAGGGGTACACCCTCATCCGCCGCGAGTACATGACCGCGATCGGCCCCGTGGACATCCTCTGCCGGGACGCCGAGGGCCGCACGGTGGCGGTGGAGATCAAGCGCCGGGGCGAGATCGACGGCGTCGAGCAACTCACCCGCTACCTCGACCTGTTGAACCGCGACCCCCATCTGGCGCCGGTCCGCGGCATCTTCGCCGCCCAGGAGATCAAACCCCAGGCCCGCGTCCTCGCCACCGACCGCGGCATCAACTGCCAGATCCTGGACTACGACGCCCTGCGCGGCATCGAGGACGACAAACTCCGCCTGTTCTGACGCCCCCGACCCCTTCCCGGCCGGTGCCACCGCCCTCTGACCGCCGCCCCGGTTCTCCCGCAGCGGCGGGGACCGGCGGTGCCGAAGCGCCCGAGGCCCGGCGCACCCCCGGACACCCCCGCCGCGACGAGCCACCGCCACGACGGAAACCAACGGCCGCCGCCGGCTTCTCGGCCAACGCCGCTTCCCCGACCGGCGAGCCCCCCTTCCGCCCGGGAACCCCTCTCCACCTGGGCGGCCCTTCCCGGCCCCGGCCCCCTGACCGCTGCCCCGATTCACCCACAGCGGCGGGGACCGGCGGTACCCAATCGCCTGAGGCCCGACGCCCCCGCACACCACCGCCCGACGAACCACCGCCACGGCGAAGATCAGGGCCCACCAGCGGCTTCTCGGCCAACGCCGCTGCCGACCGGCGAGCCCCCTTCCGCCCGGGAACGCATCTCCGCCTGGGCGGCCCTTCTCGGCCCCGGCCCCCTGACCGCTGCCCCGATTCACCCACAGCGGCGGGGACCGGCGGTACCCAATCGCCCGAGGCCCGACGCCCCCGCACACCACCGCCACGGCGAACATCAGGGGCCACTGCAGACTTCTCGGCCAACGCCGCTGCCCCTCACCCTCAGCGGCACGGACCGGCGGTACCCACACGCCTGAGGCCCGACGCCCCCGCACACTACCGCCGCGACGAACCACCGCCACGGCGAAACCAACGGCCGCCACCGGCTTTCTCAGCCAACGCCGCTGCCCCGACCCGCGAGCCCCCCTCCGCCCGGGAACCCATCTCCACCTGGGCAGCCCCTTCTCGGCCGCCGCCCTCTGACCTCCACCCCGACCCTCCCGCCGCAGCGGCACGGACCGCCGTTGCCCAAAACGCCTGAGGCTCGCGGCGTCACGTGCCGCTCGGTGTGTCCTCGGTGGAGGAGGGGCTCACGCCGACGCGCTGCTCGACGTCCCCGCGGCGGAGCCGTCCGTGGTGCCGGTCGTCGTGCCGTCGGTGGTACCGCCCGTCGTGCCGCCGCCGGTGGTGCCACCCGTGGTGCCGCCCGTGGTGCCGGTGGTCGTCGAGCCGTCCGTGGAGCCGCCTGTGGTGGTGCCGCCGCCGGTGGTGGAGCCGCCGGTGGTGCCGCCTCCGGACGAGCCACTCGTCGTACCGCCCGTGCCGCCGCCGCTCGTCGAGCCGCCGGTCGTGGAACCGCCGGTGGTGGAGCCGCCGGTGGTGCCGCCCCCGGTCGGGCCTCCCGTCGTGCCGCCCGTGCCGCCGCTCGTCGGGCCGCCCGGGGTCGGGGACTTCGACGGGGAGCCGGACGGGCCGGCGGGGTCGGCGGAGGGCTTGACGCTCTCCGACGGGCGGGAGGGGGCGGCGGGCGGTACCGGGTCGTCCGCCGTACCGTACGTGCCGTCGGGGCCCGGCGAGGTGGGCCGGCCGCCGGCCGAGCCGGTGTCGCCGGTGTCGGCCGGGTCCGAGGCCGGACCGCCGTCCTCCAGGTCCCGGGTCGCCGACGGGTTCACCTCCACCTTGCCCGCCGGGTTGCGGTCGCCGTCCGGGTCGGAGGTCATGCCGAGCGTGACGACCGTGCCGAGGACCGCGGCGAGCAGCGCACCGGAGCCGGCCGCCACCAGGTTGCGGCGGGCCACCCGCCGGATGCCGGCACCGCTGCCCGCCGGCCGCGGAAGCCGCTGCGTGACCAGGGTGTCCTCGGACGGCGCCGGCGCCGGTGCGGGGCGCGGTGCCGGCTCCTCGTGCCGCGTCTCCGCCGCCACCGGCAGCCCCGGCGCCTCGCCCGCCCGGTCGGCGAGCAGGGCCAGTGCGCGGCGGCCGGCGACCGCACCGCGCTTGTCGGCGAGGGCGCCGCGCAGTCCGCCCGAGGCCTCCAGTTCGGCACGGGCCCGGTCGAGCTGCCCGGAGCAGAGCGCGAGTATTCCCAACTCGTGGTGGAAGTAGGCTTGTTCGGGCACATCGCCGGCCAGCTGCGAGGCTTCCGCGCCGGACCGCAGGGCCCGTTCCCAGGCGCTCCAGTGGAGCCCCGCGGCGAAGGCGGGCGCGGCCGTGCGGGCGAGCCGGACGGCGCTGCTCTCCTCGCCGTCGGCGGCCTGGGCCGCCCGCGGCACGACGGCGGCGAGCGCGGCCAGGACGGCATCGGCCTCCGCGCACACCCGCTCGGGGGTGACCGAGGGATGGCCGGCCCACCAGGCGTAGTGCCGGGCGGCGGTGCGGGCGTGGTCGTCGGCGTCGTCGGCGTACCCGGCCGCCTCCAGCTGGGTCTGCACCCCGGCCGCGAGCCGGTAGCGGGAGCCGACCGGGGAGACCAGGCCGCAGCCGGCCAGCTCACCGAGGGCGGCGTCCGCGTGGGTGTCGCCGACCAGTGCGGGCAGGTGCGCCTGGTGGGGCAGCTCGCCGCCGAGGGCGACCGCGAAGCGGAGGGCGGACCGGGCGGAGGCGCTCAGCCGGGAGGCGAGCAGCGGCGCGGGGGCCGCGGCCTCGCCGAGGGAGGGCAGCGGAACGTCGTCCGCCGGCTCCGCGGGCGGGTCCGCCGGCCGGCGTACGTCCTCGAAGACGCCGTACTCGTCCACCGCGCCCGTGCTGGCCCGCAGTTCGTCGCGCTGCCGGAGCAGGGCGCCGGCCTGGACGAACCGCAGGGGCAGCCCCTCGGACTCGAACCAGAGGTCGCCGGCCCAGTTGGCCTCCTCCTCGGTGAGCACCCGGCCGACGGTGCGCTCGAGGATCTCCACGCCGGCGTTGCGGTCGAGGCCGGCCAGGAAGACCTCCTCCACCTCGGCCGCGGCGGAGGGTGCGGGCACGTCGGGGGTGGCGGCGAACAGGAACGCGCACTCGGGGGTGGCGTCGCGCAGTTCGTCCAGGGGCGCGCCGCCGAACTCCAGGTCGTCCAGGACGACGACCGCGCCGATCTCCTGGACCGAGGCGAGCAGTTCGTCCCGGTCGGGCCGGTGGTGGGGGGCGTCGTAGACGGCGTGGAAGAGGTCGTGCAGGAGGTCGCCCGCCGTGCGGTGGTGGCCGCTGAGGCGCACCACCCCGTCGGGGGCGAGGTCCAGGCAGTCCTCGGCGACCAGGTCGAGCAGGGCGGTACGGCCGGAGCCCGCGGGGCCGGTGAGGCGGACCGAGCGCCCCTGGGCGAGGAGGCGGACCAGGCGTTCGCGTTCGTCCTGGCGTTCCAGCAGGGGCAGCACCTGCCGGGCGGGGCCGGGCGGGAGGGGAGGCCGGGCGGCGCGTTCGGTCTCGGCGCGCTCGGCGGCGGTGCGCTTGCGGGGCCTGTCGGGGCGCTGGGCCGGGGGGCAGGGTTCTATCTCGCTGCCGTCGACGGGGTTGACGGTCAGCTGGAGGTCGCCCACGACGAGCTGGGCCATGCGGGCCGGCGCGGCCGCACCCGGGGCGAAGTCGGAGGTGAGGGAGTCCCGGGGCGGGCGGCGGCCGTGGGCCGTGCCGTACTGCTCGGGTCCCGCGTTGATCGGGTCGATCGGCTCGATCGGGTCCATGGGTTCAAGCCCCCCAAAAGCGTCGTGTGCCCAGTTCCGGCCCCTCCCGGCCTTGTCGCACACCGCGCTGTCGCTTCTGGTCCGGGCCCGCCGGGTCGAGGGTTGCGAGGCAGCGGGCGACCGCACCCTAAACCGTGGCTCAGTATCTCCGACAGGGCGGGGTGGCGTACGGTCCGAGACGTCACGGTCTCGTGAGGATTGCGCCCGGTCCGGCCCGGCAGGGGCGCCTCACACCCGGGGCAGCGACTCCACCCCGATGCCGCCCTCGATGGCGAGGATGCGGTGCAGCCGGGTGGCGACCAGCAGGCGCTGCATCTGCGGGGGCACGCCCCGCAGCACCAGGCGGCGCCCGCAGCGGCCGGCCCGCCGGTGGGCGCCCATGATCACCCCGAGTCCGGTGGCGTCCCAGGAGTCCAGTTCGGACAGGTCGAGCACCAGGTCGCCGACTCCGGTGTCGACGGCCGAGTGCAGGGCCGTACGGGCGTCCGCCGCGCTGCGTACGTCGAGGCGGCCCCCGACGACCAGCTCGGCGTGGTCGCCCCTGATGTGCATATGCGCTCCCCGTTGCATGCGGTTGGCGTATTCGGTGACGGTGCTGTGCACCGTCTGACTGTGCGGGTGGCGGTCCGGTTGCTGCTTGTAAGCGAACCGATACCGAATTCACCCCCGGGAGTGATACTCCCGGGGTGTCCGTGCCGTGAGGGGGTGACTCAGTACGTGTAGAAGCCCTGCCCGCTCTTGCGGCCGATGTCACCGGCGTCCACCATCCGGCGCATCAGCTCCGGCGGGGCGAACTTCTCGTCCTGGGACTCGGTGTAGATGTTGCTGGTGGCGTGCAGCAGGATGTCCACGCCGGTCAGGTCGGCGGTGGCGAGCGGACCCATGGCGTGGCCGAAGCCCAGCTTGCAGGCGAGGTCGATGTCCTCGGCGGTCGCCACGCCGGACTCGTAGAGCTTGGTCGCCTCGACCACGAGGGCGGAGATGAGCCGGGTGGTGACGAAGCCGGCGACGTCGCGGTTGACGACGATGCAGGTCTTGCCGACGGACTCGGCGAACTCCCGCGCGGTGGCGAGGGCTTCGTCGCTGGTCTTGTAGCCGCGGACCAGCTCGACGAGCTGCATCATCGGCACCGGCGAGAAGAAGTGCACGCCGACGACCCGCTCGGGGTGCTCGGTGGCGGCCGCGATCTTGGTGATCGGGATGGCGGAGGTGTTGGAGGCGAGCACGGCGTCCTCGCGCACGAGCTTGTCGAGCGCGCGGAAGATCTCGTGCTTGACCTCCAGCTTCTCGAAGACGGCCTCGACCACGATGTCCGCGTCGGCGGCGGCGTCCAGGTCGGTGGTCGGGGTGATGCGCGCGAGCGCGGCCTCCGCGTCCTCGGCCGCCAGCCTGCCCTTGCCGACGAACTTGTCGTACGACGCCTTGATACCGTCGGTGCCGCGCTTCAGCGCCTCGTCGGTGACGTCCCGCAGAACCACGTCCCAGCCCGCCTGCGCGGCGACCTGAGCGATACCGGATCCCATGAGACCGGCCCCGATGACGGCGAGCTTCCGTGCCACTCCGACTCCCTATGAACGCGGTGAAAGGTCTGCCTCTCGGCGGACCATAGCGCTCCGGCGCCGCTGTGTGACCGGTAAGTAACGCGCGTCACGTCTCATTTGACGGACATCACACCGCCAGGGCTCAGGCCGGGCCTCGGACGGCGTAGTTGAGCACCTTTTCACTCAACAGGTCCTCGATGTCGTCCAGGAGGACGAGTACCTCTCGTGACACTTCGGCCGGTTTGCGCCCGGCGAGCATCTCGCGGCCGATGGTGACGAAGACGGCCTGGTGGATCCAGCAGATCTGACCGGCCATCAGGTCGGGGAGGGGGTCGCCGTCGGCGGCGCCGGTCTCCTCGCGCAGGGCCGCCTCCAGGGTGTCGTGCATCTCCTGCTGGAGGCTCCACAGCCGGGAGCGCAGCGGCGGCGCCTCGCGGATGACCCGCATGAAGCGGTCGTAGCCCTCCATCAGACCGATGCGGGGCGAGACGGCCTCGGCCTCGCCGCGCAGTTCGCGCAGGACGGCGCGTGCGGCGGACTCCCCCGCGTCCCGGCCCCGGACCCACCGGGCGAGCCGGTCGGTCACGCCGGCCGAGCGGTCGAAGAAGAGGTCCTCCTTGGCGGGGAAGTAGTTGTAGACGGTGTTGACCGAGACGTTCGCCGCCTCGGCGATCTCCGCGACCGTCACCGACTCGAACCCGCGCTCCAGGAACAGCCCGGTGGCGACATCGGAGATGTACTGCCGGGTCTGCCTCTTCTTCCGCTCCCTGAGCCCCTCAGCCATGCCCGCATCCTAGCTTCGCCGGCTTCCCTCTAAATTTGGGGTCATTGCAAAATTTTAGGGACTCTGTTTTTCTGGGGGCATGGCAGCAGTCATCAGCACGGCGGGCCTCGCCCGCACCTTCCAGACCAAGGCCGGACCCGTGGACGCCGTCCGGTGCGTCGACCTCACCGTCCGCGAGGGCGAGATCCTCGGCTTCCTCGGCCCCAACGGCGCCGGCAAGACGACCACCCTGCGGATGCTCACCACCCTGCTGAGGCCGACCGGCGGCGCGGCCACCGTCGCCGGGTGCGACCTCGCCACCGATCCGGCCGGGGTACGCCGGGCCAGCGGCTACGTCGCCCAGTCCGGCGGCGTCGATCCGCAGATCACCGTGCGGGAGGAGCTGGTCACCCAGGGCCGGCTGTACCGCCTGCCGAGGGCGAAGGCGGCCGCCCGCGCCGCCGAACTCGCCGAGGAGCTGGACCTCACCGCGCTCCTGGACCGGAAGACCGGCGCGCTCTCCGGGGGCCAGCGCCGGCGCCTGGACATCGCGATGGCGCTCACCCACCGCCCGAAGGTGCTGTTCCTGGACGAGCCCACCACCGGCCTGGACCCCGCCGGCCGCGCCGACCTGTGGTCACTGGTCCGCCGGCTGCGCGACGAGCACGGTACGACCGTCTTCCTGACCACCCACTACCTGGACGAGGCCGACGCCCTCGCCGACCGGCTGGTGATCGTGGACCGCGGCACGGTCGCCGCCGAGGGCACCCCGAGCGCGCTCAGGCTCCGCCACGGCGGCTCGCTCGACGCGACCCTCCAGGACACCTTCCTCGCCATCACCGGCCGCGCGCCCTCCCCGGCCGTCCCCGCCCCCGTCGCCGTATGAGGCCCGCCAAAGGATCAGGACCCGCACGATGCTGCTTCACGACACGGCCCTCGTCTACGGCCGCTACCTCCGCCAGTCCCTGCGCTCCCGTTTCGCCCTGCTCTTCGGCGTGCTGACGCCCCTGCTCCACCTGCTCTTCTTCGGCCCGCTGCTCACGGGACTGCCGCTGGGCGGGCAGGGCAGTTCCTGGCAGGTGCTGGTGCCCGGGCTGCTGATGCAGCTCGGCCTGTTCGGGGCGCTGTTCGCCGGGTTCACGGTGATCATCGAGAAGGGGCAGGGGGTGGTGGAGCGGATGCGGGTGACGCCGGTCAGCCGGCTCGCCCTGCTGCTCGGCCGGGTGCTGCGGGACGCCACGGTGTTCGTCTTCCAGGCGGTGCTGCTGGTGCTGGCCGCGCTGGTGATGGGCCTGCGCGCGCCCCTGGCCGGCGTTCTGCTCGGCTTCGCCTTCGTCGCGCTGCTCACGCTCTCGCTGGCCTCGGTGTCGTACGCGCTCGGCATGAAGGTACGCACCCCGCAGGAGTTCGGCCCGCTGATCAACATGGTGTCGATGCCCTCCGTGCTGCTGTCCGGCCTGATGCTCCCGATGACCCTGGCCCCCGCCTGGCTGGACGTGCTGTCCCACTTCGTCCCGTTCCGCTATCTGGTGGACGCCGTCCGGGACGCGTACGTCGGCCACTACACGACCCCGCACATGCTCTACGGCACCCTGGTCGCCCTCGCCTGCACCGCGCTGTCCATGACGGTGGGCACACGGGTGTTCCGGACCGCCGGGGCGTAACTACGCTGGCCGCATGGTCAATCTGACGCGTATCTACACCAGGACCGGCGACCAGGGCACCACCAGCCTCGGTGACATGAGCCGGGTGCCCAAGACGGACCTCAGGATCTCCGCCTACGCGGACGCCAACGAGGCGAACGCGGTGATCGGCACCGCCATCGCGCTGGGCGGTCTGGACGAGGAGATCGTCGCGGTCCTCACCCGCGTCCAGAACGACCTGTTCGACGTGGGTGCGGACCTGTCGACGCCGGTCGTGGAGAACCCCGCGTTCCCGCCGCTGAGGGTGGAGCAGTTCTACGTCGACCGGCTGGAGGCGGACTGCGACCGCTTCAACGAGCGGCTGGAGAAGCTGCGCTCCTTCATCCTGCCGGGCGGCACCCCGGGCGCCGCCCTGCTGCACCAGGCGTGCACGGTCGTACGCCGGGCCGAGCGCTCCACCTGGGCGGCGCTGGAGGTGCACGGCGAGACGATGAACCCGCTCACCGCCACCTACCTCAACCGCCTCTCCGACCTGCTGTTCATCCTGGCCCGCAGCGCCAACCGGGAGACCGGTGACGTGCTGTGGGTGCCGGGCGGGGAGCGCTAGGGCCGGTTCCGCCTAGTCGCCGGTCCGGCCGTCGATCAGCTCGCGCAGGATGTCGAGGTGGCCGTTGTGCCGGGCCGTCTCCTCGATGAGGTGGAGCAGGATCCAGCGCAGGTCCACCGGGTCGCCGTCGCCCCGCTTCACCTGTGACTTGGTGTCCAGGTCGTGCGCGGCGACCAGTTCGTCGTACCGGGCGCTGTCCGCGGCGTACTCGTCGAGCAGCCGGGACAGCGGGATGTCGACGGCGATCCGCATCTCGCGGTCGGGGTCCTCCTCGGTCCAGGGGCCCTCGTCCGGCTCCCCCAGGAAGACGACCCGGAACCAGTAGTACTCGACCCAGCGCAGATGGCTGATCAGTCCGCTGAGGGTCATCAGCGGTGAGCCGGGGAGGACCGCCTTCACGGCGTCCTCGTCGGAGAGTTCCTGGCACTTGGCGCGCGCGGTGGCGCGGACGTAGCCGAGGAAGGTGGTCAGCTGGGTGCGCTCGTCCCAAGCGGGAGGCGTGTCGGTTCGTGTCATCGCCGTGATGATGTCCCCGGGGCCGCCCCGCTGTCGACAGACTTTTCGACGGACTGCCCGGCCGGCTCCCCGCCGGGCCGCGGCTCCCGCTTCGGGAACAGGGTGTAGCTGCCGGCGATCACCACGTTGATGCCGGTCACCCAGAGCATGCGCACCTGCCAGTCCCGCAGCGAGCCGGTGTCCCCCGCGTCGCCGACGTACCAGACCGCGCCCTGGAGCAACGCGAGGGACACCGCCGAGGCCAGGATCCAGCGGCCCGCGACCCGCCACTCGTGCACGGCGCGCGCGATGCCGTACCTGGGGGGCCTCACGGGCGGCGGGCCGCCGGCGAAGCGGTGGGCGACCCGGGCGTCCGCCCACCTGACGGTGGAGTGGCCGAGACCCACGGTGAAGCCGATGTACACCGCGGCGAGACCGTGCCGCCAGTCGGGGTCGGCGCCGTTGCGCAGGTCGACCGCGGTGACGGCGAACAGCACGATCTCCAGGAGCGGCTCGCACAGCAGCAGGGCCAGCCCGGTGCGGGGCATCCGGAACGCGTACCGGAAGGCCAGCCCGGCCGCCAGCAGCACCCAGAACGCCACCTCACAGGCGATGATCAGTCCGACGATCACGCTTCGCTCCCCTCGCTCACCCCTCCAGGCTCCCGGCCCGGGCCGCACGTGTCGTCGTCGGCGCAGAGGAGACCGGCGTAAGCGAAAGTCGCAGTACGGCACCCTTCCCCAGGGGCAGGCGCACGGCCACGCGGCCGTGTTGGATGGAGGCATGCCCCTCGCCCCCGGCCGCCCGCACCGCGACGACCTGCACATCGCCGTGGGCGGACTGCTCGGCGGGGTGCTGCTGTGGGCGCTCGGCATCCATCCCCGGGTGGCCTCGGACGAGCTGGTGCTGTGGTCCGCGCCCTGGGCGCCGCTGGTGCCGCTGGCGGTGACCGCCGCGTGCGAGCCGCTGCGCCGCACCCGGCCGCGCACCGGGCTGCTGATCGGCACGGCCGCGCTGTTCTGGGACACGGTGACGCTCGGCAGCATCGTGACGATCGTGCTGTACACCGACCTGGTGTACGCGGCCGTCCTGTACGGCACCCCGGCCTCCGCCCGCCGCATCCCGTGGATCACCGGGATGCTCACGGTCCTCGGCGGGGTGGTCCCCGCGGCGCTCTGGCGGGATCCGCAGGGCCTGCTGATCGGAGTGGGCATCGGCGTGCTGGCGCTGGCGCCCGCCGCCACCGGCGCGCTCGTGCGCAACCACCGCGACGCCGCCGAGGCCGCCCGGCTGCGCGCCGAACAGACCGCGCTGCTGGCCGAGATGGACCGCACCCAGGCCGTCACCGCGGAACGCGCGCGCATGGCACGCGAGTTGCACGACATGGTCGCGGGCCACCTGTCGGCCATCGCCATCCACTCCACGGCGGCGCTCTCCCTCGACGATCCGAAGACGTCCCGGGACGCGCTGGCCGTCATCCGGGAGAACAGCGTGGAGGCGCTGGCCGAGATGCGCCGGCTGATCGGCATCCTGCGCGACGGCTCCGGGGACCGGGAGCCCGCCGCGTCCCCCACCCTGGACGGTCTCGGCGCCCTGGTCGACCACGCCCGGGCCAACGGCCTCGACGCCACGCTCGACGCCGGCCACGGCACGGTGCCGGCCCCGGTGGAACTGGCCGCCTACCGGATCGTGCAGGAGTCGCTGACCAACGCCCTGAAGCACGCGGCGAAGGGGCGGGTCCGCGTCCGTCTCCGGCAGCGGGACGGGGTCCTCGACATCCGCGTGTGCAGCCCCTACCGGTCCGGCGACGCGCCCCGTGTGCCCGGCTCCGGCTCCGGCCTGACCGGTATGCGGGAGCGGGCGGCGCTGCTCGGCGGCAGCTTCGAGGCCGGTCCGCGGGACGGTCTGTGGGCCGTGCACGCCACGCTTCCGCTCACCGAGGGAGATCCCGCATGATCCGTGTCCTGGTCGCCGAGGACCAGTCCGCCGTCCGCGCCGGGCTCGTGCTGATCCTCGGCAGCGCCCCGGACATCGAGGTGGTCGGTGAGGCGGCGGACGGCGAGCGGGCGGTCGCCCTGGCCCGGAGCCTGCGGCCGGACCTGGTGCTGATGGACGTACAGATGCCCCGGCTGGACGGGGTGTCCGCGACCCGGCGGATCGTCGGGGAGCGGCTCGCCGACGTGCTCGTGCTGACCACCTTCGACCTCGACGAGTACGTCTTCGGGGCGCTGCGGGCGGGCGCGGCCGGGTTCCTGCTGAAGGACACGGAGGCCCGGGGCCTGCTGGAGGCGGTGCGGACGGTGGCGCGCGGGGAGGGCATCGTCGCGCCGGCCGTGACCCGGCGGCTGATCGCCGAGTTCGCCTCGGCCCCGGCGCGGGGCGGGGAGCACGACCCGGCCGTGCTGGAGGGGCTGACCCGGCGGGAGCGGGAGGTGCTGGGCTGCATCGGCGAGGGCCTGTCCAACGCCCTGATCGGGGCCCGGCTGGACATGGCGGAGGGCACGGTGAAGACGCACGTCAGCCGGGTGCTGGCGAAGCTGGAGCTGCGCAGCCGGGTGCAAGCCGCGGTCCTCGCGCGGGAGTTGGGGCTCTAGTCGCGCCGACCCCGAAGTGGTCCAGACCTATTGACCTGTGGTCCAGACCTTTCTACCCTCGCAGCACCGTGGGCATGAAGGCTCAGTCATGCCCCTGACACCCCCGACGACGAGGGAGGCGCAGCATGCGCTTCAGACACAGAGCCGCGGCGGCATTCGCGACCCTGTTGCTCCCCATGGCCGGCGCGGTCGGTCTCGCGAGCCCCGCCCAGGCCGCGACCAACGCGACGGCCACCTTCACCAAGACCAGCGACTGGGGCAGCGGTTTCGGCGGCCAGTGGACCGTCAAGAACACCGGCACGAGCACCATCAGCTCCTGGACCGTCGAGTGGGACTTCCCCTCCGGCACCAAGGTCGCCTCGGCCTGGGACGCCACGGTCACCAACTCCGGAGACCACTGGACCGCCAAGAACGTCGGCTGGAACGGCACCATCGCCCCCGGCGCCTCCGTCTCCTTCGGTTTCAACGGCTCGGGGCCCGGCGCCCCGTCCAACTGCAAGCTGAACGGCGACAGCTGCGACGGCACGACGGTCCCCGGTGACGCGGCCCCCTCCGCCCCCGGCACCCCCACCGCCTCCTCCGTCACCGACACCTCGGTGAAGCTCGGCTGGAGCGCGGCCACCGACGACAAGGGGATCAAGAACTACGACGTGCTGCGCGACGGCACCAAGGTCGCCACGGTCACCACCACGTCGTACACCGACACCGGCCTGACCGCCGGCACCGACTACTCCTACACCGTGCGGGCCCGCGACACCGCCGACCAGACCGGACCGGTCAGCGGCGCGGTCAAGGTCCACACCACCGGCGGCGGCACCACTCCCCCGCCCACCGGCGACAAGGTCAAGCTCGGCTACTTCACCGAGTGGGGCATCTACGGCCGGAACTACAACGTCAAGAACCTGGTGACGTCCGGCTCCGCCGCCAAGATCACGCACATCAACTACGCCTTCGGCAACGTCACCGGCGGCAAGTGCGCGATCGGCGACTCCTACGCCGACTACGACAAGGCCTTCACCGCCGACCAGTCGGTCAGCGGCGTCGCCGACACCTGGGACCAGCCGCTGCGCGGCAACTTCAACCAGCTGCGCCAGCTGAAGGCCAAGTACCCGAACATCAAGGTGCTGTGGTCCTTCGGCGGCTGGACCTGGTCCGGCGGGTTCGCGGACGCTGCGAAGAACCCGGCCGCCTTCGCCCAGTCCTGCTACGACCTGGTCGAGGACCCGCGCTGGGCCGACGTCTTCGACGGCATCGACATCGACTGGGAGTACCCGAACGCCTGCGGTCTGACCTGTGACACCTCCGGTGCGGCGGCGTACAAGAACCTGATGTCCGCGCTGCGCGCCAAGTTCGGCTCGAACAACCTGGTCACCGCCGCGGTCACCGCCGACGGCTCGGCCGGCGGCAAGATCGAGGCCGCCGACTACGCGGGCGCCGCCGCCTCCGTCGACTGGTACAACGTGATGACGTACGACTTCTTCGGAGCCTGGGACGCCAAGGGTCCGACGGCCCCGCACTCCCCGCTCACCTCGTACGACGGCATCCCGAAGGCGGGCTTCACCACCGCCGACGCGATCGCCAAGTTCAAGGCGATCGGCGTACCCGCGAAGAAGCTCCTCATCGGCATCGGCTTCTACGGCCGCGGCTGGACCGGCGTCACCCAGGACGCCCCGGGCGGCACGGCCACGGGACCCGCGGCCGGCACCTACGAGCAGGGCATCGAGGACTACAAGGTCCTGAAGTCGTCCTGTCCGGCCACCGGCACCGTCGCGGGTACGGCGTACGCGCACTGCGGCAGCAACTGGTGGTCGTACGACACTCCCGCCACGATCAAGTCGAAGATGGCGTGGGCCAACACCCAGGGCCTCGGCGGAGCCTTCTTCTGGGAGTTCAGCGGCGACACCGGCAACGGTGAACTGGTGAGCGCGATCAGCGACAACCTGTAGGGACGAACAGCGCCACGCCCTTCACCCTCTCCCGGCCTTCGTCCGGGGGAGGGTGAACGCGGTTACGCCACGTTCACCCGCTGACCGGGCGGGGCGGCCTCCAGCCACGCGAGGAATCCGGTCAGCGCGTCCTCGCTCATGGCGAGTTCCAGGCGGACGCCCCGGTGGGTACAGGCGAGGACCACCGCGTCGGACAGCAGCGCCAGCTCCTCCTCGCCCTCGGGCAGCCGGCGGCCGGCCACCTCGATCTGCGCCCGCTCCAGGGTGCGGCGGGGACGGAAGGCGTAGGAGAAGACCCGGTACCACTCGATGCGGTCGCCGTTGTAGCGGGCGACGCCGTACGACCAGCCCTTGCCGCCGCCGTCCGATTTCTCGGGCACGTCCCAGCGCAGGGAGCAGTCGAAGGTGCCGCCGGACCGCTGGATCAGCCTGCGGCGCAGACCGAACAGGAACAGCCCCACCACTACGAGCGCCACCACGATCCCGCACACAGTCAGAGCGAGGACCATCGGCACCGACCTCCTCGTCTCCTAGGTAACGGAACGTAAAAAACACCCACATCCGCCTCAGCCGCGGCTGGGTCCGGATCGCTCCGGTCCCAGCCGCGGCTGAGGTTTGTCAACGCACCGCGCGCAGTGTCTAGCGCGCCGCCGCGGCACGAAGTCGAACGTCCGCGCGACGCTCGGCGGCGGCGTCGCCCTCCGCCTTCGCGCGCTCCAGCTCCCGCTCCGTGCGCTGGACATCGATCTCGTCCGACAGCTCGGCGATCTCGGCCAGCAGCGAGAGCTTGTTGTCCGCGAACGAGATGAAACCGCCGTGCACCGCGGCGACGACCGTTCCACCTTCACTCGTACGGATGGTCACCGGGCCCGACTCCAGCACACCGAGCAGCGGCTGGTGACCGGGCATGACGCCGATGTCGCCGGACGTGGTGCGCGCGACGACCAGGGTGGCCTCGCCGGACCAGACCTGGCGGTCGGCGGCGACCAGCTCGACGTGCAGCTCAGCAGCCAAGGGTGGCTCCTCGGGTCACCACCCGGCGGTTGTGCCGGGTGTTGGGGTCAATTCTAGTAGGCGTGGCAGAGGGGGCGGGACGGACCCGCCCCCTCACACGAACTCAGGGAGTTCAGGAGACGCCGAGCTCCTTGGCGTTGGCCTTGAGGTCCTCCAGGCCACCGCACATGAAGAACGCCTGCTCCGGGAAGTGGTCGTACTCGCCGTCGCAGATCGCGTTGAACGCCGCGATCGACTCGTCCAGGGGCACGTCCGAACCGTCCACGCCGGTGAACTGCTTGGCGACGTGGGTGTTCTGGGACAGGAAGCGCTCCACACGACGGGCACGGTGGACGACGAGCTTGTCCTCCTCGCCCAGCTCGTCGATACCGAGGATCGCGATGATGTCCTGGAGGTCCTTGTACTTCTGCAGGATCGTCTTCACGCGCATGGCCGCGTTGTAGTGGTCCTGCGAGATGTAGCGCGGGTCCAGGATCCGGGACGTGGAGTCCAGCGGGTCCACGGCCGGGTAGATGCCCTTCTCCGAGATCGGACGGGAGAGAACCGTCGTCGCGTCGAGGTGGGCGAAGGTGGTGGCCGGGGCCGGGTCGGTCAGGTCGTCCGCGGGGACGTAGATCGCCTGCATCGAGGTGATCGAGTGACCGCGGGTCGAGGTGATGCGCTCCTGGAGGAGACCCATCTCGTCGGCCAGGTTCGGCTGGTAACCCACCGCGGACGGCATGCGGCCGAGCAGGGTGGAGACCTCGGAGCCGGCCTGCGTGAAGCGGAAGATGTTGTCGATGAAGAACAGCACGTCCTGCTTCTGGACGTCACGGAAGTACTCGGCCATGGTCAGGCCGGCCAGCGCGACGCGCAGACGGGTGCCCGGGGGCTCGTCCATCTGACCGAAGACCAGCGCGGTCTTGTCGATGACGCCCGAGTCGGACATCTCCTCGATCAGGTCGTTGCCCTCACGGGTGCGCTCGCCGACACCGGCGAACACCGAGACACCGTCGTGGTTGTTGGCGACACGGTAGATCATCTCCTGGATGAGCACCGTCTTGCCGACGCCGGCGCCGCCGAACAGACCGATCTTGCCGCCCTTGACGTACGGGGTCAGCAGGTCGATGACCTTGACGCCGGTCTCGAACATCTCGGTCTTCGACTCGAGCTCGTCGAAGTTCGGGGCCTTGCGGTGGATGGACCAGCGCTCGCCCTCGTAGGACTCGTCGACGTTCAGCACCTCACCGAGGGTGTTGAACACCTTGCCCTTGGTGAAGTCGCCGACCGGGACGGTGATGCCGTCGCCGGTGTCGGTGACCGGGGCCTGGCGGACCAGACCGTCGGTCGGCTGCATGGAGATGGTGCGGACCAGGCCGTCACCCAGGTGCTGGGCGACCTCCAGGGTCAGGATCTTCTTCTCGCCCGCGTTGGCCGGGTCGGCGACCTCGACGTGGAGGGCGTTGTAGATCTCCGGCATCGCGTCGACGGGGAACTCCACGTCGACGACCGGGCCGATGACCCGGGCGACGCGGCCCGTAGCCGTCGCGGTCTCAACAGTGGTGGTCATTTATCGGTCACTCCCCGCGGTCGCGTCGGCCAGGGCGCTCGCGCCACCGACGATCTCGCTGATTTCCTGGGTGATTTCGGCCTGGCGGGCCGCGTTGGCAAGACGGGAGAGCGTGTTGATCAGCTCGCCCGCGTTGTCGGTGGCCGACTTCATCGCGCGCCGCGTGGCGGCGTGCTTCGAAGCGGCCGACTGGAGCAGCGCGTTGTAGATCCGGCTCTCCACGTAGCGCGGCAGCAGGGCGTCGAGGACGTCCTCCGCCGAGGGCTCGAAGTCGTACAGCGGGAGGATCTCGCCCTTCGGGTGAGCCTCCTCGGCGACCTCTTCGAGGCGCAGCGGCAGCAGCCGGGCGTCGAGCGCCGTCTGCGTCATCATCGAGACGAACTCGGTGAAGACGATGTGCAGCTCGTCCACGCCACCGTCGGCCGTGTCCTTCTCGATCGCCTCGATCAGGGGCGCCGCCACCTTCTTGGCGTCCGCGTACGTCGGCTCGTCCGTGAAGCCCGTCCACGACTCCGCGATCTTGCGCTCACGGAAGTTGTAGTGGGCCACACCGCGCCGGCCGACGATGTACGTGTCGACCTGCTTGCCCTCGCGCTCCAGGCGCGCGGTCAGCTGCTCCGCCGCCTTGATCGCGTTGGAGTTGAAGGCGCCGGCCAGACCGCGGTCGCTCGTGAGGAGCAGGACCGCGACACGGGTCGGGTTCTCCGCCTCCGTGGTGAGCGGGTGCTTGGTGTTCGAACCCGTGCCCACCGCCGTGACCGCGCGCGTCAGCTCGGTCGCGTACGGCGTGGAGGCCGCCACCTTGCGCTGCGCCTTGACGACGCGCGAGGCGGCGATCATCTCCATCGCCTTGGTGATCTTCTTGGTCGCGGTGACGGATCGGATGCGACGCTTGTAGACCCGGAGCTGGGCTCCCATGAGTCAGGTCCCTTCCTTACGTCACTTGGAAGCAGCGGCAGGAGTGTCCTCGCCGAGCAGCTTGCCGTCCGAGGTCTCGAACTGCTTCTTGAACTCCGCCACCGCGTCGTCGATCGCCTGGATCGTGTCGTCCGACATCTTGGCGCCCTCGCGGATGGAGGTCATCAGACCCTGCTCCTTGCGGTGCAGGTAGTCCAGCAGCTCCTTCTCGAAGCGGCGGATGTCGGCGACCGGGACGTCGTCCATGCGGCCGTTGGTGCCGGCCCAGACGGAGACGACCTGGTCCTCGGTGGCCATCGGCTGGTACTGGTCCTGCTTCAGCAGCTCGACCATGCGCTGACCGCGCTCCAGCTGGGCCTTGGAGGCCGCGTCCAGGTCGGAACCGAAGGCGGCGAACGCCTCCAGCTCACGGAACTGGGCGAGGTCCACACGGAGGCGGCCGGAGACCTGGCGCATCGCCTTGTGCTGCGCGGAACCACCGACTCGGGAGACGGAGATACCGACGTTCAGCGCGGGGCGCTGACCGGCGTTGAACAGGTCCGACTCCAGGAAGCACTGGCCGTCGGTGATGGAGATGACGTTGGTCGGGATGAACGCCGAGACGTCGTTGGCCTTGGTCTCGACGATCGGCAGACCGGTCATCGAACCGGCGCCCATGTCGTCGGAGAGCTTGGCGCAGCGCTCCAGCAGACGGGAGTGCAGGTAGAAAACGTCACCCGGGTAGGCCTCACGGCCCGGCGGGCGGCGCAGCAGCAGGGACACGGCGCGGTAGGCGTCGGCCTGCTTCGAGAGGTCGTCGAAGATGATGAGGACGTGCTTGCCCTCGTACATCCACTGCTGGCCGATGGCCGAACCGGTGTACGGCGCCAGGTACTTGAAGCCGGCCGGGTCGGACGCCGGGGCGGCGACGATGGTCGTGTACTCCAGCGCGCCGTTCTCCTCCAGCGCGCGGCGCACGCCGGCGATGGTGGAGCCCTTCTGGCCGATGGCGACGTAGATGCAGCGGACCTGCTTCTTCGGGTCGCCCGAGCGCCAGTTGTCGCGCTGGTTGATGATCGTGTCGACGGCCAGGGCGGTCTTGCCGGTCTGACGGTCACCGATGATCAGCTGACGCTGGCCACGGCCGATCGGGGTCATCGCGTCGACGGCCTTGTAGCCCGTCTCCATCGGCTCGTGCACCGACTTGCGCTGCATGACCGTGGGGGCCTGCAGCTCGAGGGCGCGGCGGCCGGACGTCTCGATCTCGCCGAGGCCGTCGATCGGGTTGCCGAGCGGGTCGACGACGCGGCCGAGGTAGCCCTCGCCGACCGCGACGGAGAGGACCTCACCGGTGCGCGTGACCGGCTGACCCTCCTCGATGCCGCTGAACTCACCGAGGACGATGGCGCCGATCTCGCGCTCTTCCAGGTTCAGCGCGAGGCCGAGGGTGCCGTCCTCGAACTTCAGCAGTTCGTTGGCCATGGCCGAGGGCAGGCCCTCGACCTTCGCGATGCCGTCGCCGGCAAGGGTGACCGTACCGACCTCCTCGCGCGAGGCCGCGTCCGGCTTGTACGACTGGACGAAGTTCTCCAGCGCGTCCCGGATCTCCTCCGGCCGGATCGTGAGCTCCGCCATCTGGGTTCCCTGCTCTCCTTGTTGGGCCCGAAGTTTCACTTTGGGGGGATGGGGACTCCCCCCTAAAAGAGGTGAATCCTCTGCACGGCCCAACCAGGGCCGTAAGTACGTACTGCGTCTCTCGAACTGTCTCGAAAGACCGGTCTATCGAGTTGCTGCTAGCTCGCCATGCGGCGGGCGGCCTCGTCCAGCCGGTCCGCGATGGAGCCGTTGATGACCTCGTCACCGACCTGCACCCGGATCCCGCCGACGACCTGGGGGTCGACGTCGAGGTTGAGGTGCATCCGACGCCCGTAGAGCTTGGTCAGGGCCGCGCCGAGGCGCTGCTTCTGCCCGTCGCTCAGCGGCACCGCCGAGGTGACGACGGCGACCATGCGGTCCCGGCGCTCTGCGGCGAGCTTGGACAGAGACTCCAGTCCCGCCTCCAGGCTACGTCCACGCGGCGCGGTGGCGAGGCGCGTCACCAGACGCTCGGTGGCCGGCTTGGCCCGCCCGCCGAGGAGCCGGTGCAGCAGCTCGGTCTTGGCCGAGGTGCCGGCGGCACGGTCGGTGAGCGCGGCGCGCAGCTCGGTGCTGGAGGAGACGATCCGGCCGAACCGGAACAGCTCGTCCTCGACGTCGTCCAGGGTGCCGGTCTTCTCCGCCGCCGTCAGGTCGGCGATGTCGGCCAGCTCCTCCAGCGCGTCCACCAGGTCGCGGGGCTGCGACCAGCGGGACCGGGCCAGCCCGGACACCAGGTCGGCGGTGGTCCCGCTGACCTGGCCGCCGATCAGGCGCTGCACCAGCTGGGCCTTCGCCTCCCCGGGCTGGGGGGGGGGGGGGGGGGGAGGGGGGAGGGGGGGAGGAGGGGGGGGGGGGGGGGGGGGGGTGGTGCGCCTTACCGGACGGGACTCCCGGACGGACGCGTCACCGGACTCATGGCGGCGCGGGGAAGGCGTGGCGGCGG
>NZ_JBVHWQ010000018.1:0-82988 GCF_055564315.1 Streptomyces sp. NPDC029151
ATGGGGCTTCGTCCCGTCTCCCGATAAAAACAGCGGGGTACTGGGCCCCCCCCCCCCCCCCCCACCACCCCCCCCCCCCCCCCCTCCCCCCCCCCCCCCCCCCCCCCCCCCCTTCCCCCCCCCCCCCCTCCCCCCCCCCCCCCCCCCCCCCCCCCCCCCACCCCCCCCCCCCCCCCCCCCACCACCCCCACCCCCCCCCCCCCCCCCCCCCCCCCCCCTCCCCCCCCTCCTCCCCCCCCCCCCCCCCCGGCCCGGTCCACCTCTTCGGCAACTCGCTCGGCGGCGCGGTCGCCACGCGCGTGGCCGCCGTCCGCCCCGACCTGGTCCGTACGCTCACGCTCGTGTCGCCCGCCCTGCCCGAGCTGCGGGTGCAGCGCACCGCGGTGCCGACGGGGCTGCTCGCCGTGCCCGGTGTCGCCGCCCTGTTCACCCGGCTCACCAGGGAGTGGACGGCCGAGCAGCGGGTGCGCGGTGTCATGGCGCTCTGCTACGGCGATCCCGGGCGGGTGTCGCCGGAAGCGTTTCGGCATGCCGTCGAGGAGCTGGAACGGCGGCTGCGTCTGCCGTACTTCTGGGACGCGATGGCCCGCTCCGCGCGCGGGATCGTCAACGCGTACACGCTCGGCGGGCAGCACGGGCTGTGGCGGCAGGCCGAGCGGGTGCTCGCCCCCACCCTGCTGATCTACGGAGGCCGGGACCAGCTCGTCGGCTTCCGCATGGCCCACAAGGCCGCCCGTGCCTTCCGTGACTCCCGTCTGCTGTGCCTGCCGGACGCCGGTCACGTGGCGATGATGGAGTACCCGGACGTGGTGGCCGGTGCCTTCCGGGAACTCCTCGCGCAGGCGGACGGCTCCCGCGAGGGCGCCGAGGCCGGTGCCGGTGCCGACTCCGTCGCCACGGGCACGAGGAGCTGAGGGCCGGGGTGGGACGTCACAGCCGCCGCGGACCGGCGCCCAAGAGCGACTCCGCGGACATAGCCGCACGACGCGAGGACCGACGGGGCGCACGCCCCGATGAGGGAAGGGACGGCGCGCCGGGTGCCCCCGGCGCCGCTCCTCGGCCTCCCGAGGGCACTCCCGCGCGTGGTGTGCCGGGGGCGGGCGACGGAACTCCGGCCCGTGGTGTGCCGAGGGCCGGCGGTGACGCGCCGGTGCCGGGGGTGCGGGGCGGACACCCCGAGCAGCGGGAAGCCGGCGGCGGCTGGGGGGAGTTGGCCGGGCGGGCGGGCGGTGCCGGCGGGCCCGGTGTCGTGCTGCCCCGGCAGCGACGGGCGGAGCCGGGTACCCCCGGGCCCGGCGGGGCGCGGCGCCGCCGTGGCCCCCGGCAGGAGTACCTCGACGCCTTCGACGGGTCCCGGGCCGACGGCGACGACGCCCGGGGCACCCGGGACACCGGGGACGCCCCGGACACCGATGAGACCGGGGCCCCCGCGTCGGGAGCCGCTGTGCCCGCGCAGCGCGGCGGGACCAAGGGGTGGGCCTTCACCGGTATCGCGGCGGCCGCCGTCGTCACCGTGCTCGCGGTGGTCGTCGCCGGCCAGGTGGCCGAGGGCCGGGACGGGGACGCGCAGGCGCAGTCCGTCACCGGCCCGGTCCACGACGCGGGTGCCGGCATCCCGGGCGTGCCGACACCCTCCGGCGGGCCGAGCGCGGTGACGCTGACGTACGACCAGAAGATGGGGCAGAAGTATCCGCTCGGTGCCACGGCGACCGGGCCGGGGAAGTTCGACGCCGTGCCCGGACTCGACAAGGCCCCCGGCACCGGGCAGAAGTACCGCTACCGCGTCGACGTCGAACAGGGCCTGGGGCTGGACGGCGCGCTGTTCGCCGAGGCCGTGCAGAAGACCTTGAACGACAGGCGCAGCTGGGCGCACGGCGGTGCCCGCACCTTCGAGCGCGTCTCCTCCGGCAAGCCCGACTTCGTGATCACGCTGGCCAGCCCCGGCACCACCGCCAAGTGGTGTGCCAAGTCCGGCCTGGACACCACCGAGGACAACGTCTCCTGCGACTCGGCCGCGACCGAACGCGTCATGATCAATGCGTACCGGTGGGCTCAAGGCAGCACGACGTACGGTGACCGGATCCATGCGTACCGGCAGATGTTGATCAACCATGAAGTCGGCCACCGGCTGGGCCACGGCCATGTCACCTGCCAGAAGGACGGCGAGCCGGCCCCCGTCATGCAGCAGCAGACCAAGTTCCTCGACCACGACGGGATCCACTGCCGGCCCAACCCCTGGCCGTATCCCACGAGTTGACCGGGTTCACTTATGTCACATTGACATGAGTCGTGAGTTCATACATATTTCTGCGCATGTGGTCTAGTCATGCCGTCCCTGGGAGCGCCGCCATCGAGCTGGCGCTCATCGGCGTGACCGCGCTCTGCGTGGCCGACATCCACTGTCGCTGACGCCGCCTCCCCGGCGTTCGCGTCGCGACCCTTCTCCCTCACCGTCCGTGGCCGTGCCACGGATCTCTCGACGACCCGACGCCGGGGCCGACGTCTGCCCGCAGCCGTCTCACTCCTCGTCCACATGTCTCACCTGTCGAGAAACGATCGAGCAGCGAGCGAGAAACCCTCGCCCACGTCCTGATCGGCTCTTGATCAACCCCGTCACGTCACCCGAGAGGTCGTCATTCCGATGCGTCAACCGTCCGTCATAGCGCGCCGCGTGGCAGCGGCATCCGTCAGCCTGGTCGTGGCAGCGGGCGCCGCCGCCTGCGGCCCTGAGGACAGCGATGCCAAGGGTTCCGGTGGCGACTCCGCGCCCCACAAGGGCGGCACGCTCACGGTCCTGAACTCCGAGCCGCAGACCGACTTCGACCCCGCGCGGCTGTACACCTCCGGCGGCGGAAACGTCCCCTCGCTTGTCTTCCGCACCCTCACCACGCGCAACCGCGAGAACGGCGCGGCCGGCGCCAAGGTCGTCCCGGACCTCGCCACCGACACCGGGCGCCCCGACAAGAACGCGACCGTGTGGACGTACACCCTGAAGAAGGGCCTCAAGTACGAGGACGGCACGCCGATCACCTCGGCCGACGTCAAGTACGGCATCGAGCGCTCCTTCGCCCCCGAACTCTCCGGCGGGGCGCCCTACCTGCGGGACTGGCTGGTCGGTGCCGCCGACTACCAGGGGCCGTACAAGGACAAGAAGGGCCTGTCCGCGATCGAGACGCCGGACGCCCGGACCATCGTCTTCCACCTGAACAAGCCCGAGGGCGAGTTCCCCTACCTCGCCACGCAGACGCAGTTCACCCCGGTGCCCAAGAGCAAGGACACCGGCACCAGGTACGAGTCCCACCCGGTCTCCTCCGGTCCGTACAAGGTCGTCAAGAACGAGAACGACGGCGAGCACCTCGTCCTGGAGCGCAACACGTACTGGTCGCCGGCGACCGACGGGGAGCGCAAGGCGTACCCGGACAGCATCGACGTGCGCTCCGGCCTCGACTCCTCGGTGATCAACCAGCGGCTGTCCGCGTCCCAGGGCGCGGACGCCGCCGCCGTCACCACGGACACCAACCTCGGCCCGGCCGAACTCGCCAAGGTGACCGGTGACAAGAGGCTGGCCGCGCGCGTGGGCACCGGCCACTTCGGCTACACGAACTACCTCGCCTTCAACCCGAAGGTGAAGCCGTTCGACAAGCCGGAGGTGCGCCAGGCGATCGCCTACGCCATCGACCGGTCCTCCGTGGTCAACGCGGCCGGCGGCAGTGCCCTCGCCGAGCCCGCCACCACCTTCCTGCCGAACCAGAAGTCCTTCGGTTACACGCCGTACGACCCGTTCCCGGCGGGCGCGTCCGGCAACGCGGCGAAGGCCAGGGAGCTGCTGAAGCGGGCCGGTTACCGCGACGGCCTCACGGTGACGCTGACCCACTCCAACAACAAGGACTTCGAGACCAGCCCGGAGATCGCCACCGCCGTCCAGGACGCCCTGAAGAAGGCCGGCATCACGGTCAGGCTGCAGGGCCTGGAGGACAACGACTACCGGGACAAGATCCACAGTGTGAAGACCGAGCCCGGTCTCTTCCTCGCCCACTGGGGCGCGGACTGGCCGTCCGGCGGCCCCTTCCTGGCCCCCATCTTCGACGGCCGGCAGATCGTCAAGGACGGCGCGAACTTCAACACGGGCCAGCTCAACGACAAGTCGGTCAATGACGAGATTGACGCGATCAACAAGTTGACCGATCTTGACGCCGCCGCCGGTCGGTGGGGCGCGCTGGACGAGAAGATCGGCCAGAAGGCCCTCGTCGTCCCGCTGTTCCACCCCGTCTACAAGCGGTTGTACGGCTCGGACGTCAAGAACGTCGTCATCAGCGACTGGACCGGTGTCCTGGACATCTCCCAGGTC
Organism: Streptomyces sp. NPDC029151; assembly: GCF_055564315.1. NCBI lineage: Bacteria > Bacillati > Actinomycetota > Actinomycetes > Kitasatosporales > Streptomycetaceae > Streptomyces > Streptomyces sp. NPDC029151. Next base: position 4,349 of record NZ_JBVHWQ010000018.1, read on the forward strand.
GCGGTGAAGTAGCACCGTGAGCGAGGCACTTGCCGCCGTCGAGACCGCCGGGACGGACCTCTCCGTCCCGGCGGTCCCGGGGGCACGTCAGTTCTGGCGGCGGCTGCGGGCGCAGCGGGCCGCCCTGGTCGCCGCGGCCGTCGTCGCGCTGCTCGTCCTGGTGGCGCTCGCCGCGCCGCTGCTCACCGCCCTGGAGGGCCAGGACCCCACCACGTACCACCCCGCCCTGATCGACTCCGCGCGCGGCGGCGTGCCCATCGGTTCCTTCGGCGGCGTGGGCGCCGACCACTGGCTGGGCGTCGAACCGCAGACCGGACGCGACATGTTCGCCCGGCTGGTCTACGGAGCGCGGGTCTCACTGGGCGTGTCGCTGGGCGCCATGCTGGTCCAGGTCGTCCTCGGCGTCGCCATGGGCGTGGCCGCCGGGCTGGGCAACCGCTGGGTCGACCTGGTCCTCAGCCGCGTCACCGACATCTTCCTCTCCATGCCGCTGATGATCATGGCGCTCGCGCTGCTGGCCATCGTGCCCGGCAGCTTCCCGCGCCCGGTCCTGGTCGCGCTGATCATCTCGCTGGTCTCCGGGTGGTCCACGACGGCGAAGATGGTGCGCGCGCAGACCCTCACCCTGAAGAACCTCGACTACGTCGCCGCGTCCCGGCTCAGTGGCTGGAGCACCTGGCGGACCGCCGTGCGCGAACTGCTCCCGGGCCTCGCCGCGCCGGTCATCACGTACGCCGCGCTGCTGATCCCGTCGAACATCAGCGCCGAGGCGGCCCTGTCCTTCCTCGGAGTCGGCGTGAAGCCGCCCACCCCCTCGTGGGGCCAGATGCTCACCTCCGCCGACGTCTGGTACCAGGCGGCCCCGCAGTACCTGCTGCTGCCCGCGCTCGCCCTGTTCGTCACCGTGGTCGCGATGACCGTCCTGGGCGACGGCGTCCGCGTCGCCCTCGACCCGCGCGCCGCCTCGCGCCTGCGCATCGGCACCGGCCGCAAGCGGGAGGCGCGCGCCGGCACCGCCGTACCCGCCGGAGAACCGAGCGAGCCGGGCCGGCCGGTCAAGCCAGGGAAGGAGGACCGGCCGTGAGCGGCTTCACCGGCTTCGTGCTGCGCCGGGTCATCGGCGCCGTGGTCACCCTGTTCGTGCTCTCGGTGGTCATCTACGTCGTCTTCTACGTCACCCCCGGCGACGTCGCCCAGATCACCTGCGGCCCGCGCTGCTCCCCGGCCCAGGTCCACCAGGTGGCGCTGCAGCTCCACCTCGACGACCCGCTGTACGTGCGCTACTGGCACTTCCTGCAGGGGATCTTCGCGGGCCAGGACTTCTCCACGGGCACCTCCGTGGAGCACTGCCCGGCGCCCTGCCTCGGCCAGTCGTACCAGAGCGGCCGGCAGGTCACCGACATCCTGCTGACCAAGCTGCCGGTGAGCCTCTCGCTGGTGCTCGGCGCGATGGTGATCTGGCTCCTGCTCGGCGTCGGCACCGGAGTGCTCTCCGCCTGGCGGCGCGGCCGGCTCTCCGAACGCGTCCTGACCGCGGTCACCCTCGCCGGCGTCGCCACGCCCGTCTTCGTCATCGGCCTGGTCCTGATGATCGTCGTCTGCGGCGAACTCCAGCTGCTGCCCTTCCCGCAGTACGTGAACTTCACCGACGACCCCGAACAGTGGGCCTGGAACCTGCTGCTGCCCTGGTTCTCCCTCGCCCTCGTCGAGGCGGCCAACTTCGCCCGGCTGACCCGGGCGTCGATGCTGGAGACGCTGGCCGAGGACCACATCCGTACCTTCCGGGCGTACGGCGTCGGCGAACGCGCGGTGATCACCCGGCACGCGCTGCGCGGCGCGACGGCCTCCGTCATCGCGCTCAACGCGGTCACCTTCGGCTCGGCCATCGGCGGCGCCGTCCTCACCGAGACCCTGTTCGGGCTGCCCGGCATCGGACAGGAACTGGTGCACGCGGTCAAGGTCGTCGACCTGCCGGTGGTCGTCGGCATGGTCCTGGTGACCGGCTTCTTCGTGGTCCTCGCCAACGCCGTCGCGGACGTCCTGTACGCGGTGGCCGACCGACGGGTGGTGCTCGCATGAGCCTGGTGGACGTGACGGACCTGACCGTCGAGTTCGGGGCCCTGCGCGCCGTCGACGGGCTCTCCTTCAGCCTGGCGAAGGGCGCCGCCCTCGCCCTGGTCGGCGAGTCCGGCTCCGGCAAGTCCACGGTCGCGGGCGCCCTGCTGGGCCTGCACCGGGGCACCGGGGCCCGGGTCGGCGGCTCGGTGCGGGTGGCCGGCACCGACGTGCAGGCGGCCTCGGACGAGGAGCTGCGCCGGCTGCGCGGCGCGAAGGCCGCCATGGTCTTCCAGGACCCGCTGTCCTCGCTCGACCCGTACTACGCGATCGGCGACCAGATCGCCGAGGTCCACCGCGTCCACGCGCGCGTGTCGCGGCGCGCCGCACGCGCGCGTGCCGTGCAGGTCCTGGAGCGGGTCGGCATCCCGGAGGCGGCGCGGCGGGCCCGGTCCCGCCCGCACGAGTTCAGCGGCGGCATGCGCCAGCGCGCACTCATCGCCATGGCCCTGGCCTGCGATCCGGACCTGCTGATCGCCGACGAGCCGACCACCGCGCTCGACGTCACCGTGCAGGCCCAGATCCTCGATCTGCTGCACGGGCTGCGCGAGGAGACGGGCATGGGGCTGCTGCTCGTCACCCACGACGTGGGCGTGGCCGCCGAGAGCGTGGACGACGTCCTCGTCATGCGGCACGGCAGGGCCGTCGAACGCGGCCCGGTCGGCGCGGTCCTCGCGGCACCCGCCGAGCCGTACACCCGCGAACTGCTCGACGCCGTCCCGCGCGTGGACGCCCGCCGGACCGGCTCCCCGGCCACGGACGAGGTCGTGCTGGAGACCGTCGGCGTGCGGCGCGCGTTCGGGCGCGGCAAGCGGGCGCTGACGGCCGTGGACGACGTCTCGGTGACCGTCCGGCGCGGGGAGACCCTCGGCGTGGTCGGCGAGAGCGGCAGCGGCAAGACCACGCTCGGCCGCATGCTCGTCGGGCTGCTCGAACCCACCGCCGGCGAGATCCGCTACGCGGGGGGTCCGCACACCGGGGTGAACCCGGCCGTCCAGATGGTCTTCCAGGACCCCGTCTCCTCCCTCAACCCCCGCCGCAGCGTGGGCGAGTCCATCGCCGACCCGCTCCGCGCGCGCGGCGACCGGGACGAGGAGCGCATCCGGGGGCGGGTCAGGGAACTGCTGGAGCGCGTGGGGCTCGACGGGGCGCACTACGACCGTTATCCGCACGAGTTCAGCGGCGGACAGCGCCAGCGCGTCGGCATCGCGCGGGCGCTCGCCGCCGAGCCGCGCGCCATCGTGTGCGACGAGCCCGTCTCCGCGCTCGACGTCACCACCCAGGCCCAGGTGGTCGCCCTGCTCGGCGAGCTCCAGCGGGAACTCGGCCTCGCGCTGGTCTTCATCGCGCACGACCTCGCCGTCGTCCGCCAGGTCAGCGACCGGGTGGCGGTGATGCGGCGCGGCCGGCTCGTCGAGTACGGGCCCGCCGACGAGGTCTACGACAGCCCGCGCGAGCCGTACACCCGGCAGCTGCTGGCCGCCGTACCCGCGCTCGACCCGGAGCTGGCGGAGCGGCGGCGCGCGGCCCGGCGCGCACCGGCAACCGTCTGAAACCCGGCGTGCACCGGCGGGTGTCCCGGCGTCCGGCACGCGGGCCGAGCCGGCGGGTGGCGTAACGTTTCGCGCTCGGACGATCACCGTCCGGTCCCTTAGCGCGACGGAACGCGACCCGCGCGCGAAAGTTACGACTGTTCACCCCTTTTGGTGGTGGGGAGGGAAAACATCCCCCCCCCCCCCCCCCCCCCCCCCCCCCCCCCCACCGCCTCGTCCCCTTACGTTCATCCCGCTGTGAGCCGCCGGGACACGAACGGGCGGCTCCCCAGACGGGAGATCGGGGGTGTACACGTGCGCATAGGACTGCTCACCGAAGGTGGCCATCCGTATGTGAGCGGTGACGCCATGCTCTGGTGCGACCGGCTCGTGCGCGGGCTCGGGCAGCACGAGTTCGACGTCTACGCGCTCGGCGGCGGCCGGCTCCGGCAGGACGACGCCCGCGTCCCGCTCCCGCCACAGGTCCGGCGGGTGCGTACGGCGCCGCCCTGGACGGCCGGGGACGACGGCGCCACCCACGGACGGCGCACGCGCCGGCGCTTCGCCGAGTACTACGGCGAACTGGTCGCGGCGGTATGCGCCGCAGGCGCCCCGGCCGTGGCCGAAGGTGCCCCGGACACCGGCTCCCAGGACTGTCCCGATCATCTGGCGGACCGTTTCGGCAGCGCGCTGTACGGGCTCGCCGAACTCGCCCGCGACAAGGGCGGACTCGTCGGCGCCCTGCGCTCCGACACCGCCGTACGCGCCCTGGAGCGCGCCTGTCGTGGCCCGCACGCGCTGCGCGCGGCGCACGAGGCGCGCGTGCCCGATCTCCTCGCCGTCGCCGGCCACCTCGAACGCGCCCTGCGCCCCCTCTCCCTCGACTGGTACGACGACGACGCCCTCGGTGCGGCCGACCTCTGCCACGCCACCACCGGCGGCCCCGCCGCCCTCGCCGGACTGCTCGCCCGGCACTTCTGCGACGTACCGCTGCTCGTCACCGAGTACGGCGTCCACCTGCGCTCGCACTACCTGGCCCTCGGCCCCGACACCGCCGCTCCCGCCGTCCGCGCCCTGCTCGGCGCCTTCCACGGCCGGCTCGCCGCCGAGGTCTACCGCCGTGCCGCCCTCCTCACCCCGGGCAACGCGCACGCCCGCCGCTGGCAGGAGCGGTGCGGCGCCGACCGCGCGCGGATCCGCACGGTCTACCCCGGCATGGCGGCCGGCCGCTTCACCGAGGTCGGCGAGTCCCCGGACCGCGCCGATCCGCACACCCTGGTCTGGGTCGGCCGCGTCGAACCCGCGAAGGACCTGGTGTCCCTGCTGCACGCGTTCGCCGAGGTCCGCAGGGAGGAGCCCGAGGCCCGCCTGCGGATCGTCGGCTCGCCCTCCGGCGCCGAGGGCGCGGAGTACCTCGGCCACTGCCGGGCGCTGGCCGCGCAGCTCTTCCCGGACGAGGCCGAGGGGGCGCACGCCGTCGGCGACAACCCCGTCTCCTTCGAGGAGATCGGCGCACCGGACGCCCCCACGCTGCCCGACGCGTACGCCGCCGGCGCGGTCGTCGTCCTCTCCAGCGTCGTCGAGGGCTTTCCGGTCGGCCTCGTCGAGGCCATGTTCTGCGGCCGGGCCACCGTGTCCACGGACGTCGGCGCGGTCGTGGAGGTCATCGGGGGCACGGGGCTGGTCGTGCCCCCGCGCAATCCCCGGGCGCTCGCCGAGGCGTGCGTGGCGCTGCTGCGCGACCCCGAGCGCCGTGAGCGCCTCGGTGCCGCCGCGCGCGCCCGGGCACTCGAACTGTTCACCGTCGAGCAGAACATCGCGGCATTTCACGGCATTTACCTGGAGATCGTCTCGCACTGCCCGGTCCGCCGGGTCGTCCTGGACGAGTCCGGCGAACCCCTGCCGTTCGCCACCCCGGCCGAGTCCCACGTCCCGGGCCGCTGGACCGTCCCCACGGCCCCCGTCGTGCCCCGCTCCGCCCCCGCCCGCTCCGTCCCCACCTGGGCCCCCCACACCCCGGTCCGCGCGACCCCGCTGGCGGCGGAGGGAGCGCGATGAGCGACCTGGACGACCGGACCGTGGGCGGGGGGGCCGGCGGGGGTGGGGGGGCCGTTTCCGCCGCGGCGGACGGATCCGCCGGTGACGCCACCCCGGGTCGTGGAGAGCCGGCCTTGGCGGACCGGCCCGGAACGCCCCGTGGTGCCGACCCCTGGGACGCGCGGTCGGGGGAGTGGCTGACGGCCGACCCCGTCGTGCGGAGCACGGGGCACGCGTCCGGGATCCCGGCCGGCCCCGCCCGTGACGCCTCGTCCCCTGCCGACGTCATCGGCGACGGCCCGACCCCGGACGGAACCACCCGCGCCGCCTCGTCACCTGCCGGCCCCGGCCGTGACCGGGACGGGGGCGCCGTGAGCGGACGCGGCCGGGGCGGGGACGCCGCGGGCGTCCCGCGGGCCGCGGTGGAGGCCAAGGCGGACGCGGAAGCCAGGGCGGGGGCGGAGGCCGGGCGGAGGCGGGCCGTGGGTCCGCGCCGAGGGGCCGGTGACCCGGTGAAAGCCCTGCTGCACCGGCACCGCGCGCTGTGCGAGCGGGCCGTGGACCCGCTGGAGATCGCGGCGGGACTGGAGGCGCACGGCGTCACCGACCGCACCGCCGCCCGCTTCCGCCACCGCGACGTGTTCTCCCTCGCCGAGGAGCTGTACGCGCGCGTGCCGCGCACCGCCGAACCGCGCCCCGACGCCGGGTCCCTGCCGGCGCCCCGGGTCCGTGCCGGCTGGGTCCTGCTCAGCCTCCTGCCCGGAGCGCTCGGCGCGGCCACGGTGACCGGGCTGCGCCTCACCCACGGGCACCTCCGGCTGCTGGTCGCACTCGGCGGTCTCCTCGCCGTCGGCGTCGCCGTCCGCGCGGCCCTGCGCCACGGCCCGCTCGCGTGCCCGTCGGGCACGCGCGCGTGGCGCACCGTCCCCCGCCCGCGTCCCCGCACGCGCACGTGGTGCACCGCTCTCGGTCCGCGTGCGTGCACGCTCTGGCTGCTCGGGTACACCCTGGTCGGCGACGGACTCCTCCACGCGGTTCTGACGGGCGGCCCCGACTCCCCGCCCACCGGGACTGCGGACGGCCCGTGGCCCACGGCCACCGCGCCCGTCCTCGCCCTCCTCGTGGCCTGCGCCCCGGCGGCCTGGTCCGCCCACCTGCTCGCCGCAGGCGCCCGCCGCAGACTCGTGCGCAGCCGGGGCCTGGGGGACTTCACGGCGGCCGCGAAACCACTGCTGTCCGGCGTGTTCGCCCTGTTCCTGGGCGCGCTGACCGCACTGCTCGCCGCGTGCGGCACCGTCCTGCACGAGCCCGCCGCCTTCCCGCAGGCCCTGACGCTGGGCGCCCTGTTCCTCCTCGCCCGCCTGCTCACCGCGCACCGGCACCGCCGTGCGCCCGCCCTGGCGCTCGGCGCGGCGACGGCCGCGGAGGCGGCGGCCCTGGCACTGCCCCTGGCCGGCCGGCTGCCCGGCTGCGCCTTCCTGGCGACGCCCGTCGAGACCCTCATCGGTGCCTGGGGCGAGACCGCCGTACCCGCCCTGGCCTGCGGCACCGCGGCCCTGGCCCTGCTGTGGCACGCCGGCCGCACCCTCACCCGAGCCTCGGCCCACGCGCCCACGGGAGCGCCCGAGTGAACCTTCCGCCACCGGCCCCGTCCGGCCGCCGGAGGCATCCGCACGACCCTTCTGAAGGAGAACACCAGATGACCACCTCCCGAGCCGGGGCGCCCGGAACCGCCGGCGCCTCCGGAGCAGCCGCACGAGCCGTCGACACGGCCGGCACCACCGGCGCGCACACCCCGGGAGCCGCCCGATGAGGGTCCTGCTGATCGGAGCCAACGGGTTCATCGGCCGTTTCGTCGCCGACCGCCTGCTCGCCGACCCGGCCGTCCAGCTGACCGCGCTCGGCCGCGGCGACGACGCCGACGTCCGCTTCGACCTCGCCACCGGCAGCCCGGGCGCGCTCACCCGCTTCCTCGACGCGGTCCACCCCGGGGTCGTCGTCAACTGCGCCGGCGCCACCCGCGGCGGCGCCCGCGAACTCACCCGGCACAACACCGTCGCCGTCGCCACCGTCTGCGAGGCACTGCGCCGCAGCGGCTGCGGCGCCCGCCTGGTGCAGATCGGCTGCGGCTCCGAGTACGGTCCGAGCCAGCCCGGCTCCTCCACGGCCGAGGACGCCGTACCCCGCCCCGGCGGCCCGTACGGTGTCAGCAAGCTCGCCGCGACCGAACTGGTCCTCGGCTCCGGCCTGGACGCCGTCGTCCTGCGCGTCTTCTCACCGGCCGGCCCCGGCACCCCGGCCGGCTCTCCGCTGGGCCGCCTGGCGGAGGCCATGCGCCGCGCCATGCAGTCCGGCGACGGCGAACTCAAACTGGGCGGCCTCGGCGTCCAGCGGGACTTCGTGGACGTACGCGACGTCGCCCGGGCCGTGCACGCCGCCTCGCTCTCCGCCGCGCAGGGGGTGATCAACATCGGCTCCGGCCGCGCCGTCCGCCTCAGAGACGCCGCCGCCGTCCTCGCGCGCGTGGCCGGGTACGGCGGTGCCCTCCACGAACTCGACACCCCGCCCGGGCCGCTGCGCGGCGCCCTCGCCCACCCGCGCCCCGACTCCGAACACCAGGTCCCGGTGGCGTACCCCTACCCGGACGGCTGCGGCAGCTGGCAGCAGGCCGACGTGCGCACCGCGCGCGACCGGCTCGGCTGGCGTCCCCGCATCAACCTCGAAGAGTCCCTGGCCGACATCTGGATGGAGGCGGCATGCCGCATCTGACCAGCAGCACCCCGGGCAGCACCGGCACCGGCGTCCGCACCGCCCTCGGTGTCCCCGGTTACGCCCACCCGCTCGTCGCCCCGGCCCAGTGGGCGGAACTCACCCGCCCCGGCACCCCGCTGGACTGGGTGGTCCTCGACGTCGCGGCCGGCCCCGGCAGCCGCCCCGACCCGCACTGCCTGGAGGCCGCCGTCCGGCTGCGGGCCGCGGGCGTGCGCGTCCTCGGCCACCTGGACCTCACCTACGGCGCCCGGGTCTTCGGCGAGCTGCTCTCCGACGCCCACCGCCACCTGGACTGGTACCGGGTCGACGGCTTCCTGCTGGACCGCTGCCCCACCGAGCGGACCGCGCTGCCCGAGGTCCACCGCGCGGTCACCACCCTCCGGGCGATCACCGACACCGCCCACATCGTCCTCGGTCACGGCCGCCACCCGCACCCCGGCTACGCCGAGACCGCCGACCAGCTGGTGACCTTCGCCGGCTCCTGGTCCGACTACCGCTGGTCGCAGGTGGCCGAGTGGACCGCCGACTACCCGCCCGACCGCTTCTGCCACTTCGTGCACAGCGTGCCCCGCGGCCATCTCGACGAGGCGCTGCGGATCGCCCGCTGGCAGGGAGCGGCGACCGTCTACTTCACGGACCGCACGGACAGGGGCGGCCGCGTGGACCCCTGGGAGACGATGCCCGGCTACTGGGACGACATCGTCTCGCGAGTCGGAACGGGTGTCTCGGAATGAAGAAGGCCGTGGCAGTGTTACCAGGAGAACAACTGTAGTGATTGACCGACCAACGGAGTCCCCGTGTCGTTGCCACCCCTGGTCGAGCCCGCTGCCGAGCTCACCGTAGACGAGGTTCGCAGGTACTCCCGCCACCTGATCATCCCCGACGTCGGGATGGACGGGCAGAAGCGGCTGAAGAACGCCAAGGTGCTCTGTGTGGGCGCCGGCGGCCTGGGCTCGCCGGCGCTGATGTACCTGGCCGCCGCGGGCGTGGGCACCCTCGGCATCGTGGAGTTCGACGAGGTCGACGAGTCGAACCTGCAGCGCCAGATCATCCACAGCCAGGCCGACATCGGCCGCTCCAAGGCCGAGTCCGCGCGCGACAGTGTCAAGGGCATCAACCCGTACGTGAACGTGGTCCTTCACGAGGAGCGGCTGGAAGCCGACAACGTGATGGAGATCTTCGGCCAGTACGACCTGATCGTCGACGGCACGGACAACTTCGCGACCCGCTACCTGGTCAACGACGCCTGCGTGCTGCTGAACAAGCCGTACGTGTGGGGTTCGATCTACCGCTTCGACGGCCAGGCTTCGGTCTTCTGGTCCGAGCACGGCCCCTGCTACCGCTGCCTGTACCCGGAGCCCCCGCCCCCCGGCATGGTTCCCTCCTGCGCCGAGGGCGGTGTCCTGGGCGTGCTGTGCGCGTCCATCGGCTCCATCCAGGTCAACGAGGCCATCAAGCTCCTCGCCGGCATCGGCGAGCCGCTGGTCGGCCGTCTGATGATCTACGACGCCCTGGAGATGCAGTACCGCCAGGTCAAGGTCCGCAAGGACCCGAACTGCGCGGTCTGCGGCGAGAACCCGACCGTCACCGAGCTGATCGACTACGAGGCCTTCTGCGGCGTCGTCTCCGAGGAGGCCCAGGAGGCGGCCGCCGGCTCGACCATCACTCCGAAGCAGCTCAAGGAGTGGATCGACGACGGCGAGAACATCGAGATCATCGACGTCCGCGAGCCGAACGAGTACGAGATCGTCTCCATCCCGGGCGCCCGGCTGATTCCGAAGAACGAGTTCCTCATGGGCACCGCCCTGGAGGGCCTCCCGCAGGACAGGAAGATCGTCCTGCATTGCAAGACGGGTGTCCGCAGTGCGGAAGTCCTCGCGGTCCTGAAGTCCGCGGGCTTCGCCGACGCGGTCCACGTCGGCGGCGGCGTCATCGGCTGGGTCAACCAGATCGAACCGCACAAGCCGGTCTACTGATCACCGGCCTCGCCCGCCAGCGAGGCTGACGAGGCCCACGGCTCCGACCAGGTCGCAGCCGTGGGCCTCTGCCGTCGTCGGCCGTCGTCGGCTGACCCCGTACGGCCCGGGGACGGCCCGGGGTGTTGACGGCCGGCCGGGAAGAGTCCGCACGGAAGCGGTGTCGTAGGGATCGGCTACGTTGCACGGATGACTGACACGGACCCGCTCGTGCCGGGACTCACCGGACTGCTCGTGGACATCGTTCGGTGGCTGGACGGCTGCGAGGACGAGGAAGTCGATCCGGACTCCGCGGTGAAGACGATGGAGAGCGTGGGCGGGGTGCTGCGGCAACTGCCCTCGGACCAACGCGAACGGCTCTTGCGGGTACTCGCGGACTTGGCCGAAGCGGAGCAAGATCCGGCACGGCGCGAGTTCCTGGAGGCGTTTCCCGTCGCCATCGGCATGGCCGAGGACGAGCTGAGCTGACCCGGTCCGGCCGCTCTGCTGTACGGCTACGGGATGCGTCATGTACAACATCGCCATGATGACTCAACCGACGCGGGCGATGTGGTGGGCCGAGATCGCGGTCTTCCTCACCGCGGCCGGCGCGACTTTCACGGCGATTGCCTTCCTGGTGTCTTCGGCAGCCGCAGGCCGTCACGTGACCGTCGACGGCGCGCCGTCGGTCCTGTTGATCGCGCTGTCCATCGGCGTAGGCGTCTTCGTGAGCGGCCGGTTCAGGGCGTGGGGTTCGCGTCGCAGGGCCGCGTGCCCCACACAACCTTGAGAACCGTCGTGGCAAACGGCCTCTGACCTGGATGTTCGGTCAGGGGCCGTTCTCGTGCCCGGCTACCGTGGCTGCCCGCTGCTCCCCGTGGTTTCCCGCTCGATCGGGTACGACCGGGGCACGGGGAACCTCACTGCCGTACAGCCGGGGTCCGGTGGGGACTCCGATGCTACGGCCGGCGTGACGTGGGGGGCGGCGGTCGGCCGGCGTCGGGCGACCTCGCTGAGCGGTTGGGACCCGCTGAATCAGCGACTGCACCGCAGGGCCCAGTTCTTCGAGACCGGATGTCAGCCGCTGGTGTCGGCGGGGCTGTTCCGCCGGTGTCCTGCCTGCTCCGGCCGCTTGCCCTCCGGGCCCTCGGAGTGCCCGGGTGGGAGCGGGAAACCGAGGCTACGGTCGATGGGGGGCCGGCCGCCTTCGGCGCCGGGTGGGGGAGTGCCGCCGTGACGCCCACGGGCGAGGCGATGGGTGTCCGGGACGTTGCCCGGCAGACGAGTACGCAGACGCTGCCGGGCGCGGTCGTGGAGCCGCGTCATGAGGTGGAGGGCCCGGGCGACCGGTGTCGGATCGCTCAGATCGTCGGTCAGGGCCACTTCGACGCCTCCGCTGAACCGGGCGGTGTAGTTATACATGAGGCTGCACAGCCCGGCCAGGCCGGTGCCCAGGAAGACCTCCAGTGTGACGACCACGGTGGCGACGGACAGCGTCTCCGACGGCGTCGGCCACACGCCCGGGACCAAGATGGCCAGCATCACCGACGCGGTGAGCACGGTGCCCAGCACGCACGCCCCGAGGCCCCCCAGGAACAGGAAGCTCATCACCGTGACGGACCACGGGTTGGTCTCGGTTATGCGCACGCGGGCGGACCGGCGCGGTGGAGCGTGCGGCAGGGACTGACCAGGGCTCGGCGCCGGCCGCGGCGACTCGGGTTCGCATGCCGCCGGGGTGGGCGCCGTCGGTGCCGTCACGCTGCGGGATCCGGTCCTCGGCGCCCGCAGACGAGCCGTGCTACGGGTCCTGATGCGCTTGGTTCGGCTCATGTCCACTCCCTGGTTGGGCCACACCTGCGACGGTATGGGCAGACGTGTCACCGCGCACCCCGGCGATCACGGAGAGTGATCGTGCCGGGTCGGCCTCCTCAACGGGCCGGTGCACGGCCGGATCCGAGCCGCTTCAGTCGCCACCGGCTCTTGCATTCGTCGCCGGCGCCTCACCTGTTCGGCCTACGCGGGCGGCCTCCCCGTGTGCGGTGCCCCCCGTTCGGCCGCACGGTGGAGGTGGCGCGCTTGCCGACGGGCAACAGCCATGATCGGTAGTTTCTCGGGAGGGCGCCGTGATCGTACTGGCTGTGCTCCTCCCGGTGGTGCTGCTTCTCATGCTGTTCGGGCTGCCCGCTCTGGAAGACCGCCTGTTCCCGCCGCCACCGCCGCCTGTGCCGGACAGCGCGAGCCCGGAGCAGGTCGACTGTGAATGACGCCGCGGCGCGAGAGGCTGCCGGGCCGGTGAACGCGACCGCCGGAGATCGAGTGGATACCTCGTCAGGAATGATCGGGGGACGACCCTTCGGAAGGCCAGTCGGCCAGCCGAAGACGGGCCTCCTGCGCCACGACCGGCCAAGGGTCGTCGACCAGACGCGCGACTGCCGAGCGCGGCGAGCGTGGATGGCCGGCGACGAGCCTTCGCACCGAGTCATGCGGATCACCGGACAACCGTTCCAGCAGCTCAGGCGGGCAGTTGCGCTTGCTCGCCACCCGGTCCCGGACCCGCCAGTCCGGATCCTTGACCAACTCGGCCAGGATCTCCGGCGGGACCGTCCTGTTGTGCGCGGCCCAGAAACGCATGTCGGGATGGTCGCGTACCAGCTCCCACCAGACGGGCAGCGGAAGAGGCGCCCACGCCGAGCGGTCGTACTCAGCCGGGTCCTCACTCCGGCGCAGCCGGATGAACTCCTCCACGGAGGTGATCTCGGGGAAACGGTCCGCCATGGCAGCCAGTAGGCCACGATGTCCCGGTCGGACGTCAAGCACCCACCGGGACCCGGCACTGACCACAGGGCGAATGCTCGTGGTCCGCGGTGTCGTCTCGCCGCCTCCTGCCGCAAACCGTTCGCGTCAGGAGCATTCCGTGCCGTCCTTCGGCACCTTGCCGTTCAGCAGGTAGGCGTCCACCGCCGAGTCGACGCAGTCGCTGCCGTTGCCGTACGCCCCGTGTCCCTCGCCCTTCCAGGTGAGTTCGACGCCCACGCCCCGGCCCAGCTCGTCGGCCATCCTGCGGGTGCCCTCGTACGGGGTGGCGGGGTCGCCGGTGGTGCCGACCAGCAGGATCGGCGCCGCGCCCGGCGCGCTGACCTCCGGGGTGTCGTACTGACCCGGCACCGGCCAGTCGTGGCACCAGCCGGCCGTGTCCCAGCCCAGGAAGTCCCCGAACACCGGTGAGATCCGCTCGAAGCCGGTCAGCCGCCGCTTCGTCTCGGCGAGCGTCGGCCGCTGCCTGTCGTCCAGACACGATATGACCCGCTGGGCGTGGGTCATGGTGCCGTAGCGGCCCGAGGGGTCGCGGTCGTTGTATTCGTCGGCGAGCGCCAGCAGACCCGAACCGTCGCCCCGTTCCGCCGAGGTGAGGGCGCTGGTCAGCCGCGGCCACATCGACTCGCTGTACAGCGGCAGGATGATCCCGGTGACCGCGAGAGTCTGGGTGAGCTTCCGCTCCGAGGAGGTCGGCAGCGGCTTGGCGTCGAGCCGGGTCAGCAGGGCGGCGATCTTACGGGAGCCCTGCTCGGGGTCCTGGCCGGTGGACTTCAGGTAGTCGTCCAGGGCCCGTTGGAAGCCGCGGGCCTGGTTCTCGGCGTGACCCACCGTGTCCGCGGTCGGGTCGACCACCGCGTCCAGCACCAGCCGGCCCACCCGGCGCGGGAACAAGTGGGCGTAGACGCCGCCGAGTTCCGTGCCGTAGGACATGCCGAAGTAGTGCAGCTCGTCGTCGCCGAGGACCTGGCGCATCAGGTCCATGTCGCGTGCGGTGTCCGTGGTGGAGACATGGGCCAGCAGGGGCCCGGCGGCCTTCTGGCAGCCCCTGCCGAAGTCGGTGGCGTCCCGGAAGTACGCCTTCTCCTCGGCCGGGGTGTCGGGGGTGGCGTCCACCGACTCGGCGGCCTCGATCTCGCGGTCGCCGCGGCAGCGGACGCCCTCGCTCCCGCCGACTCCGCGGGGATCCCAGCTCACCAGGTCGTAGCGCTTGTGGAGGGCGGAGACGGACGACTCGAAGTAGGGCATCGTCGAGACACCCGAGCCGCCGGGACCGCCGAAGTTGAACAGCAGCGAGCCGATGCGGTCGCCGCCGGTCGCCCGGGAGCGGACGAGGGCGAGGCCGATCGTGTCGCCGTCCGGCCGGGACCAGTCGAGCGGCACCTTGAGTGTCGCGCACCGCCAGGCGTCGCCCGGTGCGGAGGAGCCGCCGGTGGCCTTGCAGCGCTGCCAGTGTAGGCGCTGGGAGGTGAGGGAGGACGGAAGGTCCGCCGGGGGCGGTGCGGCTGTGGAACGCGACGCCGACGGGGGAGCCGAGCCGGTTCCCTTGCCCTCGTCCCCGCTTGCGCCCCCGTCGGACGAGCCGCCGCAGCCGGCCAGCAGCAGCCCGGCGGCCACCGCGGCCGTCCACCGCAGGAATCGCATCATGCCCACCCCCTGACAGACCCGCCGCATGTGTCGCGGCGGGCGTTCCAGGCCATGGTAGGCGCCGCGGGCTCGCCGTGCGGAAGCCTGTGGATAACCCACTGACCTGCGGCTTCCTGCTCTCGGTGGGCCGGGGTCGGTCAGGTCGGTCAGGTGCAGACGGTGCCGGCCTTCGGCAGTTTCCCGTCGAGCAGGTAGCCGTTCACCGCGCCCTGCACGCACTTGTTCTTGCTGTCGTACGCGCCGTGCCCCTGGCCCTTGTACGTCATCTCGACGCCGACACCCTTGCCGAGCGCGTCCACCATCTTCCGCGCGCCCTCGTACGGGGTGGCCGGGTCGCCGGTGTTGCCGACGACGAGGATGTGCGCCGCGCCCGGTGCGCTGACGTCGGGGTGGTCGGCGGCGCCCGGTACGGCCCAGTCGGTGCAGCTGATCATGCCCCAGGCCAGGTAGTCCCCGAACAGCGGGGAGGCGGCGCGGAACTCGGGCAGCCTCCGCTGGACGTCGTCCGTGGTGTAGCGCGGTTTGTCGTCGGCGCAGTTGATGGCGATGTTAGCCGCGGTGAGGTTGCTGTACTCGCCGTTCTCGTTGCGGCCGTTCATCGAGTCGGACAGCAGCATGAGGATCTTGCCGTCGCCGTCGTACGCCTCCTCCAGCCCTTCGGTGAGGTACTGCCAGAAGTCCTTCGAGTACAGGGACTGCGCGATGCCGTTGGTGGCGGCCGTCTGGGTCAGCTGGCGGGGGAAGATCCCCGGGATCGGCTTTTTCTCCAGGTCGGCGAGGAGGTGCGCGATGCGGTCCTTGACCTCCTGCTCGGTGTCGCCGATCGGGCAGTCCGTGGTCTTCGAGGTGCAGTCCTTCGCGAAGTTGTCGAGCGCGAGCTGGAAGCCCCTGGCCTGGCCGAGGGCGCTCTGCTCCGAGTTCTGCGTGGGGTCCACGACGGCGTCGAGGACGGCCCGGCCGACGTGCCCGGGGAAGAGGTGGGCGTAGACGCCGCCGAGTTCGGTGCCGTAGGAGATGCCGAAGTAGTGCAGCTTGTCGTCGCCGAGGACCTGCCGCATCAGGTCCATGTCGCGGGCCGCGTCGGTGGTGCGCACATGCGGGAGGATCTTCTTGGAGTTCTTCTCGCAGGCCGTGTTGAACTGCCGGGTGCGCTGCAGCAGCTGCGCGCGCTCGGCGGCGTCGTCGGGGGTGGCGTCCTGCTGGAAGTACTCGTCCAGCTGGGCGTCGCTCTCGCACTCCACCGGTGCGCTGCGGCCGACCCCGCGCGGATCGAAGCTGACCAGGTCGTAGCGGGTGCGCAGGGCCGTGTAGTCGGAGCCGAACGCGGGCAGGGTGCTGACGCCGCTGCCGCCCGGGCCGCCGAAGTTGAACACGAGCGAGCCGATCCGTTCGCTCGCCGGACCGCTGGCCCGGGCGCGGATCAGGGCGATGTCGATCGTGTCGCCCTGGGGCCTGCCCCAGTCCAGCGGTGCCTTCATGGTGGCGCACTGCCACTTGGCGCCGCCCGGCAGCGGGGACGGGGCGCTGCCGCCGCCCTCCGCGCCGGAGGGCGCCGGGCAGTCCTGCCAGTCCAGCTTCTGCGCCGTGAGGTCCCCGTGCTCCTCTTTGGCGCCGCAACCGGCCAGCGCAGCGGAGAGCAGTACAGCGGTGGTGGTCAGCGCGACGGCACGCAGCCCGGAGCGGTTCGCCATACTCCCATCGTGGGGGCGTGCGCGCCGGGGCGCGCGGGGCACGGGCCGTACGAGCTACCTCACCCCGCGGGGCACGCGCACCGCCGCGGTGTCCTCACAGGGCTCCCTTGCGGGTGAGGTGGTTGAAGGCCAGCCAGCCCGGCAGCACCGGCAGCCACAGGGTCAGCAGCCGGAACAGCAGCACGGCCGGGGCGGCGACCTCCTTGGGCAGGCCCACGGCGATCAGACCGACGGTGAGCGTCGCCTCGACCGCCCCCACGCCGCCCGGGGTGGGCGCCGCGGATCCGAGCGCGTTGCCGGCGAGGAAGACGACGGCGACGCTGGCGATGCTCAGCGACACCGACCCGTCGCCGAAGGCCCGGATGGAGGCGTCCAGGCACATCACGAAGCAGGCGGTCAGCAGGAGCATGCCGCCGATGCCGGTGACGAGCTTCTGGGGCCGCTGCAGCACATCGAGCATGCGCGGTACGACACCGGCGAACAGCGACCTCACGCGCGTGACGACGAACTTCCGCAGGAACGGCACCGAGGTGACGACGAGGACCAGCACGGCCACGGTCAGCAGGCCCGCGATGACCGTGCGGGACGGCGACAGGGAGGGGGTCTTCTCGGTGCCGGTCAGATAGCCGAAGGACAGCAGCATCAGGATGTGGCAGCCGAGCCCGAACAGCTGGGAGGCGCCGACACTCGCCACCGCGAGCCCCGGCCGTACGCCGGCGCGTTGCAGGAAGCGGGTGTTGAGGGCCACACCGCCGACCGCGGCCGGTGCCACGATCTTCACGAACGATCCGGCGACCTGCGCCGCCACGGTCCGCGGGAACGGCACCCGCTCCGGTACGAAGCCCAGCAGGGCCATCGCCGCGGCGACGTAGCTCAGCGCGGAGAACAGCACCGCCGCCGCCACCCAGCCCCACTGGGCCTGTGCGAACAGCGTGCCGAACTCGATGTGGGTGAGCTGCGTCAGCAGGTAGTACGCGCCGATCGCACCGGCGATGAAGCTGATGAGCGTGCGGGGGCGGATCCGCTCCAGCCGGGCCGGCTCCACGGGCGCCTGCGGCCTGATCCGCAGGACCTCGTGCCGGATCTGGGTGAGCAGGTCCTCCTCGCGGGCCTCTTCGACGGCTTCGTCGATGGCCCGCTTCTCCGCGCGCTGCTCGGCGCGGACCGTCTTCTTGTCGGGCTTGTCCCCGGCGGGCGGGGCCGTCTCGGACGCCTCCTCCGCAGGGGCCTGCTTGGCCTGCCGGGAGGCCTCCAGCACCGCCTCGCGTTCGCGCTGGGCGCGTTCCCGGGCCAGCCGGCGCAGCGTCGCGCGCGTGGAGCGCGTCAGCGCGATCGGCTGGAGCATCGGCAGGCAGTCGGCGACGGCGTCCGGGCCGAGCACGCGGACCGCCGAGGCCACCGCCCGCTCGGCGCCGACCCGCAGGCCGAGCGTGGTGACCAGCTGGGCGACGTCCATGCGCAGCAGCAGCTCGCCGGCCGCGATCTCGCCGCCGCGCAGCTCGGTGAGGATGACCCTGCCGGAACGATCCACCAGAATCGCGTCCCCGGCCAGCCTGCGGTGCGCGATGCGCCGGGACTGGAGCGCCCGGACCTGGTGCCAGGTGTTGCGCAGCAGCTCGTCGGTGATCTCCTCGTCGGCCAGCGAGTCCAGCGTGCGCCCGCCGGTGTGCTCGTAGACGAGCATGACCGCGTCCGGACCCAGCTCCGAGGTGGCGATCAGCTTGGGCGCGTTGGCGCCCGCCGCGATCGCCGCGTACGCCAGCAGCGCCTCCTGCTCCAGCGCCTGGCGCAGCGACTGGAGGCTGGAGCGGGTGGCGAAGCCGCGCAGGGTGAGATTGCGCCACGCGCGGTAGAAGAAGCCCTGCGCCTGCTGTTCCCGGTCCACGACGGTGACGTCCAGCGGCGGGCCGTCCTCCAGGGTGACGAAGTAGCGCCGGCCCCGGTCGCCGTTCTCGGTGTCCACGGCCTCCTCACGGGCCGTGGACACCGGGTGGAAGCCGACGTGCCTGAGGCCCGCCATGAGGGTCTGGCCGGTCGGGCGGACGTTGGGGGAGCCGACCGCGTACAGGGTGCCGTAGGCGATGGTCCAGCCGATGAGGACCGTCAGGATGATCGAGAAGGGGGTCGTGTAGCCGGTGACCAGCATCGAGAACGCGTCGAGCAGCAGCACGATCCACAGCACCGCGCGCCATCTGGGTCTGCGGGACATGCCGACGGCCGTCATGTAGGCGATGACGGGGGCCAGATAGCCGTGCACCGGGTCGGTCAGGGCGTGGATGTCTCCCGGCGAGGGCTGGGTGAGAGCCTCCTGGATCGAGTCCGGGGCGGCCCGGGCGACCCACAGGTCGGTGGCGAGCGTCACTCCGTGGGCCAGGACGGCCGCGAGGACGCCGTCGGCGATGCGCAGCCCGTCCCGTTTGATCAGCCGTTCGATCGCGAAGGCGACCGGCACCAGGAGGATCGCGATGCTGGACGCCAGCCCCGCGATCTTGATGAGCAGGTCCGGGGCCTGACCGGTGCCCTTGTTGATGTCCTGTTCGAGGCCGGAGGTGGTGCCGTGCGCGAACGCGGCGATCGCGAGCAGCACCACGATGGCGAGGACGCCCACCAGGAGCCGCATGAGGTCGGAGGGGCGGTGCACGCGCGCGGGGAGCAGCGGTTCGTCGCCCTCCACCTGCTCGGCGTGGGGATCGTCGTCGGCGCACGGGGGCTGCCCCGTGGGCGGGCTCCCCGGGCCGGACGCGGGCTGCCCCGTGGGCGGGCCCCCGGAGCCGGACGCGGGCTGCCCCGTGGGCGGGCCCCCGGAGCCGGACGCGTCTGTCGCGGAGCTCTCCGTGTCGCCGCCACGCGCGCGCGTGGCGTCGGTCTTCTCGTCCCCGGGGCCGCCTGTCCCCGCGCGGGCGGCGCTGTCCTCCCGGGTCGCGGGTTCGCCTGCTCCCGCGCGCGTGACGTCGTTCTCCCCGGCCGCGGGCTCGCCTTCCCCCGCCTCTTGGGACGCGTGTCCGCCTTCCCCCGCGCGCGTGCCGTCGTCCGCCTGCGGACCGGTGTCTTCCTGGGGCGCGCCGGTGCCGCTCTCGCCCGTGCGGGCGGTACCGGGGCGCGCGGAGGCGTCAGGGGTGCCCGCCGCTCCATCGGGGTGCACGCCCTGCTCCTTCATGGTCTCTTCTTGGTCTCGTATCACCAGTCACCGCCCGCACGATGGTGGCATGCCCCGCCGGCACACGCGGGCATCAGGGTGCGGATGCGCGGGCGCACAGTCTGCCGGAAGGACCGCCCGGGGGCGAGGGGGCCGCGCCCCGCTCAGCCCGCGGGGACGCCGGCGGGGTGCGGCAGGATGGGGGGAATGAGCGAGCAGAGCCCTCCCCAGGACGCCCGCGAGGGGTACGCGGACGCGTTGCCGGAGTACGCCGAGCGGGTCCTCGACGTCGCGGAGCGGATTCCGCCGGGCCGGGTGATGACGTACGGCGATGTCGCCGAGTGGCTGGAGGAGGGCGGCCCGCGTCAGGTGGGCCGGGTGATGGCTCTCTACGGTGGCGCCGTCCCCTGGTGGCGTGTGGTGCGTGCCGACGGCGTGCTGCTGCCCGGGCACGAGCTGCGCGCGCTCGACCACTATCGCGCGGAGGGCACCCCGCTGAAGCAGGCCGGCCGGACCACCGAGGGTCATCTGCCGCGGCTCGACATGCGACGGGCCCGGTGGGAGGGGGGCGCGGACGCGGAGGGTCACATCTGACAGCTTCCGCCATCGGCTGCCGCCAGGGCAGACCTGTGGTCCGTTCGGGTGACACGGGGGACGTCCGTGGCATGCCGTACGTTCGTGGGGTGAGGGACGCGCGTGGCCCGAGCGCCGCGAGGGAACAACCGGAAGTTCTGCCTCCGTCCGGAGCGGCGGCGTAGCGTCGGCACCACGTGTCCCCCTCACCCCGCGGTCACCGCCTCGCGCGCGTGACCGCCCGCCCGCCAGCACGACCACCAGGACCGGCCAACCACGTGAGCACCTCTTCCTCCACCAGTCGCCTGCCGCACCCCCCGGTGCGGCAGGGGAGCCGTGGCGCTTACCGACTGGTCCGTACCCCACCGGCCATCGTGGATCCCCCTCCTCTGGACGCTCGGCAGCGGGCTGTGGTTGACCACCGCACCGGACCACTTCTGGTCCTGGCCGGTCCCGGCACCGGAAAGACCACCACCCTCGTCGAGTCCGTGGCCGCGCGGATCGCCGGGGGCGGCGACCCCGAGCGGATCCTGGTGCTCACGTTCAGCCGCAAGGCCGCCGTCGACCTGCGCGACCGCATGGCCCTGCGCATGGGCGCGGCCCGCGCGCCCCGGGCGACCACGTTCCACTCGTACTGCTACGCGCTGGTCCGTGCCCACCAGGACAGCGGCCGGTTCGCCGAACCCCTGCGCCTGCTCTCCGGCCCCGAGCAGGACGTGGCCGTCCGTGAGCTGCTCGCCGGCCAGCCCGAACTGGAGCGGCTCGGCCTGACCCACGTGCGCTGGCCGGACGAGCTGCGCGCCTGCCTGACCACGCGCGGCTTCGCCGACGAGGTCCGTGCCGTCCTCGCCCGCAGCCGCGAGCTGGGCCTCGGCCCGGACGCCCTGGACGCCTTCGCCCGCCGCATCGGCCGCCCCGACTGGCGGGCGGCTGCCGCCTTCCTCGCCGAGTACCTGGACACCCTCGACCTCCAGGGTGTGATCGACTACGCGGAACTGGTCCACCGCGCGGTCCTGCTGGCCGGCGGCCCCACGACGGCGGCCCGGCTCGCCGCCCGGTACGACGCCGTGTACGTGGACGAGTACCAGGACACCGACCCCGCCCAGGTCCGGCTCCTGCACGCCCTGGCCGGCGGCGGCCGCACCCTGGTCGCGTTCGGCGACCCCGATCAGTCGATCTACGCCTTCCGCGGCGCCGACGTGAACGGCATCCTCGACTTCCCGGCGGCCTTCCCGCGCGCGGACGGCCGCCCCGCCCCCGTCGAGGTGCTGCGCACCTCCCGCCGCTCCGGCGCCGCCCTGCTCGCCGCCACCCGTCTCGTCACCCAGCGCATGCCGCTGACCCGGCTGCCCGCCGACAAGGTCCGCGCCCACCGTGAGCCGGCCGCCGTGCGCGACGGCGGCCGGGTCGAGGTCCACACGTACCCGACGCCCGGCGCGGAACTGGACAACATCGCGGACCTGCTGCGCCGCGCGCACCTGGAGGACGGCGTCCGCTGGAGCGACATGGCCGTCCTGGTGCGCGCCGGCTCGCGCCTCCCGACCCTGCGCCGGGCCCTCACCGCGGCCGGCGTCCCCGTGGACATCGACGGTGACGACCTGCCCCTGAGGCACGAGCCCGCCGTGGCCCCGCTGCTCACGGCCCTGCGCGCGGTGGCCACGGCGGAGACACGGCGCCGCGAGGAACCGGCCACGGACGAGGAGCCCGCCGGCGAGCGGCCCGCCGGCGAGCGGCGCGGCGCCGACGAGGAGCCTGCCACCGACGAGCGGCCCGCCACCGACGAGGAGCCTGCTGCCGAGGAGCAGCCCGTCACCGACGAGCAGCACGCCGGCGAGGAGCAGCTCGCCGCCGGTGAGGAGCTTCCGGCCGGGGAAGGCGACACGGCACCCTCCGCGGAGGGCGATTCGTCACCGGCCGCCGAGGCCGACCCGGCACCGGGGGCGGCGGCCGCCGACGACACCGGAGCCCCCGACGCCTGCTGGCTCGACACCGAGACCGCCCTCACCCTGCTCACCTCCCCGCTCGCGGGCATGGACGCCGCCGACCTGCGCCGCCTCGGGCGCGCCCTGCGCGAGGAGGAGCGGGCCGCCGGGAACCCGCTGCCGCCCCCGTCCGACGAACTGCTCGCGCGGGCGCTCGCCGAACCCGAGCGCCTGGCCGTGCACGACCCGGCCTACGCGCGCGGGGCACAGCGCCTCGGCGCGCTGCTGCGCAAGGCCCGTGAACGCCTCTCCGGCGGCGGTACGGCCGAGGAGGCGCTGTGGGACCTCTGGGAGGGCACACCGTGGCCTGGGCGCCTGGAGCGGGCCGCCCGGCGCGGCGGCGCGGCCGGCCGCAACGCCGACCGGGACCTGGACGCCGTCTGCGCCCTGTTCGCCACCGCCGCGCGCGCGGAGGAGCGCACCGGAGGGCGAGGCGCCCTGAACTTCCTGGAGGAGATCGAGGCCGAGGACATAGCCGCCGACACGCTCGCCCGCCGCGTGGTGCGGCCCGACGCCGTCCGCGTGATGACCGCGCACCGCGCCAAGGGCCTGGAGTGGCGGCTCGTCGTCGTCGCCGGTGTCCAGGAGGGTCTGTGGCCCGACCTGCGACGGCGCGGCTCCCTGCTGGAGGCCGACCGCATCGGTCGCGACGGACTCGCCGAGCCGCTCACCCCGGGGGCGCTGCTCGCGGAGGAGCGCCGCCTGTTCTACGTCGCCGCCACGCGCGCGCGTGACCGGCTCGTCGTCACCGCCGTGAAGGCCCCGGCCGACGACGGCGACCAGCCGTCCCGGTTCCTGACCGAGCTGGGCGTCGAGCCCAGGGACGTCACCGCGCGCCCCCGCCGCCCGCTGTCCGTCGCGGCCCTCGTCGCCGAGCTGCGCGCGACCACCGTCGACCCGCGCGCGTCGGCCGCGCTGCGGGAGGCCGCCGCCCACCGGCTCGCCCGGCTCGCCGCGCTCGCCGACGAGGACGGCCGCCCGCTGGTGCCGTCCGCGCACCCCTACCGCTGGTGGGGCATGTTCGAGCCGACCGAGAGCAAGGTGCCGCTGCGCGACCGCGACCAGCCCGTGGTGCTCTCCGGCAGTGCCCTCGACCAGCTCGCCAACACCTGCGCCCTGCAGTGGTTCCTGGGCCGTGAGGTGAAGGCCGACGCCCCCGCCACCGCCGCGCAGGGCTTCGGCAACGTCGTCCACGTCCTCGCCGACGAGGTCGCCTCCGGCCGCACCCCCGCCGACCTCGACGTCCTCATGGAGCGCCTGGACTCCGTGTGGAACGCGCTCGCCTTCGACGCGCCCTGGAAGTCGCAGCAGGAGAAGGACAACGCGCGCGGGGCGCTCGAACGCCTCCTGAACTGGCACGTCCTGGACCGGGCCGGCCGTACCCCGGTGGCGAGCGAGCAGGACTTCGACGTCACCCTCGAAGCCGGCGACTACCAGGTCCGCATCCGTGGCCAGATGGACCGCGTCGAGACGGACGCCGAGGGCCGGGCCTACGTGGTCGACTTCAAGACCGGCAAGCAGGCGCCCACCGCGCGCGAGGTGGAGCGGCACCCGCAGCTCGCCGTCTACCAGCTCGCCCTCCGCGAAGGCGCCGTCGACGAGGCCTTCGACGGCGTACGCCCCGAACCGGGCGGCGCCGAACTGGTCCACCTGCGCCAGGGTGCCGCACGACGCGACGGCGGCGACAGCCTGCCCAAGGTGCAGACCCAGGAGCCGCTGGCGGGGGAATGGGTCGGCGAGCTGCTGGCCACCGCCGCCGGGAAGGTCCTGGACGAACGGTTCACCCCCACGACCGGGCAGCACTGCACGCACTGCGCGTTCCGCGCCTCGTGCAGTGCCAGGCCGGAGGGACGGCACGTGATCGAGTGAGCGGCCCGGGTACGCCGGACGCCCCGGAGCAGCCGACGGGTGACCGGTACGCGGCCGGAGGGGGGTGCCCGCTCGTGGTCCGAGGCGGTTGCTCGGGGCCGGGTGACCGCATGGGGCCGCGGTGAGCCGCGCCGGTCCCGGAATCCGAAGGTCCGGGTGCGGCCAGTGGGCCGGGGGAGCTGCCCGCGTCGGGGGTGACGTACGGCACCTCGCGCGCTGACCTGCGGTTCTTCCGTCCCGGGCGACCGATTCGTCCTCGACTGTCAGTGCCCGCCGCTAGCCTCTTTCGACATGTCCGCCCGTATCACCGACCCCGAGCAGCTCAAGCAGCTCCTCGGCATCCCCTTCACCCCGGAGCAGACGGCCTGCATCACCGCGCCGCCCGCCCCGCAGGTGATCGTGGCCGGAGCCGGGTCGGGCAAGACCACCGTGATGGCGGCCCGCGTGGTCTGGCTGGTGGGCACCGGACAGGTCGCCCCCGAACAGGTCCTGGGCCTGACCTTCACCAACAAGGCCGCCGGCGAGCTGGCCGAACGCGTCCGCACCGCACTGGTCAAGGCCGGCGTCACCGACCCCGAAGCCCTCCCGTCACCCGGCCACCACCCCGCGACGACCGCGCCTCGCGCCGACACCGCCTGGCCGGACCCGGACAACCCGCCCGGCGAACCGGTCATCTCGACGTACCACGCCTTCGCCGGCCGCCTGCTCACCGACCACGGCCTGCGCATCGGCCTGGAACCCAGCTCCCGGCTGCTGGCCGACGCCACCCGCTACCAGCTCGCCGCGCGCGTCCTGCGCGAGGCCCCCGGCCCCTACCCGGCGCTGACCCGCTCCTTCGCCGACCTGGTCAGCGACCTGCTCACCCTCGACTCCGAACTCGCCGAACACCTGGTCGACCCCGAGGAACTGCGCGCCTGGGACGCCGACCTGCTGCGCACCCTGGAAGGCGCCCGACTCACCAACGCCGACCTGCGCAAGGTCCCCGAGACGGCCGCCGCCCGCCGGGAACTCGCCGACCTCGTCCAGCGCTACCGGACGGCCAAACGCCGGCGGGACCTGCTCGACTTCGGCGACCAGATCGCCCTGTCGGCCCGCCTCGCCCGCGTCCCCGAGGTGGGCCGCCTGCTGCGCGAGGAGTTCCGCGTGGTGCTCCTGGACGAGTACCAGGACACCTCCGTGGCCCAGCGCGTCCTCCTCGCCGGCCTCTTCGGCGGCGGCACCGGCCACCCTGTGACCGCCGTCGGCGACCCCTGCCAGGCCATCTACGGCTGGCGCGGCGCCTCCGTCGCGAACCTCGACGACTTCCCCGACCACTTCCGCCACGCCGACGGCCGGCCCGCCACCCGGCAGGCGCTCAGCGAGAACCGCCGCAGCGGCGGACGCCTGCTCGACCTCGCCAACGGCCTCGCCGAGCCCCTGCGCGCCCTGCACGCGGGCGTGGAGGCCCTCCGCCCGGCACCCGGCGCCGAGTACGACGGCACGGTCCGCTGTGCCCTGCTGCCCACCCACGCCGAGGAGATCGACTGGATCGCCGACTCCCTGGCCCACCTCGTGCACACCGGCACCCCGCCCGGCGAGATCGCCGTACTGTGCCGGACCGCCACCGACTTCGCCGAGATCCAGGGCGCCCTCGTCGCCCGCGAGGTACCCGTCGAGGTCGTCGGCCTCTCCGGGCTGCTGCACCTGCCCGAGATCGCCGACCTCGTCGCCGTCTGCGAGGTCCTCCAGGACCCCGGCGCCAACGCCGCCCTGGTGCGCCTGCTGACCGGGCCGCGCTGGCGCATCGGCCCCCGCGACCTCGCCCTCCTCGGCCGCCGGGCCCGTCTGCTCGTCGCCCACGCGCGAGTGGACGCCACCGACGACCCGGACCGCCGGCTCGCCGCCGCCGTCGAGGGAGTCGACCCGGCCGAGGTGATCTCCCTCGCGGACGCCCTGGACACCTTCCTGGAAGCGCCCCTGGAGGACGGCGGCGACGACGGGCTGCCGTTCTCGCCGGACGCGCGCGTGCGCTTCGCCCGGCTCGCCGCCGAACTGCGCGACCTGCGCCGCTCGCTGTCCGACCCGCTGATGGACGTCCTGCACCGCGTCCTCGCCGTCACCGGCCTGGAGGTCGAGCTGTCGGCGTCGCCGCACGCGCTCGCCGCCCGCCGCCGCGAGACCCTGTCCAACTTCCTGGACGTCGCCGCCTCCTTCGCCGCGAGCGACTCCGAGGCCACCCTGCTCGCCTTCCTCGGCTTCCTGCGCACCGCCGCCCAGTACGAGAAGGGCCTGGACAACGCCCTGCCCGGCGGCGAGAACACCGTCAAGGTGCTCACCGCGCACAAGTCCAAGGGCCTGGAATGGGACGTCGTGGCGGTCCCCGGACTGGTGACCGGCACCTTCCCCAGCGCCCAGGGCCGCGAGAAGTGGACCGCGCAGGCCAAGGTGCTGCCGCACGCCCTGCGCGGTGACACCGACACCCTGTCCGACGTCGACGGCTGGGACGCGCGCGGCATGAAGGCCTTCCACGAGGCCATGAAGGACCACCAGCACACCGAGGAGCTGCGCCTCGGCTACGTCACCTTCACCCGCCCCCGCTCGCTCCTGCTCGGATCCGGCCACTGGTGGGGACCCAGCCAGAAGAAGCCGCGGGGTCCCTCCGACTTCCTCAAGGCCCTGTACGACCACTGCGCCGCCGGGTACGGAGAGATCGAGGTCTGGGCGGACGAGCCCGCCGAGGACGAGGAGAACCCGGCCCTGCACACGGCCACCGCCGACCAGGTGTGGCCGCTCCCGCTGGACGACGCCGCCCTGGCCCGCCGCCGCGCCGCCGCCGAGACCGTCCTCACCCACCTGGAGACCCTCGCCGCCGAGCCCCTCGGCCCCGCCGCCCCCGGCGTGCCCGCAGCCGGCCGCCCCGCCCTGCACGACCCGGCCGGTGACGAACACCCGGACTGGCCCGCGCCACCGGACGACGACCCGTACGGGGACGACCCGCACGGCACCCCGTTCACCGACGAGCCGTACGCCGACGACGACCCCTACGGCGAACCCTACGACGACCCGTTCGCCCATGAGCCGTACGAGGAGCCCTACGACGGCTCCCCGCCCGACCAGGGCCCACCGCCCGACGACGCCTTCCCGCCCGAACCGGGCCCGCCCTACGACGAGCACTCCGGCGCGGACTCCGGCGCGGACGCCCGGAGCGTCCAGCGGCCCGTGGCCGCGCAGGTCCCCCACGTCCCCCACCAGGCCTCGGCCCCGCAGGACCGTCCCCGCCCCCGTCCCGCCGAGCCGCTGCCCCCTGCCTCCCTCACCCCGGAGGAGGCCCGCACCGTCGCCTCCTGGGACCGCGACCTGGACGCGCTCACCGGAGAGCTGCTGCGCGCCCGGCGGACCGTCACCGACGTGCCCCTGCCCGCCACCCTCACCGCCTCCCAGCTGCTGCGGCTCGCCGAGGACCCGGACGGGCTCGCGCAGGAACTCGCGCGCCCCATGCCGCGCCCCCCGCAACCGGCCGCGCGCCGGGGCACCCGGTTCCACGCATGGGTGGAAGCCCGCTTCGAGGAGCTGGCCCTGCCCCTGCTGGAGCCGGACGAGCTGCCCGGAACCGACGCCGAGATCGCCGACGAACGCGACCTGGAAGCCCTCAAGGAGGCCTTCGAACGCACCGAGTACGCCCGGCGCACCCCCTACCGGGTCGAGACCCCGTTCCAGCTCACCCTCGCCGGCCGCGTCATCAGAGGCCGCATCGACGCCGTCTACCGGCACGGCGACGGCGACGCGGCGACGTACGAGATCGTCGACTGGAAGACCAACCGCGCCCGCACCGCCGACCCGCTCCAGCTCGCCGTGTACCGGCTGGCCTGGGCCGAGCAGCAGGGCGTGCCCCTGGAGTCGGTCACGGCCTCCTTCCTGTACGTACGCAGCGGCGAGGTCGTACGCCCCGAAGCGCTCCCGGACCGGGCCGCGCTGGAGCGGCTGCTCACGGGTGAGACGGAGAGCACACGGCAGGCGAGCTGAGTGTGACGAACAGCCCGCCGAGGATGTCGGTGCGGGCCGATAGGCTCGGGACCATGAGCCAGACCCCGGACAGCGCCGTCCGCACGTACATCGAGCAGCACCGCGCCGCCTTCCTCGACGACCTCGCCGCATGGCTGCGCATCCCCTCCGTGTCGGCCCAGCCCGACCACGCGCCCGACGTCACGCGCAGCGCCGACTGGCTCGCCGCCAAGCTCAAGGAGACCGGCTTCCCGACCGCCGAGATCTGGCCGACCCCGGGCGCCCCCGCCGTCTTCGCCGAATGGCCCTCGGGCGACCCGGAGGCACCCACGGTCCTGGTCTACGGCCACCACGACGTGCAGCCCGCCGCCCGCGAGGACGGCTGGGACAGCGACCCCTTCGAGCCGGTCGTCCGCGGAAACCGCCTCTACGCGCGCGGCGCCGCCGACGACAAGGGCCAGGTGTTCTTCCACACACTCGGCGTCCGCGCCCACCTCGCCGCCACCGGCCGCACCGCACCGGCCGTCAACCTCAAGCTGCTGATCGAGGGCGAGGAGGAATCCGGCTCCCCGCACTTCCGGGCCCTCGTCGAGGAACGGGCCGGGCGCCTCGCCGCCGACGCCGTGATCGTCTCCGACACCGGCATGTGGTCCGAGGACACCCCGACCGTGTGCACCGGCATGCGCGGCCTCGCCGAGTGCGAGATCCGGCTCCACGGCCCCGACCAGGACATCCACTCCGGTTCCTTCGGCGGCGCCGTACCCAACCCGGCCACCGCCGCCGCCCGCCTGGTCGCCGCCCTGCACGACGACCACGCGCGCGTGGCGATCCCCGGCTTCTACGACGGCATCGTCGAGCTGACCGACCGCGAACGCGAACTCTTCGCCGAGCTGCCCTTCGACGAGGAGCAGTGGCTGCGCACCGCGAAGTCCCACGCCACCCACGGCGAGGCCGGGCACACCACCCTGGAGCGCATCTGGGCCCGCCCGACCGCCGAGGTCAACGGCATAGGCGGTGGCTACCAGGGCCCCGGCAGCAAGACGATCGTCCCCTCCACGGCGATGGTGAAGCTCTCCTTCCGGCTGGTCGCCGGCCAGGACCCGGACCACATCGAGAAGGCCGTCCGCGCCTGGGCCGCCGAGCAGGTACCCGCCGGGATCCGGTACGAGATCGACTTCGGCTCGGCCACCCGCCCCTGCCTGACGCCGCTCGACCACCCCGCGCTCCAGTCGGTGGTCCGCGCCATGGGCCGCGCCTTCGAGCGGCCGGTCCGCTTCACCCGGGAAGGCGGCTCCGGACCCTCCGCCGACCTCCAGGAGGTCCTCGGCGCCCCCGTCCTCTTCCTGGGCATCTCCGTCCCTTCCGACGGCTGGCACGCACCCAACGAGAAGGTCGAGCTGGATCTCCTGCTGAAAGGCGTCGAGACCAGCGCGTACCTGTGGGGTGACCTGGCCAGGAACTGGCGTCCCGCACTCTGACCGGTCGGCGCCGTACGGAGGGGCACCGCGCACGGGGCACACTGGATGGACCGCCCCGACCGCCCCGGCCGCTCCCGGCCCGGTGCCCGCCCGCCCACGTCCCGCCGAACCGCCCGCCGAAAGAACCGCCGTACTGGGGGAGTTGGAAGCACCCGTGACCACCTGGACCGACGACACAGCCGACCGACCCATCTCGCTGACCGCCCCGAGCGGCATCGACCGCGCCGCCCACCACCGGCTGGACGAGGCCTGGCTCGCGGCGGCGTGGAGCCACCCCACCACCCGCTGTTTCGTGGTCTCCGGCGGCCAGGTACTGATCGACGAGACCCCCGACGGCCGGACCGAACTCGTCATGACGCCGTCCTTCGAGGCCCCCCTCACCGAGGCGCACCGCTACTTCCTCGGCATCGACGAGGAGGGCGTCAGCTACTTCGCGCTCCAGAAGGACTCGCTGCCCGGCCGCATCGACCAGTCCGCACGCCCGGCGGGACTGCGCGAGGCCGGCCTGCTGCTGTCCCCGCGCGACGCCGGACTCATGGTCCACGCGGTCGGCCTGGAGAACTGGCAGCGCACCCACCGCTTCTGCTCCCGCTGCGGCGAGCGCACCGTCATCGCCGCGGCCGGCCACATCCGCCGCTGCCCGGCCTGCGGCGCCGAGCACTACCCCCGCACCGACCCGGCCGTGATCATGGCGGTCACCGACGAGGACGACCGCATCCTGCTCGGCCGCCAGGTCCACTGGCCCGAGGGCCGCTTCTCCACGCTCGCCGGATTCGTCGAGCCGGGAGAGTCCATCGAGCAGGCGGTGCGCCGCGAGGTGTCCGAGGAGGCCGGGGTCACCGTCGGCCAGGTCGAGTACGTCGCCAGCCAGCCCTGGCCCTTCCCGTCCAGCCTGATGCTCGGCTTCATGGCCCGCGCCACCTCCACCGAGATCGAGGTCGACGGCGACGAGATCCACGAGGCCCGCTGGTTCTCCCGCGAGGAACTGCACGCGGCCTTCGAGTCCGGCGAGGTGCTGCCGCCCTACGGCATCTCCATCGCGGCCCGGCTGATCGAGATGTGGTACGGCAAGCCGCTGCCGACCCGCAGCTTCGTCTGACGAGCAGCCCCCGTCCGGGACGGGGGACACGACGCCGGGACACAAGACGCCGGGAAACAGCGAACGGCGGCCCCTGGGCCCTTCCGGGCTCGGGAGCCGCCGTCCGGCGCAGCTCGGGCCTACGCGGCGAGCTTCTGCTTGACCTGGGCCAGCGACGGGTTCGTCAGCGTGGAGCCGTCCGCGAAGAGCACGGTCGGGACGGTCTGGTTGCCGCCGTTCGCCTTCTCCACGAAAGCGGCGGACTCGGGGTCCTGCTCGATGTTGATCTCGGTGTAGGCGATGCCCTCCCGGTCCATCTGGCTCTTCAGCCGCCGGCAGTAGCCGCACCAAGTCGTGCTGTACATCGTCACAGTGCCCTGCATCTCTCGCGCTCCTCAGGCAGCTCGGAAAAGGTCGTCCAGGAGGAGAACGTAAGCGACCGGCCCGCCATTCCCGGCAGGGGTGTCCCTCCGCCCGAGCGACCCCGGGCCGCCGGTCCCCGGGCATGGATGTCCCCCACAGGAGTAACACGGGCCCCTCGCGTGTGACACCGGCCGCATTAGTACGACTGCGAGCCCCCGCCTGTGGACAACCGGCGCAGCCGTCCCGACCGACCTGGCAGCATGGCGGTGTGACAGCAGCAACGCACTCCCCTCTCTTCCCGCAGGCACCGGACACGGCCGACGCGGTGCTCGAAGGGCTCGACCCCGAGCAGCGCGAGGTCGCCACCTCCCTGCACGGCCCGGTGTGCGTCCTGGCCGGAGCGGGCACCGGCAAGACCCGGGCGATCACCCACCGCATCGCCTACGGAGTGCGAGCCGGCATCCTCCCCGCGTCCAGCGTGCTCGCCGTCACCTTCACCAACCGCGCCGCCGGAGAGATGCGCGGCCGGCTGCGCCAGCTCGGCGCCCACGGCGTCCAGGCCCGCACCTTCCACTCCGCGGCCCTGCGCCAGCTCCAGTACTTCTGGCCGAAAGCGATCGGTGGCTCCCTGCCCCGGATCGTCGACCGCAAGATCCAACTCGTCGCCGACGCGGCCGCCGCCCTCGGCACCCGACTCGACCGCAACGAGCTGCGGGACGTGACCGCCGAGATCGAATGGTCCAAGGTCACCCAGACCGTCCCCGCCGACTACCCCTACGCTGCCGCGAAGGCCGGCCGCGAGGTCCCCCGCGACCCGGCCGAGATCGCCCACCTCTACGCGGCCTACGAGGACCTCAAGCGCGACCGCTCGGTCATCGACTTCGAAGACGTCCTGCTGCTCACCGTCGCCATCCTCCAGGACCGGCACGACATCGCCGAACAGGTCCGCACCCAGTACCAGCACTTCGTCGTGGACGAGTACCAGGACGTCAGCCCCCTGCAGCAGCGACTACTGGACCTCTGGCTCGGCGACCGCGACACCCTGTGCGTCGTCGGCGACGCCAGCCAGACCATCTACTCGTTCACAGGAGCAACCCCCGACCACCTCCTCGACTTCCGCCTCCGCCACCCCGGAGCCACCGTCGTCAAACTGGTCCGCGACTACCGCTCCACCCCCCAGGTGGTCCGCCTCGCCAACGGCCTGCTCGCCCAGGCCCGCGGCCGCGCCGCCGACCATCGGCTCGAACTCGTCTCCCAGCGCCCCCCGGGCCCCGAACCCGTCTACACCGAGTACACCGACGAGCCCGCCGAGGCCGAAGGCGCCGCCCGCCGCATCCGCGAGCTGATCGACGCCGGCGTCCCCGCCGCCGAGATCGCCGTCCTGTTCCGTACGAACTCCCAGTCCGAGACCTACGAGCAGGCCCTCGCCGACGCCGGCGTCCCCTACCAGCTGCGCGGCGCCGAACGCTTCTTCGACCGGCCCGAGATCCGCAAGGCCGGCACCGCCCTGCGCGGCGCCGCCCGCTTCGGCGGCAACGACTCCCTCCTCGACGAAGCCGTCGACCTGCCCTCCCAGGTCCGCGCCGTCCTCTCCGGCGAAGGCTGGACCAGCGCACCCCCCGCCGGATCCGGCGCCGTCAGAGAACGCTGGGAATCCCTGGCCGCGCTGGTCAGCCTCGCCCACGACATCGCCGCCACCCGGCCCACCGCCACCCTCGCCGACTTCGTGGCCGAACTCGACGAGCGGGCCAACGCCCAGCACGCCCCCACCGTCCAGGGCGTCACCCTCGCCTCCCTGCACGCCGCCAAAGGCCTGGAGTGGGACGTCGTCTTCCTCGTCGGCGTCGCCGAGGGCATGCTGCCCATCACCTACGCCCGCACCGACGAACAGATCGAGGAGGAACGCCGCCTCCTCTACGTCGGCGTCACCCGCGCGCGGGAACGCCTCCACCTCTCCTGGGCCCTGTCCCGCTCACCCGGCGGACGCCCCAACCGGCGGCCGAGCCGCTTCCTCGACGGGCTGCGCCCCGGCACCACCCCCACCGCCGGCCGCACCGGAGCCGGCACGGGCGGAGGCGTCGAACACGGGATCACCGCGAGAGTCGCCGCGGCCCCCCGGCGCGCCCAGCGCACCCCGGCCCGCTGCCGGGTCTGTGGCCGCACGCTCACCGACGCGGGCGAGATGAAGCTGATGCGCTGCGAGGACTGCCCCTCGGACATGGACGAAGGACTCTACGAACGGCTCCGGGACTGGCGGGCCGTCCAGGCCGAGCGCAGCGGCCAGCCGGACTTCTGCGTCTTCACCGACCGAACGCTCATGGCCATCGCCGAGGCCTGCCCCGAGACTTCCGCCGAACTGGCCCGCATCCCCGGCGTCCTCAGCCGCAAGCTGCGCAGCTACGGAGCCGACGTTCTGGCCATCTGCGCAGGTCAACAACCCGGCGCAGACGACGGGAACGACTGATGCGAACTCGTCGAAAAAATAGTTTGCGCATGCCCCGGCAATCCCCATAGGTTCTAGGCACGGAAGCAGCGGCCTTCTCGAAGGCGCGGTTCCGTGTTGTACTTGCATATCCGAACGGACTGGCTCACCCCAGTCCCAGAGACGCCGAGAGGAGGCGAGTCCAGTGATCAGCATCAACATCAGCACCACCGTCAGCACGGCCAAACTGACCGATCGCTCGGCCGTCTCCACGTGCATGCTCGGCGCCTCGAACCAGGGCACCGGTCTGTCCGGCATCCGTGCCGTGCGTCCGGCGTCCTCTCCTGCCCTCGCGGGTCTTCCCACCCGTGAGCGCAATGAGCGACCGACCAAGGCACTGGAAGCGGTAGCGGCACAGGCACACGCCTATGCCTTTGCGGCGGCCGGTGCCGGATTCCGGAAGCAGACGACGCACCACCACCTGATGTGGGCCTTCCGTGGGCCAGAACCCTGGAGTGATCCAGCCTGATCGTCGATCAGGCCGGCGCCTTCAGGGCCGCGGAACCCCACCCGGGATCCGCGGCCCTTCTGTTTTCCCCGAACGGGGACGACGGAGCGAAGGGGCCTCGGGACAAGGAACCCGGTACCAAGCCGACACCCGGTCAACCGGCCGGAACGACCAGACGAGGAAGAAACATCGTGCAACTCGAAGCGCACGCCCCGTCCATACCGCCTTCGCAAACGATCCCCCCGCCCGGCCTCACGGAGGACTCCGCCTTGACCCCCCTCACCGCGCTCACCGCGCTCGACGACGCCATCGAGAACCTGGGCGTACCCGTTCCCTGCCGCTCCTACGACCCGGAGGTCTTCTTCGCCGAGTCGCCCGCGGACGTCGAGTACGCCAAGTCCCTCTGCCGCACCTGCCCGCTGGTCGAGGCCTGCCTCGCCGGCGCCAAGGAGCGACGTGAGCCCTGGGGCGTCTGGGGTGGCGAGCTGTTCGTCCAGGGTGTCGTCGTCGCCCGGAAGCGGCCGCGTGGCCGCCCGCGCAAGAACCCGGTCACAGCATGAACACCGCAGGAACGATCGACCGCCCCCTCACGCACGACCCCAAGAAGCAGGCCCCGATGAAGCCGTCCACCAGCGAGCCCGCCGGCTCCGCGACCTCAGACTTCACCACCACCGGCGCGACCGAAGCGCGTCAGAACAGGAACCGAGAGATGCAACTCATGCAAGAAGCCCTCGCTCGTGCGCATATGCACGAGCGACTCCATGAAGCGGTGCACGAACGCCGGGCTATGCGCCTGGCGGTAGCCCAGCGCATGCAGCGCCGGGCCGAGCGGGCCTCGCTCCGTGCCCGCCGCGCGCTCGCCATGGCGGTCATGCAGTAAGGAACAACACCCGAACAGCGGTGGCCTCCCGGACCCGGGAGGCGAAGCCTCCCCGCGGGGGCCGGTCCGGCCGAACGGACCGGCCCCCGCGGTGCCGTATCACAGGGCGCTCGGCCGGTTCCGGAGTTATCGTCACCGGGTGACGAGTCCTCCCTGTGAAACCGACCAGGGCGGCTCCACCCCGGAGCCCCAGCCCCATCCCCCCGTGTGCGACCGCTGCGGCACCACCGCCGACGGCCCCCGGCCGGCCACCTGGACCTGCTCCGTGGAGAACGGCGTCCGCCACTACTTCTGCTGCACCTGCGCCCGCGAGAACCTCCGCGCGATCGAGGGACGCCTGGACTCGCCCTGGTGGTGAGGGTCTCGGGACGGCCGGCCGACTGACCGACCGAAGAGGGGAAGGCTGCGGTGGGGGCCCCTCCCCCCCGGCCCCCACCCCCTCCCCCCACCCTCACACTCACCCCGCGCAGGCAGCCCCGATCACGCCCCCGCCGGCTCCTCCGTGTCGGTGTCCTCGGAGGCGTCCGGCAGGAAGCCCGGGAGCCATTCCTCCAGTTCCTCGCGGAGGCGTACGTGGGCGCCCAGCTGGCACAGAACGCCGATGGTGCTCAGCGTCACCCGGTGTATCAGGAGGTAGGCCGGGGGCAGGTTGAGCTGTTTGCCGAGCTGGTAGGCGGGGGAGCGGGGGTCGGCGATGCGGGCGGCCTGGCTGCGCATCCAGGAGCGGGTGAAGGTGAACGTCTCCACCCGGGCCGGCTCGATGATCGGCAGCAGGTAGTCCAGGACGGCGTCCGGCTCCAGCTCGATGTTCTCCTTGACGAAGCCCTCTTCGCAGAGCAGTTCGTAGACCGTCTCGGCCTCGCCGTCCAGCGTCATCCGCAGGGAGACGCCGATCGGGGCCGGCAGGCCGCCGGGGAGCCGGTCGACCGTGCCGAAGTCCAGGACCCCCAGGCGCCAGTCGTCCTCACCGGCCGGTCCGCCGGGCAGCAGGCGGAAGTTCCCCGGGTGCGGGTCGGCGTGCAGCAGGCCGGTGCGGGCCGGGCCCGAGAAGAGGAAGCGGGCCAGGAGCTGACCGGCCCGGTCGCGCTGCTCCCGGGTGCCGTCCGCGATGATCTCGGACAGCGGGATGCCGTCGATCCACTCGGTCACCAGGACCTGCTCGCACTGGTGCACCACGGCGGGGACGACCACGTCGGGATCGTCCGCGAACTCCTCCGCGTGTGCGGCCTGGGCCTGGGCCTCCAGGCCGTAGTCCAGTTCCTCGGAGACCCGGTCCCGCAGCTCGGTGATCAGCGGCTTGATGTCCATGCCCGGGATGAGCGGGCCCAACAGCCGGGCGAAGCGGCTCAGTTGGCCGAGGTCGGAGAGCAGGGCCTCGCCGGCGCCCGGGTACTGCACCTTGACCGCGACCTCACGGCCGTCGTGCCACACCGCCCGGTGCACCTGGCCGATCGAGGCCGCGGCGGCCGGCTTGTCCTCGAACTCCTCGAACAGCTCGCGCCAGTCCGGTCCCAGCCGCTCCTCCAGGACCGTGTGCACGGTGCGGGTCGGCATCGGCGGGGCCGCGTCCTGCAGCTTGGTCAGGGCCGCGCGGTAGGGGCCGGCGATCTCCTCCGGCAGCGCCGACTCGAAGACGGACAGCGCCTGCCCGAACTTCATCGCGCCGCCCTTCAGCTCGCCGAGCACCTTGAAGAGTTGCTCGGCGGTGCGCTGTTGCAGCTCGCGGCCGACGATCTCCGCGGACTCGCCCACGATCCGCTTGCCCAGCCCCCAGGTCGCCCGGCCGG
Organism: Streptomyces sp. NPDC029151; assembly: GCF_055564315.1. NCBI lineage: Bacteria > Bacillati > Actinomycetota > Actinomycetes > Kitasatosporales > Streptomycetaceae > Streptomyces > Streptomyces sp. NPDC029151. The sequence continues at coordinate 40,969 of NZ_JBVHWQ010000018.1, forward strand.
CGAAGCCGAGCGGGAGCGCGGCGAGCTTGGCGGTACGGGTGACCGCCTTCCGGGGAAGATCAGACATGCGCCCTCCAGTTCCCAGTCGGCCGTGCCGCGCCCGCTGTGTGTCGCCACCGCGCCGACGGCCGTTGCACCGCCATTGTCGCGCGCGGATCCCCCGTGGTTGAGGGGCGCTCCCGTTTACCTCTCTCCGCGGCCCCGCAGCCGCAGCCAGGATGGGCCGGGACCGGCCGGGAGCGCCAGGTCAGAGCGGGCAGGGACACCTCCCAGCGGGCGCCGGTGCTGGAGGGCGTCTCTCCGTCGAGGAAGGCCAGGGCGTGTGCCGCCGCCAGTCCCGCCACGGCCGTGGACAGGGTCAGGTCGCAGGCTCCGACCCGGCGGGCCCGGCCGGAACGCCACTGGGCGACCAGTCGGGGCCAGGCCGGGTCCCGGTCCGTGCGGTCCTGGTGCAGACAGCCGGCGCAGCCGGACTCGCCGGGCAGCACGAGGGGGCCGACGACGCCGGTGCCCTCCACGACACCGGCGTACAGATGGGGCGTGCCGGTGGCCAGGAGGGGCTCGGCGGTGAACGGGTCCGGGGCGTGCACGGCGACGTCGTCGCGGGGCGCGAAGATCACCAGGGAGAGGCCGGGGTCCTCGGCGCCGGATCCGGGGGAGTGGGCGTGGCGGGGTGGCCGGTCCGGTGCCGCGCGGCGGACGGCGGCCCGCGCCGCCGCGTCCCGGCGGTCGCCGAGGGAGCCGGCGGGCAGCCCGCCCGGCGCCACGTCCCATGGCTCGACGCGGCCCACGTCGCGCACGTCGACCTCTCCGACGCCGGCGCCCGACAGGACCGACGCCAGCAGGGCGCCGACCCGGCCCGCTCCCCGGACCCGCACCCGCAGCGCGCGCCGGGCCGCGAGCCGGGCCGTGGCGCCGCCCGGCTCGGGCGTGACCAGGGAGAGTGAGGCGAGGTCGGGGCGCAGCCGTTCGAGGACGTCCGTCTTCTCCCGCAGCGCGTCCGCGGCCGGTCCGCCGCCGCGCGCGTCGTCGACGAGGCCCGCGCGGGCCAGCCGCTGCACCAGCGCGTCGACATGGCGGGCCGGCACGTCCGCGCGTCGGCCCTCCTCGCGCAGCAGCGGCAGCCCGCGGGTGCCGTCGAGCAGGTCGAGGAAGCTCCCGGTCGCGGTGTCCACCGGGCCCAGTGTCACGGCGTGCGCCGGGGTCATCCCGAACTGCACGGTGTTGCGGTCCCGCCAGCCGCGCCGTAGCGCGGGCTTCACCACCGGATGCATGACTGCCCCCCTGTATCCGTGGACGTGGTCCGTGGATGTGTCGCGTGAGTCTGTGCGGATGTGCCGCGTGCGTCCGCGAAGGATGCGCCGGCGGAGCGGGTCGTGCTTCGCCGGTGTCTGTCAGCATGCCCGCCCGGCGCGACCGGTGTCGGGAGTTATCCACAGACGAGGGTGGTTTGTCGTACCGGTGAATCGGGATGAAAGGGGGTAAATCGGGTAAGCGGGTCGGTCGTACGAATCAAACACATGGCGGGGTATCGGCGGCCGGCCGTCCGGCAGCCGGGACTTTGCCCTTGCCCACCGGGTAACGTCGGGGCGTGCCCGCCGACCCACTGCACCGCGCCGGTGAACCACAGCGCAGCACGACGAGCCAGCCGCCCGGCGGCTCGGCGGCGAGCGCGATCGAGGTCCGCAGGAGTGCCCGGCGCCGCCGGACGGTCTCCGCGTACCGCGAGGGCGATCGCACCGTCGTACTGATCCCCGCCCGGATGTCGAAGGCGGAGGAGCAGCGCTGGGTCACCGTGATGCTCGACAAACTCGCCGCCCAGGAGAGCAGGCGGGTGCTGGGCGACGCCGAGCTGACCGGGCGGGCCGAGCGGCTGTCGGCCCAGTACTTCGACGGCCGGGCCCGGCCCGCCTCCGTGCGCTGGGTCACCAACCAGAACACCCGCTGGGGTTCGTGCACCCCGGCCGAGGGCAGCATCCGGCTCTCGCACCGGTTGCAGGGAATGCCCGAGTACGTCATCGACTACGTGCTCTGCCACGAGCTGGCGCATCTGCTGGTGCCCGGCCACGGCCCCGACTTCTGGCGGCTGCTGGAGGCCTACCCGCGCACCGAGCGGGCCCGTGGCTACCTGGAAGGGGTGGTCGCCGCCGCACGGCTGCCGCACGTGCCGGGAGCGCGGGACGAGCGGGAGGCCTGAGCGTCCCGATGTGAGCGGCCGGGTGCGGTTTGGTACCGGGTCTGTACCGACGGCCACCCTCCGGGGCCGATGCCGGTCTTTGCCGTTAGCCTGGCGCGACGCACTCACATTCGGGATGGGGGACGGTCGTAACGCATGGCCAGGGAATTCCAACGCGGCCACAAGGCCAGGATCAGTGACCTCACGGCGGGCACGGATCTGTACGTAGGCGTGCAGATCGCCGCACCCGGACTGACCTTCGACATCAGCTGCTTCGGTCTGGACGCCGACGAGCGTCTCTCGGACGACCGGTACTTCGTCTTCTTCAACCAGCCGAAGTCCCCGGAGGAGTCCGTCCAGCTGCTGGGTGCCCAGGCGGGTGACACGGAGTCGTTCCGGGTCACGCTCGACCGGATCCCCTCGCACATCCGCAAGCTGTCCTTCACGGCGACCATCGACGGCGCCGGCCAGATGTCGCAGATCGCTCCCGGCTACCTGCGCATCGTGGCGGGCGGCGAGGAGGTCGCGCGGTACTCCTTCTCGGGAGCGGAGTTCTCGACCGAGCGTGCCGTGATGCTCGGTGACTTCTACTTCAAGGACGGATGGCGGTTCGCCGCCGTCGGCCAGGGCTTCGACGGCGGCCTGGAGGCGCTGCTGAAGAACTTCGGCGGTGAGGTGGCCGAGGAGGAGACGCCCGCCGCCCCGCAGCAGCCCCAGCAGCAGCCCGGCGCGGTCCCCGGTTTCGCCCCGCCCGCCCAGACGACGCCGCCGCCCGCGTTCGGCGCCCCGTCCGCGCCGCAGCCCGCCCCCGCCCCGGCGCCGCAGGGCTTCGCCCCGCCCCCCGGCCACACGCCTCCGCCCGGCCACACCGCGCCCGCGCCCCCCGCCCCGGCCCCCGCGCCGGGCGTGCACGGTGCGCCGACGATCATCGCGCCCATGACCCCGCCCGCCGGCAGCGTCCCGCCGCCGGCCGCCCCCGCCCCGGCTCCCGCGCCCTACGGCCAGCAGCCCTCCTACGGCGGTGGGCCCGGCGCGCCGCTGCTTCCGGGCTACGACCAGCAGCAGCCCCCCTACGGCGGCGACCGGCCGGCCCCGCCCATGCCCCCGGGCTACGGGCAGGTCCCCGGACAGCAGACCGCCCCCTACGGAGTGCCGCAGGGCGCGCCCCAGGGCGGTGCCGGGGTGGCGGCCGGGCTCCAGGCGTTCAAGGAGACGCCGACCGGCCAGCGCTGGACGCAGCAGAACAAGAAGCTGGTCCGCGTCGACCTCGGCATCGGCGGCCGGCCCGTGCTGGCCCGGCAGGGCAGCATGGTGCTCTACCAGGGCAAGGTCGACTTCAGCTACAAGGGCGCCGGCTTCATGGGCCGGGTCGTGGGCAACGCCACCGGCCAGGAGATGCAGCTGATGCGCTGCACCGGCCAGGGCCAGGTGTTCCTCGCCGAGAACTCCACCCACCTGCACCCGGTGGAGCTGCAGGGCGACGCGATCTGCGTCTCCGCCGAGAACGTCCTCGCCTTCGACGAGAGCCTGCAGTACGAGGTCCGCCGCATCGAGGGCCACGGCATCCCGGGCGGCGCGCTGTTCACCATGCAGTTCCAGGGCACCGGCACGATCGTCGTCAAGACGCACGGCACGCCCGTGGTACTGCCGGTCACGCCGACCACCTTCGCGGACTGCAACGCCGTCGTCGCCTGGTCGGCCGCCTCCCAGGTGATCGTCTCCAGCCAGGTCCGCATGCGCCGCAACGCCTACCCGGGCGACACCGGCGAGAGCGTCAACCTCCAGTTCCGGGGCGCGCCCGGCAACTTCATCGTCGTCCAGCCGTACGAGGTCTAAGGGGAGCCCGTCATGAACCAGCCGCTCGCGGGCCACGCCCCCGCACCCGTCACCGCCCGCATGGAGAACCACGGCAGCCACATGCTGAAGGTCGCCCTGCAGACCGGGAACGACCTCCTCGCGCGCGTGGGCTCGATGGTCGCCTACGAGGGCTTCATCCAGTACGAGCCCAACCCGCCCGCCGTCCGGCAGATCGCCCGCGACTGGGTCACCGGCGAGGGCGCCCCGCTGATGAAGTGCACCGGCGACGGCCTGCTCTACCTCGCCGACTACGGCGCCGACGTCGTCGTGATCAACCTCAACGGCGACGGCATCTCCGTCAACGCCACCAACCTGCTCGCCTTCGACGCGCACCTGACCTGGGGCGTGGAGCGCGTGAAGGGGCTCGCGAAGTTCGCCGGGCAGGGCCTGTGGAACACGCGGATCTCCGGGCAGGGCTGGGTCGCGCTGACCTCCCGGGGCAAGCCGATCGTCGTGGACTGCGGCGGCGGCGAGGACGAGACGTACGTCGACCCCGACGCGCTCGTCGCCTGGTCGCCGAACCTGAAGGTGAAGGGCAAGCGCAGCTTCAAGGCCCAGTCGCTGATCGGCCGGGGCAGCGGCGAGGCCTACCAGATGGCCTTCTCCGGCCAGGGCATCGTCGTCGTCCAGCCCAGCGAGGACAGCACCGACCGCCTCCGGATCCGGGGCTGAGGGGGAGCCAGAACACCATGCAGAGCCCGCTTTTCGCGCACAACGACCTCCAGACCCGGGAACGCTGGAGCCTGCAGAACAAGCAGATGCTCCGGATCACCCTGGAGGGCCACGACGACCTCCTCGCCCGCAAGGGCACGATGGTCGCCTACCAGGGCCTCGTCGAGTTCGACGCCGAGTACCGCAGCAACAACCAGGCCCACGCCCGTGCCCGCACCGGCGAGGGCCTGGACCTGATGCGCTGTCACGGCCAGGGCACGGTCTACCTCGCCAACCTCGCCCAGCACGTGCACATCATGGACGTCGAGCAGGACGGGCTGACCGTCGACAGTTCCTACGTCCTCGCCATGGACTCCTCGCTGCACCACGAGGTCATCGCCGTCGACAGCCTCTACGGCATCTCCGGCTCGGGGAAGTACCAGCTCAACATCACCGGACGCGGCAAGGTCGCCCTGATGACCTCGGGCGCCCCGCTGCTGATGCAGGTCACGCCCGACCGGTACGTCAACTGCGACGCCGACGCGATCGTGGCCTGGTCCACCGGGCTGCGCGTGCAGATGCAGGCCCAGACGCACTCCTCCGGCGTGTGGCGGCGGCGCGGCAACACCGGAGAGGGCTGGGAGCTGAGCTTCATGGGCACCGGGTTCGCGCTCGTGCAGCCCAGCGAGCTGCTGCCGCCGCAGAACGCCGTGGTCGGGCAGGGCCTCGCCGCCCAGTTCGGCATGGGCCAGCAGGGCGCCCGCGGCCAGAACCAGGGCAACGTCTGGAGCTGAGCCGCCGGAGAGGCGGGGCGCCCGCCCGCGACGCCCCGCGCCCGCCCGCGACGCATCCGCGCACGTCGGACTGCACCCGCGATCGTCCGAGTGCACCCGCGATCCTCGGCGTCCACCCGCGCCCGCCCGCGCCGTCCACCCGCGCCCGCCCGGGCGGTCGGCGGCGGGCACGGGCGGCCAGGTGTCGTCAGGAGCGACGCCCGGCGCGGCCGAGGTCACGTGCGGCCGGCCCTCACCCGGTCAGAGCCTGGCGAGGGTCGCCTCCAGCAGACGTGCCACCGACTCGTCGGCGACGTCGGCCACCTCGTCGTAGGCGAACCAGCGCAGGTCGAGCGACTCGTCGCTGATCTCGTGCACCGCGCCGGGCGGGGCCAGGACCGCGTACTGGACGTCGAAGTGACAGTGGCACGGCGCCGGGATCGGATGCCGGTCCAGCCGCACCGGGCCGCCGGGCAGCAGCGTCAGCCCCGCGATCCCGGACTCCTCCGTCGCCTCGCGCAGGGCCGCCGCCGCCAGCGTCGGGTCGCCCGGCTCGCAGTGACCGCCCATCTGCAGCCACATCCGCAGCTTCCGGTGCAGCGTGAGCAGCACCCGGCCGCGCCCGGGATCGATCACCAGGGCGCTGGCCGTGACATGGCCCGCGTGACAGGCCTTGCACATCCCGTCCGGGTGGGCCGCCAGATGGTCCAGGTAGGCCTGGCGCAGCTCTCCCTGGTCCTCGTACCCCTTCAGGACGAGGACCGCGTCGTCGTACAGGCTCACTCGGTGTCGTCGTCCCCGGTCTCGCCGTCGTCCTTCTTGCGCAGGTCCGGCTTGCCGTGGGCGCCGCCCGCCGCCTCGCCGAGCATCTTGTCCAGCTCGGAGAAGTCCAGCTGCTCGCGGTGGACGAAGCCGTCCGGGTCGTCCAGGTCGGTCGCGGTCGGCAGCATGTCCGGGTGGGCCCACAGGCCGTCCCGGCCGTCGATGCCGCGCGCGTCCGTGAGCGAGGCCCACAGCCGGGAGGCGTCGCGCAGCCGGCGCGGGCGCAGCTCCAGACCGATCAGCGTGGCGAACGTCTGCTCCGCCGGACCGCCGGTCGCGCGACGCCGGCGCAGCGTCTCGCGCAGGGCGTCGGCCGACCCCAGACGCGGCTTCGCGGCGGCGTGCACCACCGCGTCCACCCAGCCCTCCACGAGCGCCAGAGCCGTCTCCAGACGGGCCAGGGCCGCCTTCTGCTCGGGCGTGTCCTCCGGCTGGAACATGCCCTGCTGGAGCGCGTCCTGCAGCTGCTCCGGGTTCTGCGGGTCGAACTGGCCGACCACGTCCTCCAGCTTGGCGGTGTCGACCTTGATCCCGCGCGCGTAGCCGTCGACCGCACCGAACAGGTGCGAGCGCAGCCACGGCACGTGCGCGAAGAGCCGCTGGTGGGCCGCCTCCCGCAGGGCCAGGTACAGCCGCACCTCCTCCTGCGGCACGCTCAGGTCCTTGCCGAACGCCTCCACGTTGACCGGGAGCAGCGCGGCCCGGCCCGCGGGGCCCAACGGCAGGCCGATGTCGGTCGAACCGACGACCTCGCCCGCCAGCACGCCCACGGCCTGCCCGATCTGCGTGCCGAACATCGCGCCGCCCATCGAGCGCATCATGCCGATCAGCGGGCCCGCCATGGCCTGCATCTCCTCCGGCAGGACGTCACCCATGGCCGCGCCGACCCGCTCGGCGACCGGGTCGACCAGCTCCTGCCAGGCCGGCAGGGTCGCCTCGACCCACTCCGCGCGGGACCAGGCCACAGCCGAGGCGGAACCCGACGGCAGGGACGTCACGTCGTCCAGCCACAGGTCGGCCAGGCGCACGGCCTCCTCCACCGCCCGGCGCTCGGCCGGGCCGACACTGGCGTCCTTCGTGCCGTCCGACGTGCCCTGGGCGACCGTCTGGCGGGCGATCTGCTTGGCCATGTCCCAGTTCACCGGGCCGCCCTCGTACGAGAGCATCTGGCCCAGCTGCTGGAACGCGGCGCCCAGGTCGGTGGGGTTCAGGGAACCGAACATGGCAGCGAGCGGGTTGTCGGCGCCGGGACCGCCGAAGCCGCCGGCTCCGGGCAGGCCGCCGAAACCGAACGGATTGGCCGGTCCCTGCTCACCACCGCTCTGCTGGTCCTTCTTCTTGCCCTCGTCGCCGTCTTCCGGCTCCTCCGGCGGAAGGCCGAAACCGAATGGGGTGTCACTCACGGGATTCCTCGGCTGGTAAGGCCACCGGTATCCTCCGGCGGCGCGGCTGCCCGACAACACCACCCAGCGTAGACACCCTGGCCCGATCGGGCCTCGGTGCTTCGCCTGCGGAAGGCCTGCGGCAGGATGGATGCACCTGGTACGCACGCGTCACTCGCGCCCGTACTGAAGACAACCGCTGGAGACGCCCGGTGAGTTCCCCAGATCCGCAGGTTCGCGCAGCGCGAAACCCCTCAGCCCGCCCGTCGCCCGACCACCGCCCCTCGACGACGGCCGCACGCGGGCCCGTCGTCGCGGTGACCGGCGCCGCCACCGGGGTCGGCGCGCTGCTCACCGAGCGGCTCGCCGCCTCCGAGGAGATCAAGCAGGTCCTCGCCATCGACGAGCGCCGCGGCGAGTGCGCCGACGCCGAGTGGCACATCCTCGACGTACGCGACCCCGCCATCGCGGACAAGCTGCGGGGCGCCGACGTGGTCGTCCACCTCGCGCTCGACCTGGACCTGGAGACCGACCCGGCGGCGCGCACCGCTTACAACGTCCGGGGGACCCAGACCGTCCTGACCGCCGCCGCGGCGGCCGGGGTGCACCGCGTGGTGCTGTGCACCTCGGCGATGGTCTACGGCGCGCTGCCCGACAACGAGCTGCCCCTGTCGGAGGACGCCGAGCTGCGCGCGACCGCCGAGGCGACCGGGGTCGGGGACCTGCTGGAGATCGAACGGCTGGCGCGCCGCGCGCCGCGCGCGCACCCGGGGCTCAACGTCACCGTGGTCCGTCCGGCCGTCCTGGTCGGCGGCACCGACACCGCGCTGACCAGGTACTTCGAGTCGCCGCGGCTGCTCGTCGTGGCCGGTTCGCGGCCCGTGTGGCAGTTCTGCCATGTCGAGGACCTGTGCAGCGCCCTGGAGTACGCCGTCCTGGAGAAGGTCGACGGGGAGCTGGCCGTCGGCTGCGACGGCTGGCTGGAGCAGGAGGAGGTCGAGGAGCTGAGCGGGATCCGGCGCATGGAGCTGCCGTCGGCGGTCGCGCTCGGCGCGGCGGCCCGGCTGCACCGGATCGGGCTCACCCCGTCCCCGGCGGGCGACCTCGCCTACACGATGTACCCCTGGGTGGTCAGCGGCAGCCGGCTGCACGACGCGGGGTGGCGGCCGAAGTGGACCAACGAGGAGGTGCTCGCCGAGCTGCTGGAGGAGGTCGCCGGGCGGCACACGGTGGCCGGGCGGAGGCTCGGGCGCAAGGACGCGACGGCGGCCGGTGCAGCGGGCGCCACGGTCGCCCTGCTGGGCGCGGCCGCGGTCGTGCGGCGGGCCCGCAAGGTCCGACGGCGCGTGTGAGCCACGGGCGCCGTACGAGCCACGGACGCTGTACGAGCCTCCAAAGCGCCCCGCGCGCGTGACGGGCGAACGTCGTATTCCGCGTTGTCCGACCCGTACGGCACGATGGACGCATGGCACACACGAACGACCACCCGGGTGAGCAGGCCGCTCAGGATCCCATCAGGCTGATCGCCATCCGCGAGACGCCGCTCTCCGTGGACGAGGTGTTCCGGGCCGTCGGGGACGACGCGGCCGGAGGTGTCGCGCTGTTCGTGGGCACCGTGCGCAACCACGACGGGGGCGCCGACGTGGACGCGCTCGGGTACTCGTGCCACCCCAGCGCCGAGGCCGAGATGCGGCGGATCGCCGAGAAGGTCGTCGCCGGCTTCCCCGTGCGGGCACTGGCCGCCGTGCACCGGGTGGGGGACCTGCGGGTGGGGGATCTCGCCGTCGTCGTCGCCGTGGCCTGCCCGCACCGCGGGGAGGCGTTCGACGCCTGCCGCAAGCTGATCGACGACCTCAAGCACGAGGTGCCCATCTGGAAGCACCAGAAGTTCTCGGACGGCACGGAGGAGTGGGTCGGCGCCTGCTGACCCCGGCCGCGGCCGGCCGGATCCCGCCGGTCCCGGCCGCACCTCCGGCCGTCTCCGGCCGTCTCCGGCCGTCTCCGGCCCCACCGCCCTCGTCGTCTCCGCCGCACCTCCGGTCACATTGCGCCAACCGTGCACTCCGGTTGCGTAACCGCCCCCCTGGCGTGAGCGTTGTCCGTGCGGATGGTTAATCTGCTGATCAGTCAGTTGCGGACGCTCACGGCGTACGGGAGGTCGGCATGGGGGTGCTTGTCTGGCTGCTGATCCCGCTTGTGGCTGCGATCGGCGGCGGGCTGTGGGGCAGTTGGGCCAATCGGACCCGCAAGGCCCGCAGTGATGGTCCTGAGCTGGACGGATACGCCCGGTTCCGGGAAGCCATGGAGAAGTCGCACCCGGGCGCGCGCGGCGCGTGACCGGGGTGCCCTGACGGTGCGCTGACAGAGGCGTCCCGTACTGTCGAGGCATGCCACGCCGCACCGCGACGATGCTCGCCTCGACCCTGATGCTGATCGCGCTCCTGTGCGCGGGAGTGCTCATCCCCGTGCCGTACGCGGAGATGTCCCCCGGCCCGACCGTGAACACGCTCGGGGACCACGACGGCGAGCCGGTGCTGCAGATCTCCGGGCACAAGACCTATCCGGCGTCCGGTCATCTGAACATGACCACCGTCCGGGTCACCAGCGCCGACTACCGGATGAACCTCGTCGAGGCCGTCTACGGCTGGCTCGCCCACGACAGCAAGATCGTCCCGCACGACACGCTCTACCCGGACGGCAAGACGGAGGAGCAGTCCACCCAGGAGAACGCCGAGGAGTTCAGCCAGTCCCAGGAGAGCGCCAAGGTCGCCGCCCTGAAGGAACTGGGCGTCCCGGTGAAGTCCTGGGTGATCGTCTCCACGGTCGTCAAGGGCTCCCCGGCCGAGGGCAGGCTGCACGCCGGCGATGTGATCAAGGCCGTCGACGGCACGGCGGTCAAGCAGCCGGCCGACGTCGCCAAGCTGGTGACCAAGCGCAAGCCCGGGCAGAAGGTCGTCTTCACCGTCGTCCCCGCCAAGGACCAGGAGACCGCCGAGAAGACCCACAAGCCGGCCACCCGCACGCAGGACGTCACGATCACGACCGCGACCTCCGACGACACCGGGGCCAAGCGGGCCATCGTCGGCATCTCCGCCGGGACCGACCACACCTTCCCGTTCACCATCGACATCAAGCTCGCCGACGTCGGCGGGCCGAGCGCCGGCCTGATGTTCGCCCTCGGCATCTACGACAAGCTCACCCCCGGCGACCTCACCGGCGGCAGCTTCGTCGCCGGCACCGGCACCATCGACGACAACGGCACGGTCGGCCCCATCGGCGGCATCGAGATGAAGACCGTCGGCGCGCGCGGCAAGGGCGCCCGGTACTTCCTGACGCCCGCCGACAACTGCGCGGCGGCCGCCAAGGACACCCCGGACGGGCTCACCCTGGTCCGGGTCAAGACCATCGGCGACGCCCTCGACGCGCTGAAGGACATCCGCGGCGGTGACACGGCCGCCCTGCCGAAGTGCACCACCAAGGGCTGAGCGGACGGTGACACGGCCGGGGGCGCTCCCTGACCACCAGGGGCGCCCCCGTCGCCGTACCGGAAGAGGACCTCAGTCGGCGAACGTCGCCGCCAGCGCCTCCGCCAGACCCGGCACCAGGTCCGGGCCGGTCAGGACCTCCGTCGGGGAGTCCTTCTCGCGCAGCCGCAGCGCCGACTCGCGGCCGCCGTCGCGCAGCACCGCCACCGTCATCCGGACCTCCTGGCGCTCGGGGTGCTCCGCCACCCACTTGGTCAGCTTGGCCTCGCTCAGACCCTGCGGGACCTGCGCCTCGGCGGACGGCGGCAGCATCAGGCGCTCCACGGAGAGCGCGCAGCCGACCACGGCGTCGGGCCAGGCGATGGTGCCGAGGAACTCGTCGAGGGGCTTGCCGGACGGGATCTCGTCCTGCTCGATCGGGGTGAGACCGGCGGTCTCGGACTCGTCCTCCAGGCCCAGCTGGGCCGCGAGAGCGGGTTCCTGAGTCCGCAGCCGTGCGGTGTCTACGAGGGCGAAGAGGCGAGCGGGCTGGTCCCAGCCGAGGCCGGAGACGTACTCGTCGATCTCGAGTACGGCCCGGGTGAGCGGGCTCGCTGCCATGGGAGTGTTGGACATGGTCACAATCCTGCCTCGTTCCCGGCCGGAATCGGGAACCGAGTAAACCGTGAGTAAGTTGCATAAGTGTGGGCCCGCGATCACGGGGGGCCACGGCGGGCCCGCGAACCCGAGGGCCTGACGGATCGACAGCGAACTTCGAGGTGCGCACCTTGGCTTTCCAGATGCCGGACCGCGGCGGAGGCCCGACGGGGCCACGGATCAGAGCGGGCCGCCCGTCCCGGAGGGTCCGAGTCCTGCTCGTGACACTGGGCGTCCTTGCCGTCCTCGGCATGGCGTTCACGATGTTCGCGGGCTTCTGGACGGACTGGCTGTGGTACCGGTCGGTGCACTACTCGTCCGTGTTCACCACCACCCTGTCCACCAAGATCGGGCTGTTCTTCGTCTTCGGCCTGCTGATGGCGTCCGCGGTCGGCCTCAACATCTGGCTCGCGCACCGGCTGCGGCCCCCGCTCAGCGCCATGTCCATGGAGCAGCAGAGCCTCGACCGCTACCGCATGGCCGTCGCGCCGTACAAGAAGTGGCTGCTGCTCGCGGTGACCGCCCTGGTCGGGCTGATCGCCGGCGCGTCGGCGTCGAGCCAGTGGCGGATCTGGCTGATGTGGGTGAACGGCGTGCCGTTCCACGAGAAGGACCCGCAGTTCCACCTGGACGTCTCCTTCTACGCCTTCGACCTGCCCTGGTACCGCTTCCTGCTGGGCTTCGGCTTCGCCGCCGCCATCCTGTGCCTGATCGCCGCCGCGCTCACCCACTACCTGTACGGCGGGCTGCGCGTCACCAGCCCGGGCGCGCGTGCCACGGCCGCCGCGACCGGGCACCTGTCGGTGCTGCTCGGCATCTTCGTCGCGCTCAAGGCCGTCGCCTACTGGCTCGACCGGTACGGTCTCGCGGTCAAGTCCAGCGACTTCAAGGCGACCGACAACTGGACCGGCCTGCGGTACGTCGACGCCAACGCCTACCTGCCGGCGAAGACGATCCTGTTCTGCATCGCCGTCATCTGCGCGCTGCTGTTCTTCGCCACGCTGTGGCGGCGCACCTGGCAGCTGCCGGTCATCGGGTTCGGCCTGATGGTGCTGTCCGCGATCCTGATCGGCGGTCTGTACCCGGCGATCGTGCAGAAGTTCCAGGTCCAGCCGAACGAACAGGCGAAGGAGGCGCCGTACGTCCAGAAGAACCTGAAGGCGACCCGCGACGCGTACGGCATCGACGACACCGAGGTCACCGAGTACGCGGGCAAGTCGACCACCACGGACAAGGCGAAGCTCCGCGACGACGCCAACGACGCGGCGAGCATCCGCATCCTGGACCCGAACATCGTCTCGCCGACGTTCCAGGTGCTCCAGCAGATGAAGAACTACTACGGGTTCCCGACCAACCTGGACGTCGACCGGTACCCCACCAAGGACGGCAAGGAGCAGGACACCGTCCTCGGTCTGCGCGAGCTGAACCTGGACGGCGTCCCGAAGAACAACTGGATCAACGACCACTTCCGTTACACGCACGGCTACGGCGTGGTCGCCGCCAAGGGCACCGAGGCCAACGGCAACGGCGAGCCGGTCTTCACCGAGTACGACCTGCCGTCCCGGGGTGACCTCGGCACGTACCAGCAGCGGATCTACTACGGCGAGAAGACCACCGCCTACTCGATCGTCGGCGGTCCCCAGAAGGAGATCGACTACTCCGACAACAAGGGCGAGAAGACCACCAGCTACCGGGGCGGGAGCGGGGTCAACCTCGACAACCCGGTCAACCGGGCGGCGTACGCCGTGGCGTTCAACGAGCCGCAGATCCTCTACTCGGGCGCGATCGGCAAGGGCTCGCGGATCCTGTACAACCGCACGCCCAAGGAGCGGGTCGAGGCGGTCGCCCCCTGGCTGACCATCGACGGCGACGCCTACCCGGCCGTCGTCAAGGGCCGCATCCAGTGGATCGTCGACGCCTACACGACCACCAACGGCTACCCGTACTCCTCCCGTACGACCCTCGGGGACACGACGGCCGACTCGCTGACGGCGACGAACAACTCGCGCGCGGTGGTGGCCCAGCAGAACCAGGTCAACTACATCCGCAACTCGGTGAAGGCGACGGTCGACGCCTACACCGGCGAGGTCAAGCTGTACGAGTGGGACACCAAGGACCCCGTGCTCAAGACCTGGATGAAGGCGTTCCCCGGCACGGTCGAGCCGCGCGGCGCGATCTCCCCGGAGCTGATGGGGCACCTGCGCTACCCGCAGGACCTGTTCAAGGTGCAGCGCGAGCTGCTCACCCGCTACCACGTGACGGACGCCGAGACCTTCCTCACCGGCAGCGAGGTGTGGCAGGTGCCGGACGACCCGACCAACAAGTCGGGCAACGCGGTGCCGCCCTACTACCTGAGCATGAAGATGCCGGACCAGACACGGCAGGCGTTCTCGCTGTCGACGACGTTCACGCCCAACGGGCGGTACAACCTGAGCGCGTTCATGTCCGTCGACGCCGAGGCCGGCACGCCCGACTACGGGCGGATCAGAATCCTGAAACTGCCGACCAGTACGACCGTCGACGGACCGAAACAGGTCCAGAGCCAGTTCAACTCCGAACAGGACATCGCCGCCGCGATCAAACTCCTCAAGGGCGGCGACTCGGAGGTCGAGTACGGCAACCTGCTGACCGTGCCCCTGGACGGCGGCCTGCTCTATGTCGAACCCGTCTACGTCCGCGGTGGTGGTCTGAAGTACCCCCTGCTGCGCAAGGTTCTGGTCACCTACGAGGGCCAGACCGCGTTCGAGAACACGCTCGGCGAGGCGCTCGACAAGGTCTTCGGCACCAGGAGTTCGGCCGCAGAGCCACCCGGTACCGGCACCACCAACCCGCCGGGCACCGTCAACCCCACCGTCAGGCAGGCCCTGGAAGACGCCCAGAAAGCCTTCGACGCCGGGCAGGAGGCGCTGAAGCAGGGGCCGGACTGGGACGCGTACGCCAAGGCGCAGAAGGAGCTCCAGGACGCGCTGAAGCGGGCCGAGGAAGCCCAGTCCAAGGCCGGCGAGCGGACCGGCGGCAAGAACGGCGACAAGGCCGCGACCAGCGACAAGACCAGCGACAAGACCGGCGACAAGACCGGCGACAAGGCCGGCGGCAAGAACGGGAACTGATCAAGACGCCTCCGCGCCGTGGTACGGTTGACCAGCAACGGCGCGGGGTGGAGCAGCTCGGTAGCTCGCTGGGCTCATAACCCAGAGGTCGCAGGTTCAAATCCTGTCCCCGCTACTGAAGTCGAAGGCCCGGATCCTACAGGGATCCGGGCCTTCGTGGTGTGCGAACTCATGTACCGGGGGGAGGGACGGCCGCGCCGCCGTGGGGAGTTGGGCGGTATGTGTTTGACTTGTCTCCCTGTGGGCATGTCGACAAAACGCTGAAGTGACCTCACGGGCTGCGGTATACCGGGTGTACCCAGGTTGCAGGTGGTGCGACGATGGACGTTATGGGGGACAAGGCAAATCTGTTCGGGACAGGGCGATTTGTGCAACCTGCCGGTACGGAGCCGGCCCGCGACGAGATGGCGGACATGGGGGAGGCCGCCGAGGAGACGCGCCTCGCGCTCGCCGCGCAGAGCGGTGACGTCGAGGCGGCGAGCGTCCTCGGAGCCATGCTGCTGCGCCGCGGCGACCTCGACGGAGCCGAACCCCATCTGCGTGCGGCCACCGCGGCCGGCGACCGGGCCGCCGCCAACAACCTGGGCGTCCTGCTGCACCAGCGCGGCTACCCGGAGGAGGCGGCCGGCTGGTGGCGGATCGCCGCCGTAGCCGGTTCCGCCGCCGCGGCGCACGCCCTGGGACGCCACCACCGCGAGCGCGGGGACGAGCCCGCCGCCGAGTACTGGCTGCGCCAGTCCGCCGAGCAGGGCCATGTCCTCGGCGCCTACGCGCTCGCCGACCTGCTGGAGCACCGCGGGGACGTCGGCGCCGAGCACTGGATGCGGGCCGCCGCCGAACGCGGACACCGTGAGGCCGCCTACCGGCTGGCGCGCGCGCTCGACCGCACGGCCGGACCGGGGGAGGAGACCGCGACCGACAACGCTGTCGCGGAGGCCGAGCAGTGGTACCGGCAGGCCGCCGCGCGCGGGCACCGGCGGGCCGCGCTGCACCTCGGGGCGATCCTGGAGAAGCGCGGCGAGCTGAAGGAGGCCGGGCGCTGGTACCTGACCTCGGCCAAGGACGGCGAGCCCCGGGCCGCCTGCGCGCTCGGCTTCCTGCTGCGCGACGCCGGCGACAGCGAGAGCGCGGCCGTGTGGTGGCTGCGCGCCGCCCAGGAGGGCGACGGCAACGCGGCCAACGCGCTGGGCGCGCTGCACGCCGAGCGCGGCGAGACCCAGACCGCCGAGCGCTGGTACCGGGCCGCGCTGAACGCCGGCGACGACAACGGCGCCTACAACCTCGGGCTGCTCTGCGCCGAGCAGGGCCGGACCGCCCAGGCCGAGCAGTGGTACCGGCGGGCCGCCTACGCCGGACACCGGGAGGCCGCGAACGCGCTGGCCATCCTGCTGCTCCAGGGCGGCGACACCACCGGCGCCGAGCCCTGGTTCTCCAAGGCCGCCGAGGCCGGCAGCGTGGACGCCGCGTTCAACCTCGGCATCCTCTACGCCGGACGCGGCGAGGAGGAGATGGCGCTGCGCTGGTACGAGCGGGCGGCGGCCGCGGGCCACGCCGAGGCCGCGCTCCAGGTCGGGATCGCCCGGCTGCGCGAGGGCGACGAGCAGGAGGCCGAACGGCACCTGCGCTGTGCGGCGGGCGGCGGCAGCGCGGAGGGCGCGTACCGGCTGGCCGCCCTGCTCGACGCGCGCCGGCCACCGGAGCCCGCGCACGAGCTGGGCGAGACGGTGCAGGAGAAGACCGAGTGCGAGGAGTGGTACGAGCGTGCGGCCGCGCAGGGGCACCGGCGGGCGCAGGTCCGGGTCGGCATGCTCGCGGCGGCCCGGGGTGACGTGGTGGAGGCGGCACGCTGGTACCGGGCGGCGGCCGAGGCCGGCTCCCGCAACGGCGCCTTCAACCTGGGCCTGCTGCTCGCCCGCGAGGGCAGCGAGCCGGAGGCCGCGGTGTGGTGGACCCGCGCGGCGGACGCCGGGCACGGACGGGCGGCCCTCCGGCTGGCCCTGGTCTACGCGCGTCGCGGAGAGCTGGCGGAGGGGCAGCGGTGGGCCGACCGGGCGGTGGCCCTGGGGCCGGCGGAGGTGGCGGAGCGCGCGGGGCGCCTGCGGGACGCGCTGCGCGAGGAGCTGTCGGCGTGACCTGGGGCACTCGCCGCCAAGCGATTTGCGCCGGGGCGCAGGGGTCACGTAGTGTCGTGTTCACCGACGCGGGGTGGAGCAGCTCGGTAGCTCGCTGGGCTCATAACCCAGAGGTCGCAGGTTCAAATCCTGTCCCCGCTACTGAAGGCCGAGGGCCGGAGTCCAGAGATGGGTTCCGGCCCTCGGTGTTTTCCTGCGCGCACACGGAAGAGAAGCCCCGGCGGATGCCGGGGCTTCTTCGCGTTCGGGTGCGCTAGGCGCTCGCGCAGTTCGGGCACAGCCCCCGGTACGTCACCTCGACATCCGACACGGCGAAGCCGAAGCGCTCCGCGTCGGGGAGGTCGGCGAGGGGGTTGCCGGTCGGGTGCACGTCACGGATCGCACCGCACCGGGCGCAGACCAGGTGGTGGTGCGGCCGGTGTGCGTTGGGGTCGTACCGCTTGGCGCGCTTGTCCGTCGTGACTTCCAGCACCTCGCCGAGCGTGACCAGCTCGCCCAGGGTGTTGTAGACGGTCGCCCGGGAGATCTCGGGCAGCTTCGCGACAGCGCGCGCATGGACCTCGTCGGCCGTCAGGTGGACGTGCTCGCCGTCCAGGACCTCGGCCACCACGCGCCGCTGCGCGGTCATCCGCCATCCGCGTCCACGCAGCCGTTCCAGAAGGTCGCTCATGGCCACCAGCCTAACAGGAAGGAGCACCAGGTCGGGAATAGGTGTGACTTTGGATCACCGCTTGACTTAGACAAAGTCCATTGTAGGATCGGAAACGACTTTGGCCACAGGACAGGACTAGTCAGTGATGACGCAGGAGGCGCACGTGACGCAGGGACCGCTCACCACGGAGGCCGGTGCTCCGGTCGCCGACAACCAGAACAGCGAGACGGCCGGCGTCGGCGGGCCGGTCCTGGTCCAGGACCAGCTGCTGCTGGAGAAGCTCGCGCACTTCAACCGCGAGCGCATCCCCGAGCGCGTGGTGCACGCCCGAGGGGCCGGCGCCTACGGCACCTTCACGGTGACCGCCGACGTCACGCCGTACACGCGCGCGGCCTTCCTCTCCGAGGCCGGCAAGCAGACCGAGGTCTTCCTGCGCTTCTCGACCGTGGCCGGCAACCTCGGCGCGGCGGACGCCGTCCGCGACCCGCGCGGCTTCGCGCTGAAGTTCTACACCGAGGAGGGCAACTACGACCTCGTCGGCAACAACACCCCGGTCTTCTTCATCCGGGACGCGGTCAAGTTCCCGGACTTCATCCACACCCAGAAGCGCGACCCCTACACCGGCTCCACGGAGGCCGACAACGTGTGGGACTTCTGGTCGCTGTCCCCGGAGTCGACCCACCAGGTGACCTGGCTCTTCGGCGACCGCGGCATCCCGGCGTCGTACCGGCACATGGACGGCTTCGGCTCGCACACCTACCAGTGGAACAACGCGGCGGGTGAGGTCTTCTGGGTCAAGTACCACTTCAAGACCGACCAGGGGATCAAGAACCTCACCGCGGAGGAGGCCGAGGTCCTCGCGGGCCGGGACCCCGACTCGCACCAGCGCGACCTGCGCGAGGCCATCGAGCGCGGCGAGTTCCCGAGCTGGACCGTGGGCGTGCAGATCATGCCGGCGGCGGACGCGGCGACGTACCGCTTCAACCCGTTCGACCTGACCAAGGTGTGGCCGCACGCGGACTACCCGGTCATCGAGATCGGCAAGCTGGAGCTGAACCGCAACCCGCGGAACATCTTCGCCGAGGTCGAGCAGTCGATCTTCTCCCCGGCGCACTTCGTGCCCGGCATCGGGCCGTCGCCCGACAAGATGCTCCAGGGCCGGCTCTTCGCCTACGGAGACGCGCACCGCTACCGCGTCGGCATCAACGCCGACCACCTGCCGGTGAACCGCCCGCACGCCACCGAGGCGCGCACCAACTCCCGCGACGGCTTCCTCTACGACGGCCGGCACGGCGCGGCGAAGAACTACGAGCCGAACAGCTTCGGCGGGCCGCAGCAGACCGGCCGGCCGCTGTGGCAGCCGTTCGACGGCTTCACCGGCGGCACCGGCAACCACCCGACGCCCCTGCACGCCGAGGACGACGACTTCGTGCAGGCGGGCAACCTCTACCGGCTGATGTCGGAGGCGGAGAAGGAGCGGCTGGTCGCCAACCTGGCCGGTTTCCTCTCCAAGGTCTCGCGCGAGGACATCGTCGAGCGCGCCGTCGGCAACTTCCGCAACGCCGACGCCGACTACGGCAAGCGGCTCGAGGCGGCGGTGCAGGCGCTGAGCGGCTGAGCCGGCCGCCTTCGCGGCTGGGCGGGCCGGACCCCACGGTGCTCGGGGTCCGGCCCGCTTTCGCGTGATCAGGACACGGGGGCCGGTTCGCGGGCCGGGGCCCAGCGGCGGATGATGTCGCGGACCGAGACGATCCCGGCCACCTCCCCCCGGTCCAGGACGACCAGGTGCCGGAAGCCGCCGTGGGCCATGGCCCGGGCCGCCTCCTCCAGGGTCCAGGTGGGGGCCGCGAAGACGACGTCGGTGGTGGTGTGGGCGTGGATGCGCTCCGCGTCCGGGTTCTGGCCCAGGCCGACGGAGTTGAGGATGTCGCGTTCGGTGAGGATGCCGATGCCGCCGGCGTCCGGGTCCAGGACCACGGCGGCGCCGACGCGGCGGGCGGACATCAGGGCGGCTGCCTGGCGCAGGGTGTGGGCGGGGCCGAGGGTGAGGATCACCGTGCTCATGGCGTCACGGACGAGCATGGATGGGCCACCTTCCTGGGAATCCCCGGTCGGTTCGGGGATTCACAAGTTCACATGTGGGGGTGGACCCAGAGTGCCAGGTAAAGGGAGGGTCAACAAGGGGGCGTGCGAGGCCCGTTGAGGGCGTACCGGGAGTACTCCCCTTCCTCACCGGCGTCCCGGTGGCGTCTCACCGACGCGGCCGGAGGTACTCCAGCAGCTCGTCGTGGAGCAGGCCGTTGGACGCCGCCGCGTTGCCGCTGTGCGGGCCCGGGCGGCCGTCGAGACCGGTGAACGTGCCGCCCGCCTCCGTCACGATGACCGCGTTGGCGGCCATGTCCCACAGGGACAGCTCCGGCTCGGCGCAGATGTCCACGGACCCCTCGGCGACCATCATGTACGGCCAGAAGTCCCCGTACGCGCGCGTGCGCCA
Organism: Streptomyces sp. NPDC029151; assembly: GCF_055564315.1. Classification (NCBI taxonomy): domain Bacteria; kingdom Bacillati; phylum Actinomycetota; class Actinomycetes; order Kitasatosporales; family Streptomycetaceae; genus Streptomyces; species Streptomyces sp. NPDC029151. The sequence continues at coordinate 61,139 of NZ_JBVHWQ010000018.1, forward strand.
CACCTGGCGGCCGAGGTCCAGGAAGCCGTCCAGACGGCCCTGCTCCTCCCAGCCGGACAGCGAGGAGTACGCGAACGAGGCGTCCGCGAGCTTGCCGACCCGGGAGGTGTGGATGCGGGCCGCGGAGGTGAGGTTGCGGCCGGTGAACGCGCCGTGGCCCTTCGCGGCCCACCAGCGGCGGCCGAGGGCGGGGGCGGAGACGAGGCCGACGACGGGCTCGTAGCCGCCCTCGCCCGCCTCCATCAGGGAGATCAGCGTCGCCCACACGGGCACACCGCGGACGTAGTTCTTGGTGCCGTCGATCGGGTCGACCACCCAGCGGCGGGGACCGCTGCCCTCGATGCCGTACTCCTCGCCGAGGACGGCGTCCCGGGGGCGGGCGCGCTGGAGCTGGCCGCGGATCAGCTCTTCCGCCGCCTTGTCCGCCTCGCTCACCGGCGTCATGTCCGGCTTCGTCTCCACCTTCAGGTCGAGAGCCTTGAAGCGGGCCATGGTGGCGGCGTCGGCGGCGTCCGCGAGGACGTGGGCGAGGCGCAGGTCGTCGAGGTAGTCGGGCATGTAAGGCACGGTATCCGCCGGGGTCGGTGCCGGGCTACAAGGGGGCGGTGGCGGCGCGGCCGTACGCGGTGTCGCGCGCCCGCGTGAGAGCCGCCGACGACCCGCGTACGGGGGCGCGAACCCTTGACAGTGCATACGAGCGCGTCAAATCTGGGCGCAGAGTCGCCGTGCTCCAGGGAGGCGAGGATGCCCGCTGCCCGGGAATCGCTGTTGGACGCCGCGTACCGGGCGCTCGCGCGCCGGCCCTGGTCCGCGGTGCGGATGGTCGACGTGGCCGTACAGGCGCGGGTGTCCCGGCAGACCCTGTACAACGAGTTCGGCAGCAAGGACGGCCTGGCCCGGGCGCTGGTGCGGCGGGAGGCCGACGGATACCTCGCCGGTGTCGAGCGGGCCCTCGCCGGCGCGGCCGGAGCGAGGGACCGGCTGACCGCCACCGCCGAGTGGACGGCCACGGCGGCCCGGGAGAACGCGCTGGTCCGGGCCATGCTCACCGGCTGCTGGACCGAGTGGCTGCCGAGCCCGCCGCTCACCGCCGTACCGTCCACCACCGCGGTACCGGCGCAGCACCGGGCGGACGGGCCGCTGCCCGCGCCCCGCGACTTCGTGCGGATCGTCCGGGACCGCGCGGCGACCGCGCTGGCCGGCCCCGGCGCGGACCCGGCCGACACCGCCGAACTGCTGCGCTCCTGCGAACTGGTCGTACGCCTCGCCCTGTCCTGCGTGGCGGCCCCGCCCGGCGAGGGCGGGATGGGGGAGCTGGTGCGGGCGGTACTGCCCCGGCACCTGGTGTGAGGCCGCGGGCATCGCCGTCGCCGGACGCGCGGCTCCGCGCTCGCGCGACGCGGCACCGGCGTGGGCGGCCGGCGCTCCGGGATCCACGGCCCGGGCGGACCACCAGCACCCGGCCGGTGCCCCCGCCCCCTAGTGGGCCGACCCCGACAGCTGAAGTCCGATCACCCCGACGATGACCAGGCTGATCGAGACGATCTTCAGGGTGGAGACCAGGTCGCCGAGGAAGACCATGCCGTAGATCGCGGTACCCGCCGCGCCGATGCCGGTCCAGACGGCATACGCCGGGCCGACGTCCAGCTTCTTCAGGGAGAGGGTCAGCAGACCGAAACTGCCCAGGGCGAACGACGCGAAGGCGATCGTCGGCCACAGGCGGGTGAACCCGTGCGAGAGCTTCAGGCACACGGCGAAACCGGTCTCCAGAATCCCGGCCACTATGACCAGCAGCCACGCCATGTGCGTTCCTCCCGTTGGTCCGGATCTCCGGCTGGTGCGATTATGCACTTACCGGACTCACGCCACGGCAAACAACGCCAGGCTCGGCAGCCTTCCTCAGTCGCCTTCCGTGCGCTCCCTGGTGGCCAGCAGCCGGCGCAGCGAGTACAGCCGCGCCGGGTCCGCGTGACCCTCCTCGACCCACGCGTCCAGCGCGCAGTCCGGCTCGTCGTGGCTGCACGCGCGCGGGCAGCCCTCCGTGCCCGGTTCGAGGTCCGGGAAGGCGTGGATCACCCGGGACGGGTCGATGTGGGCCAGGCCGAAGGAGCGGACCCCGGGGGTGTCGACGACCCAGCCGTCCGCACCGGTCAGCGGCAGGGCGAGGGCGGAGGTGGTGGTGTGCCGGCCGCGGCCCGTCACCGCGTTCACATGGCCCGTCACCCGCCGGCGCTCCTCCGGCACCAGCGCGTTGACCAGGGTCGTCTTGCCGACGCCCGAGTGGCCCACGAACGCGGTGATCTTGCCGTCGAGGTGGGTGCGCACCCGGTCCGCCGCGTCCCCGCTCTCCAGCTCGTCGCGGCTGGTGACCACGTACGGGATGTCCAGGTCGCCGTACAGCTCCAGCAGCTTGTCCGGGGAGGCCAGGTCCGACTTGGTCATCACCAGCAGCGGCTCCAGGCCGCCGTCGAAGGCGGCGACCAGGCAGCGGTCGATCAGGCGCGGGCGGGGTTCGGGGTCGGCCAGGGCCGTGACGATCGCCAGCTGGTCCGCGTTCGCCACGACCACCCGCTCGTACGGATCGTCGTCGTCGGCCGTGCGCCGCAGCAGCGACGTGCGCTCCTCGATGCGGACGATCCGCGCGAGGGTGTCCTTCCTGCCGGTCAGGTCGCCGACCAGGGCCACCCGGTCGCCGACCACGGCCGCCTTGCGGCCCAGTTCGCGGGCCTTCATCGCTATCACGATCCGGTCCTCGACCAGACAGGTCAGCCGCCCCCGGTCGACGGTGAGGACCATTCCCTCGGCCGCGTCCTCGTGCTTGGGCCGGATGCTCGTCCGCGGCCGGTTGCCCTTGCGGTTGGGGCGGCTGCGGATGTCGTCCTCGTCGGTGTGCTTGCCGTAGCGGCGCATGGCGTACGTGTCCCTACTGCCCGAGCATCCCGGTCCACAGCTCGGGGAAGTCCGGCAGGGTCTTCGCCGTCGTCGCCACGTTCTCGATCCGCACCCCCGGCACGGCCAGGCCGATGATCGCTCCGGCGGTCGCCATGCGGTGGTCCTCGTAGGTGTGGAAGGTCCCGCCGTGCAGCGGGCGCGGGCGGATGTGCAGGCCGTCGGCCGTCTCGGTGACGTCCCCGCCCAGCTCGTTGATCTCCTTGGTGAGCGCGGCCAGCCGGTCCGTCTCGTGCAACCGCAGATGGGCCACGCCCCGCAGGGTGGAGGGGGAGTCGGCGAGCGCGGCGACCGCCGCGATGCCCGGGGTCAGCTCACCGACGTCGCCCAGGTCCACGTCGATGCCGTGGATCGCACCCGAACCGGTGAACTCCAGCCCGTACTCGGTGAGTTCGCAGGAACCGCCCATCTCGGTGAAGATCTCCCGCAGCCGGTCGCCCGGCTGGGTGGTGCGGGCCGGCCAGTCCGGGATCAGCACCTTGCCGCCGGTGACCAGGGCCGCCGCCAGGAACGGCTGCGCGTTGGACAGGTCCGGCTCGATCGTCAGGTCCCGGCCGAGCAGCGCGCCCGGCGTCACCCGCCACACGTTCGGCTCGCCGCCCGACTCCGGGGTGTCCACCTGGGCGCCGACCGAGCGCAGCATGTCCACCGTCATCCGGATGTGCGGCAGGGACGGCAGGCTCGCGCCGGTGTGACGGACCTCGACGCCCTGGTTGAAGCGGGGGCCGGACAGCAGCAGCGCGGACACGAACTGGGAGGACGAGGAGGCGTCGACCGACACCGGACCGCCGTCCAGGGCGCCACCGCCGTGCACGGTCAGCGGCAGGGCGCCCCGGCCGTCGTCGTCGATCCGGGCGCCCAGCGCGCGCAGCGCGTCGATCACGCCGTGCAGGGGACGCTCGTACGACCGCGGGTCCCCGTCGAACCGGATCGGGCCGTCGGCCAGCGCGGCCACCGGCGGCAGGAACCGCATCACCGTGCCCGCGTTGCCGACGTCGACCGTGGCCGGGCCGCGCAGCTCCGTCGGCAGCACCCGCCAGGCCTCGCCGGTGCCGTCGGGGCCCACTCCCTCCTCGATCTCGACACCCATGGCCCTGAGGGCCCCGGCCATCAGCAGGGTGTCCCGGGACCGCAGCGGGCGGCGCAGCCAGCCGGGCTCGGCGGCCAGGGCGGCCAGGACCAGGGCGCGGTTGGTGACCGACTTGGACCCCGGCACGTGGACCGTCGCGTCGACGGCCCCGCTCGCGTGCGGGGCGGGCCAGAGGGCGGGAGAGGCGGTGTTCGGGGCCATGAGGCCACTTTATAAGCAGGGCCCGGTGTCAACCCTCCAGCAGCCAGCGGCCCCCGCCGATCAGCGAGCACAGCGACACCGCGTGGAACAGGAACAGCCACAGGCCCGCCGGTACGTGCGTCAGCCGCGACAGCTGGTCCGCGTCCGAGTCGCCCGCGCCTCCCCGCGACCGCTTGGCCTGCAGCTCGAACGGCGGCCGCACCCCGCCGAACAGCAGGAACCACACCACCGCGTAGGCGAACGCCGCCTGCACCTGCGGCCCCGCCAGCCAGGACACCAGCAGGAACGCCCCGCCCGCGAGGACCACGGTCAGTACGCCGTACGCGTTGCGGATCATCACCAGCATCGCCACCAGCAGGGCGGTGGCCGCCCACAGCAGCAGCGTGATGCGCCCGGTGGCCAGCAGCGCGGCCCCGCCGAGGCCCAGCAGGGAGGGCGCGGTGTACCCGGCGGCGGCCGTCAGGATCATGCCGAGCCCGTACGGCTTGCCCCGGCTCACGGTGAGCCCGCTGGTGTCGGAGTGCAGCCGGATACCGGTGAGCTGCCGGCCGGTGAGCAGGGCGACCAGACCGTGGCCGCCCTCGTGCGCGATGGTGACCGCGTTGCGGGATATCCGCCACACGGGGTGCGGGACGACCACGGCGAGCGCCGCGCCCAGGGTGGCCAGCACCACCCACAGGTCGGGATCGGGCTGGGTCCCGGTGAGCCGGTCCCAGAGGTCGGGCAGCGCGGTGGCGGCGAGGCTGTCCATGGGGGCTGATGGCTCCCTTTCCCTGTGCGGAATCTGGCAGTGTGGCACGTATGTGCGGACGGTATGCATCGAGTCGTAGGCCCGAGGATCTCGCGGGAACCTTTGAGATCGAGAAATGGGAGCCGGAGGAGACCCTGGAGGCCGACTACAACGTCGCTCCCACCAAGGAGGTCTACGCCGTCCTGGACCGTCCCCTGAAAGACGCGGACTCCCCGCGTCCGGTTCGCCAGCTGCGCAAGCTCAGGTGGGGGCTGGTCCCGTCCTGGGCCAAGACCCCCGAGGGCGGCGCCCGGATGATCAACGCCCGCGCGGAGACCGTGCACGAGAAGCCCGCCTTCCGGCGCGCCTTCGCCGCCCGCCGCTGCATCCTGCCCGCCGACGGCTACTACGAGTGGGTCACCGGCAGGCAGGAGCGCGAGCTGGAGGTGGAGGGGAAGAAGAAGCGGCCGCGCAAGCAGCCGTACTTCGTCACCCCCGCCGACGGCTCGGTGTTCGCGATGGCCGGCCTGTACGAGTTCTGGCGCGACGGCACCCTGCCCGACGACCACCCCCAGGCCTGGTGGGTCACCTGCTCGGTGATCACCACCGAGGCGGAGCGGACCCCGCTGGCCGTCGCCCCCGCCGAGGGCCCGCACTCCCTCGCCGAGATCCACCCCCGGATGCCGCTGATGCTCACCCCGGACCGCTGGGACGCCTGGCTCGACCCCTCCCGCACCGACCCCGACGACCTGCGCGGACTGCTCGCCCCGCCCCCGGCCGGCCTCATGCGCGCCTACCCGGTCTCCACGGCCGTCAGCAACGTCCGCAACAACGGTCCGGAGCTGCTGAAGGAGCTCGAGGCGCCGGAAGAGGGCACACTCTTCTAGCGTGGACGAGATGGTCGAGACCGACGCCGGGACAGCCCGCGTCACCTGGCACGAGGCGAAGCGGGCACGACTGGTGCTGGCCGTGGGCCACGGCGCGGGCGGAGGCATCGAGGCGCGGGACCTGCAGGCGCTCGCCCGGGTGCTCCCGGGGCACGGCGTGACCGTGGCCCTGGTGGAACAGCCCTGGCGCGTCGCCGGGAAGAAGATGGCCCCCGCGCCGAAGACCCTGGACGCCGGCTGGCGCGGCATCTGGCCCGTCCTGGCCGGGAGGGGACTGCCGGTGATCTCCGGCGGCCGCAGCGCCGGGGCCCGGGTCGCCTGCCGTACGGCGGCCGGGCTGGGCGCGCACGCCGTGCTCGCGCTCGGCTTCCCGCTGCACCCGCCGGGCAGGCCCGAGAGGTCCCGCGCCGACGAACTGCCGGCCGCCGGGGTGCCGACGCTGGTCGTGCAGGGCGGCAACGACCCGTTCGGGAGGCCGGAGGAGTTCCCCGACGGTGACTTCGGGCTGATCGAGGTGCCGTACGGGGATCACGGGTTCGCGGTCCCCAAGCGGGCGGAGATCAGCCAGGAGCGGGCCCTGGAGATCATCACCGACGGTGTCGCGCAGTGGATCGCGTCACTCGGGTGACCCCTGGGAATGCCGCGCGGCGGACCTCTGTTGAGGCGGACAGAAGTGCTGAGGTTCCGGCACCGACGTCGTAGGAGAGGAAGTCCGCCGCATGGGTTCGACCATCTGCCCTCCCGTCACCGTGGGCGGGCCGCGCCCGGCAGAGTTCGGTTCGAGCCGTACGCGCGGCGCCGACCTGGACTGGACGGTGCTGCACGCGGCCAGGACCGCTCCCGTCCGAGCGGCGGCGGGCACGGGTCGTGTTCTATCCTCCGAAACGAGTGGGATCGGTTCCGGTCCCGCCCGGGATCTTGAGGAGGTGGGTCCGGTCACCGGTACCGACGCAGGGACCGACAACGGCCAGGCGGAGCTGCCCGAGGGCCAGGGCGCCGGCGCGGACGCGTCCGACGAGACGACCTCGGAGCGCAGCGCGCGCTTCGAGCGGGACGCGCTCGAGTTCCTCGACCAGATGTACTCGGCGGCGCTGCGCATGACGCGCAACCCCGCCGACGCCGAGGACCTGGTGCAGGAGACGTACGCCAAGGCGTACGCGTCCTTCCACCAGTTCCGCGAGGGCACCAACCTCAAGGCGTGGCTGTACCGCATCCTCACCAACACGTTCATCAACTCCTACCGCAAGAAGCAGCGCGAACCCCAGCGCTCCGCCGCGGAGGAGATCGAGGACTGGCAGCTCGCCCGCGCCGAGTCGCACATGTCGACCGGTCTGCGCTCCGCCGAGTCGCAGGCGCTCGACCACCTGCCCGACTCGGACGTGAAGGAAGCCCTGCAGGCGATCCCCGAGGAGTTCCGCATCGCCGTCTACCTCGCGGACGTGGAGGGCTTTGCCTACAAGGAGATCGCGGACATCATGGGGACACCCATCGGGACGGTGATGTCCCGGCTGCACCGGGGCCGCCGTCAACTGCGCGGCATGCTGGAGGACTACGCCCGTGAGCGCGGACTGGTCCCCGCCGGCGCCGGAGAGTCGAACGAAGCGAAAGGCTCGGGCTCATGAGCTGCGGAGAGCCGCACGAGACGGACTGCAGTGAGGTCCTCGACCATCTGTACGAGTTCCTCGACAGCGAGATGCCGGACGTCGACCGCGACAAGTTCCAGCACCACTTCGAGGAATGCTCGCCGTGCCTGGAGAAGTACGGCCTGGAGCAGGCCGTGAAGAAGCTGGTGAAGCGGTGCTGCGGGCATGACGACGTGCCCGCCGACCTGCGGGCCAAGGTCATGGGGCGGATCGACCTGATCCGCTCCGGGCAGACCGTGCCCGAGCACGACGTGACCAAGGCCCCGGCGGCACCGCAGGAGTCCTGACCCGTCTCCCGGGCCACCCCGGGACACGGAAGCGTCATCACCGTCATCACCCGAACGTGCTAATCCTCAGGTCATAGGCCCCGCGCCCGCCGATCCCCGTCCTACGCTCCGAGCCTGGACGGGCACGGTCGGGGAGGTCGGGGAGGGGCTCGATGGACGCGGTACCGGCGAGGGCACGCGGCTATGTCACCGGCGTCGCCCTGCTGTCCGCCCTCTGCCTCCTGCCCCCGCCCGTCGCGCACACCCCCTGGGGAGCGACGGCTCTGCTCGCCGCGCTCTACGCGGCCTGCGAGCACGTCGTACGCCGCCGCTTCGGCGGCCCCTTCTACCCGGTGCTGCTCGCCGGTGCGTTCCTGCTGCCCCCGTCGGCCGCCGCGCTCGTCGCCGTGCCCGCCGCCCTGCTCTCGCCGGTCGAGCACGCCCCCGCGCTGCCGCGGCGCGTCTGGCGGGCCGCGCAGCCCGCGCTCGCCGTGTGGGCCGCCGCCCGGGTGCACGAGGGGCTCGGCGGCCGGGCCACGCTCGCCGGCCCCGACTTCCCGTGCACCCTGCCGCCCGCCGGCGCGGCCGTACTCGCCTTCTGCCTGGTGCTCACCGCGCTCGACGGCGGCCTGCGCGCGGCGGCGGGGCTGGTGCCGCTGCGGCGGGCCTGGCGCGGGCTGCTTCCCCGCTTCCTCGCGCCCGTCGCCGTCCACGGACTCGCCGGTCTGATGACGGCGGTGCTGTGGCGCAGCCCGTACGGCCCGGTCGCCGCGCTGCTCGTGCTGCTGCCGATGTGCGTCTCCTGGTGGGTGTTCGCCCAGTACCACCGCGAACGCGCCGCCCACCAGGCCACCATCCGCGCCCTCGTGCAGGCCGTCGACATCAAGGACGGCTACACCCGCGGGCACAGCGAACGCGTCGGACACGCCTCCGTGCTGATCGCCCGCGAACTCGGCCTGGACGACGAGCGCGTGGAGGTGCTCCGCTTCGCCGGCATCCTGCACGACGTCGGAAAACTCGGGGTACCCACCCGGCTGCTGCGCAAGAACGGCCCGCTCACCCCCGAGGAGCGGCGGATCATCGAGCTGCACCCCGAGTACGGCCACGAGATGGTCCGCGGCATCTCCTTCCTCGGCGAGGCCCGCGCGGCGATCCTCCACCACCACGAGCGGCTCGACGGCAGCGGCTACCCGTACGGCCTGAGCGGCGACCGGATCCCCGAGTGCGCGCGGATCGTCGCCGTCGCGGACGCCTTCGACGCCATGACCTCCACCCGCAGCTACAGCCGCGCCCGCCCGGTCGAGGCCGCCGTCGCCGAGCTGGAGCGCTGCGCCGGCGCGCACTTCGACCCCCGCATGGTCGGCGCCCTCGTCCGCGCCCTGCGCCGCTCCGGCTGGCACCCGGCGGTCACCGCCGACGAACCGGCCCACGCCGGCCCGCTCGCGGAGACGGGCGCCGGCACCGGAGCGTCCCGGTGAAGCCGGCCCGGGGAGACGGCCACCGGTACCGGAGGGTGCCGGTGGGGCGGGTTCGCGGTGACGGGCGTCGGGGCTGGAGGGTGCCGGTGGAGCCGGTCCGGGGTGACGGGCGTCGGGGCTGGAGGGTGTCGGTGGAGCCGGTCCGGGGTGACGGGCGTCGGGGCTGGAGGGTGCCGGTGGAGCCGGTCCGGGGTGACGGGCGCCGGCACCGGAGGGTGTCGGAGGAGCCCGTTCGCGGAGACGGGCGCCGGCACCGGAGCGTCCCGGTGGAGCCGGTCCGGGGAGACGGCCACCGGTACCGGAGGGTGCCGGTGGAGCCGCTCGTGAAGAGGGTGGCCCCCGGAGGGCCACGGCGAAGCCGGCCCGTGGAGCGGGCCGCCGACGCCGGAGCGTTCCGGTGAGGGCCGCCCCCGGTGACGGTCGTCGGCGCCGGAACGTCCCGGTGACCGTCCTGCGGCTCATCCACGGCGCCGCCGCCCTCGTCGCGGCCGGCTCCCTCGCCGGCACCCTGTGGACCGGCCTGCACGACCGGGGTGTCGCGCTGGCCTTCGGCGTGCTCGTCACCGTGGGCGAGCTGACCCGGTGGAGCGACGCCCACGGACGCCGGCAGGCCGCGCCCCTCGGCGCCGCCTGCTCCCTCGCGTACGCCCTGCTGGGCGACGACGCCGGGCGGCCCAGCCAGCACGACGCCGCCCAGGTCGTCACCGTCGTCCTCGTCGCCACCGTGCTCGGCGCCGTCCCGCACATCTGGTCCGGCGGCAGCCCCACCGCCGACCACCTGGCCCGCCGTCTCCTCACCGTCGCCTTCGCCGCCGTCTGCTTCCAACCCCTGTACAACCGGGGCGTCTTCACCTCCTGGAGCGGCCCCGCCTACGCCCTGCTGCTGCTCGCCCTGCCGGCCCTCACCTCCCTGTGCGGCGCCGTGCTGGCCGCCGCGCTCGCCCACTGCCGCACCCGCTGGCCGTTCGGCCCGCTGCTGCGCGAGGAGCTGCGCGGGCTGCTCGGCATCGGCTCCGCCGTCTGCGCGACCGGCGCGGTGATGGCGCTCGCGGTCGCCGTCGTCGGCCTGTGGGCGCTGCCCGTGTTCTGCCTGCCCATGCTGCTCGTCCAGCTGTCCCTGCGCCGGTACGCGGCCGTCCGCGCCACCTACCGGCAGACCATCGCCTCCCTCGCCCGCGCCACCGAGATCGCCGGCTGCACCCCCGCCGGGCACGCCCACCGCGTCGCCGCGCTCAGCCAGGCCGTCGGCCGGGACCTCGGCCTGACCGGCCCCGAGCTGACCGTCCTGGAGTACGCGGCGCTGATGCACGACATCGGCCAGCTCAGCCTGGTCGACCCGGTGCCGGGCGGAGCGACCGCCGCCCTGCCCGCCGCGCAGCAGAGGCGGATCGCCCTGCTCGGCGGGGCCGTCGTCCGGCAGACCGGCGTCGACCCGGCCGTCGCCGTGATCGTGGAGCGGCAGGCCGACCCCTACCCGGAGCAGCCGCTCGCCGCCCGCATCGTCCGGGCCGTGAACGCCTACGAGGAGAGGTCCCGGGGTGCCGGCCCCGAGGGTCCGCTGCGCGCGCTGGAGGAGCTGCGTCTCGGCACCGCCGGTGTCTACGCCCCCGAGGTCGTGGAGTCGCTCGCCCGGGTGCTGGCCCGGCCCCCCTGCGCCCGGGAGCCCGCGCCGGTGAGACGAACGGAACTGTCTGATCCCCTGCCCGGCTGGGTAACCCATGGGTAATGAGCGCCTTTCCTTCCGTACGTGGTTGGATGCGAGGGAGAGGGTGTCCGGGGGCACAAGCCAGCCCACAGCGGGAAATGGAACTGGCAGGCGGGAATCGTGAGGATCTTCGGCAAGGGACGGCACCGGCCCTCCGCCTCCTGGCGGCAGGCCACCGACCGGGCGTTCACGCTCATCGGCGACGGCCGGTACGAGGACGCGGGCGAGCTGCTGACACGCGCCGCCGATCTGGAACCCTGGCTGTCGGAGTCCTGGTTCAACCTGGCGCTGCTGCACAAGTTCCGGCACGACTGGGAGCAGGCCCGTGCCGCCGGACTGCGCGCGGTCGCCCTGCTCGACCGGGAGACCGGGGCGCCCGACTGGTGGAACGTCGGCATCGCCGCCACCGCCCTGCAGGACTGGCCGCTGGCCCGCCGCGCCTGGCAGGCGTACGGGCTGAAGGTGCCCGGGGGCGCCGCGGCCGCCGCGGAGCCGGTCGGCATGGAGCTGGGCAGCGCGGCCGTACGGCTCTCCCCGGAGGGCGAGGCCGAGGTGGTCTGGGGCCGCAGGCTGGACCCGGCCCGGCTGGAGGTGCTGTCCATCCCGCTTCCCTCGTCCGGGCGGCGCTGGGGCGAGGTCGTGCTGCACGACGGCGTCCCGCACGGCGAGCGCACCACGTCCACCGGGCACTCCTACCCGGTCTTCGACGAGATCGAGCTGTGGGCGCCGTCGCCCGTCCCCACCTGGGTGGTCCTCCTGGAGGCGGCCACCGAGGCGGACCGGGACGCGCTGGAGCAGCTGGCCGCGGACGCGGGGTTCGCCGCGGAGGACTGGTCGTCCTCGGTGCGGCTGCTGTGCCGGATGTGCAGCGAGTCCCGCATGCCGTCCGACGAGGGAGAGGGCGTGCACCTCGACCCGCACGACCACAGCGAGCCGGGGCATCCCGGGCCGCTGGGACACCGGACGGACGGGCAGCTGTGGGTGCCGGAGCGGGAGTGCGGGGTGGCCGCGCCGCCCTCGCTGGTCCGGGGGCTGCTGGACGGGTGGGTCGCGGACAGCCCGGACTCGCGTGACTGGCGGGATCTGGAAGAGGTCTGCTGACCGGTCGCCGTACCCTGTATCAGCATCACTCCCTGTTTTTCCGAGGAAGGCGTACGTCGGTCATGGCGCAGCAGGACACCGATCAGCAGCACGCGGGCGTGCTCCCCGTCGACGACGAGGGCTACGTCGTCGACACGGAGGACTGCGAGGAGCGCGAGAGGGCCTGGCGTGAGCGGGGCACCTCGCGGCCGATCACGGTGGTCGGCAACCCGGTGCTGCACAAGGAGTGCAGGGACGTCACCGAGTTCGGCGAGGAGCTGCAGCAGCTGGTCGCCGACATGTTCGCCAGCCAGCGCACCGCCGAGGGCGTGGGCCTGGCCGCCAACCAGATCGGTGTCGACCTGAAGGTCTTCGTCTACGACTGCCCGGACGACGAGGGCGTCCGGCACGTCGGCGTGGTGTGCAACCCGAAGCTGGTCGACCTGCCCGCCGAGCGGCGCCGGCTGGACGACAGCAACGAGGGCTGCCTGTCCGTGCCCACGGCGTACGCGCCGCTCGCGCGCCCCGACTACGCCGAGGTGACCGGCCAGGACGAGCGGGGCAACCCGGTCAAGGTCCGCGGCACCGGCTACTTCGCGCGCTGTTTGCAGCACGAGACCGACCACCTCTACGGCTACCTGTACATCGACCGGCTGTCCAAGCGGGACCGCAAGGACGCGCTGCGGCAGATGGCCGAGAACGAGCCACGCTACCCCGTGGTCGCCAACGACTGAGCAGCACCGCGTCACTCGGGGCGCCCCGGCCGGGATCCTTCCTGGCCGGGGCGCTTTCGTGCGGCCGCCGGCCGTTCGCGCGTGCGTCGTACAGCCGATCCCTTCCGTGCTCCTGGTGATCCCCGATCAGTCACACAAGGGGGGATTCTCGGCACCGTGGGGTAGTGAGTGGAGCAAATCCGTTCCCACGGCGGTCAGTTGTGGTGCTGAATGGAAGCGCGGGGATACGCAACGGCGCACGCCCGGCACAACGGGAGGGGTGTGCGCTCCTGGCGGCTGAGAGGGGTTTGTTCGTGCAAGCTTTCCCACGCAGCACCACAGCGGCACCATCGGCGGTCGTAGTCCCACCCTCACTGGTACTCCCGGTGATCGAGTCCGCCTTTCCCCGGCAACTGCATCCGTATTGGCCACGTCTCCAGGAGAAGACGCGGCGCTGGCTGCTGGATAAACGGCTCATGCCGGCGGACAAGGTGCGGGAATATGCCGATGGACTGTGCTACACCGACCTCATGGCGGGCTACTACACCTCGGCCCCCGAGGAGGTGCTGCAGGCCATAGCCGACTACAGCGCCTGGTTCTTCGTCTGGGACGACCGCCACGACCGCGACATCGTGCACGGCCGGACCGGCGACTGGCGGCGGCTGCGGCACCGGCTGCACACGGCTCTCGACGCACCCAGGCACCACCTGCACCACCCCGACCCGGTCGTGGCGGGCTTCGCGGACAGCGTGCTGCGGCTGTACGGCTTCCTGTCGCCCACCTGGAACCAGCGGTTCGCCCGGCACTTCCACGCGGTGATCGAGGCCTACGACCGTGAATTCCGCAACCGCACCCAGGGATACGTCCCCGGTGTCGAGGAGTACCTCGCCCTGCGTCGTCTCACCTTCGCGCACTGGATATGGACGGACCTGCTGGAACCCAGTGCGGGGTGCGAACTCCCGGACCGGGTGCGGAAGAACCCGGCCTACCGCCGGGCGGCACTGCTCAGCCAGGAATTCGCCGCCTTGTACAACGACCTCTGCTCGCTGCCGAAGGAAATCGCGGGCGACGAGGTGCACAATCTCGGAATCAGTCTCATCACCCATGCGGGGCTGACTCTCGAAGAAGCGGTGGACGACATCAGGCGCCGCGTCGAGGAATGCGTCGGTGAATTCTTCGAGGCCGAGCGGAGAGCCCTGCTGTTCGCCCGCGAACTCGACGACGGGACGGTCGGCGGCAAGGAACTCGGCACCGCCGTCGAAACCTGCGTCGGCAGTATGCGCAACTGGTTCAGCTCCGTCTACTGGTTCCACCACGAGTCCGGTCGGTACATGGTCGACAGCTGGGACGACCGGTCCACGCCCCCGTACGTCACGAACGAAGCGGCAGGTGAGAAATGACCGTCGAGTCGGTGAGGCCCGAGACCCCCGGCACCTCCGGGACGCCCCCACTGAGCGAACCGCCCCTGGCCCAGGGCGCCGTACCGGTCCTCGGCCACGGCCTGAAACTGGTCCGCGACCCACTGGCCTTCATGTCCGGGCTGCGCGCGCACGGAGACGTCGTACGCCTGAGGCTCGGCCCCAAGACGGTGTACGCCGTCACCACGCCGGCGCTCACCGGAGCCCTGGCCCTGAGTCCCGACTTCAAGATCGACGGCCCGCTGTGGGAGTCCCTCGAAGGGCTGCTCGGCAAGGAGGGCGTGGCCACCGCCAACGGCCCCCGGCACCGCCGGCAGCGGCGCACCATCCAGCCTGCGTTCCGGCTCGACGCGATACCGGACTACGGGCCGGTCATGGAGGAGGAGGCGCACGCGCTGACCGACCGCTGGAAACCCGGCGGGACCATCGACTGCACCTCCGAGTCCTTCCGCGTCGCCGTCCGGATCGCCGCCCGCTGCCTGCTGCGGGGCGAGTACATGGACGAGCGCGCGGAACGGCTCAGCGTCGATCTCGCCACCGTCTTCCGGGGCATGTACCGGCGGATGGTCGTCCCGCTCGGGCCGCTGTACCGGCTGCCCTTTCCGTCCAACCGCGAATTCAACCGGGCGCTGGCCGATTTGCATCTGCTGGTGGACGAGATCATCGCCGAGCGGAGGGCATCTGGTCAAAAGCCGGACGATTTGCTGACGGCATTGCTGGAGGCGAAGGACGACAATGGCGACCCCATCGGGGAACAGGAGATCCACGACCAGGTCGTCGCGATACTCACCCCCGGCAGTGAAACAGTCGCGTCCACGATCATGTGGCTGCTGCAGGTCCTCGCCGAACACCCGGACCACGCCGAGAAGGTACGGACCGAGGTCGAATCCGTGACCGGTGGCCGACCCGTCGGATTCGCGCACGTCCGCTCACTCACGCACACCAACAATGTGGTCGTCGAGGCCATGCGGCTCAGGCCCGCCGTATGGATATTGACGCGCCGCGCGGTGACGGACACGGCACTCGGCGGGTATCGCATTCCGGCCGGGGCGGACATCGTCTACAGCCCCTACGCGATCCAGCGCGACGCCCGCTCCTACGCCCGCCACCTCGACTTCGACCCCGACCGCTGGCGGCCCGAACGGGCCAAGGAGGTACCGAAGTACGCGATGAACCCGTTCAGCGTGGGCAACCGCAAGTGCCCCAGCGACCACTTCTCCATGGCCCAGCTGAGCCTGATCACCGCGGCGATCTCGGCGAAGTACCGCTTCGAGCAGGTCGCCGGGTCCGACGACACCACCCGCGTGGGCATCACGCTCCGCCCGCAGAACCTGCTGCTGCGGGCGATGCCCTGGTAGGCCGGGTACCGGCGCGCGCTCA
This sequence comes from Streptomyces sp. NPDC029151, assembly GCF_055564315.1. Taxonomy (NCBI): domain Bacteria; kingdom Bacillati; phylum Actinomycetota; class Actinomycetes; order Kitasatosporales; family Streptomycetaceae; genus Streptomyces; species Streptomyces sp. NPDC029151. Next base: position 76,679 of record NZ_JBVHWQ010000018.1, read on the forward strand.
GGCGGCCTGCGGGCCCCGGAACGCGCGCCGGTAGGCGTGCGGAGTGGTCCCGAGCGCGCGGACGAACTGGTGGCGCAGCGCGGCGGCCGTACCGAACCCGGTGCGCCAGGCGACGGCGTCCATGGTCTCGTCCGTCTTTTCCAGCAACTCCTGCGCCAGCAGCACCCGTTGCCGCAGGATCCACCGGTAGGGAGTGGTCCCCGTCTCCTGCTGGAAGCGCCGGGCGAAGGTGCGCGGCGCCATGTGGGCGCGGGCGGCGAGCTGTTCGACCGTGACCTCCTGGTCGAGATGGGCCTCCATCCACGCCAGCACCTCACCGACCGTGTCGCAGGGTGCTTTGGGCAGGGGGCGCTCGATGAACTGCGCCTGTCCGCCGTCCCGGTGCGGCGGCACCACCATCCGGCGGGCGATCTTGTTGGCCACCTCCGGGCCCTGCTCCTTGCGCAGCAGGTGCAGACAGGCGTCGATCCCGGCGGCGGTGCCCGCGGAGGTGATCACGGGATCCTCGTCCACGTACAGGACGTCCGGCTCGACCGTGAGCCGGGGGTAGCGCCGGGCGAGCTGCTCGGCGTGGTGCCAGTGCACCGTGCACCGCCGCCCGTCCAGCAGGCCCGCCGCGGCCAGCACGAACACCCCGGAGCAGACGCTGAGCACCCGCGTGCCCCGGTTCACGGCCCGCCTCAGTGCCGCCAGCAGCTCCGGCGGGTACTCGCGCTCCGCGTAGGTCTCGCCGGCCGGCACGGCGATCAGGTCGGCCTCCTCCAGCCGCTCCAGGCCGTACGGCGTGGACACGGTGAAGCCGCAGTGGGTACCCAGCTCGGGCCCCTCCGCCGACACCACCGCGAAGTCGTACACCGGCAGCCCCTCGTCGCTGCGGTCGATACCGAACACCTCGCACACGACACCCAGCTCGAAGGGGTGCACTCCGTTCAGCAGCACGGCGGCCACGTTCTTCAGCATGCTGCCAGTGTGCCTCGACGGTGGCAGTAATTCGAGGGTCTACGGCAGTGCTGCCACTCCCGGACAGCGGCGTCGGGCGCGACAGTGGTGTCCATGAACGGAAACCAGATCGAAGGCCTGATCGGAATGCTCGCGACCCTGGGGATCCTGGTCCTCCTGATCCTCCCGTCCGCCCTCGGTGCCCTGCGCGAGTGGCGCATCGACCGGCAGCTCAAGGAGGCGGAACGCCCCCGCACCGCCGCCGGGCGGCCGGCCGGCACCGCGGGGCCCCTCGAGAAGCGCCACCGGGTGACCCGTCACGCCTGACCGGAATCCGGTCGAGCCCTGTCCGCCCGCTGTGTAGCCTCTCCCCGCAGATCACAAGGGGAGGACACATGCGAGGCAGAACGGCCGGAACGGCCTGGGCCCTGGCGGGCGGGGCGGCGGCCCTGACACTGCTGACCGCGACGGGCGCCCACGCGGAGGGCAGGGGAGACATCCGCGTCGTGAAGACCGTGGTGAACACGGGTCACACCGTGACCGTCGGGACGTCGAAGAAGGTCACGTTCCCGATCACTCTCACGGTCAAGGACGATTCCGGCGTGAAGGGGGTGACGCGCGTCAGCACCTTCAACACGACCCACGGCTGGGGCTTCTTCGACTGGACCGGGACCTCGTGCGTGAAGAAGTCGCACACCACGTCCGTGTGTACGGCCACGATGACGGTCGACCCGGCCTGGATCCGCGACAGCGACGACATGGACAGCAACAAGCTGGCCGGCGTCTGGCAGGTCAACGCCACCGTCGAGGCGAACGACGGCGACTACCGGATCTCCGACCGTATCGCCGAGTACAAGGTCAAGCGGGCCGCGCAGCTGACCGCGGACGCTTCACCGGAGCCCGTGGCCAAGGGCGCCAGGCTGGCCGTCACCGGCAAGCTGTCCCGGGCGAACTGGGAGGACCTGAAGTACCACGGGTTCACCGGGCAGGACGTGAAGCTCCAGTTCAAAGCGGACGGCGCCGCCCACTACCGCACGGTCAAGACCGTGCGGACGGGCGACGCCGGAAAACTGAGCACCAAGGTCACCGCCACCTCGGCGGGCAGCTGGCGCTGGTACTTCCCCGGCACGACGACGACCGCGCGGGTCGTGTCGGCCGGGGATGCGGTGAAGCCGAAGTAGCGGTCGGCTCAGAAGTCCTCGTCCAGGTCGACGGTGCCCTCCACCGCGACCTGGTACGCCGACGGGCGGCGCTCGAAGAAGTTCGTCAGTTCCTGGACGCCCTGCAGCTCCATGAAGGAGAACGGGTTCTCCGAGCCGTACACCGGGGCGAAGCCCAGACGGGTGAGACGCTGGTCGGCGACGCACTGGAGGTACTCGCGCATGGAGTCGGTGTTCATGCCGGGCAGGCCGTCGCCGCACAGGTCGCGGGCGAACTGCAGCTCGGCTTCGACGGCTTCCCGGAGCATGTCGGTGACCTGCTGCTGGAGCTGGTCGTCGAAGAGCTCCGGCTCCTCCTTGCGGACGGTGTCGACCACGTCGAACGCGAAGCTCATGTGCATGGTCTCGTCACGGAAGACCCAGTTGGTGCCGGTGGCGAGACCGTGCAGCAGGCCGCGGCTGCGGAACCAGTAGACGTAGGCGAAGGCGCCGTAGAAGAACAGGCCCTCGATGCACGCGGCGAAGCAGATCAGGTTGAGCAGGAAACGGCGGCGGTCGGCCTGGGTCTCCAGCCGGTCGATCTTCTCGACCTCGTTGATCCACTTGAAGCAGAACCCGGCCTTCTCCCGGATGGAGGGGATGTTCTCCACGGCGTCGAAGGCGGCGGCGCGGTCGTCCGGGTCGGGCAGGTAGGTGTCCAGCAGGGTCAGGTAGAACTGGACGTGGACGGCCTCCTCGAAGAGCTGGCGCGACAGGTACAGCCGCGCCTCCGGGGAGTTGATGTGCTTGTACAGCGTCAGCACCAGGTTGTTCGCCACGATCGAGTCGCCCGTCGCGAAGAACGCGACCAGCCGGCCGATGAGGTGCTGCTCCTCGGGCGTGAGCTTGGCGAGGTCGGCGACGTCCGAGTGGAGGTCGACCTCCTCCACGGTCCACGTGTTCTTGATCGCGTCCCGGTAGCGCTCGTAGAAGTCCGGGTAGCGCATCGGACGGAGGGTCAGTTCGAAGCCCGGGTCGAGCAGGTTGGTGTTACGGGTGGACATTACTGGCAGGCCTCGCAGGACTCGGGGTTCTCAAGGGAGCAGGCGATCGCGTCGGGGTCGGCGGCCTGCTGCACGGGGATGGGCGTGGCGGACTGCGCCTGGCCCTGGGCGGCACGGGCGATGCGCGTCGCGGGGCGCGAACGCAGGTAGTACGTCGTCTTCAGCCCGGACTTCCAGGCGTAGGCGTACATGGAGGAGAGCTTGCCGATGGTCGGGGTCTCCAGGAACAGGTTCAGCGACTGCGCCTGGTCGAGGAAGGGGGTGCGGGCGGCGGCCATGTCGATCAGGCCTCGCTGGGGGATCTCCCAGGCCGTGCGGTACAGGGCGCGGACCTCCTCCGGGATCCAGCGGAAGTCCTGGACGGATCCGTTGGAGTCGCGCAGGGCCTCGCGGGTGCGGGCGTCCCAGACGCCGAGGTCCTTGAGGTCCTGCACCAGGTAGGAGTTGACCTGGAGGAACTCACCGGACAGGGTCTCGCGCTTGAAGAGGTTGGAGACCTGCGGCTCGATGCACTCGTACACCCCCGCGATGGACGCGATGGTGGCCGTCGGCGCGATCGCGAGGAGCAGCGAGTTGCGCATGCCGGTCTCCGCGATGCGCGCGCGCAGGGCGTCCCAGCGCTCGGGCCACGTCAGGTCGGCGTCGTAGTGGTCGGGGTGGAGGATTCCGCGGGCGGTGCGGGTCTGGTCCCAGGCGGGCAGGGGGCCGTTGCGCTCGGCGAGGTCGGCGGAGGCCTCGTACGCGGCGAGCATGATGCGCTCGGCGATCCGGGTGGACAGGGCCTTGGCCTCGGGGGAGTCGAAGGGCAGGCGCAGCTTGAAGAAGACGTCCTGCAGACCCATCGCGCCCAGGCCGACCGGGCGCCACTTGGCGTTGGAGCGGCCCGCCTGCTCGGTGGGGTAGAAGTTGATGTCGACCACGCGGTCGAGGAAGGTGACGGCGGTGCGGACGGTCTCGTCCAGCCGCTCCCAGTCGATGTCACCACCGCGCACGAAGGCGCCGAGGTTGATGGAGCCGAGGTTGCAGACGGCGGTCTCGCCGTCGCTGGTGACCTCCAGGATCTCGGTGCAGAGGTTGGAGGAGTGGATGACGTTGCCGGGCAGGGCGGTCTGGTTGGCGGTGCGGTTGGCGGCGTCCTTGAAGGTCATCCAGCCGTTGCCGGTCTGCGCGAGGGTGCGCATCATCCGGCCGTACAGCTCCCGCGCGGGGAGGGTCTTCCTGGCCAGGCCGGCGGCTTCGGCCTTGCGGTAGGCGGCGTCGAACTCCTCGCCCCACAGGTCCACCAGTTCGGGGACGTCGGCGGGGGAGAACAGCGACCACTGCTCGTCGGCGTTCACGCGGCGCATGAACTCGTCCGGGATCCAGTGGGCGAGGTTGAGGTTGTGGGTGCGGCGGGCGTCCTCACCGGTGTTGTCCCGCAGCTCCAGGAACTCCTCGATGTCGGAGTGCCAGGTCTCCAGGTAGACGGCGGCGGCTCCCTTGCGCCGGCCGCCCTGGTTCACCGCCGCCACGGACGCGTCCAGGGTCTTCAGGAACGGCACGATGCCGTTGGAGTGCCCGTTCGTGCCCCGGATCAGCGAACCCCGCGAGCGGATACGGGAGTACGACAGACCGATGCCGCCGGCGTGCTTCGACAGCCGGGCGACCTGGTGGTAGCGGTCGTAGATGGAGTCCAGCTCGTCCAGCGGGGAGTCCAGCAGGTAGCAGGACGACATCTGGGGGTGCCGCGTGCCGGAGTTGAACAGGGTGGGGGAGGACGGCAGGTAGTCCAGGCGGCTCATCAGGCCGTACAGCGCCGCGACCTCGTCCACCGCGCGGGCCGTGTCGTCCTCGGCGAGGCCGCTCGCCACGCGCAGCATGAAGTGCTGGGGCGTCTCGATCACCTTGCGGGTGAGGGGGTGACGCAGCAGGTAGCGGCTGTGGAGGGTGCGCAGGCCGAAGTAACCGAAGCGGTCGTCGGCGGCGCGGTCGACCAGCGCGTCCAGCCGCTCGGCGTGCAGCCGGACGAACTCGGCGGTGCGGTCGGCGATGAGGCCCTCGCGGTGCCCGACGGCGACGGACTCGGTGAAGGAGGTCACGCCCTGGGAGGCGGCCTCGTCCCGGATGGTGAGGGTCAGCAGCCGGGCGGCCAGCTTCGAGTAGGCGGGGTCCTCCGCGATCAGGCCGGCGGCGGCCTCCGTGGCCAGCTCACGCAGCTCCGCCTCGTCGGCCCGCGAGGACCGGCCCCGCAGCGCGGCGGCGGCCACCCGGCCGGGGTCGGCGTCGGGCAGGTCGGCGGTCAGCTCGGTCAGGGTCCGCAGCAGTGCGGCACCGGGACCGTCGGTCTCCAGCTCGCTGACTGAAGCCGGGTCGGCTGGCGCGATGGTCACGTGGGGCTCTCCCTCGCTCGGCACGGGGCCCGGCGGAGGGCAGGGGGCAGCCACGAGCGCACACGGCGTCGCGTCCACCGGCCCACTCCACGAGGCCCGGACGTTCGGAAACCCACCCGGACCGGACGGCCGGGTGTGCGCTGTCGGCAGGTCGTCGGACTCAACAGGCGCGCGGATGCACGCAGGTACACCGTTGCGGGACAGTTCCGGACTCACACCGGATTCCCCTGCGGCGACAGCGAGCACGAGCATACATCTAGTGCCGCCTTGTCGTGGCACCCCCAGATGTTGTGCCGCTCTGCTCTCGGAGGGTCAACTCGTGGGCGAGGAGCGTGACACCGTCCGCGGTGCGCTTCGAGGACGCCGACGGGCCGCCGACGGTCGTGCGTCGGCGGCCCGCTGCGGGTGTGTCCTGTCGCGCGTGTCGTTCCTTCTGCCCCTCCCGGGTTCGTCAGTGCCCGGCGCCCGCGGTCGCCGGGGGCAGTTCCGCCTCGACCCCGGGGTCGCCGGCGTCGGCCGTGTAGTCCTCCGGGCGGGTCTCGTCGACGCCCTCGGGGGCCTTCAGGGCCTTCAGGACGACGGTGAGGACCACGGTGACCAGGACGTTCAGGACGAACGCGGTGAGGCCGATGTAGCCGATCTCGCCGATGCCGGGGATTTCCTTGGCGTTGCCGCCGAAGTGCTGCTGCGTGGGCGAGGCGATGCCGTAGGCGGCGGCGGTGCCGTAGACCATGCCGGCCGCCCAGCCGGCCAGCAGGGCCCAGCGGTGGAACCAGCGGGTGAACAGGCCGCCGACCAG
>NZ_JBVHWQ010000019.1:0-38941 GCF_055564315.1 Streptomyces sp. NPDC029151
AGCGACGAGACGACATCCACGAAGCCTTTCTCGGCCTCGCCACCTGCCTCATCACACACCGCCACGTCCAACGCCTTTGTTAGGACCTCTAAGTCCGCCGGCGACCAACTCCGCACGGATCTTCCCCGCGGCGCGGGGAGCATCCCACCAGACGCGGGTTGGGCACCGAACCAGGACCCTACCCGCCGGTGTCGAGAGCACTCGACGGAGCTGATCGCGGGCGTGGCCGCTCGGGGGCCCTGCTGGGGGTCTGGCCCAACCGGATGATCGGTCTCACGTTCCACACACCGACCCGGCGCAGACTGCAGCGGCCGGTGCTGTTGCGTTCCGGCTGCCAACTCTGCTTCGTGGAGTGGATGCGCGTGCACCACCCTGGAAGACGCGACCGCTGCGCAGACGAGACGTGCTTACCGCAGGCACCTGGCAGCGGGCGTCAACCGGCTGCTGGCGCTGACCCGCAAGGACGTCACCGCTCCCACTGAGCGCCTCGATTGAGGAGGTGAAGGGCGTCCAAGCGGCACCCAGGGTCGGCTGTCCGGCGCACCTGCCTGAGTCGGTGTCCTGACCGGTGGCGGAGCGCTCAGCGAACGTCAAGGACGTGCTGGACCACCCTGGCGGACCGGGCCTCGCCCGCTGGCCTGCCTGGGGCGCGTAGAGGGTGAGGGCGGCGCCGGCCGCAGGGGCGACAGTTGCGGTGGCGACGGGTGCTCGTGAGTGCCGGTCGACACCTGGGCGAGCACCCTGGAAACACACGAGTCCGTGCTGCAGCCGCTGTCGGCGGACCAGCCGACGCGCAAGGTGTCACCGCTGTTGTCCACCGGGGGCGGTGCTTCGGCGTAAAGCGTGAACAGGCGCGGGGTCGGAGTGCTGTCGGCCGTGCTGGTTTCGGCGAGGATCCTCCAGCATGCGGCTGCCAGGCGGCGGGCGCGGCTCCCGGGCCAGGGCTCGGCAACAGTTCTGGTGGCAGGAGCGGATCGGGGCCCATCGCCGCGGTGAACCGAGCGGCCAGTTCCACAGCCGTGCCGAGCCGCTCGGCGTCCGACGGCTCCGGCCCTCCGGTGGCCGTCTACCGCAGGGTTTTGCCCGCACGGTCCCTGACGGTCGCGCACTATCCCGGGGCCACCCACTCACTGGTCGACGAGGACCTGGAACGGTCCGGGTGGCGCCTGATCCTGACCGCCGTCGTCGCACCCAGGAAGCTGTACACCGACGGGTTCATCGCGGACCAGGCGCGGTTCCTCCGGCGGTTGGGGGATGACGATGGCGGTGACCGGCCGCACGATGGCAGGGATGTCCCAAGACTGCCGACGGCAGCCCTGCTCGACAACCCGCCGTCACGACAACCAGATGAGGTAACGTGTGAGGATGGACGAGGTGTTGGACGAAGGACCGTTTTTCCACGGCACCAAGGCCCAGTTGCGAGTCGGAGATCTCCTGACCGCCGGTTTCCGTTCCAACTACCGGCCCGAGATCGTGATGAACCACATCTACTTCACCGCGTTGCGCGACGGCGCGGGACTCGCCGCAGAGCTCGCCGCCGGCGACGGGACCCCGCGCGTGTATGTCGTGGAACCGACCGGGGAGTTCGAGAACGATCCGAACGTCACCGACAAGAAGTTCCCTGGTAATCCCACCCGCTCGTACCGCAGCAGGGAGCCGCTGAGGATCGTCGGCGAGGTCACCGACTGGATGCGACAGACACCCGAAGCTCTTCGGATGTGGCGGGACCGGCTGGCCGCGGTGCGTGGGGCGGAGCGGGCGGACCTCATCAACTGATGGTCCCGCCCGATCGTCCTGTAGGAACGGTAAGGACCGGCACCGACCAGGCCGCCGCTGTCCGATGTGAACGTCTGTGAATGTAGACCTGGTACTCCTGCCCGTCCCCGAGGAAGTTCGAATGGAGCATGCTGAGGCCTTCCCCCCGGCGACTGCCGGCGGGCAGCGGTTGCGGACATGAGTGGTTGCGCGGTATAGGAACGCGACCCAACGCGTCGTCATCTTGGTTGAGGACGACGAGGTCGCGTACTTCGCATGACACCGCTGACGTGGATGCTAGGCAGGCCAGCGGTTACGGCCCCCCTCCACGTGATGGCTGCCGTCGTGCGGTTGCACCATCGGGCGTGAAAGTGTCCGGTGACGACCAGGCCAAGGCCTGCGCCGCGCAGGAAGGCCGGGCGGAGCTCTTGCAGCGCGTCGACGGCGTCTTGAGGGGCAGTTCTCACGGTCCGTCTGTCTCAGGGGGCGTCAGCGTTGCGCGCAGGCGCCCGGTGGACGGTTCTCCGGGACAGACGCTTTGCGCAACCTGCGGGTCCTCCTCCCCCCGTACACGAGCACTGGCGGCGCGGCATCGAAACCTCCGTCATCTACAACCGGATCCACGGCGACCTCAAGGTGCCCTTCACCCAGCGCATGCCGGCCCCGACGACCAAGAGACCGAAGGCGAGTGGCCGACCACGCTCGCCAACTTCCCGCTTGGACAGTGGATCGCCGACAACCGGCGCTTCTACGCCCGCGGAGACATGGACGCCGACCGCGCCCGGCAACTGGAGAAGCTCGGCATGGTCCGTTCGCACTACGACCTCGTGGGGGAGGAAGGCTTGCGGCGGAGCGTGCAGGAGCAGCGGAGTCAGGCCCCCCTGGCCCCGACAGACCCCACCTACAAGGGATCAGCAGGGATCTTCCTGAAGAACGCCAGGGCCGCCGCCCGCAAGGTCGCTGAGATCGAGCACCGGCGCGCATAAGGCCTGCCTGTGCTCGGCGGTCGCCGCTCTGTCACATGAGCGACGGAGCGACTGGACGACATCGACCGGTGGAATGGCAACGCGCCTTCCACCTCACCCAGCAGCACCTCCAGGCCAGCATGCCCACGACGCCCGGCGTCGTCGTGCGCCAGGGCAAAGTGTGAGTGGGTGGTGGGGTGGCAGTGGGCGGTGGTCAGCGGAATCGTGATGCGGGTGTCCTGGTAGTGGGTGTGGGGCGGGGTTGGGGGCGTTGTCATGGGGTGACCAAGCGGCTGTTGTGGGGCGGTTAGCGGGTCTGGTCGCTGGCTGTCATGGGTTTCGCTGTGGCAGGGCCCCGGTGGGTGTCGGGCCTGTGCCGGGGGGAAGGGGCGGCAGCTACCGTCGTCAGGATTCGGCGGCGGACGCGTGGGAAGCCAACTCGGTGGCCAGGCGTTGCATGACCGTGCGGTTGGCGTGCCGCATCGTGGCCCGTACGACGGGGGCCAGCAGCCGGTCGGTGAGCGGGGCGCGTACCCACGTGTACGTGAACGATACGCGGGCCCCGCCGGTGGGCAGCGGCTCGATGGTGTAGGTGCCGCGGCCCTGCCGCCCGCCGGCCGCGCTGACGTTGCGTTCGACGATGCGCCGAGGGGCCTCGGCCTCGACGACGTCGATGGTGACGTCGGTCTTCGTGCCGCCCAGCGCGGCGGTGACCGTGGCGCACGATCCGATGCCCCTGGCGGGCCCGGTGTAGCGCCAGTTGGTCAGGTAGTGGTCGGTGAACCGCTCGTGGTTCGCCATGACGTCGAGGAAGCCGTAGACCTGCTCGGGAGTCTGAGGTACGTCGATCGACACGATGACAGACTTCATGTACCACACGGTACATGCGCCACGTACCGATTGGTACAGTCGTGACGTGGTGACCACGGACGACCCGCATCCCGAGGGCGAGGCCGGGCAAGGCGCGCATGGGGCTCGGCGCGCACAACTGGTGGACGCGGCTGTCGACCACGTCGCGGCACACGGCATCGCGGACCTGAGCCTGCGCAGGCTGGGCGCCGCGATCGGCGTCAGCCACCGCATGCTGATCCACTACTTCGGCTCCAAGGAACAGCTGCTCGCTGAGATCGTCCGGACGTCGGAGCGACGCCAGCGCGACGTGCTGTCCCGGCTCCGCCTGGAGCCCGGTCTCTCGCCCGCCGATGTCGCGCGGCTGCTGTGGCGGCAGCTCACGGCCCCTCGGCTGGCCGGTCAGGAGCGGCTCTTCTTCGAAATCTGCGGGCACGCGCTGCGCGGCCGCCCCGAGGCCGCCCCGGTCCTCGAAGGGCTGGTGACGGACTGGCTGGAACCGCTCGTGGCCGCCGAGGTCGGGGCGGGGGTGGACCCTGCCGTGGCCCGGAACCGGGCCAGGCTGGGACTCGCCGCCGTCCGCGGCCTGCTGCTGGACCTGCTCGCCACCGGTGACCGCGCCGGCGTCGACGCGGCGATGGAGGAGTTCCTCCGGCTGTACTACGGCTCGGAGTGAGGAGATCACCGATCAGGCCTGAACCGTCGAGTTTCCTGAGGGCTCGGTGATTTCTGCGCGATGAGCAGGCCGAGGCGTACCGGACGTTCGCCGAGGTGTCGGCGGCTGTGGGCTCGTACGTGATATGTACACTTCCACGTCCGGTTATATTCAACGTACGCCGATGGCGGAGAGCTGTTCGATGCGTGCCGGGGACAGGGTCGCTGCCCGGCTGCGCTGGTTGCTGATCCATGTGTCCCTGGCTGCGGCCGTCCACTCGTTGCAGTCGGTGTGGACTACTTCGTGCGCAGCATGAGGGCGTAGCGGGTGTCGTCCCCGTACACGCCGCTTTCGTCTCCCCGGATGCCGAACCGTTGCTGGAATCTGGCCACGGCCTGCCGGACCTCCGCGTCGAAGCGGCCGTCGATCGCACCGCCGTCGTAGAGCTGCGGGATCTGGAGCAGACGCACCTGCAACTCGTACACCCCGTGCCCGCTGTCGCCCTCACGCAGTACGCCGGTGCCCGGGATCTCGGGGAGCGGCGCGGTGTCGCTGGGCAGCGGACTTTCGGGTTCCTCTACGGAGGCAGGCGGCGGCGGCTCGGAGTGCCCGTGCGTGAGCAGCGACGAGGCGAGGAGCAGTCCGCTCATGGCACCCAGCCCGAAGAATCCGGCGACCCGCACGTGCCGCCGGTCGGTGAGCCGCCGATGTCCTGGCCTTCCTTGCGTCAACGGCATCCGCACCGTGTCCGGGCACGGTGGAGCCTGATGGGGTGGGGCATCGGGAGGCGCGGTGGGGGGTGCGAGATGTTCCGGCTCTGCCGTCCAAGAGGCCTCCGGGGGCGGGCCGGGTGAGTTGCGCACGCCGGCTCGTGCAAATCCGACGACAGGGCGGTCTGTCGACGGCTCGGATCGCTTCGGTTCAAGGCGCGTTGGGGTTGTGCCGCTCGTGGTGGGCTGCTCCTCCACCCGCTGTTGCCCGCCGTGTGACCACAGCGGCTGCACCACGGGGTCCTGCGGTGGCCGGCGCACATGGCTGGCCGGCGGAGGATCGACGACGGTCGGCGGGACGCCTCGCGGAAGGGCGGGTGCCAGGCCTGGGGGCCCAGGCGGACGCCTCACCCGCTGTGTCAGCGGAGGCACGGCCGGGGGCGGAGGAGCCGGCGGAGACGAGGGAACCTTGACAGGAACTGCTCGGCTGCCGTTCGCGGTCGCTCCGCCGTGGTGATCGAAGGATCGCGGGGGGCTCGCCGTTCGCAGGCTCCGGCCCTCCGCGTGGAGCTCGGCGCGTGCGGCGTCAAGGGCGTCCAGGATCGCCTGGAAGGAGTCCTGGATCTCCTGCGCGGGGTCGCGCTCCACAGCGAAGTCCAGTTGTGATCGGGTGCCATCGCGTTCCATCGGCGTTCCTCCTCGATCCACGTCCGTGGGCGCCCATTTCCTTGTGGAGCGATACGCAGTTCGTCCGAAGCTGTCTCAATGCACGATCAGCAGACAGCAGTGGGACCACCGGCCTATGCCGTGCGCAGCGGGCGCCGTCCTCGTCGACCAGGGCGTCCCCGCACCAGCCGCGGGTGAGCAGCCGGTGGTGGGGGCTGTGCAGGAGGGCCGCGACCGGGGTCGGGTACGGGTCCGGCAGCGGCCGACGGCGTCACCAGCGTGCTCGTGGCCGACGTCCCGGCCAGCCCCATGGCACCCCATCTCGTCTACGGCACCGCCGCCCGGGACAAGGACCAGCAGGCCGCCGTCGCCCCCTACCGCGATCGCGACCACACCGCCGTCAGCGCGGCCCGGATCATCGCCCGCCTGCCACCCCGCCGAATCCGCGCCGTACCGCGCCTCGCCCGGCGCGGCGCCCGTCCCGCCCGATACGGCGAAGCACTACGCGCGCGGCAGGACGTCACAGCCTCCAGCACCCTGTGCGCCGGCCGCTACTGCCTCCCACGCTCACTCACCACCACCCTGCTGTGCCGGATCCACGGCCACTGGCCACCTGGTGCTCCGGCGTACGCACCGCGCCCTCGTAGCCCACGCTTGGGCAGAAGCCGAAGGGCGGCCGGTCGGTGAACCCGATGACACCACGACCTACCACCCCGTGATCACCGTAGGCGTCTGCCCTACCGCTTGAACGCGCAACCGGCAGCAGCACGAGACGAACACCAGCGACCCGCCGTCCGGCCTGCGGTCAGCGCTCAGATCGACCAGCAGGCTGCGGTCGACGAACCGCCGCACCACGAACGCCGTCACGTTCGCCTTCTCGTCGATCACGTTGGGGGTGCCGAGCGCGTCGGCGATCCGGTCGACCGCCGCGCCGCCGGAGATCGCCGGGGAGGGCATGGCGGCTTGGATGGCGTCGGCGTCCATCGCCTCCACGGCGGCCCGGGACCACCGGGACGACGACACGCTGGGGGATGAGGCCGGTGTGCCGGGCCCACCGGAAGGTGGCTGCGGCCACCTTCAGACGCTTGGCGGCCTGGCCGGCGTCGTGCTCGGTTCGTCGCATGGCGCATCCAGCGCAGGATCCGGTCAGCGCCCCATAGGGACGGCTGTCTGGTTCTCGCCCTTGCCACTTGTGTTTGTGTGAGATCTCTGCGTTCGCCCGTGTGAAGACGAGGATGCGATGCCGCGCCGTTGCGACGCGTGTGACTCCTGTGGGTGACGTCGCGCAAGTGCATGCGAAGAGAGGCAGTTCTGCGTTCGAAATCTTCCGGAGCTGCTCTGGTCTCGTGAATGGGCTAATTCTCCTGCGATTGAGCAACCGTCGGCTGGCTACGTTGAGTTGCAGGGGCCCCTTCTCCGTGGCAACTCTCGACGCTGAGGAGCGCTGTCTTGACTGACCTTGTACTGCTCGCGGGCGGTTCGGTGACCATGACCCACCACGTCACCGGCACCTACTTCATGTGCAACGACTGGCATGACGGTGTCGGCAACCACACCCAGACTTGGGCTCAGGACCCGTTCGCCAAGGACAACGGCTCGCACCGGTGGTTCCTGCGGCAGAACGCCGACGGCACGGTGCGCATCGAGTCCTACACCAATCGGCGCTGCCTGACCGCAGGGGCCAACCCGCCCGACCTCGTGACCCTCCAGGAACCCACCGACAGCCTCAACCAGCACTGGCGGCTGGTCTCCCACGCGGACCGTGGCAACGACTTCTACCTGGTCTCGGTCCTGCATCCGCGCTACGCTCTGGCCATCGCCGACCACCTCCAGGGCAACGACCGGCTGGTGGGCCTGACCCGCATGTGGGGCGGACCCAACCTCTCCCAGCTGTGGCGGATCTACCCCTCCTCGCAGGACCAGGACTGATTTCCCGCGCAGCACGCGCGCTGGGGCAACAGAGAAGAGCCGCCCCTCCGGCCTGACAGGCGTGATAACGGTGATCAGCCTCGCCCAGGCCGGAGACGGACTGATCCAGGTCTCGCGATCAGGTGCGCTGTACAACGGTCGAGGGTGGTGCCTTGATCCGGGCACCACCCTCGACCGTATCGGGTCCGTACTCGTGGACGGGGCACCTCCGTGCGTTCGGATCGACCTGCCGAGCACGCTTGGCTGCCGGCGAGCCGGCGTGACCACCGCGCCTTGCCGGCCGCCGCGAGGCACCCTGGCCGCACAGGATGTCACTTCGTCGCACCCTGTGCGAAACCGTTGTAGATGTAGCGCTGGAGGAAGAGGAAGACCACGAGGGTCGGGGCGATGACCAGGATCGTGCCGGCCGAGATGTCCTCCCAGTGCGCGCCGAACGGGCCCTTGAAGCGGAAGAGGGCGGTGGAGATGGTGCCCAGGTCCTCCGACGGCATGTAGAGGAACGGGATGTAGAAGTCGTTGTAGACGGTGATCCCCTTGATGATGACGACCGTGGCGATCGCCGGTTTGAGCAGCGGGAGGATGATCTCCCAGTAGATGGTGAGGCAGTTCGCTCCGTCCAGGCGTGCGGCCTCGTCGAGCGAGACGGGGATGCCGCGGATGAACTGCAGGAAGATGTAGATCGAGACGATGTCCGTGCCCATGTAGAGCAGGATCGGCGCCCAGATGCTGTTGAACAGGCCGAAGCTGTTGACCACCTGGAAGGTTGCGACCTGGGTGGTGACGCCGGGTACCAGCGTGGCGATCAGGAAGAGCGCCATGATCGGTTTTTTGGCCCGGAAGTCGAAGCGGTCGATGGCGTACGCGGTCATCGAGCCGATGATCACTGTGCCGGTGATGGAGAAAAGCAGGATGACGGTGGTGTTGACGAAGGCGGACAGCATGTTGCCGTCGGTGAAGGCCGTCGCGTAGTTGTCGAGGTTCAGCCAGTTGTCCGGCAGGGAGAGTGGGCCGCCGTCTGCGACCTCCTTGGAGGTCTTGAGCGAGGTGAGGAAGACGACGACGAGCGGGACGAGGACGACCAGCGACGCGAGGATCAGCGACAGGTAGGTGAGGGCCGGCGTGAGGCGGCGCCGGGTGGGCGGGGGCGTGGTCATACGAGGTCCACCTTTTCGTCGGGCACGAGGCGGCGCTGGATCCAGGTGATCAGCAGGATGATCAGGAGCAGGACGACGGCGGCGGCCGAGGCCAGGCCGGTCTTGTTGAACTGGAAGGCGAGCTTTACCGTCTGGATGACGAACGTCGTGGTGCCGGTCGCGCCCCCGGTCATGATGTAAGGAATCTCGAACACCGACAGGGACCCGGAGATCGCCAGGATGACGCTCAGGCTGACCACCGGGCGGATGCTCGGAGCGATGATGTGCCGGAACTGCTGCCAGCGGGTGGCACCGTCCAGCTGCGCCGCCTCGTACAGTTCGCCGGGGATCGACTGGATCGCGCCGAGGAACAGGACGAAGTTCAGGCCGGTGAAGCGCCAGACGGACACCCCTGCGAGGGAGGTGTTGGCGGACTCGGGGTCGCCCAGCCAGGCGTGGCCGGAGCCGGCGCCGAACCAGGACAGCACCGAGTCGAGCGTGCCTCCGTCCTGGAAGAAGTACAGGAAGACGAAACCGATGGCCACGCCGTTGATCAGGTAGGGGAAGAACAGGATCCCCTTGAAGAGGTTCCGGAACCGCAGGTCGAAGCTGAGCACGGTCGCGAAGTACAGGGCGATCGCGATCTGTACGGCGGAGGCGGCGAGGTAGTAGAAGCTGACGAAGAACACCCGGAACAGTTCGGGGCGGGTGAAGATCTGCTCGTAGTTGTCGACGCCTGTGAAGCGGCGGTCCGGGCTGACGCCGTCCCAGTCGGTGAAACTGTAGTAGATCATGTTGCCGACGGGCACATAGGTGAACGTGATCAGCAGTGCCAGGGGGACGCCCAGGAAGAGCCACGGGGTGAGCCGGCGCAGCAGGCTGCCGCCCCGGCGGCCGCCGTTGGAAAGCGGCGTGCGGGCCGGTGCGGTTGTACGTGGCACCTTGGCGGGTGCCTTGTGGGTCGTCTCGGTCATGCCGGACCTTTCGTCTTCGCGGATGCCCGCAGACCGCCGGGCCCCGTCAGGGGCGGACGGGGCCGCGGCGGCGGGCGGTGTGCCAGGGGGAAAGCGGTGCGCCGCTCAGGAGCCGACCGTCCGGGCAGCCTCATCCCACCGCTTGTCGAGGTCCGCGAAGTAGTCGTCGAGGCTGCCCTTCTGGGCGCCGCGCGCGAGGTCGATCAGCTTCTGGCGGTAGTCGGGCTTGTTCAAACCGATCTCGGCGGCATTGTCGATCGTGTTGACCCGACCGGTCTTCGTCTCGGAGCGCTCGACAAAGCTGACATCGTTGTCAATGAAGGCCTTGAGGGTGCTCGGCATGGGGGCGGACTTGACGGCCGGGACAGCGCCCTCCTTGGCCGAGTAGCCGGACTTGTCGGTGAACCAGTCGATCCAGGCCCGGGCGGCCGCCTTGTGCGAGGAGTGGACGTTCACCGCCTGCTGGTAGTCGGAGGCGAGGACGGCGCAGTACTTGCCCGCCTTCTGTACCGGGAAGGGCATAAAGCCGATGTCGGCCGGGTTCCTGCCGGCCTTCCTGGCCGCGTCCTGCATCTGCGTGATGGCCCACGACCCGAGCTGCATCGTGGCGACCTTGCCCTGGGCGATCATGCCTTTGGACGCCTCCCAGTTGGTCGTGCTGGGGTCCTTCTCGGACAGGCCGTCCTTGACGATGCCGTAGAGCAGGGAGTCGATGGTGTGGAGCTCGCTGCCCTCCTTCCACGGGGACACCGCGCCGGCGAGTCTGTCGTTGGCCTCGGCGTCGCAGGTGACGGAGCCGATGTTGTTGCTCCAGGACGTCAGCGGCCAGCCGTCCTTGAAGTTCGTGTAGTACGGCAGGGCG
Source organism: Streptomyces sp. NPDC029151 (assembly GCF_055564315.1). Classification (NCBI taxonomy): domain Bacteria; kingdom Bacillati; phylum Actinomycetota; class Actinomycetes; order Kitasatosporales; family Streptomycetaceae; genus Streptomyces; species Streptomyces sp. NPDC029151. The sequence continues at coordinate 10,499 of NZ_JBVHWQ010000019.1, forward strand.
TCCGTCTTCGCCTTGACGGCCCTCAGGTCGGCGAGAAACTCCTCCGGGCTGGCCGGCCACTTGGTGACGCCGGCCTTTTTCCAGACGGCCTTGTTGTAGACGAAGCCGTTGGCGGTGCCGAACTGGGCGATGCCGTAGACCTTGCCCCCGACATCGGTCTTGTCGCTGAAGCGGTATCTGGCGCTCAGTTCCGTGGTGCCGCCCAAAGGGGCGAAGAACTTCGGGTAGTCGTTCTTGGCGACGGCGGCCGGGATCATCAGGACGTCGCCGTAGTCCTCGGTGTTCATCCGGATCTTGACCTCGCCCTCGTAGTCGGTGAGAGCCTCGAATTTCACCGTGACCTTGGGGTAGGTCTTGTTGAACTCGGCGGCGTACCGGGCCATCGTGCCGTTCTGGACGAGGTCGGTCCGGGCGGTCAGCACCTTGATCGTGCCTGACGCGTGCGCCGGGTCGGCAGGTGCCTTGGCTGTCTCGCCGGAGGCCGTGCCCCCGCCTCCGCATCCGGCGACAGTCAGTATCGCGGTCGCCATGAACGCTCCCGCGAACGTCCTCTTCGTCCTCATGTGCCCAGCTCCTTCAGGATGGCGGCTCAGCTCCGTGGGTGGGATGTCGGCACTATGTCAGGCGTTGATTAACCGGTACAGCTAGGACTTCGAGGGTGATGCCCAATCGTTACCATCACACGTGGATTGATGCTTTGACGTGCGGCTTTTTGCTGGCCGACCTATAGTCTCGGAGCTTGACCGGTTTATGGACAGGGTCCTGATCAGCGGGTTAAGTTGTCCGCCGTTGTCCGTCGACCGGTCTGCGTCAGGCGAATGGAGCCGCACCATGAAGGACGTCACCCAGCTCACCGACGGCTGGTGTCTGCACCACGGGGAGGAGGTGCTCGAGGCCACGGTCCCCGGCTGCGTCCACACCGATCTGCTGGCCGCTCAGGCCATTCCGGACCCCTACATCGGCCGCAACGAAGCCGAGGTCGCCTGGGTGGGGCGCCGCGCCTGGACCTACGTCCGGCAGCTTGGTCACGACAGTGGGCACGAGCGCACCGATCTCGTCTTCGAGGGACTCGACACGGCCGCGTACCTCACTCTCGCGGGCCGGCCGCTGGGCACCACGCGCAACATGCACCGCACGTACCGATTCGACGTCACCGGCCGCACCGGTGAGCTGGAGGTCCGCTTCGCCTCCGCCTACGACGAGGCCGCGGCCGTGCGCGCCGTGACGGGGGAGCGGCCCAACGTCTATCCCGAGCCGTCGCAGTACATCCGCAAGATGGCCTGCAACTTCGGCTGGGACTGGGGGCCCACGCTCGTGACCGCCGGTATCTGGCGGCCCGTCCGGCTCGAGCACTGGTCCACCGCCCGCCTGGCCGAAGTGCGCCCCCTGGTCACCGTGGCCGACGGGACCGGCCGGGTGGAGGTGCGGCTGCGGGTCGAGCGCACCGCGCAGGGGAGTGGCCGGCCTCTGCGCGTCCGGGCGGAGGTGGCCGGTGTGCACACGGAGGCCGAACTGAGCTGTGACGAGGCGGTCCTGCACCTCGACGTTCCCGCTCCTCGCCTGTGGTGGCCCCGCGGCTACGGCGCTCAGCCCCTGTACGACCTCGACATCACCCTGGGCGACGCGACCGGCCCGCTCGACACCTGGCGGCGGCGGATCGGCTTCCGCACGATCGAACTCGACCGCTCGCCCGACGAGCACGGCACCGCCTTCACCCTGGTCGTCAACGGCGTCCGGATCTTCGCCCGCGGCGTCAACTGGATCCCCGACGACGCCTTCCCCTCCCGGGTCACGCCCCGGCGTTACCGCACCCGCCTCGCCCAGGCCGCCGGGGCCAACGTCGACCTGGTCCGGGTCTGGGGCGGCGGCATCTACGAGGACGACGCCTTCTACGACGCGTGCGACGAACTCGGCCTGATGGTCTGGCAGGACTTCCTCTTCGCCTGCTCCGCCTACCCAGAGGAGCAGCCGCTGCGCGGTGAGGTCGAGGCCGAGGCGCGCGACAACGTTGTCCGGCTCATGCCGCACCCCTCGCTCGTGCTGTGGAACGGCAACAACGAGAATCTGTGGGGCTTCCGCGACTGGGACTGGGAGGCACCGCTCGCCGGCGACTCCTGGGGGGAGGGCTACTACCTCGGCCTGCTGCCGCGGATCGTCGCCGAGCTGGACCCCACCCGCCCCTACACAGCGGGCAGCCCGTGGTCCGGGTCCTGGGACCACCACCCCAACGACCCCGCCCACGGCACCCACCACTCCTGGGAGGTGTGGAACCGCGAAGACTACGCCGAGTACCGGGCGAGCGTGCCCCGTTTCGTCGCCGAGTTCGGCTGGCAGGCACCGCCCGCCCTGGCCACCCTGCACCGCGCCCTGCCCGGTGAGGACCTCGCCCCCGACTCGCCCGGCATGCTCCACCACCAGAAGGCCGAGAACGGCAACGGCAAGCTGGACCGCGGCGTCGCGCGCCACTTCCCGCTGCCCAAGAACGACTTCGACCGCTGGCACTACCTCACCCAGCTCGTACAGGTCCGTGCGGTCGCGGAGGGCATCGAGCACTGGCGCTCGCACTGGCCGGTCTGTGCCGGCACGATCGTCTGGCAGCTCAACGACTGCTGGCCGGTCACCTCGTGGTCCGCGATCGACGGCGACGGCCGCCCCAAGCCGCTCCACCACGAGCTGCGCCGCGTCTACGCCGACCGGCTGCTGACCCTGCGCCCCGACCGCGGCGGCCTGGTGCTCGCCGTGATCAACCAGGGCGCCACGCCCTGGCGGACCCCGGTGACCCTGCGACGGATGCGGGGCGACGGCACCACGGTCGGCGAAGCCGTCGTGGAGGTCTCGGCCGAGCCGCGCTCCGTGACCCGGCTCGCCGTCCCCGCGGCGCTCGCACCGGACGAGGGGTCCCCGCAGGACTTCCTGGTGGCCGACGCACGGGAGCCGGTGCGCCCGCACGACGGCGGGGGCGCGGCGGGCACGGAAGCGCTGCGTGCCCTGCACTTCCCCGTACCTGACAAGGAGTTCGCCCAGCCGCGCCCGGCCTATGACGTCACCGTGGAGCCGGTGCCAGGTCAGGGGGATAGAGTCGATGTCGTGGTGAGCGCCCGTACCCTCGTCAGAGACCTCCTGCTCCAGCCCGACCGGCTCGACCCGGCCGCCGTCTGCGACCGCGGCAGGCAGACCCTGCTGCCCGGCGAGCGGACGCGCATCCGCGTCAGCGGCTGCGGCTCCGTCACGGCCGCCGCGGCGAGGGCCGCCCTGTTCTGCGTGGACGTGGTGTGAGCGACTCACCGGAACGCGTCACCATCAAGGACGTGGCGGCCCGCGCCGGGGTGTCCAAGGGAGCGGTGTCGCTGGCGTTCAACCACAAGCCCGGCGTCTCCGAGGCCACCCGGGAGCGTATCTTCGCGGTGGCCCGCGAACTCGGCTGGGCCCCCAGCGCCACCGCCCGCAGCCTCTCCAGCCGACGGGTCGACATCGTCGGGCTCGCCCTGTGCCGGCCCGCCCGGCTGCTCGGCCTCGAGCCGTTCTACATGGACTTCATCTCCGGCATCGAGAGCATCCTGGCGGAGCGCTCCTGCTCGCTGCTGCTGCGACTGGTGCGCGACCTCGACGAGGAGATCGCGCTCTACAAGGAGTGGTGGCGCGGGCGGATGATCGCCGGCGCCATCCTGGTGGACTTCCGCCAGGACGATCCCCGGGTACCCGCCCTGCAGGGCCTCGGCATGCCCGCGGTCGCCGTCGGCCACCCCTCCCTCACCGGGCCGTTCCCCGCGGTGTGGACGGACGACGCGTCGGCGGTCGCCGAGGCCGTCCGCTACCTCGCGGCCCTCGGCCACCGGCGCATCGCCCGCGTGGGCGGCCCCGCAGACCTCGGACACAGCGCCATCCGAACCCGCGCCTTCGCGGACACGGTCCGGGAGCTGGGCCTGGAGGAGGCGCGGCAGATCGGCACCGGGTTCGACGAGAAGGAGGGCGCGCGTGCCACCCGCACCCTGCTGCTCGCCGCGGACCGGCCCACGGCCATCGTCTACGACAACGACATCATGGCGGTCGCCGGAGCGGGCGTAGCCGCGGAGATGGGGCTCACCGTCCCCGACGACCTGTCGCTGCTGGCGTGGGACGACTCGCAGCTGTGCCGGATCACCCATCCGACGCTGTCGGCCATGAGCCACGACGTGCACCACTTCGGCGCCGAGGTGGCACGGGTGCTGTTCGACGTGGTCGCCGGCACGCACACAGGCGGGCACCAGGTGCCGACGCCGTCGCTGATACCGCGCGGTTCCACCGCGCCGGCGCCGGGAGCGGCCCCGGCCTGACGACGCCGAAGGGCCGCCTCCCGTGCGGACGCGGCCCATCGGCATGCCGGGGGGAAGGTCAGTCCTTCACGCAGGTGGTGCCGTTCAGGCTGAAGGCGGCCGGGACGCCGTTGGTGCCGGTGGCCGAGGAGCCGTTGAACCCGAAACTCACGCTGCCACCGGCCGGGATCGTCTCCGTCCAGGACTCGTTGCTCACCCGCACCTCGCTGCCCTGCTGCACGGCCTTGGCGTTCCACACGGAGACGAGCTGCTGCCCGCCGGGGAAGGCGAAGGCGAGCTGCCAGCCCTTGACGGCGGTCGTGCCGGTGTTGCGGACGGTGACGTCGGCGTTGAACGAGTTGCCCCAGTCGCTCAGGCGGTAGCCGACCGCACAGCTTCCGCTTGAGGAGCCGGCGTCGGTGAAGACGCCGGCCTCCTTGGCGGTCTGCCGGATGCCGTCGGGGCTCGAGAAGATCCGCTGCCCCCAGGCGGTGAGCCGGGAGGCGTCGAAACCGGTGGACATGTCCAGGTACTCGACGCCGCCGCCGTTGCCGCTCCAGGACCACCCGAGGTAGCCCACACCCAGCCGCTGGGCGGTGGACATGATGGCGTCCTCGTCCGGGTCGCCGTCCGAGTGCATGTCGCCGAATTCGCCCACCACTATGGGAAGGCGCTGTGAGATGAACCGGTTAAGGTAACTTTGCACCTTGTCGGCGGTGTTGAATACACCGTACATGTGGATGGAGAACACAGTGTTGTGGTCGGGATCCGCGGCGAACACCTCTGACGCGTGGTCGCGCATGGTGAAGGACCAGTCCTGCCCCCAGTTGGGGGCGTCCACCATGAGCATGTGATGGAATCCGGCTGCCCGCACGCGGGCGAGGGCATTCTTCGTGCCGGAGGTCCAGGCGGCGTACCCGGAATTCCCGTACGGCTCGTTGCCTATGTTGAGGACGACGTATTTCTCCTGGCCCTGCACCGCCTCTTTGACGCTGATCCAGTAGTCGACGGCGCGCGAGAGGGATACGGCCCCGTCCTGCTCGCCGTAGCCGGTGGTGTCGTGGGCCTCCAGAACGCACACGAGCCGGTTCTGCTTGCACTGCGCGACGACCGCCGCGACGTCGCCGGCGTCGTTCCTGGTCCACCGGTCACCGGTGGACAGCACCACACGCACGGAGTTGGCCCCCAGCGCCTTGATGTCCTTCAGTGCCTGCGCCGTCCTGCCGGGATACCAGGCGTGGGCGTGGTTCACGCCGCGCAGGACGAACTCCTTGCCGTTCGCGTCCAGCAGCCGCCCGTCGGTGACGTGGAACCCCGGCGCGGTCTGTGTGCCGGCATGTGCGGGTGCCGGTGCGGCCAGTATCGAAGCCGCCAGGGCCAGCAACGCTCCCGCCGCGGTGGCCAGTTTCTGTCTCATTCCCTGCTCCCAAGGACGTGGTGCGGGCTTGTTGGCGCGAGAGGCGCCGACGGGCACGGCACTGTCGTTCACTGTGTGACCGAACCACCGGCACGTGTCGGTCCCGGCGGTGCGCCGGAAGACCGGAGAAGCGAGCTGCGCGAGCCGGTGTGAGATCCCGCCGCCCGGCTGGTGGTCAGCGGCTCACCGGGCGGCGGGACGGTAGAGCACCGCTGGAGACCGTTTACCGAACTCGCCCCGGAGAATATGCGGGTCGGTCGGCCTCGCAATCGGCGACTGGGAGAGAGGCTAGGGTGATTGGCCTGCCTGTTCAACCATGGAGACCAAACCGGTTAAGTTTAGTCGGAGTTCAGTAGTGGTCATCGCCGGAAGTGGCCCGGAACACCGTGCCCTCGCCCGAGACGGCGACTCTTTCTCCGGCGGGCACAAAGGCGGACTCGGCCCCCGTGAGTACGACATCGTGTCGGGGGCCGGTCACATGGACCGTGCCGGCGGTGCAGACCAGCACCTGGGGCCGGGATTGCGGGAAGCGCGAGGGCGCTGTCATTCGCGCCCGGCACCAGACGGGAGAGCCGGAAGTCGTCGACGGGCGCCGGGTACACCTCTTCGCCCCCCTCTCCGGGCACAGGCTGCACCACTGGTGCCGGGAGGGAGGTGAAGCAGACGAAGCGCAGCAGTTCCGGCATGTCCACGTGCTTGCTCGTCAGGCAGCAGCGCAGGACGTTCTCCGATGCGGCCATGACTTCGACGGCCAGGCCCCGCAGATAGGCGTGCGGTATGCCCGCCCCGAGGAAGAGTGCCTCTCCGGGCGAGAGCCGGACGTGTCGGATCAGGAGCGCCGCCGGGACGCCGGGATTGGCCGGGTGGACCCGGGCGAGGCCGGCGTACACCGCGAGCGTCCCGCTGAGGGGGCCGGTACGGCGGGTGTCCTCCGCCAGTGCGCCATCTACCTCCGCAAGCCGGCCGGAGGAAAGAGAGAGGAGCGTGGAAAAGACATCCCGCAGCGCCTCCTCCTCCGGGGCCGACCGGAGCGTCATGACGCAGGGGGACAGCCATTCCAGACCGAGGGCGTCCAGTAGATCGGCGCTCTCGCCCGGCGGCCGGAACCCGCACAGACCCTCGAAGGCGGTCAGAGCGACGATCATCTCCGGTTTGTGCTGGGCGTCGCGGTAGGTGCGATGGGGGGCGTCGAGTGGGATACCCCGGTCGTTCTCACGCGCGTATCCCGCGGCTGCCTCGTCCGGATCGGGGTGCACCTGCAGGGACAGGGGGATTCGGCCGCCAGCGGCTTGACGAGGAAAGGCAGGCGCGGCCCGAAGCGGCGCACGAGAGCATCACCCAACTCGCCTACCGGGTCGGCCTCGATGATGCGGTCCAGCCCCTGCAAGCGGCCCTCCCGCTCGACTTGGGAGGGTGCGGCAGGATGAGCTCCCATCCACAGCTCGGCGTGCGGAGAGCCGTCCGGGGTGATGCCCATGAGTTCGGGCGGCGCGGTGGTAGACCCCCACGGGTAGGCACGGACGGGGTTGACGAGACGGTCCATGGAACGCGATTCCCTTCGAACTGCTGCCTGGGTTGAACAGCGCGGTGTGAAGTGGGGCGGCGCCGGCGCCCGGCCGGGCCGGCTGGTGTGCTCATGCGCATGCGGCGGCTTCCGTTGCGCCGCCGGTGCGGGAGACACCGGTCCGCCGACGGCGGCGCCCGGGCAGACGGGAACAGCGACCCGCGCATTCGCTCCGTCGCTGCCGGCTGCTCTTTCACGCGCCGGTGCGAGCATCGATGATCGCGCCCTCAGTCCCTGTGCGTCATGGCCCCGGCGGGGTACGGCATCGCTGCGCCGTCCGACCTCACCGTTCCCGCGTCGGTGTGGGCCGAGGCAGCGGCCGCGGCGCCGATGAGCCCCGCATCCAGGGCCAGTTCCGCCGGCACGACGGCCAGGTCGCGCACGAAGTCGAGGACCGCGTACCGGCTCATCCACCTGCGCAGGGGTGCGAACAGCGTGTCGCCGGCCTGCGCCACCCCTCCGCCGACGACGACGAGGTCGAGTTCGACGAGAGCGGCCGTCGCGGCGATGCCCGCGGCCAGAGCCTGTGCTGCGCGGTCGTATGCCGGCCAGGCGATGCCGTCGCCCTGCCGGGCGGCAGCAGCGACCTCGGCCGCGGTGGCGGCGGATCCCGTGGGCGGGATCCAGCCCGCAGCCAGGGCATGCGTGGCGATGGCTGTGCCGCTCGCCAGGCCCTCCACGCACCCCGGGCGCCGCATGGGCATTCGGACCTGTCCAGGTCGACCGAGATGTGTGCGATATACCTCGCATTCCCGGATCGACCCGCGTGCAGTCGGCCGTCCAGGGCCAGTCCACCGCCGACGCCCGTGGAGACCACCATGCACAGCGCGTTGTCCACCCTGCGGGCGGCCCCCTGCCAGTGCTGCCGCCGTCATGGCCACGGCGTCTCCGATCAGCACAGGAGTCACATGAGCCGGTTCACGCGGGCGCGAGCGGATGCCCGGGATGTCGACGGGACTCACGGTGCCGGCGACGGTGTCGACCGGCCCGGCGCTCGCTATGCCCAGGGATGCGAGATCCGCCCAGGCGGCGTGCGTGGACAGGTCATCCAGCACGGCGCTCACGGCTCCCAGCAGCATTTCGGCCGGTTCGTGAGCGGGGGTGGCCTGGTGCGACCGGATGACGATGCCCCCACCGGGGTCGACGATCGCCCCGGCAACCTTCGTGCCGCCTATGTCGAGTGCTCCGTACACGGCCAAAACGTCATCCCTTTAGAGAAACGCGGGACCCGTGTCCCGGAAACAGACACTGTGCCTGGCGCCTGACAACGTTGTCTAGGGGAACCGAGGTTGCTCCCTCAGCGGTCCCAGTCGCCAGGCTGGCGCCGATCGCGTTGTCCATGTTGGTCAGACCCCCTTGGGGCTAGGGTTGAGGCCCCAGCCCGGCGAGGTCGTCGGCGGACGCACGCTTTCGCTGAGTTCGACGAGGGCGTGGTGCGCTTCTCGGATGCCTTCGCCGGTCATCCAGTAGTAGCGGCGGGCCCGTCGGTTGCTGCGCCGGACGATCTCCTCGTCCTCGTCCTCGTCCTCCTCTTCCACCCACTCGGCTTTCTGCATCCGGGCGAGGGCGGGGTATAGGGAGTCGCTGCCCACGCGGGCGGCTTCCATCAGCTCGGTGGCGTTGAAGCGGCGGGTCGGGTCCTCCAAGAAGGTCTGTGCGATCCTCACCGCCGCGGGTGTGAGGTCGTTCTGTTCCATGACACGAGAGCCCCCCATCTGCCAGCCTTGCATAAGCCCGTTCGCAGCTTCTGAAAGGCTGGCAGATGCGGGTGTGAAGGCGGGGCGGTCCCGTCCGGTAGGGGCCGCGACTCCGCCTGTGACCGCCTCGTTGCCCGACCTTGGAGTAGGGGAGCTCGGGGGATTGATCGGCTTAAACGTCCGTGTGGCCGCTGAGCAGGTCCAGTTGGACCGCGGTACGGTCCCCACCTGCGAGCCTGGCGTGCTCCAGGTAGGCGACGACCGTCCACTCTCACCAGGCGGCCCGGCCCTTGCTACGGGGGCCACCGCGAACCGCCGCCCCCTGCAAGTCCCCGAGGTCGCGGTGGGATCATCCCCGCGGGCGCGGGGAGCAGACTCACTGACCTGCATTCTTACCGTGCCGTCGGCTTCTCTTCCATGACTTTCACCGAATCCGGCATACCGACTAAACCGGCTTACCAAAAGGCCCGTCCCGCCTGCCGGTACGAAGGGGGCGCGGCGTCAGTCCTGCGACTGCGGGGAGCGCAGGGCCATGGGTCCGGACGTGCTCACGCCTGGCGGCTCTGCCGTTCCTGGTCCCGGCGTTTCACGTCATCAAGACGCGCGAACAGCGCCTTCCACTGCTTGCTTGCCGCTGCCTTCTTCTGCTGCCGGTCCGGCTGTATGGTCCTGGCTGGCCGACCCCGCTTGTCCTTCGGTCCAGAGTGATCACCGCTGGTGAGCTGTACGCGCTTGGCCGACCCGTCGCGGCGCTGCCTGTTCCCGCTGCTCATGTCGGCGACCGTACACCGCAGTTGGACCCAGGGGCAGTGGGCGTGGGCCGTGGGGGTGCACAGCACGTAGCCACATCCTCACAGGCCGCGAGGAGCACGCCGGGCGCGACTACGGGCGCTTCGCGCTCCCCGCACGCGGGACAGCACCGCGTCTTCCGCAGCACCACGAAGTCAAACGAGGAGGCCGTCCCCTTCGAGCGCGAGGCACTGGCGGCCGTGGTCAGACTCACCAGTCGGAGAGAGGCCACCCCCGCACGCGCGGAGAAATCGAGGGGGCCATTCCCGCAGGCGGGCCGTGACGTCATGGATGATGAGGCGATGTTCGTCCGCGCAGAGAGCCTGCCGCAGGCCCCACAGCAGCACATGGCAGTTCGGGTTCACACACCCATTGGGTCCGCCGTGGTGCTCTGGCGCGGTAACCCGCAAGAAGCCGACGGCCAGCACCTCGTCGAATGGGCCGTCGACGCGGACATCCACTGGGGCCAGAACACTCGGCCGACCGCTGCCACCGAGCCGGAGCTCCGGCAAGAAGGCGACCGGGTGATCATGCGCGGCCGCCTTCACATGACCAACGACGCAGCTGCCTACCTCCAGATGGACCACTGGTCCGTGCTGTTCGACCTCGCATCACCCATCCCCAGCAGCATGGACGAGTCATGGGTGGAAATCAGCGTCGGAACCAAAAGCGTCGCTCTACACCCCTACCGAACCTAACCATCCCCAGGCTCTCGCCCCCTTGGCTGCCAATAGGAGCATCAGCCATGACTGAGACGCAACCCAGCATGATCACACGCTGCCTGGCGAGGTCTTCCGTCTGGCCGGTGGGATCATCCCCGCACGTGCGGGCAGGTCGACGCGGAGCAGGAAGCCGCGGGTGGGGTGGGTGCACGACCACTGCGGCCGGGTGGCGCACAGCTTGCAGCGCAGGATCGCGACCGGGCCCTCGTTATCGCCGGGGCTCAGGCCCATCTCACATAACTGCCGCCTGGTGACTAAGCCTTCCGGCGCCGCGCTGCGGTCGTACTCGGAATCCAGCGGGTTCGCAGAATCTGAAGGCCACCAGGTCGGGAACGCGCTGGCGGAGGGTGGGCGACATCCAGGGAAGCACGCGGGTTCGTCCGGCTCTGCTGGTGTCAGTGCCCTGTGAAAGCCTCGCGGGCATGAGTTACGACTTGGCTGTATGGGAAGGCGAACGTCCAGCGGACGACAAGACCGCTGGACGGGTCTTTAACGACCTTTACGACCGCCTCATGGAGACGGAGACTGACGAGCCTCCGACCGAGCGCATCAGGGAATACGTCGCCGGACTCCTTGCGCGCTGGTGCGACCTCACCGAAGACGACGACGACACCTCGCCGTGGTCAACCGGTCCGTTGATCGGTGAGGCCCGGGGCTCACTAATCTACTTCCCGATGCGCTGGAGCATGGCTGAGGAGGCCTCCGCCTTCGCAGCTGACCTTGCGCAGTCCATGGCAATGGTCTGCTTCGATCCTCAGCTGAACACGCTCAGGCCTTAACGATCTCGGCCAGTTCGCCACCAGCACCAAAGCTGACGGAGCCTATGCCTGGGTGGGGTCGATCGCGAAGCGTTCTGGGTGGGCGGTGCGGACGTAGTGAATCGCGGTGTAGGAGGTTATCCCGAACAAGCGCATCAGCCTGACAGGGTCAGCGGTCTCCTGCGCTTCGGCCAGGAACCGGTCCTGTCGGAGCTGGGTGAAGTTGATGCCGATGCGGTCGCGGAGCGACTTGAAGTTGGAAATGACCACGGACGGGCGGTCGATGTGCAGTGCGGTGAGAGGGCTGACGATCAGGGTAGGGGTTGGTGCTCAGTGGCCATCTGCGATGACGTTCGGTCATCCAGTCCTTGACGAGTTGCAGGGCAAAGTCGTCAAGGCAGGTCTCGTGATCGAGCCGATTTGGCCTGCGGATTCGTAGTCGTCCTGCGGACCGGTCGAGGTCGTCGAGGAGGATTTCGGCGACTTGCTTGGGACGAACCGCGTAGACGGCCATCAGGACGAGAGCGAGTCTGTCTTTGGCGCCGCCGGCCTGGTTCAGCAGTCCTTTGAGCCGGTCGGACGGAATAGGTCGGGGGACCCTGACCGGGGTGGTGAGATGCACGTTCCTGGCTGGATCGCGGAAGATTCGGCGCTCGCGTCGTCGACGGCATCGCTCTGTGCGGCGGCCCGCCTCTGGAGTATCTGGACATCGGCCAGACAACGGTCCTCGGCCTCGACCAAGCCCAGTGCGTGCCGTCCTCCGCTTGCCCAGTCAGCAGCGTCAGACGGCGGCGACTTCCTGAATCCTGCATGACATCGCAAGTTACTGGCCGCACGCGCAGAATCTGCCAGTTACTGCGAACACCTCACACGCACAGATGAAGCTAGCGCCGCGTCACTGCGCGGCACCCGAGGCACCTCGCGGCGGCGGCGCTTCTTCCTCGGGCGCGGCATCACCTGCTCCAGGCGCCGGGCAGCCGATCGGGGCGGTACGGGTAGCGGGGGCCGGGACGCTGCGGGCGAGGCCGGCCGATCCGGCGGCGGTTGCTAGGTCGTCAAGTCGCGGAATCCTGGCCCCGTGTAGCGTGATCTGCCTATTCGAACGGGCGGGGGGAACGATGGTCGACGCTGTGCGCGTGATGGAGGCGCTGGCCGAGCAGGGCGTCACGGTGCTCTTCAAGGCAGATGCGGAACGCATGCGTGATGGAGTCAGGCCGTGGACCTTCGTCGCGAACGGTGCCCCCTTCCATGAGGACCTGCTCGTGCGCACTGATGCGGCCTCTGTGGAGGCCTGTCTGAAGATCTGTCTGCCTCAGCTGCGTGACCGAGGACTGCTCATGCCTGAGTGAAGTACGGCTCGGTCGGCCGATCTATGCAGCAGCGGCGTCTGTCGCTTGGGGTGAGGCCGGAAAGGCCATAGGTGGTCCGGAGCAGGGGTTCAGAGACCGCGGGCGTCGGCGAGGCCGGCGGCCTGGTCGACCATGCGGATCGGGACGCGGCCTGTGCCGTGCGCGTCGTTGAAGGAGGGCACGGAGTCGACGTCGTCGCCGAACTTGCGGCGGATTGCGTCCAGGAGCACGGCGGCCGCGCCTGCTTCCAGGCCGCTGTCGCCGCGGGCCTCGATCCGGATGGCCCCGAGCATGCAGCGGGCGCCGTCCTCGTCGACCAGGGCGTCCTTGCACCAGCCGCCGGTGAGGAGCCGGTGGTGAGCGCGCTGCAGAAGGGCCGCGACCGGGGTCGGGTACAGCTCCGGCAGCGGGGCGGGCCCGGTGTCAATGGGGACGGTGACGACGTCGGCCAGGTCCACGGGCTCGCTGTCGATGTGCCGGCTTCCCAAGAGACCGTCCCACCTGCCGGCGCGAAGAGGACGCGGCGTCAGCTCTGCGGCTGCGGGGAGCACCCGCCGATCCGGAGGCTGTCAGCGGCTGGGGGCCATCCCGCACGCGCGGGGAGCAGTCGCCGGGCATGGCCACGGAGTAACCGGTCACGGAACCATCCCTGCGGGCGCCGGGACCGGGCTTTGAAGGCCGGGCCGGCGGTCTGTCTTCTCTATGGCACGTGAGGACACCTCTCCCGTCGGACGTAGCCCCCAGCAACGCCGGTGCTGACCGAGTTCCAGAAGGGCTCGGACTCGCGGAAGTGCCCACCCGCCGTGTGCCACTGGACTCCAGGGTTAGGCCGTTTCCTTAGGATCACCTCGCCGACCAGATGAAGATGGCGGCGAGGTGGAGTCCGGCGAGGTAGATGGTGGCGGTCTTGTCGTATCGAGTGGCCAGGCCGCGCCACTGCTTGAGCTTGTTGATGCACCGCTCGACCGTGTTGCGCTGCTTGTAGGCCTCGCGGTCGAAGGCTGGTGCGGCCACCGGTGCGGCCTCGCCTCTTGCGCTTGGCGGCCTGGTCGGCAGGCTGCGGGATCACCGCCCGGATTCCGCGTCGGCGGAAGTGGGTGCGGATCGCGCGGGATGAGTAGGCCTTGTCGGCCAGGACCACCTCTGGTGTGGTCCTGGGGCGGCCGATCCGCCGCGGCACCCGCAGGTTGGCCATCACCTCGGGGAAGGCGGGTGCGTCGCCGGCCTGGCCGGGGGTGAGGACGAAGGCGAGTGGCCGACAGCGGTTGTCCGCGGCGAGGTGGATCTTGGTGGTCAGCCCGCCGCGGGACCGTCCGAGGGCATGGTGGGCCGGCTCGCCCGCCGGGGCCCCCTTTGACGGGCCCCGGCGGCGTGCTGGTGAGCGCGGACGATCGTGGAGTCGACTGCGACGATCCACTCGAGATCGTCCTCGGCGTCGGCCTGGGCGAGCAGGGCGGTGAAGACCTTTTCCCAGGTCCCGTCGGTGGCCCACTTCCGCAGCCGGTTGTGGGCGCCTTTCCACGAGCCGAAGTGCTCAGGCAGGTCCATCCACGGCGTGCCGGTGCGGTACTTGAACGCGATCGCGTCGATCACCTGCCGGTGATCACGCCACCGTCCACCCCGCTTCGGTGTCCGGTCCGGCAGCAACGGCTCAATCCTCGCCCACTGGGCGTCAGTCAGCCAGCCCTCGCGCACGCCGCGCGGCATCGCGCGGGACAGGGCGACGGTCGGCCCGTTGAGCCTGCCGAGCACCTGGCGCAGCTGTTCGGCTTCGAGGTAGCCGTCGCCGTCGAGTACGACCATCTCGGCGAACTGGCGGGCCCCGGCGGGGAGCGAGCGGAGGTAGCGCTCGGCGCGGTCGACGGTCCAGTCGAGTCCCCGGCGTGGGAGCCGCTCTAGAAGCGGCCCCGGACACCGAAGTTGTAAGCGGAGAAGAGGGGGAACTGCGCAAGCAACGCCGACGCCTCCCCCCATCGCCCCCTCCGCGCCCCGTCGCCAGGACCACGTCTGGCGCTTGAGCATCTTGATCCGGTTGACGTGTCGGCATCCACTCGGTCGGGCTGCTCGCCGCTGTCTCCCGGCCACCGTGCAGCGTCTGCTGGGCAAGACGGTCGGCCGGCTCGCCGCCGACCGCGCCCGCGTTCGCAGTTCACGAGCCGGCGGTCAGCTTGACACCCCCTGAGTGATTCACGTGTTCGTCGGGCCGACACTGCCCGGCTGCGAGCCGCAGCTTGCCGCCCCGGACGTACGGGGGGCGGGCAACGGCGGGCGTCGCAGCTCAAGCGACGCCTTGCGGTCCGTGCAATGGTGCTAACCGGGCACCGCTCATGAGGGCGTTCCCTTATCCCTGAATCCGTGCGGATTTTACGGCACTGCTCAGTATGTTGCGCTCGGCTGGGGTAAATGGGGGGTTCCCGAGTGGCGGGCGGAGGGGGCCGAGGAGGGCTGTCAGCAGCACGCTTGGTTTGGCGAGTGTGGTGGGCGGGGCCTGAAGAGCGAGTACGTCGGTCAGGGCCGTGGCGGCGTGGAAGGAGCCTGTTGCGGTCCGGGACAGGCGACCGACGTAGCGATGCAGGAGGCGATCGGTGACGGTGGGGCCCTTGCCCTGCGTAGTCGGGAAGTGGATGTCCTGCCCGGTGGCGAGGGCCCATGCGCTGTCGATGGGGCGGGCGATGGCGCGCTGGGCGCGGCGGGCGAGCCCCGGGGCAAGGCCGTGGGAGAGCAGGTCGCGCAGTGCGACGGCGCCCTGTGCCGCCACTGATATTCCTTGCGCGTACACCGGGTTGAAGACCGCGACCGAGTCGCCCAGTGCCATGAAGCCTTCTGGCCAGCGGGCAAGTCCTTCGTAGTGGTAGCGCCGGTTGGTTGTGCTGTGAGTGATGCTGACATCGGTGAGCGGTTCGGCGTGCGCGAGGAGATCGGCCAGAACGGGATGGCGCAACGTGCGTGCAAAGGATTCGAAGGCGTCCGCATCACGGGTCGGTTGCCCGCCAGGGGCGCCCATCAGGCTGACGTGCCAGCGATCACCCTCGATCGGGAGGATGGCCCCTGCGCTGCCGGGCTGGGGCAGACGCGGGTCGGCTTGCACACCGACCATGGGCCAGTTGTGGGTGGGGACGGGAGCGCGATAGATGCGGCTGGCGTAGGCCAGTCCGGAGTCGATCTCGTCCTGGGTAAGTCCGGTGATGCCCAGCCTGACGAGCCACTGGGGCGTGCGGGTGGACCGTCCGGTGGCGTCGATGACCAGGTCGGCGCGCAGCTCGTCTTCTGCACCGTCGCCGGTGCGGAGGCGTACGCCTGTCACAATGCGGCTGTCGCCGAGCAGTCCGACGACTCTGGTGTGGGTGCGCACACCAACCCGGGGGTCTTTGAGGACCTGTTCGCGGATGACGAAGTCGGTCAGGTCCCGGCTCGCGGTGATCACATAGTGGGTGCTGCGCTGCCAGCGCCGGTACCAGCCCTCAGGAGAGCAGATGACCATGTTGGTGGTCACCGGTATGCGGTGTCCGCCGGCGGCCAGAAGGAGGTCGATGCTGCCGGGAAGGAGACTTTCGATCGCCTCAGCGCCGCCGGTCTGCAGCATGTGAATGTGAACGGCCTGGGGAACACCCGTGCGCGGCTCGGGTCCCCCGGGCAGATCGTGCGCCTCGACGATCTCGACGGTATCGACATGGTCCTTGACGGCGGCTGCGGCCAGCATGCCGGCCATGCTGCCCCCGATAACGACTGCACGGATGGGCTCACGGCGAGAGGCTTCACTCATGACGGGCTGCTTTCTTCAGGGCACCAATGTGATTCAGAATGCCCGGCAGTACGGGCGAGGTGAGCGCACGAGACAGGGGAACCAGGTCATGCACGCGTCGTGCTGGTATGCGTGTCACGTCCTGCGGTTGTTCGGGGTCGGTGCGCTGCTCGTCGCGCGCGACGAGGATCATGACAGCCTCAGCGGTGACCGCGGCGCAGGACTCGTCGTCACCGTTGCGAAGTGCTGCTCGGCATGCGGCCTCGCGGACGTCCGGGTCGCAGTACGGGGTCAGCGCGAGGATGGCGTCGTAGAGTGCAGTCTTGCGCCCGGTGAGGAGTACGGCCGGCGGGGTCCGCCACCACGGCAGCGGGGCGCGGATCGCACCAGGAGTAGGCACATGCTGTAAGGCCCGCCACAGCGGAGAGAGCTGCCACAACTGCTTCACGACCCGAGCCGTCTCTGCCGCACGGGGGCCTGCGAGAGGAAGAGCAAACCCGATGGCGCCGAGCACGGCGACCGGGGCGGCAAAGCGGACCGAGACCTTGTCGACGAGGAAATCAAGGTCGTGGCCCACCCACCGGGCAGCGACTGCTACCAGCCTGATGACGTCGTAACACACGATGGCCAGGTAGGCGGGGGCGAGGATGCGCAGTTCCGGTCTGGCTTCTTCCAGCTCCCGCACCAAGCGGGCGACAACTTCGGCATCACTGCTGTCCAAGGTGATGCGCACTCCGCTCCGGGACACTGTGATCGCTGGCGCATCCGACCGGGTGGAACGCCAAGCGGTGCAGGCCAGGGCGAAATTCGCCAGCCGGAAACCAGAGTCCAGTACCAGCTGCACCACCTCGAGTGCGCCGCCCATATCACCCGCACCAGGTACGGCGGCGGGCCAGGTGAGCCCCGCGTGACGGCGTATCTCGGGCTTTTCTTCAAGCCACCGTTCGAACGACCGCAACACATCGTCAGCACTGTCACCGCGGGCGATCCGGACCGACAAGACGTTCTCCGGCACAGCCTCTCCCCTCTCCGGCCCCTTGTTCACGCAAGCGGTCTTCACACTATTGCGACACGCTTGTCGACCGCACAACTCCAGCACATCGCACCAGTGGACGGAGGAGCCGAGGCTTTGTTTGCGGCTGATCGAGGGTGCCTTTCGGCGGCGTACGGCCTGGAGCTCCGACCTTGTCATCCCGCCGGAGCCCTGCACACGGCCACCCTGCTGCTGGCCGCCCGTCACGCCGGCCTTTCGGTACTCGCCCTCGCCCTCGTCGGTGTCGTGCCTTGGCCGGTCGCCGCACTGCTGACCGCCGTGGTCACGCCCGGCCGGATCGGGCATGGAGCAGCGGATGCCGCAGAGGCGGAGAGGACGGCTAAGGGTTCGGATTCCCGAACCTCCGGTTCGGGGGCGGGCACGATCGATCGCCAGGCACGGTTCGCCCAGGATGGGGCCATGACCGAGATGACGACGGATACCGCCACGGCAGCCGCCGCCCGGGCGGAAGACCTGCACCGGCAGTACGGACGCGGCACTGCCGCCGTGCGGGCGTTGCGCGGGGTGTCGGTGTCCCTCGCGCCCGGGACGTTCACGGCGGTGATGGGACCGTCTGGCAGTGGCAAGACCACCTTGCTGCACTGCCTCGCCGGGATGGACCGGCCCACTCGGGGCTCGGTCTGGTGGGGCGGTACCGAGGTGTCCCGGCTCCCCGAGCGGCGTCTGGCACAACTGCGGCGCAGCCGGGTCGGGTTCGTGTTCCAGGCGTTCAACCTCATGCCGGCGATGACGGTGGCGCAGAACGTCGAGCTTCCCGGCCGACTGGCCGGTAAGCGGCCGGACCATGGACAGGTGCTGGACGCGCTCGCCCGGGTGGGACTGGCAGGGCGTGAGCGTCACCGGCCGGGCCAGCTCTCCGGCGGCCAACAGCAAAGGGTGGCGATAGCCAGGGCGTTGGTCTCCCGCCCCCAGGTGCTCTTCGCCGACGAGCCGACCGGCGCGCTGGACCGGGCCACCGGCCACGAGATCCTCGCCCTGCTCCGCTCCGGGGTGGACCGGGATGGCGGGACGTGCGTGATGGTGACCCACGATCCGGTCGCCGCCGGGTATGCGGACCGGGTCCTGCTGCTCGCCGACGGTGTGCTGGTGGACGAGTTCGACCGGCCCACCGCCGCCCGGGTCGTCGAGCGTTTGAGCCGGCTGGGTGGGGGAGCACGGTGATCCTCATTGCTCTCGGGCAGATGCGCCGACGTCCGGCCGCCTTCGTCGGGCTGGCGGTCGCGCTCTTCCTCGCCGTGGCCACAGTCACCCTGTTCGGCTCGCTGTTCGCCGCCGATGTCACCACCCTCGATGCCGCCCGTGACGCGGCCACCGGACCCGGCCTGATGGTGATCGCCGGCGCCTTCGGTGAGATCGCGGTGCTGGTCGCGTTCTTCGTCGTGGTCAACGCCCTGGGCTTCGCTCTGCGGCAGCAGCACCGCGAGCTGGCCCTGCTGCGCACCATCGCGGCGACGCCCCGTCAGGCGCGGCGGCTGGTGCGCGGGCAGGTGGTAGCGACCGCCTTGCTGGTGGCGGGGCCAGGCTGGGTCGTGGGCGCGGTGGCGGCCCGTCGTTTCCTCTCCGAGCTGCAGGGGCGGCAGATGGCGGCGCCAGGCGCGCTGGTGCCGGCGACACCGGTACCGATGCTGGTCGCACTGGCCGCCGTGCTCGCCGTCGGCCTGATGGCCTCGTCCGTCGCGGCCCGCAGGATCTCCCGCATCGCGCCCGCGGCCGCCCTCACCGCGAGTTCGACCGAGCACGCGCGCGGGGGCGCCCCCCGCCTGCTCGCCGGAACCGGCGCCCTGGTGGGCGGCGGCCTGCTGTTGCGGCTGTCCGCGACGCAGCCTCCGGATCAGGCGGACCAGGCGGGGCAGGCGGCGTTGCTCGGCTCGCTGGTGCTGCTGATCGCGGTCGCCCTGTTGGGACCGCCGGCGGCCCGCGCCCTGGCGGCCGTGCTGGGCGTGCCGGTACGTGCGGTGGCACCCTGTGCGGGATGGCTGGCCGACGCCAACCTGCGCGGGTACGCTCGACGGCTGTCGTCCGCGGTGGTGCCGGTGACTCTGCTCGTGGGCCTGTCGGGGACCATGTTGATCATGACAAGTACCGCCGAGCGCGCCGCGAGCATGACGGCGACGAGCGTCACGTCCGACACGGACGTCTGGCTGCGCCAGGCCGAGCTGGCGATGCTGGTCTGCTTCGCCGCGGTCTCCACCGTCAACACCCTGGTCGCCGTGACCGCCGAGCGCCGCCGTGAGTTCGCGCTGCTGCGGCTGGTGGGCGCGACACGGGTGCAGTTGCTGCGCATGTTGACCGTGGAGGCGGTGCTGACCGCGGCGCTGGGGGTCCTGCTCGGTGCGGCGGTCGCGGGCGCCGCGTCGGCGGCGTTCAGCGTGGCGGTGACCGGTTCGGCGATGCCCTCGGTGCCGGTGGCCATCTGCTGGTGGATCGTCGTCGGCGCGGGGGTGCTGACCGTCCCGGGCATCCTGGTCACGGGCCTGAGGGCGGTCCGTGGACCGGCTGCTGAGCTGGTGGGCGGCGGCCGTGACTGAAGGCACCGGCGGACCGGCGGCCGGTGGTGCGATCCGCGCGCAGACGTCCGCCCGGACGGGGCTTCGTGCCGTGGCGTGCGGTCAGCCCGACGGCTCCGCGCAGCCCGCTGGGGAGGGGCCGGCCACTGCGCCGGGACCGGGGATGGCAGAGCGACGACGATACCGCTCGGTCCGGGGCGGTGAATGGCTGTTCGCCGCCCTCGGGCTGCCGCTCGCGCTGCTCGGCGCCGGTTACGCCCTCGCCGTGCTGTACGCGGGGGCGCTGTTCTCGCTCACCGTGCTCGGTCTGCCGTTCGTGGTCGTCGCGCTGCTGGGCACGCGCGGCTTCGGCACGCTGCACCGGCGGCTGGTCGGCCGGTTGCTCGACGAGCGTGTGGAGGCGCCTGCTGGGCTGTACCTCCCGGCAGGCCTCGTCGCCCGCGGCCGCGTCGTGTTGACCGACCCGGTCGCCTGGCGGACCTTGCTCTATCTCGTGCTGCGGTTGCCACTCGGCGTCCTCGGGTTCGGCGCCGCGGTGGTGCTTCCCCTCGGCTGCGGCTGGCTGATCGGCTTTCCGCTCTGGGTCCGGCTGCTGCAGCCGGCCTCACGGTCGTTCAGCTGGCTGGATGCCGGCTCCAGCGTGCTGGGGCTGGCTTTGCTGTCCGCGGTGCCTGGCGCGATCCGGGCCTCAAGCGGAGCCAACCGGCGGCTCGCCCGGCTGCTGCTCGGCCCGGCGGGTGCCCAGCGGCGAGTCAGGGAACTGGAGACCGCCCGTGCCACCCTCCTCGCGGAGAACACCGACCAGCTGCGCCGCCTGGAGCGTGATCTGCACGATGGCACCCAGGCCCGGCTGGTCGCCCTGGCCATCACGCTCTCGCTCGCCGACGACGCGCTCGCTGCGGGCTCCGGCTCCGGCCCGGACCTCGGGCGCCTGCGCACCCTGGTGAACCGAGCCCGCGGCCAGACCGACGACACCATCGCCGAACTACGGCGGCTGACCCGGGGAATTCATCCGGCGGCGCTTGACGGCGGCCTGAGCGAGGCGTTGCCGGGGCTCACCGCCACATCGCCGGTACCCGTCACGGTCCGTCTGGACCTGCGGGAACGACTGGAACCAGCGATCGAGAGGGCGGTCTACTTCTGTGCCGCCGAGCTGCTCACCAATGTCGCGAAGCACAGCGGTGCCCGCTCGGCCGAACTCGTGGCGAGCGTGACCGGGGGCCGGGTTCGGCTGGTCGTCCGGGACGACGGCCGCGGCGGCGCGGCCGTGGGCGCCGGCACGGGCTTGGCCGGTCTGGCCGAGCGGCTCGCGGCGGTGGACGGTGTCCTGCGGGTGGACAGCCCGCGCGGTGGGCCCACCGTTGTCACCGCCGAGCTGCCGAAGCGGCTGTGACAGACCTCAACTCCCGTTCTCGGCGAGGTAGGCCAGGACGGCCTTCACCCGCCGGTTGTCGGCGGCCGTCGCCCAGAGGCCGAACTTGGTGAAGACGGCGGCGACGTGTTTCTCCACGGCCCGCTCGGACACCACCAGCAGCGCGGCGATGGAACGGTTGGAGTGGCCCTGCGCCATCAGCTCCAACACTTCGCGTTCCCGCGGCGTCAGAGTGTCCACTCGGCTGCGCTGACCGGCACGCATCAGCTGGTTGACCACCTCCGGGTCGAGTGCGGTACCTCCGTCGGCGACCCGGTGCAACGCGTCCACGAACTCGGAGGTGCGGGCGACGCGTTCCTTCAGCAGATATCCGATGCCCGACGCGCCGTCCGCCAGCAGCCTGGACGCCCAGGTGGCCTCCACGTGCTGCGAGAAGACCAGAATGCCGACCTCCGGCACCCTCTGCCGGATCTCAACGGCGGCGTGGATGCCCTCGTCGGTGTGTGTGGGCGGCATCCGGACGTCCACCACGGCCACCTGGGGCCGGTGCCGGACCACCGCGGCGAGCAGCTCGGGCGCCGTCCCCGCGGTGGCCACCACCTCGCATCCGCGGGCGGCGAGCAACTCGACCATCCCGTCCCGGAGAACGACGGAGTCCTCGGCCAGTACCACGCGCAGCTGTCTGTTGGTCACAACATCATTATCGGACCCAGCCGAGGGCCACCGGGACGGCGGCATCGCTCATGGACGACTCCCTGTCGATCACCGTTCCGGAACGCTGCGGCTGCAGCCGCAGCCGCGGCTCGAGCCGGCTCACTGCCGAACGCGTCCGCCAGCCGCGTACACCACCGGGCAGTCGGGCGGGCACGCCCTTGTCCCGGCAAGGGCCTGGTGCGTCACAACTCCGGCTTCCGTCGTTCCGCCTGCGTGACGGTGTCTGGCTCGATGCACGCCTCCATGTACGCCCTATGTGCGGCTTTGCGTACGCGAGGGCAGCATAATCAGTTCCAGCGCATGCAGGCCCGTAACGGCGTCGGCGCACCGTTGATCGCTTAAGGGCTGGCCCGCGAGAGGCCGGCCAAGGCCGATGGCAGAAAGCTGCTCCACCCGCTCCGGCGACAGGGACGCAGCTCTGCCGTTGTTGGGGCGGCAGGCGCTGTTTTCGTGGCCGACGCCGTGCCGGGCGGCGCTGATGATGTGCCGGCAGGCCTGGCGCATCTCCTCCCGGGAGCTGACCCTGCTGGCCCGCGCCTGCGGGGATGGTCCCCCTCTCGCTGACATGGCTGGACTCGAACGGAGCATGGGTCGGGAAGCAGCGCTCCGGAGCCACCTGTCGCCGGAGCGGTGGAGCAGCTCTCCGCCATCGGCATGCGATGGGCATAGCTCAGACGTACTGCGTATCCCAGAACGCTGGTATAGCGTGCGGAGTGCGTACAAAGGATGGCCTCGGCCCAGCCCCTCCACGACCGGTGCCCTCAGCACTCGGTCGGCCAGCACGGCGAAGGGTCTGGTTCTCGGCCTGCCCGGACCGCTGCGAGGCACGCGGATGCGGGACATCACCGTCTCGAAGGCGGGTGCGTCACCGGCTTGGCCCGCAGTGACGGTGATCGGCGGCCAGGTGGATCTTCGTGCTCAGGCCGCCACGGGAGCGTCCGAGTTGGCGGGCTCGCTGGAGCAGGTCGCCCCTTTTTTACGTGCCCCGGCGGCGTGCTGGTGGGCCCGGACGACCGTGGAGTCCACTGAACCGTCCAGTCGATATCGTCGTCCGCGTCCGCCGCTGCCAGGACGGCGGCGAGGATCTTCTCCCAGGTTCCGTCGACGGCCCACCTGATCAGCCGTTTATGGGCGGTCTGGAACGGGCCAAGCTCGTCGGGCAGGTCCCGCCAGGGCGAGTTGGTGCGGTACTTCCAGGCGATGGCCTCAAGGGTGTGGCGGTGGTCGGCCCATCGTCGCCCGCGGACCGGATCGGCCGGCATCAGCGGCTCGATCCGGCCCCACATCGCATCAGTGATCACTAATGGGACAGGCACACCCGATCAACTGATCAACCCACCAAAGAGACACGCGCTAGGCCCGCGTCGACGAGCCGCTCCGACCGGGTAAGGCAGGCATCGCGGTGCTCCTCGGCCGCCTGGCGCAGCGGCGCGACCCTGATCCAGCGGCGGGAAACCGGCTTGCTCGGCGTCGGCGTGCGCCTGGGCGTCGTTCGCCTGCTCCCACCCGGCGTGGCTGGCGGCTGCGGTCCCGGCCGCCTCGCGCGCCGTGCCTTTTCAGCCGTTCGGGCTGCGGCCAGTGCCGTGGCCGATACCTGTTCGGTGTGCCGTGCCTCCTGGGCCAGCAGTTCCAGCGCGCTGCGGCGCCGCGCGGCAGCCGCGTCCAGGGCGTGCAGTGCCTGCGCCAGCCCGCGTTCGGCCAGGCGGATGTCCTGAGCGGACCGATTGCTGGTCTCCTGCAGCGCCTGGCGAAGGCCTTGCCACCTCTCGCGGGCCTGTTCCCACCCGGCGGGGGAGGGGAACCGGTCCCGCTCCATCGAGGCGGCGTTCACCCGGGCGTGAGCACGCGCGGTCTCCTCGCGTGCCTGGTGCAATGCCCTCTGCACCTGGTCGAGTTGCTGCTCCAGGTCGGATACGTGCCGGAGCCGGCGCGTTCGCGGGCACTTCGCCCGATGAACCGCGCCTGATAGCCGGCCGGTGCAGCCGCGGTCGCCACCGCGATCGTGACCTGATCGCCCGCCGACGGGTCCAGGGGAATCGACCGCAGCAGCTGGTGGACCCGCTCGGGGGAGATCCGACCCTGCGCGTCGGGCCGAAGTAAGTCCGCCAGACTCGCCCCCGACGCCGCCACAGCTCCAGGTCGGAGGGTCATATCCCCTGCCACCGCCTGTCCGTCGGCACGGACCAGCACATCCAGCAGGCCACTGACCAACAGAGCACCTTCGAGGCGATCTCTG
This sequence comes from Streptomyces sp. NPDC029151, assembly GCF_055564315.1. Lineage (NCBI taxonomy): Bacteria > Bacillati > Actinomycetota > Actinomycetes > Kitasatosporales > Streptomycetaceae > Streptomyces > Streptomyces sp. NPDC029151. The sequence goes on from NZ_JBVHWQ010000019.1 coordinate 34,712, forward strand.
GCCTCGTCCGACAGGTGTCCGGCAAAGTCCACCAGCGCTCACAACGGGGTGCCGTCCACGGGCTGCCGGCTGCGCCACAGGGGTGCTGGTGGAACCGGCGCCGACTGCTGGGCCCGCTCCAGCTGCTGCTCCAGGTCACGGACCGTTTCCTGCGCCAGTCCTGCCGCTTGGTCGGCGGTGTCCACGGCACGCTGGAGTCGGCTGGCGGCCGCTGCGTGCGCCCGCTCCAGGGATACCTGGATCTGCGCCACTGTCTGCGTGGCGTCGACCGTGGCCCCGTCCCGGCCAGCTCCGGCACCATGCCGATGTTGATCAGCGCCGCGTTATGCCGCCACACGCCGACCAGGCCCTGCCACTACTCCCGAGCCGCCCTAGCCGCCGACTCGGCCTCATCTGCTGCTTCCTACCCCTGCGCGACGGCGGCCTCCGCCTGCGCGACCTGCCGCCGGTGCGTCTCCTGGTGTTGCTCCCGAGCCTCTTGCTCGGCCACGTCCTGCTCCCGGGCCTCCTCCTGTGCCTCGCGCAACGCCTGCGCGGCTTGCCCGGCCGCGCCGAGTTCCTGCTCCCACAGCGTGCGTGCCTGCTCCCATGCCTCGGCCGCCCACTCGGCCACCGCACGGTCCGCAGTCGCCTGCCGGTGGTGCCCTGCTGCGTCGATCCTCGCCCGCGCCTCGCCGGCGACCTGAGCGAGCCCTGCTGTCAGCTTCCCTACTGGCAACCGCCTCCCGTCGCCGCGACCGTCCCGCACGAGCCGTTCGAGGGGGGGAGCGCAATTGCGCCGCCGCGTCCGCCCACCGCCGCATCTCGTCCAGCAACGTGTCCTCGGCCTGCGCCCGCGTCCTGCCTGTCTGGTCGGCCGTGGCCCGGTCCATCTCCTCGATCCTTCGGCCTCACGCAGATCGGCCGCCGCCGCGACTTCCAGTCCCTGCGCCGTCGCATGGTCCCCGAGCGCGGCTTCTACCTTCCGTAACTGGGAGAGCCGGGTGTCCACCCATGCCAGCGGCCCGCGCACGCCCCGTCGACCACACCTGTGGCCACTGCCGCAGCCTCAGCCGCCACCAGCCGCTCGTCGAGGGCAAACAGTCCCTCCAGGGCCGCATCCGCGCCCAGCCGGCCCCCAACCACCCTCAGCGGCCCGGACACCGCCGACACGGCGCCCTGCGCCGACCGGTCGCCGTCCGCCGGCTCCCGGGCGGCGCGCTCAGCCCGGGAAGCCTCGCTACCGGCCTCGTCCGACCGTTTGGCCGCTGTGCGGGCAGCAGCGGCCAGTTCAACCGCCCGCTGCTCACGCTGCGGAAGGACCGCGCCCGCGTGCCCACGCAGTATCTCCTCCGCCGCGTTCTTCCGCCCCTCCAACTCCCCGATTTCGGCCCGCGTCCCGGCCAGCAGCTCTACGGCTTCGGCTTCCCGCGTCTGGGCCTGCTGCGCCTCCTCACTCGCCTGGCGCTCACGCCTGGTCTGAGCGTCGAACCCGGTGTTTGCCGCGATCAGTGAGGTCGCCTCGACCACCGCCACTGCCTCCACATACCGGCGATACGTCCGCTCCGCGCCCTGCAGCAGCTTCTCTTCCGCCCGTGCACGCTCCCAACTGGTCCTCGAGCTCGGAGATCCGCTCCATTGCCTGAGCGATCACCGTCAGCCGCTCGCTGTCCAGCGCAGGCAATGCGCTGGATAGCAGCAGGCCCATCTCGGCCGCGGAGATCCCCTCCGTGGTGCGCACACTGCGCAGGCTCCGCAGCACCCCCGCCAGCGCGTCGAGCTGCACCTCGTCCAGCGGGGCGAACATCTCCTCGCGCACCGCCCGCCGGTAGTCGTGCTCGTCCCCGACCACCCGCAGATGCTCCGACAACCGAGCCTGGTTCGACGCCGCAGACGAAGCGCTGGAGGTGAAGGCCTGCCCCTGACAGGCAGCCAACTGCGCTGCGAGGTCACCGATCCGCACTGGCTCCCAGTCCACCTGCAGCCGCAGCTGCTCCCCGACCCGCCCCCGGGCCAGGAAGAAAACCCGGTGCACCGCCTTGCCGACTGCCCTCAGCCGCAACCCGGTCGTCACATACTCCGCAGCCCCGCCATCGGCGCGCCGCCCGTACTCCAGCCACCCCCCCGGTGCGTGGTCTGCGACACATCCGCGTCCAACAGCACCGTGACCAGCATCGATGCCGACAAGGACTCCCCTGATCCGTTCGGCCCGCGAGTGTCAACCACCCGTCGGGGAAGAGCAGCTCCTCCTCAGCCCAGGCGCAGGAGTTCACCACCCCGGCCCGCGTGGGCTGCCACCTGCCTTCCGCGACCGGCACCCCCAGCCCGACGCCACCGGCCCCGACGGGTTCATTCCCAGCGATCTTCACGCGTCCACCTCACCCGACTCGACACCGGACGCCCCACCTGGCTCCGGCCCCGCCGTGCCGCGGGCTGCATGGACTACCCGCACCCGCGTCAAGGAAGAGGTACCCCAGGGGTCGCCCGGGCTCTGCGACCGTCTCCACGAAGTTCGTGTAGGCGATCTCATAGCTCTTCCGGAACCAGCCCGCGTCGGCTGCGACGACGAACGAGACCCATTTGGCGGCGCTTTGCTCTGTCGCCCGCCAGGGCGCATGACGGACGAGAGTTTGTACACAGCGTCGAGCAGCTCGACTACGCAGCTCTCAGCAGGCGGGGCCCACGGATTGGTCTGGTAGGTAGGCCGCTCGTTCGTCTGTGGTGAGATCGCGGTACAAGTGTTGGCAGATTGTCTGTATTGCGGTGTTGGGATTGAGTAGGACCGAGTCCCACAGCCGTACGGTCTTGTCGGAGCTGCCGGTGGCGAGGGTGCCTTGGTCGGGGCTGAACGCCACTGCCAGCACCCAATTGGTGTGGCCGGTGAAGGTGGTGAGGGCCCGGCCTGTGGCTACGTCCCAGAGTCGTGCGGTCTTGTCGAAGCTGCCGGTGGCGAGGGTGTGTCCGTCGGGGCTGAACGCCACGGATTGCACCCTATCTGTGTGGTCGGTCAGGACGGTGCGGGTCTTGCCTGTGGTGACGTCCCAGAGTCGTGCGGTCTTGTCGAAGCTGCCGGTGGCGAGGGTGTGTCCGTCCGGGCTGAACGCGACGGAGGTGACTACGTCTGTGTGGCCTGTGAGCGTGATGCGGGTCTTTCCGCTCGCCACGTCCCACAGCCGGATGGTGTTGTCGTTCATGCCCATTGCGAGGGTGTGTCCGTCGGGACTGAATGCCACCGATCTCGCCGAAAAGCCAGCCCCTTGGCTGACCGCGATTGCCTTGCGGAGGCGGCCGGTGGCGACGTCCCATAGTCGTACCGTCTGGTCATAACTGCTGGTGGCGAGGGTGTCTCCCCCGGGGCTGAACGCCACTGCCCATACAGGATCTCTGTGGCCTTTGAGGATGGTGCGGGTCTTACCGGTGGTCATGTCCCATAGCCGTATCCTTCCGTCGGCGCTGCCAGTGGCGAGGGTCCGTCCGTCCGGGCTGAACTTTATCGCCCAAACCTCATCTGCATAGCCGGCGAGTGTGGTGCGGGTCTTGCCGGTGGTCAGGTCCCACAGGCGCACGGTTTTGTCGTCGCTTGCGGTGGCGAGGGTGTGTCCGTCCGGACTAAACGCCAGCGATTCGACCGGGCCTATGTGGCCATTTAGGGTGGTGCGCGTCTTGGAGGCGGGTCTGGCCAGGTCCCACAGGCGCACGGTTTTGTCGTCGCTTGCGGTGGCGAGGGTGTGTCCGTCCGGGCTGAACGCCACGGCTTCTACCTCGCCCGTGTGGCCGGTGAGTGTGGTGCGGGTCTTGCCCGTGGCGACGTCCCACAATCGTACGGTCTCGTCTTCGCTGCCGCTGGCGAGGGTGCGTCCGTCCGGACTAAAGGCCACCGCCCAAGCTGAATCCGTGTGGCCGGTGAGTGTGATGAACTTGCCAGTGGCCAGGTTCCACAATCGGACTGTCTGATCAGTGCTGCCGGTGGCGAGGGTGCGCCCGTCCGGGCTGAACTTTACGGCCCAAACCTCATCTGTGTGGCCGGTGAGTGTGGTGCGGGTTTTGCCGGTGGCGCCGTCCCACAGTCGTGCGGTGTGGTCCTTGCTGGCGGTGGCGAGGGTGCGTCCGTCGGGGCTGAACGCCACCGAGTACACCCAGTCGTGGTGGCCGGTTAGTGTGGTGCGGGTTTTGCCGGTGGCGCCGTCCCACAGTCGTGCGGTGTGGTCCTTGCTGGCGGTGGCGAGGGTGCGTCCGTCGGGGCTGAACGCC
>NZ_JBVHWQ010000019.1:39034-46568 GCF_055564315.1 Streptomyces sp. NPDC029151
GAACGCCACCCAGCTCACCCAGTCGTGGTGGCCTTTGAGAATGATGCGGGTCTTGCCGGTGGCCACATCCCACAGCCGTACCGTTCTGTCTTCGCTGGCGGTGGCGAGGGTACGCCCGTCCGGGCTGAACGCCACTGACCACACAGGACCTCTGTGGCCTTTGAGGATGATGCGGGTCTTGCCGGTAGCCGTGTCCCGAAGCTGTGCGGTGCGGTCAATGCTGCCGGTGGCGAGTGTGCGACCGTCGGGGCTGAAGGCCACCGAATATACCTCACGCGTATGGACGACCAGACGCCGACGCAACGGAAAGGAGACAGCCGCAGCATTCCGCAAACTCGCAAGGGCTTCGGGAGTATGACTCGTGCGGTAGGCGTGGATAGCCAGCAAAGAGGCCAGGTCAGGGTTTTTATCGAAGAGTGTGTTTGATTCCTCGGCGAGTTGCCGGGACTGGCTGGCTTGCCGTTCAGCCACTGCCGTCTGCCGTTGCCACAGGGCACCTCCTGCGGCGCCGAGTGCGACTACCAGTAGCGAAGCGAGGATGCCGTTAAGGCGCCTGCTATGCCGGATAGCAGCCTGCTGGCGTTGCTTGCTGGCGGTCAAGAAGGCTGCAATGTCGGCTGGCAGTCGGCGTTGCCGTGACCACTCCAAGCCCTCGGCGAGTGCACTTCCTCCGAGCAGGTCTCCGGGATCGGCTGTGGCAGTCCAGCGGGCGTGCCGTTCACGGGTGTTGTCCAGCCAGTCCTGGAAACGGTGGTCCTGGCTGACCCACTCGCGCAATACGCCCCAGTCACGGATGAGTGCGTCATGTACCAGTTCGGCCACCGGCTCTCCCGAAGGAGCCTCGGCACCACTTGGAGAAGCGCGGAGCGTCTGGGTCGTCATGATGCGGTGGCGTGTGAGGGTGGCCATGACCTCGTCGACGGCTTGGCCACCGTCCGGTGCACCGCCAGGGGCAGCGCCCAGGTCACGTAGTTCGTGGAGCGGGACCTGTGCACGTACGGCGGCGACGTTTCGGCTGGGTTCAGCTGGGTGGACTAGGGACGTCAAGATCCGGCGGGCGATGAGGCGTTGCTCGGGGGACAGCTCGTTGAGCGCGCTGTCGCACCAGGTGGTCAGGCTTCCGCTTACCGCTCCGATGCGGCGGTAGGCAGTGTGGGTGACGTACCCGTCCTGCCGTCGAAGCCACAGTTGGTTGAGCGTCATTTCCAGCAAGGGCAGGACGGTCACGGGCGCCTGGCGTGACGCGGCTGCCTCGGGGGTGATGGTGAGAACGTCGGTGATGATCTGTTCCGGTAGTCCTGGCTGGAAGTGGAGTCCCACGTCCTGGGCGGGCAGGGTAATGATGTCGTGCAGGTCTGCCTGACTCAGGGTGCCCGGCACATTGAGCAGTCCTGGCATCGCGGCTTCCAGCAGCTTGGGCGCCAGGGCCGCGAGCTGGGGGTAGAAGTCGTCCCGCATCACGAGGAGCATGCTGAGCGCGGCGTCGCTTTGAGTCGTCGCAGTGATCTGGTCCGCGGCGGCCAGGCGGCGTTGCTGCGGGCCGTTGGCAGGCTGGGTAAAGAGCTCTTCGAACTGATCGATGACCAGCAGGACACGCTGACAACCAGGATTGGCCGCGAGTTTACGGGTGACCGCCTTGGCGATCCCTTCGGCGGAGGCCCCAGGCAGCCCAGAACGCTCGATCTCAGTGAGCAGGTCCTGCCCGGGGCGGGCGAGGACCGACAGCCACCGGTCGCTGCCCGGCAACGCGCCCGCGGCCAGCGCACGCAGGACACCGGCCTGGATCAGAGATGACTTACCCGAACCGGAGGGCCCCAGCAGCAGTGCCAGTCGTCGCTGTCCCGCCAGATTGGCAACGACCTGTCGCACCGCGTCCTTGCGGCCTTCGAACCATCGGGCCTGCTCCGCAGTGAACGGCTCCAGCCCCCGGTACGGGCACACCTCCCGCAAAACCAGTCCCGGCACAATCTCCCGCAATACCTGCATCGGAATGGCGTAGGCGATCCCCTGCCCCCGCTCGTACGCGTCAGGGGCAGTGATCTCGGTCAGCATGCCGATGTCCAGGCCGGTCACCTCATCGAGCACAGGACCGCCGCTGAAACCGGTCGTGAGGTCGTTGGCGGAAGTCAACTGAAGAAGCGCGCCCTGGCCCGCGGAGGCCGGCAGGAGATCGCCGATCACACCGAAACCGAAGTGTCCCTCCGGACGGGCCTGGGCGGGAAACCCGAATGACCGCACGTGATGGCCCCGGCAACCCACCGCGGAGCCCAACGGTAGAACCTTCCCCATTGATGTATCGCTCAGCCGGACGACGGCCACGTCCCCGTCCTCCGGAGCACGCCACAGATCATCCGAGACCTCGCCCTCGACCTGGTGCGCACCTTCCACATGCGGGAAGGTCACCTGCACCTTCGCACCGGGGCTGCCCCCTGCAGCCCGGATGACGTGCGCACAGGTGACCAAGAGACCATCGGACACCAGGAATCCAGCTCCGACCACCTTGCCGTCCTGTCCCAGAATCTGTGACACAGCAGCGAGCAGATCCGGCACGGTCCCGCTGCCCGGCGTGTCAGCGCTCTCCACGGCTCAGCCCTCACTCTGATCTATCTGAGGATGATCGCCGGCGCCCTTCTTCCACGACAGGGTCACCTTCAAATGGCAACTGGCTTGACTCCGAGTGATCACAGCCCCGGCCTCAACGGCGAGATCGATACCGAACTCAACCGTTATCTCGTCAGGACTGGCCCTTCGCAATTGAACGAGTGCAGCGTGCGCCGTCTCCGTCACCGGTTCCAGAGCCTGTTGCAGAGTCACCGGCAGCTCGTGGATAGCATCGCCAATGCGACCGGCCTTCACCGGCCCTCCCAACGCAGCTGCTGACGCCTCGACCAGGACGGACCCCCCGCCCTCCAACGGAACTCGAATCAGAGGCGCCATGCTGCCTCCCCACCTGTCACGCTCACTACTGGCGAACGGGGCGTTCTGAAGCCCAGAGCTCTTGCTGCGAGTCGCATCGTCTTGGATCGACCCGAGACGAAAGTGCAGCTGTTGCAGTAATACACCTATCAGAAATTCTTGGTAGCCCACGAAACAACGCTAGCCGAATGGGGTTGCGCCGTAAGCTGCACCAAAGTGAAAGCTTCGGTTTCATCGTTCAGATTTTGACGGATTCCTCCACACTCTTTCTTCCAGTGTGTCATTCTTAGGCAGCCCCGGCATCTTGGAAACGATGTGCTGCGGGGTGTTAGTGGTTGGTTGTGTGGTACTGGTGGTATGTCGGGTGGTTCTGGCGTTTATGGGTTCTACTGGTAAACACCGGAAATGCGGCCCTCGTATTTGAAGGAACAGGCCGCGTGCGCAACCTGTCCCACGTCCGCCTCTTCGCCAGCTCGCCGCGATCGACCCCGACTGGAACCCCGGCGTCACCGGGGTGAGCGATGGGCAACGCACCTACGCCGCTGTGGCCGGACTCACGCAAGCGGGCACGTCGTCACGTAACACAACCGCGATCATGCCCCCCATCAGCCAGTCTCGCGCACCGCTACCTGCGAGTACCTGGCCAGAAAGCACGCCAGGGCGTCTTCTGCCGCTGTTCCACGCGATCGAGCAAGCCCGCGGTGAGCACGCCTACTGCCCGCCCAACCAGCAGCCTGGCTACCGACGACGCCCCGCTCGGCCCGCTGCTCCGGTCTGGCTTACGCCGACGTCCTGCGCCGTCTGACGTCGATGCGACCAGCCTTGGACGCTGTTGCGCGGCGCTCTGGAGGGACCTTCGTCCGGCGGGCTGAGGGCGTCGTGGAGGGGCTGGGCCGAGGCCATCCTTTGTACGCACTCCGCACGCTATACCAGCGTTCTGGGGTACGCAGTACGTGCAGGTTCGGTCCAGCGCATGCCGATGGCGGACAGCTGTTCCACCCGCTCCGTTGACAGGGACGTGGCTCTGGAGCGCTGGTTCCCGACCCATGCTCCTAGTCGCACATGGTGTTCCTCCGCCTCCGCCTCCTCCGCCTTCACACCCTCGCGGCCGCCGTTCTCACCACCGCCGATGATGATGGTCTCGATGTGGCTCCTCGGGACTCGCAGGTGCCCTTCGCGCTGGTAGTACTGGGTGGCGGCGGTGAGGTTGAGGGCCCATTTGTCGGCCTGGCTGCGTCGTGGCACAGGTTTCTCGTTCTCGCCCGCGGGCTCGATTCCGATTACCTGCTCGCACAGCCACTGCTGCGCGCCGGTGAGCTTGTCCCAGCCGAGGCGGACGGAGCGCACCCACCGCCCCAGATCTTCGCCCTGGTGCACGACGTCGCCCGGCTCCGTGGGCAGCTGGCCGCCGGCCTGGAGGTGCTGCCTGAGGAGGTGGAAGCAGCGTTGCCATTCCACCGGCCAGACCGGGCACCAAGAAGGGTCGATGTCCTCCAGCTGCTCGCGCCGCTCCTGCGAAAGCGCGCCGGCTGCCGAGCCCACCGGCAGGCCCTCGGCGCGCCGCTGCTCGTTCACCGCTGCTCGCCGGGCGGCGGTCCGGGCGTTCTTCAGAAAGATCCCTACGTGGTAGCCCTTGTAGGTGGCGTCGGTCGGGGCCAGGAGGTGGCCTGCTTCGGCGGCCCAGCCGCGGGCGGCGGCGAGTCCTTCTTCCCAGGCGACGTCGTAGTGCGACCAGATCATGCCGAGCTTCTCCAGCTGGACAACCCGGTCGGCGTCCATGTCACCGCGGGCGTAGAACCGGCGAGCGTCGGCGATCCACTGCCCGAGCGGGAAGGCGGCGAGCGTGGCCGGCCATCCTTCGGCTTCCGTCTCTTGGTCGTCCTTGGCAGGTACGCGGAACGTGAACGGGACCTTCAGGTCGCCGTGGAGCCGTTGGTACAGGGAGGCGGCTTCGATGCCGCGCCGCCAGTGTGCGTGTTCGGGGTTGAGCACGCGCAGGTTGATGAACGCGGCCAGCTGTGCGGGGTCGCGGGGTGTGGAGAACTTCAGCAGTTCCCGGGCCGGCACGGAGAGTCGGTCGCTTCGGTCGCTGCCTGCTCCCTCCTCTGCCGCCCCGTTGCGGCTCTGTACGCCTCTGACACGGCTTGGCGCCTGGGGCTCGGCCAGTGCCTCCACGACGCGGGCGTCGTGCGCTCTGAGCGCTTCCAGCAGCTTGGCCAGGCCACCGAAGGCCCGCGAAGTCAGCATGTTGTCGACTGTCTCCCCGGGCCCGAGCAGGACAGGGACGACCAGTGAGGCGACCTTGCCCTCGCCAGGGCGGATGCGCAGGGCGCGTCCGACGGCTTGGACGAGGTCGGGCATGGAGCCGCGGACGTCGGCGAAGTAGACGGAGTCGCATTCGCGGGTGTCGACGCCCTCGCCGAGCACCCGCACCGAGCCCAGGAAGCTCTTCTCCACGACCGTGCCGTCCGCGGCGATCCCGGCCGCAAACTCCCCGAGCACTCGACGCCGGTGGGCCGGCCTGTGGTCGCCGCACAGCCAGTTCGCCCAGATCGTGCGCGGGTACAACTCGGGCTCCGCGGCGTACAGTCGCTGCGCGACGTCGGGAAGGCCGGCCGCGAACGCCTCGGCCTCCTTCACGAGGTGGTGGAAGACGAGCGTGCGCCTACAGCCCTCCTCCGAGGACGCCTTGAGCAGCGCGGTCTGGAGGGCTGCGAGCCGGGCCCCGCGAACCTCGTCCGAGCGCCCCTCAGCGCCCAGGAGCTGCGCGGCCTGGAGCTGTGTGTCGGTGATGTCCAGGCACACCACCTGGTAGGGGGCACAGATGCCCCTGTCCACGGCGTCCGAGAGCGTCAGGGTGAAACACCTGGTGCCGAACGGCGAAGCCGGGTCGCCCTCCATCGACGCGACCAGTTCGCCCGGCACGCCCGGCGCGGCTTCGGAGTCGTCGTCGAGTTGCCACAGCCTCGGGGTGGCGGTCATGTACAGCCGGCGCAGCGCCGGGATCCGGGTGTTGTCGTGGACGACCGCCCAGGGCTTGCCGATCCGGCCCGAGGTCCGGTGGGCCTCATCGACCACGATCAGGTCCCAGCCCGGTAGGCCGGCCTTGTGGGCCCGCTCCAGGGTGCCGAGACCGAGCGAGGCGTAGGTAGCGAACACGGTGACCTTGTCGAACGGCCGCACCCAGGCGACCAGCTCCTGCACATCCGTGGTGTTGGGAAAGGACGCCTCCTCACCGCGCAGGGAGGACACCCCGATCATCGGGCCCGTCCGGCCTCCCTCGCGCCACGCGGCCTGGGTCTGGGCCAGCAGATCGAGGGAGGGAACGAGCACCAGGACGCGTCCTGCTCGGAGCTCCTCGGCGCTGTGTACGGCGACGAGGGTCTTACCTGATCCGGTCGCCATGATCACCTGTGTCCGCAGTCCCCGCTCGGGCATAGTCGATCCTGCAGGCAATTCAAGGGCCCGCAGTACCGCGTCTACTGCTTCTCGCTGGTGGGGGCGGAGTTCCTTCACTGCCATATCGACCGGCTTTCTGCTTCTGTCAGAGTGCGGTGCAACCTCGTGAACTGCCCTAGTACAGCCGGGCATTGACCCATCGTGACTGCGAGGGGTCCGGGACCGTCGCGGGGGACAGATAGCGAGGTCTGACGCAGACCGCGACTTCAGGCACCTCCGCTGGTGGTGGCTCACTATTCCAGAGTCTATCGTTTACAAAGAATGAAGCACAGCAATGCGAACAGACAGCAAGCAGCGTGATAGTTTCCCGTCGCGGGGGCCCTTCTGCCGTCCGTAATCCGCATCGAACGAGAGTGGCCCGCGGGCCTCGGGAGACAGGTAGGCGCCGACTGTGACTGCCGAGTGGTATGTCCTCATCGAGGAGGACATCCGAACGACGGAGCGCCCTGACGGCGTGGAGCTCAGACTGCACCGGTGGATGCTGGTGGGCACCTATCACATTGGCCAGGATGAGGCGGAAGCGGTGGCGGCGGCCGAGGATGCGGCCCTGAACTACATGCCGGGGGTGCTGGCCCGGCATGCGCGGCCGGGAGACGAGCCGGCCCGGCATGCGTTCCTTGCTCAAGACGGCGCGTGGGTGGTGCTTGTGAGGCAGCGGCAGCGTGAGTGCCATATACGGGTGACCGTGGCTCGGCTCATGCACTCGCAGGAAGAGAAGGAAGCACCACCGAAAAGCCTGAAGGAGAAATTCCGTAGCGCCTTGGAGGGGTCACCGCCTCTCCCGAAGCCCTGGGCGCCACCGAAGCAACGCGAGCAAGGCTGAACCGGCCACCCCCGCCTCTCTCGTAGCCAGCTGGGCCCGCGTGAGCGGGCCTGCGGTCCTGGAGGCGCAGCCGGAAGGACCGTCAGGCGGGGGAGCGCAGCGGACCCGCCGGCCAGGCTGGAGCGAAGCGAAAGCCTGGTAGCGGGACGCAGTCCCGCCGGTCCGGTAGCGCAGCGAACGGACCGCGCAACCCTGTTGCGCAGCAACAGGGTTGCGGGGGGGGGGGAGTCCCCCCCCCCCAACCCCCCCAACCCGAGACGAAAACCCCCCCCCAAACACAGAGGGGCAACTTTCCCCTACACCGCAAACTTGTCCTCCCCCCCCCCGCTAACCAAA
>NZ_JBVHWQ010000020.1:0-20779 GCF_055564315.1 Streptomyces sp. NPDC029151
AACTCACCCCGGAGCCGTTCCACCTCCCCCAGCTTCACACCACGAAGATGCCCACCACCAGGCAAGATCACGCGAGGTAACGAAGCACTACTAGGCCCTTTCCTTCAGATCATCCGATCGTTGGTCCGGTGTGTCGTTGACTGACGCCCTGTGGGCCCGCATCGAGCCGCTGTTGCCGGATCGGACGCCGAAGAGGGGTGGGCGGTGGCGTGATCACCGGGAGGTGATCGACGCCATCGCGACCAAGTACCGCACCGGTACGCCGTGGATGGACCTGCCCGAACAATTCGGCTCCTGGAAGGGCGCCCACAACCGGCTGCGGATGTGGGCGGCCGACGGCCGACGCCGAAGACGACCTCGACTGGGTCGTCGCGGTGGACGAGGAGTAGGGGCCCGGTGTGCCGGCCAGGGCCTGCGTCCTTTCCGGGACCCTGAGGCGGTGGTGAGGAGCAGGAAGGGTGAGCGGGGCCCCGGCCGACGTCGCGGCCGGGGCCCGGGGGCTCAGTCGGTCTGGTCGCCCGGTCGCTTGGGCAGGCAGAACATCAGGGCCCACATCAGGGCGAGGAGGCTGGTGACCCACCACAGCACGGTGAGGAACGCGTCGCGGTTGAGTGCGGGGTCGGCAGAGCCGTTGGTGGTGGCGAAGAACACCAGGGCGGTCAGTGCGGTGCCCAGGGCGATGCCCAGGTGCATGGCGGTGTTGAACAGGCCCGAAGCGGCCCCGGCGTCCTCGTGCGGGACCTCGGCGAGGGTCATGTCGGCGAGCGGGCCGCTGACCATGCCGAGGCCGAACCCGACCAGGACCACGGGAGCGGTCATCCCCCACAGGGTCAGGTCCTGCTGGCTCGTAGCGACCTGGAATCCGTAGCCGGCCATCGCGGCGACGGTGATCAGGGTTCCGGTCTGGGGCAGGCGGCGGGCGAGGCGCCCGGCGCTCTTCGCGGCGATCGCCGCACCGGCCAGCTCACCGAGGGAGAGCAGCACAAAGGCGACGGCCGCCTGGAGGGGGCTCATGCCCAGACCGTGTTGGAGGTAGAGAGACCAGGTCATGAAGAACAGCCCGCACAGCAGACCGTGCACCAGCTGCGCGGCCGTACCGCCGGAGAACTGCCGGCCCTTGAAGAGCAGCAGGGGCAGCAACGGCGCGTCGCCCTGCTTGCGCTGCTGCTTGCGGACGAAGGCCCCCAGCGCCAGGACGCCGGCGGCGAGCAGGGTGAAGCACCACAGCGGCCAGTGGTGCACGTGTCCCTCGGAGAGCGGGAACACGATCAGGGTGATCGCCAGTGCGGACAGCAGCACGCCGGTCAGGTCGAGCCGGTCGGCCTTCTTCGCGGTCGACTCGGGGATGAAGCGGCGTCCCAGGATGATCACTGCGGTACCGACGGGCACGTTCACCAGGAAGATCGGCCGCCAGGACAGCCCGAACAGGTCGGCCTCGGTGAGCAGGCCGCCCATGATCGGCCCCAGGACGTTCGCGATCGACAGGACCGCCCCGTACAGGCCGAAGGCCCGGCTGCGGTTCTTCCCTTCGAGGGTGACGTGGAGGGTGGCGAGGATCTGCGGAATCATCAGCGCGACGCCCACGCCCTGGAGCGCGCGGGCACCGATCAGGACGCCCGAACCGGCGGCGAGACCGCACAGCAATGAGGCCGCGGTGAACACGACGGCACCCATCAGCAGGAGCCTGCGCCGCCCGTAGAGGTCGCCCAGGCGACCGCCGGTGATCAGCCCGATGGCGACGGGCAGGGAGTAACCGGTGGTCAGCCACTGGAGCGCGTCCGGTCCGGTGCCGGTCGTCTCCTGGATCGCGGGCAGCGCGGTCAGTACGACCGACTGGTCGAGGATGTCCATGAGCTCGGCGGCCAGCAGGACCAGGAGAGCGATCCGGGCCGCGAAGCCCATCTTCGACGACCCTGGCGCCGGGCTGGCTGCGTCTGGCCTTTCGGCGGTGGTGGGGGTGGTGTGCTGCGGCTCGTCGCCGAGCGCGGAGGAAGACACGAGAGAGGGACTCCTGATCCATGCGGGACCGGGGAGCCCTGCCGACAGCCGCACCGGGGCCGGAAATCACGAAACCCGGGGGCAGACGGCAGAGCTGCACCCCGGGAAGACGGAAAACTGCGGGGGAGGGTGACGCAACTCGGGCCAGCGCGACGTCCGCCCCCGGACACGTGCGGCAACACAGCACGTGGGGAACACGGACGACTACACGGCCTGGTTGATAAGAAGTCACCTCAAGATCGATGCGCAGAAGGAACAGGGCCACTGTCACCGATACCTCGGCACAGGGACCGCACAACGGTACGACACCGAGCACTCCACCGCACACCCCGCCCGCCGGCCCGGCCGGGCAGCGGTGCTTCTGCCGCGGCCACCACGGGTCGTTGCCGTACCCGGGCGGCCCGTCGGAGCCGCGGCGAAGAGGATGATGCTGCCCATTCATGCGAGGAGCGCCCCGTCGTGGTCCGCCGCGGCCAGCGGCCCCAGCCATCCCCGCCCCAGTCGCTCACTGAGCCTGCGGAAAGAGGAAGGGACGGGCGGGATGGGCGGCGCGGCTGCGGCGGGGGATCGGGGCGCGCACGGCCGGCGGGCAGGCTGCCGCCCCGCCGGAGCGGAGGACGAGGGTCAGGAGCCGGGCAAGCCCTGCCGCGGCCTGTTCCGCCGACGAACCGTCGCCGACCACGATCCAGCGGGCACTCGGGCAGCACCCCGCCGGGACGCCGTCTGGACCGATTCCGCCGGCGGCGCCCCTGATGCCGATCGGGCAGCACATGGCCAACAGGATGCGCGGCCGGATTCCCCTACGTTTCTCAGCGGGTCCGCGGACGGGGTTCCGGGGTGGCTTCGGTGAGTTCCGGCTCTAGGCCGTCGCTCACCGGGGTACGGCTCCGTCCGGCATCGACGCGCCAGGCCTCGAAGGCCCAGGCGGTGAGGGCGACGATGGTCAGCCCCAGCAGCCAGCCGCCCAGGACGTCGCTGAACCAGTGCACGCCGAGGGCGACCCGGGTGAAGCCGGTCCCGAGGACGCAGAGCACGGCGACGCACCAGCCCGCGATGCGCCAGGCCCGCGGCAGCAGGGGTGCCAGGACCAGCATGAAGATGGCGAAGGAGGTCGTCGCCGTCATCGCGTGGCCGGACGGGAAGGAGTAGCCCGGGGCGTGCGCCACCGGGTCCTGCAGCACGGGCCTGGCCCGGCCGACCACGGACTTGACGAGCAGGCCGACGAGCCCGCCGGCCACGGCGGTGACCGCCGCCCAGGCCGCCAGACGCCAGGCGCGGCGGTACACCAGCCACGCGGTCAGCAGCGCGACGGCCGTGCGCAGCGTCACGGGGTCCCAGATCCGGTCGGAGAGCAGGTGCAGCGCGGCCGTCCACTCCCGGTGGCGCATGGCGTACCGGTGCAGGTCCTGCGCGGCGACGGCGTCCAGGTGCGACAGAGGCCGCCACTGGCCCTCGATCAGGGTCAGGAGCAGTCCGAACGCGACGGCGGCCACCGCGGCGACGCCGGCGGCGGCCAGCAGCCGCGCGCCGAACAAGCGGTCGGCCTGCCGGCGGCGTTCACGGCGTGCTCGGCGGTCGCGGAGGAGCCGCAGGGCGGTCAGGTCGTGCATGTCAGACTCCGGGATCGGCTTGGATCGGGGCGGGGCGGCGGCCGCGCGCCGCCTCCAGCTGCGCGGCGAAGGCCAGCCCGAGGAAGAGGGCGACGGACGTCAGGTAGGCCCACAGCAGCAGGGACATGAAGGCGCTCAGGGGGCCGTAGACGGTGTCGAACGAGCCACTGAGGTCCAGGTAGAGGCTGAGCAGCCAGGTCAGTGTCATCCACAGCACCAGGTAGACGGCCGCGCCGAAGGCGAGCCAGGTGTAGCCGGGCTGCTTGCGGCGCGGAGACCGGCGGAAGATGACGCTGGCGGACAGGAGCGCGAGCAGCAGCCCGAAGGGCCAGCGCAGGATGTCCCAGGCGGCTCGGGTGCTGTCGTGCAGGTGGTAGACGTCGACCGCCGCCGAGGCGAGGTCGTCGCCGGCGATCATCACGATGAACCCGAGGCCGAGCGGGAACCCCGCGCCGACGGACATCAGCAGGCCGCGCAGGTACTTGAGGTGGAAGGGGCGGTCGCGTTCGTTGCCGTAGATGCGGTTGGCGCCCCGCTCGATCTGGCACATGGCGGTGGTGACGTTGACGAGGGAGAAGGCGGCGCCGAACCAAAGGGCGAGGGCGGCGCCGTCACCCGCCGTGCGCCGGCTGCGGGCGAGGGCGTCGTCGACCACGTGGGCGCTGGGGCCCTGGGCGATCCGATGGATGGTCAGTTCGGCCAGTCTGCCGATGTCCTCGGTGTGCAGGGCGGTCGACAGGCCGACGAAGGCGATGGCCAGCGGGATGACGGACAGCACTGTCTGCAGGGCGAGGGCGCGGGAGTGCGTGAAGCCGTCGGCGTAGCGGAAGCGGACGAACGCGTCCCGCAGCAGGGACCAGCCGCCGTAGCGGCGCAAGGCCGCCCATGCCTCGTCGCCGGACAGCTCCTCCCCGGCCATGTCCCGCGTCTCGGGGACCTTCGTCGCGGTGCCCATCTCACTGCTCCCGCGCCGGCAGCAGCATGGTCAGGGCGCCCGGCCCCACCTCGGCGGTCAGGTGCCGGCCGGCGGTCACCGGATCGCCGTCCAGCTCGCGGGGCAGCTCGGTGTCGAAGGTGAACTCCGCGCGGTGGAAGGTGAAGAACTCCACCGGTGCGCCGCTCCCGCCGCCCTCCCGTGACGCCGTCGTGCCGCCGCGCAGCAGCGTCCACAGCGCGGACAGCCAGCCGCCGATGCCGCGGGGGTCCAGGATCAGCAGGTCCAGCCGTCCGTCGTCGGCCCGGGCGTCGGGCAGCAGGGTCACTCCGCCCTGGACGGTGCCGATGTTGCCGACCAGCACCATGCGGGCCGTGCGGCGCAGGGCGGGCGCGCCGTCGAGACGGATGCTCACCCCCGTGCGCGGGGTGCGCAGTTCACGCAGGACGGCGAGCACGTAGGTGGGCCAGCCGAGGACGGCCTTGGCGCGGTCGTTGGCGTTGGCCCGCCGCATCGTCGCGGCGTCGAGGCCGGCGCCGGCCATGGCGGCGAAGTGCGTGGGGGGCAGGCCGTCGCCCTCGATACGGCCGAGGTCGACGCGGTGGGCGGTGCCGCGCAGCGCGGCGTCGAGGGCGTCGGCCGGTGCGAGCGGCAGACCGAGGTTGCGGGCCAGGAGGTTGCCGGTCCCGCAGGGCACCAGGACGAGCGGTACGTCGGTGCCCGCGAGGGATTCGGCGGCGGCGCGGAGGGTGCCGTCGCCGCCGCAGACCACGACGAGGGTCGCGCCGTCGCGGACCGCGCCGGCCGTCTGGCCGCCTCCGGGGTCCTCTGCGGTCGTCTCGACGAACACCGGTGCGGTGTGGCCGTGGTGTTCCAGGACGCGGCGCAGGGTGTCGCGGCCGGCCTCGTCGGTGACCGTGGGGTTGAAGATCACGGCGGTACGGCCGGGGGCCACGGGCCGCGACGGGCCGGCCGTGGGCGTGGACGCGGGGGCTGGGGGAGCGGTGACCGCGCCGTCCGCGAGCAGTGCGCGCCGTGCGATCAGCAGGGACAGGGTTCCGTTGACGAGGCCGCCCATGACGTCGGTGGGGTGGTGCATGCCCCGGTAGAGGCGGGCGAGGCCCACCAGGAGGGGCAGGACGCAGAGCAGGCAGGCCACGACGGTCCGCCACGGGCCGCGAAGCCGGGACAGCGCCAGCAGCGCCAGGCCGCCGTAGACGGCGGTGGCCGCGCCGGTGTGACCGGAGGTGTAACTGGACGTGGGCAGGGAGCCGTCGAGGCGGTGCACCTCAGGGCGGTGGCGGTCGACCGCGAAGGTGATGACCAGGAAGACCAGCGACTGCAGGGATACGGCGACGGCGAGGAACACGGCCTGCCGCCACATCGGCAGCCGCGGTATCAGGATCAGCCCCAGGCAGCTCGCCAGGGTGACGCCGATGACCGTCCCGGTGTTGCCTCCTTGCGAGGCGACGGAGGACAGCATGGTGAGCGTGCCGGTGCGCAGGCGCACGAAGGCCTCGTTCACCCCGTCCTCGGCCGTGAGCGGCCACAGGTGGCGAGCCGGGCCGGTGATCAGCAGTCCGAGGCCCACCATGAAAGTGGCCTGACAGACGGCCAGCGCCGCGATCCACCGCACGGACCAGCCGATGCCGCGCGGCATCGCGGGACGGCTCCGGGCGACGGCTCCGGGTCCTTCGCCAGGTCCGGCAACTGGCAGTTCGGCGGTGAGCCCGGCTGGGCTCCCCGGCTCGGCGGGTCTCTCCGGCACGGCAGTCGACATCGGGTACCCCTCTTGGTTCAGCACTTGGCGATGCGTTCGCCGGTGGCTGTCCTCCTCCACCGGCACACCGCCGTATGCCCGCTCTGCCGAGGAGCAGACTCGCGCCGGCGTGCAGCCAGCCTCAGACGACAGTTGGTAGTACTGGTGGCGGCGGCGAGGTTGAGGGCCCATCTGGCGGCCTGGCTGCGCCGTGGCGTGTGTTTCTCGTCCTGGGCGGCGGGCTTGCCCCCGAGGATGTGCCCGCACAGCCATTGCTGTGGGCGGTGAGTTTGTCCCAGCCGAGCCGCTGCGCCCGTACCCACCGTCCTGTACGACGGCATGTACTCGTACGCCGCCCATCATCGGGGTGCCTGCACGCACCACGGAGGCGTAGCCGTCCTCTACCGGTAGGGCCGCCCGTACGGGCGGGTGGCTTCGTCCACGAGAGTGGGTTCTGGCTCGCTTTCCGTGATGCGCGCACGCTGAGTGACGGTCGGTGCTCCGATCAGGCTTCGGGAAGTTGCCTGAAGATGGCCATGGTCGACCTTGGTGTGGTCGACAGTGCGGCGTCGTGGAAAAGACGTCGCCTCCTCTTGGAGGGCATGCTGTTACCGTCCATCGCGGACGTGTCGGTGCTGTCGCTGGACGTAAGCCACGAGGCAATACGCATCGACGTGTGCAGTACGGCGGCCGGGGCGGCATGCCCGGACTGTGGGAGCAAGTCGAACCGGGTGCACAGCTCTTACCTGCGCTTTCCTGCGGACGTGCCGGCTGGGGGACGTCTAGTGGTCCTACAACTGCGAGTCCGGCGGTTCTTCTGCCCGGAGTCTTCATGTGCTCGGCGAACGTTCGCTGAGCAGATGCCGGGACTGCCCCGGCGGCACAGCAGGTGGACGGGGCGGTTGCGATCGACTCTCGCCGCGGTGGGTCTCGCCCTCGCCAGCCCGGCTGGCGCCCGGATGGCACGGGCCTTCGGGGTATCCATCAGCCGCAGCGCGGTGTTGCGACTGCTCGATGCATTGCCGGAACCCGAAGGCCCGGCCCCGCGGGTGGTTGGTGTGGATGATTACGCCACACGCAAGGGACGGGTCTACGGCACGGTGCTCGTCGACGTCGAGACCCGCCGGCCGGTGGATCTGCTGCCCGACCGAGAGGCGTCAAGCCTGGCCGCATGGCTGGCGAAGCGGCCCGGGATCGAGATCATCTGCCGGGACCGCGCGCCGTTCTTCGCGGAAGGTGCCACAGCCGGGGCACCACAGGCGACGCAGGTCGCCGACCGCTGGCATTTGTGGCACAACCTCGGGGAGGCCGCCGAGCGTGCTGTCGCCCGCCACCGCCAGTGCCTTCGCGTCCTGGGCCCCGAGTCCGAGGGGAAGTCCGAGCCACCGGCGCCGCCCGACGAGAAGGCGGACTCGCCATGGCGGAGCGAGGGATTCGCCAACCGCATCCGAGCCAGGCACGCCACGGTCCACGCCATGTTGGAAGCCGGCCACAGCCGCCGTTCCATCGGGCGCCAGCTGAACACGACCCACCGCACCGTCACGAACCTCGCTGACGCGGCCAGGCCGGAAGACCTCTTCCGTGGCCAGTGGCAGCACAACAGGACCTCCGTCCTCGACGAGTACAAGCCCTACCTGGACGAACGCTGGGACGAGGGCTGCACCAACGCCTGGAAGCTCTGGGAAGAGATCCTTCCCTTGGGCTACCGAGGAAGCTACGGCCGGGTCAGCGCCTACCTGCGAGAGAAGCGGACCTCGCCACGGCCGGTCACCGGGCAACCGCCGGCACCCCGCGTGATGACGAGATGGATTCTCAGCCGACCCGAGACGCTGACCGAGACCGAACAGGTCCGGCTCAAGACTGTCCTGGCCAACTGCCCTGAACTCGATGCCCTAACCGGTCACGTCCGGTCCTTCGCTCAAATGCTCACGGAGCGCCAGGGCGAACGACTCCCGAAGTGGCTCGACGCCGTCCGCCATGACGACCTGCCCAGCCTCCACACTCTCGCGGCTGGCATCGACCGAGACCGCGATGCGGTCATCGCCGGCCTGACCCTGCCCTGGAACTCCGGAGTCGTCGAAGGACACGTCAACCGGATCAAGATGCTCAAGCGCCAGATGTTCGGACGCGCCGGCTTCACACTGCTCCGCAAGCGGGTTCTCCCCGCCCCGTGACCGATGTCAGTGGCTCCTGGAACCATGCCTTCGTCCAAGACAGCCGTATCAGGAGCCATGCGTGGGAACGTGGGGAACCGGCCCGTTCGACAGCGACCTCGCCGCAGACTTCGTCGATGAACTTGGGGGACTTACTCACCAGCAGGTCATCGACGTGCTGGGGCGGGTATTCCAACGAGTCACCGACTCGGGAGAGCGCGTCGATGGCGGAGACGGGGCCGAAACTGTTGCTGCCGGCGCTCTCCTCGCCAGCACCCTCCCGGACAGCCCCATCGTGATTGACCCCGATGACGGCCCCAGGCAACCACTGCCTGAACTTCCGGCCTCGCTCCGCGCGTCGGCGAGACTCGCACTGGACCGGGTTCTCCGAGACGGACCAGAGATGGCAACCGGCTGGGTGGACAGCGCCGACGCCGATCAGTGGCGCCAGGAAGTGCGACAGATCCTCCAAGCACTCGAAACACCCGCTGATCACTCATCCTGACCGCTTCACGGAACGTGCCAGAACCCGAGAATGAACAGCAGATGTTCACCAACTCGGGAGGCACCGCTGTCCCGCACTGTTCGGTCGGGGCAGTTTCGGAGAGCGAGTACCGGCGTCCTCTGCCGGTCGGCTAGAAGAGGCCGGAGCGCATGTGTTGCGTGATGTTCTCGAGGATCTCGCGCAGCCGCGGGCTGCGCGCGGCAGGCAGCTGGGTCAGGGTGTGCTGGAAGATGCCCTGGTCGACCTGGAACAGTTGATGGGGGCGCGGCGCGGGCGGGTCGTCGCGGAGAACGCCCGCGGGCACGGTGCCCGACGCGGGGAGACGTAGGTGCGGTTCGGGGAAGGCCAGCCACATCCACACCCCGAACGGCAGCGGCACCGGATAGGCCGATGCGGGCCGGCCGGCCGGGCTCCAGGTCTCCCCTGTCTGCGGATGGATCGGCACGAGCAGTATGTCGGCGTCCGCGTCAGGACCGGACAGTCCCGGGCCGGCCAGCACAGCGTGCCGCGCCGGCCGGCCTCCAGGCAGGAGGGCGTCGAGGGCACGCTGGAACACTTCCGCGGTCAGCCCGTGCGGGACGGTCACCGGCTGACCGTTGGAGGCTGCCAGCAGATGGGCGAGCGCCCGGCCGGCAGCCGCCTCCCACTGCGGGCTCCATGACCACCGGTGGCCCGACCCGAGCAACGAACCCCATCTGGTGAGCGGCTCGTACGGGGGCGTCCGCTTGCCCTCCACCAACAGTTCCGCCCAGGAGAGCGTCCTGGGGCCGGCCTTGTCGACCGGGAGGCGGCGCACGGCGTCCGGCGCGAGCCAGACCGCTTGCCAGAGTGAGCAGTCGTCGATCCGGCTCCCCACGGGCAGGCCGCACGCCTCACACGCCATGTTCGGGCCCTCACCCCAGTCGAGGCCGCAGCAGTAGCCGCCGGCCTTCTCCGGGATGAGCACAGCGCCGCGGGTGTCTCCCGGTGCGATGACGACCGTGCCAGGGGTGCCGTCGGACCAGGAGAAGCTCGGCGCGCGCATGTCGCGGGCCGCCACCTCCTCCGGATCGGTCTCATCCCATCTCCGCCATGGCGGCCCCAAGCGGTTTGGGTCCACGGCAAACGTGCCCGACTCCATGAGCACCGGGAGCTGAACCCCGTTGCCGTACTTCTGATGGGCGTGAGCCGGCAGCACGACCTGGGACAGCGGGACCGTCAGCCTGGCGCCGCACCCAGCACACACGAAAATGAACAAACGTCCTCCGCCGAAGAAGCGGAGAGCATCTTCGCAGCTTCGCCACGGACCGGCCAACGTATTTCATCCGCTGCGGGGCGGACACGGCCACGGCGTGAAGCATCACTGGTGGAATCCTCGACGCGCCAGGTGCCTCCCGAAGAGGTGAACGTCTGCTGCCCGTTCTCGGGCTCTGATCCACTTCACGTGGTCCGGTCACGCACTGCTCTCTCTCGGGCCGTCCGCTGGGATGATCGCCTCATGCTTCAAGCTGGGGGACTGGGCCTGTCACCCGAAGTCGACCGCAAACGAGCCGAGGGCAAGCGGCATACACAAGCCGTCCTCACCCTCGCACGCCGACGCGTCAAGGTCCTCTGGGGCCACTGTCACCTCGGTCGGTTGTGCAGCCGACCTCTGACACACCCGAAGGCATACGCTATGCAGCTCGTCAACCGGCAGACCGGCCTGTGCCTGGACGTTGACAACCGGGGCGACCCCTGCACCCACCCCCGCGACGGCGACAACCGCGCCATGGGGGAAGTAACCTAGTCGGCCATCCGTCACCAGCGAAGCCTGCCCCAGGTCCCATTCCGCAAGTGCGGGTGCACTTGCTGAGGTTACGCTGGCACAGGTCAGCCGTCCGGACGGTTTCCACGGGCGGCAGGCCGCCGTGGACCGGGGGGGCGGAGTTGGATATCGGGGTCACGTTCGACAGTGAGAACGTCTTGGCGGAGGAGCGGTTCGGCCTCTGGCGAGAGCTGGTGGGACGCAGCCGCAACTGCGAGATGACCAGCCCGCACGAACGCGACTTCTCTGGTCGGGCCAGGCGGCTGGAGTTGGGGCCTGTCACTGTCCTGCGCTCGTCCTTCTCGCCGACATGGTTCCGCCGTACCTCCGGCATGGTCCGCCGGACGGATCCGGAGGCGTACCACATGACGCTGCTGCTCGCCGGCGGCCTTGAGTTGACCCGTGGTGTGGATCGGGTGACCTTCGGACCAGGGGAGATCCACCTCGTCACCAGCTGGACTCCTTACGACGTGAGGGCTTTCGTCTCCCCCACCGCTGACGGCGGAGGGGAGGACCAGGTCGAGGCGATAGGCGTCGACATTCCCGCCACCGCCCTGCCCCTTTCCCCTCAGCGGCTGAGGGCTCTTTTGGGCCGGGGGTTCTTACGAAACCAGGGCCTGTGCCGTCTTCTCGCCGACTTCCTGATCGGCCTCGACCGTCAGGCCGCCGCGCTCAGGTCGTCCCAAGCACCGCGCTTGGGAGCAGCCGTGCTCGACTTGACAGCCGCGTGGCTCGCACACGAAATCGATGCCTTCACCGCCTTGCCCCACGACTCCCGGCAGCACGTCCTTGTCCACAACGTACGGGCCTTCGTGCATCGACACCTCGAGGACCCGGCCCTGAGCCCGGCCCTCATCGCCGAGGCCCACCACATCTCTGTCAGCTACCTGCACCGGCTCTTCACCCAGCACGGGGAAGGCGAAACCCTGGCAGCATGGATCCGTGGGCAACGGCTGCGAAAAGCACACGCCGAACTGGCAGATCCCCTCCTCGACAACCTTCCCGTCCACGTCATCGCCGCACGCTGTGGTATTTCGCAGCCTTCTCAGTTCTCCCGAGCCTTCCGTGAGGTCTACGGCATGACCCCCAGGGAGCACAGGCAGCGCGCGCAGGCAGCTCATGGCGGCATCTAGGGCATTCGTCCAGCCTGACTCGCTTGCGCGGTCCGGCGCTGGTTCCGCGCCAGGCAACGGCTGTGGCCCGCAGGAGCGGAACCTGCGGGCCACAGACCTGTGAAACTGGGAGCGGGATTTCTCTCGGGCTGTTATCCCCAGTACACGCGGAACTGCTTCGAATCCCCGGACCAACCGGGCATGCAGGCAGCCTGACCGGATATCGCCTGCAGGTAGCAGCCCTTGGTCTCGTTGTAGAAGTTGGTGTAGGAGCCCGAGAGCGAGGCGACCTTCCAATTCTGTCCGTAGGCGCTGTTGGAGCATCCGGTGGTGAAGACATCACCGTAGCTGTCCGCGCTCAGGCAGAGGCTGAGCAGCCCACCTGCGGTCATGATGAACGTGTTGTGACTGTTCGCCCAGTACTGCGTCTACCTCGTGCCGCAAGGAGCCTCGTACACGTCATGGATCGCACTCGTGCTGTCGACGGTACCGGCAAGGCACAGCCCCGTCGCCTTGTTCTGGATCTGGAACCCGGTGGAAGCCGACGCCGGGCTGGCCGTCAGCAGGGCACTCGTCAGGCACAGTGCTGAGACGGCGGTCGCAGCTTGCGCGAAACGACGGATGGTAGGCATATCTCTCCTCGCAGACCAGATAGACGCTGGAACTCGGTGGCCACCTTCGGCCCCATGAGAATTCCAGCTGACCGGGCCGGCGAGTTGACTCTGAGAACACACTTCCTGCACTTTGCGTCTACTGCTCCATGCCCTCATGGGAGAGTCCAGCCTGGATCTGGTGGCGGGTGCCACGGGCGCCGGGCTCAAGGCGGCGAACAGTGGCCCCGTATGGGTGTGCCGCGTGAGGTCTACAGCGAGTACGCGGGCACAGGCCGACCATCGCTCCGAGCTGGTCAGTCGGCGGCCGGCAGAACCGACGCGGGCATGGGACGGATCAGTCCCACCAGAAGCCCCCACGGCGTGAGCCGGTGATCTGCTCGGAGTACGCGGCCAGTGCGTACGGACTGGAGCCCTGCCACCCCACAGGATCGACGACGGCGTCGGTTGGAGGACGTGGGGTACGCGGCCGACCGGCTGCGCACGAGCGTGCCTTGCCGAGGATGTCGGCGACGAAGCCGTGTACATGTTGCACGGTGTCAGCCGTTGTCAGGCGGTGGCGTCCTGGTCCAGGAGAGCTGTTCCGAGGGGGGTGAGCGTGTGGAGGACGGCGGTACCGGTACGTGTGGTGGTGATGAGCCCGGCGTTGCGCAGGACGGTGGTGTGCTGGCTGGCTGAGGGCAGGGAGATGCCGACTCGGTCGGCTGTCTCGGTGGTGGTGGCCGGGTGGCGCAGGCTGGCCAGGACGGCGGCCCGGGTACGTCCCAGTAGCGGACCGAGGGTGTCGGAGGCATGCGTGGGGTGCTCCTCGGAACGCAGGGGATAGGTCAGGGTCCAGGGCTCTCCGGGGACGCGGCCGTACATCGGGTCCTGGGCGAAGTAGGAGGGGATGAGAATCAGGCCGTGGCCGCCCAGGTGCACGTCAGTGGGATCACACCGTGAGCTGACGTGCCAGGTCGGGGATTGCCAGTGCCAGCCGG
This sequence comes from Streptomyces sp. NPDC029151, assembly GCF_055564315.1. Classification (NCBI taxonomy): domain Bacteria; kingdom Bacillati; phylum Actinomycetota; class Actinomycetes; order Kitasatosporales; family Streptomycetaceae; genus Streptomyces; species Streptomyces sp. NPDC029151. The sequence continues at coordinate 13,446 of NZ_JBVHWQ010000020.1, forward strand.
GGACGAGGGTGGCGAGGAGCGCGTCGACGCCGCCGCGCAAGAGTGTCTCGGCGCGCAAAGCACGGTCGGCGACGCCGGCGGATTGTATCTGTGGCCACAGCGCGGCCAGGGTGGAGTCGAAGTAGCGGCGGGTGTCGTGTGCCAGAATTCCCCGGCCCTTGGCAGTGCCGTCGGCAAGCTCGCGCAACTGTGCTTTTTCACGGGCTCGGCTGTCCAGATGGGCGATCTCGGCCGCCAGCACGTCGACCGGTGTGGCTGCGGCGAGTGCGACACCGTCCTGCAATGCGGGCGTTGACAGCTGGAAGAAGAAGTCGAGTGAGCCACCCTGGCGTGGATCCAGGTCCAGAAGCACCCCGGCCCGGGGAACCAGACTGGTGACGATCGTCCTGCGCCATTGCGTGAGTCCGGGACGCGGCCGGATCGTGCCGGTCGGTCCCGTGCGTAAGAAGCGCACGCTGAGCGCTGCTTCCAGTAACGCGTTGGGCACCGGAGCGAGAGTGATCTTACGCAGGTCGGCGTCGGTGAAGTGGATGCGCAACATGAACACGATGCTCATGCGTCCAGACCCTTTTGGCTACACGTGAAAGGCCTCGTGACCGTATCCGGTGGGCGGCAGGCTTCTTTGCAGCGGCTTCTGCGGGACACATCAGCGGGAGCCCTCAACTCGGAACTGGAGGGTTGATTGATCAGCAAGATGATGGTGAGGGCGCTGGCAGGCACAGTGTTCAGTGGTGCCGTGCTCGTCGGCCTGGCCACCGCCCCGGCCGCCGCCTACCCGGTACAGAACTGGACCCAGCTCAACAACAAGTTCCCCAACGAGGCCGGCGTCTCGTACGAGGCCACAGCGACAACTTCGAGATCTGGCACAACCGTGATGACGATCTGCGCGTTTACGCGCAGTGGAACTACAAGGGGATCGCCGACTCCTGGACGACTTACGGGGCGCCCGTCGACTACCCGTACAGCTACACGGTGGACCGCGACCTCGTCGAGGGCCGCGTGATCCACCTGCGCGTCTGCCGTGACGAGCCGAACGTGACCGACCCGTGTTCTGACATCGTGCAGACCGGCACATGACCACCTCCCGGTACCAGCCGGCGCCCGTACCAGGGCGGCGGCCGGCACCTTCCGGCTCCTGACATCGCCGAGCCGGACGTGGTCGGGGCATCGGGGGAGCCCCGACCATGCGTAAGGGCCATGCGTGGTGCGGACGAAGTCGCGAACTCTGGCACCGCGGTGCGTACCGTCGGATCGGAGTGGACGCATCGGCACCGCGACCCTGCGCAACCACCGCGGCCGGTTCATCGGCGAGGTGTTACGGGGCAACCACTACCACCACGGCGACGGCTGGCGGCACGGTGCTGACCACCGCGACGGGCACCACGACTGACGTTCACAGACGGCAGCAGACTGCCCGGCGGGTGCTGCGGCCCGGACTCGGGGACCAGCCGTGACACCCTCACCCCAAGGCCACTCACCCACGCCCGCATCGAGTGCCCCTCACTAATGCCGCATCAGGCAACGTTCGCCCTGCCGGAAGCCCTGCCTGTCGACGTCTTCAGCCGCTGGAGACCATCGACCGATGAGCGCCATCAAACGTCCTTTACCGCCTCACCGCTTCACCCTCGCCATGAAGTGCGAGGGCCTGGACGACGGGCAGGCCGCCGTCGCGTCCGTGCCACCGTCGGGCTTCACATTCACCGCTGCCGGGGGCGCCACACTCCACGACGCCCTCGCCACCTGGGAGGCGGAGATCGCCCGCGCCCGCGAGCTGCGCCGACCGTGCTCTGACCGACGCAGGTGGCTTCATACAGCAGGACGTCGACCTCCGCGGGATCCTCGTTCACATGATCGAGGAGTACGCCCGCCACAACGGTCACGCCGGCCTGGCCCGGGAGCGCGTCGACGGCACCACTGGCGTATGACTGTCGGCGTACGCATGAACGTCCCCAACGGCGTACGGGTGAATGAGGCCGGTTCGTGGCGCGGGGGTCAGGCGTCGTGCAGCGCTGCTACCTGCTCCTTGAGGGCTTGTATCAACGTCGCGGCCTGGGGGTGGTTTCGGCGGGAGATCGTGGCAACGCCGATGTACCGGGTCGGTGTCGGCGGCTCGATCGGGACGGTGCACAGGCCGTCTATTTTCGGGGTCAGCGCGACGGAAGGGATCAGTGAGATCCCCATGCCCGCGGCGACCAGCGAGCGGGCGAAGAAGTAGTCGGTCGTCGTCCCGCGCACCTGCGGGTCGAAGCCCGCACGTTCGGCGTAGCGGCGCAGGTAGGCTTCGGTCTTCAGGCAGCCAAGTACCCAGGGCTCGGCCGCCAGTTCGGCGATGCCGAGCGCCTCGCGGCCGGCCAGGGGGTGTGCCTCGGGCAGGACGACGTGCAGGGGGTCGTCCAGGAGCGCTGTCCATTCCAGGCCGGCGCCCGGGCCCGGCTGACCGGGCAGCGGGCCGTCGAAGTGGTAGGCGAGTGCGAGGTCCACGGCGCCCTGGCGGACCAGCGCCAGGCTGTCTTCGGGCTCGCCCTCCCGGACATGGACCACGAGGTCGGGGTGGGCAGTGCCGAGCCGGGCGAGTGCGCCGGGCAGCAGGACCCGGCCGCCGCTGGTGAAGGTGGCCAGGGTGAGCCGGGTGAGCCCGCTGCCGAGCCGGTCGATTTGCCGCTTGGCGTGTTCGAGTTCCGCGGCGACCGACTCGGCGGCCCCGACCATGATCCGGCCGGCCGGAGTGAGCGTGATCCCGCGGGTGCTGCGCGTCACGACCTGGGCACCGAGACTGCGCTCCAGCGCGGCGACGTGCTGGGACACGGCCGAGGGCGTGAGGCGGAGGGCCGCCGCCGCTCGGTTGAAGCTGCCGTGCTCCGCCACGGTCCGCAGGACACGGAGCCGCTGAACGTCGATCAACAGTCTTCCTTAATACGTTTCCAGTATCTGGTCACTTCTGCTGATGACTGTAGGCGCCCAGGATGAGGGCATGCAAAGAATCTGTGTGATCGGCGGAAGCCGGTACGTCGGCAAACTCCTGGTCCAGCGCCTGCGGGCGGCCGGCCACCAGGTCACTGTGGTCAACCGCGGTTCCGTACCGCCGTCGGCGGATGTGGAGCACCTCGCCGTCGATCGCGACGACGCGTCCGCCCTCACCGCCGCGCTCGGCTCCCGCGCCTTCGACGTGGTCCTCGACCAGGTCTGCTACACCCCCGTGCAGGCCGCGCTCGCCGCCCGGACCTTCGGCGACCGCACCCGGCGATACGTCATGACGTCCACGATCGAGGTCTACGACCCGGCGACCGCCGCACTGCCCGCGCTCCCGCCCGGGGCCCTCGTGACGGAGAAGGTCGTCGACCCGGCCACATGGCTGGTGCGCACGGATCTGCCCTGGCACGACGCGGCGTACCTCAAGGCACACTACGCCGAGGGCAAGCGCCAGGCGGAGGCCGTCTTCGCGCAGCGCCTCGGGTGCGATTTCGCCGCGGTGCGCAGCGCCCACGTACTCGGCGGCGGCGCCCAGGAGTTCACCGGCAGGCTGGCCCACTACGTCGAGCACGTCACCAAGGGAACGGAGATCACCGTGCACACCGGGGCGCTTCCCACGGTCTTCATCCACCATGAGGAACTGGCGGACATGCTGCTGTGGGCGGCCGGTGTCGGCGACCTCACGGGTCCGGTCAACGCCTGCTCCGACGGCCCGCTCACCGCCTACGACCTGAGTGCTGTCATCGCTGCCCGGGTGGGCCGGGAGCCGGTGTACCGCCGCGTCGGAGCGGGCGAGCCGGCCTCTCCGTTCTCCTACGACCGCCACTACGCCATGAGCAACGCCCGCGCGAAGGACCTCGGCTTCTCCTTCTCCCACGTCACCGACTGGTTCCCCGGTGCCGTCGCAGAAGCCCTCCACGCATCCGCCACCGCCACCGGCTGAGGAACCTCACCCACCATGCGCTACCGCACTATCGGAAACGTCCCCGTCAGCGCCGTCGGCCTGGGCGCGATGCCGCTGTCCATCGAGCACCGCCCGGACGAGGAGCAGGCGATCGCAACCATCCACGCCGCCCTGGACGCCGGGATCACCATCATCGACACCGCCGACAGCTACCACTGGCACGCCGGCGAGACCGGCCACAACGAACTCCTCATCGCCCGCGCCCTCGCCCGTTACGGCGGCGGCACCTCCGACGTCCTGGTCGCCACCAAGGGCGGCCGCGGCCGCCCCGGCGACGGCAGTTGGAGCGTCAACGGCACCCCGACCCACCTCAAGCAGGCCGCCGAAGCATCCGCCAAGCGCCTGGGCGTCGAAGCCATCGGCCTGTACCAACTGCACAAGCCGGACCCGACCGTGCCCTGGGCGGAGTCCGTCGGCGCGCTGCGCGACCTGCTCGACGCCGGCACCATCCGCGCCGCCGGAATCTCCAACGTGTCCACCGGCCAGATCCGCGAAGCCCACGCCATCCTCGGTGACGGGCTCGTCTCCGTGCAGAACCAGCTCTCCCCGGCCGTCCGCGACAGCGATCCCGAGCTGCGGTTGAGCACGGACCTGGGGCTGGCCTTCCTGCCCTGGAGCCCGTTGGGCGGCATCCGGCGCAGCTCCCTCGACGGACCATCGGGCCCGACCTCCGCCGGCACCGCCTTCCACCACATAGCGGCCGAGCGCGGTGTCAGCGCGCAAATGGTCGCCCTGGCCTGGCTGCTCGCCCGCTCCCCGGCCGTGATCCCGTTGCCCGGAGCCAGCCGCCCGGCCTCGATCCAGGACTCGGCCAAAGCGGCGGAACTCGATCTGAGCGAGGCGGAGCTGGTGCGGCTCGAAGACGCACTACGGCGCTGAATCAGCACCACTCGCCGGTCCCTACACCGGATCGGCACGGCGCTTCCGTAATCGACCGCTTCCCCCCGTCACCTCACCATCAACCAGGCGTGGCTTGAGCTGTCCCTGACAGCGATCGACCTGTGCGGGCGAATTCAGGAGGGCTACTGACCGGGGTGGTGGGCTGGCTGACGGGGAGATAGATTTCGAGCACGTGTCTGCTGGAACGGGTGGCGGAGTGGTCGGGGCCGAGGACCCGTGCCAGGTCCGCGACTACGCCGGCCATCAGCAGCCTCGCTTGCGCGTGGTCCCCGGCGGCGTGGACGAAATCAGCGTGCAGGTGCCGGCTCCAGAGGGTGGATCTGTGGTCGGGGCCGAGGACCCGCGCCCGGTCCAGTGCGTTCTGCGCCAACAGCAGGGCCGCCTCGGCATAATGGCCTCCCTTGCCGAGGAAGAGCGCGTGCAGCTGTCCGCTTCGACGAGTCTCCTCGTGGTCGGGTCCGAGGATCCGCTTTCGGAGCGGCGAGCACTCCGGCCATCAGCCCCGCCGCCTGCGCGCGGTGCCCGGCGGTGTCGAGGTAGAAGGCGTGCATGTGGCGGCTCTGGAGGGTGTCGGGATGGTCAGGACCGAGGAACCGCCCCTGATCGACCGCCAGCTGATCCATCCGCCGCGCCGCAGCCCTCGGATCCAGATCGCGTTCGTTCTGCCGGATCCGGGTGTAGCGAAGAGTCAGCTCCTCACGGGTCGGCGGGGGCTCGCAGGGCGACTGGGGACCCGGGTCGGGGAGACGGTGACGCGGGAGCAGCTCGGTCACGAGGGCGGCCCACGGGGTGCCGCTCGGCCACTGTTCGAGCGGGTGCCAGGACGCGGTGACGGCTCTCAGGACCTCGTGCCGGGTGGGCCGATCGTCGGGTTCCTTGGCCAGGCAGGCGGCGACCAGGCCGCGGAGCGGCGCGGGCACGTCGTCGAGCCGCGCGTTGTCGTGGAGGATGCGGTGCAGCATGGCCAGCGGCGGGCCTCCGCCGAACGGGCTCTGTCCGGTGGCGGCGAAGGCGAGGATGAGGCCCAGCGTGAACACGTCGCCGCTGAGACCGAGTTCGTCGACGCCGATCTGCTCGGGCGACATGAAACCAGGGGTGCCGATGACCACGCTGTCGGGGTCAGGGATGCGTGATCGAGGGCGCGGGCGATACCGAAGTCGATCACTCGTGGGCCGTCGGCGGCCAGCAGCACGTTGGCCGGCTTCAGATCGCGGTGCACCACCCGGGCGGCGTGGATGTCCTGCAGACCCTCAGCGAGTCCGGCGGCCAGCGGCCACAGCGACTCCAGCGGGAACGGTCCGGCCTCGGCCACCGCCTCGGCCAGACTCGGACCTGGTACGTACACGGTCGCCAGCCACGGCGCGTCGTCCTCCGGCCCAGCACCCACCAGCGGCGCGGTGAACGCGCCACTCACCGCCCGGATCGAGGCGGCCTCTTGGGCGAAGCGTCGCCGGAAGTCCGTCTGCCGCGCAAGGTGCTCGTGGACCACCTTGACCGCCACCGCCCGGCCGGACGGCGACCGGCCCAGAAAGACCCGGCCCATCCCTCCCTGCCCCAGCCGCGCCCGCAGCGTGTAGGGGCCGATGTGCCGTGGGTGCTCGTCGTGCCCAGAGCCTCCATGACCGCCCCGATTCGATCTGCCTGTACGACCGGTCCGCGCTGTGGCGCGATCGTAGCGCCGAGGACGGGACGAGAACAGCGTCGGCTAGCCGCCGCACGACCCTGCCGAGCAGGAAAGGCCCGAGTCGCCCGCCTGGATGCGGCGCGCAGGCGCACCCGGCCCAGCCGGGTTCGTGCCGACGGCCGGCCACAGAGTCTGCTGGAGGACGCTTGCCGGTCGGACTCATGACCGGAGTGCTGTCAGCAGCGACCAGACGTGCCGTCTAGTCGTCCGTCGGTGTTCCCACCCGGCGGGCCGACCATGGCGCGTTCGTGCAGTGGTGTGCTCGGCCGGCCGTGAGCTGTCTGTGCCTGTGAGTGGGTGGGTGGGTGTCAGCGGGTTCGTGGTGTGGATGCCCTGGTAGTGGGTGTGGGGCGGGGCTGTGGTCGTTGTCATGGGGTGACTAAGCGGCTGTCGTGGGGCGGCTGACAGGTTGGGTGTTGGCTGTCATGGGTTTCGCTGTTCCTGTGTGGGGTTTCGCTGTTCGGGTGGGCTGGGCCGTATGGCGGTTCGGGGGGTTTCGGCTGGTGGGCCTGGCGGTTGTGCGGGCCGGGGGGCGTTGGCGCGGGGTGTGGTGGTGCGTCGGCTTCTTGCGGTGGATGGGGAGGGGACGCTGTCGGCGTTGCATGTGCGGATCGCGGCGGAGCCGGCGGGGGAGTCGGAGCGGACGGTGTGCGCGCCGAGGTCATGTCGGGGCACGGCCGCGGCAGGGCCGGTGCGGGGGGGGGGGGGGGGGGGGGGGGGGGGGGGCAAAAACCCCCCCCCCCCCCCCCCCCAGCGTTGGGGCGCCTGGGGGGGGGGGGGTGGGGTTTGGGGGAGAGTCGACGCAAGGTACCTTCC
>NZ_JBVHWQ010000020.1:20789-36016 GCF_055564315.1 Streptomyces sp. NPDC029151
ACGACCTTCCTGTTGCGGCTGGGGTGGTGGGGCCCGGGGGGGGGGGGGGGGGGGGTGGGGGGGGGGGGGGGGGCGGGGGGGGTGGGGGGGGGGGGGTGCCCCCCCCCCCCCCCCCCCCCCCCCCCCCCCCCACTGCTGCAGTGCTAAGCCATCGGGGGCTGCGGGTGTTGGGCTCGGGGAAGCCTCACCGCAGGGTCCATGCCTGGCTCTTCGACCCGATGCAGTCCCAGACCACGAGGGGCACGCCGTTGCCGCCAACTCCCATGGCGGTGTCCAGACACAGGCCCGAAGCGTTCCTGATCTGCGCGGGCTGGCCCGTGAGAGTCCAGTTCTGGCTGGGTGATCCGTTGCAGGCCCAGAGCACGGCCCGGGTGCCGTGCGTCTGGGCACCGGCGGGACCGCCGGCTACGTCGAGGCACTTTCCTGCGATGGTGACCGTTCCCGAGCCGGAGGTCGCCCAGCGTTGGTTCGCACCGCCGTTGCAGTCCCACAGAGCGATCTGCGTGCCATCGGCGGTGGCAAAGGCGGGGAGGTCCATGCACCGGCCGGACACCCCGTTCACCAGCGAGGCATTGACTGCAGCCGACGCCTTCGCCGGGGTGTGGGACATGCCGTCTGCGGCGGCGGAGGCCGTCACCGGCGGGAGAGTCAGGGCGATGGCGCCTAAGGCGGCAGCAGCGACGAGCCCAAGCAGCCGCGTTCGGGAATTGAGGTTCATGGCGAAACCCTTCTTCTCTGCGAGACCCCCCGTACCCGGGGAGCAAGTACACAACAGCGTGGGGCGCCAACCGTGAATAGATGCCAGGAGCATATTTCACTCGAAAGGCGCATCTGTACTCCTGACTTGTCGCCGTCAGCGCCTCACTCGACCACCAGCCCGTCAGAGGGTGAGGGTCACGCGCCGAACAGCGGAACTCGCGCCAGGTAGCGGCCCAGCAGCATGTTCGGGGCGCCGCGAGAGATCCGGTGAAGCTGTTCCTCGGGCGTTGGCGCATGAGGGGCGATGCTGTCTTGAGTTTCGTGGGTTCCGATCCGCTGGCCGGTGGGTGCTGGTGTGCTCGGGGGTGTGGCTCAGAGAGAGCAGGATCCGGCCCCGGAAGGGGTGGGTGGTGACCCGGGTGCGGCTGTCCTGACGGACCGGTTCGCCGTTTGCACCGCCGTCGATGTTCATGTGACTAGCAGCAACACTCAGGTGAGCAAGGCCAGCCCTCTCTGCCCAACCTCGTCTCCCGCCCCGGGACCGTGGATCCGGCGAGACGAGCGCATACGGCCCGCGATCGCTCATGCATTAGGTCCACGCCTGAAAGAGCCGCAGGCGTTCAGCTGATCGAACGGACCAGCGTCCTCGCAGCCATTGCCACGGGCACCGCATCGTGATCACCTCGACCCGCTCCAACACGGGCCTGACCGCCACACATGTCGGGCGTCGCCAGCCATCGGGGCTGCCTGCGAGGCAGGTCAGCGGAGCCATCCCAACAGGTCGAGGCACCAGAAGAATCAGCTGACCCCACTGGCTCGCCGTGGCCCACTGGCCACCGGATCGCGGACAGAACCCGGTCCAACCATGCCGCCGTCCACGCTCCGCTGGCGGCCGGTCACAGCCGCCGCGCGGTCCGACGCCAACTCGGGGTGCCCTACCGCACGGTCAAGCCTCTCGCCGACGCCACCACCCCGGAAAGCCTCTTCCGCGGTCAGTGGCAGGGCCGCCCTTCCATCCTCGACGAGTACAGGCCCTACCTGGACGGCAGCTCTCGGTCGACATCCGGACAACACGCGCATACGAAAAAGCCCTCGCTGCCTACCCAGCCGGTGTCACTCACAGCCACGCGATCACGGAATTGAGCCAGAGCCCGGTCTCGTGACCATCTGCCAGCGGATCGGTGCTCGCACCTGACCTTCCGGCGCGCCGACAAGCCGATCCCGTCGAAGCAGAAGCAAGCCCCCACCGCCTCGCACACTGCCGCACTCTCCGACATGGGCAAGCACGGCGTGTCCGAGAACGGCGGCTTCACCGAGACCGGTGACGCCCTGCGGAACCTGACCCCCAAGGGCGTGGAGGCTGCCTCCCACGAGTTGCCGCGCCCGATGACGGAGATGGGCTCCACCGCGCGCGGCGCGAGCTCCAGTGGGGCCTCCGATCCGATGGCCGTCAACGAGACGGTGATCGCGATGCTGCGCCGGAACCCGAGCATGGCCAGGCTCGCCGTCCTCCCGCCCCGCAATCAGGTCGCCGCCCAAGCCGCCGTCGACGGGGCGGACGGGATCGGCACGATCGCCTCGTTCTGGACCGAGGTCCCGCTCCCGGCGACCGGCACGTGGAACGTGCCGGGTAAGCGCGGCGCCCAGGCCGACATCTTGCTCACCGCCCCGCAGGACCGGGTGCCGTTGCTGTTCATCGAGGTCGACAACTGCCACGAGACCGCCGAGGAGCTCACCGACAAGCTGGAGAAGTACGGCCGGTTCTTCCGCCGGAACGCGAAGGACACCGACGGCAAGGAGCGCCCGATGTGGCGTACCCGCTGGACGGTCACCAAGGACCGGTACGGCGATGCGCCGCATCCGCCCGTGCTGATGGTGTTCAACCGCATCGCGAGCGCAACCCCAACCGCACCGTCCCGCGCCTGCAAGAGCTGACCCGCCATTTGTGGCAGGGGGAGCGGCAACGCGGCGGCCACGACCTCTCTACGACCGGAGGATCCCGATCACCGCGACCGGCTGAACCAGCTGTGCCGGCACGACCCGGCCGGCCCGGTGTTCGTCCGCTTCGGCGGCGACCATCCACAGCCGCTCCCGGAGGTGATCGGCAACCCGCGCCGCGAGGCCGCCGACGCCCGCGAGCAAGAGGAGGCAAAGGCCCGTCAGGCGGAGTACCAGGCACAGGTACGGCGGGCAGCCCAGGACCAGGCTGCGAAGCAGGCAGCCGAGCGCAAGGCCCGCCGTCCCGTCTGCACCGGCTGCGGGGTGAGGTTCACCGACGCCCGCTGGCAGGCGGTACAGCCGAAGGACTGGGGAGCCACGAAGGACTCCCACCCACACCTGTGCGACAGCTGCAAGCGCGCGGCCCTCGCCGACGCCCGCGCCCTGGCCGAGAGCGCGGCGGATCGGCGCAGCTCGGCAGGACGGCGAGCCTGGGCTGCTGATCCTTCCTGGCGAGACGGTGGAGTACGACGGCGAGCGGATGCGTATCGTGCCCCGCCCCGTGACGGGCGCCTCGGCCGGGTAGCCACCGGTGGCCCTGGAAGGCGACCAGCCTCCTCGAGCTGCTGGTCGAGGAGGCTGGTCCATTGGTAGCGGGGACAGGATTTGAACCTGCGACCTCTGGGTTATGAGCCCAGCGAGCTACCGAGCTGCTCCACCCCGCGTCGGTAGTACCACCCTACGCCACTGGTCCCCGTGCTCCTGACCGAATTTCCCCCGGGTTGCGCGACCGGCCTCATTTTCGGCTGCCGGGACGCCGCCACCGTGTGGTCTTGCTCTGTCTGACGGAGATCAGGGGGGCGCCGGATTACCAATGAGGCGCTTGCCTTCGGCAGGATGGGTGCATGACCGAGATCCGCACACCCCGTCTCCTCCTCCGTAGCTGGCACGACGACGACCTCGTGCCAATGGCGGACATCAACGCGGACCCACGGGTCATGCGCTGGATCGACGACGGCTCGGTGCGTGACCTGGACCACACGGCCGAGGCCATCGAGCGATGGGAGGCGGAGTGGGACGAGGAGGGTTTCGGTCTCTTCGCCGTCGAGCTGCTGGCCTCGGGCGAACTGATCGGCTTCACGGGACTGTCCGTGCCCGAGTTCCTGCCGGAGGTGATGCCCGCCGTGGCGATCAGCTGGCGGCTGGGTTCACAGTTCTGGGGCCAGGGGTACGCGTCCGAAGCCGCGCACGCCACGCTGGAGTTCGCGCTTCAAGACCGCGGCCTGGACCGCGTCATCAGCATCAGCCAGGTGGGGGACAACGCCTCCGAGAATGTCATCCGCAAGCTCGGCATGGTGCCCGAGCGGGAGACGGTGCACCCGGTGTACGGCTACCCTTTGCGCGTTCACGCCATCGACCTCACGGAGTTCCAGGCGTAGATCGGCCGAACCATCGATCATCGCAAGCCAGCCGACCAATGTCCCTACGTCCAGCTGCCCCCTTTGAGGGCCCGGACGCTGACGGAGTCGACCGCGCACCGCGACCAGTCCAGCTCACCCCTGGCACCGAGTTCGTCCGGGATCAGATGCTGGCGGCCAGCACCTCGCGGTCCCCTCGCCGACGGTGCCCTCCACCCTGCGGGCGAACCGGCGCCAGCGGCACCACCCGGCTGGAACAAGTTCAGATCAGAGAGGTGACCTGGTCTTCGATACCGAGCAGGGCCCGGCCGTACATCTCGGTTGCGATGGCAGGGTTGACCATGGCATGCCGCGTACCGGTCTCCAGATCCCGCCACATGCGCTGCAGCGGACTGTCCTCGGCGAAACTCCGGGCCCCGTGGACATTCAGCAGCAGGTCCAGTGCCTCTCGTGAGCAGCGGGCGACTGTGCCGATGTCCATGCGCGCCCGGGTCCGGTTGACCAGGGGCATGCACTGGCCGCTCGCCGCCCAGTTGTCGACATCGTCCGCGGCACGCAGCAGGTGCAGGGTGGCGGTGTCGATCAATGATGCTGCCTCGGCGAGTTGCATCTGGGTGGAGGGTGCCTCGCGTGCCTGTGCGTAGTGCGTATGCGAAATGCCCCGGCCGGTGGCGAGGGACGCCAGCACCAGTTCCATCGCGCCGCGGGCCAGGCCCAGCAGCGGGCCGGCGAGTGACAGGGCGAGCGTCGGGACGAACGCCGCACGGTATAGGGCCTCGTCCTTGAACTCGGTGGGGTAGGTGCCCTGGAGCGCGTGGGTCACCGACAGGATGCGGTGGGCCGGGACAACGACGCCGTCGGCGATGAGGGTGTTGCTGCCGGTGCCGCGCATCCCGGCAACCTGCCAGGTGTCCTCGATCGTCAACTGGTTCATCGGGACCAGGGCCAAGGCTTGGTCTCCGCGCTCGCCACTCTCGCCCGTGAGCGTCATGCCGAGCAGCGCCCATCGGGCGTGTAGACAACCGGAGGCAAAGCCCCACCGTCCGCTGACGATGGTGCCCGCGTCGGCTGTCCTGCCGGTCCCATGGGGTGGCAGGACAGCACAGGCACGGGTGCCGGGGTCCTGGGCGTAGACCTCACGCTGCGTGCGTTCGGGGTAGAGGCCGATGAGCCAGCCCGAGATGTTGATCAGGCTGGTGGTCCAGGCAGTCGATCCGCAGCCGCGGCCGAGTTCCGAACCCACTTGGACCAGCGTGCGGATACCTGCCTGATGGCCCCCGAGCCGCTGGGGAACGGTGAGGCTGAACAGGCCGGCCCCGTCGAGTGCCGCGATGTTCTCCGGAGCGACACAGCGGTCCTGATCGGTGCGGGCTGCATTGCGCCGGAGTAACTCGACCAGGGCTGCGGCCCGTCGGGGAAGCGGGGCCTGCTCGATGTCCGGGGCAGGTTCCGCGGCGCCCATCGTCATGGGAGGTCCCTCCGTCACATGTGAAAGGGGCAGGCAAGAGGCCGGCGGCCAGTACCGGCACCGTACCCGTATGCCTGCCCGTGCCCCCTGGTGTGGGTCACTTGCTGCACAGGAGCGAAAGTGCGGTTCTGCAGTTTCGTCAGGAAGGACGATTCCCGGCATTCGCGTCAGTTCCCCACGGGGTGGGAGGCTGATGGGGAGAAGGGAATGGCTGTTGACAGCCGTGGCCGTCGGGAAGGCGTCGTTCACCAGGGCTCTGAACCGCTCGCGGGGTGACTCAAGCCGAATCGAGCCCAACACCGCAAGGCGCTGGACCCGGAAATCCGGGCTCGGCCGGCCCGGTGTGTTCCTGCTTCAGGATTCCGGGGTGCACTGGGAGGTCTGTTCTTGCCGTGGATCTGATGCCATGCCGGCTGTCCGCGGGCTTGCAGGCCCGACTGTGTGTTCGGCCCGGTGGCCATGTGACTGCGGGTGGTTGCCGACCACCGCAGGGCCGCCTCCCAGCGGCCGGCGGGCGCGTTGAACCGCGCGCGGGGCCTGCGAGGCGCGCCGCAGCCTTCGCACCGGGCTGGGCGCAGTAAGGGCCCGTGAGCGGGGCGCTACGCCCGGAGACGCCGTTCCGCGACCCGCTTGGGAACGCCCGGGCGTGGCAGGGGCAGCGCGGCTCAGGGCCTGTTCTCTGAGGGTGGGCGGGGCGGGGGCCGGCACCGGTTGTCGCCTGCCGCCCGCCAGGGGCACCGGGCGTCCGCTGCCAAGTGCGCGCGCTGTAGGGGCTTGGGCACCGGGCACCCGCTGCGCGGCACCCGCGCTACGCGGCCCGGCGCCCTCTGCCGATGCTGCTGCGCCGCGTCGGGTAGCGGTGCCGCTGCGCTGGCATCGCGAAGGCGACCGGTACCGCGCCCCTCCGCCTGCGCTGTGCCGGGTTCGAGGAACTGCACTTCGACCTGTAGCGCCTGTGCTCCACTCCCGCCTTAGTGCTTTCGCGTGACTGACTCCCAATGATGCTTGGCAGCCAGCGAGCCCTAGGCTGCGGCTCATGGAATCGTTGATCAGTGCCGTCCGCGAGCAGGAAGAAGCCGCCCGTTATCTTGCTTGGCCGGGTGACTTCGACCTGGACCGAGGCGACCATGTCGAGGAAGTTCACCTCGCCTCGGGTGCCGCGCTTGAAGGGTTCGCCGGCGACGGTGCCGGGGGAACGTTCTTCTTCTGCGGTGAAGGCGGCGAGGAACGTCCTATCCTCTATGCCGACTCCGAAGGGGGCGCTGCTCTGGTTGCGATCGGCCTGCCCGAGCTCCTGCGACTGCTGCTGGTCGCTCCGTGGTGGCGCGACTGCCAAGCGTTCACGGACGAGGAAAGTCACGAGCTCGCAGCCGAGTACCTGGAGGACATGCCGGACCTCGTCGCCCGGAGAGATCGTGCCGCCGCAGCTCTTGGCCTCGACCTTCCGGACCCGGCCGATGCCTTGGCCCGCTTGCGGGAGGTGGCCGTTCGGGCGGGAGAGGACTTCGTGCTCGTCTTCACACCGGAGGGCCACCCCTATGAGCCTCTCATCAGAAACTGAGTGCATCACAGCAGCAGGCAGCAGGCAGCAGGCAGCAGGCAGCAGGCAGCAGGCATCGTCAGAGCGCAACAGACTCAACCCATGGCGAGACTGCGCGGAGGGGGCAGGGTCTGGAAGGTACGTGATCGCGTATGAGGGCCCACAGGACGTCGAGGCGTCGGCGGGCGAGGGCGAGATTCGCCTGCTGGTGACTCTTTCCCTCAGCTCGCTTACGGTCGTAGAACCGCTTCGACGTGGGGCAGAAGCGCGCGGCGATTTGGTCCGAGAGGTAGCAGACGCGCAACAGTTGGCGGTGGTAGCGGTGTGGTCGACACATGTTGCCGCTGATCCGACCTAAGTCCCTTGGGACCGGCGCGAGACCGGCGACTCCGGCGAGGCGCCCCGCCCTGCCGAAGGCGTTCATGTCCCCTCCGGTGCAGGCGATGAAGTCCCCCCCAACAACGGGCCCATTCCGGGCATGCCGGTGATCACTTCCGCGTCGCGATGTTCGCGATATCGGGCAGTGACCTGCAGGTCGACGCTGGCGATCTCCTCGTCCAGCGCCAGTACGGCCTTGCCCAGGGTGTGGACCACAGCTGCGGCCGTGGCCTCCCCAGCGACAGCAGTGTCTTGGGCATCCGCCGCAGTGACTGCGGTGTCGGCTGCAGCCTGGGTGCCGGGCACCTTGCGGTTCTTCAACCAGCTCGCCAGTCGGCTCGGACCGATCCGGTGAAGGGAGGCCGGCGTCTGGTAGCCAGTCAGTAGGACGAGGGACCCCTTGGACGGGGGGTAGTCGAACGCCCGCTCCAGAGCGGGGAAGTACTCCACAACTGGGCCCGCGATCGGTTGATGGCCCGCGTGTGGTCGGCCGCCAGATCGCAGCGCCGAGCTGTGAGGATCTTCAGGTCCACCGCGATCTCGTCCCAGTCCTGCAGAGGCTGCAGGTCCCGGCGCATCGTGCCTGGTCGGCGATAACGCAGGCGTCTTTTGCGTCGGTCTTGCCATCGCCTCGGTAGCTGCGGGAGGCTGGTGAACGGTGCGGCCAGGGATATGGAGAAGCCACTGGCCGTGACTGGTGAGCAATGCGATCAGCAGGGCGGCTCCGCCCGCGTTCAGGTCGACTGCCCAGGTCACCGGATCACCCTCGGCCAAGGCCAGACGTCGCCTATCAGCTCCAGCAGTTCAGCCCCGTCGTTCGGTACTCGACGCGAGAGCACCTTCGTTCCGTCTGTGTCGATCACCGTGCAGTGGTGCGCGGCCTTGCCGGTATCCGTCCCCGCCCGGAGCTCGGGCACCCGAGGCTCCTTCGTCGATCGGTTGACCGGTCCCTGCAGACGACCACACCGACGTGTCCTTACGAGGCGATCTCTCAACCCAATGAGTGGCCGCGTCGTCGCGGGACGCTGGGCGGCCTATCAGTCAAAGCCATTGATACGGCATGAGCGCTTTCAGTCACACCCAGGCCCCTGGGTCTCCCGATCGTACGAAGAACCGGAATCAACCCGCCAACGAAGGTAGCGAGCGCTTCAGTTGGCGAGTGAGCGTGCGAGTTGGCGGGTTGAGGGTGTGACTGGGTGCTTCAGTTGGCGGATGAGCGGTTGATTTGGCGGGTCGAGCATCCGTGACGAAGGCTGAAGCTCACGTCCCCGCGGCCACGGTGGAGAAGCCGTCCGATGCGTCGGCCGATCGGGCGTGCTCCCAGACGCTGTCGAATTCCGTCTGGAAGTGTTGGAACCACTCGCCGTCACGGTGCGGGAGAACGGTGAAGACGGCATCCCCGCTGGCTGAGCTGTGCGAGTAGATGTCGACGTGGATGCGGCCACCGGGGCGTTGCGGGTCGAGCAGGACGAGACCGAAGGCCGGGACGAAGTCGAGAAAGCGCACTTCCACCCTGCCCTCCGTGCCGGGTGTCTCGGCGAGTTCGCGGAGCAGGTCGACGGACGAACGCAGCCGGTTGCGGTACATCCCGGCCCGGTCGGGGATGGTGCTGCGGCGTGCTACCTCCTCAGGGGCCGAACCGGCCGGGTCGATGAGCGCCACCTTGATCAAGGCGCCAGCCCCAGCCCTGCGCTGGAGTTCGTCCACCAGGTCGCGCAGCGTGCGCGACAGCGTCACACCGACGATCCGGATGTCCTGTGCGGCACGCACCTGCTCCAGGAGGCCTGCCTTGCCCTTGCCGAGGAAGTCCTCTACGGAGAGCTCGCCCCTGCCACGGGCGCGCACCTCGGCCGTCAGCTTCGCCACCTGTCTGCGGCTGCCGAGCATGCCGCTGGCTAGCAGGGCGAGCGTTGCGAGCGTAGCGGCTGCCAGCACCTTGCCTCCGACCGTGCCGAGCACTCCGAGGACGGCCAGCACCAGGGACAGCAGTGCCGTTGTGTAGATCTCCAGGTTCTCGCCTGCCAACAGATCCGTGCGCAGTTGCCGAAGTAGACGCATGAGAGGCATCGTTGTAACCCGCTTGATGGGGTGTCAATGAACGAACGTGGCGGAGCTGCCGGGCCGGATGTCTGTGGCTCATGCCATGATCCGGCCTTATGAGTGACCGTTCGCTTTCACCCGCCTGGCTGGCCTCGTGGGCAGACAGAGTCTGCGGGACCCTCACGGCAATGACAGAGGAGTTCGAGCGCCGGCACGGGTTTCCCTCTGGCAGCAATGAGGTCCGGCCGGCCAGCCGCAACGACCAAGCCGCGGCTCGCACGCTTGCCCAACTGAGCCTCATCCCGGCTGACCTGGTCACCTTCTACGACAGCATCGGCGATGTCACCTGGGCGGACGTCGGCAACGGCTACTTCCTCGACGCGGCCAGTGACGTCCTTCTGCGAGTCCAGCAGTACGGCGTTGTCGCCCTTGACGCGGACCAGAAGGCCCATGGTCTGGTCATCGGCTCGAACGGCGGCGGACTGTCCTACGTCGCGGGCCCTGATGGATCGGTTCACCGGACGCGGACAGCGTCGCTGGACGAACCGGAGCTCGACAAGGTGGCCGATGACCTGAGGCAGTTCCTGGAACTGCTGGAGCGATCCCTGACACGGTTCGTCGCCGATGGCGAGCCGGGATCTTTGTAGGCCAGCCTACGGGGCACATTTTGTTAGATCAGATGCAGAGTGAAGACGGCCCGGACAAGCCCGGTGACCCGGGTGGTCGAGCACCGGCTCGGCGAGGACGAGGTGACCGCGCGGATGTTGGCCGAAGCGCGCCGGGCCGGCGTCGAGCCCCTCGCGCCGGTTGAGGCGAAGGCCCGCCTCGCGGACCGTTCGGGCTGGGGAGGTGGCCCAGCAGCTTCTCGTCTTCCGCCGGACCACGCGCGGCGGGTCGGCGGAGACCTTCGGCTATACCCTGCTCCTGATGGAGATGAGCGCTGACGGCGACCAGTTCAACGCCGTCCTGACCTACCTCCTCAGCGTGACGCAGACCCTGGAGTGGACCGTAGGTGAGGAAGCCGCCTGACGAGGCCGTCGCGCTGAGCCGGCAATGCCACCTGGGCCTGCTGAACGTCGTCGGCGCCCAGGACGGTACGGGTCGCGATCACTAGCGCCCGCAGCGCGCGGTCGTAGCCGGTGACGGCCGCCAGCCGCAGCGACTCCAGGGCAGGCAGCGCGGCGTCCGCCAGAAGCAGTTCGGCCTCGCCAGGTCCGACGCTGCTGATTCGGTCGAGGGCGGATACCGCCACCGAGCGGAATCGAAGGTGTCCCAGCGAGCCCGCTGCTTGTCCGTTCGCCCGGGCTATACGAGAACAGGGCCAAGAAGCGCACCTCCGCGACGCCGGACAGCCGGACGCAGCTGGGGCTCCCGCCCCGCCGGCGCGACCGCAAGCCCGGCCCGACCCGCGTGATGATGAACGTGCGCGTCCTGCTGGAGACCGACCAGCTCGTCACCGAGATCGGCGAGGAGACGGGTATGGGCCCGCAGGACGGTCGCCGACGCGGCGATCGCCCACTACGCCGCCTCCCCGCGGCGGACCGGGAAGCTGCCCAAGACCCCGGAGGCCGGTCGGGAGCAGCGGCCCGAAGCGTCCTGACATCATGCGGTCCCGTGGAAACGTCCGCGGGGCCGCTCGCCGTTTTCGGGCACCGGTCAGCCGCGGGAGCGGGCTTCTGGAAGTGCGACAGGTGGGAGCAGGCCGTCAGCGGGGACGGAAGAGCGCGTAACCGTTCATGCGGGCGGTCGGCGTCACGCGTGCCGGCTCAGCGCCCGCAGCGCCAGCCGGCCGCACAGCACGGCGAACGGCAGCTCGGCGCCGAGCGCCATGGCGACCGCGGTGGTGAAGTCGCCGCCCGGGACCGCTGTCGTGGTGTCGAACCAGGCGTCCACCACAAGCAGCGTCGCGGTCGCGGCGGCTGCCAGGGCGTGCCGCCGGTCGCCGCGGGCGGTGAGGAGGCCGGTGGTGATCAGGCCGAGCGCCTCCAGCGCGTCGAGCCCGACCCAGGCGACCGGCCAGTGCGCCGCGGTCGCGGTGGCCGGCAGGCCGGTGGCCAGCACGTACAGCCACGGCAGCAGGGCGAGCCCGCTGGCGACCAGCAGCCACCCGGCCCGCCGTATACCCCGCGCCGGGCGTGGCTCCTGCGCCTCTTCGTGGAGCGGGATGACCTCGGCACCGGCCACATCTTCATCGCACAACACCAGTTGACGCATCGTCTTCTCCCGTTCCTTGTCGGCTCGTCCCTTCATGTGCTCCACCCTCCGTCTCACACCAGGGCGCCGTCGGTCACGCAGGGTTCCGACCTGGGGTGAAGAAAAGTGCACCCCCGAACCGGGTGAGAACGTCATGGCAGGGGAATGGCCTGCGGCTTTACCGTCTGACGCATGCAACTCATCATGTGGCGGCGGCTGGTGCCGGGCCCGCCGTTCCGCAGGGCAGGACATTGGACCGCGCTGGTCGCCGCCGGCCTGCCGCTCCACCTCGCCGTGGTACCACTGTGGCTCTGGCTGCTCGGCACGATGGCGGCGTTGGTGCGCGCGCCCGGCGCGGTGGCCGTGACTCCGCTGCCCGTGCTGCTGACGCTCCTGGTGACACCTCTGCTGACCGCCGGGCAGCGGCGGCGCTACCGGGCGCTCGTCGGCAAGGACCTCCCACGCCCCGCCGTCAACGGGAAGTCGATAATTCGCCGGCTGACCGGCCGGGCCTTGTGGCGGCAGGTCTGCTACCACGCCGTGGCGGGACCGCTGCTCGCCGTCCTGGACCTCGGCGTCCTCGTGGTCTGGGCCGCCGCTGTCGTGGCCGCCTCCATCTACGTATGGATCTGGGCGCTGCCCCCGCAGTGGCGGGTCACCGACCTCGGGTACTCCACGCAAGCCGTGTACGTCACCTGCGGCGGCCTCGTCCTGCTGTTCCTCGGGCTCCGCCTGACCGGTGCTCTGGTGCGGCTGGAGAACCGGGCGGCCGAGGTCCTGCTCGGCCCCAGCCGCACGGAGAAGCTGGCCCGCCGGGTCGCCGACCTCGCCGAGAGCCGGGCCGGCGTGCTCGACGCCGCCGACGCCGAGCGGCGGAGGATCGAGCGCGACCTGCACGACGGCGCGCAGCAGCGCCTCGTCTCACTCGCCGTCAATCTGGGCCTGGCCAGGGCCACCCTCGGCGACCTGCCGGAGGAGGCCCGCAAGGTGATCGACGAGGCGCACCGCGAGGCGAAGGCAGCGATCGCCGAGCTGAACGACCTGGTGCGCGGCCTGCATCCGGCCGTCCTCGAGGACCGCGGCCTCGACGCCGCGTTGTCCGGGGTCGCCGCCCGCCTCCCGATCCCGGTGCGCGTGGCGGTGGACCTGCCGCAGCGTCCCTCACCCACGGTCGAGGCCGTCGCGTACTTCGTGGTCTCCGAAGCCCTGACGAACGTGGTCAAACACGCCCGGGCGACACGGGCGGACGTGACCGTGGAGCGGATCGGGGAGACACTGCTGTTGGTCGTCGCGGACGACGGAGCGGGCGGCGCGGATCTCGCGGTGGCCGGCGGTGGCACCGGGCTTGCCGGGCTCGCCAAGCGCGTCGCGTCCGTCGACGGCACGTTCTCCTGCCGCAGCCCCGCCGGGGGCCCGACCGTCATCACCGTGGAGCTGCCGTGCGCGCCGTGATCGCCGAGGATTCCCTCCTGCTGCGCATCGGCGTGGTCAAGGTGCTGGAGGCGGCCGGGTTCGAGATGTGCGCGCAGGTCGCCGACGCAGAAGGGCTGTTGGCGGCCGTCGAGGAGCACCGGCCCGACATCGCCGTCATCGACGTGCGCATGCCGCCCGGATTCACCGACGAGGGAGTGCGCGCCGCGCTGGTGATCCGCCGCCAGTACCCGCGTACCGCCGTGCTCCTGCTGTCGCAGTACGTGGAGGAGCGGTACGCCGCCGATCTGTTCGCCGCCAACACCTCGGGCGTCGGCTATCTGCTCAAGCAACGGGTCGCCGACGTCGAGGAGTTCGCTGAGGCGGTGCGCCGGGTGGCGGCCGGCGGCACCGCGCTCGACCCGCAGGTCGTCGCGCAGCTGCTGGTGCGCCGGCACAGCGATCCGCTCGACCGGCTGACGCCGCGTGAGCGGGAGGTGCTGGAGCTGATGGCGGGCGGCCGGTCCAACTCCGGCGTCGCCGCCGAGCTGGTCGTGAGCGAGAGCGCGGTCGCCAAGCACATCAACAGCATCTTCACCAAGCTCGACCTGCCCAAGGCCGACGCCGACCACCGCCGCGTCCTGGCGGTGTTGCGCTTCCTGGGCGTTGCGACCGCATAGGGCGCGATCATGCCCGTATGCCCAGTCGACAGCGGTGCTGAGCAGCGCTTGGACGCCGTTTCCTTTGGCTGTTACGAGACGACGTCTAACTGATCGTTTCAATATGAGGTGAGCCCATGCCCTTGCCGTGAGCGATCTTGGTCGGCAGGCTGTGCGGGTGCGTTGATCTTGTTCCCGACGATCTCTGGGAGCGGGTGGCTCCGTTGCTGCCACCCCCTCCCGAGCGTCGTCATCGCTTCCCCGGACGCCGACGCGTGCCGGACCGGGTGGCACTTGCGGGCGTGCTGTATGTGCTGCGGACCGGTGTTGCCTGGCGTGACGTGCCGGCGGAGCGC
Source organism: Streptomyces sp. NPDC029151 (assembly GCF_055564315.1). Lineage (NCBI taxonomy): Bacteria > Bacillati > Actinomycetota > Actinomycetes > Kitasatosporales > Streptomycetaceae > Streptomyces > Streptomyces sp. NPDC029151. Next base: position 34,889 of record NZ_JBVHWQ010000020.1, read on the forward strand.
GTGGACTGCTCCGGAGTCACGGCCTGGCGCAGGCTGCGGGACTGGACGAAGGCCGGTGTGTGGCCGCGTCTGCACGCCGCCCTGCTCACCGAACTACGCCGAGCGAACTTGCTGGACCTGGATGACTGCGCCGTCGACGGCTCACACGTCCGGGCCCTGAAAGGGGGGATCTCGTCGGTCCCTCGCCCGTCGACCGCGCCCGCCCCGGCTCCAAACACCATGTGATCGTCGACCGACACGGCATCCCGCTGGCCGTCACGCTCACCGGGGGCAACCGCCACGACGTCACCCAGCTGCTGCCGTTACTGGACGCCGTCCCACTGATCCGGGGTCTGCGGGGACGCCCGCGTCGCAAGCCCCGGCGCTTGTACGCCGACCGGGGCTACGACTACGACAAGTACCGCCGCCTGCTGTGGAAACGCGGCATCAAGCCAATGATCGCCCGACGCGGCGTCGCCCACGGAAGCGGCCTGGGCAAGGTCCGCTGGGTGGTCGAGCGCACCTTCGCCTGGCTGCACCAGTTCAAACGGCTCCGCATCCGCTACGAGCGTCGCGCCGACCTCCACCAGGGCCTGCTAGAGCTGGCTTGCAGCGTGATCTGCCTGCGGCGACTCCAGAGGAGTCGCCGCTCCCCGGGTCAGTAACGAAGGCGAGCCTCGGCCCCGTCGATGCGCAGCCAGCAGTCCTTGAAAACCCGCAGCAAGGACCGCCCGCCGCCGACCGGAACCACCGTGAGATCCAAGTCGAGCAATGGCTTCACCACTGCGACAGTCCGAGACCCATCCGGATCCGGGCCCCTGAGAGCCGCCAAAGCCTCGAACAAGGGCCTCACGTTCTCCCATCCCGGTCCCGGCGCGAAGCGCGCCAAGAAGAACGGCTGGTCACAGCCGTACTCACTCAGCTCACCGAGCAAGATGTCACCCTGCAGAAGCTGCCACTGCGTCACGACCTGCCCCCGCCCTCGACCGCTCAGTCGCGAAGGCATCCTCGCAGCACACAACCACCCGACCAAACGTCATTCTGAAACGATCAGTAAAAGGTCCTAACAGAAGTCGTTGATCATGTGACTTTCGGCTTGGGTGGTCGTTGGTCTGTTCGTGGGAACACGTCAGTCCCGGCCGTGGATCG
>NZ_JBVHWQ010000021.1:0-30705 GCF_055564315.1 Streptomyces sp. NPDC029151
CCCGGTTACATTCCGAACCCGGAAGCTAAGCCTCACAGCGCCGATGGTACTGCAGGGGGGACCCTGTGGGAGAGTAGGACGCCGCCGAACAAATTTTGAAAAAGGGCCCACACCTGAACGGTGTGGGCCCTTTTGTATTTCACGACTGTGCTACCCGACGCCGGCGCTCCCGCCCGCGTCCGGCACCGACGAGCCCGACGCAGCCCCGCTCTGCCTCTCATCGCATCTGCTTCAGACCGTGCAGAGCGTCCACGACCCATGCGTGCACGCTGCCGGTCTGCGCACCCGCTCCGACGCCGAGGCTGACCTCGACGGCGTCGGGCCGCAGGGCCACATGTCCGAACCGGGACGAGAACCGGACCAGACCGGGCGCGGTCCGCGCATGCACGCCGGGCACCTCCACGGCCAGCTTCACCTCACAGCCCAGGCCGCCGGCATGGGCCGCGAGGACCTCTTCCACGTCACGCACGATCGGCGACAGCGCTTCGTCCAGGGGACCACTCGGTATGCCGATCGAGCGCCGGGCGACGTCGACCCCACTGCCGCGCAGACTGGTCAGACTCAGGCAGACGCTCCTGGCGCTGTAGATGCCGTGGTGATGCAGCACGTACACGGCTGTCAGCGCTGCCTGCACGGCTCCGACGACGGGTCCGACGGCAGCCGCCGACCTCACGTTCCAGGCATGCTCGGTCGCGCGGAGCCGCCGTGGAGCCAGCCCAATGATCATGTTCTCGATGCCTTCGGGCGCGCTGTCCCCCAGGTGCCAGGAGCCACCGAGACCGGAACAGAGAAGCTGGCCCTTCTCGCCCACGGCAAGTACGGAGTCGTTGTCGGTCACACCGACCGGAAACAGGGCCACGCGGAGCTCGGCGGACAGGCGGTCCAGCTTGGTGAGCTGGAACCTGGCCTTCTCCGGGTCGATGAAGAACCCGGTGGGCGCCACTTCCCGCCCCGGTTCCGCCGGCCGGTGTTCGAGGCCGTAGAACTCACTCAGGAAGGTTCTCGCGGCTGGGAACACCGACAAGGACGTTCCGTAGCCCTGCGCCATCGCGGTAAGCCGCAGCGCTGCCCGCATCGCGTCCCGCTCGACGCTCCTGCCTGGCGTCCAACCGATCCTCTCCGCAGCCCGGGGGCGCTGAGTCACTCGTCCACCACTTCGATGCCGAGACGCTCCAGCAGAGCCGCGCACGAGCGACACGGTTTCGCATGACGGCCGTGCTCCGGATCCCCTTCAGGACGAATCTTTCGCGTCACCATGGCCGACCCTGAGAAATGCCCCGTCGCGTCGTCGAGGGTCGTTCTCCCCCCGCTCGCGAGCTGCTGGTCCAGGCCCCACAGCTGGTCGGAGACCAGTGCGGTCTCCGCGCAGTGACCCATGAACGGTTCCCGCTGCGCGGCGGGAAGCCGCTGAAGGAACTCGGCGACCGCGGGATGCAGATCCGGGTCCGCATCCGCCGCGAGGTCGGTCTGACTGAAGATCTTTCCGTTCACCAGCAAGGAAGCGGCGGTCATCGGAACATGCTCAGGCATAGTAGTCCTCCGCGTCGTCGAGCGGATAGCCTCGCGAGTAACTCATCAACGCTGCGTACTTGTCATTTCCGAGGAAGTACTCGCCGCTGTGATGCAGATAGAAGAACCGGCCCGCTTCGTCCATGAGGACGGTGCCGCCGTCGTACGTGTCGTGCGCGACGGGGAAGACCTTCTTTCCCAGTCCGTCGGCCAGTTCTTGCACGTCTTCCGCCGCGCCCCGGTACATGAGGCGCGGAAAAAACATCACGGTGTCTTCGGGGGAGTCGTGCAGGGGGGCCACGAGGCCGATGTGCTCGCGCAGGAAATCAACGGCGGGCTGGACGACCTCAAGGCTGCCGCCGTCGTCGCGGAACGATGCCCGGGCTTCCTCGATCTCGGTGGCGGCGAGGTCGTCACACCTACGGCCCGAATACCACCCGGCGTTCGCCAGCCAGGCGTCGACTTCCTCAGGCGACTTCAGTACGGACATGGTTCTCATCCTTTTGAGGTCAGACAGCGGGTGACGCCGATGAGCGGAAGCATGCGCGCGCAGGTCGGTCAAGCGGAATGCCACCACGGGGAGCGGCTGATCGTCGACGGCACCGCCGTGCAGCCGGACGGCGTGCAGCCACCCGGCGTCCGGTTCGCCCGGCATGGACCTGCCCGCCGGCAACTACGGATGACGCTGTTCTGGTCCAACCGCCCCGAGAAGGTGGACTGGTGGCCGGCTTGGGGATGGTGACGGCGGCCGTCGCAGTTCTTCCCTCGATCGCGGCAACCTTCGTGTGCGCGGCGGCGACTGGCGGGTGACCGGGGCCGGATCACGGCCCGCTGTGCCAGAAGGACATGCCGTTGTCAGATCAGAACCGCTCTCATCGTCGCCGTCCGGCCACCCGCCGCGTGCTCGCCGCCGCCGTGGTCCTCGCCGCCGCGGGTGCCGCCGTACCGGTGGTCGCCCTGGCCGCACGCACGCCGGAGGCCTCCACACCGACCACGGCCGCCGACGCGGCGGCCGGCAGCGGCCGTTACTTCGGCACGGCAGTGGCCGCGGGCAAGCTCCGCGACTCCACGTACTCCGCCGTTCTCGACCGGGAATTCAAGATGATCACCCCGGAGAACGAGATGAAGTGGGACGCCGTCGAGCCCTCGCGCGGATCGTTCACCTTCGCCGCCGCCGACTCGATCGTCAGCCACGCCACCGCACACGGCCAGCGCCTGCGCGGCCACACCCTGGTCTGGCACTCCCAACTGCCCGGCTGGGTCAAGTCCATCACCGACGCCACCACCCTGCGCGGTGTGATGAAGAACCACATCACCCAGGAGATGACCCACTACAAGGGCAGGATCTACGCCTGGGACGTGGTCAACGAGGCCTTCGCCGACGGCGGCAGCGGCCGGCACCGCAGCTCCGTGTTCCAGGACGTACTGGGCGACGGGTTCATCGAGGAGGCCTTCCGCACCGCCCGGGACGCCGACCCCTCCGCGAAGCTCTGCTACAACGACTACAACATCGAGAACTGGTCCGACGCCAAGACCCAGGGCGTCTACAACATGATCAAGGACTTCAAGTCCCGCGGTGTGCCCGTCGACTGCGTCGGCTTCCAGAGCCACTTCGCGAGCAGCGGCCCGCCGGCGAGCTTCCGGACCACCCTGTCCCACTTCGCCGCACTCGGCGTGGACGTGCAGATCACCGAGCTCGACATCGCCCAGGCGTCCGCCACCGCGTACACCGACGCCGTCCAGGCGTGCATGAACGTCGCTCGCTGCACGGGCATCACGGTGTGGGGCGTCCGCGACAGCGACTCCTGGCGCACCGGTGAGAACCCCCTGCTGTTCGACGCGGGCGGCAACAAGAAGCCCGCCTACAACGCCGTGCTCACCGCCCTGGGCAGCACCGGCAGCGGCGGCACACAGGCCGGGGGCATCACCTCCGGCGCCGTCTACACGCTCTCCAACGCGGCCGCCGGACGCGTTCTCGACGAGCCCGCGGGACAGAACGGCAACGGCACCCCCCTCCAGGTGTGGGACGCCGCCGGCGCCTCCAACCAGCAGTGGCGGGCCGACCGGAACGGCGACGGCTCCTACACCCTGACCAACGTCGCCAGCGGCCGGGTACTGGACGAGCCGGCCGACCGGACCGCCAACGGGACGAGAATGACGGTCTGGGACGCCAACGGTGGCGCCCACCAGCACTGGAAGGCCAACCGGAACGGCGACGGCTCCTACACGCTGACCAACGTCGCCAGCGGCCGGGCGCTGGAGATCCCCGGCGGCCGGACCGCCAACGGCACTCCCGTCCAGATCTGGGACACCAACGGCGGCGGCACCAACCAACGCTGGAACTTCCAGCCGACCGCCGCGCCGAAGAGCGCCAGGTGTGCTCTTCCGGCGGCATACCGGTGGACCTCGACGGACGCGCTGGCGCAGCCGGCGAACGGGTGGGCCTCGCTGAAGGACTTCACCACCGTGACCTACAACGGCAAGCACCTGGTCTACGGGTCGGACTACTCGGGATCGGCCTACGGCTCGATGGCGTTCAGCCCCTTCACGAACTGGTCGGACATGGCGTCGGCCCGCCAGACCGGCATGAACGAGAAGGCGGTGGCGCCCACGCTGTTCTACTTCGCGCCCAAGAAGATCTGGGTGCTGGCGTACCAGTGGGGCCCGTGGCCCTTCAGCTACCGCACCTCGAGCGACCCCACCAACCCCAACGGCTGGTCCGCGCCGCAGCCGCTGTTCACCGGCAGCATCCCCCGCACCGAATCCGGCACCGGCCCGATCGACCAGACCCTGATCGCCGACGACACGACCATGCACCTGTTCTTCGCCGGTGACAACGGCAAGATCTACAAGGCGTCCATGCCGATCGGGAACTTCCCGGGCAGCTTCGGCTCGTCGTACACGACGGTCATGAGCGACTCGGTGAAGAACCTGTTCGAGGCACCGCAGGTCTACAAGGTCCAGGGCCAGAACCAGTACCTCATGATCGTCGAGGCTCGCGGTGCGAGCGAGCAGCGCTACTTCCGCTCCTTCACCGCCACCAGCCTGAACGGCCCGTGGACCCCGCAGGCCGCCACCGAGGCCGCCCCCTTCGCGGGCAAGGCGAACAGCGGCGCCGGCTGGACCAACGACATCAGCCACGGCGACCTGGTCCGCGACAACCCCGACCAGACCATGACCATCGACCCCTGCAACCTGCGGTTCCTCTACCAGGGCAAGTCCCCGAACACCCCGCCGAACACCTCGTACGACAACCTGCCGTACCGCCCCGGCGTCCTCACCCTGAAGCGCTGAAGCGCTGACCCGCCTGATCGACAGGCACCACCGTGAGGAGCCCCAGCCGTGCACCGGCTGGGGCTCCCGTCGTCTGGGGACCGGACGGAGGCTCGGCCTCGCGGTCGAACCCGGCTTCCCCGCCGTCACCGGTCAGCAGGACCATGCCCCTTCGCCGGGGCCGCCTCGACCGGCGCCCGCACCGACGGCGGCATGGCCGGCGCCGACCGGAGAAGCCGTCAGCCCGACGAAGGCGAAGGCGAAGGCGAAGGCGAAGGCGAAGGCGAAGACGACGAAATGCGCCCCCACCGGAAGGGATGGGGGCGCATTCGTCGGCTTCACCTACTTGAGTGCCGTACCGCCCGAGTTGCGATAGGCGATCGTCTTGTTGATCAGGTTTCCGCCGTCGGTTTCGACCGAGGTCTGTTCCTGCTGCCCCGGCCCGAAGAACAGGCCGGCGACGTGGGCGTCAGCGACCTGGTCCATGTGGCCGAAGAACCAGTCGACCTTGTCGTCCTTGTAGTGGTTGAGGGTGTTGTTCTGGGCCATGTTGCCCACGGGGATCTGCCACAGGACAACGGGCTTGCCCACGGACTCGGCCATCGTCTTGTAGAACTTCAGCGCGGCGGCGGCCTTCCGGTCGGTCCAGAAGTGGTCACTGCCGCCGTGGGCCGGCTGCGCGTACCAGCCCGCGTCGCGGTCCGACACGTCGGTGGCCAGGAAGTCGGCGTTCCGGGCCCCGAAGCTCTCGTAGGACTTGACGCAAGCCTGGGTGTTGGTCTCCCAGTCGAAGCAGGAGAGGTGCATCCCGACTTCGGCGTTCGGGGCGTACTTGTGCGCCATCGAGATCAGGCACTGGGCGAGCCCGGTGGCGCTGTTCTCCTGCGATCCGCAGTCCTTCGCGTTCGCGTTCTTGACCTGTGCGGGAACCTGGTGCGGATCGCCGAGCGAGCGGACGTAGCCCCAGAAGTCGGGCTCGAGGTCGATCGCGTCGTGCGACGTGCCGATCTTCTGGAGGAAGAAACGGTAGTCGTTCAGGTACCGGGTGAGCAGGTCGACCCGGTTGATGGCCTTGACCTCGCCCGGACCGTCACCCTCGCCCGCCGCATCCCCGAGGTCGCGCAACGAGTACCAGGTCCAGAGCATCTTCTGCGGACGCGACTTGCCCTTGTACGTCGCCTGGGACACCACGTCGTCCCGCCAGGTCACGTACGTGCCGGGCGCCGTGGTGCTGCCGTTCCAGCAGCCCCACCAGCCAGACCACCCGTCCTGGCATTTCGCTGCCGTGTAGTAGTCCGACGAGGGCGCCGGCTGGCTGTGCACATAGGCGTAGCGCGCGTCGAACGGCGCGGCGGCCGCCGAGGCGTCGGACATCGAGCCGCCGATGAGCACCTTGTCACTGCCCATGAAGCGTTTCGCCGAGCTGCCGCCACCGGCGGGGGACGACGACGGCGACGGTCGTGTGTCGCCCGGAGCGCCGCTCGTGGGAACGCTGGTGCCCGGCGCGGTGGGCGTACCGGTGCCGCCGACACTCCCGGCCGGGACGAGCTTCCACTGCTGATCGGCACCGCCCCGGTCGCGGTCCTGGACGACGTCGCTCCCGTCGGCCTTGGCGGCGTCGCGGACACCGACGGCCATGCCGCTGAAGCGATTGACCAGACGCACGTGGCCGTTCGACGACTTGGCCAGTTTGAACTGCTGGTTGGTGCCGTTCAGGTCCTTCCACTGCACGATGGCGGAGCCGGCGGTCTTCGACCAGCCGAGGTCGTCCAGCACCTTGCCGGAGGTCCGGTTCTGCAGCCGGTAGTAACCGTCACCCGCGTCGATGAACCGCCACTGCTGGTTGGCCCCGCCGTGGCGCGCCCACTGCACCACCGCCGCGCCGTCGTTCCTGGCGTAGGCGTGGTCGTCCAGCGCTTTGCCGCTGTTGCGGTTGACCAGCACGTACCACTTCTTCAGATCCAGGGTTTTCTGGTCCGCCGAAGCCTGGCTGACCACGACAGCCGAGCCGGCCACGACCACCATGGCGAGACCCGCCCAGAGACCCCGACGGGCGAGCAACCGACGGCCACGGTGCTTCGGGCGGCCACCGCGCGCACCGCCGTCGGCACGGTGGCCGCCGCCGTGGGACGCCGCCGGTGACGTGGGTGGACCGGGGACATGTCTGTGCTCTCGTTCCAGGGACATGCCTGTGCTCTCTTTCAGCTGTCGCATCTGACCGGACCACATGGCCGGACAGCACTGAGTGGTCCGAGAGGCCGAAAAGGTTGCCGCGAAGATCCACGGATTTCTTCGCCCCGACCGCGTCCCGTTCGCTGCGGAGCGCGGCCCGCCGAGCGCCGGTGGTTCTGATCGGTATCGCTGGGAGGCACTGGTCTGGGTGGACCGCCTGGGAACGCGACCGCTGACCATCCCGCACAGCAAGAAGGCCCAGGTCTCTGACCTGGGCCTTCAGCATGGAGCGGGTGACGAGAATCGAACTCGCGCTCTCAGCTTGGAAGCTTGGGTCTTTTCCTACCGGGTGCTGTCCTGACCTGCGGCGCAGCAGCTACGGCGGCCAACTGGCCGACGACCGAGTCTCTGCCATTCCCCGTGGTTCCCCGCATGACCTGGCTCGCTTCTGGCACAACCTCTTCATCCCGAACTCTCGGCTGGGAGGTCATCGGGGGCTGGTGAGGTGGTCGGTGGGTCATTGACCGTTGTTCGGGGTTGGCTGTGGTCGTGGTGGCTGCTGTACGTCGCTGCTGTATCGCAGTGCTGAACCACGGTCCTTGTACTCGTCCGCGCTCGCACACGTGCATCCCTTGGCTGTACTGAAAGTGGCTGAAATTAGCACCCAATGGTCTATCCGGTCAATCGCTGCACAGAGCAGACTTGACTCCGAATGCGGTGGAAGGTGGGGACATGACCAAGCACACGGCTCGGAACACTGCGGTCGGCGCGGCTGGCAGCGCTGCGGGTGCGGTAGTCGGGCATACGATCGGCGCCAGGATCGGTTCTGCGGCTGGAGCTGTGGCGGGTACTGCAGCGGGAGCTTCAGTCGTGGGTACTGCCCTGGGGGCTGCGGCGGGGCGAGTTGTTGGCAATGTGGCGGAGAACGCAGTAGAGACGATCATGGAAATTGCAGCGGAGGAAGAAGACGCCGTATGTGAAGCGGCAGACTCAATCATTGAGGAGCTCACCGACAACTGGAAGCTGCCGGAGGCTGTGGCCATCACCGTGGGCGTCATGGCTTACCCGGTCATCCTGGCCGGACGTGTCGGCCGACGAATCATCACGCGGACCCTCCCCTGATGCCACCTATTCCTCAAGATCCTCGATGCCCTAGCCGAGGGCGGCATGCATGTCACCCTGGTGTGACCCGCCGTCCGAACATTTACCCATTCCTGATGGTGTCCCCTGCAGGATTCGAACTGCGACCCCCGCTTTAGGGGCGAGGTTGGGCGATCACGGGCGTGACCTGCGGATTCCCTGATCGTGGCGGAGTCCGGTGGAGAGTGCCCCTATGCACCCCGAGTGGCGCTCCGCGGCTCGTCATGAAGGGTCCCCTGACTCAGAACAGCGCGTCTTGGTGACGGTAGGCATCTAGCCACTCGACCATCTCTTGGCAACTCCGCACGAACGCGCGCGCCGCAGGTGGGCTCAGTTGGGCTCTGCCGTGAGCGGCGCGATTACGGACCTGATTCAGATTCAAGATCGAGGTCTTGATGTCATCCGGCAGTGCCAGTCGCTCAACGAGGTGCCGCACCGGCAACACGACACGGGGTGTGCCCACCATCGGTCCCCCCAGCTGTCTTAGCTTCGCCTCGACACTCCAAAACGCCGCGACGACCGCGGCTTCTGGCTGCCTCTCAGCGTAGATCAGAAGGGCGTCATCGTCGGCGAACGCTTCCCGGTGGTGCCCTCGCACGAAAGGTCCATCCGACTGGCTGCCAGGGCTAGGAGTTGCAGCTTCCGCCGGTTCCGCTGGCTCCAGCTGGCGCTGTTCCGGCACGCCTATTGGCTCGTGGCTGAGTACTGCGGCCTCAGCATCTTCGCTGGCTTCGATGACCTCCTCAGAGAACTCGGCATCAATTCCTGGTGCGCTGAGTTGTCTGACTCTGCGTATGAGCTCTTTGAGCTGACTGCGGAACCCGTAAACGATGACAAGTGTTGTGGCTGGCCAGATGAGGACCTTGAGGTAGTCGAGCACCAGGCGCGCAATATCCACCTGGGCATCATGCCTCACTCGCGGTAGCCACACTCCCTCTTCGCGGTAACTCGCGGTCGGTGGAGTCTCAATGACCGAGTCAAGTCGGCGGAGCGCCGCCCATCGGTTGGTGGTGACGCCCGCGGCGTCGGACCCAACCTTCTAGCGGGCATGCCCCGTGCCGCCTCGTGAGAACGATTCCGCACCCACCACTCCGCCGGCACCCGCGAACGGCGCCCCCTCCATCTCGGAGCCTGAGCGCCCCTGCCGGAGGCATGTCTTTGGTCCATCGACCGCGACCTTCCTGCCGGACAGTCGCCCAACACCCGCGCGTCTTCGCCACCTTCACCGCCCCCTCCTTCGGACCCGTCCACAACCGCCCCAATCGTGGCCGCTGCCGCTGCGGACGCTCCCACCCGGAGGACGACCCCGCCCTGGGCACACCGCTGAACGCGGAGCGGTACGACTACCGGGCGGCCGTCCTCTGGAACGCCCACGCCGGTGCCCTCTGGGCCCGCTTCGCCACCTACCTGCGCCAACAGCTCGCCTCTCGCGTCGGCGTCACCCGCAGCGCGCTGCGTGACTGCCTCAAGGTGTCGTACGCCAAGGTCGCCGAGTACCAGCGGCGCGGCGCGGTCCACTTCCACGCGGTGATCCGTCTCGACGGCCCGGACGGTGCCGAGTCCACCCCACCGGCCTGGGCCACGACCGAACTCCTCACCGACGCGATTCGCTCGGCGGTCCGTCTCGCCGAGGCACCTGGCCCCGTGCTCGACGGGCGCACGTACACGTTCCGCTTCGGTGACCAGCTCGACATCCGCCCCATCCGCTCCGCCGACTTCGCGGGCACCTCGGAGCTGTCCAGCCGGGCCGTGGCCGCCTACATCGCCAAGTACGCCACCAAGGGAGCCGAGACGGCCGGCACCCTCGACCGGCCCATCCGCAACCCGATCATCGACCTGATCGGCTCCGGTGTCACCGACCACGCCCGCCGGATGATCCTCACCTGCTGGCACCTCGGCGCGCTCCCCGAACTGGAAGCGCTGCGCCTCCGCAAGTGGGCCCACATGCTCGGCTTCCGCGGCCACTTCTCCACCAAGTCCCGCACCTACTCCGTCACCCTCGGCGCCCTCCGCCAGGAACGCGCCGACCACAACGAAGCCCTGGCCCGCGCCCGCGCGGCCGAAGCGGGCCACCCCCTGCCCGACCCGGACACCGTCCTCGTCCTCTCCCACTGGCGCTTCGCCGGGTCCGGACTGACCACCGCAGAAGCCTGGCTCTCCACCTCTCGCCCAACCGCGACCAGTACGGAAGGAGACCTCGCAGCATGAACGACCGCTACCTGTCCGTGGACCAGGTCGCCGAACTGCTCGGCACGACCGCTCGCTTCCCCCGGCGTCTGATCGAGGAGCGGCGCATCCGGTACGTGAAGGTCGGCCGGCATGTGCGCATCCCGGAGAGTGCGGTCGAGGAGTTCATCAGGGCCCGCACGGTGGAACCGCTGAGGCGTCCTCGTTCGCGCTACGGGCGGGCCGCCTGATGGCCAACAGCAAGGGCAGGCGTCGCCGTTTCGGCGCGATCAGACGGCTTCCCTCCGGCCGCTACCAAGCGCGTTATCCCGGACCGGACGGAGTGATGCGTCCGGCGCCCGAGACCTTCGCGACGATCGCTGATGCCGACGACTGGCTCGCGGAGAGGCAGACCGAGATCCGTCGGGGCGAGTGGCGGGACCCGGACGCCGGTGCGGTGAGCTTCCGGGCCTACGCCGACAAGTGGGTGGAGGAACGAGAGCTGGCGGCGCTCACCAGGGACCTGTACCGCTATCTCCTCGACAAGCACCTGACTGCCTTCGCCGACGTCGACCTGGACGAGATCACGGCACCGCGCGTGCGCGAGTGGCGGGCCGAGCGGTTGCGGCTGACCGGGGCCAAGACCATCACGGCCAAGGCGTACCGCCTCCTGAAAGCCATCATGGAGACGGCCGTGGACGACGAGCTGATCACGCGTAATCCGTGCCGGATCAAGGGCGCTGGGAAGGAGAAGGCCGCCGAACGACGCATCGCCACCGTCGCGCAGGTCGACGCGCTCGCCAACGCTGTAGGGATGCGATGGCGGCTCATGGTCTACCTCGGTGCCTACGGCCCGATGCGACCGGAGGAACTGGCCGGCCTTCGTCGTCGGGACGTCGACCTCGACACTCTTCGCGTCCGCGTTCGCCTCGCCGAGCCTGAGCGGATGAACGGGCGACGCGTCCAGGGCGACACCAAGTCGGAGGCCGGAACCCGGACTGTGATTCTTCCCGCGTTCCTCCGCCGGGAGCTTCGCTGGCACCTGGAGTCGTACGCCGAGCCGGGACCCGACGGGCTGATCTTCGTGGGGGAGAAGGGCGCCCCGTTTCGGCGCAGCACCTTCGGGCGGACATGGCGCAAGGCGCGTGAGGTCGTCGGCATGCCGGAGGGCTTCCGGTTCTACGACCTCCGGCACACCGGGCACACGCTGTCGACTCGTTCCGGCGCCACCCTCAAGGACACGATGGTCCGCGCCGGGCAGTCCTCCGAGAAGGCTGCGCTGATCTACCAGCACTCCGACGACGAGCGACAGGAAGAGGTCGCCGCCGCCCTCGACGCCACCGTTCGGAAGGCCCGGGCTGAGACAGCGCAGAAGGCAGCCGACAAGCCTTCTGGCATGAATCTGGCACGCGGCGCCTGATCACCGCGCACAACAACAAGGCCCAGGTCTCTGACCTGGGCCTTCTTCATGGAGCGGGTGACGAGAATCGAACTCGCGCTCTCAGCTTGGGAAGCTGATGTTCTACCATTAAACTACACCCGCGTAAGTCGGACGGGGTCCCGTGAGGGCCTTGTCCGGACCTTGCTCACTCTACATCATCGCAGGCTCCTGGTGTTCGGATCCCGGGGGTCTGAGCGTGTTTCAGGGGTGGGATCCGGCTGCGGGCGACCGGAGTTGGGGCGTACCGTGGAGGCCTGGGGGAGGGCCGGAGTGCCGCGTGGAGTGTCGTCTCTTTGATCCCGTAATGTGGCTTTTGTCGTCCGGGCAGCAACGCCGGACGCGGCTCCTGGGGAAGGGACTTGAGGGACTTGATGGAACGCACCGTCGTCCGATGCGCGGACGGGCACGTCTTCAGCACCGCTTCGTTCCCGATGCAGCAGGCCGGCCGGCTCGGCCCCGGCCGCCTGGTGCGGTGCCCGCGCTGTGCCCGGCTGCGCAGTGCCGTGCCTGTCGTGCTGGAGAAGAGGTAGGGGCGGCACGAGGGGACCGGTTGTAGTCGGTTCATGACTGTGGGCGCGCGGAGTCCTTCGGATTACGAAGGCTTCGCGCGCCCTGCGTATCCTCGCTACGTGCTTCTCTCAGACAAAGACATCCGGGCCGAGATCGACGCCGGGCGGGTACGGATCGATCCGTATGACGAGACCATGGTGCAGCCGTCGAGCATCGACGTGCGGTTGGACCGGTATTTCCGGGTGTTCGAGAATCACCGGTACCCCCATATCGACCCCTCCGTCGAGCAGGCCGACCTGACCCGGCTGGTCGAGCCCGAGGGCGATGAGCCGTTCATCCTGCATCCCGGGGAGTTCGTGCTCGCCTCCACCTACGAGGTGATCACGCTCCCCGACGATCTCGCCTCCCGGCTGGAGGGGAAGAGCTCGCTCGGGCGGCTGGGGCTGGTCACCCACTCCACCGCCGGGTTCATCGACCCCGGGTTCAGCGGGCACGTCACCCTGGAACTGTCCAACCTCGCCACGCTCCCGATCAAGCTGTGGCCGGGGATGAAGATCGGGCAGCTGTGCATGTTCCGGCTGACCTCGCCCGCCGAGCACCCGTACGGCAGTGAGCGCTACGGCTCCCGGTACCAGGGGCAGCGCGGGCCGACCGCCTCGCGGTCCTTCCTCAATTTCCATCGGACCCAGGTGTGAGGGCGACGACAGCATGAGCAGCGCAGACGTGCGGGAGAACCTGACCTACGAGCGGTTCGGCACCGCCATCCGCGAGCTGGCGCAGACCATCGCCGACGACGGGTACGAGCCCGACATCGTGCTCAGCATCGCCCGCGGTGGGGTCTTCGTCGCCGGGGGGCTCGCCTACGCCCTCGACTGCAAGAACATCCACCTCGTGAACGTGGAGTTCTACACCGGTGTGGGGACGACTCTGGAGATGCCGGTCATGCTCGCCCCCGTTCCCAACGTGATCGACTTCTCCGACAAGAAGGTCCTGATCACCGACGACGTCGCCGACACCGGCAAGACCCTCAAGCTCGTCCGCGACTTCTGCCTCGACACCGTCGCCGAGGTGCGCTCCGCGGTGATCTACGAGAAGTCCCACTCCCTCGTGAAGTGCGAGTACGTGTGGAAGCGGACCGACGAGTGGATCAACTTCCCGTGGAGTGTGTTGCCTCCGGTACACAAGTCGGGAGAGGCACCCAAGGAGAACAAGGAAGCCCTCTGACCTGGGCAGGACGGCAGGGGTAGGGGGCCGGACGGATGAGCTGGGTCGCCAACGTGATGGTGTCCGCCGACGCCTCAGACCAGCAGAACGTGGAGGCGCTCAGCGACTGGCTTCGGGACCAGGCGCCACTGCGTCATCAAGCGGATGCCCTCGGGGTTGGCACCCTGCGCCTCATCACGGGGCCGGGCAACGCATGGGGCGGCGGAAAGAACCCCGAGTGCGAAGTATGGGCCGGCGCTCTCAACCATGCCGACCTCGACGCGCTCCGGCGACGGTTCGCTGCGACGCCGTGGCAGCAACCGAATGCGGTGCAACTCCTGATCATGGACCAGGAAGAGGCATTCTTCCGGCTGTGGATGATCCGGCAGGGCGAGCTGCGGCAGTACGCGCCGCTTCAGCCGTCCGAGGAGGACGACGCCTTCCATGAGGATGACGGCTTCTATGGCGCGTAATCGGGCTTGGACGCGTGCGCAGGTGATCTTGTCCTGGAGTGTCGAGCCCCCCGTGGTGAAGCGCGCCGGTCAGGTTCTCGACGCCTAGGCCGGGCGGGCGGAGGAGCATGTCGTAGGGCCCCCGGCCTGGTCGCCGGGGGCCCTGTTGTGTGTCCGTGGACGACTGGGCGGTGACTAGAACGTGCCCAGCTTCACGATCGACAGCAGCGCGACCAGCTGGATCGCCGACGCCCCCAGTGCCTTCGGCCACGGCAGGTCGTGCGAGCGGGAGACCATCAGGGTCAGCAGGGCGCCCGCGCCGATCCAGGTGGCCCAGCCGAGGAGCTGGACGAAGCCGGCGTCGCCGCCGAAGAACATGGCGACGATCAGGCGGGGCGCGTCGGTGAGGGCCGTGATCAGCATGGACAGGCCGACCGTGGGCTGCCAGGCGCCGTCGCCGCCGAGCTGGCGGGCCAGGGTGTGGGTGACCACGCCCAGGACGAACAGGCCGAGCACCATCACGACGGCTGTGATCAGCACGATCGGGACCGCGTTGGACAGGGTCGCGCTGATCGCGTCCGCGCGGGCGCCGTCGAAGCCGAAGACCGCGAGCAGGCCGTAGAGGAAGGTCACGACGAGGGCGGGCGTCCACATCGTGTAGTCCCGCATGCGCAGGAAGGTCTCGTTCGGGGAGAGGACGATCCCCTTCAGCAGTTCCTTCCAGTGCAGGGGCGGGCCGATCGGCCCGGCGGGCGCGGCGGCCTGGCCGGCGTGGTAGGTCGCGCCCTGGGTGTAGCCGGCGGCCTCGTCGATGGAGAAGGCCTGGGTGTGGCCCGGGTTGTTGGCCGCGTACGGGTCGTGCCCGCCGTTCCCGGGACCGCCCGGGTAGCCGCCGTCGCCGAAGTACTCCGGTCCGTCGTCGGCCCCGCCCGGGTAGCCGTACGACCGGCCCTGCTGCGGGTACGGCGGCTGCGGCGCCGACGGGTAGCCGTACGAGGGGCCCGGGGCGCCCGACGGGCCCGGGCGGCCGTACGACGGCCCGCCGGGCTGAGCGGGGCCGCGCCCGTGTCCGTACGACGGTCCCTGGGGCGCCTGCTGTCCTTGGGGGGTGCGGTTGTCCCGGCCCCCGCGTCCGATCCTGAATCCAGCCACGTCATCGAACGTACCTGGTCCCGGAGGCCGACGTACCGGGCCCGGTGGTCCGGGCCCGGCTTTGCGGCCGACCTGTGACATCCCCTAAGGGACCGTCAGCAACGCCCCTCCGGGTTCCTCAGGGGTTTCCCGGGAGGGGCCGCCCGCCGTCACCACCGGTCCGCCGCCGCGGTCAGTCCGCCATCACCGCGCCGAACTGCGGGGTGCCGGAGGCCGAGACGCCGACGGTGGACACGCCGAAGGCGCGGGAGCCCGTGGCGGTGATCCTCGTACCGTCGGACGGCAGGTACGTCACCGCGCCGTCACCGCTGTTCTCGTACGAGCCGACGATCAGGTCCGCCTTGCCGTCGCCGGTGACGTCGTCCAGCTTGAGGTCGGCGCCGAACAGGTCGGACTTCTCGTTGCCGCCGGGGACGCCCGCGCTGTCCTGGGAGAAGGACTGGGCCCGGGAGACGGTGTCGACGCCCGAGGGGGAGCCGTACAGGACGGTGACGCTGCCGGTGTCGGAGACGCCGCCGAGGTCCTCCTGCGGGGAGCTGACGACCAGGTCCTGGTAGCCGTCGCCGTCGATGTCGCCGAGGTCCAGCTCCCAGCCGAAGGCGTCGCCCTTCTCGGAGGAACCGGGGACGTTGCCGGTGTTCTGGGTGATGCCGGTGGTGCCGGCCGGGCCGGAGGCGGAGCCGTAGGTGATGTTCACCTTGCCGCCGTCGGAGGCGTTCGGGATGACGGTGCCGTCGGGGTCCTTGGCGTCCCAGTCGGCGCCGCTGACGATGTCGCCGAAGCCGTCGCCGTTGACGTCGCCGACGGCGGTGATGATGCCGGGCTTGAGGGTCTTGGCGGAGGCGGTGCTCAGGCCGTTCGAGGTGCCGGGCAGCCAGTAGTTGGTGTTCCAGCCGTACTGCGTCGTCGTCTCGTAGCCGTCCACGACGAGGTCGGTGCGGCCGTCGCCGTTGACGTCGCCGGCGGTCAGGTTCAGCGGGCCGTACGGGTAGTCGTTGGTGCCCGACTCGATCGGCGGCTTGACGGTGGTGCGGCTGCCGTAGGCGCCGGCGGTGGTGAAGCCGCCCTTGTAGAGGTAGAGGGTGGCGGCGGAGCTGCCCACGGCCAGGTCGGCCCTGCCGTCGCCGTCGAAGTCGCCGGCGGCGAGGTTCTTGCCCCAGAAGTCGTGGGAGGACGGGGCCGGGTCCGGCACGTCGACGCCCTTGCCGGTCAGGCCGCTGCGGGAGCCCCACAGGATGGCGAGGCCGCCGCCGTTGGTGTCGGTGCCGACCTTCTCGCTCGGGGAGCCCACGGCGAGGTCGTCGTAGCCGTCGCCGTTGAAGTCGGCGTACGCCAGGTCGCCGCCGAACATGTCGCCGGCCTCGGCGGTGCCGGGGACGCCGGAGGTGTTCTGGCTGATGGTGGTGCGCTTGGCGGACGAGACGCCGGTGGCGGAGCCGTACAGGACGACGACCTGGCCGGCGTTCTTGTGGCCGCTGACGTAGGCGCCGGCCGCCGAGGTGGCCACGTCGCCGATGCCGTCGCCGTTGAAGTCGGCCTTGGCGACCTTGAAGGAGTCGGCCGCGGTGGCGGGGAACGCGGCGAAGGTGAGCAGACCGCCCGTCAGAGCGGCGGCGGCGGCCGTCGCGAGGGCGGTGCGAGCGTGCGCGTGCATGCGGTCTCCTGCTGCATGCGGGGGACGCCTGGCGGGGCGTCCACAGAGGATGGGGTGCGGTCCGCCCGTGTTCGGGACGTGTTGTCCCGTGGTTCACGGGCGGTAGGCGATCAGGAGACCCGTGATGGGGGGCGAGGGTTGTACGCGCTCTCGGTAACGGTCCGGGCTCGCTGTGGCGGGCGGGGCGATGGTCCAGGATGGGTCCATGAGCGTAGTGAAGATCAACGTGCTGACCGTTCCCGCCGAGCAGCGGGAGGTGCTGGAGAAGCGGTTCGCCTCGCGGGCCCACGCGGTGGAGAACTCCGACGGCTTCGAGTGGTTCGAGCTGCTGCGTCCCGTCGAGGGCACCGACACCTACCTCGTCTACACCCGCTGGCGGGACGAGGAGTCGTTCCAGGCCTGGATGGAGGGGCCGATGAAGTCCGCGCACCAGGGCGGCGGCGAGGGCGGCGAGCGCCCGAAGCCGGCGGCCTCCGGCTCGACCCTGTGGTCCTTCGAGGTGGTGCAGCAGGCCGGACCGAAGGGGGCCTGACCGAGAGGGACGGACACCGGACCGGAGGGCGCCCGCGGAAGGGGCGGGTGCCGGTCCGGAGGGCGCCCGCGGAAGGGGCTGGTGCCGGTCCGGAGGGTGCCCGCGGAAGGGGCGGGTGCCGGTTCGGGTCCGCCGGGGTGTCCGGCCGAAGGGTGCGGACGCCGGTCCGGTGGGTGTCTGGCGCACGGGCGCCGGTGCGTCAGGGGGCCTGGCTGAAGCGCTCGGGCGCCGGTCTGCCGGGGTGGCCGGCCGTAGGGTGCGGACGCCGGTCCGGTGGGCGCCCGCGTAAGAGGTGGGTGCCGGTCCGGAGGGCGCCCGCGGAAGGGGTGGGTGCCGGTTCGGGTCTGCCGGGGTGTCCGGCCGAAGGGTGCGGACGCCGGTCCGGTGGGTGTCTGGCGCACGGGCGTCGGTGTGTCAGGGGGCCTGGCTGAAGCGCTCGGGCGCCGGTCTGCCGGGGTGTCCGGCCGAAGGGTGCGGACGCTGGTCCGTGGGTGTCTGCCGCACGGGCGCCGGTGCGTCAGGGGGGCCTGGCTGAAGCGCTCGGGCGCCGGTCCGCCGGGGCGTCTCCACGCGCGCCCGGTGTGTCAGGGGGCCTGGTCGAAACGCCCGGGCGCCGATCCGCCGGGCGTCCGGCCGAAGGGCGCGGACGCCGGTCCGGAGGGCGCCCGGCCGGAGCCGGACACCGGGCCGGTGCGCCGGGGTGGTCCGGTTGGAGCGTGCGGGCATACGACGGCGCCCCCTGCCTGTGCGGGTCAGGGGGCGCCGTCCGTTCGGGGGAGCTACTTCACCGGCTCCGGTTCCGGCTCGCTCTCCGTCTCCGTCGAGTCCTCCGGGTCGACCGGCGTCTTCACGGACTCCAGGAGCAGCTGGGCGACGTCGACCACCTGGATCGACTCCTTCGCCTTGCCGTCGTTCTTCTTGCCGTTCACCGAGTCGGTGAGCATGACCAGGCAGAAGGGGCAGGCGGTGGAGACGATGTCGGGGTTGAGGGAGAGGGCCTCGTCGACGCGCTCGTTGTTGATGCGCTTGCCGATGCGCTCTTCCATCCACATCCGGGCGCCGCCGGCGCCGCAGCAGAAGCCGCGCTCCTTGTGGCGGTGCATCTCCTCGTTGCGCAGACCGGGGACCTTGCCGATGATCTCGCGCGGGGGCGTGTAGATCTTGTTGTGGCGGCCCAGGTAGCACGGGTCGTGGTAGGTGATGATGCCCTCGACCGGGGTGACCGGGACCAGTTTGCCCTCGTCCACCAGGTGCTGGAGCAGCTGGGTGTGGTGGATGACCTCGTAGTCGCCGCCGAGCTGCGGGTACTCGTTGCCGAGCGTGTTGAGGCAGTGCGGGCAGGTGGCGACGATCTTCTTCGCCGACTTCGGCTTCGCGGACTCGGCGACGACCTTGCCCTCGTCGTCCAGCTCCTCGCCGAACGCCGTGTTCAGGGCCATCACGTTCTCCATGCCGAGCTCCTGGAACAGGGGCTCGTTGCCGAGGCGGCGGGCGGAGTCACCGGTGCACTTCTCGTCGCCGCCCATGATCGCGAACTTGACGCCCGCGATGTGCAGCAGCTCGGCGAAGGCCTTGGTGGTCTTCTTGGCGCGGTCCTCCAGGGCGCCGGCGCAGCCGACCCAGTACAGGTACTCGACCTCGGTGAGGTCCTCGATGTCCTTGCCGACGACCGGGACCTCGAAGTCGACCTCCTTGGTCCACTCCAGGCGCTGCTTCTTGGCCAGGCCCCAGGGGTTGCCCTTCTTCTCCAGGTTCTTGAGCATCGTGCCGGCCTCGGAGGGGAAGGCACTCTCGATCATGACCTGGTAGCGGCGCATGTCGACGATGTGGTCGACGTGCTCGATGTCCACCGGGCACTGCTCGACGCAGGCGCCGCAGGTGGTGCAGGACCACAGGACGTCCGGGTCGATGACGCCGTTCTCCTCGGCGGTGCCGACCAGCGGGCGCTCGGCCTCGGCGAGCGCGGCGGCGGGGACGTCCTTGAGCTGCTCCTCGCTCGCCTTCTCCTCGCCCTCCATGGTCTTGCCGCCGCCGGCCAGCAGGTACGGCGCCTTGGCGTGCGCGTGGTCCCGCAGGGACATGATCAGCAGCTTCGGGGAGAGCGGCTTGCCGGTGTTCCAGGCGGGGCACTGCGACTGGCAGCGGCCGCACTCGGTGCAGGTGGAGAAGTCGAGGAGGCCCTTCCAGGAGAACTGCTCGACCTGGGAGACGCCGAAGACGTCGTCCTCGCCCGGGTCCTCGAAGTTGATCGGCTTGCCGCCGCTGGTCATCGGGAGCAGGGCGCCGAGGGAGGTCTCGCCGGTGGCGTTGCGCTTGAACCAGATGTTCGGGAAGGCCAGGAAGCGGTGCCAGGCCACGCCCATGTCGGTCTTCAGGGCGACCGTGATCATCCAGATGAAGGAGGTCGCGATCTTCAGGCCGGCGAAGAAGTAGGTGAGGTTCTGGAGGGTGGAGACGTCCAGGCCCTCCAGCCACGACACGACCGGGTAGGAGATGAAGAACGAGGCCTCGTAGCCGTCGACGTGGTGCTGGGCGCCCTCCAGGGCGTGCAGCATGAAGATGCAGACACCGACGACGAGGATGACGGTCTCGACGAAGTACGCCTGGCCGAAGTTGGAGCCGGCGAACCGGGACTTGCGGCCGGGCCTGCGCGGGTGGCTCAGCTGGCGGACCGCGATCAGGACGAGGATGCCGACGACCGTCATCGTGCCGATGAACTCGACGTAGATGTTGTACGGCGCCCAGTCGCCGAGGACGGGCAGGATCCAGTCGGCCTGGAACAGCTGCCCGATGGCGTTGACGATCGTCAGCAGCAGCGTGAAGAAGCCCACGGCGACGAACCAGTGCGCCACGCCCACGATGCCCCAGCGGTTCATCCGGGTGTGCCCGAGGAACTCCCGGACCACGGTGAGGGTGCGCTGTACGGGCTCGTTGGTCCGCGTGCCGGCCGGCACCGGCTGGCCCAGCCGCAGTTGGTTGAAGATCTGGAGGAGGGCGCGGCCGAACAGTGCCACGCCGACCACGATCAGGACCAGCGACACGATGATCGCGGCGAGTTGCATTGGGGCTCCTGAGGCGGCCGACATTACTAAGCGGTAACTTATGTAGTCCGTCTGAGACTACCCCCATCTTCCTTCGGGATGCAGCAGAGTGCGGGGTGATCTGAGTCGCTGAGGGTGGCCTGTGTCCTCCTTCTGCGGGCAATCCGATCGTGTTATTCATCCCGAATTGATACTTTCGCCCCTACCTTAGAGCCGTGCTCTACGGGATCGCCGCCGCCACCGCCGCCCTGCTCTGCACCGCCGTGCTCGCGGCGGCGCTCCGGCTGCCCGCCCTGAGGGCCGGAATCCTCGACCGGCGACGGCAGCGCCCCCTGCCGCTCCTCGGCGGCCTCGCCGTCGTGGTCGTCACCTGCCTGGTCGCCGGAATGGGTGAGTGGACCCGGGTCGCCCCGCTCGGGGACGGGGTCGGCGGGCTGCTCACGGCCGCCGTCGGGGTGGCCGGACTGGGCCTGGTGGCGGACGTGTGGCGGCTGCGCGCGCGCGTGCTCGTCGCCGGTACGGCCGTGGCGGCGGCCTGCGTGGTGCCGTACGACGAGACGGGCGTACCGGGCGGGCTGCTGGCCGTCGGCTGGATCGTCCTCGCCACCCTCGCCTTCAAGGGGCTCGACCACGCCGACGGGCTGGCCGGGACGGTCGGGGTGGTCACCGCCTTCGGCGCCGGGGCCTGTGCCGCCGCCGAGGTGATGGACGGGCTCGCCGTGCTGCTGAGCGTGGTCGCCGCCGCCCTCACCGGTTTCCTGATGCACAACTGGCACCCCGCGCGGATCGGCCTCGGCGCCTGCGGCTCGCTGTTCACCGGGTTCGTGCTGTCCTCGGCGGTCGTCTTCACGCGCGCGGGGTACGACATCGGGCCGAGCACGGCGGTGGTGTTCTGCCTCGGCGCCGTCGCCGCCGCCGACGCCCTGCTGGTGGTCCTCGCCCGGGGGGCGGCCCGGCGTCCGCTGCTCCGGCGCGGCCCCGACCACCTCGCGCACCGGCTGCGGCGGCTCGGGCTCACCCCGCAGGGGTCGGTCGTGCTGCTCGGCGCCGGCTCCTTCTCCTCGGTGCTCGTGGGGGTGCTCGTGCACACCGGGTGGACGGGGGAGCGGGCGGTGCTGTGGGTGGCCGGCGGGGTGGTTCTCGCCGTGCTGTTGCTCCTTCTGATTCCCGCCCCTCAGGGGCGTCGGCCGCCATCGACGCAGGTCAGCGGGCACTTGCGTGTAAGGAGCGGATAAGAGTTGAGCCTGGCTGACTCAGGTCTGTTGACCCGGCGGGTCTCCTCGTGCACACTTGAGCCTGTTCCACTCAAGTCAGCTGGAGGAATCAACCATGGCACGTGCGGTCGGCATCGACCTGGGCACGACTAACTCCGTCGTCAGCGTTCTGGAGGGCGGCGAGCCCACCGTCATCACCAACGCCGAGGGTGCCAGGACCACGCCGTCCGTCGTCGCCTTCGCGAAGAACGGCGAGGTGCTCGTCGGCGAGGTGGCCAAGCGCCAGGCGGTCACGAACGTGGACCGGACCATCCGCTCGGTGAAGCGCCACATGGGCACCGACTGGAAGATCCAGCTGGACGGGAAGGACTTCAACCCGCAGCAGATCTCCGCGTTCATCCTGCAGAAGCTGAAGCGGGACGCCGAGGCCTACCTGGGCGAGAAGGTCACGGACGCGGTCATCACCGTCCCGGCCTACTTCAACGACTCCGAGCGTCAGGCGACGAAGGAGGCCGGCGAGATCGCCGGTCTGAACGTCCTGCGCATCGTCAACGAGCCGACCGCCGCCGCGCTGGCGTACGGCCTCGACAAGGACGACCAGACGATCCTCGTCTTCGACCTCGGCGGCGGCACCTTCGACGTGTCCCTGCTGGAGATCGGCGACGGCGTCGTCGAGGTGAAGGCCACCAACGGTGACAACCACCTCGGTGGTGACGACTGGGACCAGCGCGTCGTCGACTACCTGGTCAAGCAGTTCCAGTCCGGCCACGGCGTGGACCTGTCCAAGGACAAGATGGCCCTCCAGCGCCTCCGCGAGGCCGCCGAGAAGGCCAAGATCGAGCTGTCCTCCTCCACCGAGACCTCGATCAACCTGCCGTACATCACGGCGTCCGCCGAGGGCCCGCTGCACCTGGACGAGAAGCTCACCCGCGCCCAGTTCCAGCAGCTGACGGCCGACCTGCTGGAGCGCTGCAAGACGCCGTTCCACAACGTCATCAAGGACGCCGGCATCTCCATCAACGAGATCGACCACGTCGTCCTCGTCGGTGGCTCCACCCGTATGCCCGCCGTCGCCGAGCTCGTCAAGGAGCTGACCGGCGGCAAGGAGGCCAACAAGGGTGTGAACCCGGACGAGGTCGTCGCCATCGGCGCCTCGCTCCAGGCCGGTGTCCTCAAGGGCGAGGTCAAGGACGTCCTGCTGCTCGACGTCACCCCGCTGTCCCTCGGTATCGAGACCAAGGGCGGCATCATGACCAAGCTGATCGAGCGCAACACCACGATCCCGACCAAGCGCTCCGAGATCTTCACCACGGCCGAGGACAACCAGCCGTCCGTGCAGATCCAGGTCTACCAGGGCGAGCGCGAGATCGCGGCGTACAACAAGAAGCTCGGCATGTTCGAGCTGACCGGTCTGCCGCCGGCGCCGCGCGGCGTCCCGCAGATCGAGGTCTCCTTCGACATCGACGCCAACGGCATCATGCACGTCACGGCGAAGGACCTCGGCACCGGAAAGGAGCAGAAGATGACCGTCACCGGCGGCTCCTCGCTCCCGAAGGAAGAGGTCGACCGCATGCGCGAGGAGGCCGAGCGCTACGCGGAGGAGGACCACAAGCGCCGCGAGGCCGCCGAGGCCCGCAACCAGGGCGAGCAGCTGGTCTACCAGACCGAGAAGTTCCTCAAGGATAACGAGGACAAGGTCCCCGGCGAGATCAAGACCGAGGTCGAGGCCGCGGTCGGCGAGCTGAAGGAAGCCCTCAAGGGCGAGGACACCGCCGAGATCCGCACCGCCACCGAGAAGGTTGCGGGCGTCTCGCAGAAGCTCGGCCAGGCGATGTACGCCGACGCCCAGCAGGCCGCGGGCGGTCCCGAGGGTGCCGCCGCCGGCGGTGCCAAGGCCGCCGACGACGACGTCGTGGACGCCGAGATCGTGGACGACGAGCGCAAGGACGGTGCCGCGTGACGGAGGAGACCCCGGGCTTTGAAGAGAAGCCCGACGTCCCCTCCGGCGCCACCTCCGACGACGCCGAGCCGAAGGCCGCCCCCGAGGAGGGGGCGGCCCCGGCCGGGGACGGACACGAAGAGAACGCCGGTCTGGTCGCCCAGCTGGACCAGGTGCGCACGGCGCTGAGTGAGCGTACGGCGGACCTCCAGCGGCTCCAGGCCGAATACCAGAACTACCGCCGCCGGGTCGAGCGTGACCGGATCGCGGTCAAGGAGATCGCCATCGCGAACCTCCTGACCGAGCTCCTGCCCGTGCTCGACGACATCGGCCGCGCGCGGGAACACGGCGAACTGGTCGGCGGCTTCAAGTCGGTGGCCGAGTCGCTGGAGACCGTCGCCGCGAAGATGGGCCTCCAGCAGTTCGGCAAGGAGGGCGAGCCCTTCGACCCGACGATCCACGAGGCCCTGATGCACAGCTACGCGCCGGACGTCACCGAGACGACCTGCGTGGCGATCCTGCAGCCGGGGTACCGCATCGGCGAGCGCACCATCCGCCCCGCGCGGGTGGCCGTGGCCGAGCCGCAGCCCGGCGCGCAGACCGTCAAGGCCGAGGGCGCCGAGGAGTCCACCCCGGCGGCCGACGACAAGGAGAGCGGTGGCCCGGACGAGGGCTGACGTGTTGACCGAGGGAAGGCCGGGAGAGGGGGTACGTCGAGGATGAGCACCAAGGACTTCATCGAGAAGGACTACTACAAGGTCCTCGGCGTCCCCAAGGACGCCACCGAGGCCGAGATCAAGAAGGCGTACCGGAAGCTCGCCCGCGAGTTCCACCCGGACGCCAACAAGGGCAACGCCAAGGCCGAGGAGCGCTTCAAGGAGATCTCCGAGGCGAACGACGTGCTCGGCGACCCCAAGAAGCGCAAGGAGTACGACGAGGCGCGCGCGTTGTTCGGCAGCGGCGGCTTCCGTCCCGGACCGGGTACGGCCGGCGGCTCCTTCAACTTCGACCTGGGCGACCTCTTCGGAGGCGCCGCCCAGGGCGGAGGCTTCGGCGGAGGGATCGGTGACGTCTTCGGGGGCCTGTTCAACCGCGGCGGCACCGCGGGCCCGCGGACCCAGCCCCGGCGGGGCCAGGACATCGAGTCCGAGGTCACGCTGAGCTTCACGGAGGCCATCGAGGGCGCCACGGTGCCCCTCAGGATGTCCTCCCAGGCGCCCTGCAAGGCCTGTTCCGGCACCGGCGACAAGAACGGCACGCCCAGCGTGTGCCCGACCTGCGTCGGCACCGGACAGGTCGCCCGGGGCTCCGGTGGCGGCTTCTCGCTCACCGACCCCTGCCCCGACTGCAAGGGCCGCGGCCTGATCGCCGAGCACCCCTGCCTGGAGTGCAAGGGCAGCGGGCGGGCCAAGTCGTCCCGGACCATGCAGGTCCGCATCCCGGCGGGTGTCACCGACGGGCAGCGGATCCGGCTGCGCGGCAAGGGCGCGCCCGGCGAGCGGGGCGGTCCGGCCGGCGACCTGTACGTGGTCGTCCACGTCGGCGAGCACCCGGTCTTCGGGCGCAAGGGCGACAACCTCACCGTCACCGTGCCGGTGACGTTCGCCGAGGCGGCCCTCGGCGGCGAGGTGCGGGTCCCCACGCTCGGCGGCCCCGCCGTCACCCTGAAGCTGCCGCCCGGCACCCCGAACGGCCGCACGATGCGGGCGCGGGGCAAGGGCGCGGTCCGCAAGGACGGCACCCGCGGCGACCTGCTGGTCACCGTCGAGGTGCGTGTCCCCACGGACCTGTCGGGGAAGGCTCGTGACGCGCTGGAGGCGTATCGCGAGGCGACCGCGGGCGAGGACCCGCGGGCGGAGCTGTTCGAGGCCGCGAAGGGAGCTTGAGAGTGATGGACGGCCGTCGTCCCCGTCAGCGCGGGGGTTTTTCACCGTACGAACTGACTGATGAGACCCCGGTCTACGTCATCTCGGTGGCGGCCCAGCTGTCCGGACTCCACCCGCAGACCCTGCGCCAGTACGACCGCCTGGGCCTGGTCTCCCCGGACCGCACCGCCGGCCGGGGCCGCCGCTACTCGGCCCGTGACATCGAGCTGCTGCGCCAGGTGCAGCAGCTGTCGCAGGACGAGGGCATCAACCTGGCCGGCATCAAGCGGATCATCGAACTGGAGAACCAGGTCGCGGCCCTCCAGTCCCGGGTCGCCGAGCTGGAGGCCGCCCTGGACGGCGCGGCGGCCGCGATGCAGCAGCGCGAGGCCGCCGTGCACGCCTCCTACCGGCGCGACCTGGTGCCGTACCAGGAGGTCCAGCAGACCAGTGCGCTGGTGGTGTGGCGGCCGAAGCGGCAGCAACAGGACTGACCCGCACCGTCGCGGAACGAGAGGGGCCCGGACTTCCGGGCCCCTCTCGCCTTGTGCGTCCCGCCCGTGTCCACGGCGTCCGCGAAGGCGCGGCGCTCCTCGCCGTCCGGGGTGGCCCGGGCCGCCGTGGCGGACGCGGCGAGCACGGCGGCGGCCGTACGTCTGGCTGAGTTCATTCGGTCCTCTGAGCGAGTCGGGGCGCGGTTCGGGGCCGCCGCGATCACGACCCGTGACGTACCGGGCGGGTTGTACGGATCCGTGCGGGAACCGTGAACTCCCTTTGGGTGTACGGTCCGTAAAGGTCACTTGAAGGGGTTTCGCGCGACCTTCACAGATGCAGCTGTGCGTGGTGTTGCGCACTCGTTAAGTGATTTTTCTTGACGGCGGGTACGGGCTCAGCGTTGTCTTTTCAGTCACCTGGGTCGTATTGCAGCACCCACGTCCGGAAACGCACCTGAAGTGAGCCCCGCATGCGTCGTATCGCCATTTCCGTGGCCCTGTCCACGATGACCCTCTCGCTCGCCGGCTGCGGCGTGCTGAACGCGACGGGGGACGGCGCGAGCGCGAGCCCGACGAAGGGCAACGACATCACGGTGGGCCTGCTGCTGCCGGAGAAGTCGAACACCCGCTACGACAAGTTCGACTACCCCATCATCAAGGACAAGGTGGCCGAACTCACCAAGAAGCAGGGCAAGGTGGAGTACGCCAACGCCGACGCCAGCGCGGCCCGGCAGTCCGAGCAGCTCCAGAACATGATCGACTCCAAGGTGGACGTCATCCTGCTGGACGCCGTCGACGCGCACGCCGTCGCCGACGGGGTGAAGAAGGCCAAGGACGCGGGCATCCCGGTCATCGCCTACGACCGGCTCGCCGAGGGCCCGATCGACGCGTACATCTCCTTCGACAACGAACTCGTCGGCGAGGTGCAGGGCCGCACCCTGCTGGAGGCCCTCGGATCGGGCGTCGACACCTCCGACAAGGTCGTCATGATGAACGGCTCGCCCACCGACCCGAACGCCAAGCAGTTCAAGGAGGGCGCGCTCTCCGAGCTCAACGGCAAGGTGGACATCGCGGCGAGCTACGACACCACCGAGTGGAAGCCGGAGAACGCCGAGGCCAACATGGCCAAGGCGATCGCGCAGATCGGCAAGAGCAACATCGCCGCCGTCTACGCGGCCAACGACGGCATGGCCGGCGGTGTCATCAAGGCCCTGAAGGCGGCCGGCGTCACCGACCTGCCCCCGATCACCGGCCAGGACGCCGAACTGGACGCGGTGCAGCGGGTCGTCTCCGGTGAGCAGTACATGAGCGTCTACAAGTCCTACCCGGACGAGGCCGAGGCCGCCGCGCAGATGGCCGTCACCAAGATCCAGGGCAAGGACATCCAGTTCGACGCCCTCACCCAGGACCGGGTGGACAGCCCCACCGCCAAGGACATCCCGGCCCGGCTGGTCCAGGTGAGCGCGCTCACCAAGCGCACCATCAAGGACACCGTCATCGAGGACGGCATCTACACCGTCGGGGACATCTGCACCGCCAAGTACAAGGCGGCCTGCGCGGCGATCGGCCTGAAGTAGGCCCGTCCCCGGTGGCAGGCCCGCCCGTCCCCGTCGGCACCCGCGGGGGAGCGCCTGCCGCGCCGCCGGAACGCCGCCCCCGCCCCGCCGTCACCTCGGTGCAGCGCGCGGGGCGGAGCGGCGCCGAAACCCGGTCGGAGCGGGACTTTCCGGTGACCCCCGCGCAGTGAGCCGTGTTGCGGACCCGGTTGGGCGCCGCGCATAGTTGCGCTGCGGAAGTGGCAGCACACCGGGGGTGGAATGGGCGATGGCCGGGCACGGGGCGGAGGAGCATCCTCACGGTGCCGACCGGCTGTGTGCGGCCGGGGACCGGGTGTACTCCCGTGCCGTGCGCCGGGGCCGGGTGCCGCGCACGGACGCCGAACCGGTGCCCTGCCTGCTGGAACTGGCCCTGCTGCACCCGGACCCCGACGACATGGACTGGCTGGTGCCGACCTCCCCGCAGGAGGTCATGACCCGGCTGCTGCGCGGGGTCTACGACGAGGTCAGCGAGAGCCAGCGGCGGGTGGGCTCGGCGGTCGCCGCCTTCGAGTGGTACGCGGGCCTGGGCCGGCAGCTGAACGCGCTCGTGGCACCGGCCGAGGGCAGCGCCATCCGCGTCCTGGACGGTCTCTCCCGCATCCAGGCCGCGATGGACGAGGCGACCGATGCGTGCACCACCGAGGTGCTCACCGTGCAGCCCGGCGGCATCCGGCGCGAGGCGGAGCTGACCGAGGGCCTGCACCGGGCGCTCGCCCTGCGCGGCCGGGGCGTCCGCATGCGGGACCTGTACACCCACGTCGCCCGGCACGGCCAGGGCCTGCTCAACTACCTGGAGCTGATGGGCGACACGGTGGAGGCCCGCACCCTGGACGAGGTCATCGACCGGCTCATCCTCTTCGACCGCACGGTGGCGTTCATCCCCGCCAACGCCGATCGCACGATGGCCCTGGAACTGCGCCACCCCGCGCTGGTGGAATACCTGGTGACGGTCTTCGAACGCCTCTGGCGCCTGGCGATCCCGTTGACGGCGCCCCTGCCCGACACGGGCATCGAGGGCATCTCCCACCGTGAGCAGTCCATCGCCGCGCTGCTGGCGGAGGGGCACCAGGACGCCGTCATCGCCGAACGCCTCGGCATCAGCGTCCGTACCTGCCGGGCCCACATCGCCCGCCTCTCGGAGACCCTCGGCGCGGCCAGCCGCACCCAGCTCGGTGTCCGCATCGCCCAGGTCGGCCTCGACGGCCACCGCCCGCCCCTGCCGACCACCGCCCTCACCGGCCGGGACCAGGAACCCCCGAGCGCCCGCTGAGGCGCCCTAGGGCCTCTCTTCCGGGTCTTGGCGGGGTCGCGGGGTCTGGCACGCACATCTGCGGCGTTGTCGTCGGTTGCCGGCTCCCCCACGCTCGACGTCGCTCGCGCGGGGGGACCCCCATCGCGTCGACGCCCTCCTCCGCCGTGCGGCTGCACGCACCCGACCCCGCTCGGGTCGGCCGACAGTCACCGTCGCGGGGGGCCGGCCTGATCCGAGAGAGAGAGGCCCTGGCCGCGTCCGGCGGCCCTCACCGCGGGGCGCGCGGCCCGGGCGCCTCAGCGGGCCGCCTGGGTGTCCCGGTCCAGGATGCCGGACTGGGCGATGAGGTAGCCGAGTTGCGCGCGGCTGCCGCTGCCGAGGGCATGGGCGAGTTTGGCGATGTGGGCGCGGCAGGTGCGGACGTTCATGCCGAGGCGGCGGGCGATGGCCTCGTCCACGTGGCCTTCGACCAGGAGCTTGGCGATGGAGTGCTGGATCTCGGTGATGCCGCCGGGGGCCGTCTCGTAGGGGGCGCCGGCGCTCAGCGGGACCGCCCGGCCCCACATGAACTCGAACACCTTGATCAGGTAGCGGACCAGGCCCGGATGACGCAGCTCCAGCGCGACCTGCTGATCGTCGCGGATGGGGATGAAGGCGACGGCCTCGTCGCAGACGATGAGCCGCTCCACCAACTCGTCGATGGTGCGGTACTCGGCCTTGCCGTTGGCGAGTTGGGCGACGTACGCCAGCTTCTCCGGGTTGTACCGCGCGGTGTGCTGGTAGAGCGTGCGGATCCTGACGCCGCGTTCGATGAGCGGCCGGTCGCGTTCCAGGCCCCGCAGCAGGTTCTGCTCGGACAGGCGGTCACTGGGCTGGACGGTGAGCACTTCGTTCTGGCACTGCGATGTGGCGAGGTTCAGCGCCGCGTTGATGCGTTCCCCGCCCTCCAGCACCGCGATGGAGTCGGTGGTGGCGGCCATGTGGCTGCTGAGCGCCATGAACGGCTCGAAAGCATCGGCGAGTCGGACGGACAGCCGCCTGCGTTCTGTGATCTCCCGTTCTATGGGGCTGAGGCGCTGTGCCAGGGCCACGGGTGCGGGGAGGGGCAGGAGCCATTCAGGATCGTCCGGATCCGGATGCAGGAGGTCGAACTCCACTAGACAGGGGGCGGTTTCCACCTCTGACCGAGCGATGCGTCCGGCTCGCAGAGCATCGGCGTAGAGACGTCCACCATCCTCACACATCTCGGTCACGGCATGGGGATGTGCAGCTTTAGTCCGATTCGTTGCCAAATCTCCACCCCCCAGGGTCCTGAACGTGCAGGAACATGATGCATCGATTATGTGGCCATGACGTGCCCGAATGAGCCATCGTCGTACTCGACGGGGGAAGAGGGGACCTTCAAGTGAGGACGAAGCCGACTATGGGCAAGAGACTGCTTCGCTCGATACTTGTCGCCGCTTTCTCCGTCGTGATGACCGCGGGGGCGCTGGGCGGCCTCGCGAGCGAGAAGGCCGACGTACGAGCGGACACAACCTGGCCGGGCGCGGTCGCGGCGAGTGTGGCACTGAGCGACACCACGTGGCCGGTGGCCCCCAAGGACGGCGTGAGGAGCTGACGTGACAACCCCGCCCGACGACCGCTCCTTCCGTCGCGAAATGGCCACCGCCTACCGCTCCGGCTGGCACTTCATCGATCTGGTCACCGCCATCCCCCACAGCGGTGACTCGCTGATGGTGACCGTGTTCGGTGAGCCGGTCGTCGTCACGCGGGACGAGGACGACGACGTGCGGGCGTTCCGGTGTCTGCGCAAGCCGCGCGGTGCGCCGCAGCCGGTGCGATGCGCCATCCGGTACGGAATGATCTTTGTGAACCTGGACCAGCGGGACCACCGGCTGTCCGAGCCGGAGGACCCCGACCTGACGACCATCTCGGCCACCCCCCGCAGTGCCTGACGCGATTCCCCCGTCGTAACAGATCGCTCAGGCGCTTCCCCCCGCAGCGGGGGGGGGGGGGGGGGGGGGGGGGGGGGGGGGGGGGGGGGGGGGGGGGGGGGGGGGGGGGGGGGGGGGGGGGGGGGGGGGGGGTGGGGGGGGGG
>NZ_JBVHWQ010000022.1:0-16855 GCF_055564315.1 Streptomyces sp. NPDC029151
CCCCCCCCCCCCCCCCCCCCCCCCCCCCCCCCCCCCCCCCCCCCCCCCCCCCCCCCCCCCCCCCCCCCCCCCCCCCCCCCCCCCCCCCCCCCCCCGCCGCGCCGGCACGGGGCGCCGGCGCGGGGTGCCGTTGCCTCTGCTGCTGCCGGGCGTGCTCGCCCTGGCGTTCCTGCTGCTGCCGTTGCTCGCGCTGCTGGTCCGTGCGCCCTGGCGCAGTCTGCCGGGCCAGCTGACCAGCGCCGAGGTGTGGCAGGCGCTGCGGCTGTCCCTGGTCACCGCGACCGCGGCGACCGCCGTCAGCCTCGTCCTCGGCGTGCCGCTGGCCTGGCTGCTGGCCCGTACGCGGTTCCCCGGCCGCGGCCTGGTACGAGCCCTGGTCACCCTCCCGCTGGTGCTCCCGCCGGTCGTCGGTGGTGTGGCCCTGCTCCTCGCCCTGGGCCGCAACGGCGTCATCGGCAAGTGGCTCGACTCCTGGTTCGGGATCACCCTGCCGTTCACCACGACCGGGGTGGTGATCGCGGAGGCGTTCGTGGCGATGCCCTTCCTCGTCATCAGTGTCGAGGGCACCCTGCGCGCCGCCGACCCCCGGTACGAGGAGGCGGCCACCACGCTCGGCGCGTCCCGCTTCACCGCGTTCCGCCGGGTCACCCTCCCCCTCATCGCCCCCGGCATCGCGGCCGGCGCGGTCCTCGCGTGGGCCCGGGCACTCGGCGAGTTCGGCGCGACGATCACTTTCGCGGGCAATTTCCCCGGCCGCACCCAGACCATGCCCCTCGCGGTCTACCTGGCCCTCCAGAACGACCCCGAGGCCGCCGTCGCCCTCAGCCTGGTCCTGCTGGCCGTATCGATCGCGGTCCTGGCAGGCCTCAGGGACCGCTGGATGACGACGACATCATGACGACTCCCCACCCCGCCCCGAACAGCCCCGAGCCGCCGGCCACCCCCGGCGCAACCTCGCCGGACAGCCCGGCACCCCCCACCGGCCCCGGCCCCACCCGCCCCGCGGCCAGGCCCGCCGACGCGACCGACCCCGTCGAGGCCTCAGCCACACCCGGCGCTCCCACCAACGGCAACGCGCCCTCGGCCGAACCGGCTGACGCGGGCAACCCCACCGACGCCTCAGCCGCACCGGGCGTCCCCACCGACCGTACGGAGCCCTCGGCCACACCCGGCACCCCCATCAAGGCCTCCGAGACCTCCCAGGTCTCAGAGGTACCGGGCGTCCCCGACGGCGCTCAGCCGCCACAGACGCCACCCGCCCTCGACGCCCACCTGATCGTCGACAGAGGCACCTTCCGCCTGGACGTCACCCTGACCGCCGGCCCGGGCGACATCCTCGCCCTCCTCGGCCCCAACGGCGCCGGCAAGACCACCGCCCTCCGCGCCCTCGCCGGCCTCACCACCCTCACGGCCGGCCACCTGCACCTGGACGGCACCCCCCTGACGGACACTCCCCCGGAGTCCCGCCCGGTCGGCGTCGTCTTCCAGGACTACCTCCTCTTCCCCCACCTGTCCGCCCTGGACAACGTCGCCTTCGGCCCCCGCTGCCGCGGCGCGGGCAAGGCGGAGGCCCGCTCCCGGGCGGCGGCCTGGCTGGACCGGATGGGCCTGGCCGACCACGCCGGCGCCAAGCCGCGCCGCCTCTCCGGCGGCCAGGCCCAGCGCGTGGCCCTCGCCCGCGCCCTGGCCACCCACCCCCGGCTGCTGCTCCTGGACGAACCGCTGGCGGCCCTGGACGCCCGTACCCGCCTGGAGGTCCGCGCCCGGCTCCGCCGCCACCTGGCCGCGTTCGAGGCGGTCTCGGTCCTGGTCACCCACGATCCGCTGGACGCCATGGTGCTCGCGGACCGGCTGGTGGTCATCGAGCACGGCCGGGTCGTCCAGGAAGGCACCCCCGCCGACATCGCCCGCCACCCCCGCACGGACTACATCGCCCAGCTCGTCGGCCTCAACCTCTACCGCGGGCGGGCCGCCGGCCACACGGTACGGCTCGACTCCGGGCCCGCGATCACGACCACGGAGGAGCTGTCCGGACCGGTCTTCGTGGCGTTCCCGCCGTCCGCCGTCACCCTGTTCCGGGA
This sequence comes from Streptomyces sp. NPDC029151, assembly GCF_055564315.1. Classification (NCBI taxonomy): domain Bacteria; kingdom Bacillati; phylum Actinomycetota; class Actinomycetes; order Kitasatosporales; family Streptomycetaceae; genus Streptomyces; species Streptomyces sp. NPDC029151. The sequence continues at coordinate 2,082 of NZ_JBVHWQ010000022.1, forward strand.
CCGGCCCTCCGGCGCCAGCGCCCGCAACCTGTGGCGCTGCGAGGTCGCCGGGCTGGAGACGCACGGCGACCAGATCCGCGCCGACCTCACCGGCGAGCTGCCGCTCGCCGCGGACCTGACGACCGTCGCCGCCGCCGAGCTGGACCTGCACCCCGGTGCACCGGTCTGGGCGACGGTCAAGGCGACGCAGACCCACGCATACCCGGCCTGAGCGGACCGGCGCTCTACGGTGGATGTCCATGACCCTGAGCATCCGCAACCAGCTCCCCGGCACCGTCACCGAGGTGCGCTCCGGCCAGGTCATGGCCACCGTCAAGGTACGCCTGGACGGTGGGCAGGACCTGACCGCGGCCATCACCCGGGAGTCCGCCGACGACCTCGCCCTCGCTCCCGGCTCGCCCGTGCGGGCCCTCGTGAAGTCGACGGAGGTCTCCCTCGCCACGCACCGCGTCGAGGGCCTGTCGATCCGCAACCAGCTCCCCGGGGCGGTCGTCGGCCTCACCACCGGCGCCGCGATGGCCTGCGTGAGGATCTCGGTGCCCGGCGGTGAACTGACCGCTGCCATCACCGAGGACGCCGCCACCGACCTGGGCCTCTTCGTGGGGTCCGACGTGATCGCCCTCATCAAGGCGACCGAGGTCTCCCTCGCGACGCCCTGACTGCGGCGAGGGCCCCGCCCGGAACTCCGGACGGGGCCCTCGCGGCCACTGCTCGCTCAGTCCTCGTACGCGTCCAGCGGCGGGCAGGAGCACACCAGGTTGCGGTCGCCGAAGGCCTGGTCGATGCGGCGCACCGGCGGCCAGTACTTGTCGGCGGCCGAGACCCCGGCCGGGAAGACGGCCTCGTCGCGGCTGTAGGCGTGCGTCCACTCACCGCCGAGCGCGCCCGCGGTGTGCGGGGCGTTGCCCAGCGGGTTGTCCTCGGCGGACCACTCGCCGGAGCCGACCTTCTCGATCTCCGCGCGGATGGCGATCATCGCCTCGCAGAAACGGTCCAGCTCGGTGAGGTCCTCCGACTCGGTCGGCTCGATCATCAGCGTGCCGGCCACCGGGAAGGACATGGTCGGCGCGTGGAAGCCGTAGTCGATCAGCCGCTTGGCCACGTCGTCCACGCTGACGCCGGTCGCCTTGGTCAGCGGGCGCAGGTCGATGATGCACTCGTGCGCGACGAGACCGCCAGGGCCGGTGTAGAGCACCGGGTAGTGCGGCTCCAGGCGCTTGGCGATGTAGTTCGCGGAGAGCACGGCCACCTGCGTGGCCCGCTTCAGACCCTCGCCGCCCATCAGACGGACGTACGCCCACGAGATCGGCAGGATGCCGGCGCTGCCCCAGGGAGCCGCCGAGATCGGGCCCACGCCCGTCTCCGGGCCGGCCTCCGGCTGGAGGGGGTGGTTCGGCAGGTACGGCGCCAGGTGCGAGCGGACCGCGACCGGGCCGACGCCCGGACCGCCGCCGCCGTGCGGGATGCAGAAGGTCTTGTGCAGGTTCAGGTGGGAGACGTCACCGCCGAAGTGGCCCGGCTTGGCCAGTCCGACCAGGGCGTTGAGGTTGGCGCCGTCGACGTACACCTGGCCGCCCGCCTCGTGGACCCGGGCGCAGATGTCGGCGACGTGCTCCTCGAACACCCCGTGCGTCGACGGGTAGGTGATCATCAGCACCGCCAGCTCGTCGCGGTACTGCTCGATCTTGGCGCGCAGGTCCTCGACGTCGATCTCGCCGTCCTCGGCGGTCCTGACGACGACGACCTTCATGCCGGCCATCACGGCGCTGGCCGCGTTGGTGCCGTGCGCGGAGGACGGGATGAGGCAGACCGTGCGCTGCTCGTCGCCGTTGGCCCGGTGGTAGCCGCGTACGGCGAGCAGACCGGCCAGCTCGCCCTGCGAACCGGCGTTCGGCTGGAGCGAGACCTTGTCGTAGCCCGTGACCTCGGCGAGACGTTCCTCCAGCTCGCGGATGAGCGTGAGGTAGCCCTCGGCCTGCTCGGCGGGCGCGAAGGGGTGCAGCTGCCCGAACTCGGGCCAGGTGACCGGCTCCATCTCGGTGGTCGCGTTGAGCTTCATGGTGCAGGAGCCCAGCGGGATCATGCCGCGGTCGAGCGCGTAGTCGCGGTCGGCCAGCCGGCGCAGGTAACGCAGCATCGCGGTCTCGGAGCGGTGCTGGTGGAAGACCGGGTGGGTGAGGTAGTCGTCGGTGCGCAGCAGCGCCTCGGGCAGGGTGTCCTCGGCGGTGGCGTCCAGCGCCTCGATGTCGCCCGGGACGCCGAAGGCGGCGAGGACGGCCTCCAGCTGGGCCCGGTTGGTGGTCTCGTCGCAGGCGGCCGAGACGAGATCGGCGTCCACGAGGCGCAGGTTGACGCCGTTGTCCCGGGCGGCGGCGACGACCTCGGCGGCCTTGCCGGGAACGCGCGCGGTGACGGTGTCGAAGAAGGCGTCGTGGACGATCTCCACGCCCCCGGCCTTCAGGCCCTCGGCGAGGATCGTGGCGTAACGGTGCGTGCGCCGCGCGATGGTCCTCAGGCCCTCCGGGCCGTGATAGACGGCGTACATGCCGGCCATCACGGCGAGCAGCACCTGCGCGGTGCAGATGTTGCTGGTGGCCTTCTCCCGGCGGATGTGCTGCTCACGGGTCTGCAGCGCGAGCCGGTACGCCTTGTTGCCGTCGGCGTCGACGGAGACGCCGACGAGGCGGCCGGGGAGGCTGCGGGCGAACTTCTCGTGCACCGCCATGTAGCCGGCGTGCGGGCCGCCGAAGCCCATCGGCACGCCGAAGCGCTGGGTGGTGCCGACGGCGATGTCCGCGCCCAGCTCGCCCGGCGAGGTCAGCAGGGTCAGCGCGAGCAGGTCGGCGGCGACGGTGACGAGGGCGCCCAGCTCGTGCGCCCGGTCGATGACCGGCTTGATGTCGCGTACGGCACCGGAGGCGCCCGGGTACTGGATCAGCACGCCGTTGATCTCGCGCTCAGCGATCTCCGCCGGGATGCCCTCGCCGAGGTCGGCGACGACCACCTCGACGCCGGTCGGTTCGGCCCGGGTCTCGATCACGGCGATGGTTTGCGGCAGCGCGTCCGCGTCGACCAGGAAGAGGCCCTTCTTGTTCCTGCCCATGCGCCGGGACAGCGCCATCGCCTCGGCGGCCGCGGTGCCCTCGTCCAGGAGGGAGGCGCCGGACGTGGGCAGGCCGGTGAGTTCGGCGACCATCGTCTGGAAGTTCAGCAGGGCCTCCAGACGGCCCTGGGAGATCTCCGGCTGGTACGGCGTGTACGCCGTGTACCAGGCGGGGTTCTCCATGACGTTGCGCAGGATGACCGGCGGCGTGAAGGTGCCGTGGTAGCCCAGGCCGATCATGGAACCGAGGACCTGGTTGCGGTCGGCGAGCGAACGCAGCTCGGCGAGCACCTCGGCCTCGGTGCGGGCGCCCGGCAGGTTCAGGGCCTCGGCGTTCTTGATCACGTCCGGGACCGCGGCGGCGGTCAGCTCGTCGAGCGAGCCGTACCCGACCTGCGCGAGCATCTTGGCCCGCGCCTCCTGGTCGGGGCCGATGTGGCGCTGCTCGAACGGGATGCCGGCTTCGAGCTCGGAGAGCGGAGTGCGATGGGCGGTCATTGCGGAGGCCTCCTGGGTCTGACGCGACCTTCGAGGGGCACCCCGGTACGGATACCCCGACGGCCTCCCCCTCTGTCATCTCAACCTGAGAGCTTCACCGGGCGCCCGGGGACGCCGGCTTTCACCGTCGGTGAGGGCGGAAGCCATCGACATCCGCCCTGCTTTCCAGAGTGACCTCGTCCGTGCGGTACGTGGGCCTGAGAGATTCCGGGGAGGAGTTGCTCCTTCGGCGCCTCCGACGTGGTCGGAGGACTCTCCCGCACGGGGTCGGCAGCCGCTGTCAGCGTACCAGCGAGGTCAACGCCGGAGGCTTCGAGTGGCCGCCTCCGTGAATGTGCTCTTTTGTAGTGCTTACGGATGAGTTGCGACCACGTGGAGGGAGAGGGACCGTGCAGACCGACATCGATCCGCGCAACCTGATCGGCCGCAAGGCGTTCGACCGCAATGGCACCAAGATCGGCACCATCGACGAGGTGTACCTGGACGACGCCACCGGTGTGCCCGAGTGGGCGGCCATACGCACCGGTTTGTTCTCCCGGGACGCCTTCGTGCCCCTGGAGCCCAGCGAACTGGTCGAAGGCACCCTGCACGTCCCCTTCGAGCGCGCCCTGATCAAGGACGCCCCCGACTTCGGTGTCGGCCGCCACCTCTCCCCCGAGCAGGAACTCCAGCTCTACCACCACTACGGCCTCGACGTGGCCTCACCTCCCACGGTCCCGGACCACGACTTCGGCAAGCTCGCGGGCTCGGAGGAGACCTGAGCCGCCAGGTCGGGAACCAGCGGCAGCGGATCGGCGCCCTCCAGCGCGGGATCGTCCACGAAGAACGTCCGTACCCGGCCCGGCTCGGACCAGGGTGTCTCGAACCGCACGGTCACCCGCCCCAGCCCGCTCCCCTGCACCCACCCGTGCCCGAACTCCGCGTGCCGCACGTCCTGCCCGGCCCGCCACTGCCGTTCGACAGTCTCCGCCCGCACCACGACGGCCTCGCCGACGGCCTCCTCCGGTGCCTCGGCGGCCCGCGAGGGCAGCGCCTGGGCGAACAGGTCCTCCTGCGTGTAGTCGGCGAGCCCGGACACCCCCACCCCCAGCAGCCGCACCCCGCCCGTGGTGTCCACGGAGTCCAGCAGCCGCGCCGCCGCCTCACGGATCACCGCGGGGTCGTCCGTGGGCCCTCTGAGCGTCTCGGAGCGGGTCAGCGTGGAGAAGTCGTACCGTCGCACCTTCAGCACGATGGTCCGGCCGGACAGCCCGGCGTCGCGCAGCCGGCGTACGCACCGGTCGGCCAGCCGCTGCACCTCCAGGCCGACCCGCAGCCGGTCGTGGATGTCCACGTCGTACGTGTCCTCCACCGACACCGACTTGGTCTCCCGTTCGGCCACCACGGGCCGCTCGTCCCGGGCCAGGGCCATGGCGTGCAGCGCGTGCCCGTGCGCCTTGCCGAGCAGCCGGACCAGCTCGTCCTCGCCGGCCTCCGCCAGCTCCTCCACCGTGGTGATCCCGGCTCTGCGCAGATGGTCGCCGGTGGCCGGCCCGACCCCCGGCAGGGTGCGCACCGGCATCGGCGCCAGCAGCGCCCGCTCCGTACCCGGCTCGATCAGCACCAGGCCGTCCGGCTTGGCCTGCTCGGACGCGATCTTCGCCAGCATCTTCGAGGCGGCGAGCCCCACGGAACCGGTGAGACCGGTGACCGCCCGGATGTCCGCGCGCAGCTTCTGTCCGGCCCGCCGCGCCGACTCCTCGTCCCGGGCCGCTCCCCCGGCCTCAAGGTCCACGAACGCCTCGTCCAGGCTCAGCGGCTCCACCAGCGGTGACAGCCCCCGCAGCAGCGCCATCACCTGCTCGCTGATCGCCCGGTACAGACCGAAGCGGGGCACCAGGTAGGCGGCGTTCGGCGCCAGCCGGCGGGCCTGCGCCATCGGCATCGCCGAGTGGACCCCGAACACCCGTGCCTCGTACGACGCGGTGGCCACCACACCGCGCGGTCCGAGCCCGCCGACCACGACCGCCTTCCCGCGCAGGCTCGGCTTGGACGCCTGCTCCACCGAGGCGAAGAAGGCATCCATGTCGAGATGCAGGATCGTGGGCGCGTTTCTCACATCTCCGATGCTGCACCACGGCACTGACAACGCGGTGGTGCCGAGGCGCTCGACCGGGGCGCCCCGCGGTCAGACCGCCCGGTTGCGGCGCCGCGCCAGCTCGTCCGCGGGGTTCTGTCCGACGAGGGTCTCGCCGGTGTCGATGCGCTCGCCGTGCAGCTGCGAGAGCGCGCTTTCCACATCCCGCCACACCACGCCGACGGCGATCCCGAAGATGCCCTGTCCGCCCTGGAGCAGGGCGTGGACCTCGTCCGGCGAGGTGCACTCGTACACGGTGGCGCCGTCGCTCATCAGGGTCATCCGCTCCAGGTCACGGAAACCGCGTTCCCTGAGGTGCTGGACGGCCGTGCGGATGTTCTGCAGCGACACCCCGGTGTCCAGGAACCGCTTCACGATCTTCAGGACGACGACGTCCCGGAAGCTGTACAGCCGCTGCGTTCCCGATCCGTAGGCGGGCCGCACACTGGGCTCGACCAGGCCGGTGCGGGCCCAGTAGTCGAGCTGCCGGTATGTGATGCCGGCCGCCGCACAGGCCGTGGGCCCGCGGTAACCGATCTGTTCGGACGTCATGGCCGCCACCCCTCCGCCGTTCGGCACCGCCGTCGGCAGCTGTGGAGCGTGATCGACCGCGCTGCCAGGATGGGGGTGAACCCCGCCTGAGCGCGGCCGCGGGCTCGGGGGCGGGTACGGACCGCTCTCCCCGAAACTGCGTCCGGGGGCACCCCCAGCCGTACCGTCGCCGCTGGTTCTCACGCCGACCTCCGTCCTTGACCTGCCTTCTCGACGGTAGGCAGTCACCAGGGGTGCGTCAACGATCGCCACACTCGGCACGCCGAGTGATAATCACCCTAGGAGTGGTTTCCCGTGTCCCACCGCGGGGAAAGGCTAGCCGAATGCCCTGACGGGGGCCCGGAGGACGCTCTCACTGGCCGGCGGCAATTGCCGGTGCGCGGGCCGCGCGAGGCCGCCGCCCGCCCCGGCGTGACCCCGGAGCCAACGGGTGGGCCCCGGCCTCACTGGCTGCTGGTGCCGAAGTCCTCGGGCGAGATCTGGTCGAGGAACTCGCGGAACTTCTCCACCTCGTCCTCCTGCTCGTCCGGAATGGCGATGCCCGCGTCGTCCAGCACCGTGTCACTGCCGTAGATCGGCGTTCCGGTGCGCAGAGCCAGCGCTATGGCATCGGAGGGGCGGGCACTGACCTCGACCCCACTGGCGAACACCAGCTCCGCGTAGAAGACGCCTTCCCGCAGATCGGTGATGCGCACTTCGGTCAGCTCCTGGCCGACGGCCTCCAGCACGTCCTTGAACAGGTCGTGGGTCAGCGGTCGCGCGGGGGCCATGCCCTGCTGGGCGAAGGCGATCGCCGTCGCCTCCCCCGGTCCGATCCAGATGGGGAGGTAACGGTCGCCCCCCACTTCGCGCAGGAGCACGATCGGCTGGTTGGAGGGCATTTCGACCCGGACACCTACGACATCGAGCTCGTTCACACAGCAACCCTAGGCCGTGCCCGGGACGTTTGGGTAGTCGGGCCGGGAACAGGTGCCCGATCCGGCCGCCTGGGGGCCCTGCGCCGTCAGGGCAGCCGCACGCCCAGAGCGGTCTGCACCAGGGCCGCGTGCAGCTTCACCGTGAGGGCCGCCAGCTCCTTCGCACGGGCCTCGGCGTGCGCCCTGGTCTGCGGGTTCCGGTGGCGCCTGAGCGGGGCCACCACCTGGTCGACCAGCCCCGCCTCACGGTCGGCGGCGGCCTTCATCACCCGGAGGTGGCGCGGTTCGATCCCGAACCGGCCCAGCTCGGCGATGAGCGAGGCCACGGTCACGGCCTCGGCGTCGTACGCCCCGTCCTCCAGGGGAGCGATGAGCCCGTAGGACTCCCACTCCTTCAGGTCCCCCTCGTCGATGTCCGCCGCGGCCAGCAGCTCCGCCCGGCCGACCCGCGCCACCGTGGGACCCTCCACGGGCACCGGCATGTCGTCCCCGGTGCGCTGGCGCCCGACCACGGGCAGTGCCACGGCCTCACCGCGCTCCATGGCGTCCAGGTGCTCCCGGATCACCTTGAGCGGCAGGTAGTGGTCCCGCTGCATCCGCAGGACGTGAGCGAGGCGCTCGACGTCGCCGGCGCTGAACTTGCGGTACCCCGACGGGGTCCGCTGCGGCTCGATGAGGCCCTCCGACTCCAGGAAGCGGATCTTGGAGATGGTGACCTCGGGGAACTCGTCGCGCAGCACGTTCAGCACCGTGCCGATGCTCATCAGCCCACTGTCCCTGGCGGCGGTACCGCTTCCGGCACCGCCGCTCGGTGTTTGAAGCATGGACCTTCCCTGGGGGGTTCCCCCGGACGTCAGTCCGGGGGTGGGTCAGATGCCCTGCCGGCTCGCGTAGAACACCAGCCGGTACTTGCCGATCTGCACTTCGTCACCGTTCGACAGAGCGACCTGGTCGATGCGCTCCCGGTTGACGTACGTGCCGTTCAGGCTGCCCACGTCGGCCACCGTGAAGGAGCCGTCGGGGGAACGCCGGAACTCCACGTGCCGCCGGGAGACCGTCACGTCGTCCAGGAAGATGTCGCTCTGCGGGTGCCGGCCGGCCGTGGTGAGGTCGCTGTCCAGCAGGAAGCGGCTGCCCGAGTTCGGGCCGCGGCGCACCACCAGGAGCGCCGATCCCACCGGCAGCGCGTCCACCGCGGCCTGCGCCTCCGGGGACAGCATCGGCAGCGGCGTCTGGCCGGTGGCCTCGGAGTCGTACGCCTCCAGGCCGGAGATCGAGATGGTGGACGTCGTCTCGGAGGCCCGCTCGGGCGCCACCCCGGGGCGCAGCGGCGCCCCGCAGTGGGAGCAGAACCGGGCGTTCTCCGCATTCCGGTTACCGCACCTCGTACACACCAGGACCGACATCGACGGATCCTCCTGCCGCGGCTGCCCCGCCGGGGCGTTGGACGCGTACGGGTCGGAGGCAAACCCTCCACCCGTACCTGAGGTTGACGGTTGCCCGAAACCTATGCCGCCGGACTGGGCAGGGTCAACAGACGCCGCGCCCTGACCTCCGGAAATGTCACCGCCCGGACCAGCGACCTGGTCCCGGAACAGCGGGCGCTGGCCCTCCGCGTCAGGCTGTGCGCGATGGCGGGCGGTGGCGTTGTCCCTGCCCTCTCGCGCGCTCTTGCCGAACAACTTCGCAAACAACTTCACGGGCGATTCCCCTTGACCGAAACAGACCCGCCCGTGGGGCAGGACGAACCCTGATTGCCTACACCGGCCGAGCCGGACATTCTCACAACGTCCGTAACCACCAGACAGTTTCCACCACGCACCACCTCTTCGGTGCGCCGACCCCCCGCAACCTCATGCCCCTGCCGGACGACCCGCATGCACCACCCGTTCACTGGGAGGACGACCGAGCGTAGTCAGGCCGCTTCGCCTGTCGCAAGGCGTCCACGACGATCTTGTCCGACTGCTCGACGGTCACCGTGGCCTGCTCCTTCTCGAGCGTCTGCACCACGCCTCCCGGGATGTTCAGCGCCGGTTCGAGGTCCTGCGGCTTGCCGATGACCTGGAAACGATAGGGAGCGTTGATCTTGTTCCCGTCGACGCTCACACTCTTGCCGGAGTCGGTGAAGTAAGTGCCGGCGACCACGCGGACCCCGTTGACCTGGATCGCCTCCGCGCCGGCCGCGCGCAACTCCTGGATCGCGTCGAGCAGCATGTCCGCCTGGACCGTCCCCTTCGTGTCCTCGATCGTCATGGTGATGCCGGGACCCTGCGCCGCCACGGTGCCCGCGAGGATACCGAGTTGCCTCTTCTTCTCGGCGGTCTGCCGGCGCGCCTCGGCGGCCTGGTCGGAGCTGGTCTGCAGCTCCTGACGCTGCTTTTCGAGTCCCTGCTTCTCGTCCTCAAGACGCTGAGTACGCGCATCCAGTTCATCGAGGATGCGTACAAGATCTTCCTGGCGCGCGCCGCGCAGCGCGCTGTCGGTGTCGCTGTTGGACGCCACCTGTACGGCGAGGCCGAAGCCGAGGCCGAACAGGAGCAGCGCGACGATGAGTTGGGCACGGGTGAAACGCGGCGGCCACAGCCCCTTGACGAGCCGCTGCCGGCCCGTCAGCGGCTGCTGTGGCTGCTCCTCGGCCGACTGCCGCCCGGCCGCGGGCACGGGCGCGGCCACCTCGGCCGGCAGCTCCCTGCGCAGCCGGTTGTCCTGCTGCGCATCACGGCCCGTGCCGTCGTTGCGGTCGGTGCCCTCGTCGCGGTCGGCACCGTCGTTCCTGCGGTCGTTCTGCTCGCTCATCGGTGTCACGCCCGGAACACGTGCCGTCGGATCGCCGCGGCGTTGGAGAAGATGCGGATACCGAGGACCACGACGACGCCCGTGGACAGCTGAGCGCCCACGCCCAACTTGTCGCCGAGGAACACGATGAGGGCGGCGACGACCACGTTCGAAAGGAACGACACCACGAAGACCTTGTCGTCGAAGATGCCGTCCAGCATGGCCCGCAGGCCGCCGAAGACGGCGTCCAGCGCCGCGACGACGGCGATCGGCAGATAAGGCTCGACGACCGCCGGAACCTCGGGCCGGACCAACAGGCCGGCCACGACTCCCACGACGAGGCCCAGTACGGCGATCACGATGTGCCCTTCCCGCTCTTCTCGGACTTCGGCTGTGCTGTACGTACGATCACACTGGGAGCGGCGGGCAGCCGGACGTCCCCCTCCGTGGAGATGGTGGCGCGGATGCCGTAGTTCTCTTCCAGGGCATGCAGGTACAGGCCGTCGGCGCTGTCCTGGAACCTGGTGCTCAACCTCTGCCCGTCCCCCACCGCCAGCACCGTGTACGGCGGCACCAGCGGCCTGTTGTCGACCAGTATCGCGTCACCCGCGGCCCTGATCGCGGACAGGGCGGTCAGCCGCTGCCCGTTGACGGAGATCGCCTCGGCCCCGGAGGCCCACAGTCCGTTGACCACGCGCTGCATGTCGCGGTCCCGCACCCGGCCGGTGTCGGAGAAACCCGACGTCTCCCGGGGGTTGGAGCCGTCCCCGCCGCCGCTCGCCTCCTTGGCGTCGTTCACGACGAGCCTCACCCCGGGCCCGCGCACCGCGGTGGCACCCGAGAGCAGGCCGACCAGGTCGGCCTCGGATCCCCCACCGCTCGACCTCAGGGCCGCCCGCTGACGCGCGCTGACGTCGTCGCGCAGCGTGTCGACCGTGTCCTCCAGCTTGTCCGCGTCCGCGGTCTCCTTGTCGACACGGTCGATCAGCTCCTGGCGCTCCTTGGCCACGACGGGTGCCGCCACGCGCGCCTGCGCCGCCCCCAGGGTGACCACCAGCGCCGCGAGGACGAGACCGGCCGCCAGGCCCAGCTTGGCCCGGAGCGTCTTCGGCAGGCCGCCCTCGCCCTGGGAGTTCCTGCGGGCTGCGGCCTCGGCGTATCCGTCGTCAAGGCTGTGGTCCATGACGTTGGTGATCAACGACATGGAGGCGTCCGGGCGCTGCGCCCGCGGCGGGCTGCTCCGAACGGGGGGTTGCTGCGGCATGCCGCACATCGTCGCATGTCGCGGGCAGTACCTCCGAACGGCCCCACCGCGTGCCGGACAGGCCCCCTTGGAGGACTCTTGTCCGGCACGCGCGCGTGCGGCGGCTTTTGCCGTTCTCAGCCGCCTGGAGCTACCGGCCGGCGCTGTCCACGACCGCCGACCACTCGTCCAGCAGCGCCTGCGCGGAGGCGTCGTCGGGCCCCTCGGCCCACAGGTGCGTGACCGCCTCGGCCGGGTCCGGCAGCACCATCACCCAGCGCCCGTCGGTCTCCACGACCCGCACACCGTCGATCGTGTCGACAAAGCGATCCCCAGCGGCCTCGACCACCCGTCGCATCACCAGACCCTTGACGGCCCACGGCGTCGCCAGGTCCCGCTTGAGGACGTGCGCCCGCGGGATCCGGGCATCGATCTGGCTCAGTGTGAGCTGCGTCCGCGCCACCAGCCCGATGAGGCGTACGAAGGCTGCCGTGCCGTCGTAGACACCGCTGAACTCGGGGACGATGAACCCGCCCTTGCCGTCACCACCGAAGATGGTGCCTTCCTCGCGCCCCACGCGCGTGAGGTCGTCGGGCGAGGTGGTGGTCCACTCGACCTGGGTGCCGTGGTACGCGGCCACCTGCTCGGCGATCCGGGTCGTCGTGACCGGCAGCGCCACCCGCCCGCTGCGCCGCTCGGCGGCCACCAGGTCCAGCATGACCAGCAGCGCACGGTCGTCCTCGATGATCCGGCCCTTCTCGTCCACGAGCGACAGCCGCTCGCCGACCGGGTCGAACCGCACTCCGAACGCGGCGCCGGAGGACGCCACGATCTCCCCGAGCCGCACTAGCCCCTTCCGCCGCATCTCGGCCGTCTCGGTGGGCCGGGACTCGTCCAGACCGGGGTTGATGGTCAGCGAGTCCACACCGAGCTTGCCGAGCAGGCTGGGCAGCACGAGCCCGGCACTGCCGTTCGAGGCGTCCACGACCACCTTGAGCCCCGACTCGGCTATCCCGGTCGTGTCGACGTTCCGCAGCAGCGATCCGGTGTACGAGTCGAAGACGCTCGCCGGGAAGTACAGGTCGCCGATCTCCCCGGGGAACGCCCGCCGGTACTCCTGGCGCGCGAACACCCGGTCCAGCTTGCGCTGGCTGCCCTGGGAGAGGTCGGCGCCCTGTCCGTCGAAGAACATGATGTCGACCGAGTCCGGCACACCGGGCGAGGTCCGGATCATGATGCCGCCGGCGCTTCCCCGCGCGGTCTGCTGCCGGGCCACGGGCAGCGGCACGTTCTCCAGGTCGCGTACGTCGATGGCGCTGGCCTGGAGCGCGGAGATCACCGCCCGCTTGAGCGCCCGGGCGCCCCGGGAGTGGTCGCGGGCCGTGGTGACCGTGGAGCCCTTCTTCAGGGTCGTCGCGTAGGCGCCCGCGAGCCGGACCGCCAGCTCCGGCGTGATCTCCACGTTCAGGATGCCCGAGACACCCCGGGCACCGAACAGATGCGCCTGTCCCCGCGACTCCCAGATCACCGAGGTGTTGACGAAGGCGCCGGCCTCGATGGTCTTGAACGGGTACACGCGGACGTTGCCCTGAACAATCGATTCCTCACCGATCAGGCACTCGTCACCGATGACCGCGCCGTCCTCGATCCGGGCGGCACGCATGATGTCGGTGTTCTTGCCGACGACACAGCCGCGCAGATTGCTGTGCTGCCCGATGTACACGTTGTCGTGCACGACGGCCTTGTGCAGGAAGGCACCGCTCTTGACGACGACGTTGGAGCCGACGACGGTGTGCTCCCGGATCTCCGCGCCGGCCTCGACCTTCGCGTAGTCGCCGATGTACAGGGGTCCGCGCAGCACTGCGTCCGGGTGCACCTCGGCCCCTTCGGCCACCCACACGCCCGGGGAGATCTCGAAGCCGTCGATGTCGACGTTGACCTTGCCTTCGAGGACGTCCGCCTGGGCCTTCACATAGCTCTCGTGCGTGCCGACGTCCTCCCAGTAGCCCTCGGCGACATAGCCGTAGATCGGCTTGCCTTCCTTCATCAACTGCGGGAAGACGTCGCCGGACCAGTCGACGGGAACATCGGCCTCGACGTAGTTGAAGACCTCGGGCTCCATGACGTAGATGCCCGTGTTCACCGTGTCGGAGAAGACCTGCCCCCAGGTCGGCTTCTCCAGGAAGCGCTCGACCTTGCCTTCCTCGTCGACGATGGTGATGCCGAACTCCAGCGGGTTGGGCACGCGGGTCAGGCAGACCGTGACCAGCGCACCCTTCTCCTTGTGGAAATTGATCAGCTCGGTGAGGTCGAAGTCGGTCAGAGCATCGCCGGAGATGACGAGAAAGGCGTCGTCCTTCAACGCCTCCTCGGCGTTCTTGACGCTTCCGGCGGTACCGAGTGGCTTCTCCTCGTTGGCGTAGGTGAGCTCCATGCCGAGCTCTTCACCGTCGCCGAAGTAGTTCTTCACAAGGGACGCCAGGAACTGCACGGTGACCACGGTCTCGTTGAGGCCGTGCTTTTTGAGCAGTCGCAGCACGTGCTCCATGATCGGGCGATTGGCCACGGGCAGGAGCGGCTTGGGCATGCTGGAGGTCATTGGGCGAAGGCGTGTGCCCTCGCCACCGGCCATCACGACGGCCTTCATGTCGGAAGCGTCCTCCTAAAGAGATGACTGTCTAGCCGACTTCACCCGTCCAAGTGTCCCGCATTTCACGGCGGCGGGCCATCGGACGACTTTGTCCAGACAAGAGACGGGCTCAATCAGCCACGGTGTCCGCGCGCACCAGACGGCGGACTTGTACCACGTAGAGCACTCCTGCCCACCAATAGAGGGTTGTACCCCATCCGGCGAAAGCCCACCCGAAAACTGCGGCGAGTGACGCGATCCATTCGTCTCCGTCACTGAGGAGCAGGAGCGGGAAGGCGTACATGAGGTTGAACGTGGCGGCCTTGCCGAGGAAGTTCACCTGCGGCGGCGGATAGCCGTGCCGGCGGAGGATGCCCACCATGACCAGGAGAACGAGCTCCCGTGCCAGCAGGAGGGCGGTGAGCCAGAGCGGAAGGATCTCCCGCCAGGTCAGTCCGAGCAGCGTGGAGAGGACGTACAGCCGGTCGGCGGCGGGGTCGAGCAGCCGGCCGAGGCTGCTGATCTGGTTCCAGCGCCGGGCGAGCTTGCCGTCCAGGTAGTCGCTGACGCCGCTGAACGCGAGCACGAGGAGGGCCCAGCCATCGCTCTTGGGGCCACCGAACTCCGGCCTGAGGATCAACCACAGGAAGAGGGGTACGCCGGCGAGCCGCGCCATGCTGAGGATGTTGGGGATGGTGAGGACCCGGTCTGTCTGGACACGGGTCTCCTGGACCTCCACCCGGGGGCCTCCTGTGCGAAACGAGAGAACAATGCCCCCTGACCCTACCTCAACGCAAAAAAGCTCCGGCCCCTGGGCAGTGCCCAAGAGCCGGAGCTTCAAAAGGAGTTCGGCGGCGTCCTACTCTCCCACAGGGTCCCCCCTGCAGTACCATCGGCGCTGTGAGGCTTAGCTTCCGGGTTCGGAATGTAACCGGGCGTTT
>NZ_JBVHWQ010000023.1:0-10571 GCF_055564315.1 Streptomyces sp. NPDC029151
CGACGCGCCGGACGAGGTGGAGCCCGGTCCGTACTGGCTGCCGTACTTCGAGGTGGTCGACACCGACGCCACGGTGGCCCAGGCGGAGCGGCTCGGCGGGACGGTGCGGATGCCCGCGACGACCTTGGAGGGCGTGGGCCGCATGGCCAAGCTCGCCGATCCGTACGGGGTCCGCTTCGCGGTGATCAGAAGCGAGCCGGCACAGGGCTGAGCGCTTCGGTGGCCTGCGGGCCGGGCCGCGGGGTGTGCACGGCGGCTGTCATGCCGAGGCGCGGCGTATCAGGGTCGTCGGCAGGATCACCGCCGTGCCCGGCGTGCCGGGAGCCACGGGCGCGCCGGGGACCGTGGGCGGTCGGTGCCGTTCGTCGGACAGGCCCTGGAGGAGCAGGCGGGCCATCAGCCGGCCCATCTCCTCGATCTCCTGCCGGACCGTGGTCAGCGGGGGCTCGGCCTGTTCGGTGACCGGCACCATGTCGTCGAAGCCGACCACGGCGACGTCCTCCGGTACCCGCCGGCCGCTCTCGCGCAGCACGCGCAGGGCACCGAGGGCGGTGAGGTCGTTGGCGGCGAACACGCCGTCGACGTCCGGGCAGCGGTCGAGGAGTTCCCGCATGGCGCGTTCGCCGCCGGCCGGGGTGAAGTCGCTCTCCACGACCAGCCGGGGATCGCTCCCGCCCGGCACGTCGGCCATGACGTCCCGGTAACCGTCGAGCCGGTCCACCGCGGACGTCTGGTCCAGCGGACCGGTGAGGTGCGCGACACGCCGGCGGCCGAGGTCCAGCAGGTGCCGTACGGCCGCGCGGGCCCCGCCCCGGTTGTCGCAGTCGACGTACGCCACACCCGGGTCCGCCGCCGGGCTGTCCCCGCCCCAGCCGGGGCGTCCGCCGAACACGGTGGGCACGCCGGCGTCGTGGATGAGGCCGGGCAGCGGGTCGTCCAGGTGGAGGGAGAAGACGAGCGCGCCGTCGACATGGCCGCCGGCGAGATACCGGGCGACGCGCGCGTGGTCGGCGCGGCCCTCGGTGAGCAGCAGCACGAGCTGGTTGTCGTGCGCGGTCAGTTCCTTGCTGATGCCGCGCAGTTGGAGGGCGAAGAAGGGGTCGGCGAAGACCTTGGTCTCGGGCTCGGCGATGACGACCGCGACGGCGTCGTGCCGCCGGGTGACGAGGCTGCGCGCCGCCTGGTTGGGGACGTAGCCCAGTTCCTCCACGGCCCGCCGGACCCGCTCGGCCAGGGGTTCGCGGACCCCGTCGCCGCCGTTGACCACTCGGGACACGGTGGCCCGGGACACGCCGGCCCGTGCGGCCACGGCCTCCAGCGTGGGGCGCGAGACTGCCTCGGTCACTGTGGGGACTCCTCCTCGGCGGCTGGCGATCAGGATAGCCGCGCGGCGCCGGTCGGGCCGGTGCGGGGAGCGGACCGGAACCGTGCGGCTCCGCCGAGCGGGCCGACCGCCGTCCCGACGCCCGGTGCTCCGCCCGCCGGAACCCGTACGGGCGAGGGCGAGGTCTTGCCAGGGCAGCCCGGCGGGGGTGTGCACGGTGCGCTGCCCGGGCGAGGCCATGCCGGGGTGTGTGCCGCGCGGGACGTCCGTGAGGGTGGTCCCGGCGGCCGTCCGGACCGGGCCGGGGGCCGCCGACGCGCCGGTTCAGCCGGCGAGCTCGCGTCGAGGCCGCTCCGGGTCGGCGCACGGGTCATCCCGCCGAGAACACCCACCGGCCCGCCGGGATCTCATGACGAGGACCGGCCCCGGGCCCGGCTGGGCTGGACGCGTTTCGGTTCGCCGGGCATCTTCGGGTACTCCGGCGGGTACGGCAGGTCGCCGAGGCCGTGCTCGTGCTCGTCCCGGCGGGCGAGGTCCAGCAGCGCCTCCAGGGAGTAGGCGTGCTCGTCCATGTCGGCGTGCACGTCGCCGAGTTCGGCGAACCGGGCCGGCATGGTGACGAGGTCGAAGTCGCGGGGCTCGGCCACGCCGACCTCCTCCCAGCGCAGGGGTGCCGAGACGGGGGCGTGCGGGCGGGGGCGGACGGAGTAGGCGGAGGCGATGGTGCGGTCCCGGGCCGTCTGGTTGTAGTCGAGGAAGATGCGGCGCCCGCGTTCCTCCTTCCACCACTTGATGGTCACCTGCTCGGGCATCCGGCGTTCCATCTCCCGGCCGACCGCGATCGCCGCGCGGCGCACCTGGGTGAAGGTCCAGCGCGGTTCGATGGGCACGAAGACGTGCAGGCCCCGTCCGCCGGAGGTCTTCGGCCAGCCGCGCAGCCCGCCGAACTCCTCCAGCACGGCGCGCAGTTCGTGCGCGGCGCGGGCCGCGTCGGCGTAGTCGGTGCCGGGCTGCGGGTCGAGGTCGATGCGGAGTTCGTCGGGGTGGTCGACATCGGCGGCCCGCACCGGCCAGGGGTGGAAGGTGAGGGTGCCGTACTGGGCGGCCCACACCACGGCGGCCTCCTCGGTGGGGCACATCTCGTCGGCGCTGCGCCCGCTCGGGAAGGTGATGTGGGCGGTCGGGATCCAGTCGGGCATGCCCTTCGGGGCCCGCTTCTGGTAGAACCACTCGCCGCCGACGCCGTCCGGATAGCGTTCCAGGGTGGTGGGGCGGTCGCGCAGGGCGCGCAGGATGCCGGGGCCGACGGCGGTGTAGTAGCGGGCGAGGTCCAGCTTGGTGAAGCCGCGCTCCGGGAAGAACACCTTGTCGGGGCTGGACAGCCGTACGGTCCGGCCGCCCACCTCCAGTTCCACCGCATCGCCCATGCGGCCACGGTAGGCGCACCCCGCACAGCGCGCATACCGGGGGAAGGCGGGAGCATACGGTGTGAAGCGGGATGTATACGAGCGGGATCCGATGTGTGCGCGCAGAATCGGATGCATGGATCTGCCCGTCATGCCGCCCGTGAAGCCGATGCTCGCCAAGTCGGTGGCGAAGATCCCGCCGGGGATGCACTACGAGGCGAAGTGGGACGGCTTCCGGTCGATCGTGTTCCGGGACGGCCCCCAGGTGGAGCTGGGCAGCCGGACCGGAAAGCCGCTGACCAGGTACTTTCCCGAGCTGGTCGAGGCGCTGAAGGAGCGGGTGCCCGAGCGGTGCGTGCTGGACGGGGAGATCGTGATCGCCCGGAACGGCCGGCTGGACTTCGACGCGCTGACCGAGCGGATCCACCCGGCGGCCTCCCGGGTGCGGATGCTGGCGGAGAAGACCCCGGCCTCGTTCGTCGCCTTCGACCTGCTGGCCCTGGACGACCACGCCCTGCTCGACGTCCCGCTCACCGACCGCCGCGCCCTGCTGGACCGGGCCCTGGCCTCGGCGGGTCCGCCGGTGCACCTGGCGCCCTCCACGACCGACATCGAGGTGGCCCGGGACTGGTTCGAGCAGTTCGAGGGCGCCGGCCTCGACGGGGTCGTCGCCAAGCCGCTCACCCTGCCCTACCTCCAGGACGAGCGGGCCATGTTCAAGATCAAGCACGAGCGGACGGCGGACGTCGTCGTCGCCGGGTACCGCTTCCACAAGAGCGGCCCGGTGGTGGGCTCGCTGCTGCTGGGCCTGTACGACGGGCACGGCCGGCTCCAGCACGTGGGCGTGTCCGCCGCGTTCGCCATGAAGAAGCGCGCCGAGCTGGTCGAGGAGCTGGAGCCGCTGCGCATGGACGACGTGTCCGGGCACCCGTGGGCCGCCTGGACGGACGAGGCCGCGCACGAGACGGCCCGGCTGCCGGGCGCGCCGAGCCGCTGGTCCGGCAAGAAGGACCTGTCCTGGGTGCCGCTGCGGCCGGAGCGTGTCGCCGAAGTGGCGTACGACCACATGGAGAACGGGCAGCGGTTCCGGCACACGGCCCGCTTCCGCCGCTGGCGCCCGGACCGTACGGCGGAGAGCTGCACCTACGGCCAGTTGGAGGAGCCGGTGCGCTACGACCTGGCGGAGATCCTCGGCGAGAAGCACCGGGGCTGACGGCCGGGCTCCGGCCGCACGAGGCTCGGCGGCACGAGACCCGGCCGCAGGGGGTTCACCCTCACGGCTGCATGAGGATCTTGACGGCGCCGTCCTGCTTGCGCTGGAACATGTCGTACGCGTGCGGCGCCTCCGACAGCGGCAGCCGGTGCGTGGCGAAGTCCTCGACGCCGAGCGGGTCCTCCTCCGTCAGGTACGGCATGATCCGGTCCGTCCAGGTGCGGACGTTGGCCTGGCCCATGCGGAGCTGGATCTGCTTGTCGAAGAGGGTGAGCATCGGCATCGGGTCGGCCATGCCGCCGTAGACGCCGCTGAGCGAGATCGTGCCGCCGCGGCGGACCAGGTCGATGGCCATGTACAGGGCGCCGAGCCGGTCGATGCTGAAGCGTTCGGCGAGGGGCCCGCTGATCTTGCGCGGCATGAGCGCGGTGGCCGTCTGGGCGAGTTTGGCGGCGTGGCTGCCGTGCGCCTCGGTGCCGACGGCGTCGATCACGGCGTCCGGTCCCCTGCCGCCGGTGACGTCCTGGATGGCGTGGACCAGCGCCTTCTCGTCGTCGAAGGTCCGCAGGTCGTACGTCTCCACCCCGCGCCGCTGGGCCCGGGCGAGCCGCTCGGGTACCAGGTCGACGCCGAAGACGCGTTCCGCGCCGCGGGCCATGGCGATCCTGCAGGCCATGTCGCCGATCGGCCCGAGGCCGAGGACCGCGAGGGTCCCGCCCGGCGGGACGGCGGCGTACTCGACGGCCTGCCAGGCGGTGGGGAGCACGTCGGAGAGGTAGACGAACCGGTCGTCCGGCGGTCCCTCGGGCACCTTGATGGGCCCGAACTGCGCCTGCGGGACGCGCAGGTACTCGGCCTGGCCGCCGGGGACGGCGCCGTACAGGCGGGTGTAGCCGAACAGGGGGGCGCCCATGCCCTCGCTGGTGACCTGCGTGGTCTCGCACTGGGTGGGCAGCCCGGTGTCGCACATGAAGCAGTGCCCGCAGGCGATCTGGAAGGGCACCACCACACGGTCGCCGGGGCGCAGGTCCGGTACCTCGGAGCCGACCTCCTCCACGATGCCCATGGGTTCGTGGCCGAGGATGTCGCCCGGGGTCATGAACGGGGTGAGCACCTCGTACAGGTGCAGGTCGGAGCCGCACAACCCGGTGGATGTGACGCGGATGACGGCGTCCGTGGGTTCCTCGATCCGGGGGTCGGGCACGTCCTCGACCCGGACGTCCCGCTTGCCCTGCCAGGTGACTGCCTTCATGTGGTCGCACTCCCTTGGTCACGCGTACGGCTGCGGAGTGTGTGCCGTGTGTGGTGGCGGCCGGGTACCCGCGCGCATCGCCGTCGAACCCGTGGCCGGGGCGCACCGGTGCGCGCACGACCGGACCACGGGGACGGGGGTCGCGCCGGGGGCAGGGACGTGAGCCACAGGGCGCGTACGCGGCGCGCCGGACCGGTGACGCTGCCGGCCGTCGCGGTGACGGCCGTCGCGGTGACGGCCGTCCTCACGGCGTGCCGCACCGGGCAAGCCGGGAGGGGTGCGACGGGACCCCGCACCGCACCCCGACAGCACTGCCCGCTCCGCCTGGGCCCGCTCACTCGGGCACCACGAGGCGGGCCGGCACCGGAGGAGACCGGAACGCGGTGCTGCTGCACACCGCCGTGTACGACGGGATGCCGGCCGCCGACGCGGCGTCCGCGACGGCCCGGCGGGTGCTCACCGAACGGCGGCCGGGCCGAGGGTGACCCCGGCTCAGTGCAGGCCGCGCCCCGTCGCCAGCACCTCCCGTGCCTGGGCCACCAGGGCTTCCGCGCCGCATGCCTTGGCGAGGTCCATGCCCCGGCCGAGTTCCACGACCGAGCGGGCGGCGATGCCGTACTCGACACGGGCCGCCGCGTGCTCGTACTGGCAGGGCGAGGCCTCCAGGTAGGTGACGGCGCGGGCGGCGAGCTGCACCGCCCGCCGGCCCGTCGCCAGCGCGGCGGCACAGCGCAGGGCCTCGCCGATGGCGGTGTCCGTGCCGAACCGCTCGGCCTGCCGGCGGGCGTCGGCCGCGAGCCGGGCCGCCCGCTCCGGGTCCTGGCCGGCGAGCGCCTTGGCGAGGTCGACGGACCAGGGTGCGAGGACCGGGTTGTGGCCGCCGCGGGAGACGGCGGTCTTCTCGGCGGCCTCCAGTTCACCGATGCCCTCCGCGGTGCGGCCGACGGCGAGCAGCAGCCGGCCGCGCACGGAGCGGATGTCGGGCAGCACGATGGTCGACGGGTACGGCGGTGCGAAACCGTACTGTTCGGCAACCGTCCAGGCCTCCTCGACCCGGCCCCGGGCCAGCAGGGTGTCGACCAGTCCGCAGCTGGCCGACCAGTACAGCGGGAGGCCGCGGCCGACGCGTTCGGCGAGGACGAGGGCCTCGCGCAGGGCGGACTCGGCGTCGCGCAGCCGGCCCTGCCGGCGGTAGGCGAGCCCCAGGAAGGCGTTGGCCAGGGAGAGGTGGCCGCCGCGCCAGCCGGCCGCGGTGTAGACGCGCCGTGCCTCGGCGAACAGGCTCTCGGCGCGGTCGAGCCGGTCGGCGTAGGCGTACGCGCTGCCGAGCATCATCAGCAGTTCCATGCCCCACTCGGGGTCGGTCCAGCCGAGGCCGGGGGCGAGGCGGCCGTTGACGAGGGCGCGGTCGCACAGTGCGAGGACCTCGTCGGCGCTCTCGCCGTGGGTCATCGCGTCGAAGCCGCGCAGGATCAGCAGGGCGCGTTCGGCGTTGTCGCGGCCGGTGCAGGTGTCCGCCAGTTCGGCGAGGCGGCGGGAGCGGGCCGGGGCGACGGTCTCGCCGTGGATGCCCTCCCACATGAACTGGAAGGCCTGGAGCCGCATCCGGACGGGGCCCGCCTCGTGCCGGGCGGCCTCGGCCTCGACCGTGCGGACAGCCTCCTCCAGCTGGTCGTTGTGGAGCAGGGCCTGGGAGAGGCGGACGACGGCGTCGACGCGGTCGTCCCCGTCGAGGCCGGGCATGGCGAGGGCGCTCTGCAGGTGCTCGGTGGTGACCGCGGGGTTGGTCAGGAGGGTGGCGCAGCCCAGTTCGTACAGGACGCGCGCGTGCACCTCCGGGCGGGGCGGCTCCTCCAGGGCGCGTTCCAGGCAGCGGCGGGCCGCGTCGGGCGCGCCGACGGCGAGGTGCTCGCGGGCGGCGTCGCGCAGCTGCTCGACCAGTTCCTCGTCGTCGTCCGGGTGCACCTTCAGCAGGTGCCGGGCGGCCTCGGCGGCGCCGCGGCCCAGCTCGGTGATGATCTGCGCGGCGACGCCGTGCATGGCGGTGCACACGCCGGGCGGGATGGAGTTGTAGACCGCGGTGGCGATGAGCGGGTGGACGAACTCCAGCTCGCCCGCCTCCCGTTCGGTGCCGGGGGCCGGCGGGGGTTCGGTGAGGATGCGGGCGGTGCACAGCAGGTCGGCGCAGCCGCGGGCGAGTTCGTCGTCCATGGTGGCGAGGCGGGCGACCATGTCGACGGTGATGCCGGTGCCGAGGATGGCGGCGGCCCAGGCGAACCGGGTGGCCTCCAGGCCGAGTCCCTTGAGCCGGTCGACCAGTCCGCCGCCGCGGGCCGCGCGGTTGAGCGCGCGCAGTTCGCCGGCCCGCGCCTCGACCGGCTCGAGTTCGCTGTCCTGCACCTTGGCGAGGAGTTCGACGGTGTCGTAGGGGTTGCCGCCGGTGACGGCCCAGACCTCGCGGCAGAACGGGTCGTCGGCGTGCCGGCCGAGGGTGGCGCGGGTGAGGCCGGCGGTGGCGTCCGGGGTGAGGGCGCTGAGGGTGTGGGCGGGGCGGCCCGCGGCGGCGACCGCGTCGAGCAGGCGGGCGCTCTCGCCGCCGGTCTCCCCGGGACGGCGGGCGACCACGACGAGGACGGAGAGGTCGTCCAGCCGTTCGGCGAACGCGGCGAGCCAGCGCAGGGTCTCCTGGTCGGCCCAGTGCGCGTCGTCCAGGAGGAGCACCAGCGGCCACTGGCGGCGGGAGAGGCGGCGCACCGCGGCGACGAGTCCGTCGCAGACGTACTGCGGGTCGGCCTTGTCCCCTTGCGGATCCGCTATGCCGAGGGCGGGGCCGGCGATGTCGTACCAGTCGCCGAGGTACTCGCGGGCCTCCTCCGGGAGTAAGGACAGCAGCGCGGGCTGGAGCAGTTGCCGTACGACGTGGAACGGGACCGACCTCAGGGTCTCGGCGCCGCGGGCGGACCAGACGGTGCAGCCGCGGCGTTCGGCGATGCGGCGGGTCTCGGCGAGCAGTGCCGTCTTGCCGAGTCCGGCCTCGCCGCACAGGACCAGCAGGCTGCCCGCGGACGACTGGTCCGCGCAGAGCACGTCGAGTGCCCGCGCGACGGTGGCGATCTCGGCGTCCCGCTCCCACAGGGGAGCCGAGCCGGCCGCCGACGGCCGTCCCTCCGTCATCCCGTTACCTCCCAGGTCGCCCGAATGACGTACAGGTGCCGAGCGTAGCCGTCGGGCGGGGCCACGGGTGGCCGGTCGCGGCAGCTGTTGCCCGCCCGGGTGAAACAGGGTGCGGGCAGGCGACGCGCACGCCCGCGCGACCAGCGGGGGGAAGGTCAACGGGATCCTCTCATCCCTCTTTCACCGTCACCTCATACGGTGGGGGGCATGACGCAGGCGACTCCCCCCGGGTGGTACCCCGACCCCGGGCAGACGAACGACGGCCCGCCCACCGAGCGCTGGTGGGACGGCAGGGCCTGGACGGACCGGACCCGCCCCGCCGGCACGGCCGCCGCGTGGGGTCCCCCGGCCGGGGCGGCGCCCCAGGCTCCGGCGGGGTTCGGCGCGTACCCGGCGTATCCCGCGCATCCGGGGCAGCCGGGCGAGCCGGGGTATCCCGGCACGCCGCCGGCTCCGGGCCGGCGGGGGGTGCGCAACGGCATAGCCGTCGCGGTGGCGGCCGCGGTCCTGCTGTGCATCGGGGTCGGCGTGTACGCCCTCGCCAAGGACGACGGCGGCGTCGACCGCGCGGGCTCCTCACAGGGGCCGGACGGCGGCCGGGGCGGGCCGTTCGACGGGCCCGGGGGGTCCGGGGGCCCGGGAGGCTCCGGGGGTTCGGGCGGGGCCTCGCCGTCGCCCGGGCAGTCCGAGGCGCCCAGGGCCGAGGGCGGCGGCTCGGTGACGGACGCGGTCAACGGGATCAGCCTGCCGGTGCCGCAGGGGTGGACCGGGCAGGCCGTCCGCTTCGGCGCCGGGATCACGTCCGGCAGCTCCTACCCGTGCCCGGGCGACCCGTCCCAGACGTGCACCCCGGGCGGCGCGTACACGGCACCGGCGACGAAGCTGGGCACCAAGGGCGACACGGCCGAGGAGGTCGCCAAGGCGGACATCGCGGCCAACGCCGAGCAGTCGTACGGCGGCACCACCTACGGCCGCATCACCTCGCACGAGGTGCTGGCCTCCGAGGCGGTGACGGTGGCCGGGCAGAAGGGCTACCTGGTGCGCTGGAAGGCGGTCACCGGCAAGGGCGCCGACGGCTACGTCGAGTCGGTCGCCTTCCCCTCCCCGAACCGGCCCCGCCAGATGGTCGTCGTCCGCTTCGGCATCGACGTCGGGCAGAAGCTGTCGGTCGTCGACGAGGTCCTGAAGGGGATCAAGGTCTCGTCCGGCGGCGGGAACGGCCAGGACGTCTGAGGACCTCCGGGGACACGATCGGCCGGGTGGGATTCCCCTCCGCTCAAGGGGAACCCCACCCGGCCGGGGGGTGCGCGCCGCCCCCGTCCCCACGGTGCGGCGCGGGCAGGTCACCGTCCAGTCATCCCGTGGACGGCGGCCTGGGTCTCATCTCAGTCCGAGCGCGGGCAGCACGGCCGACTCCACGAACCGGACCAGGTAGTCGGCGTCGGCGTACTGGCCGTTGAGCACCGGCCGCACGCGCAGGACGCCGAACATCATCGCCGGGATGTACTCCAGCGCGGGGTGGCCCGCCCGGACCTCGCCGCGGGCGACCCCGCGGGCGAGCATCTCCTCCAGCGCGGCGATCTCCGGGTCGACCAGCGCCTCGCGCAGCGCCTTGGCCAGCTCCTGGTCGGACGTCACCGCGTGCCCGAGCGCCTGCAGCAGCCGGGTGTCCTTGCCGGACCAGTCGCCCGCGGCCCGCGCGGCCTGGCGCAGGTCCTCGGCGAGCGATCCGGTGTCGATGCCGGCGAACCGCACCCGGCGGTTGGCGCGCAGCGCGGCCGCGACGAACTGCGGCTTGGTCTTCCACTGCCGGTAGAGCGTGGACTTGCTGCACCGGGTGCTCGCGGCGACGCCCTCCATGGTGACGGAGTCGTAGCCGCACTCGCGGATCTGTTCCAGCACGGCGTCGAAGAACTCCCGCTCACGCTCCGGCGTGATCTTGGAGCGGCGCGAGGCGACGACCGTCTCCGGTCCCTCCGCGGCCTGCGACGTCATGTGCGGCTTCCCCTCACTCGTGATGCGTGCTGGTTCCAGTGTGTCTCAGATCAATCGATACGCCAGTGTACCGGTACTCGCCCGTATCGGTACACTGGCGTATCGGTACGGCAACGTATCGATGAGTCCCGGCGCCTCGCCGGGGCCCGCACGCACCACGCACCACCGTCAGCGAAGGGGCCGGGGGATGAATGCCCGAACCGAGCC
>NZ_JBVHWQ010000024.1:0-4309 GCF_055564315.1 Streptomyces sp. NPDC029151
ACACCCGCCACACCCGCCGCGGCCTGCGCATGCCCGATGTTCGACTTCAGCGACCCCAGCCACAACGGCGCACCCTCAGGACGCGAACGGCCGTACGTCGCCAGCAGAGCCTGCGCCTCGATCGGGTCACCCAGCGACGTGCCCGTGCCGTGCGCCTCCACCGCGTCGACGTCCGCGGCGGACAGCCGGGCGTTCTCCAGCGCCTGACGGATCACCTCCTGCTGGGAGGGGCCGTTGGGCGCGGTCAGCCCGTTGGAGGCGCCGTCCTGGTTCACCGCCGTGCCACGGACGACGGCGAGGACCTCGTGGCCGTTGCGGCGGGCGTCCGACAGCCGCTCCAGCAGCAGCACGCCCACACCCTCGGAGAAGCCGGTGCCGTTTGCGCCCGCGGCGAAGGCGCGGCACCGTCCGTCCGGGGAGAGGCCCCGCTGCCGGGAGAACTCGACGAACATCTTGCTGTCGGCCATCACGGCCGCGCCGCCTGCCAGCGCCATCTCCGACTCGCCGGTGCGCAGGGACTGGACGGCGAGGTGGATCGCCACCAGGGACGAGGAGCAGGCGGTGTCCACGGTCACCGCGGGGCCTTCGAGGCCGAGGGTGTACGACACGCGGCCCGTGGCGAAGCTGCCGGTGCTGCCACGCCCGAGGTAGGCCTCGAGGTCCGCGGGGACCTGTCGTACGCGCGGGGCGTAGTCGTGGTGCATGATGCCCGTGTAGCAGCCGATCCTGCGCCCGCGGAGGGAGGTGGGGTCGATGCCGGCGCGTTCGAAGACCTCCCAGGAGGTCTCCAGCAGCAGCCGCTGCTGCGGGTCCATCGCCAGCGCCTCGCGCGGGGAGATCCCGAAGAACTCGGCGTCGAAGCCGGCCACCTCGTCGAGGAAGCCGCCCTCACGGACGTAGGACTTGCCCGGGACGTCGGGGTCGGCGTCGTACATTCCCGCCAGGTCCCAGCCGCGGTCGGCCGGGAAGGGGGTGATGCCGTCGACGCCGTCGGCCACCAGCTGCCAGAGGTCGTCGGGGGAGGTCACGCCGCCCGGCAGCCGGCAGGCCATACCCACGATGGCGATGGGCTCCCACGCCTTCTCCTCGACCTCGCGCAGTCGGCGTGTGGCCTGACGCGCGGTGGTGACGGCCTTGTTGAGGTATTCGCGGTACTTCTTGTCGTCGGCCACGGGAAAGGTCAGCTCCTAGGGAGAGTCTTCTGACGGCGGGTGGGCAGCGGGGACGGCGGGCCTCGCCGTCGGGCGGTTCGGTGCCGGCGGACGCGTCAGGAAACGGTGAACTCGTTGTCGATGATGTCGAAGACCTCGTCGTCGGAGACGGACTCGAGGTCGTCGTCCTCGTCGAGGGAGGCGTCCGGGGACCACTTCGCCAGCAGGACCTGCAGGGCTGCGGTGACCTGGGAGCGGACCGTCTGGTCGTCGGGGACGGAGGCGAGCGTGTCCCTGAGCTTCTCCATGCCGGCGACCGCGGGGTGCACCGCGGGGCCGCCCTCGGGAGCGAGTGCCTGGCTCAGGTGGTCGACGAGCACGGCCGGAGCCGGGTAGTCGAAGAGGAGCGTGGCGGGCAGCCGCAGGCCGGTGGCCGCGGACAGCTTGTTGCGCAGTTCGACGGCGGTGAGGGAGTCGAAGCCCAGCTCCTGGAAGGCACGGTCCGGGTGGATGGCGTGCGTGTCCTGGTGGCCGAGGACGACGGCGGTCTCCGCGCGGACCAGGTCGAGCAGGATCTCCTTCCGGGCGTCCTCTTCGAGGCCGGCCAGGCGCTGGCGCAGCGATCCCGCCGTGGTGAGGTCGGCTCGCCGGGCGCGGGCCTCGGCCGCCGCGATGCGGCGGGCCTCGGGCACGCCCAGCAGCAGCGGGGAGGGCCGCTGTGCGGTGAACGCCGGGTGGAATCGCTTCCAGTCGATGTTCGCCACGGTGAGGCCGCTTTGACCGCCCGTCAGGGCGCGGTCGAGGGCGGCCAGCATCATTTCGGGGCGTACGGCTTCGATGCCTTGACGGCGCAGCTGGGGTGCCGAGGCGGCGTCGACCATGCCGCCGCCGGCCCAGGCGCCCCACGCGATGGAGGTGGCGGTGCGGCCGAGGCTCCGCCGGCGCAGGGCGAGGGCGTCCAGGTAGGCGTTGCCCGCGGAGTAGGCGCTCTGGCTGCCGCTGCCCCAGACGCCCGCGATGGAGGAGAACACGATGAACGCGTCCAGGGGGGTGTCGCCGAGCAGGGCGTCGAGGTGGGCGGCGCCGGCGACCTTGGCCGACACGATGGCGCCGAAGTCGTCGAGCGTCGTCTCCGCCAGGGGGCCGAAGCCGTTGACGCCGGCGGCGTGTACCACCGTGCGGACCGGGTTGCCGTCCGCCTCCAGCCGTGCCAGCAGATCGGCCAGGGCCTGCCGGTCGGTGACGTCGAGGGCGGCCACGGTGACGCGGGTGCCGTTCTCGGCGAGTTCCGCGGTGAGTTCAGCGGCGCCCGGGCTGTCGGTGCCGCGGCGGCTGACGAGGACGAGGTGTCCGGCGCCGCCGGCGGCCATCCGTCGGGCGACGTGGCCGCCGAGGGCTCCGGTACCGCCGGTGATCAGCACGGTGCCGGTGGGCTGCCACGGCGTCTCGTCCGGCTGCGGCCGGTACAGCGGCGTCCGCTCCAGGCGGCGGACGAGGGCCGTCCCGGCGCGCAGGGCCAGTTGGTCCTCGTCGCCGGTGCCGCCGCCGAGCACGGTGGTGAGCAGGGCGCCCGTCGTGCCGTCGAGGGTGGCGGGGAGGTCGACGAGTCCGCCCCGGCGGCCCGGGTTTTCGAGCGCGGCGACCTGTCCGAGACCCCACAGGGCGGCCTGGTCGGCGCTGTGCACCGGGTCGGTGCCGGAGGTGGCGACGGCGCCCTGGGTGGCGAGCCAGAGCGGTGCCTCGATGCCGGTGTCGCCTAGTGCCTGGACCAGGGTGAGTGTCGCCGCCAGACCTCCGGTGACTGCGGGGTGTGCGGGGTCGGCGGCCTCGTCGAGGGCGAGCAGGGACAGGATGCCGGTGATGGTGCCGGTGTCGGGCACGGTGGAGGTGAGGAGGTCGGCGAGGGCGGCGCGGTCCGTTCCGTCGACGGGCAGCGGGACGGCGTCGGTTCCGCGGTCGCCGAGGGCGGTGAGGCATGCGGTGACGGTGGCGTCGTCCGTGCGGCCGGCGGGTACGGCGACCAGCCAGGTGCCGGTGGGGACGGCTGCCGGGTCCGTGATCTCGGCCGGGGTCCAGGTCGTCGTGTAGACCCAGTTGTCCAGCCGGGAGGACCCGGTGTGGCGGGCCAGCCGGGCTCCGGCGAGCTGTTCCTGGGTCACCTGGCGGCCTGTGAGGGCGTCGATGCGGGCGACGGGGGCACCCGTCTGGTCGGTCACCGTGACCTGCCAGGTCTCCTCCCCCGCGGGGACGAAGTGCGCCCGCAGCCGGGAGGCTCCCCGGGTCCACAGGGTGATGCCGTTCCAGGAGAAGGGCAGGCGGGGCAGGCCGGTGCCGTAGATGAGCGGTGCGTGCAGCGAGGCGTCGAGCAGGGCGGGGTGCAGGGAGAAGCGTCCCGCGTCCTCCTGCTGCTGTGCGGGCAGCGCGACCTCGGCGAAGATCTCGTCGTCGCGGGTCCATACGGCGCACAGCCCCTGGAAGGCGGGACCGTACTCGTAGCCGCGTTCGGCCAGGCCCGCGTAGACCGACTCGACGTCCACGGGTACGGCGGTGGCGCCGGCCGGGGGCCAGGCGAGCGCGGGCTCGGAGGACTCCGGGTCCTCGGGGACGAGCGTGCCGGCGGCGTGGCGCGTCCAGTCGGGTTCGTCGCCCTCGGGGCGGGAATGGACGGAGACGGCGCGGCGGCCGGACTGGTCGGGCGCGGTGACCTCCACGCGCACCTGGATGCCGCCCTCCTCGGGCAGGATGAGGGGTGCCTCGATGACGAGTTCCTCCAGGGACCCGCAGTCGGCCTCGGCGCCGGCGGTGAGGACCAGGTCGACGAAGCCGGTGCCGGGCAGCAGGGCGGTGCCCCACACGGCGTGGTCGGCCAGCCAGGGGTGGGTGCGCAGGGACCAGCGGCCGGTGAGGGCGATGCCGCCGGTTCCGGGCAGTTCCACGGCGGCACCGAGGAGCGGGTGTTCGGAGGGGGCGAGGCCGGCGGTGGTGACGTCGCCTGTGGTGCGCTCGGTCTTCAGCCAGTAGTTCTGGTGTTGGAAGGGATACGTCGGCAGTTCCACCCGCCGTGCGGACCCCGCGTCGAACGCCGCTGTCCAGTCGACGTCCACACCCCCCGCGAACACCTCACCCACCGACCGCAAGAACCGCTCCAAACCCCCCTC
>NZ_JBVHWQ010000025.1:0-3311 GCF_055564315.1 Streptomyces sp. NPDC029151
CGGACGGACACCGAGCGCACCCTCGCCGCGATCTGGGCCGAGATCCTCGGCATCGACACCGTCGGCATCCACGACAACTTCTTCGAACTGGGCGGGGATTCGATCATCAGCATCCAGATGATCGCCCGCGCCAAGAAGTACGGTGTGCACCTCACGCCGCGGCTGATCTTCAAGAACCAGACGATCGCCGAGATCGCGGTCCACGCCGGTACGGCCGCGCCGGTCGACGCGGAACAGGGACGCGTGGTGGGCGAAGTCCCGCTGACACCGATCCAGCACTGGTTCTTCGAGAAGGACCTGCCGGCGTTCGACCACTTCAACCAGGCCGAACTCCTCGTCACCGACGGGCTCGACCCGGACGTGCTGCGACTCGCGCTGGCCGACCTGATCGAACACCACGACGCGCTGCGCCTGCGCTGCGCGGACGGCGCGGACGGCTGGCGGCAGTACCTGGACGAGAGCGTGGACACCGGCGTCCTCGACGTGCACGACCTGTCCGGTGTCGCGGACGAGTCCCTGGAGTCGGTGGCGCTGCACATCGCGGAGGAGACGCAACAGAGCCTCGACCTGGCCAAGGGCCCGTTGCTGCGGGCCGCCCTGCAGGAGTGGGGGCCCACGCGCGGGCAGCGGCTGCTCATCGTCGTACACCACCTGGCGGTCGACGGAGTGTCCTGGCGGATCCTCCTGGAGGACCTGGGCAGTTGCTACGAGCGGCGGGCCGCCGGGCTCGCCCCCCGGCTCCCGGCCAAGACGACGTCGTTCCGGTCGTGGGCTCAGCGACTGCACGGCTTCGCCGACTCCGCGCAGGCACGGGCGGAGTTCGCCTACTGGGCCGAACCCAAGCCGGCCGGCCGGGTGCCGCGTGACCGGGACGGCCGTAACGACCTGGGTTCCGCCGCCACCGTCGTCGCGACGCTCAGCCCGGACGAGACTCGTGCCCTGCTGCGGGACGTGCCGAGGGCCTTCAGCACCCGGATCAACGACGCGTTGCTCACCGCGCTGGCACACGCCCTGCGCGACTGGACGGGGGACGACGAGACCCTGATCGGTCTGGAGGGGCACGGCCGTGAGGACCTGTTCC
Organism: Streptomyces sp. NPDC029151; assembly: GCF_055564315.1. Lineage (NCBI taxonomy): Bacteria > Bacillati > Actinomycetota > Actinomycetes > Kitasatosporales > Streptomycetaceae > Streptomyces > Streptomyces sp. NPDC029151. The sequence goes on from NZ_JBVHWQ010000025.1 coordinate 1,082, forward strand.
CCGACGTGGACCTGTCACGCACGGTGGGGTGGTTCACGTCCGTCTTCCCCGTCGCCCTGCGGCTGACGCCAGGCGCCACCAGCGCGGTGGCCTCTCTCGACGCGGTCCGGGAGCAGTTGGCGCGGATCCCCAACAAGGGCGTGGGCTACGGCATCCTGCGCCATCTCGGTGCCCCGGACGTGTCCTCCGTACTGCGCCGGCAGCCCACTCCGGAAGTGAACTTCAACTACCTGGGGCAGTTCACCAGGGACCTGCCGGGCATCGGGCGGTACGCCGGACCCGAAGAGCCCAAGGGCCACTCGATCAGCCCGGACGGCATGCGGTGGAACGTGCTGGACGTGACCGCCGCCGTCGAGGGCGACACGTTCGGCCTGTACGTCAACTACTCGACCGCGCTGCACGACCGGCACACCGTCGAGCACCTGGCCGACGGTGTCCTCGGCCACCTGCGCGAGCTGATCGCCGGCAGCGCCGACGGAGCCGCCGACGCCCGCCGGGAGTCCCCTGGCGTTCCCCTCACCGATGTCGGTGACGCCGACATGGCCGCGATCCTGAAGAGGTTCTCGATATGAGCGCGCACAACGTGGAAGACGTCTACGGCCTCTCGCCCCTGCAGTTCGGCATGCTGTACCACTCCCTTGAGGACACCTCCGACACCCGCCCCTACATGGTGCAGATGACGGAGGAGGTCGAAGGGCCCTTCGACGGCGCGCTGTTCGGTGCCGCGTGGCAGCAGCTCGTCGACCGGCACTCGATCCTGCGCAGCGCGTTCGTGTGGGAGGGGGTGTCGGAGCCGGTACAGGTGGTGCAGCGTCGGGCTCCCCTCCCGTTCGAGGTGCGGGACCTGCGCGGCCTGTCCGGTCAGGAGGAGCGGCTCAACGCCTTCCTGGCGGAGGACTGGGCCCGGGGGTTCGACCTGTCACGGGCCCCGCTGGTCCGGGTCACCGTGCTGCGCATGACGGAGGAACGCCGGATCGTCGTCTGGTCGTTCCACCACATCCTCCTCGACGGCTGGAGCGTCCAGATCCTCCAGAAGGAGCTGTTCGCCCTCTACCGCGCACTGCTCGACGGCACCCCCGCCGGGCTGCCGCCCACGGTCCCGTACCGCCGCTACATCGAGTGGCTCAACTCCCGGCGGGACGACGGCTCCGCGGCGTTCTGGTCCGACTATCTCGCGGGCGTCACCGAGCCCACCGCACTGCACGTCGACCGGGACACCGGGGACACGGGGGTCGGAGAGTTCGAGGCGTGCGCCTCCGCGGAGCTGTTCGCGCGGGCGCGGGACTACGCCAAGTCCCAGCGGGTCACGATGAACACCCTGGTGCAGGGCCTGTGGTCGATCCTGCTCTCCCGGTACAGCCGCCAGGACGAGGTGCTGTTCGGCTCGACCATCTCGGGCCGCTCGATCGATCTGCCCGGCGTCGAGTCGATGATGGGCCTCTTCATCAACACGCTGCCGGTCCGCGGCCGGCTCACGGGTGACCTGGTCGTCTCCGAGTGGCTGCGGGATCTCCAGGACGAGCAACTGGACATGCGGCAGTGGGAGTACTGCCACCTCGTCGACGTGCAGCAGCACAGCAGGATCCCGCGCGGCGAGCCGCTGTTCCGGTCCATCCTCGTCTTCGAGAACTACCCGGTGGTGCAGAAGCCGTCGGACTTCCCCGAGGGACTGACCCGGCGCCTGGTGAACTGTGTGGAGCGCACCGGATACCCGCTGACCCTCGTCGTGTCGGCGGGCCGGGCCCTGGAGTTCCGCTTCGTCTACGACCGGAGCATGTTCGACGCGGAGACCGTCGAGCGCATGGTCGGCCACCTGCTCGCCCTACTGACCTCCCTGGTGGACTCACCCGGCGCACGGATCGGCGACCTCACCATGCTCACGGAGGCGGAGCGTCGGCAGATCCTCGTCGACTGGAACGGTGTCACGGGCCCTTATCCGGACACGGCGACGATCCATCAGCTGATCGAGGAGCGGGTCGCCACGCACCCCGACGCCATCGCGGTGACGTTCGATGATGAGCGCTGGACCTACGCCGGCATCAACGCGCGTGCGAACCGGCTGGCTCATCACCTGCGGGAGACGGGCATCACCCCGGACACGCTGATCGCGGTCTGCCTGGAGCGTTCTCCCGACTTGATCGCGACGTTGCTGGGCATTCTGAAGGCCGGTGCCGCGTTCGTTCCCCTGGACCCGGAGTATCCCACCGACCGCATCACGTACATGGTCGAG
>NZ_JBVHWQ010000026.1:0-1886 GCF_055564315.1 Streptomyces sp. NPDC029151
TAAGCCCCAACGGGTGTTGTGATGGGTAGGGGAGCGTCGTCTGCCGGGTGAAGCGGCACTGGAAGGTAGTCGTGGACGGTTGACGAGTGAGAATGCAGGCATGAGTAGCGATACAAACGTGAGAAACGTTTGCGCCGATTGACTAAGGGTTCCTGGGTCAAGCTGATCTGCCCAGGGTAAGTCGGGACCTAAGGCGAGGCCGACAGGCGTAGTCGATGGATAACCGGTTGATATTCCGGTACCCGCTGTGAAGCGTCAAACATCGAGCATCGTGATGCTAAGGCCGTGAAGCCGTTCCGGACCCTTCGGGGAAAGGAAAGTGGTGGAGCCGCCGAACCAAGCGGTTAGTAGGTGAGTGATGGGGTGACGCAGGAAGGTAGTCCATCCCGGGCGGTGGTTGTCCCGGGGTAAGGGTGTAGGACGCGAGGTAGGCAAATCCGCCTTGCACATAGTCTGAGACCTGATGCCGAGCCGATTGTGGTGAAGTGGATGATCCTATGCTGTCGAGAAAAGCCTCTAGCGAGTTTCATGGCGGCCCGTACCCTAAACCGACTCAGGTGGTCAGGTAGAGAATACCGAGGCGTTCGGGTGAACTATGGTTAAGGAACTCGGCAAAATGCCCCCGTAACTTCGGGAGAAGGGGGGCCATTCCTGGTGATCGGATTTACTCCGTGAGCTGGGGGTGGCCGCAGAGACCAGCGAGAAGCGACTGTTTACTAAAAACACAGGTCCGTGCGAAGCCGTAAGGCGATGTATACGGACTGACGCCTGCCCGGTGCTGGAACGTTAAGGGGACCGGTTAGCTCACTTTCGGGTGGGCGAAGCTGAGAACTTAAGCGCCAGTAAACGGCGGTGGTAACTATAACCATCCTAAGGTAGCGAAATTCCTTGTCGGGTAAGTTCCGACCTGCACGAATGGCGTAACGACTTCTCGACTGTCTCAACCATAGGCCCGGTGAAATTGCACTACGAGTAAAGATGCTCGTTTCGCGCAGCAGGACGGAAAGACCCCGGGACCTTTACTACAGTTTGATATTGGTGTTCGGTTCGGCTTGTGTAGGATAGCTGGGAGACTTTGAAGCAGGCACGCCAGTGTTTGTGGAGTCGTCGTTGAAATACCAGTCTGGTCGTGCTGGATGTCTAACCTGGGTCCGTGATCCGGATCAGGGACAGTGTCTGATGGGTAGTTTAACTGGGGCGGTTGCCTCCTAAAGGGTAACGGAGGCGCCCAAAGGTTCCCTCAGCCTGGTTGGCAATCAGGTGTTGAGTGTAAGTGCACAAGGGAGCTTGACTGTGAGACCGACGGGTCGAGCAGGGACGAAAGTCGGGACTAGTGATCCGGCGGTGGCTTGTGGAAGCGCCGTCGCTCAACGGATAAAAGGTACCCCGGGGATAACAGGCTGATCTTCCCCAAGAGTCCATATCGACGGGATGGTTTGGCACCTCGATGTCGGCTCGTCGCATCCTGGGGCTGGAGTCGGTCCCAAGGGTTGGGCTGTTCGCCCATTAAAGCGGTACGCGAGCTGGGTTTAGAACGTCGTGAGACAGTTCGGTCCCTATCCGCTGTGCGCGTAGGAGTCTTGAGAAGGGCTGTCCCTAGTACGAGAGGACCGGGACGGACGAACCTCTGGTGTGCCAGTTGTCCTGCCAAGGGCATGGCTGGTTGGCTACGTTCGGGAGGGATAACCGCTGAAAGCATCTAAGCGGGAAGCCTGCTTCGAGATGAGGACTCCCACCCACTTGATGGGGTAAGGCTCCCAGTAGACGACTGGGTTGATAGGCCAGATATGGAAGCCTGGTAACGGGTGGAGTTGACTGGTACTAATAGGCCGAGGGCTTGTCCTCAGACGCTCGCGTTCACTGTGTTGGTTCTGAAACCACGACCA
>NZ_JBVHWQ010000027.1:0-1556 GCF_055564315.1 Streptomyces sp. NPDC029151
CGGACGGACACCGAGCGCACCCTCGCCGCGATCTGGGCCGAGATCCTCGGCATCGACACCGTCGGCATCCACGACAACTTCTTCGAACTGGGCGGACATTCACTGCTCGCAACGCAGGTGACGTCGCGTCTGCGGCAACGGCTCGGGGTGGACGTACCCGTGCGTGCCCTCTTCACCTCGCCCACGGTGGCGACCCTGGCCGTGGTCGTGCGCGAGCTGGAGACGGCCGGCGAGGCGCCGTTGGTTCCGGTCGACCGTGGCAGCGGTCCACTGCCGCTGTCGTTCGCGCAGCAGCGACTGTGGTTCCTCGACCAGTTGACACCGGGCAGCGCCGAATACCTCGTGCCGTTCGGGCTGCGGGTGCGGGGCGTGCTCGACGCCGGTGCGCTGGGTGCGGCGTTCACCGGTCTGGTGGCCCGGCACGAAGTGCTGCGCACCCGGTTCGTCACGGACGACTCAGGCCGTCCCGCGCAGGTCGTGGACGCGCCGTGGTCGGTCACTCCGGTGGTGCACGACGTCCGGGCCGTCCCGGCGGACGGCAGGGAGCGGGCGGCGTCGGAGATCATGGCGGCCGAGGCCCGGAGGCCGTTCGAGCTGGACGGCGGTCGGCTCCTGCGCGTGGACGTGGTGCGTGTCGCCGACGACGACCAGTATGTGCTGATCACGCTGCACCACATCGTGTCGGACGGCTGGTCGTCCGGGATCCTGGCGCGCGAGCTGCGCGAGCTGTACGCGGCCGCTGTCGCCGGACGCGAGGCGTCGTTGCAGGAACTTCCTGTCCAGTACGCGGACTTCGCCGTCTGGCAGCGGGAGCAGCTCAGCGGTGACGTCCTCGAGGCGCAGCTGGCGTACTGGCGCGAGCGCCTTGCGGGAGTGCCGGCCCTGGAGCTGCCGACCGACCGTGCCCGGCCGGCCGAAAGGGAGGGCGCGGAGGGCGACACCGTGTACTTCTCGCTGCCGTCGGAGGTGACGGAGGCACTGCGGGCGACGGTGAGCGGGCAGGGCGCGAGTCTGTTCATGGCCCTGCTGGCTCTGTTCCAGATCGTGCTGGCCCGTTATTGCCGGCAGGACGACATCGCGGTCGGCACCCCGATCGCCGGCCGCAACCGCGCCGAGACCGAGGACCTGATCGGCTTCTTCGTCAACACGCTGGTCCTGCGGACCGACCTCTCCGGCGACCCGACGTTCACCGAACTCCTCGACCGCGTCAAGGACACCGCCCTCGGCGCCTACGACCACCAGGACCTCCCCTTCGAACGCCTCGTCGACGAGCTGGCCCCCGACCGGGACCTCGCCCGCAACCCCCTCTTCCAGACCCTGTTCGTCTTCCAGAACACCCCGGACGGCAACGCGTGGAGCCTGCCCGGCCTGACGGTCGAGGGAGTCGGTGTAGGCGGTCAGGACGCCAAGTTCGATCTCCAGCTGACCGCCGCGGAAGCGGGCGGTGAACTGCTGGCAGCCCTGGAGTACCGGACGGATCTGTTCGAGCGGGCGACGATCGAGCGGTTGGCGGGTCACTTCGGGACGCTGGCCGCGTCGGTGGCGGCGGCGCCGCG
>NZ_JBVHWQ010000028.1:0-1411 GCF_055564315.1 Streptomyces sp. NPDC029151
CTAGTAGTGCTTCGTTAGGTTCTGGGTCTGGTCCTGCTGGTGGTGAGGGGTCGGCCGCAGGTGTGGCAGGTGCCGGTCCAGCACCTCAGCAGGTCCTGAAGAGCGTCCAGGACCTGGTAGAGGGTCAGGCCGGCACTTGGGCTTTTGGGTCGAGCCGCCGCAGGGTGAGGAAGGCCTGGGCGGCGGTGACGAGGGTGACGTGGTGGTGCCAGCCGCGCCAGGTGCGGCCCTCGAAGTGGTCCAGGCCCAGGCCGTGCTTGAGCTCGCGGTAGTCGTGCTCGATCCGCCAGCGCATCTTCGCCCACCGCACCAGATCGGCGATGGCCGTGGTGGCGGGCAGGTTGGTCATCCAGTAACCGGTCGGCTCGTCGGCTTGTTCGGGCTGTTCGACCAGCAGCGTCCGCAGCGGCAGCACACCGTCCCACCGGTTGCGTCCGCCGGCTGCCTCCTGAGCGGTGCGGGAGGCTTCCTTGCCCGAGGGCCGCACCTGGAGAACGGCGAAGTGCGAGCTCATCATGCCCTTGCTGCCCTGCCGCCAGGTGACCTCCTGAAAGACGGTGGCATCGTCGATGAGGCCGGGCAGCGAGCGGGGCGCCTGACGGTAGCGGGGCAGGGTCGGCGGTCCCAGTCCGCCGTAAGCCGGCTGATACGGCTCGGCGTCGGCAGGCCGCGCGATCTCTTTCGGGTCGACGGCCATGACGTAGGACCAGCCGCGGTCCTCCAGCGCGAGGCGGAAGGAGACGCTGCGGCCATAGCCGGCGTCGGCCACGATCACCGGCACGGTCAGGCCCTGCGCGGCCAGCCGGTCCAGCAGCCCCAGAGCCAGGTGTGTCCTGGATACATGCCCGACCTCGTTGGGTATCCCGGCCCGGCGGCGCCGACCGTCGTCATGTATCCATTCCCCGGGCAGGAACAGCTCCCACTCCAGCGGGCACGAGGCCGTGTCGGTGGCCGCGTGGACGCTGACCGCGACCTGGCAGTTCGCCCGCTTGCCCAACGCTCCGCAGTACTGCCGGGCCACCCCGACCGACGCGGTGCCGCACTTCGGGAACGACACGTCGTCCACCACCCACACCTCGGGTGTGATCACCTCGGTCACCCGCTCGGCGATCCGCCGCCGCACCGGCACCGGGTCCCACGGCGACTGGTTCACGAACTGCTGCAGTGCCTGCATGTTGCCGTCCGGCAGCCGCTCGGCCATCGGCTGGATCGACTTGCGCCGGCCATCCAGCATCAAACCCCGCAGATAACACTCGCCCCAGCGCCGCTGATCCCGCCGCGGCAGCGACCCGAAGACATCGGCAACGAACTCCGCCAACTCACCCCGGAGCCGTTCCACCTCCCCCAGCTTCACACCACGAAGATGCCCACCACCAGGCAAGATCACGCGAGGTAACGAAGCACTACTAGG
>NZ_JBVHWQ010000029.1:0-1204 GCF_055564315.1 Streptomyces sp. NPDC029151
TCGGAGGAAGGTGGGGACGACGTCAAGTCATCATGCCCCTTATGTCTTGGGCTGCACACGTGCTACAATGGCCGGTACAAAGAGCTGCGATACCGCGAGGTGGAGCGAATCTCAAAAAGCCGGTCTCAGTTCGGATTGGGGTCTGCAACTCGACCCCATGAAGTCGGAGTCGCTAGTAATCGCAGATCAGCATTGCTGCGGTGAATACGTTCCCGGGCCTTGTACACACCGCCCGTCACGTCACGAAAGTCGGTAACACCCGAAGCCGGTGGCCCAACCCCTTGTGGGAGGGAGCTGTCGAAGGTGGGACTGGCGATTGGGACGAAGTCGTAACAAGGTAGCCGTACCGGAAGGTGCGGCTGGATCACCTCCTTTCTAAGGAGCACTTCTTACCGGGTTCGCCCGGTCAGAGGCCAGCATGCGAGCGAACGTCTCGCACTGGTTGCTCATGGGTGGAACGTTGACTACTCGGCCGGATTCTCGGGTCGGAGGCTGCTAGTACTGCTCGCAAGAGCGTGGAACGCATGATCTCCGGACGGGGCCTGGCCGGGCACGCTGTTGGGTGTCTGAGGGAATGATCCCTCGACAGCCGGAGTCCGAGTAGTTGGCGGACGACTGGTCGTTGTTTGAGAACTGCACAGTGAACGCGAGCATCTGTGGCCAAGTTTTTAAGGGCGCACGGTGGATGCCTTGGCACCAGGAACCGATGAAGGACGTGGGAGGCCACGATAGTCCCCGGGGAGTCGTCAACCAGGCTTTGATCCGGGGGTTTCCGAATGGGGAAACCCGGCAGTCGTCATGGGCTGTCACCCGCTGCTGAACACATAGGCAGTGTGGAGGGAACGCGGGGAAGTGAAACATCTCAGTACCCGCAGGAAGAGAAAACAACCGTGATTCCGGGAGTAGTGGCGAGCGAAACCGGATGAGGCCAAACCGTATGCGTGTGAGACCCGGCAGGGGTTGCGCATGCGGGGTTGTGGGATCTCTCTTCTGTCGTCTGCCGGCGGCAGGACGAGTCAGAAACCGTTGATGTAGGCGAAGGACATGCGAAAGGTCCGGCGTAGAGGGTAAGACCCCCGTAGTCGAAACGTCAGCGGCTCGTTTGAGAGACACCCAAGTAGCACGGGGCCCGAGAAATCCCGTGTGAATCTGGCGGGACCACCCGCTAAGCCTAAATATTCCCTGGTGACCGATAGCGGATAGT